>CAWDDL010000001.1:0-6119 GCA_963801125.1 uncultured Actinomycetota bacterium
CACCGCCCGGCGGCTCAGGCCAGCAGCGCCGCCAGCACGAAGATCACCGGCAGCGAGAGCGCCGTGGTGGCGAAGATCGAGTCGCGGGCCAGCGTCACCGACCGGTCGTACCGGGTCGCGTGCACGAAAATGTTCTGCGCGGTCGGCAGCGCGGACAGCACCGCCACCGCGAGCAGCTGTTCACCGCGGAGCCCGAGCAGCCACGCGGCGGTCGCGGCGACCGCCGGCTGCAGCGCCATCTTGCAGACGGTGATGTAGCCGACCTCCGCCATCGAGGCATCGCGACCCGGCCGCGGCCCGAGCCGCAGCGAGATGCCGTAGGCCATCAGCATCGCCGGCACCGCCATCCCGCCGACCAGGTCGAGCGGGTCGCGGATCCCCCGCGGGATCTCCCACCCACCGACGGCCAGGGCCAGCCCGATCAGCGTGCCGACCGTGAGCGGGTTGGTGAACGGGCGCGCCAGCAGCCGGCGCACCGAGACCGGCCCTCGACGGGTGCGAGTCCAGCAGGCCGAGCGCCAGCGGCTGCATCACCAGCAGCTGCATCAGCAGGGTCGGCGCGACCAGGGCGGCGTCGCCCAGCACGTAGGAGGCGATCGGGATGCCGAGGTTCCCGGCGTTGACGTAGCTCGCGCACAGCGTCCCGATCGTGGTGTCCGCCAGGTCCCGGTGCCACACCAGCCGCGCCGCAGCGACGTACACGAGCGCCGACGCGACCACCCCGGCCGCCGACGCGACCAGGTGGCGCGACAAGACGTCGGCCACGTCGGCGTCGGCGAGGACGGTGAGCAGCAGCGCCGGGCTGGCGACGAAGAACGCGATCCGCGAGAGCATCCGCTGCCACGCGAGGTCGGCCAGCCGGACGTGCGCGACGAAGGCGCCCAGCGCGATGACGGCGATGATCGTGCTGAACCCCTCGAGCACCGCCAGCACGCGTCCCCCTTCACCTCGTCCGCCCCGATCCTAGGTACGGCCTGCGATGCTTCGCCGAGGAGCACGCCGCACGCCGCCTCCGGGCCCGATCGAGACGAGGTCACCCGCATGACACGCCAACCCCGGCTGCAGCCGGCCGACCTCGACGCGGAGCAGGAGCGGCTGTACCGCAGCATCACCGAGGGCCCGCGCGGCAGCGGTCCCCCGGCGTTCGCGCTGACCGACGACGAGGGGGTCTTGCAGGGCCCGTTCGGCGGCTTCCTGCTCGCCCCGGCGCTCGGCGACGCGCTGCAACACCTCGGGGCTGCGGTGCGGTACCGGACCTCGCTCCCGGACCGGGCCAGGGAGGTGGCGATCCTGGCCGTCGCGGCGCGGCAGAACAGCACGTTCGAGCGTCGCGCCCACGAGGCGGTGGGAGCGGCCTGCGGGCTCACCGACGAGGAACTGCGCATGGTGTCCGCCGGTCGCTCCCCGGAGCTGGCCGACCCGGTCGAGGCGGCCGTGCTCCGGCTGACCTGGGCGATGCTCGACGGCGACGTCGACGACGACACCTGGCGAGGATGCGTCCCGCCGCTGGATCCCGCGACGGTGTTCGAGCTGACCACGCTGGTCGGGTACTACTCCACGCTCGCGCTGCAGATGCGGGTGCTGCGCGTCGACGACCCGTCCTAGCCACCGGCGCTGGCTACGCTGGGCCCACTCCCGCGACGAAGGAACCGCCATGGAAGCACACCCCATCGCCACGGCCCGCCGGCAGACGCTCGGGGACCTCCCCCGTCGCACCGCCCAGCGGTCCCCCGACAAGCTCGCGCTCGTCGACGGCGACGTGCGCCTCACCTTCGCCGAGCTCGACGCGGTGGTCGACCGCACCGCGGCGGCGATCGCCGCGGCCGGGATGTCGAAGGGCGACCGGCTCGCGCTGCTGTCGCACAACTGCTGGGAGTTCGCGGTCCTCAACTACGCGACCGCGCGGCTCGGCGTGGTGCTGGTCCCGATCAACTTCATGCTCGGCCCGGACGAGATCGCGTTCATCCTCGACCACAGCGGCGCGACGGCCTTCGTCGCCGAGTCGGCCCTGGTCGACACCGCGCAGAAGGCGATCGAGGCCGCCGGCGACTCCCCGATCCACACCCGCGCCGTGATCCGGCCCGGCGGCGACGAACCGAAGGACTGGACCGACCTCCAGCAGTGGCTCGACCACGACGGTTCGGCCCCGCAGGCGGAGGTGTCCGACGAGGACCCGCTGCGGATCATGTACACCTCGGGCACCGAGTCGCGGCCCAAGGGCGCGGTGCACTCGAGCCGGTCGCTGATGTGGCAGTACGTCTCCTGCATCGTCGACGGGGGGATGGCCGCCGACGACGTCGAGGTGCACTCGCTGCCGCTGTACCACTGCGCCCAGCTGGACTGCTTCCTCAACGTCGACGTGTTCCTCGGCGCGACGAGCATCATCCTGCCCGCCCCCGACCCGGTCCAGCTGCTGAAGACGATCGAGTCGGAGCGGGTCACCAAGCTGTTCGCCCCGCCGACGGTGTGGATCGCGCTGCTGCGCTGCCCGGACTTCGACGGCACCGACCTGTCCAGCCTCCAGAAGGGCTACTACGGCGCGTCCCCGATGCCGGTGGAGATCCTCGCCGAGATGCAGCGGCGGCTGCCGGACGTGCGGCTGTGGAACTTCTACGGGCAGACCGAGATGGCGCCGCTGGCGACGATCCTCGGTCCCGACGAGCAGATCAGCCACGCCGGGTCGGCCGGCCGCGCGGCGCTCAACGTGGAGACCCGCGTCGTCGACGACCAGGACCAGCCGCTGCCCGCCGGGCAGGTCGGCGAGATCGTGCACCGCAGCCCGCACGCGATGCTCGGCTACTACCACGACGAGGCCAAGACCGCGGAGGCGTTCCGCAACGGCTGGTTCCACTCCGGCGACCTCGGCCACCTCGACGCCGAGGGCCGGCTGACGGTGGTGGACCGCAAGAAGGACATGATCAAGACCGGCGGGGAGAACGTCGCCAGCCGGGAGGTCGAGGAGGCGATCTACCAGCTCGAGGGGGTCGCGGAAGTCGCCGTGTTCGGGGTGAGCCACCCGCGCTGGGTCGAGGCGGTCGTCGCGGTCGTCGTACCGAAGCCGGGCGCCGAGCTCACCGCACAGCAGGTCATCGAGCACACCCGCGCACACCTGGCCGGCTACAAGACCCCCAAACACGTCGTGGTGGCCGACGCGCTGCCGAAGAACCCCAGCGGCAAGATCCTCAAGCGCCAGCTGCGCGAGGAGCATGCCCGGATCGCGGCCGCGGACGCATAGCCGGCCGCGCGGTCAGGGCGGGCGCCGTCACCGGGAGGTGGTGAGCGCGTTCACCACCAGCGCCCCGAGCTCGGAGTAGGCCTCCGCGTCGGTCAGCTCCAGCCGGGCGAACATCTCCCCGCGGGAGATCTCGAACATCGTCGCGGCGATCATCTCGCCCATGAACTCGGCGTGCACCTCACGGAACACCCCGGCCCCGACGCCCTCGGCGATCAGCGCGCGGATCCGGTCGGCCGCCGCCCCGGTGTTCGCCCGGTAGGCCTCGGCCGCGGGGGCGAATGCGGACAGGTCGTCCATGAACGCGCGGGACAGCGGCTTGAGCCGGTCGGCCACCGCGGCCAGGTAGACCTCCACCCGTGCGGCCGGCTCGGTCTCGGCCGCGACCCGCGCCTCGACCTCGGCGGCGGCGTCGCGGAAGTACTGCTTGACCACCTCGACGACCAGCTCCTGCTTGGACGAGGCAAGCGCGTAGAGCGTGGTCTTCGAGCAGCGCAGCCGCTCGGCCAGGTCGTCGAGGGTGAACCGGGCGAAGCCCTCGGCGGCCATCAGGTCGACCAGCCGGTGCAGCAGGTCCACCTGCCGCGCCGTACGGCGGCCGCTCCTCACTCCGAGGCACCGCCCGATCCTGCGGCGTCTGCGGCGGCCGCGGCCCGGCGCTCGTCCCGGAGCACGAACCGCTGGATCTTGCCGCTCGGCGTCTTGGGCAGCGCGTCGACGAAGTGCACGGCGCGCGGGTAGGCGTGCGCGGCCAGCTTGGCCTTGACCCGTTGCTGCAGCCGGACCGCGAGCTCCTCGGACGGCTCGTGCCCGGAGGCGAGCACGACGTAGGCCTCGATCACCTCGCCGCGTAGCTCGTCGGGTACGCCGACGACCGCGGACTCGGCGACGGCCGGGTCGCCGACGAGCACCGACTCGACCTCGAACGGGCCGATCCGGTAGCCGGCCATGATGATCACGTCGTCGTCGCGGGCGGAGAAGAACACGTAGCCCTCGTCGTCCATCGTCCCGGCGTCGCCGGTGACGTACCACCGGCCGTCGGCGGTGAACCGCTCGGCGGTCTTCTCCGGGGCGTCGACGTAGCCGGTGAACCACATCCCGGGGCTGTTCGCCAGGTCGACCGCGACCCGGCCCAGCGTGCCGGCGGAGGCCGGCTCGTCCGCGAGGTCGTCCAGCACCGCGACGGTCCAGCCAGGCATCGCCCGACCCATGGAGCCGGCCTTCACCGGCCCGGCGACGTCCGGGTGCCACCCGTTGACGACGCACATGCCGAGCTCGGTCTGGCCGTAGGTGTCGTGCACCGGCACGCCGAGCTGCTCGGTCGACCAGGACACCACCTCCGGGGTGAGCGGCTCGCCCGCCGAGGAGATCCGGCGCAGCCGCAAGCCGTCGGGGGCCGGCTCGGCGCCGCTGCGCATCGACCGGAAGACGGTCGGGGCGGCGGCCCAGTTGGTGACGCCGTACTCCTTGAGCACCTGCCAGGTCAGACCGGTGGAGAAGCCCGCCTGGAGCAGGATGCTCCGGTGCCCGGCCGCGAGCGGTGCGGTGATCGCGTAGTAGAGGCCGTACGCCCAGCCGGGGTCGGCGGCGTTCCAGAACACGTCGTCCTCGGTGACGCCGAGGCCGTACTCGAGATAGGTGACGAACGCCGCGACCGCCCGGACCGGGATCGGCACACCCTTGGGGGTACCGGTCGTGCCCGAGGTGAACAGCCGGATGAACTCGGTGTCGCCGCTCGCGCGTACGACGGGCGCCGCGCCCTGGTCGCCGGCCATCAGGGCGGCGAACGTGGTCTCACCCTCGGCCGCGTCGCCGCCGACCTGCACCACGGTCCACGGCGCGTCGGCGGGCATGTCCTCGCCGGGATCGAGCTTGGCACGCTGGCCGGCGTCGCAGAGCACGACCTTGGCCTGGCTGCCCTCGAGCCGCATCGCGATGGCCGGCGGCGCGAACGCGGTGAACAGCGGGACCAGCACCGCCCCGGCACGCCAGATGCCGAGCACCGCGACGGCGTAGTCCGCGGACTTCCCCATCAAGGTGGCCACCCGGTCACCGGGGCGGACGCCGAGCGCGACCAGAGCGGCGGCGAACCGCTCCGAGCGCTCGCGCAGGTCGCCGTAGGTGAGGTCGACCGACGTCAGGTCCGGCTGGACGACGGTGAAGGCCACGCCGTCGGGCCGGTGCCGGTCGCACAGCAGCTCGGCCAGGCACACGTCGTCGCCGTCACACTCGGCAAGCAGGGCGTGCACGCGCTCGTCAGGGGTCATCGGGGTCCCTCCCAGGGCAGTCGAAGTACTCCGAACAGTACTGTAGCCTCATCCGGAGTATCATCCCGCGATCCGAAGGACGAGACCGCCCATGCCTGCCACCCGCGTGATGCCCTCCGATGAGGCCGCCGACCTGCTCACCCTCGTGCGCGACCTCGCGACCAAGGAACTGCTGCCCCGCGTCGCCGAGGCCGAGGCGACCGAGACCTTCCCCCGCGACGTGTTCACGCTGCTCGGCAGGACCGGCCTGCTCGGCCTGCCCTACCCCGAGGAGTACGGCGGCGGTGGCCAGCCCTACGAGGTCTACCTGCAGGTGCTCGAGGAGCTCGGCGCGGTCTGGAGCAGTGTCGGGGTCGGCGTCAGCGTGCACGGGCTGTCCTGCTTCGGCCTCGCCACCCGCGGCACCGAGGAGCAGAAGCAGAGCTGGCTGCCGGACATGCTCGGCGGCGAGCTGCTCGGCGCCTACTGCCTCTCCGAGGCGCACGCCGGGTCCGACCCGGCCGCGATGACCACCCGCGCGAAGCGGGACGGCGATCACTACGTCATCACCGGCGCGAAGGCGTGGACCACCCATGGCGGCCACGCGGACTTCTACAAGGTGATGGCCCGCACCTCTGACG
>CAWDDL010000002.1:0-22173 GCA_963801125.1 uncultured Actinomycetota bacterium
TCAGCAAGGCAGCCCGGACCGCGGCCGGCGCGCGCTGACGCCCTCCCGCCGCCGCGGCCACCACCACAACAGGTCAGGCTGACCGGCTATGGCGAATCCGCCGCCCGGACGACAGCCATAGGCGGTCACCGTGACCGGATATGGCGACCGGGGGCGCCCGATTCGCGTCCTGGGGCGGGAGTAGGTTCGCACGCGTGACCACCGCGACCGCCATCGGCTCGATGCCCGGCACCGCGTACGACGAGTCCGTGCGGATCGTGCTCGGCGAGCTCCCGGACCTGCCGCACGTGCCCGAGCTGCCGGCCCGGGGCCCGCACGCCGACATGACCGGACGCGCGGTCGCGGTCGCGGCAGGGCTCGGCGCCGACCTGCAACCGGCCGGCTGGCGGCTCACCGGAGCGCCCGCGGCGGCCGGGCTCGACCACCGGCGCGCGATCTCGTTGCTCGCGCAGGACCTCGACGTGGTCGAGGAGCTCACGCAGGGGTACCGCGGCCGGTTCAAGACGCAGGTCACCGGGCCGTGGACGCTGGCCGCCACGGTCGAGAAGCCGCGTGGCGACCGGGTGCTCTCCGACCACGGCGCCCGACGCGAGCTGGCCCAGGCGCTGGCGGAGGGGGTGGGCGCGCACGTCGCCGACCTGCACCGCCGGATCCCCGAGGCGGACCTGCTGGTGCAGGTCGACGAGCCGGCGCTCCCGGCCGTGATGACCGGCCGGGTGCCGACGGCGTCCGGCTTCCACCGGCACCGCTCCGTCGACGCCCCGGCCGCGACGCCGGCGCTGGAGTGGGTGCTCGGCGCGGTGGTCGACGCCGGGGCGACCCCCGTCGTGCACTGCTGCGCCCCGGAGGTGCCGGTGCAGCTGCTGGTCGACGCCGGCGCCCAGGGCGTCTCGGTCGACCTCGACGTGCTCGCGGTGTCGACGTACGACGCCCTCGCCGAGCTGCTCGAGCAGGGCAAGCCGGTGTTCCTGGGCGTGGTCCCCGCCACCGACCCCGCGACCGTCCCCACCGAGACGATGCTCACCGAGCAGGTGCTGCGTTTCCTCGACATGCTCGGGCTCGAGCCCGGTCAGGTCCCGTCGCTCGTGGTCACGCCGTGCTGCGGGCTGGCCGGGGCGAGCGCCGGCTGGGCGCGCGACGCGCTACGGCTGTCCGCGAAGGTCTCCGCCAACCTCGGCTGACCGCCGACCCGGCGCGTCCTGACGCTGAGGACCCGCGACCACCACGTCCTGGCCGTCGGTGGCCATCTCCTCGTGCCTGACGTTCATCAGGGTGACCACGATCAGCGTGCCGAGCCAGATCATCCCGGCACCGGTGAGGAACGCGTTGGTGGCGCCCTCGGTGAAGGCGACCTGCCCGATCAGCTTCTGCATGGTGTCCATCTGGTCCGGCGTCGGCGCCGCACCAGCGGCGCCGCCGGCCAGCGCCGAGGTCAGCTCGGCCGCCTTGCTCGAGGAGAAGTGCACCGCGACCGTGCTCAGCGTCGCCAGGCCCAGCGCGCCGCCCACCTGCTGCATGGTGTTCAGCACGCCGGACCCGATCCCCGAGTCCCGGGCGCCCACTCCGTGGACGGCGGCCAGCGTCATCGGCACGAAGGTGAGGCCCATGCCGAGGCTCATCAGCACGATGAAGGGCAGCAGGTCGCTCGCGTAGGAGGCGTGCACGCCGAGGTTCGGCAGCGTCTCGTCGTAGGAGAGCCGGGAGAAGCCGAACAGCGCGGTGCCGGCGAGCGCGGTGCCGACCCCGGCGATCCAGCGCGGGTCGACCCGGGCCATCAGCTTCGAGGAGATCGTCGCGGCGAGCACGATCCCGAAGCTGAACGGCAGGAACGCGAAACCGGTCTTCAGCGGCGAGTAGCCCATCACGTTCTGCACGAACAGCGACAAGAAGTAGAACATCGCGAACATCGACGCGGGCACGAGCATCATCACCGCGAACGCGGTGCCCCGGGTGCGGCTGGCGAGGATCCGGAACGGCAGCAGCGGGTGCTCGACGAACAGCTCGATCAAGATGAACGCGACGAGCAGCACCAGCCCGGCGCCGAGCGCCACCAGCGTCCACGGGTCGGCCCAGCCCTTGTCCGGCTGGGCGGCCCGGGTCAGGCCGTAGACGATGCTGACCAGGCCGGAGGTGGCGGTCAGGGCCCCGGGCAGGTCGAGCTCGCCGAGGTGCTTCTCGCTCTCGCCGAGCAGACGGGGCGCGACGAACGCGGCGGCGAGGCCGATCGGGACGTTGATCAGGAAGGTGAGCCGCCACCCGCTGAACGTGGTGCCGAGGAACGTCGGGTCCAGGCCGGTGAGCCAGCCGCCCAGGATCAAGCCGACGGCGGCACCGGCGCCGGACATCGCGGCGTAGACCGCGAAGGCCCGGCTGCGCTGCGGACCGGCGGGGAACGTGGTGGTGATCAGCGCCAGCGCGGTGGGGGACGCGATCGCGGCGCCGAGGCCCTGCAGCCCGCGGGCGCCGAGCAGCATCGCCTCGTTCTGGGCGAAGCCGCCGATCAGCGAGGCGACCGCGAACACCGTCACGCCGACCATGAAGATCCGGCGCCGGCCGTAGAGGTCGCCGAGCCGGCCGCCGAGCAGCAGGAAGCCGCCGAAGACCAGCGCGTAGCCGGTCACGACCCACGACAGGTTCGCGTCGGAGAACCCGATGTCGGTCTTGATGTAGGGCAACGCGATGTTCGCGATGGTGCTGTCGAGCACCACCATCAGCTGGGCCACGGAGATGAGTGCCAGGGCCCAGCCGAGGTGGCGGTGGCCGTGACCCGTGTCGGGGGTCGCGGTCGGGGTCGCGTCAGTGGTCATGACTTGTCCTTCGTTGCAGGAGCGGGCCGCCCGGTGGCGGCCGGCAGGATGATCTGGTCGATGACGGCCTCGACGGTGCGGTGGTCGACGGCCTCCCCGAGAAGGAACACGCGGTGCAGCAGGATCCCGGTCAGCGCCGGGGCGATCAGGTCGAGGTCGACGCCGGGGGCGATCTCGCCGCGAGCCTGGGCCCGGGCGTAGATCCGGCGGCTGGCCCCCACCTTGGGCTGGAGGAACCGGGTGCGGAACTCCGCTGCGAAGTCCGGGTCGGTGTGCAGCGCGGTCATCAGCACGGCGAGCAGCTCGGCGTTGTCGCGGTGGCCGAAGCCGCCGGGGGAGCAGTACGTCGCAAGCAGGTCGCCGCGCAGGGTGCCGGTGTCGACCTCCAGGACGGCCGGCGACTTCTTGGCCCGCATGAGCGCGTCGACGACCAGGCTGTGCTTGGCCGACCAGCGCCGGTACAGCGTGGCCTTGCTGGCCCGGGCCCGCCCGGCGACGGCGTCCATCGTCATCCGGTCGTAGCCGACCTCGAGCAGCAGGGCGAGCGTGGCGTCGAGGATCTCGGTCTCGCGCGCACCCTCGACCCGTGGGCGCCCGGGGGCGTGCTGGTGGCGTCGGATCAACGGTCCCTCCGGATACGGGGTGAAACGAAACGGTTCCGTTTCATGCATCAGGAGCGCCAACGCACGGCCCCGCGCCGGTTATTCCGCCGCTTCGGAGATCTTTTCCACGAACGCCAGGGAGCGCTCGATCGCGAACTCGTTCCAGACCGAGAGGTTGCGGAACATGTAGTGCCCGACCCGGCCCATGTCGTGGAACTCGGCCGACGCGACGACCGGCTCGGCACGACGTACGAACTCCCGGGTCGCCTTCGCCGACGTGATCCGGTCGGTGCGGCCGTGGGCGGCGGCGAACTGCTTGCCCGCAAGTGGCAGGTGGGAGTCGCGCGCGGGCAGCCACGGCGCCAGCGCCACCACGCCGGTGACGCTGGGGTCGTCCGCCACGGCGACCGCGGTCCGGCCGCCCATCGAGTGCCCGAGGAGTACGACGGGCAGCTCACCGAGCTCGCGGCGGACCTCATCGAGCGCCCACCGGGCGTCCGGCACCGGCGAGGGCTCGGCGGCGCGCCCCGCGTTCCACCCGCGCACGCCGTACCGGAGCAGCCACACGCCGACACCGGCCCGGTGGGCCCGTCCGGAGATCTGGCTCATCATCCAGCGCGACCTCCGCCACGAGGCGCTCCTGTCGCTCACCGGCGCCTGCCCGTCGGCGCGGCCGCCGTGCAGCATCAGGATCAACGCACGCGGGTCCGCCACGTCCTGGCGGGTCAGGGACGGTTCCGGCATGCAGCAATCCTTCCAAACGCGTGGTGACCGCACGAGGTTCGCCGCGGCGCAGGCTCCGGATGGGCGGCGGGGCTCGTCCGACCGTCGATGCGGCACGGCAAGATGGCCTGCATGACCACCGAGATCCCCGAGAGCGCCGGCGCCGAGGTCGCGGAGGCGCCGCCCGAGGCACGCGAGGAGCACCGGGAGCTGGCCGAGGAGGTCGAGGATGCGCGCTGGCGCTACTACGTCCAGGACGCCCCGACCCTCTCCGACGCCGAGTTCGACGCGAAGATGCGGCGGCTCGAGGAGCTCGAGCAGCGCTACCCCGACCTGCGCACCCCGGACTCGCCGACCCAGAAGGTCGGTGGCGCGGTGTCGACCGATTTCGCCCCGGTCGAGCACCTCGAGCGGATGATGAGCCTGGACAACGCCTTCTCCGGCGAGGAGCTCGCCTCCTGGGCTGCACGGATCGAGCGCGAGGAGATCACGGGCGCCGAGTACCTCTGCGAGCTCAAGGTCGACGGGCTGGCGATCAACCTGCTCTACGAGGACGGCCGGCTGGCGCGGGCCGCCACCCGCGGCGACGGCCGGACCGGGGAGGACGTCACCCCCAACGTGCGCACCATCGCGAACATCCCCGACCGGCTCACCGGCACCAGCACGCACCCGGTGCCGGCCGGTCGTCGAGGTCCGCGGCGAGGTGTTCTTCCCGGTCGAGGCGTTCGGCACGCTCAACGAGTCGATGGTCGAGCAGGGCAAGCCGCCGTTCGCCAACCCCCGCAACGCGGCGGCCGGGTCGCTGCGGCAGAAGGACCCGCGGGTCACCGCGTCGCGTCCGCTGGCGATGGTCTGCCACGGCATCGGCGCGCGTGAGGGATTCGACGCGTCGCGGCAGTCCGAGGCCTACGAGGCGCTCGACGCGTGGGGCCTCCCGGTCAGCGAGCGGGTCCGGGTGGTCAAGGACCTGAAGGGTGTCCAGGACTACATCGACTACTACGGCGAGCACCGCCACGACGTCGAGCACGAGATCGACGGGGTCGTGGTCAAGGTCGACCAGGTGGCGCTGCAGCGCCGGCTCGGGTCGACGTCACGCGCGCCGCGTTGGGCGATCGCCTTCAAGTACCCGCCGGAGGAGGTCAACACCAAGCTGCTCGACATCCGTGTCAACGTCGGGCGGACCGGACGGGTGACGCCGTACGGCGTGATGGCGCCGGTCAAGGTGTCGGGCTCGACCGTGGAGATGGCGACTTTGCACAACGCCTCGGAGGTGGTCCGCAAGGGCGTCCTGATCGGCGACACCGTGGTGCTGCGCAAGGCCGGCGACGTGATCCCCGAGATCGTCGGTCCGGTGGTCGACCTGCGGGACGGGTCCGAGCACGCCTTCGAGATGCCCACCGACTGCCCGGCCTGTGGCTCCGAGCTGCGTCCGGAGAAGGAGGGCGACAAGGACATCCGCTGTCCCAACTCCCGGTCCTGTCCGGCGCAGCTGCGCGAGCGGCTCTTCGCGCTGGCCAGCCGGTCGGCCTTCGACATCGAGGCGCTCGGGTGGGAGGGCTCCATCGCGCTGCTGGAGGCAGGGGTGCTCACTGACGAGGGCGGCCTGTTCGACCTCAGCGCCGACGACGTCGCGCGCGTCCCGCTCTACACCCGGGCGGCCAAGAAGTCCGACCCGGAGGACGCCGTCCGCGACGGACGGGCGCTGTCCGCCAACGGGGAGCGGCTCGTCGCCAACCTCGCTGCGGCCAAGGACCAGCCGCTGTGGCGGGTGCTGGTGGCGCTGTCGATCCGGCACGTCGGCCCGACCGCGGCCCGCGCGCTCGCCGAGCGCTTTCGCTCGCTCGACGCGATCCGGGCCGCGTCCCTCGAGGAGCTCGCCGCGGCCGAGGGAGTCGGCGGCGTGATCGCCGAGTCGATCGAGGACTGGTTCGCCGTCGACTGGCACGTCGCGATCGTCGACCGGTGGCGCGAGGCGGGCGTGCGGATGGAGGACGAGGTCGACGAGTCCACCCCGCGCACGCTCGAGGGGATGAGCATCGTGGTCACGGGTTCGCTGGAGGAGTACTCCCGCGACCAGGCCAAGGAGGCGATCATCGCCCGCGGCGGCAAGGCCGCGTCGTCGGTGTCGAAGAAGACCGACTTCGTCGTGGTCGGCGACTCGCCGGGCTCGAAGTACGACAAGGCCGTGACGCTGAAGGTGCCGGTCCTCGACGAGGCCGGCTTTCGGCGGCTGCTCGCCGACGGCCCGGAGGCCGCGCGGGAGCTGGCGCAGGTCGGCGAGTAGCCGCCCGGCGCGGCCAGGCGGGGACCAACGCCTCTGCCTGTCAGCGTCCCCGTCGTCGACCGGGCCGGCCCGACGCGGCACGTCACCGGGCCCGCTGGACTAGCGGCGGGCGGCACGCCCGAGCCGCTCGGCCAGCTTCACCATCACCTGACGCAGCTCGGGCGGGTCGAGCACGGTGAACTCCTCGCCGACCGAGGCGAGGTAGACGCACAGATGGTCGAGATGGTCGGCTCCCGCCGTGAGCAGTGACGAGCCGTCGTCGAGCGCCTCCACCGTGCCGGCAGTGGCCGGGATGACCTGACGGACCCGCTCGGCGGAGGCGGCGAAGCGGACCCGGGCGACGTGCTTGTACGGCGACTGGCTGACCGCCCGGGCGACGTACTCCCGTGCGTCGGGCGCCGCCCGCGCCGCGAAGGTCCACGTCGTCGCGGCCACGTGGCGCATGCGGTCCAGCCGGAAGGTCCGCCAGTCGTCGCGGTCGAGGTCGTAGCCCAGCAGGTACCACCGCCGTCCGGTGGCGACCATCCGGTAGGGCTCGGCCAGCCGTTCGGTGACGTCGCCGTCGCGCGCGACGTAGGAGAAGCGCACGCGCTGCCGGTCCCGGCTCGCCCGGGCCAGCGTCATCAGCACGTCCGGGTCCACGGTGGCGACGCTGGTGTCCAGCGTCTCGGTCGCCTCGTGCACGGCGGCGACCTGGGCGCGCAGCCGGCCGGGCAGCACCTGGTCGAGCTTGGTCAGCGTGCGCAGTGCCGCCTCGCCGACACCGGCGACGGTGCCTCCGGCGGCGAGCCGCAGGCAGACCGCGACGGCGACGGCCTCCTCGGCGTCGAGCAGCAGCGGGGGCAGCGCCCGCCCGGCACCGAGCCGGTAGCCGCCGCCCACGCCCTTGCTCGCCTCCACCGGGTAGCCGAGCTCGCGCAGCCGGCCGACGTCACGGCGGATGCTGCGCTCGGTCACCCCGAGCCGGTCGGCGAGCTCGGGGCCTGGCCACACCGGCCGGGACTGGAGCAGCCCGAGCAGCTCCAGCACGCGCGCAGTGGTCGTCGACATGGCACCGATTCTGCCGCAGGCAACGGACAGGAACTGTCCGCTTCTGCTGCCAGCATCGACAGCATGACCACGACACAGAGCAGCATCGCCTGGAACCCGACCCTGCTCGAGCAGCTCGACTGGCACTGGCAGGCGCAGTTGCGGCCCCGCCTGAGCGGCCTCACCGACGAGGAGTACCTCTGGGAGCCGGTCGCGGGTTGCTGGAACGTCCGTCCGCGAGACGCTGGCGCTGCGACCGAGCAGCCCGGGTCCGGGCCCTTCACCATCGACTGGGTCTACCCGCAGCCCGAGCCCGCCCCGGTCACCACGATCGCGTGGCGGATCGCGCACCTCGTCGTCGGTGTGTTCGGCGCCCGCAACGCCTCCCACTTCGGTGGGCCACCGGCGGACTACCAGTCGTGGGACTACGCAGGCACCGCGGACGACGCCCTGGCGCAGCTCGACGACGTCTACGCCGCCTGGGCCGCGGGTGTCCGTGGCCTTGGCGAGGACGGCCTGCCCCGGCCCTGCGGCCCGGCCGAAGGGCCGTTTGCCGAGGTATCCCTCGCCGGTCTGGTGCTGCACATCAACCGGGAGGCGATCCACCACGGCGCCGAGATCGCCCTGCTCCGCGACCTCTACGCCCACCGACGCTGACCCCGCTGGTCGAGGAGCGAGCGCAGCGAGCGTCTCGAGACCACCCGGCCCGACGAAAGGAACCCCATGCCCGCCATGTCCCCGCCCTTCGAGACCGAGCGCGACGGCCTGATCGCCTACGTCGCCCAGCAGCTCGACGCGCTCCGGTCGGTCGCCTACGGCCTGACCGACGAGCAGGCCAGGTCCACCCCGACACCGAGCGCGCTGTCGATCGGTGCGCTGGTCAAGCACGCCGCCGGTGCCTGCGGCGGCTGGATCGCCCGGGTCGCGGCCGCTCCGGAGCCGCCGCCCCCGGACGGCCGGCCGTTCGAGGAGCGAGTCGCTGCCTACCAGGATGAGTTCGTGATGCGTGAGGACGAGACGCTGGCCGACGTGCTGCAGCGCTTCGACGCGCAGGCCGAGCTGACGCTGGAGCGGCTCGCCCACGCCGACCCGGCGACCCCGGTGCCCGTGCCGCAGGACGCGCCGTGGTTCCCCAGAGACGTCACGCACTGGTCGGTGCGCTGGGTCGCGCTGCACCTGGTCGAGGAGCTGGCCCGGCACGCCGGCCACGCGGACATCATCCGCGAGGCCATCGACGGGGCGACGATGTACGAGCTCGTCGCCGGCCGCGAGGGCTGGCCCGAGACCGACTGGCTGAAGCCGTGGCAGCCTCCGGCCGGCACCTGAACCCCGCGCTCTAGGATGGGTCGTCCCGCCCAGGCAGCAGCCCGAGGAGCCCGACCGCATGCCCGACATCACCCGTGACGAGGTCGCCCATCTCGCCGACCTCGCCCGGATCGAACTGACCGACGCCGAGCTGGACCACCTGGCCCCGCAGCTCGCGGTGATCCTCGACTCGATCGCCTCGATCAGCGAGGTGGCGGCCGAGGACGTGCCGCCGACGTCGCACGCGCTGCCGCTGACGAACGTGTTCCGCGACGACGTCGTCACCCCGGGCCTGACCGCCGAGCAGGCGCTGTCCGGCGCCCCGCAGGTCGAGGAGCAGCGCTTCTCCGTCCCGCGGATCCTGGGCGAGGAGGCGTGATGACCGACCTCACCCGTCGTACCGCCGCGCAGCTCGCCGACGCCCTCGCCGCCGGCGAGACCACGTCGGTCGAGCTCACCTCGGCCCACCTCGACCGGATCAGGGGCGTCGACGGTCCGGTGCACGCGTTCCTGCACGTCGACGCCGACGGTGCGCTCGAGCAGGCCCGCGCCGCGGACGAGCGCCGCGCCGCCGGCACGCCGGCCTCGGCGCTGGACGGCGTGCCGATCGCGGTGAAGGACGTGCTCACCACTCAGGGGCTGCCGACCACCTGCGGCTCGAAGATCCTCGAGGGCTGGATCCCGCCCTACGACGCCACCGTCGTCGAACGGCTCCGTGCCGCCGGCCTGCCGATCCTCGGCAAGACCAACATGGACGAGTTCGCGATGGGCTCCTCCACCGAGCACTCCGCCTACGGGCCGACCCGCAACCCGTGGGACCTCGACCGCATCCCGGGCGGGTCCGGCGGTGGGTCCGCCGCGGCCGTGGCCGCCTTCGAGGCACCGCTGGCGATCGGCACCGACACCGGCGGCTCGATCCGCCAGCCGGGGGCCGTCACCGGCACGGTCGGGGTGAAGCCGACCTATGGCGGGGTGTCGCGCTACGGGCTGGTCGCCCTGGCCAACTCCCTGGACCAGGCCGGACCGGTGACGCGCACGGTCCTCGACTCCGCGCTGCTGCACGAGGTGATCGGCGGACACGACCCTCGCGACTCCACGTCGATCGACCAGCCGCTGCCGGGCCTGGTCGAGGCCGCCCGCCGAGGCGCCGACGGCGACATGTCGGGCGTCCGGATCGGCGTGGTCAAGGAGCTGACCGGCGAGGGTTACCAGGCCGGGGTGCAGGCCCGCTTCGACGAGTCCGTAGCACTGCTCGTCGAAGCCGGCGCGGAGGTCGTCGAGGTGTCCTGCCCGTCGTTCGTGCACGCGCTCGCCGCCTACTACCTGATCCTCCCGGCGGAGGCGTCGTCCAACCTCGCCAAGTTCGATGCGATGCGCTACGGGCTGCGGGTCTACCCCGAGCGGGCCGACGCACCCAGTGCCGAGGAAGTCATGCGGGCGACCCGCCGGGCCGGTTTCGGGGACGAGGTGAAGCGGCGCATCATCCTGGGCACCTATGCGCTCTCCAGCGGCTACTACGACGCCTACTACGGCCAGGCCCAGAAGGTGCGCACGTTGATCAGCCGAGACTTCGCCGCGGCGTTCGAGCGGGCCGACGTGCTGGTCTCGCCCACGGCACCCACCACGGCCTTCAAGCTCGGCGAGAAGCTCGACGATCCGGTCGCGATGTACCTCAACGACCTCGCCACGATCCCGGCCAACCTCGCCGGTGTTCCGGGGATCTCGGTGCCCAGCGGCCTCGCCGCCGAGGACGGGCTGCCGACCGGCTTCCAGGTGCTCGCCCCGGCGCTCGCCGACGACCGGGTCTACCGCGTCGGTGCCGCGCTCGAGGCGCTGCTGACCGACAGGTGGGGCGGCCCGCTGCTCGACCGGGCGCCGCGGCTGCTCGCGTCCGAGACCCAGGAGGTTGCCCGATGAATTCACCCCACGTAACTGCTCGCGTCTCCGAGGGGACCGTCAGATGACCGCCACGCTGATGTCGTACGACGAGGCTCTCGCGTCGTTCGACCCGGTCCTCGGCCTCGAGGTCCACGTCGAGCTCAACACCGCCTCGAAGATGTTCTGCGGCTGTCCGACCGAGTTCGGCGCCGAGCCGAACACCCAGGTGTGCCCGGTCTGCCTCGGCCTGCCCGGCGCGATGCCGGTCGTCAACGGCACGGCCGTGGAGTCCGCGGTCCGGATCGGCCTGGCGCTGAACTGCCAGATCGCGGAGTGGTGCCGCTTCGCCCGGAAGAACTACTTCTACCCGGACATGCCGAAGAACTTCCAGACCTCGCAGTACGACGAGCCGATCGCCTACGACGGCTGGACGGAGGTCGAGGTGGAGGGCGAGGTCTACCGCGTCGAGATCGAGCGAGCCCACATGGAGGAGGACACCGGGAAGTCGCTGCACGTCGGCGGCTCCACCGGCCGGATCCACGGCGCGGACCACTCGCTGGTCGACTACAACCGCGCCGGGATCCCGCTGATCGAGATCGTCACCAAGCCGATCGCGGGAGCCGGTGACAAGGCGCCGCTCGTCGCCAAGGCCTACGTCGCCCACCTGCGCGAGTTGCTGCTCGGGCTCGGTGTCTCCGACGTGCGCATGGAGCAGGGCTCGCTGCGCTGCGACGTGAACCTGTCGCTGCGGCCTTCGCCCGAGTCGCCGCTGGGCACCCGCACCGAGACCAAGAACGTCAACTCGTTCCGATCGGTGGAGCGCTCGGTCCGCTACGAGATCGGCCGGCAGGCCGCGATCCTCGCCGACGGCGGCTCGATCACCCAGGAGACGCGGCACTGGCACGAGGACACCGGGATCACCACGGCCGGGCGCGAGAAGTCCGACGCGGAGGACTACCGCTACTTCCCCGAGCCCGACCTCGTCCCGGTCGCGCCGTCGCGGGAGTGGGTCGAGGAGCTGCGCGGCACCCTTCCGGAGCCGCCGAGGGAGCACCGCGCCCGGCTGCAGGCCGAGTGGGGGTTCTCCGACCTCGAGATGCGCGACACCGTCGGCGCGGGTGCGCTGTCGCTGGTGGAGCAGACCATCGCCGCCGGTGCGTCCCCGCAGTCCGCGCGCAAGTGGTGGCTCTCGGAGATGGCGCGCCGCGCCAACGAGCAGGGTGTCGACCTGGTCGAGCTCCCGGTCAGCCCGGGAGACGTGGCCCGCGTGCAGGCGCTCGTCGACGAGGGCCGGATCAACGACAAGCTCGCCCGGCAGGTCTTCGACGGCGTGCTGGCGGGGGAGGGGTCACCGGACGAGGTGGTCGCCTCCCGAGGTCTCGAGGTGGTCTCGGACGAGGGTGCGCTGTCCGCGGCGGTCGACGACGCGATCGCCGCCAATCCCGACGTCGCCGACAAGATCCGCGACGGCAAGGTGGCCGCGGCCGGGGCGTTGATCGGCGCGGTGATGAAGCAGATGCGCGGGCAGGCCGATGCCGGCCGGGTCCGCGAGCTCATCCTGGAGAAGCTCTCCTAGGACGTCCCCGGGGGTCACAGCGCGCGGTGGCGCGGCATCTCCTTGTGCTCGGCGCTGCCGAACGCGGCTTCGAGCTCGCGGTCCCACGCGGCCGTCGCGACGTGCCGGTGGACCGCCCACATGGCCACGGAGGCCAGCAGCGTCGACAGCGTCAGCAAGACGATGAGCATGACGACTCCCTCCCGAGCTCGTTGCGGACCCGGCACGACCGCCGGAACCTTCCCCCCGGGACCGACGGTACGCCGCGCTGGCGGCCGGGGAACGGGTTTTTACCGAGCACGGCGGACAGCCCGTCAGCGCACAGCGATCTCCACGATCCGGTCGTCCTCCCCGGCCGGGTCGCCGCGGCCGTCGCGGTTCGAGGTGGTGACCCACAGGTGACCGTCGGGTGCGACCACCACGGTGCGCAGCCGGCCGTAGTCGCCCACGAACCAGTCCCGGGGCTCGCCGGTCCCGTTCCCCCGCACGGGGACCTGCCACAGTCGTTGACCGCGCAGCGACGCCATCCAGAGCGACCCGTCCAGGAACGCCAGGCCGGACGGCGAAGCCTCGGAGGTCCGCCACTGCACGAAGGGGTCGCGGAACCGGTCCAGGTCTGACCTTCCTTCGGCCCGTGGCCAGCCGTAGTTGCGACCCCGGTCGATCCGGTTGAGCTCGTCCCAGGTACTGGCGCCGAACTCGCTGGCCCACAGCTGCCCGGCATCGTCGAAGGCGAGCCCCTGCACGTTGCGGTGACCCATGGTCCACACCGGCGAACCGTCGACCGGGTTGCCGGGCGCGGGCTCCCCGTCCGCGGTGATTCTCAAGATCTTGCCGGCGAGCGAGTCGCGGTCCTGGGCGAGCTCCTCCTGCCCGGTCTCCCCGGTGGACACGAAGAGGTTGCCGTCGTCGGCGAACAGCAGCCGGCCGCCGTCGTGGATGAACCCGTTGGGGATCCCGGTCAGCACGGGCTGGGCGTCGCCGAGGCGCTGGCCGTCGTACCTCATCTGCACCACCCGGTTGTCCTGCGCGGTCGACACGTAGGCGTAGACCAGTCGGTCGTCGCCGTACGACGGGGAGACGGCCAGGCCGAGCAGCCCGGCCTCTCCCTGCGGGCGGGCCTGCGAGACGCGCCCGACCTCGTGAGCGGGTCCTCCGTCGGCCGGGATGGCCAACACCCGGGTGGAGTCGCGTTCACCGACGAGTGCCGAGCCGTCGGGCAGGAAGGTGATCCCCCACGGGACGGCGAGGCCGCGGGCCACCGTGCCGACGACACGAGGTCGGGCGCGCTGCCCGGGTGCCGGCGAGGTCTCCGGCTCGGTCGGGTGGCCGGTGCGCGTGCTCGGCTGAGGCTCGGGCGACGGGCTGACGAGCTGCCCGGCGTCGTCGGCCAGGGTGCCGCACGCCGCGAGCTCCAGCAGCAGGAGCAGGAGGGGGGCGGCGAGGCGGGGCTTCACCTCTCCGAGCGTATCGACCGCTCGTGCATTGACCGTAGCGC
The DNA here is from genome assembly GCA_963801125.1 of uncultured Actinomycetota bacterium. GTDB lineage: Bacteria > Actinomycetota > Actinomycetes > Propionibacteriales > Nocardioidaceae > Nocardioides_B. The sequence goes on from CAWDDL010000002.1 coordinate 13,682, forward strand.
CGAGTCGTTGTTTCGCCGGGTCTGCGCTCCGGGGAGTCCTCCTAGCGTAGGCCGTGCGCGCGTGCAGATCAGCGAGCGCCACCCGGCCACCTGCAGGAGTCCGCCCATGAGCGAGATGCGATCCTCGGGGGGTCGCGCACGCGTGCTCCTGGTCGGGCGCGCCCCCGACGCCGTGCCGGTGCTCCAAGCGCTGCTGCGAGCCCCGGTGAGCGTCGTGGGTGTGGCCGTGGCCACCGCCGGCCCGGGCTCCGGCGGCGCGGGCGACCTGGAGCTCCAGCACCTGGTCGAGGGACGCGACGTTCCGGTACGCAGGGTCCCCGACCTCGAAGTGGCACCGGCGCTGCAGTGGATGAGGGATCAGGGTCCGAACCTGCTGGTCTGTGCGGGAAGGTGCGAACTCCTGCCCGCGACCGTGCTCACGGTGGCACCTCGGGGTGTCGCGGCTCTCCATCCGAGCCTGTTCCCACGGCAGCGGCGACACTCACCGGTGGCGTGGGCGATCCTGCGCGGCGAGTCCACGACGGGGTCCTCACTGCTGCTCGTGGCCCCGGGTCCCTCCGGTGGGGACATCGTGGACCAGCGGCAGGTCGCCATCACCAGGGAGGACACCTGCGCAACACTCGGGGAGAAGCTGGCGCGTGCCGGCGCCGAGCTGCTGGTGAGTCACCTCCCCAGCATGCTGGCCGGGACGGCCCCACGGCGCCTCCATGTGCCGGTCCAGCGGGGCACGCTCTTGCCCGAGCGGACCCCGGACATGGGGATCACGTCCTTCGACCGCACGACTGTGGAGGTGCATGACTGGATCCGCGGGCAGACCCGGCCGTGCCCGGGCGCCTACGCGTTCCTGCGCGGTCGGCGCGTGACGTTGTGGGCCGCCGAGCGGATGACGGGCCAGCGGACGCTCGCGCCACCCGGAACCGTCCTCGGCGTCGACGACGGCGGTGTGGTGGTGACCACGCGTACCGGGGCGATCAAGTTGCTGGAGGTCGAGGGTCCTGGGAATCCCGCGGAGCCGGCAGCCGACTGGTTCGGCCGCGAGCACCTGCCACCGGGCTGTGTCTTCGACCCGGTCGATCCCCAGACCCTGGCCTGGGCGCTGGGTCGACGGACGGCCGGCGAGGCGAGCGCCGGGGTGTCCCCGCGGCCTGGCCGGTGACCAAGGCGTGCGTCGCGGCGGTGGGCGTCCCCCATCCGGTATCCCCCCCACCGGATGCCCCCGCCGCGGCGTGCTTCGCTCACTCGCCGGCGCGTTGCTGCGGGACCCGCGGGCGCGCCGACATGCCCGCTTCCCGGGCCAGGGCAACCGCGCGCAGCGAGGAGTGCACGTTGAGCTTGTGCAGCACGCTCTGGACGTGAGTCCGCACCGTGTTGGGGGACATGCCGAGCGCTCCCGCGGTCTCCCACCGGCTCAGGCCGTCGACCATGCACTGGAGCACTTCGCGCTCTCGCCGGGTCAGGGGGTAGAGCAGGCGCTCGCGTGGCCCTGAGTCACCGGGTCGGGTCATCGCGTCGAGGAGAATCGCGATCAGCCCCTCCGGGACCCAGCGGTCGCCCCGGCTCACGATGTGGAGCCCGGCCACCAGCTGTTCGAAGGAGATGTCCTTGGGCGCCCAGCCGAGCGCTCCGGCTTGCATCGCTGCCACGACCCGGTGCGGTTCACGGCGGTCACCGACGACCACGACCCGGATCTCGGGCTGGTGCTCACGCAGTGCGCTCAGGGCGTCGTCGAGGGACGCGCACAGCGACCAGTCCAGCAGGACGACGTCGGCAGGCTGCACCGCGAGACCGGCCAGCAGCGAATCCAGGCTGGTGTGGGCCGTCGCCTCGGCCACCCTCTGGGAGAGCAGGCGTTGAGCCACCGAGTCGGCGAAGGTGAGCTGCCGGTCGGCCACTGCGACGTTCAGGCCCGCGGCCATGTCACGACCGTCCCGCGTGCGGAGGGGTCCCGTCGGCCTGGCTCGCGACCGCCGCGACAGCCTGCAACCGCGAGTGGACGCCGAGCTTCTGCAGCACGTTCTGCACATGGGTCCGCGCCGTGCTGCGGGTCACCGCCATGTCGCGGGCCATCTCCTCGGTGCTCTGGCCTGTCACGATGCGCCGGAGAACCTCGCGTTCGCGCTGGGTGAGGAAGCTGACCAGCCAATCGATGTCGTCGGGGCGGTGCCGCCGGCGGCGGGTGAGTGACTGCGCGACCAGCGGGTCCAGGACCAGTTCGCCGTCGAGAACCTGGTCGACGGCGTGCACCACCTCGACGACACCCACGTCCTTGCACAGGTAGCCGCGGGCGCCGAGGTCGATCGCTGCCCGGACGAGGTCCGGTTCCCGCTGCGCCGAGAGCACCACGACTTTGGCGTCCGGCACGGCCTCCCGGACTGCGCTGAGCAGATCGAGCCCGTCGCGGTCGGGGAACCCCAGGTCCAGAACGCACACGTCCGGCGCCACTCGGGCGGCGAGCGCCGGGGCTCGGCCGGGGTCGGCGGTGACCGTCACCTCGTGGCCGGCGATCTGCAGCAGCGACTCCAGCGCCTCGGAGAGGAGCAGGTGGTCGTCACACAGCAAGATCTTCATCGCACGCCTCGCCTTCGAGCCGGACGGCCGGCAGTGCCACCTCGACGAGTGCGCCACCGAGCGGGCTGCGGCCGACCACGAGCCGGCCGCCGGCTCTTCGGACGAGTCTGGCGACGGATCGCAGGCCGATCCCGTGGATCACCGGAAGCCGGCCGAACCCGGGACCGTCGTCCTCGACGGACACCACCACCATGGCGTCGCGGGAATAGATGCGGGCGTGGACGACGCCGTCGTCCCCGGCCGCCCGCATGGCGTTGCAGATGAGGTTGCAGACCACCCGCCGCAGCGAGGCGGGGGACAGCCCGACCCAGGCGTGTCGTGCCGCCTCCAGCCGAAGAGTCCCGGAGTAGCCGGCGGTGGCCCCGTGGATCGTCGATTCTGCGATGGTCCCGGCGTCGGCGACCACGGGCCCTCTCGGGACCCCTGCCGGGTCTTCGAGCAGGCCCGCGAGCGCGCGGGCCTGGTCGGCCACCTGGTCGAGCCGTCTCAGCGCCAGCCCCGGGTCGCCCACCTCGTGCCTGGTGACCGCCACCAACGTCAGGATCGTTGCGATCGACTGCCGAGCATCGTGCTTGAACTCGTCCAGATGCTGCGTATTCGTCATGACATCCCCCCCCGGGGTGCGGTACTCCGCTTGGACCGCCCAGTGCTCCAACTGCTCGAAGCGGGGTCTCGGCCTCGGTGAACACGACGGTACGACGAGGTGAATGCAAGCCGATATAGCCCGGTCCCCCCGTTTATGGCGGGGCCTCTGCGCCGTGCTGACTAGTACCTATGGCGTAGATACGCCCTGCACGTGCCATCTTCCGAGACTGAATGCAGGGAGCCGGTTTCAGGTTCGAGCCACGAGTGCCAGCAACTGCTCGTGCACGCGGTCGGGGTGCTCGAGCTGCAGGAAGTGGGAGCCGGTGAGCAGCACGAACTCAGCCTCGTGGATCCGGTCCGCCGCTGTGCGCATGTCGAGCGCCGAGGCGAGCACGTCGTACCGGCCGGCCACGAACGTGGTCGGGACCCGGACCGCCCGCAGCGAGACCCGCGGGTGCTGCGCCGCCACGTGCGCCAAGTGCATGTACCAGTCCACCGGCGTGGACAGGAACTCCTCCACGGCGTGCTGTACGGCCGAGATGTCCGGCACGGGGAGCATGAACCCGCTGTGGGTCAGCAGCCGGGCCGTCCGCGGGCCGACGGGCACACGCGAGGACACCGGGTGGATCAGTCGACCGGCTCGTCCGAGCAAGGCGGTGACGCCCAGGCCGATCGGACGACGTGCCGCCCGGGGGATCATCAGCGGTGCTCCCATCGAGGAGAACGTGCCGCCCGGCACGCCTGCGACGGCGAGCAGACCGGTGACCCGGAGGGGGTGGGCGACCGCGAGCTCGAAGGCGGTGTTCACGCCGATCGACCAGCCGGCCACCACGCACGCGTCCACCCCGGCGTCGTCGAGCACCGCGATCGCGTCCTCGACGAACGCGTCCACACCTACCCGCCGAGGGTCCGTGGGGCGCTCTGACCCGCCGACCCCGCGATGGTTCCAGGAGATCACCCGCACCCCGCAGTCGGGTCGCAGCAGCGCCGGCCAGGCGTGGGGGTTGGTGCCCAGGCCGTTGCACAGCAAGACGGTGGGGCCGTCGGAGTCGTTGGTCCACGCTCGTAGACGGGTGCCGTCCGCGCTGGTGACGTCGTAGTAGCGCAGCGACTTGCTGCGGTCGCGGTCGAGTACGGCGCCGGGTGCGTGGCGAGGCATGACGCGAGTGTGCCCCACGACGCGAGCGGACAGGCGGGTTCGTGCCCGAGATCACCCGCCCGTCGCGCTCACGCGGACCGGTGCTGCCCCACGCCGATTGCGCGGCGGGCGTCGTACCTGCGCTGGTGCTGCACCAGGAACTCCTCGACCTCGTCGAGCTCGAGCCGGCGCTGCGTGAGTGCCGTGCTCGCGACCATCGCGTTGCGGACCGCGCCGTGCTGGGCGCGCACGTGGATCCCGGCGGCATGCCGTGTCGCCGCCCACAGGTGCCGGTGGATCCTCATGTCGTCTCCCGTTGGTCGATCCCGCTGAACGGATGTTCCGGTGACGAACCTACGCACCGACTGCTTCGCCACCGTCAACGTCGTGTGACATCTGGATGAACGGGGCGCCTAGGGTCGGGGTGTGACCGAACCTCTCGTGTGGCTGCCCTTCGACCCCGACCTGCTCGACCCGGCGCCGCCCGGGCTGCGTTACGAGGTCGTGGTTCCCTCGGACCAGGAGCGGATCCCGGACTCGGTGTCCGAGGTCGAGCTCTACGTCCCGCCGTACCGGTTCTCCGAGCCGGACAGTGCCCTGATCCCGCGGATGACCTCTCTCAAGGTCGTCCAGACGATGACCGCCGGGGTCGAGCACGTCCGGCCCTACGTCCCCGACGGGGTGGTGCTGTGCAACGGGCGCGGCATCCACGACGCCTCGACCGCCGAGCTCGCGATGACGCTGATGCTGGCAGCGCTCCGGGGGGTACCGGGCTTCGTCCGGGCCCAGGACCTAGGGGTGTGGGCGCCCGCCACCCGGCCGGCCCTCGCCGACAGCCGGGTGCTCATCGTCGGCTACGGCGCAATCGGCGAGGCCCTCGAGCGTCGCCTCGACGGGTTCGAGGTGGAGGTGGTGCGGGTGGCCCGGCGCCCCCGGGACGGCGTGCACGGGTACGACGAGCTCGCCGGCCTGCTGCCGTCCGCCGACGTCGTGGTGCTGATCGTGCCGCTGACCGGGCAGACCCGGGGGATGGTCGACGCCTCCTTCCTGGCCGCGATGCAGGACGGTGCCCTGCTCGTGAACGTGGCACGGGGCGCGGTCGTGAACACGGACGCACTCGTCACGGAGCTGGGCCGCGGCCGGATCGCTGCCGCTCTCGACGTCACGGACCCCGAGCCGCTGCCTCCGGGGCACCCGCTGTGGGACTGCCCCAACCTGCTTGTCACCCCGCACGTGGGCGGTGCGTCCTCGGCGATGGAGCCGCGCGCGTACCGGCTGGTGCGCGACCAGCTCGCGTGCTTCGCCACGGGGGAGCCGCTCAAGAATGTGATGACCGGCGACTACTGAGCCCGACCGCCCGCGACACGCCAGGAAATTTGTAGGCGGCAACCCTTTACCTGCGCTTGCGCACGGTGTTGACTCTGCCCGGGTCCCGCACGGGGGCCGCAGAGATCCGAGGAGCTGCTCCATGCGCAAGGCGACCAAGCTCGCAACCCTGGCCGGGGCGGTAGCCCTCGCCGGATCGTCCCTGGGGGCTTACGCCTCCGCCGCGGTCCACACCACGGCCGCGGTGCGACCCAGCGTCACCGCCCCCCGGCTCGACCGGGTGTTCGTGATCATGCTCGAGAACCACTCCAAGTCGAGCGTCATCGGCAACGAGAACGCCCCGTTCATCAACAAGCTCGCCGACAAGTACGCCATGGCGGACCACTACTACGGCGTCACCCACCCGTCGATGCCGAACTACATCGCGACCATCGCCGGTGACAACTTCGGCATCCAGGACGACGAGGACGAGAACGTCCAGAACCTCGGCGCGAAGAACCTCGTCGACCAGCTGGAGAGCAAGGGCGTGCGCTGGGGCGCCTACATGGAGACCCTTCCGCCGGACAAGGAGGCCAGCTACTGGCCGACCAAGGTCGACGACACCGGCGCCACCGTCCCGATCAAGCTCTACGCCAAGAAGCACAACCCGTTCGTGCTGTTCGACGACATCAAGAACGACCCGGCTCGGATGCGGCACGTCAAGGACTACTCGCGGCTCGAGCACGACCTGGGCAAGAAGCACGCGCCCGAGTTCGTCTGGATCAGCCCCAACCAGTGCAACGACATGCACGGCGGCGTCTACGACACCGTGGCCGGTCACCCGGAGACCCCGTGCCCCTACGGCTCGGCGGACGACGACGCGAACGACGCCGCGCTCAAGCAGAAGGCCGACCTCTTCGTCAAGCACGCCGTGCACACCATCCGGCGCTCGAAGGCATGGACCCACGACTCGGCGATCGTGATCGTCACCGACGAGAACGACTACCAGGCCGACCAGGAGGCAAACGGGCACTGGGAGTCCGCTGACGGTTGCTGCAGCTCGCCGTACGTCGCGGCGGGCGACCCGCGGGTCAGCCCGAACTGGCCCGGCGGCACCTACGGCGGCGGCCTGATCCCGGCAGTCATCGTCTCGCCCCAGGGCAAGCGCGGGTACGTCGACCACCGCAGCTACAACCACTACTCGCTGCTGCGGACCATCGAGAGCAACTGGCACCTGGCCAAGCTGCGGCACGCCGGCGACCGGTCCACCGGCGTCCGGTCCATGTGGCACAGCTTCGTCGACTGACCTGGGGTGGAGGAGGCACGTGGCCGGCGGGGCGACCCGCCGGCCACGCGCTGTTTCTCGACCGGTCCGGTCAGCTGGTCGCCCGGCCGTCCTCGAACAGCCGGGGCACCCGGTGGTTGGCCACGAACACCCCGTCCGGGTCGATCGCGGAGCGGATCCCGGCCAGCCGTCGCCACACGCTCTCGTCGTAGCCGGTGCGGGGGTCCACCGGGTTCTCGGCGAAGTTCAGGTAGCTCCGCCCGTTCTGCCACGGCGCCAGCGCGCTGGTGAGCCGGACGGCGTCGGCGTGGCCCTGACGGGCCAGGTCCGGCGTCGCCGCGATCGCGACCGCGAAGGCGACGAATGCGGCGTCGACCATCGAGAGGGCACCGCCTCCGGGGTGCGGGCGCCCGAGTGCACCGCCCATCTGCCGGAGCTCGGCGAGGAGCAGCGAGGAGCCCGACTCGGGCCCGGCGGCCTCCAGGAACGCGTCTGCCGCATCGCCCGGGAAGCGGTCGAGCGTGCTGGTGTCGGAGACCCCGGGGGTCGGTCCCTCCGGGTCCATGTGCAGCCTTGCCAGCGAGGCGGCCGGCACTCGGGCGAAGGTGTCGAGCTCCGGGGCCAGCGAACGCAGGTCGCCGAGGATCTCGCGTGCCGGCTCGTCGTCGCCGAGGACAGCGCCGTCGACCACCGCCAGCGACCGTCCGCGGAACGGCTCGGGGATGTCGGGCAGCTCCGGCAGGTTCAGGATCCGGAACGAGGTGGTGACCTCGTCGGGCGCCGCCGGTGCCCACGCGGCCCACGTGCGGAGCACCTTCTCCACGTCACGGACGTCCCAGACGAGCATGCCGGCGTACGCCGTCGCGATCCGGTAGAGCGAGAACTCCAGCGCCGTGACCACGCCGAAGCTGCCACCGCCACCGCGCAGCGCCCAGAACAGCTCGGGGTGGTGCGAGGCGTCGGCGCGGACCTGCGAGCCGTCGGCCAGGACGAGCTCGACGGCGGTGAGGCTGTTGGCTGCCAGGCCGAGCTTACGGGCGTACCAGCCCGTCCCGCCGCCGAGGGAGTAGCCGGCGATGCCGACGTCGGGGGAGGAGCCGTGCAGTGCCGCCAGGCCGTGCTCGGCGGCGGCCTCGACCGCGGGGTGCCAGAGCGCGCCGCCGCCCACCCGGGCGACGCGGCGTTCCGGGTCGATGCTGACCTGGTTCATCCGCCCGGTCCGGACGATGACGACGTCGCCGAGGCCCTGGGCGGCGAGCGGCCCCGCGTTGTGCCCGGTGCTCTGCGGTGCGACCCGCAGGCCTGCCGCCACGGCTGCGCGTACGACGGCAGCGGTCTCGTCGGCGTCCCGCGGCTCCGCGACGGCGGCAGGTCGCTGGTCGACGGCGACGTTCCACGGGCTGCGGGCTGCGTCGTACCCGGCGTCGTCGGGCAGCTGGACGCTGCCGCCGCCGAGCCCGCGCAGGATCTCCGCGGAGCCGGTGGACGCGGTGGTGATGGGGACGGTCATGGGTGGTTCCCTCCTGGGGATGATCGGGTTTGCGTGTGGCTGACGCTCTCCCGCACCACTGGAGGTGTTCTGGGGACCGACTGGGGACTGAGCGGGGCTTC
>CAWDDL010000003.1:0-32805 GCA_963801125.1 uncultured Actinomycetota bacterium
GAGCTGGCCTAACGCCTGGCTCGGGCGCTGCGCGGACTCGGCGTGGTAGCGGTCCGGAGGGCGGCGCGGCGCTCGGTGGCGCGACCCCCGTAGTCGCAGACGAGGCCGAGATCGGCGCGTCAGCCTCGGGCACGGTTGCCGGTAGCGCACCCCACGACCGTCACCAGGGGGAAGGTGGCTGCTAGAACGAGCCGGAGTCGCACGCTGGCCCCCCATTGGCACAGCGAGTGTGCCACGAGGGCGCCCGCGCCAGTCGGTGAAACGGTTGTGCCGCCTTCCAAACATCCGGATCCGCTGACGGTGAAGCTCTGTGCTGAGGTGCAGATACGGGCCATGCTGACGTGTAGCCACCCGCGTCACCGCCTCACCGCGCATGGGGGTGTGGCCGGATCCGTCGCAGCGCCGTCATTGGTCGCGTCGGCGTTCGACCTCTCGAGTGGAGCGCCTGGAAGCGTGGAGCAGTCGTTTCCGTGCTTGGTCGAGCCACTGTGCTTCGGCCCGGGTGAGCTTGCGCGCCTCACCCGACGTCAGTGCGTCGCCCATCGGCGTCCTCCCGGAGTCCGGTTCGACCGGCTTCCCATCAGTGATGGGCCGAGTCGATGCACTGCGTTCATCGGAGCCTGGCGTGGCATCGGAGGCGTTCGGGCATGAGGAGTCCGATGCGTCGGAACAACATGCATCGACGCCCAGCATGGCGTCGGGGCGGAGCCGGGCGTGACCGTGGATCGGGCCGGGCATGCTCATCCGGTGCGCAGGTTGGCTGGATTGGCGGCGCGCAGGGTCCACGGCCGGGTGAGGCGTACGGCCAGGCGGAGCGCGACCCACACCAACGCGGTGGTCGCCGCGAGAGTCAGGGTGCTGCAGATGAGCCACCAGAACCAGTACCCCGGGGAGGTGCTGCCCATCACGGCGCCAAGACCCACCGCCCCGAACAGGGTGCCGCCGGTACTCATGGGCAACGCGACCAGCCCGGTCTCCCATCGCTGCGCCTGCGCGAGCAGATCGGTCGGCGCGCCGAGTGCGCCGAAGGCAGCCACGGACAGGCGGTGGTCCATCAGGGATTCGATCGAGTGGACGGTGAGCGAGCCCACCACGGTGACGAGAGCCACGACGAGGGCCACGGCGGTGATCGCCAAGCCGATGAAGTAGAAGCGGTCCACCTGCCAGCTGGCGGCCAGCAGGTCGGCCAGCAAGGCCGCTCCGCCCCCCGCGACGAGCCCGATGCCGCCGACCGCGGCGGCGGCGCGTCCGGCCGCTCGGGGGTCGGCCGACAGGCGGCGGGCGGCGAGCAGCACTGCTGCGGTGCGGGCACGGGTGGCGACCATACGGCCGACCACGTATCCGACCCAGGGAGTCAGACTGACAGCTCCGATGACCAGCAGGGCGATGGACACCAGCGGCACCAGCACGTCGACCGCTCCCGAGGCGGAGCCGTACAACAGCACGTATCCCAACGCGATGAGCACTCCGGCGATCAGTAGCAGCGCGGCGCCCCAGGGGCGGGGTGGCTGCCGGTTCGTACGCCGGGTCACCCCGAGCGGGGACACGACTACCCGCCGTCCGGCCAAGAGTCCGACGGCAACGCCGAGCAGGGTCACCGCGACGATGATCGCCAACACCTGCCACCAGGTCGGCGTCACGCTGGAGGGCACCAGCCGAAGCGAGGCGACCATTGACCTGTCCCCCGGCGCTGACGAAGTCTCGCGGCAGACCAGTTCACCTCCCAGCACGACCCGCAGCAGTCCATAGACGGCGATGCCTGCAACGGCACCGGCGAAGGCGGGCATGCCGACTTCCACCGCGCCGATTCTGCGGACGTTGGCCGGTGTCGCACCGGCCAGCCGTAGGGAGGCGAGTCGGCGCTCGCGGGAAGACGTGCCCAGGCGGACGACCTGATGGAGCAGCAGCAGCGCCGGCAGGGTGAGCAGCACGGTGCCAAACACGTACCCACCCGTGTTCCCGGGTCGGCAATGACGCCGAAGAGGGACTCGAGGGATCTTGTGGCAGCGGAGCACTGCCACGGCGACCAGCAACAGCCCGGAGACGACGGCGGTGCAGCACGCCAGGAGCACCGGGTGACCCGAACCGCCGGCGAAGGCGAGCCGCCAGGCGAGGCGGTTCACGAGATCACCTGTCGCGAGCCGGATCTCGTGGTCGGCGGCGCGCGGCGACCGGTTCTCATGGGCGACCAGCACGACGGTCGGTCCGCTCCCGCGCCACGAGAGCAGGGTCTCGAGGGCTGGTCGCCGGCGACCGTGTCGAGCGCTCCAGTCGGCTCATCAGCGAAGACCACCGCGGGCTGGTGACCAGTGCCGGCGCCGCCGCGACCGCTGAGCCTTCCCGCCGGAGAGTTCGCCGGGTAGCCCCTCGCCCAGGTCCGCCGCCCCCAGTCGCTCGAGCAATCCCGATGATACGCGCAACGCTGCCGCAGGCCGTGCCGCTCCAACAGCAAAGGGAGCGTAACGTTCTGGACGGCCGTGAACTCCGGGACGAGTCGCCGAACTCAAGCAGAACGCCGAATTCCCGACGCCCCAGGCGGGCCGCTCGGCCTCCCCGAGATGATCGAGCCGAGCCCCGGCAAACTGGACCTCACCCGCTCCGGACGCAAGATTCCCGCCAGGCAAAGCAACAGGGTCGACTTTCCGCTGCCCGAAGGGCCGGTGATCGCCGAACCCCCCTTCCCCTACCTCGAGGCTGACCCCGCGCAGCGCCTCGGTGCGTCCGTAAGCCTTGCGCAATCCCCGCGCCTCGATCAGCACGTCGCTCATGCGTCCCTCTCCTTCGCCTTGGTTCCCCGGTCCGCCACCCGCGCGGCGGACGCCTCCAGCCAGCGCAGGTCCGCATCGAGATGGAAGACCGTGTGATCCACCGCGATCCGCCCAACGACATCCGTGGTCGCGTCCTGGAGGGCGAGCAGCTCACGCATCCGCGCCAAGTGCACCGCCCGCTGCCGCTCCAGGAATCCACGCGCGTCGGTGCCAAGACGCAGCGCCGTCACCGTCTTGCGCACCAGATCATCAGCGGCGTAGGGCCCCGCCGGCTCGCAAACCGACAGCCACCGCGCCAGCTCGACCCGACCCGCCTCGGTCACCGCGTAGACCGTCCGCTCGGGACCACTCGCCTGCACCGTCTCGACAACCTCGACGAACCCGTCTCGCTCCAACCGCTGCAACGACGCATACACCTGGCCGTACGGCAAGTCCTTGGCGCCCGGAAATCTGGCATCGTGCGCGCGCTTGAGGTCGTAGCCGTGGGCCGCACCCTCTGCGAGTACGCCCAGGAGGGCATGCGAGATGCTCATAAGGAGACTATACACACACAGAATACATTGAGTGAATACCCGCGATGGGACGGGCCGAACGTGGCAGCTGGCAGTCGGCGGCGACGGACGCAAGAGCACGGTGACGACAGTTGAAGACGAGTGAGGCTGTCGCATCAGGCGAGCTGGTTCCTCGACGGCATCCTGGTGTTCCCGCTCGCTGGCCGAGCGCGCGAAGACGTCCGACCGGGCATGCGGACGAGCACCTTCAAGAGGGGGACCCTCGTCGCCTACGAGGTTGATGAGTCGTCTGGTGAGCTTGTCGTCAACATCCTCGAACCGTGATCAACGTTCACAAACGCGTTTGCGCAAGTCAGCCGCACATTGCCAACGATGACCAACAACAGCAGCTGAGCGCGCCGCGTTATCCCTGGTACTACTGATCCGGCGCGTTTCCTCAGGTCAGCGGGCGTGCTGGGGCCTTCAGGCCGGTGCTCACCTCCGGCGATCCGGTGAGGGCGCTGGACATCACCGCTGTCGCCCAAGACGATGAGTCCTGGACGGACTGCACCAGTCCTCGAAGAGGAGGAGCGACCATCTCCACGCCACGTGAGCAGGACGCTGGCCACCTCGTCCGGGGCTCTCGCTCCGAAGCCCTGTGGATGGCGACCGCCGGCTTCTTCGGCGGCTTCGCCGGGGTCTCGATCTTCGGCCCGCTGGTCCCGAAGTTCACCGACCTGTTGGGCCTGTCGCCGTTCGAGGCGGGGATTCTCGCGGCGATTCCCGCCCTCACGGGCTCGCTGCTGCGGATCCCCTTCGGTGCGGCGGTCGACAAGGTCGGGGGCAAATGGCCGTTCCTCATCCTCCTCGCGGTGACCAACGTGGGAGTCATCTCCCTCCTCGTGCTGCTCGCGACCCGGTATCCGGATGGGATGGACGGCACCTATCCGCTCCTGCTCCTCCTCGGGGTCCTCATCGGATGTGGCATCGCGACCTTCTCGGTCGGCATCGCCCAGGTGTCGTACTGGTACCCGGACAAGGAGCAGGGCGGCGCCCTCGGGACCTACGCCGGGCTGGGCAACACCAGCCCGGGCCTGTCGACGATGTTCCTGCCCCTTGCCGTGGGCTCCCTGGGCCTGCTGGGCGCCTACAGCGTGTGGTTCGCCATCCTCCTGCTCATTACGCTGGCGTACGGCGTGCTCGTCAAGGACGCGCCGTGGTTCCAGCTCAACCGGCAGGGCATCGATGTTCCCGCCGAGCGGCTCGCCCCACTCGGCGGCGGTGACCGCCGGCCGAGCGGCTCGGCGGTGCAGGGACTCAAGCACGCGGCAAGGGTCCCGGCGACCTGGGTGCTGGTGTTCTTCTACTTCCTCTCCTTCGGCGGCTTCCTCGCCTTCACGTCGTGGCTGCCGACGTACTGGCACGGAATGTACGGCTCGACGCTGCGCGAGGCGGGCCTGCTCACCGCGACCTTCTCCCTGCTCTCGGCACTCATCCGCGTGCCCGGGGGTCTGCTTTCGGACCGGATCTCGATCAAGTACGCGCTGCACGGCAACTTCCTGCTGATGCTCGCCGGCATCCTGGGTCTGTCGTTCTCGCAGACCTTCTGGGTGTCGCTCGTCGCGTCGATCGCGGTTGCGCTCGGTATGGGCCTGCAGAACGCCATCGTCTTCAAGCTGCTTCCCCGTTACGTGCCCGATGCAGTCGGCGGCGCATCCGGTTGGATCGGCGGGCTGGGTGCGCTGGGCGGGTTCGTGCTGCCCCCGGTGATCGGAGCGGTGACGGGGGCGGTCGGCGGGACGACCGGCTACGCCAGGGGCTTCCTGCCTGTCGCGGTCCTGGTTGTCATCGCGTTGCCGGTGGTGACGTGGCTCCAGCGATGGACCGCGCGCGCGTCCGCCGCGTGAGGCGGCCGCCCGACGTCCGGGGCCTGCGGACGATGAGCGCTCCGCTGGGACGTCCAGCGGTCCTACGAACCGCCCCGGCGAGCGCGGGCGATGATGCCCTCGACGACCTCGGCCTTGGCGTCGGCGTAGTCCTGGACGACGGCCCAGACGCGCGTGGCGAGCTCGCGCTTCGTCCGGGCGTAGAGGTCGAGCTCGTCCGGGTGTGAGCGCAGCCGGTCGCGGAACAGCAGCAGGCGCTCGGCCTCCGGCGAGCCGACCCCGAACACGTGAAGGTTGACCGCCGGGTCGGCGCCCCGTAGCAGCCGGTGCTGGTGCCAGCCGGGCTCACGCACGTGCAGCACGAACCCCACCGCCTGGAGGCCGGGGACGTACGACGCCTCGTCCGCCGGGTCGGCGACCAGGAGCAGGATGTCGAGGACCGGCTTGGCCGGGAGATCTGGCACCGACGTCGAACCGATGTGCTCGAGCAGCCGCGCCCGGTCGCCCAACGCGGCCAGGATCGTGGCGGCCTGCTCGGCGTACTGGTCCGGCCACGTCGGGTCCGGATCGGCCAGGTGGACAGGCGCGTTGTGCTGGGTGCGCGGCCGCACGAACTCGACGTCCGGCTGCTGCTCGCTCACGGTCCGATGCTCGCACGGACGGAGTCGACTCGGGCTGGCACACTCGGCGTCATGAGCGAGGAACCGCGCACCCGATGGCACCAGCTCACCGGTGGGCAGACCGGCGAGGACTACGCGGCCCGGTTCGCCGAGCTCGCCAGGACCGGCAAGGACATGCACGGAGAGGCGTCGTTCTGCGCCGCGCTGGTCCCGCCGGGCAGCCGGGTCCTCGACGCCGGCTGCGGAACGGGCCGGGTGGCGATCCGGCTCGCGGAGCTCGGCTACGACGTCCTCGGCGTGGACGTGGACGAGTCGATGCTCGCGGTGGCCCGCCGGGAGGCGCCGGCGCTGAACTGGCTGGCCGGCGACCTCGCTGCGCTGCCCGGACCGGTGGTGGAGGCGACGCCGTACGACCTGGTGGTGATGGCAGGCAACGTCGTTCCGCTGCTGGCACCGGGATCGCTGCCGACCGCGGTGCGGAGCCTGGCCGGTCTGCTCGCTCCCGACGGTGTCCTGGTCGCGGGCTTCGGCTTCGACCACGCGCACCTGCCGCCGGGCTGCCCCGTGACCGCGCTGGCGGAGTACGACGAGGCCGCGATGCAGGCGGGGCTGGTCCTCGGCGAGCGCCTCGGCACCTGGGACGGCCAGCCGTTCGACGAGCGAGGCGGCTACGCCGTCAGCGTGCACCGCAGGACCTGACCACCGACGCCGCGAGCGGGAAGCGCCACAGCCGGGTCACGACCGACCACGACTCTCCGGTCTCCGGGCGGGTCGCCGGCCATCACCGTGACCTCACCACCAACCTTGTCGCCGGGCCCAGCGCAGCAGCAGGAAGCTGATGCTGACCATCACCACGAGCACCACGACGAGCTGGGCCACATGGGTCTGGTCGTTGACGATCACGTTCATGCCGTAGACCGACGCGATCGCGGTGATCGGCAGCGTCACGGCCGCGATCACGGCCAGCCGCTCCATCGCTACGGTCATCTTGGTGTGCACCTTGGTCTGGTAGAGCTCGATCACGCCGAAAAGGAACTGCGCCTCGCCGTCGGCGATCGACCGCACCTTCTCGAACTGGACGGCGAGGTCGCGCGCGTGGACCCGCCAGGGCTCCGGGACGAACTGCTCGAGGCTGTCCAGCCGCTCGCACACGTCATGCGTCTGCGCCGCCATGGTCCGTGCGGTGATCAGCTCGTGCCGGATCAGGAACATCCGCTCGAGCAGCTCCTCGGGGTTGGTCAGCTGGGACTGCATCACCTGCTGCTCGAGACCGGGCAGCCGGTCCGCGACCTCGCTGATCAGGTCACGCTGGCGGCGTGCCACCGCCGAGCCGAGCGCGAACGACGCCTCGGCGGGGGTCTCGGGCCGAAACCGCCCCTGACCGATCCGCTGCAGCACGGCCTCGGTCTCGACCAGCGCGGCAGCGGGGTCGACGACCGGGTTCAGCGGTCCGTGCACGGTGACCAGGAACCGCTCGCCGACGATCTGGTCGAGCTCGAGCAGGTGCACATGACCCGCTTCACCCCGCAGCGGGGTGTGCATCGTGACGAAGTAGTGGTCGTCGTAGCTGTGCACGGTCGGCACGTGGTTTCGGCGGCTGCACGCCTCGAGCACACGGGGGTGGCAGCCGAGCCCGTTCAGGAAACCCTCGACCTCGTCGTCCCAGTGCGGCACGTCCACCCACAAGAAGCCGTGCTCGCGCGCGAAGAGCATGACGACGTCGTCGCTCTCGAGGTCGTGGAGCCCGTCGGCGTCCACCGCACGAACCTGCACACTCTCAGAGTGTCCCTCCGACGGCGGGTCGTAAAGCACGGACCCGGGTGGGTCGAACGTCCCGACTTCGACGGCGCGAGTGAGACCGAGGTCTCAAATGATGGCCGCTTCCGCGCGGGTGCCCTAAGTTGCCCAGGGTGAGGATCGCAGTAGCAAAAGAGACACGTGAGGGCGAGACCCGCGTCGCGCTCGTCCCTGAGCTGGTCGGCAAGCTGACCGGGCTGGGGTACGAGGTGGCCGTCGAGCCCGGTGCGGGCGAGGGTGCTCTGCACTCCGACCAGGACTACCAGGACGCCGGTGCGGTGGTGAGCGAGGGCGCCCTCGACGGGGCCGCGCTCGTCGTCTCCGTCGGTCCGCTGGAGTCCGCGACCGTGCGCAGGCTCGCCGAAGGGACGGCCACGATGTCGTTCCTGCCGGTCAACCAGAGTCTCGACCTGGTGGCGGACCTGCGCGACTGCGGCATCACGTCGTTCGCGATGGAGCTGGTGCCGCGGATCTCGCGTGCACAGTCGATGGACGCGCTCTCGTCACAGGCGCTGGTGGCCGGGTACCGCTGCGCGGTCGTCGCCGCCGGCTTGCTGCGCCGGTTCTTCCCGCTGAACATGACCGCGGCCGGCACGGTGCCACCAGCCGAGGTCGTCGTGCTCGGCGCCGGAGTCGCCGGCTTGCAGGCCATCGCGACCTGCAAGCGTCTCGGTGCGGTCGTCAAGGCGTACGACGTGCGCGCGGCTGCCGCGGAGGAGATCCGCTCGATGGGCGCGCAGTCGATCGACCTGGAGCTGGAGACGCTCGAGGGAGCCGGCGGATACGCCCGCGAGATGACCGAGGACCGCGCCGCTCGGCAGCGGGAGCTGCTCACGCCGTACATCGCCAAGGCCGACGCCCTGATCACCACCGCCGCGGTCCCCGGCCGGACCGCCCCGATGCTCGTGACGCAGCAGATGGTGGAGCAGATGGGCCCCGGCTCGATCGTGGTCGACCTCGCCGCGGAGTCCGGAGGCAACGTCGAGGGGTCCGAGCCGGGCCAGGTGGTGCGGATCGGCCAGGCGCAGGTCTGGGGCGGCGCCAACGTCCCCGCGCAGATGCCCGGGCCGGCCTCGCGCCTCTACGCGCAGAACATCGTGAACCTGGTGACGCTGATGACGGCGAAGTCCGAGGAGGGCGGCACGTTCGCCCCTGACTTCGAGGACGAGATCGTCGCCGGCTCGTGCGTCACGCACGAGCGCACCGTCCACCACGAACCGACCCGCACCGCACTGGAAGGAGGCCGAGCATGAGCGAGCCGATCGTCTGGCTGACCATCTTCATCCTCAGTGTCTTCGTCGGCATCGAGGTGATCTCCAAGGTCTCCTCGACCCTGCACACGCCGCTGATGTCCGGCGCCAACGCCATCCACGGCATCATCCTGCTCGGCGCGATCATCGTGACCGGTGCCGCCGAGTCGGGCCTGGCCTTCGGGGTCGGCCTGGTGGCCGTGGTGCTGGCCGCGATCAACATGGTCGGTGGCTTCGTGGTCACCGACCGGATGCTGCAGATGTTCACCCGCAAGAAGCCCGCGAAGGCGACCGAGCAGGTGGAGGGCCGATGACACCCACCTGGGTCCAGCTGGTCTACCTGATCTGTGCCGTCTGCTTCATCCTCGCGCTCAAGGGGCTCTCCGGCCCCAAGACCGCCCGCGGCGGCAACCTGATCGGCGCCGGTGCCGCGGTCGTCGGCTGCGCCGTCCCGTTCCTCTACCTCGAGCTCGACCACGTCGTGTGGATCCTCGTCGCAGTCGCGATCGGAAGCGCGATCGGCGCCGTCGGCGCCAACCGTGTCCAGATGACGCAGATGCCTCAGATGGTGGCGCTGTTCAACGGCGTCGGCGGAGGCGCCGCCGCGCTCGTGGCGCTGCTCGAGCTGCAGCACATGACCCAGAACGGCGACTGGTTCCCCCTCGCGGCGACCGCCTTCACGATCGTGGTCGGTTCGATCTCGTTCGCGGGCTCGGTGATCACCTTCCTCAAGCTGCAGGAGCTGATGACCTCGCGGCCGGTGATCTTCCCCGGCCTGCCGATCGCGTTCGGCGGCGGCCTGCTCGCGGCCGTGGTGCTCTCGGTCGTCACCGTGGTCAGTCCTGCGGTCGGGATCGGCGTGATCCTGGCCCTGGTCGGCCTTCTGGTCGGCGTCCTGCTGGTGCTGCCGGTCGGCGGCGCGGACGTGCCGATCGTGATCTCGCTGCTCAACGCGTTCACCGGTCTCACCGTGGCTGCGGGCGGCTACGTCCTGGGCAACACCCTGCTGCTGGTGGCCGGCACCCTGGTCGGCGCCTCCGGTACGTTCCTGACCAAGCTGATGGCCGCCGCGATGGGCCGCTCGGTGGTCAACATCCTGTTCGGCGCACTCAAGGGCGGCTCCACACTCGGTGCGGGCGAGGCCTCGGACCGGCCGGTGAAGTCCGCCGGCCCGGAGGACGTCGCCATCCTGCTCGGCTACGCCGGCAAGGTGATCATCGTCCCGGGCTACGGGCTCGCGGTCGCGCAGGCCCAGCACACCCTGCGAGAGCTGGTCGACGTGCTCACCGCCCGTGGCACCAAGGTGGACTACGCGATCCACCCGGTCGCCGGCCGGATGCCCGGTCACATGAACGTGTTGCTCGCCGAGGCCCAGGTGCCCTACGAGCAGCTCAAGGAGATGGACGACATCAACGGCGAGTTCAAGCAGACCGACGTGGTGCTCGTCGTCGGCGCGAACGACGTCGTGAACCCGGCCGCCAAGACCTCGCCGGGCGCGCCCATCTACGGGATGCCGATCCTCAACGCCGACGAGGCGCAGCAGGTCGTGTTCATGAAGCGGTCGATGCGCCCCGGATTCGCGGGCATCGAGAACGAGCTGCTCTTCGAGCCCAAGACGACGCTGCTGTTCGGCGACGCCAAGGACTCGCTCGGCAAGCTGCTCAGCGCGGTGAAGTCGCTCTAGACCACGGGCGTGTCCTGGGTAACACCGAGTTACAACTCATGCGTTCCTGGGCACTAGGATGCCGGTGGGGAGGGCCCGAACCGATCCACGTGATGGCTTGGAGGTCAGGACCCATGGGTGACGATGACGAGAACCGGATGGCTCGACCGGACGGGCACCGGTACGACGCGCCGGAGTCCGAGGAGGATCGCCGATCCAAGGGCTGGGACTACGCCGTGCTCGGCATCCTCGTGCTCGTGCTGATGGTGCTGGTCGCGACCGGCGTCGTGCCGATCTTCGACTACTAGCCCACGATCCCGTAGAGCCGGTCGCCGGCGTCGCCCAGACCGGGCACGATGTAGCCCTTCTCGTTGAGCTTCTCGTCCATGCCCGCGGTGACCACGGTGACCGGGATGTCCAGCCCGTCGAGGTCCTTCTCGAGCCGCTCGCAGCCTTCGGGTGCCGACAGCAGGCAGATCGCGGTGATGTGGTCGGCGCCGCGGTCGACCAGGAACCGGATCGCCGCCGCCAGGGTGCCGCCGGTGGCGAGCATGGGGTCCAGCACGTAGCACTGACGGCCCGAGAGGTCGTCGGGCAGCCGCTCGGCGTACGTCGACGCCTGGAGCGTCTCCTCGTTGCGCACCATGCCGAGGAAACCCACCTCCGCCGTGGGCAGCAGGCGCATCATCCCGTCGAGCATGCCGAGCCCGGCGCGAAGGATCGGCACCACCAGCGGCTTCGGCGTCGCGAGCTTCACGCCCTCGGCCTCCGAGACCGGGGTGTGGACCGTGACGGTCTCCACCCGAACGTCGCGCGTCGCCTCGTAGGCCAGCAGCGTGACGAGCTCGTCGGCCAGACGCCGGAACGTCGGGGAGTCGGTCCGCTCGTCCCGCAGGGTGGTCAGCTTGTGGGCGACGAGCGGGTGGTCGGCGACGTGGATACGCATGGGGCAAACCTAGTGCCCGAGCGATGTCTGGTGCGAGGCCGGGCACTCTG
Organism: uncultured Actinomycetota bacterium; assembly: GCA_963801125.1. Taxonomy (GTDB): domain Bacteria; phylum Actinomycetota; class Actinomycetes; order Propionibacteriales; family Nocardioidaceae; genus Nocardioides_B. Next base: position 11,472 of record CAWDDL010000003.1, read on the forward strand.
CCACCATCGAGGGGTGCCCGATGGGTTACCCAGTCGAGGAGGCTGCATGTCCGAGTTCGAGGCCAACGCCGAGGGCGTCGACTTCGTCCTGGTCGCCTACCGCGAGGAGGGGGTCTGGCAGCTCGGCGAGCTCGCCGACGAAGCCGTCGCGGACTTCGAGACGCTGGCCCAGGAGCTGCGCCGCTGGCCGGGGGACGCAGGGTCGCTGGGCCTGGTGTCGGTCGACGAGGACTTCTTCCTGCTGGTGCGGGTGCTCGGCCCCCGGACACGGCTGCTGCTCTCCGACGTGACCGCGGCCACCGACTGGCCGATCGCCCGGTCGGCACTCGCACACCTCGAACTCCCGCTGCCCGAGGACGACGACGAGCAGGTGCCCGCCGGCGACCTCGGGATCGTCGCCGACCTCGGGATGGGCGCGATGGACATGGGTGCCCTGCTCGACGACTTCGACCTCTACCCCGACGAGATGCTCGGCGACGTCGCCCGGCGCCTCGGCTTCGGCTCGTTGTACGACGAGGCCGTGGGGGTCTCCGCTCCCTGATGGACCGTGACGAGTGGGTCGGCGCGATGCGGCTGGCCCTGGACGAGGCGCGCGCGGCGCTGACCACCTTCGACGTACCCATCGGCGCCGTCGTGGTGGACGCCGCCGGGGCGGTGATCGGCCGGGGCCGCAACCGGCGCGAGGCCGATGCCGACCCGACCGCTCACGCAGAGATCGTGGCCCTGCGGGAGGCGGCGCGCCGTCGCGGGGAGTGGCGGCTCGAGGGCTGCACGCTCGTGGTGACGCTCGAGCCGTGCACGATGTGCGCCGGGGCGGTGGTGCTGTCCCGGGTGGACCGGCTGGTCTTCGGCGCGTTCGACGAGAAGGCGGGCGCGGTCGGATCGCTGTGGGACGTCGTCCGCGACCGCCGGCTCAACCACCGCCCGGAGGTGGTCAGCGGCGTGCTCGCCGACGAGTCGCGCGCGCTCCTTCTCGAGTTCTTCGGCACTCACCGCGACTGACTTGAGCGCGGACGTCTTTACGTCCAGACCGGTGACGCCGGACGGTTTCGCTCGCTGAGGACACGGGCATCTCCCGGGCCAACACCCCTCGAGAAGTGGATCTGCCATGCGTCGTGCCTTAGCGTCCGCGACCGTCCTGCTGCTCACGGCCACCGCCGGTGCAGCCGCCTTCGCGTCCGGAGCCGGAGCCTCCACCCCGGGCTCCACCACCTTGTCGCCGTCCGACACCGGACGCAGCAGCGTCACCTGGTCCGGCGGCCCCTACAGCGGGGTGGTGCCGGACCCGTCCGCCTGCACCGACGCCACCTGTGACACCCACACCGTGTCGCTGAACGTCCCTGCCGACTACTGGGACACCCACTCCGGGTCGGTGAGCGTCGGCATCAGCTGGGATCTGTCGAGCGACGACTTCGACCTCTACGTCCTCGACGCGAGCGGCCACCAGGTGGGCAGCAGCGCGGCGGGAGGGACGACGTCGGAGAGCGTCGACCTGGGCGCCCTGGCGCCTGGAGACTACATCGTGCAGGTCGTCCCCTACCTGACCGCGGGAGCGTCGTACGACGGCACCGCAACCCTCGAGGCCACCGAGATCCCCGCCGGCCTGAAGTATCCCGAGACCCGCAAGGCCGTCGAGGACGAGCTCGTCGTCGACTACCCGCTCAACGTGGTGTTCGTGGGCCGCACCCCGACGGCCGACGAGGTCGCCGAGCTGAAGAACTGGGTCCCCGAGGAGTACCGCCCGACCGTCGCCACCAAGAGCGGGTCCAGCGGAGAGCTCACGCAAGCCGGCGCCAGCCTGCTCAACTGGAACAAGGACCAGCAGTCGAGCGACCCCTACTTCCTGGGGATCACCTACCGCTACCAGCTCCACGTCCTCAGCGCGTCCGACGCCTACGCGAAGGCGCTGTTCCAGGTCGCGGAGGACAACACCGCGAAGGCGCAGAGCTACCACGGCGGAGCGAGCCGGACGCAGAACCAGGTGAAGTACGACGCCACCTTCGGCAAGTACCGGGTGCTGGCCAAGGGCGGCGACCCGTCCTTCGCGGTCACCGATCCGACCACCACCGACCTCGTGGACGCCTACGCCGTCGAGAACTGGATCTTCGACAGCCGGCTCGACCAGAAGTGGGACTGCGCCTTCACCGACGTCGAGACCGGCGCCTGCTCGGACCCCTCCGTCATCGCGCCGGACCGCACGGCCTACCACGACCCGTACTACGACAAGGACGGCCTGAACCTGGACCGGATGCCGCAGGGTCCCAACCAGGGCTCGTCGTTCTTCTTCCTCGACACGTTCACGCCTGGCTACGCGAAGGACTACTTCCGCCCGAACGCCTACCACACCTACGGCACCGACAGGGTGATCGACGGCGCCATCGTCCCCAAGCCGGTCGAGGACGGCGGCTCGTGGCGGATCACCGACCCCGACACCGGTGACTGGGACGGCGTCGACTTCGCCAGGACCTGGGGCGGCCGCTACCGGTTCCACTTCATCGACCTAGGCGCCGCACCGAACGACTACGAGTCCGCGTCGTGGGCCGGCAAGGGCCTCGGCATGTCCAACGACTACCCGCACGGCGACCCGCCGGTCTGGCAGTACGAGGCGGACCCGGTGTGGCAGCAGGACGGCGACACCTGCAAGACCGAGGGCACCCAGATCGCGGGGATGGACCTTCCCTACAACGACAACACCCCCTGCCGGATGATGCCGCGGCTCGGCCGCGACGTCGCCTACGGGCTGTTCTTCCGGTCGACGGCCGGCTACCTCTACCGGCCCATCCCGCGCGGTGACGTGTACTGGCTCGCGGTGACCAACTGGACCGACTTCTACTCGCGGCCGCAGTGGGTCAACGGCCAGCTCACGAACGCGCCCTGGTACGGCACCTGGTGGACCGACCCGGACAAGCTGTACAAGATCGGCGACGTCCAGGACGGAACCCAGCAGGACGACACTCTGCGCTGGCTGTCCTCCGCAACGCCGTACGCCCGCTGGGTCGGTCGCAAGAACGAGACCATCCCGCTCTACGACCCGACCAGCAACCAGCCGACCGGCGAGGTGCTCGACACCGCGCCCAAGACCGCCGACCTGCCGGCGCCGGAGTACCACGTGGAGAGCTCTGCGGCCGGTGCCGAGCTCGCGCCGGAGCCGCTCTACACCGGAGAGCACGAGCACGTGCACTACGGCGATGCCGACGTCGACCTGACCTCCGTGTCGAACGCCGTCGAGAAGGCCAAGGCCAGCGGACTGACCGGCTTGTCATACGACGACTCGGTCAACCACGAGATGTTCCGCGACTTCATCGACGCGAACCGGCCGGGCATCGCCGACCACGTCGAGGGAGTCAACACGATCCCCTCGATCAACATGGTCTTCGAGAAGGCCTACACCTGGGCCATGCCGGCGATCGTGGGCGGCATCGCGGTCGGCACCGCCGATGGCGAGGCGTGGGGCGTGATGAACAACGTCAACGACCGGTTCAAGTCGTCGAAGGCGAGCTACCCGGGCGTGCAGCCCGGCGACGAGCCCGGGTCCAAGCGGTCGATGACCGACGCATCGACCCCGACGCAGGACTCCGGCGGCGGGTTCAGCTACACGATCGAGCACGAGGCGGCGCACAACCTCGGACTCTCGCACCCGCACGACGGTTCCTACGGTGTCGACCGGTGCCCCGAGAGCTCGCCCGACGCCGGCAAGTGGAAGTGCTACTGGAACGGCCTGGGCTGGATGTACGACATCTCGGCCGCGCCGACGACGTACGCGATGTCCTACCGGCCCTACGAGGTGGAGGACCAGGACAACCTGCAGCGCGGTCACGTCGCCGAGTACCTCATCTCCGCGCAGGACGCGCTTCGCGCCCGGCTCGTCGACGAGGCCGATGCCGGCCGGACCTCGCCGTCGACGGGATGGACCGCCGACTTCGACCGGATGAAGCAGTGGCGCAGCCAGGCCGGCGAGCTGTTCCGTGCCGGCGACTACCTGCACGCCGAGTACGCCGCCCGCAACGCGGCCATCGCTGCGCGCGGGATCCCGCAGACGAAGGCGAACACCAGCGACCCCAAGCTGCTCGAGGCCGGGCAGGTGTTCTACTTCGACGTGCACCCGCAGGGTGGCTCGACCGATGCGGCGCAGGCCGACCTGCGGCCGACCGACCTTGCGGCCGAGCAGGCGAAGCCGAAGGCCACCCGGCTCACGGCGACGGTCGTGAACGAGGGCGACGCCCTCGCGACCGGTGTGGTGTTGCGGTTCGAGGACGGCGGCGAGCCGATCGCCACGTCGGACCCCGTCGACCTCGCCGCGGGTGAGTCCGCCACGGTCACCGTCACGTGGGACACCCGGACCGTCAAGGGTGATCAGAAGGTGTCGGTGATCGCCGACCCCGGCGACGTCGTCGCCGAGTCCGACGAGGCCGACAACACCCTGACCCGGACGATCGCCGTGCGCGGCAACAAGGTGGAGAACGGGTCGTTCGAGGAGTCGTCGACCGGGTCCTCGCCGGACGGGTGGAGTGGCGGGTCGGGGACGACGTACGACAGCAGCGGTGCGCACTCCACCGACGGCCAGGCCGCGGTCGGGCTGACCGGTGGTCTGCTCGGATCCGGCTGGACCTCGGCGTCTATCCCGGTCGCGGCGGGAGACCAGTACGACCTGGCGATGTCCGTCGCGGGCACGGCACCCGCCGTCTCGCTGACGTACCTCGACGGGACCGGTGCCGTCGTCGCGAAGGCTCCGGTGTCGCTGTCCGCGCTTGCTGGTTCACTGATCGGCGCGGTGGACGTTCCTGCCGGTGCCACAGCGGTGAAGATCGGCCTCGCGCCCGCGCCGACGCTCGGTCGCGGGGAGACCACCTGGGTGGACGACGTGTGGCTGTGGTGAGGCCGATGCAGCACCTGCCCTGATTTCGGGCAGGTCGCCCCGGTCTAGTACCCTCGTCGGCGGTGGCGTGTCCGAGCGGCCTAAGGAGAACGCCTCGAAAGCGTTTGTGGGCGCAAGTCCACCGAGGGTTCAAATCCCTCCGCCACCGCCAGCCAGCTAGCGGGCTGCAGACGAAACTCTGTAGCCCGAGAGACGAAAGTCCGAGCGACGCCGTCTCGTGGCCCCGAAAGGGGCTGCGAGGCGGCGTTATCGTTCTGGGTAGCCAACGGAGGGCGCCGCACGCCTCTCGGTAGAGGGCTCAGCGGGAGCGCACACCATGCGGCAGATGAGGGCGTCCACAGTCGGCGCTGCCAGACTGCATGAATGCGCAGCAAGCACGACCAGACGCTTGACCGTTTTCGGCAGGGGATGGCCGAACTCCATGCCGACGACTCTGTAGTGGGCCACGTCGCCACCCATGTTGAGGGATTCCTCGGCTTAGGTGGACGGCAGGAACGAGTGCGGCTGCTCATCACCTGGGCGGATGGGCGCCGAGAGCGCATCGAGGAGGACTACCCGCCCTGGACCTCGGTCGAGGAACTCCGCGCGGGGGTCCTCCGATGGACCGTCGACGGGCGACAAAGTGCAGTTGAAGGCGGTCTGGCTGGACGGCGATCGGGCCACTGACGCATGGCAGCGCTACGGAATACACGAGCCGGTTGGTCACTACCTCTGACCACCACGACGACCGAGCGGTTCGCGGCATGACAGTGCGGCGTGATCTCGGTCGAGCCGTGCTTGCACAGTTCGTCGGCGGATAAAGCAGAAGGCGCCGACGCTGAAATCTAGGTGGAGCTGCTGCGGATGCTTGCCACCGGGCCATGTCGGCACCACCCAGTCCGCGATCTTCTGGAACGCCAGGGTGGCTCGCCCGTCGGGGTTGTCCGGCGTGACGCCACCGACGGGCGGGGGGACGAGTGTGGCGAAACCTTCGTCGGAGCCGCCCTTGAGGCCAGCCCGGAAGTCCCGAGTAGAAGCGGGCCGACTTCGGGGCATCAGGGCAGTCGAGGATGACAAGGTCGAGCTTGCGCGTGATCTCCGTGTCATGAGGCTGGGCGCCCATCCGGACGATCAGCGTCCTGATTCCTGCCATGCCGCCAAGGCCACCAGACGAAGATTCTGCCGCCCACTCACGGCTGGCTGGACACGCCGCTCCCCCCGCGGGCGGGCGGGCTGGACGCGAACAGCTGCCACACCCGCGGCGGCCGTTCTTGGAGGGGTCAATTGCGACGAAAGGCCGCAACGGCCCCGGATCGCTCGATAGTCTCGACGCAGTCCCGGCCCCGACAGGCGGGCCGGGGGATTTCATTTCGAGCAGGGGGGCTTTATGAGACGCGCACTTCTTGTCCTGGCCGCGGCGTTGCTGATGACGCTGACGGTGAACGGGACGGCCACGGCAGCGACGTACTACCTGTGGCAGCAGGACTTCACCACCGACAGCACCGACTGGCAGGGGCCCGTGTTGTACAACCCGGGTGAGGGGACCGCCACGGTCAAGGAGGGGGCGTTCTCCCGGTTCGGGGAGTACCGGTCCACGTTCCCCGGCGACTATGTCGCCGGGCTCGACGTGTACCTCGACCCGGCTTGGGCGTCCGGCGAAGGGTTCCAGTACACCGTCGCGTCCAGCAACAGCAGCGGCGAGCACCTGCGCGACTTCGTCTTCCACGTCGCGCGCACCGACGACGGCTTGTTCGTCAACGCCGACAACAACGTGTACAACGCCGGCGGCAACGCCTACGTCGCCGCGCAGGGCGGCGAGATCACCGAGGCCGGCTGGTACACGTTGCAGCACACGTTCCGTGACGACAACGGGGTCCTCGCGGTCGACCTGACCGTGCTGGACGCCGCCGGGCAGACGGTCTTCACGACCACCCGCTCCAACCCGGCCGACGTGATCGGTGTCGTCGGCGGGAACCGGTACGCGTGGTTCGCCACGAACAACGTCACCGGCGGCGTCGACATCGACAACCAGGCGCTCTACCTGGCCGACGGCGTCACCAAGGACGACTGCAAGGACGGCGGCTACGCCGACTTCGGGTTCAGGAACCAGGGGCAGTGCGTCTCCTGGACTCAGGGCATGTAGGCGACACCCGCACCGAAACGCACCCGCCCCGGACCCCGAGCCCGCCTCGAGGTCCGGGGCGGACGTCTGTGCAGACACCTGGGGAATGGTCGTGGTCCGTTGGGGCAGCCGGTGAGTCCCGAAGGGGACACACTCAGTGAGAGCCCGAGCACGAGCTCATCCCAGTAGTTCTCCTCAAGCACCGTCTGAGGCGCGACGAGACTCTGTCCCCTGAACTGATCAGCTCATTGGCCACGATCGGTGTCAGCACTCGCCAGGGGTCCCAGTGCCGGAAGTCAGAGACCGGGTAATCGGTGAGATTGGGTCGCAGCATGTAGCCGAGCGACTCCGGATCGAACAGACGCAGCCGCTGGCTCTTCTCCGTCGACAGGCAGCCACAACGGCTCCTCGAAATGTCCTGAAAGATCACGTGCATAACAGGCATGTCCGGATGTTCAGGACGACTCGGGCCCGGCGCCTTCAAGGGCACGCGAGTGGCGGTGCGGCGTAGCCGAGGAGGTTTGTCTCAGATCCTCGCCGACACGCTCAGCGAACTAGCCGTGGGTGAGTACGGACCCTGACGACGCTGTGGTACCCCGGCCCACCCGCCGGCGCAGCCGTACAGCACTCGGCGTGAGACCTGCCCATGGCCTGCGGGGGAGCACCTTGGTCTCTGGCCCTCCGTCGTGTGCGGGACCTTCCAACAGGCAGTTTGCCCGCACCCGGGTGAGGGCCGAGCGTGATGCGGCCGTGTGGACGCCCGATCCGCCTGTTCGTGGGTCGAGGCCTGGGCTGGAAGCCTGACCGCGGGCGGCCGAACCGGCGTATAACGAAGGGGTGGGCTTGGCGCGGCGCACCGAATCGGGACGGGCGGACTGGGGCGTGCCCGGCGCGGCGGCGGCCGTCGCCGCGGTCATCCTGAGTGCCCAGCTCGCCGGCGGGGGGACGTCCTCCCGGCCGGACGGACCCCCGCCGGCACCCGACATCCCCGCCGCGTCCGGGGCGGCCCTGGCCCCGCCCTGCCGATCGGAGAACCTCGCCGCGACGGCCGATGCTCCCCAGGGCGCGGTAGGCACCTGGCAGCTCGTGGTGCACGTCCGGCGCGTTTCCGGCGCCCCGTGCGTCCTGCAGGGCTACCCGAGCATCGAGGCGTTCGGCCAGGGTCGCTCGCTGAAGGTGTCCTCCGCGTCGGACCACGGCCCCGGAGTGTTCCGCGGGCCCGTCCTGCTCTCCGGCAGCACGACGGCGCTGCTGTCGCTGTCCTGGAGCGGCCTGTGGTGCGCCGAGTCGGTCCGCAACGACACGATCCGCGCCGACCTGCCCGACGGCGGCGGGACGCTGACCTTCGCCGGGTTCGGCGACTCACCTGGGTGCGACGGGGCGCGAGGGACGGGGCCGCTGCCGATCAAGGTCCGCCCGTTCGCGCCGGCGAGCTGAGTAGCAGCGCGGATGCCGGCCGGGCCCGCGCACCGACATCGTCGTACCTATGAAGTGGTGGAAGATCCTGCTCGTGGCAGTCGCCGGCCTGCTGGCTCTGTTCCTGCTCCTGGCCGGGCTCGCGTTCGCGAGCCTCGTCGGGGCGTTCGACAGCCTGGGCGGCGACCCGCCGCGCGAGGGGGACCCGGAGGTGGTGGCTGCCCGGCAGGAGTCCGCCGCGGCGTTGCAGCAGGAGGCCGCGCTGGCGACGCAGAGCACCCTGCTGCCCAGCCTGCCGCCGGGCTCGTCACTGCTCGCCCAGGGCGAGGTCGTCCCGCCGTGCCAGGAGGGGCAGCACAACTGGAAGATCAACGACGACTTCGACCTGGCCTGCTCGCAGTCCCGGCGTGAGGTCGTGACCGTGCCCGACCGGGTGTCCTTCCGCGCCGACATGGTGCGGCTCGACGCGGCGCTGCGGGCCCAGGGCTGGCGGCCGGCGTTCCAGCCGATCCCCGACGTGCTCACCGGCTACTGGGACCCCCTCGCCGGTGAGGCGGGGATGGGTGGCACCCCCGACCACGTCTACTCGATGGCCGACATGCCGTCGGCCGGCTACACCAAGCAGGTGGAGGGCAGCCCGCGGACACTTGCGGTCTCCTGGGTCGAGCACAACTCCCGCGGAACCGACCTCACCGACTACGTCACTTCGTCACGGTTCTTCGTCGCCGGGAAGCAGGTCGCGCCCGAGGAGGTCGTGGCGGCGGTGCCGGCGAAGGGGTACGCCGTGGTGGTGTCGGTCGGCGAGGAGTACTTCGACAAATAGGATTCGTGTCGTGGGGGAGAGGAAGCTGCTGCGCCGGTCGCTGGTCGCCGTGGTGGTCGGCGTCCTGGTCCTCTACGGCGGCGTCCACCTCCTCACCTCCCGGTACGCCTGGGCGAGGACGGTGGCCTGGATGGAGTCCGACGTCGGCGACCAGCACCGGTTCCCGGAGCGGGAGATCCTCACTGCCGACAAGGCCAGCGCCCTGCCGACCGGGCCGGAGCCCGCCGCGCTGTCGCGCCCGGTGAACCTCGGCCTCGTCGGCCGCCCCTTCGAGGCCTACCTCGAGAAGACCGGGACCCGCGCGTTCCTGGTCGTCCACCACGACCGGCTGGTCTACGAGCGCTACCTCGACGGCGCCCGTCGCGACGACCGGCAGACCTCGTTCTCCGCCGCCAAGTCGTTCCTCTCCACGCTGGTGGGGATCGCCGTCGACGAGGGGTACGTCGACCTGACCGAACCCGTGACGACGTACCTCCCCGAGCTCGCCGAACGCGACCGCCGCTTCACCGAGATCACCGTGCGCGACCTGCTGACCATGAGCTCGGGCCTGCGGTACGACGAGCAGGGGCTGCCCTGGAGCGACGACGCGCTCACCTACTACGGCACCGACCTGCGCGAGCTGGCGCTGACCCGCACCGAGATCGCCGAGGAGCCGGCGGCGACCTGGCGCTACAACAACTACAACCCGCTGCTGCTCGGGCTCGTGCTCGAGCGGGCGACCCGGATGCCGGTCGCGGACTACATGGCGACTCGGTTGTGGCAGCCGCTGGGCGCCGAGGCCGACGCGAGCTGGTCCCTCGACTCAGAGGCCAGCGGCTTCGAGAAGATGGAGAGCGGCCTCAACGCGCTGCCCGTGGACTACGCCAGGTTCGGGTTGATGATGCTGCACGACGGCCGGTGGAACGGGCAGCAGATCGTCTCCAGGCGCTGGGTGCGCGCCGCCACCGCCGTGGACACCAGCACCGACCCTGTCGACTTCTACCAGTACCTGTGGTGGGTCGGTCCGCCTCCGGCCGGCGGCGGCCGGGCCCCGTTCTACGCGATGGGCAAGTACGGCCAGCTGGTGGGCGTCTTTCCGGAACAGGACATGGTGATCGTGCGGCTCGGCACCACCGACGCGGGCGTCGACTGGCGCGCCGAGCTGCGCGACGTGGCGGACCGGGTCGCAGCCGAGGAGTGACCAAGGACCCGGACACCCGGGACCAAATGACGTGGCCCAGACGTTTCGGACACCGGACCCTGGGACTATGGGGATGCAGACCGCACTCGCACCTGTCCAGACGCCGACGCGCACCGCCGCCGACCGGTGGTGGTGGCTGGTGCTCGCCGGAGGCCTGCTCGGCATCGTCGGCACCGTGTGGCAGACGATGGAACGGCTTGCGTACGGCGCGGGCGACAAGGGCCCGTCGGTGTGCGACATCAGCGCGATCGTCTCCTGCACCAACGTCTACTCCCACTGGCAGTCGTCGGCACTCGGCGTGCCCAACTCGCTCATCGGTCTGCCGGTGTTCGCGTTCGTCACGTCCGCCGCGGTGGCCGCGTTGCTCGGCACTGTCCACTCGACCCGCTTCATCGCCGTCGCCTGGGGGCTCGCGATCTTCATGACCTTGTTCGCGGTCTGGTACATGGAGCAGACCGCGACCTCGATCGGCGCGCTGTGCCTGTTCTGCACCGCCAGCCTGATCAACATCATGCTCGTCGGCGTCGGCCTCACCCGGGTCGTGGACGCGCGCGGCGTCCTGGGCCAGGGCCGTGCCGGACTGCGCCTGCACGCGCTCGTCGACAGCTGGGCCGACATCGCGCTGTGGATCGGCCTGGCCTTCGCTGTGGCCGCGATGCTGTTCGTCGGCCTGGTGCTCTAGACACCCGTCCGTCGAGCCCGGGAGGTTCGGGACTCGTCCTATCCTCGAGACGTGCCTGACCCGAAGACGACACCGCCCGACCTGCCTGCCGGGCGGATCGGTGCACTGGCCGGGGTCCGCTTCCTCGCCGAGCTCGGCCTCCTGGCGGCTCTTGCGTTCAGCGGCGCCGCCCTGGGGCAGACCCCGATGTGGTCGTGGGCGCTGGCGGTCGCGTTGCCGGCAGTTGCTGCCGCCGTCTGGGGCCGCTGGGTGGCGCCCCGGGCAGCGCGCCGACTGTCGGACCCCGCTCGCCTGGGGGTCGAGGTGATCCTGTTCGGCGCGGCGGCGGCGGCTCTGGCCGGCGCTGTCCGGGGTGCCGGGGCGACGGTGGCGGGCGCCGTACTGCTGCTCGCGTATGGCGTGAGCGCGCGGGTCGGACGCCAGGGCTGGTGACCGCGTGATGGCCGCCGAGCTCGCCCGTCGGCTCAGCTGATGCTGCCGCGGAGCCAGACCTCCAACCGGGCGAGGGCCTCGCGTGCGTCCTGCGGCGTCCCGGCGAGGGAGAATCGCACGAACCGGTTCCCGACCGTGGTGTCGAAGTCGATCCCCGGGGCGGTGGCCACGCCGGTGTCGGCCAGCAGGCGGTGGCAGAACGCCATCGAGTCGTCGGTGAGGTGGCCGACGTCGGCGTACACGTAGAACGCGCCGTCCGCGGGTGCGAGCCGGTCGATGCCCAGCCTCGGCAGCCCCTCCAGGAGCAGGGCCCGGTTCTCGGCGTAGCGCGCTACGTGCCCGTCGCACTCGGCGTACGACGCGTCGTCGAAGGCCGCCAGCGCCGCGTACTGGGACAGCACCGGCGGGCAGATGGTGAAGTTGCCGGTCAGTACGTCGACCGGCCGGCGGAGGCGCTCGGGCACCAGCATCCAGCCGATCCGCCACCCGGTCATCGAGAAGTACTTCGAGAAGCTGTCGAACACGATGGCCTCGCGCGAGGTCTCCCAGGCCGAGGAGTGCATCGGCGGGTCGGCGTACTCGATCCCGTGGTAGATCTCGTCGCTGACCAGCTGCACCCCGTGGGCCTCGCACCAGGTGGCGAGCGCGGCCAGCTCCTCGGGCCGCAGCATCGTGCCGGTGGGGTTCGCCGGGCTGGCTACCACCAGGCCCTGCACCGGCTCGTCGAGGCTCTCGAGCATCGCCACGGTGGGCTGGAAGCGCGACTGCGGCCCCGCAGGCAGCTCGACCACCTCGCAGCCGAGCGCCGTGAGCACGTTGCGGTAGCAGGGGTAGCCGGGGCGAGCGATCGCGACCCGGTCGCCGGGGTCGAACGCCGCCAGGAACCCGAGCAGGAACCCGCCCGAGGAGCCCGTCGTCACGACGACGTCGTCGACCTCGACCTCGAGCCCGTGCACCCGCCGGTGGTGGCCGCAGATCGCCTCCCGCAGCTCCGGGATCCCGAGCGCTTCGGTGTAGCCGAGTACCCGGCTGTCCAGTGCGCGCCGGGCGGCATCCCGGACCGGAGCGGGAGCGGGAGTGGACGGCTGGCCCGCCACCAGGTCGACCAGGTCGCCGTGGGAACGGGCCCGGCGCTGGGCGGCCGCCAACAGGTCCATCACGTGGAACGGCGGCACGTTGGCGCGGGCCGCAACGGAGAGGCGCTCGTGCATCGGCTCACCGTAACCTGGGCGGGTGCAGGTCCAAGGGGCGGTCGACCCACGGTTCGAGACGGTGCGCGACGCGCTCGCCGAGGTCCTTGCCGCCTCGACCGGCACCGGGTCCGCGCTGGCGGTGTGGCACGACGGCTCCTGGGTGGTGGACCTGTGCGGCGGCTACGCCGACGCCATGCGGACCCGGCCCTGGACCCGCGACAGCATCGTGATGCCCTACTCGGTCACCAAGCCGTTCGCAGCCGTCTGTGCACTGGTCCTGGCCGACCGGGGACGGCTCCGGCTCGACGAGCCGATGTCGACGTACTGGCCCGAGCTCCGCGCGGGTGCGTTCACCGTGCGGGAGGTGCTCTCGCACGCCTGCGGCGTGGTGGTGCTCGACGAACCCGCGCCGACCGAGGCCCTCTACGACTGGGACCGGATGTGCGCACTGCTGGCCGGCCAGGAGCCGCTCTGGGGTCCGGGGGAGGGGATCGGTGAGTCGGCGCTGTTCTACGGCCACCTCGTCGGGGAGGTGGTCCGCAGGATCGACGGTCGGAGCCTCGGGACCTTCCTGCGCGAGGAGGTCTGTGGACCCCTGGGGCTCGACTTCCACGTCGGCGTGCCCGAGGCCGACCTCCACCGGGTCGTGGACCTCACCGGCTACGACGACGAGTTCCGCCGCCGCGGCGGCGAGGGCGACCGGCTCATGCTCCGGGCGCTCGCCAATCCGCCGGGCGCGCTCGACCCCGAGGTGGTCAACTCCGTGGCCTGGCGTAGCGCAGAGATCCCGGCGGTGAACGGGCACGGGACCGCGCGCGCCGTCGCGGGGTTGTTCGCCGCGCTGGCCACCGGCGGGCTGCTCTCCGCGGACCTGCTCGCCGAGCTCACGGCGGTGACCGCCGAGGGCACCGATCGGGTGGTGGGCGCGCCGATCACCTGGGGCCTCGGAGTCTCGGTCGACCCCGGCGACGGCTGGGGGATGGGAGGGACCGGCGGGAGCTTCGGGTGGTGGAGCGAGGCCGGCCGCTACGCGATCGGATTCGTCACCGGTGACGTCGCCGGGCACGACCGTGGAGAGCTGCTGGAGAACGTCGTCCGGGAGGTGCTCGGACTCGCCCCGGTCTGACCCGATCGTGCCATTGCGTGGCGACCGCGGACCGACCACGCTCGGACCAGAACCCACCTCTCGTTGCGGTTCTGCACGTTCGCGGCCGCCCCCGTCCATCCCCCGGCGGGGGCGGTCGCCCGCGCGTCCACCCCTAGGATGAAGCCACTGCCCCCTGACCCGCCGAGGTGAGTGTGAGCTTCGACGTGCATCAGCTCGACTCGGTGCTGCTGGTCGGCGCCGCGGTGATGCTGGTCGCGATCCTGGCCGTCCGGGTGTCGGTGCGCGCGGGCCTGCCGAGCCTGTTGATCTACCTGCTGATGGGCGTCCTGCTCGGCGAGGTCGGCTTCGGGATCCACTTCGAGGACGCCAACGTCGCCCACGCGCTGGGCTTCGCCGCGCTCGTGGTGATCCTGGCCGAAGGTGGTCTCACCACCCACTGGCCGGACATCCGCCCGGCCATGCCGCTCGGGGGTGCGCTGGCGACCCTGGGTGTCGCGGTGAGCGTCGCCGTGGTCGCGGTCGGCTCGCACCTGATCTTCGGGATCAGCTGGGAGCTCGCGGTGCTGCTCGGCGCGGTGACCTCGCCGACGGATTCCGCCGCTGTGTTCTCGGTGCTTCGACGTGTCCCGCTGCCACGCCGTCTCACCGGCGTCCTCGAGGCGGAGTCGGGGCTGAACGACGCGCCGACCGTGCTGCTGGTGACCCTGGTCAGCGCCGGAACGGTGCTCGACCACGGGGTGGCCGGCTTCGTCGGCATCGTCGTCTACGAGCTGGCCGCCGGTGTCCTCGCCGGCCTGCTGGTCGGCTTCGGCGGCAGCGCGATGATGCGGCGTGTGGCGCTGCCCTCCTCGGGCCTCTACCCGATCGCGGTGCTCGCGCTGACGGTGCTGGCGTACGCCGGCACCTCCGCCCTGCACGCCTCCGGCTTCGCCGCCGTCTACACCGCCGCTCTCGTGCTCGGCAACAGCGAGCTGCCCCACCGCGCGGCCACCCGGTCGTTCGCCGAGGGGGTGGCCTGGCTGGCCCAGATCGGGCTGTTCGTGATGCTCGGGCTGCTGGTCTCGCCCGGCCGGATCGACCTGGTCCACGTCGGCTACGCGGTGGTGGCCGGGCTGCTGCTCACCTGCGTGGCCCGGCCGCTGTCGGTGGCCGCGTGCTGGGCGTTCGGCCGGATGTCTCTGCGGGAGTCGGTGTTCGTCTCCTGGGCCGGTTTGCGGGGCGCAGTGCCCATCGTGCTGGCCACGATCCCGCTTGCCGCCGGCGTCGACCGGGCCGCAGACCTCTTCGACGTCGTGTTCGTGATGGTGGTCATCTACACGGTGCTGACCGGTCCGACCCTGCCGGTGGTGGCGCGGCTGCTGAAGGTCGCCCGACGCGGGGAGCCCCGCGACCTCGACGTCGAGGCCGCACCGCTGGAACGGATCGCCGCCGACCTGCTGCAGGTGAGCATCACCCCGAAGTCGCGGATGCAGGGCGTCGAGGTGGGCGAGCTCCGGCTGCCGATGGGTGCATCGGTCTCGTTGATCGTCCGCGACGGGCACACGCTCGTGCCGGACCAGCGGACCGTGCTGCGCAGCGGTGACGACCTGTTGGTGGTGACGCCCCGCAAGCTCAGGGAGCAGACCGAGGACCGGCTACGCGCGGTGTCGTTGCGCGGGCGCCTCGCCCACTGGCTCGAGTGATCGCTCGCGGCGACCGCGGCTCATGGGGCGCAGCTGTCCGCGGGCTGGGTGACCTTCACCGACCGGGGGGCGCGCACGAGCTTGCGGAAGCCGTTGCCGACGACGAGGTCGACTCCGTCCCCGAGGTCCTCGTCGGCGGAGACCAGGTGGGGCTTCGCCTTCTTGCCGAGCTGGCGTGCCACGAGCCGGCCGGCGTCCTCCTCACCTTCGACGATCCAGACCTGGGCGCGTCGTACCTTGGCCGACGGGGCGTTGCCGATCTGGCCGCCCTTGAAGCCGCGGTTGCGCAGGGCGTCGTAGGTCGACCCGGCCAGTCCGGCACGGGTCCCGGCGTTGAACACGTTGACGGTGACGTCCTTCGTGCGCAGGCGGCCCTTGGTGGACTGCTCGGTGCACGAGGGGGACGGCGTGGCCGCCGGCGTCTGTTCCTGGGCGCTGGGCAGCGGCGCGAAGAGCGCGTTGAAGCCCACCACGCCGGCGATCACCAAGATGACCAGCAGCACGACGAGCGTGACGGCCGTGGTGACGTGGCGACGGGTCATGGGCTCAGCCTTCCACGGTGTGCACGCGGGCGTGCAGGACCAGGCGTTGCTGCAGCGCCGCGCGCAACGCCCGGTGCAGGCCGTCCTCGAGGTAGAGGTCGCCTCGCCACTCGACCACGTGCGCGAACAGATCACCGAAGAACGTGGAGTCCTCGTCGAGCAGCGCGGCGAGCTGCAGGGTGTCCTTGGTGGTGATCAGCTCGTCGAGCCGCACCTGGCGGGGCGGCAGGGCGGCCCAGTCCCGGGCGTCCAGGTGGTGGTCCGGGTAGGGCCGCCCGGAACCGACGCGCTTGAAGATCACGCAGGCCAGCATAGGTGGGTAGGGTCTCGGCCATGACCGAGAGCCCGATCGCAGCGGCCGTGGCGTCCGGCTACTCCTTCGAGGGCCCGGCCCTGGAGCTGGGTGGTCTGATGCTCGACGCCACCACCCTGGCCGGCGTCCCCGTCCGGATCCCGCTCGGGATGCTCAACCGGCACGGCCTGGTCGCGGGCGCGACCGGCACCGGCAAGACCAAGACCCTGCAGCTGCTGGCCGAACAGCTCTCGGCGGCCGGCGTCTCGGTGTTCGCCCCCGACGTCAAGGGCGACCTCTCCGGGCTGTCCGCACCCGGCCTGCCGGGGCCGAGGATCGACGAGCGTGCCGCGTCGGTGGGTCAGACCTGGAAGGCGCGGGGATTTCCGGTGGAGTACTTCGCCCTGGGTGGCGAAGGCACCGGGATCCCGTTGCGCGCGACGATGAGCGCGTTCGGACCGACGTTGCTGGCGAAGGTGCTCGGCCTCAACGACACCCAGGAGTCGTCGCTCGGGCTGGTGTTCCACTACGCCGACGAAGCGGGGCTGCCGCTGCTCGACCTCGCCGACCTGCGCGCCGTGGTGCAGTTCCTCGTCTCCGACGAGGGCAGGGCCGACCTGAAGGGCTTGGGCGGGCTCTCGTCGGCGACGGCGGGGGTGATCTTGCGTGAGCTCATCGCCTTCGAGGACCAGGGCGCCGAAGCGTTCTTCGGCGAGCCGGAGTTCGAGACCGCGGACCTGATGCGCACGACTCCGGACGGCCGGGGGCTGATCTCGCTCGTCGAGCTGCCGGACCTGCAGGACCGCCCGGCGGTCTTCTCGACCTTCTTGATGTGGCTGCTCGCCGACCTCTTCCATGACCTGCCGGAGCTCGGCGACCCGGAGAAGCCCAGCCTGGTCTTCTTCTTCGACGAGGCGCACCTGCTGTTCGCAGACGCGTCCAAGGACTTCCTGCAGGCGATCGCGCAGACGGTGCGGCTGATCCGTTCCAAGGGCGTTGGGGTCTTCTTCGTGACCCAGTCGCCCACCGACGTACCCGACGACGTGCTCGCGCAGCTCGGGTCGCGCATCCAGCACCAGCTGCGGGCGCACACGCCCAACGACGCCAAGGCGCTCAAGCAGACGGTCGGCACCTATCCGACCTCGGAGTACGACCTCGGCCGGGTGCTCACCTCGCTCGGCATAGGCGAGGCCGTGGTCACGGTCATGAACGAGCGTGGCGCCCCGACCCCGGTCGCATGGACCCGGCTCCGGGCACCGGAGTCGCTGATGGCGCCCGCCGACCAGGCCGCCATGGAGGCCGCGGTGGCCGGCTCGGACCTGCACGCGAAGTACGCCACCGAAGTCGACCGGGAGTCCGCACGCGAGAAGCTCGCCGCCCGGCTCGAGGCCGGCGCCGAGAAGGCCAAAGCCGAGGCCCGGGCGAAGGAAGCGGTCCCGAAGTCCACCGGGGCCGACGGCCGGTTGAGCTACCCGAAGCCGAGCAGCCGCAGGCCGCCGGCGGAGCACGACGTGGTCAAGGACATCATCAACTCGCCCGTCGCGAAGGACCTGATGCGCACGGCCGCCCGGGAGATCTTCCGCGGTGCGTTCGGCACCGGCCGTCGCTGAGCCGCAACGCGCGACCGCCCCGGCGATCGAGCGGCCGGGGCGGTCGGGTCGTAGTCGGTGTCGGTCAGAGGGGGGTCCGCTCTGCGGCGCTCTTCTCGATCACCGGGACGAGCAGTTCCTTCTTCGCGGCGGTGGACCACACGAGGCCGGCGCCGACGAGGATGAAGGTCAGGCCCAGGCCCGCCAGCAGGCCGGCGAGCGCGGTGCCCATCTGCAGGGCGGAGGCGGTGACGGTGCCGACGCCGAGCTCGGCGATCAGACCGTGCGCGGTGCCGCTCCAGGCCTGGTCGCGGGCGATGCCCTCGATCGGGTTCTCACGGTTGAAGCCGGTCCAGTAGCGGCCGTTGACGTCGAAGTCGTAGGTGCCGGCCTTGTAGAGCTTGCCGTCGTACTCGGTGTCCTCGGGCAGCACGACGGTCTGGGTGCCGTGCAGCGTGTGGTAGCTGACCGTGGCCATCTGGTACATGTACTCGCTCGCCGTGTTCACCAGCGGGTCGGCCGGGTCGAAGTCGGACTGGACGACCGGGTACTTCCAGTCATCGACGAGCAGGGACATGATCGCGTCCGCGCCGGCGGTCTCGCCGCGGTCGGTGAGCTGGCCGTCCTCGTTGTAGGACAGCTCCACGTTCTGGGCCTTGCTGAACGCGTGGAGGGAGTCGTAGCCGGCCTGCACCTTCGCATAGGCGACACCCCCGCCCACGATGAAGCCGAGTCCGAGGACCGCGAGGACGATCCCTAGAGCGCGAAGTCGTTTGGCCATGATCCGTTACACCCCTTGAGTTGGTGGTCTTGGTGTTGCAGTGACTCAAGGTTCGCTGGACATGTCCTGGTGCCGGAGGGGGCGAAAGTCCCGTCCGGCAAGGCCGTGCGACACCGATTTGTCCGAGGCGAAAAGCCTCGAGGGCCTCGTGGTGTGTGGGACCGATCACGCGGCCGAGGTGCTGCCGGAGCACCGGTGAACTCGTGAGTTCCGCATCAAGTACGGTGAGGGACCGGTCAAGCCACGGCCGCACGTTACTCGAACCCGAGGGGGACGGCTTGTTCGCCGAAACCAACGAGCTCGGCCTCGCGGTCAGCGCCCACTCCGAACGGACCGTCGTCACCGTCTCCGGTGAGATCGACCTGGCCACGCAGGGCGCCCTGCGCGCGCAGTTGAACGACCTCGTGGTCGCCGGCCACGTTCACCTCGTCCTGGACCTGACCGACGTCACCTTCGTCGACTCCACGGGCCTCGGAGCGCTCATCGGCACCCGTCGCCGCGTGCACGCCTTCCACGGTTCGCTGAGCCTGGTGATCCCCAACGAGGCCGTCATGAAGGTCTTCACGATCACCGGGCTGGAGAAGGTGTTCGACATCTACGACACCCTTGACGCGGCGCTCGCGGCTTGAGCGTCCGGTTGTCCCTGTGAGCATGGTCGATCCGGTGGGCGTGGCCGCGCAGTACGCGAGCGAGGCCAGGCTCGACACGCGGCGCTCGGCCTGGCGCGAGTCCGCCGACGGCCGCAGCCCGGTGGAGAGCGCGGCCCGCGCCATTCGCGAGGCGCAGCCCTCGAGGGTGCTGGAGGTCGGCTGCGGCGGTGGGCAGTTCGCAGCCCGGATCGCCGAGGAGAATCCGCAGGCGCGCGTGGTCGCCACCGACCTGTCGCCGCGGATGGCCGAGCTGGCCGCCTCGCGCGGCGTGGTGGCGCAGGTGGCCGACGTCCAGGCGTTGCCGTTCGAGGACGGCGCCTTCGACGTGGTCGGGGCGATGTGGATGCTTTACCACGTGCCGGATCTCGGGGCCGGTCTCGCGGAGCTGCGCCGGGTGCTGCGTCCGGGCGGCCTGCTCGTGGCGGTCACCAACGGCGACGAGCACACCGCGGACCTCCGGCGTGAGGCCGGGGGTGCGCCGCTGGTCACCGCGTTCAGCTCCGAGAACGGCGAGCCGGCGCTGCGGCGCCACTTCGCCGAGGTCGCGCACGAGGACATCGCCACACGGGCGGTGTTCGACGACCACGCCGCGGCGGCGTCGTACCTCGCGAGCTTCGACGACGGCCTGGCCGCCGACCTGCCCTGGTTCGAGGGCCCGCGCACCTACGCCGGGGCGACGACGGTGTTCATCGCCCGCTGAGGTCGGGCCGACCAGCGCGTCGGGTCTGCGCGGCTGCGGTGCGACGTCAGAGGTTGACCGACCATGCGCTGTAGAAGATCGCGAGCCCGGCGGCGACGCAGGTCCCCGCGATGATCCAGAAGCGGATCACCACCGTCACCTGCTCCCAGCCGAGCAGCTCGAAGTGGTGCTGCAGCGGGGTCATCCGGAAGATCCTCCTGCCCACGCCAGTGCGGCGCCTGGTCAGCTTGAACCACGAGACCTGGAGCATCACCGAGGCGGTGACGGCGACGTACAAGCCGCCGAGGACGATGAGCAGCAGCTCGGTCCGCGTGAGCAGTGCGAGCCCGGCCATCGTGGCGCCCAGGGCGAGGGAGCCGGTGTCCCCCATGATGATCTTGGCCGGCGACGCGTTGAACCACAGGAACCCGAAGCAGGCTCGGTCAGGGCCGCGGCGACGATGGCCAGGTCCAGCGGGGAAGCCACGCGGTAGCACAAGCCGTTCGTCGTGCCGGGGGACGGGCACGCGTGGCCGTTCTGCCAGACGCCGATGACGATGTAGGCGGCGAACACCATGGCAGCACTGCCGGTGAGCAGCCCGTCGAGCCCGTCGATGAGGTTCGTGGCGTTGCTGGTCCCGGTGACCATGAACCAGATGAGGGCCATCACGATCAGCCACGGCAGTACCGGGCCGACGTCGCGAACGACGGAGAGCCGGTGGGAGACGGCCGCTGTCGACCCGTCGCGCACTGCCGGGTGGAGGGCGAGGACTCCGAACGTGAGGCTGACGACGGTCTGCCCCATGAGTTTGGCCTTGCCCCGCAGGCCGAGACTCCGCTGCATCCTGACCTTGATGAAGTCGTCGAGGAATCCCACGCCGGCCATGCCCACCAGCAAGAAGAGCACCAGGAGCGCGGACCGCGACGGTGACTCCCAGGTCACCAGCTTGGCACAGGCGTAGCCGACCACGACCGAGCCCACGATCGGGGCCCCACCCATCGTGGGAGTGCCCCGCTTCACGTGATGGGTCGTCGGGCCGTCCTCGCGGATCAGCTGCCCGAGGCCCCACGAGGCGAACTGGGAGATCGTCCAGCGGGTGACGAACAACGACACCAGGAGCGCGCAGATGCCGCTGAGCAGGATGGCCTTCATGCTGACTCCGGGCTCGCGAGGACAGAACTGCTGACGAGACCACAGCAGCGGTCGCCCACCAAGCACATCGACGCGTGTCGGCAAGACCAGACGCCGGGCGGACTCGAGGAGTCCGCCCGGCATCAGCGCTGGTCAGCCAGCGATCAGGCGGAATGA
>CAWDDL010000004.1:0-46632 GCA_963801125.1 uncultured Actinomycetota bacterium
GTCGCTGCGCGGGTGAGGGCCCTGCCGGCGCCGAGCGGTTCGCTGGGCCGGCCAGGCCTTCGGCCCGGCGGGGTCAGCGGAGGCGTCGTACGACGAAGCGCGGGACCCCGTCGTCGGCGACGTCCTCGCCGACGTACTCCTGCTTCCGCATCCGGCACCAGGCCTGGACGTCGGGCCGGGCCGCCGGGTCGTCGGCCACCACGGCGAGGGTGCCCCCGACGGGGATGTCGCCGATGTTGTTGGCGAGCCGGATGATCGGCAGCGGGCAGCGCAGTCCGCGGCAGTCCAGCTCGACGTCGGCCTCCGGCATGCGGCCATCGTCGCATCCGGGCGTCAGGGCCGCGGCGTCCTCACGTGCTTGCCGACCTCGGCCGCCGCGTCGGCCCCGTAGGCGGCGGCGAACCGGTCCAGGAACGACTGCTGGTGCAGCGTGTACTCCTGCGTCCCGACCTTCTCCACCACGTAGACCGCCAACAGGCAGCCGAGCTGGGCCGCGCGCTCCAGCGACAGCCCCCACTCGAGGGCGGCGAGGAAGCCCGCCCGGAACGCGTCGCCGACGCCGGTGGGCTCGACCTTGCGGATCTCGGGGACGGCCGGTACGACGATCGGCTCCTCCCCCTGCCGCTCGACCCGCACGCCCTCGGCGCCGAGCGTGATCACCCAGATGCCGACCCGGGCCCTCACCTCGTCGGCCGACCAGCCGGTCTTCTGCTCGATCAGCGCCGACTCGTACTCGTTGGAGAACAAGATCGCCGCGCCGTCGATGAGGTCGCGGATCATCTCCCCGTCGCCGAACGCGAGCTGCTGGCTCGGGTCGGCGATGAAGGGGTAGCCGCGCTCGCGGCACTCCTGGGTGTGCCGCAGCATCGCCTCGGGGTCGTTCGGCCCGACGAGCACGTAGCTGGCAGCGTCGACGCGGTCCACGATCGGCTTCAGCTCGATCTCGCGCGCCTCGCTCATCGCGCCGGCGTAGAACGACGCGATCTGCGCCATCGTCGAGTCGTTGGTGCACACGAACCGCGCCGTGTGCTTGGAGTCGGAGACGTGCACCGACTCGCAGTCGACGTGGTGCCGCTCCAGCCAGGCCCGGTAGTCGCGCCAGTCCTCACCGACGGCCCCGACGAGGATCGGCCGCAGACCGAGGTTGCCCAGCCCGAAGGCGATGTTGGCGGCGCAGCCGCCCCGGCGTACCTCGAGGTCCTCGACCAGGAACGACAGCGCGATCTTGTCGAGCTGGTCGACCACCAGGGAGTCGGCGAACCTCCCCGGGAAGGACATCAGGTGGTCGGTGGCGATGGAGCCGGTGACGAGCAGGGACACGGAGGTTCCTCACGGCCCGCGAGGGGCCCGGACGGGGTGGGTCGGGACACGTCGAACCCTACCCGTCGGTACCGGTTGGGGTACCCGGCGGTAATCCCTAGGTTGGAGACATGACCTACGAACGCCGCGCGTACGACGAGGCCTCCTCCGCCACCCAGATGACCGCCGACTGTCACGCCGTCGAGCTCGCCCTGCACCTGCCGGAGCGCCGCAGCGCCGCCGAGCGTGCCGCCGCGGCTGCGGTGAAGCCGGCCCCGTCCATCCTGTTCGAGGACTACCCGCGCGAGGTCGCCAAGCCGCGCATCGAGGTCAGCGACGCCGCCGCCCGGCTCGCGTCCGCGATCTACTCCGACTGACCCACGTCACGGCGACTGTCGAACCACCACGGCAAAGGGCCCCCGCACCGGTTCGGTGCGGGGGCCCTTCGTCTTCGTACCCCCCACGTGGCTGGCAGGTCAGCCGACGCGCATGAAGCCTCCCGGACCGAAGATCGGACCGCTGGCGAACACGTTGCCCTTCGGGCCGACCGCGACCCCGCCGGGCATGATCACCTTGCCCTTGCCCAGCTCGCGGCGCACGGTCCGGTCGTGGCCGATCCGGATGATCGCGCCGATCTCGCTACCGGGGACCTGGCCCTCCATCGCCAGCCAGCTCATCTTCGACAGCTCGGCGGCGTAGAGCGAGCCGCCCCGGCCGGCATCGAGAGCCACGATCGAGGTGAGCCCGTCGGCGACGCGCTTGCACGCACCCTTGCGTGGCTTGGCCGGCCGGCAGACGGCACCGTGCGCGCCCGGCCCGACCCGCCAGATCTCCGAGGTCCCCGGCGTCGCCGGGAAGCCGCGGAGCTCGCCGAAGTAGTAGCTGCCGTCATCGCCGACCGCCACGGAGGTGATCACCGCCTCGGCGGGCATCGGCGTCCCGGCCGGGGGCAAAGACGGGTCGTCGAACCCGGCCGGCATCTCCACGACCCGCGGCTTGACCCGGGCGATCGGGGTGATCTTGCCGTTGCGGGCGACCCGCATGATCGAGTTGTTCGCCGCGTCGGCGACCAGGGCACCGCCGCCGGGCAGCGCGGCCACGCCGTACGGGTTGCTGTCCTTGGCGTTGTTCTCCAGGTCGAACGGGTCCTGGTTGTGCTTGGCGACGTAGGCCGAGATGTTCGCGACCATGCGCTTGTGGTGGCCCGGACGCTTGAGGTACAGGGTGCCGCGGCCGCGCTCGGGGCCGTTCTCGCCGCCGGCGGTCAGGATCCACACCGACTTGTCGTTCGCCACCGCGACGGACGGCGCGACGAAGTTCTTGCGGACCTTGGCGATGGCGCGGGCGGTTCCGGCCTTGGGACCGTGCCGGACGATCTTGCTGACGGTGCCGTCCGAGGCGGCGATGACGGTCTTGCCGGTGCTGCCGATGTCGAGCCCGCGGGCCCCGTCGAACGTCGGGGACTTCGCCGGGGCGCCTGCCGCGGCCGGGACGCCCGCGAGCGCCACGGCGGTGAGGCTCGCCGCCGCGAGCGCGATGGTGGTCTTGCGCTTCATGGTTCCTCGATCCGCGGGGTGCCTCCCCGCCCAACAGCACAGCCAACGGGATCCACCCGGTGCGGCTCAATAGCGCGTCGGGACCATGGCGTACCCCTCGCGCGGGGGATTCCGCTCGGGAACCGCCTCGTGCGGTCGTGCGTCTGACCTGCATGACCAGTCGTACGCCCCGCGGACCCGCGCGCTGGCTGGTGCCGCTGCTGGCGGCACTGGCCGTGCTCGCGGTGGTCGGCGCGCTGTGGTCGCAGCGGCCCGGGGCGAGCGGCGACGACGTGGGGTTCGCCGGTGACGGCACGGGTGGGGGTTCCGCGCCGTACGCCGGCAGCGAGCCCGGCTCGCCGGGGCCGAACACCCCCGGCGCGGTCCAGCCCGTCGAGCCCGGGGCCGCCGAGGCGCCCGGCGGCGGCCCGGCGGACGGCCCGCCCGGCGGCGGCGCGACCGCGGACTCCGGGACGATCGCGGTGGACAGCTTCTACTCCTACGACGCCACCCACCTCGCGCTCAACTACGCCAACGGCGTCCCGGAGTGCTACGGCGAGGCCGGGACGCCGCGCGTGGAGGAGTCCGCCGACGCGGTCGTCGTGACGATCCCGCGGACTCCGGTGCGGGTCGACGGCAAGCGCGCCTGCATCGACATCGCCCTGCTCGGCACCGTCGACATCACCCTGGACGCCCCGTTGGCCGGCCGGCCGGTGCTCGACGGGGCCCGCGACGGGGCCCGCGTCGACGAGGCGGCGGCGCCGAACGACCCGCGCCAGGCCCGCTGACCTCGGCGTCCGGCCCGCGGACGACAACGACCCCCCGCCGTAGCCGGCGAGGGGTCGTTGCCTGGGAGCCTGTGGGTTCAGCGCCGCCCGGTGGTCTGGATCAGTGGAACGAGTCGCCGCAGGCGCACGAGCCGGTGGCGTTCGGGTTGTCGATGGTGAAGCCCTGCTTCTCGATGGTGTCGACGAAGTCGATCACCGCACCGTTGAGGTAGGGCACGCTCATCCGGTCGACGACCACGGACACGCCGTTGAAGTCGGTCACGACGTCGCCGTCGAGGTTCCGCTCGTCGAAGAAGAGCTGGTAGCGCAGCCCGGAGCAGCCACCCGGCTGCACGGCGATGCGCAGCTGGAGGTCGTCGCGACCCTCCTGCTCGAGGAGCGCCTTCACCTTGGCGGCAGCGGCGTCGCTGACGTTGATGCTGTCGGTGCGGACCTGCGTCTCGGTGGTCTCGACCTGCTCGGTCATCTTCACTGCTCCCAATGCGTCGACGTACGGGTTCTGCTCCGTTCAATGGTCGCACATCTCCCGGTATTCCCAACCCCTCCGGTCCCGATCGGTGGATCACGCTGCCGGCCCGAGCGTCCAAAGCGGGAGCCGCAGCGGCAGTGGTCAGTGCGACCAGGACCGCGCGACCCGCTCCGCGAGCCGGGCCAGGCTGCCGGCCGGGTCGGCGAAGCTGGCCTCCTCCCCCACCAGGTCGACCACCGCGTACGCCGACTCCACGCCCAGCGCCCGCATCTCCCGCGACCCGATCAGCACCTGCCCGGCCAGCGCGATGCACGGGCGTACGGCGTCCGCCGCGACCTGCGCGACCCCGTAGGGGACCTTGCCGGACCGCGAGGAGAAGTCGAAGGCGCCCTCCCCGGTGACCACCAGGTCGGCCCGGGCGGCGCGCTCCGGCAGCCCGACCGCGGCCGCGACCATCCCGATCCCGGGCTCGCGCCGGCCGCCGAGCAGCATCAGCGCGTAGCCGAGGCCGCCCGCGGCCCCAGCGCCCGGGGAGAGCGCGAGCTTCTTGTCGGTGGCGGCTGCCAGCCTCTCCAAGGTGGCGTCCACGGCGATCTTCCGGTCCTCCGCGACCCCCTTCTGGGGGCCGTACACGTTCGTCGCGCCGATCAGCCCGAGCAGCGGGTTGTCCACGTCCGTGGCGGCGACCAGGTCGACGCCGTCGAGCCGGGCGCGGGCCTGGCTCAGGTCGACGCTCTCGAGACCGGCGAGGCTGCTCGGGCCGCGGTCCAGGGCGTCCAGCGGCTCGGCGGTGGCGCCGAGGGCGGCGAGGAGTCCGGCGCCGCCGTCGTTGGTGCCGGAGCCGCCGAGCCCGACCACGACGGTGGTGGCCCCGGCGTCGACCGCGGCGGCGACGAGCTCACCGACGCCGCGGCTGGTGGCGCGCTCGGGGTCCCGGTCCGGCTCGGGGGTCAGGTGCAGCCCGCAGGCCTGGGCACTCTCCACGTACGCCGTGCCGTCGACCAGCAGCACCGTGCCGGGCAGGGCGCCGCCGTACGGACCGGTCACCGTCGCCGCGAGCAGGTCCCCGCCGAGCGAGGCGTGCAGCACGTCGACGAACCCGGGGCCGCCGTCCGCCATGGGGGCCAGGTCGAGCTCGTCGCCAGGAGCGCGCCGGGCCCAGCCGTCGGCGATCGCCTGGGCGGCCTCGACGGCGGTCAGGGTGCCGGCGAACTTGTCCGGAGCGATCAGCACGCGCATGCAGGCCATCCTGCCGGGCCGCGGGTGCGCACCCCCGCGCCGGGGCGGCCGGACGCGGGTATGGCTCGGGTACGGCGCGGGTAGGTTGAGCCGGTGCCCGACGTCAGCGACTTCGTGATCCGGCCGATGCGCCCCGAAGACGTCGCGGGCGTCGAGGCGGTGACCGGCGACGGCTTCTACGACCACGAGGTGCGCACGCAGCGCGCCGACTGGCCCGAGCCGGCGCGCCGATCCCCGGCGCGGGCCGAGCTGTGGAGTCGCCGCGCGCTGCACATGCTCGAGACCGACCCGGGCGGCTGCTTCGTCGCGGACATCGGCGGCGAGGTGGTCGGTGCGGTGATCTCGCTGCGCCGGGAGCTCACCTGGGTCCTGTCGACGTACGCCGTCCGCCCGGATCTGCAGGGCCGTGGGGTGGGTCGTCAGCTGATGCTCGCCGCCCTGGAGCACGGCCGGGGCTGCCTGCGCGGGATGATCTCCGCCTCCGAGGACCAGGCCGCGGTGCGCCGCTACCACGACGCCGGGTTCGCCCTGCACCCGATGATGTTCCTGCGCGGCCCGGTGCCCCGCGAGGTGCTGCCGGTCGTCGAGCGGGTCCGCGACGGGTCGGCCGCCGACATCGAGCTGATGGACTCGGTCGACCGGCGGGTCCGCGACGCAGCCCACGGGGCCGATCACGAGTTCCTGCTCCGACACAGCCGACTGGTCGTGGTCGACCGCTCGACCGGCTCGGGCTACGCCTACGTCGAGCAGGGCGGCGGCCCGATGTTGCTGGCGGCGACCAACCGGCGCACCGCCACCGACCTGCTGTGGGAGTGCCTGGCCGCCGCCCCGGCCGGCGAGCAGGTCGGGATCGGACACCTCACCGCCGCCAACCCGTGGGCGATCGACGTCGGGATGGCCTGCCGGATGCGGCTGCACACCTCCGGGTACCTCGCCGTGCGCGGGATGAAGCCGCCGGCGCCCTATCTCCACCACGGCGTCTTCCTCTGACCCCCGGTGGTTGAGGAGCGAGCGAAGCGAGCGTCTCGAAACCACCCCCCATGACGCAGGTGCGGTGGTTGAGGAGCGAGCGAAGCGAGCGTCTCGAAACCACCCCCCATCACGCAGGATCGTTCACGACCCCTGTGAAATGATGACGGCGTGACCACGACCGACCTTCCGCTGCTGCCACTGGGCCGGGGCTCCGACCCCGACTCCGAGCGCGGCGTCGACTGTCCCGGCGCGCTCCCGCCCGCCTCCGACCCGGACCTGGTGGCCCGGGCCCGGGCGGCCAAGGACGCGCTCGGCTCGAAGCTGTTCGTGCTGGGCCACCACTACCAACGCGACGAGGTCATCGAGTTCGCCGACATCACCGGCGACTCGTTCAAGCTCGCGCGCGAGGCCGCGGCCCGGCCGGACGCGGAGTACATCGTGTTCTGCGGCGTCCACTTCATGGCCGAGTCGGCCGACATCCTGACCGCGCCCAACCAGAAGGTGATCCTGCCCGACCTCGCCGCCGGCTGCTCGATGGCCGACATGGCGGCGCTCGGCCAGGTCGAGGACGCCTGGGACGCCCTGGTCGACGCCGGGATCGCGGACAGCGTCGTACCGGTCACCTACATGAACTCTTCGGCCGACATCAAGGCGTTCTGCGGCCGCAACGGCGGCGCGGTGTGCACATCGTCCAATGCGCAGGTCGCGTTGGAGTGGGCGTTCGAGCAGCCCACGTCGGCAGAGGCCGGACACACCAAAGTCTTGTTCCTGCCCGACCAGCACCTCGGCCGCAACACCGCCGTGCTGCAGCTGGGCCTCTCCCTCGACGACTGCGTCGTGTGGAACCCGCACAAGCCCAACGGCGGGCTCACCGCGGAGGAGCTGCGCGACGCGAAGATGATCCTGTGGCGCGGCCACTGCTCGGTGCACGGCCGGTTCTCCGCCGAGGTCGTCGACGAGCTGCGCGCGACGATCCCCGACGTGAAGATCCTGGTGCACCCCGAGTGCACCCACGAGGTGGTCACCAAGGCCGACCTGGTCGGCTCGACGGAGTTCATCATCAAGACGATCGAGGCGGCCCCGGCGGGGTCGTCGTGGGCGATCGGGACCGAGCTCAACCTGGTGCAGCGGCTGGCCAACGCGCACCCGGACAAGAACATCGTGTTCCTCGACAAGACCGTCTGCTACTGCTCGACGATGAACCGGATCGACCTGCCGCACTTCGTCTGGGCGCTGGAGAACCTGGTCGCCGGCACCGTGGTCAACCAGATCGAGGTCGAGCCCGAGACCGAGAAGTGGGCCCAGGTGGCCCTGCAGCGGATGCTCGACCTGCCTGCGCGCACCGCAGCCAAGGACTAGCCTCGGTCCCATGAGCGAGGAGCCACCGGAGAGCACGAAGCTCCCGGGCAAGGTCTACGCGCGCGAGCTCGCGCGGCTGCAGGCCGAGTTCGTCAAGGTGCAGGAGTGGGTCCGCGCCGAGGGCAAACGGATCGTCGTGGTCTTCGAGGGCCGTGACGCCGCCGGCAAGGGCGGCGCGATCAAGCGGATCACCCAGTACCTCAGCCCTCGCGTCGCCCGGATCGCCGCGCTGCCCGCCCCGACCGAGCGGGAGCGGACCCAGTGGTACTTCCAGCGCTACATCGAGCAGCTCCCGAGCGCCGGCGAGATCGTGCTGTTCGACCGGTCCTGGTACAACCGCGCCGGCGTCGAGAAGGTGATGGGGTTCTGCACCCCGAACGAGTACCGGCGGTTCCTGCACCAGTGCCCGATCCTGGAGCGGATGCTCGTCGAGGACGGCCTGCTGCTGCGCAAGTACTGGTTCTCGGTCAGCGACCAGGAGCAGCAGCGCCGGTTCAAGTCACGGCTGGAGGACCCGATGCGGCAGTGGAAGCTGTCCACGATGGACCTGGAGTCGATCACCCGGTGGGAGGACTACTCCCGCGCCAAGGACGAGATGATGGTGCACACCGACATCCCGGAGGCGCCGTGGTACGTCGTGGAGGGGGACGTGAAGAAGAGCGCCCGGCTCAACATGATGGCCCACCTGCTCTCGACCATCCCCTACGGCGACGTGTCGCCGACCGGGCTGACGCTGCCCGAGCGGCCGCCGTCCCAGGGCTACCAGCGGCCCCCGCGCGAGCACGCGACCTACGTCCCCGACCACTGCCGGACGCTGCTGCCCCACCACCCCTGAGCCGGCGCGCCACCCGCACGGCGGCAGGTGGCACGACGCCGGACTACTACAGACCCGGCGCGTCCCAGAGCGCCATCCACCTGCTGAGCTCGGGCTCGACCGGCAGGTCGTTCCGCACCAGGTCTCGCACCTGCATCTCGAGCAGGTTGTCGCGCTGCTGGCGGCCCTTGGGCGCGAACGGGTAGAACGTGCCCTGCTTGTAGAGGTAGACCAGCGCGAGGCTCCGTCCGGACGGGTCGCGGAACCCGACCAGCGAGCACAGCAGCGACGGGCCGAACCCCTGCGCCTCCAGCCCGGCGTTGATCGCGTGCAGGTCGGTGACCAGCGCGGACACCTCCTCCTGGCGGGCGACGAGCCAGGTGAAGCCGAACTGGTCGGTGTGCTGCTCCAGGTCGGGGTCGTCGTCGTTGTCGAGCAGCGCGACGATGTCGGCCTGGGTGGCCGCGAACGCCGCCCCCTCGGCCGCGCGGAAGCACACCGCGCCGGCGCCGGTCGGAGCGAAGTCGGCCGCGGTCTGCAGCGTGATCGCCGCGGTGGGCAGCGAGAACAACGCGTCGAGGTTGTTGCGGGGCCGCTTGGACCGGCCCAGCATCGCGTCGAGGATCTTCACGAAGCAGACCTCACAGGCCGGCTCCCGGGGCGGTCGGGAACCCGCCGTCCATCGGCCGGCCGAGCTCGGCGGCGACCTTGGCCAGCTGCTCGAGCCGCTGCTCGAGCGACGGGTGCGTCGAGGTGACCGTCTTCCACGACATCCCGCTGATCGCCGGAGCGATGAAGAACGCGTTCATGCTCTGCGTCGAGCGCAGGTCGCGGTTGGGGATCGCGGCGATCTCGCCGGTGAGCTTGGTCAGCGCGCTCGCCAGCGCCGACGGCTTGCCGGTCAGGTAGGCGCCCGAACGGTCCGCGCACAGCTCGCGGTAGCGCGAGAGCAGCCGGGTCAGGAAGAAGCTGATCGCGTAGACGACGAGGCTGACGACCAGTGCGATCAGCCAGAACGGCGGACCGTTGTTGTCGCGGCTGCCCCGCCGACCACCGAAGATCATCCCGAAGCGGGCCCCGTTGGTGACCATCCCGGCGATGATCCCGGCCGACGAGGCGAGCGTCATCACCAGCACGTCGCGGTGTGCGACGTGGGACAGCTCGTGCGCGAGCACCGCCTCCATCTCCTCGGCCGAGAGCCGGTCGAGGATCCCGGTGGTCACGCAGACCGCGGAGCGGCTCGGCGACCGCCCGGTGGCGAACGCGTTGGGCAGGTCGGTGTAGGCGATGGCCACCCGCGGCTTGGGCATGTCCGCGAGCGCGCACAGCCGGTCGATCACGCCGTGCAGCTCCGGAGCCTCCTGCGGGGTGACCTCGCGCGCCCGCATCGCCTTCAGCGCCAGGCTGTCGGAGTTGTACCACTGGAACCAGGCGATGCCCAGGCCGGCGATCCCGATGATCGGGATCAGTCCCCCGTAGCCGGCGTTCCCCGCGGCGACCATCAGCGCCACGATCAGCGCGACGAACAGGCCCCCGAGCAGGAACAGCACCAGCGTCATCCGGGCGGTGAGCCCGGCGTCGCCGACGAAACGGGTGCGTGCCATGGGTGGTTCCATCTCCTTGCTGCTGGCGGGTCGGCTTCTCAGCCGGGGATGAGGCCGTCGTCGGCCTCGGTGAGCAGCTCCCGGACCTCCTCGATGCTGGCGTCCGAGGGCGGCAGGATCAGGTCGGAGTCCTCGAGACTGTCGTCGGCCAGTCGGGTGCCGACGGTGCGTACGGCGTCCAGCAGCGCGACCATGCCGGCCTCGAAACGGACCTGCTCCCCCGCCTCGACGGCCGACTCCACCTCGGCGTCGAGGCGGTTGAGCGCGTCCAGCTGCTCGTCGGCGACGTCCCACTGGCCCTCGCCCAGGATGCGCACGATCATGACTGGCCCTCCTCCTGCTGCTTCTGCGGCTCCGCGGTGAGCTCCGCGGGCGGCGTCGTGTCGGCCGACTCGATGCTCTGCGGGGCCGCCTTCGCCTTGAGCGCGGCGAGCTCGGCCTCCACGTCGGACTGCGAGGACATCTGCGCCAGCTCGCGGGCGATGTCGTCGCCCTGGCCGATCGCGGTGGCGTCGTCGAGCGCACCCGAGGCGATCAGCTCGTCGATGGCGCCGGCGCGGGCCTGCATCTGCGCGGTCTTGTCCTCCGCGCGCTGCACCGCCATGCCGACGTCGCCCATCTCCTCCGAGATGCCCGAGAACGCCTCGTTGATCCGGGTCTGCGCCTCCGCGGCCGTGTAGGTCGCCTTGATCGTCTCCTTCTTGGTGCGGAACGCCTCCACCTTGGCCTGCAGCCGCTGCGAGGCGAGCGTGAGCTTCTCCTCCTCGGCCTGCAGCTGCGCCTGCTGAGCACGCAGGTCGCTGACCTGGCCGGTGACCGCGGACTTGCGGGTCAGCGCCTCGCGGGCGAGGTCCTCGCGGCCCATCCCGAGCGCCTTCTGGGCCTGGTCGGTGAGCTTGTTCTCCTGCTGCTGGAGCTGGGCGACCTGCAGCTCGACGCGCTTGCGGCTGGTCGCCACGTCGGCCACGCCCCGTCGTACCTTCGCCAACAGCTCCACCTGACGCTGGTAGCTGTAGTCGAGGGTCTCGCGCGGGTCCTCGGCGCGGTCCAGTGCCTTGTTGGCCTTGGACCGGAAGATCAGGCTGATGCGCTTCATGAGGCTCATCTGGGCGGGCCCCCTTGTCTGTGAGTCGGCGGGTGGAGCGTCAGTTCCACACTACGGGGGAACGTGCAGACGGTGTAGAAGGTTCCGCTCGGTACCCTGGGCGGTGCAGCGGCGTACGACGCCGCCGCGGACCCCACCGGCCCTGACTGGAAGACGACCCGTTGTTCCGACGTACCAAGCACGACCAGACCGCAGGCGACACCACCGCCACCAAGGAAGGCGGCAAGGGGCGCCCCACCCCGACCCGCAAGGAGGCGGAGGCCGCGGCCCGGGCCCGTGCGAAAGCCGGCATGGACAAGCGCCAGGCGAAGAAGGTGCTGCGCGAGCAGCGGGCCACGCAGAACGCGAAGATGCGGCAGGGGCTGCGCTCGGGCGAGGAGCGCTACCTGCCGGCCCGCGACCAGGGGCCGGTCAAGCGGTTCATCCGCGACTTCGTGGACTCGCGGATCTGCATGGCGGAGTTCCTGCTCCCGCTGCTGGTCGTGATCATGGTGACCCAGTCGTTCGCGCCGGCGTTCAGCAACGGGCTGTGGAGCGCGACGATCCTGCTGGTGCTGGTCGACACGGTGTGGCTGGTGTTCCGGCTCAAGCGCGAGATCAAGCGGCGCTTCCCGGACGAGTCGACGAAGGGCACCACCAGCTACGCCGTGCTGCGCTCGCTGCAGCTGCGCTGGCTCCGGCTGCCGAAGCCGCAGGTCAAGCTCGGCCAGAAGCTGCCCGAGCGCTACTGACGAGCGGGAGGCCGCTTCGCAGCCAGCGGCGGCGAACCTCGTACGACGCCACCGGCGGTGGGTCAGTCCGCGAGGTGCTGCTCGATCCGCTCGACCTTGGCGGTGAGCTGTCCCTCGTAGCCGGGCCGGATGTCGGCCTTGAGGACCAGTCCGACCCGCGGGGAGGACGCGGCCACGACGTCGACGGCGCGCTTGACCACGGCCATCACCTCGTCCCACTCCCCCTCGATCGTGGTGAACATGGCGTCGGTGCGGTTCGGCAGACCGGACTCGCGGACGACGCGGACCGCCTCGGCCACGGCGGCGCTGACGCCCCCGGACTCATCGGCGGCGGTCGGACTGATGCTGAAGGCGACGAGCATGCGGCCAACCTAGCCGCCCGGCTGCGCGCGGGAACCGCGCACGGGTGCCGGACCGGTGCACCACCCCGTCGTACGCGCACGAGATCACGCCCGGGCGCGACCGGCGTACGACGTGGAAGGGCTGGGTAGGTTCGAGGACATGAAGACACGCAACCTCGGAAACAGCGGACTGAAGATCACGGAGATCGCCTACGGCAACTGGCTCACCCACGGTTCCCAGGTCGAGGAGGACGCCGCTCTCGCCTGTGTGCGGCAGGCGCTCGAGGAGGGCATCACCACCTTCGACACCGCCGACGTCTACGCGAACACGAAGGCCGAGTCCGTCCTCGGCAAGGCGCTGAAGGACGAGCGCCGCGAGAGCCTGGAGATCTTCACGAAGGTCTACTGGCCCACCGGGCCGGGCGGGCACAACGACCACGGCCTGTCGCGCAAGCACATCATGGAGTCGATCAACGGCTCGCTGAAGCGGCTCGGCACCGACTACGTCGACGTCTACCAGGCGCACCGGTTCGACTACGAGACGCCGCTCGAGGAGACGATGGAGGCGTTCGCCGACGTCGTGAAGTCGGGCAAGGCGCACTACATCGGCGTCTCGGAGTGGCGCGCGGAGGAGATCCGCCGCGGCTACGAGCTCGCCCGCGAGCTGAACATCCCGTTCGTGTCGAACCAGCCGCAGTACAACATGCTGTGGCGCGTCATCGAGACCGAGGTCGTGCCGACCTGCGAGGAGCTCGGCATCGGCCAGATCGTCTGGTCGCCGATCGCGCAGGGCGTGCTGACCGGCAAGTACAAGCCGGGCGAGCCGCACCCGGAGGGCTCCCGGGCCACCGACCAGAAGGGCGGCGCCGACATGGTGAAGCGCTGGCTCGACGACGACATCCTCGCCCGGGTGCAGGACCTCAAGCCGATCGCCGACGAGGCCGGCCTGAGCCTGGCGCAGCTCGCCGTCGCGTGGACGCTGCAGAACACCAACGTCTCCGCCGCGATCATCGGCGCCTCCCGGCCCGACCAGGTCACCGAGAACGTCAAGGCCGCCGGCGTGGTGCTCGAGGAGAGCCTGCTCAAGCAGATCGACGAGGTCCTCGGCGACGCCGTGGAGCGCGACCCGGCGAAGACCAAGTCGCCGCCGCAGCGCGACTTCTGACCGCGCGTCACCAACAGGGCCCGGCGGCACGCCGACACATCGTTCACCGTGCCGCCGGGCCCTGCTCGCGTTCCGGGCGGCCCGCCGGCCCGCGCTTCGGACTTCCCCGGGCTTCCAGTCACATCCCCCACCGGCATGAATCCATGGGGAAGTGACAGAACGCCGACATACCCTGCTAATCGGTGGGCCGGCTCAGGCCGGGTGGAGGCTCATCGGGCCGTAGACCTCGCGGTCGCCCTCGAACAGGGTCACCGCGTCGACGCCCTGCTCGGCCAGGTCCTGCCAGACCTCGCCCACCCACGACTCGGCGTCGTTCTGCGAGGGGAAGCTCGGGTTGTCCGTGACCGAGGTGACCTCGTTGCCCGCGGAGTCCTCCAGGCGCCAGCGCCAGGTGGACCGGGGGCTCGACTCGCTGAGACCGAATCCGGACGGTTCGAGAGAGTGCGTCATGTGGCGAGCCTAACGCCGCCCACGGACCGGTCCCCCTTGTTGTCACGACGAGGGCCATGGGATCGTGAGCACGCACAATCTGCCCCACGACGGGAAAGCCGGTCCGAAGCCGGCGCTGACCCGCAACCGTAGGTCGTCCTCGAAGCCCCGAGGCGCGACGAGCCGGAACACCGTGGTGGAGCAGCGGCTCCCTTCATCCGTCGAGGTCTACGGGACGGAGCCGGTCCACGGCTGATCCCGTCCAGGGCGCCCCGCGGTCCGGTCTCGTCTATGTGAACCGCCGCACGAAAGGCCCCTGGCCCATGTCATCGCCCCTGTCAACCACATCGCCCGCCGTACGTCGTACCGTCGGCTCCCTGCTCGCGACCCTCGCCGCCCTCCTCATGGTCACCGGCACCGCCGGATCGGCCTCCGCCGAGGACGGCTACCGCTACTGGAACTACTCGCACCTCACCGGAGGGGACTGGGAGTTCGCCCAGACCGGCCCCGGGGACGTCACCCCGAAGGACGGTGACGTGGAGGGCTGGCGCTACGGCACCTCCACCGTCTCCCAGGGCATCTCGCCGCGCGCGGATCTGTCCGAGGTGACCTTCGACGTCGTCTGCGAGGGTGCCGAGACATCCGACGGCGAGAAGCGCGTCGCGGTGCTCGTCGACTCCGGCACGGACGCCGACGCGCAGGGCGCCCAGGTGCCCGACCCCCGCGCCGAGTGCGCCGTCGTGCCGAAGCAGGCGACGGGCCAGCAGGTGCTCGAGTCCGTGGTGGACGTCCGCGCCGAGCAGGGGATGATCTGCGCGCTGGACGGCTACCCCGCCAAGGGCTGTGGCGACCCCGTCTCCGACGCCCAGGTCCCCGCGAAGGCGCAGACCGTCGCGTTCACCCTGCCCGCCGCTGCCCAGCCGGCCACCGACGACGGCACGGCCGACGCCACCACGACGCAGGCCGCGGCCGAGTCCGACCAGGACGGCACCGGCAACGGCTGGCTGCTGCTCGGTGCGGCCGCGCTGGTCGTCGCCCTCGCGGGCGTCGCGGTCCCGCTCTACCGCCGCAACCGCGACGCCTGACCCGGCGACCCCGTCGACACCGACCACGCCCTGGCCCGCCCGATGCGCCCCCAGCACTCGACCACCTTCCCCCGGAACCTGCACCCGGGGGCCTGGTGGCTGTGGGCGATCGGGCTGGCCGCGGCGGCGGGTCGCACCCAGAACCCGGTGCCGCTGCTGCTGATCCTCGTGGTCGGCGGCCTGGTCGTCTCCGCCCGCCGCAGCACCGCCCCGTGGGCGAGGTCCTACGGCGCGTTCCTCAAGCTGGCGCTGCTGATCATCGCGATCCGGATCGCGTTCCAGGCGCTGCTCTCCACCGGCTCGCAGGGCCCCACCGTGCTGTTCACGCTGCCGTCGCTGCCGATGCCGGACGACAGCGGCCTGAAGCTCGGCGGCCAGGTCACCCTCGAGGCGGTGCTCCGCGCGTTCTACGAGGGCCTGCAGCTCGGCGTGATCCTGTGCTGCGTCGGTGCCGCCAACGCGCTCGGCAGCGCGCGCCGGCTGCTGCGCTACGTCCCGGGTGCGCTCTACGAGATCGGGGTGGCCTGCGTGATCGCGCTGACCTTCGCCCCACAGCTGGTCACCGACGCCCAGCGGGTCCGCGCCGCGCACCGGCTCCGGGGCCGCAGCACCCGCGGGCCCGGGAGCCTGGCCCGGCTCGCGATGCCGGTGCTCGAGGGCGCGCTGGAGCACTCGGTCGAGCTGGCCGCGGCGATGGACTCGCGCGGCTACGGGCGTACGACGGACACCGCGCGGGTCTCGCGACGGCTCACCGCGCTGCTGGTGTTCGGCGGACTGCTCGGGGTGTGCGTGGGGGTCTACGGGCTCCTCGACGCCAGCACGTCCGCGTGGCTCGGGCTGCCGATGCTGCTCGCCGGCTCCGTCCTCGCCGCGCTCGGGATCGCCGTCGGCGGCCGGCGCACCGGCCGGTCCCGCTACCGACCCGACGTGTGGGCGCTGCCCGAGTGGCTGGTCACCGGCTGCGGCGTGGTCGCCGCGGCGGCGGTGTTCGTCAACGTGGAGACCGCCCCGGCGCAGCTGTTCCTGGCCTCGCCGGTCGCGCTGCCGCCCGTGCCGGTGCTCGCGTGCATCGGCATCCTGGTGGGGGCGCTCCCGGCCGTGCTCGCGCCTCCGCTGCCCGTCGTACGCCCGAGCGAGCCCGGCGTACCCGCCCTGCCCGCCGAGAAGGAGGTGGCCGCGTGATCACCTTCGAGCACGTCGGCGTCCGCTACGACGGCGCCGAGCGGCCCGTGCTGAGCGGCGTCGACCTGACCATCCCCGAGGGCGAGCTGGCCCTGGTCGTGGGACGCACCGGGTCGGGCAAGACCACGCTGCTGCGCGCGGTCAACGGGCTGGTGCCGCACTTCAGCGGCGGCACGCTGACCGGGCGGGTCGTCGTCGACGGCCGCGACACCCGCGAGCACCGGCCGCGCGACCTGGCCGACGTCGTCGGCTACGTCGGGCAGGACCCGCTGGCGGGCTTCGTCACCGACGCCGTCGAGGACGAGCTCGCCTACGGGATGGAGTCGCTGGGGCTGCCGGCCGACGTGATGCGCAAGCGCGTCGAGGAGACCCTGGACCTGCTCGGGCTCGCCGACCTGCGCAACCGGCCGCTCGCGTCGTTGTCGGGCGGCCAGCAGCAGCGCGTCGCGATCGGCTCGGTGCTCACCACCCACCCGCGGGTCCTGGTGCTCGACGAGCCCACCTCCGCGCTCGACCCGGTGGCCGCCGAGGACGTGCTCGCCACCTTGCAGCGGCTCGTGCACGACCTCGGGCTGACCGTCGTGCTCGCCGAGCACCGGTTGGAACGGGTCGCGCAGTACGCCGACCGCGTGGTGCTCGTCCCGGGCGGCGGGCGGCCGGTGGTGTCCGGCACGCCGCAGCAGGTGCTGGCCGACTCGCCGGTCGCCCCGCCGGTCGTGGAGCTCGGCCGGGTCGCCGGCTGGTCGCCGCTGCCGCTCTCGGTGCGCGACGCCCGCCGCCAGGCCGGCCCGCTGCGCGAACGGCTGGCCGACCTCGAGGCCCCGGACCGGTCCGTCGCCACCGGCGAGACCGTCGCCCGCACCGAGCACCTGGTCGCCTCCTACGGCCAGGTCCCGGCGCTGCAGGGGATCAGCACGTCCGTGGCGCGCGGCGAGGTGGTCGCGCTGATGGGCCGCAACGGCGCCGGCAAGTCGACGTTGCTCAAGGCGCTGGTCGGGATGAAGCGACCCACGTCCGGGTCGGTGCTCGTCGACGGCCAGGTGCCGGCCGAGGTGCGCCCGCACCGGCTGCTGCACCACGTCGGCCTGGTGCCGCAGGTCCCGGGCGACCTGCTCTACGCCCCGACCGTCGGCGCGGAGTGCGCGCAGGCCGACCGGGACTCCCGGGTGCCGGCCGGCACTACCCACGAGCTCTTCGAGCGGCTCTCCCCCGGCGTGCCGGCCGACCAGCACCCGCGCGACCTGTCCGAGGGGCAGCGGCTCACCCTGGCGCTGGCGATCGTGCTCGCCGCGAAGCCGCCCCTGGTGCTGCTCGACGAGCCCACCCGCGGCCTGGACTACACCGCCAAGCACAGGCTGGTGGAGATCCTGCGCGACCTCGCCGCCGGCGGGCACGCCGTACTGCTGGCGACGCACGACGTCGAGCTGGTCGCCGAGGTGGCCACGCGGGTGCTGGTGATCGCCGACGGCGAGCTGGTCGCGGACGGGCCGACGGTCGAGGTGGTGGTGTCCTCGCCGGCGTTCGCGCCGCAGGTCGCCAAGGTGCTCGCCCCGCAGCCGTGGCTGACCCCGACCGAGGTGGCGCTGGCGCTCGCCGACGAGCAGGTGGCCCGGTGAGCGGCCGGGCGGGTGGCCGGGTGAGTGGCCCGGTGAACCTGGTCCCGGTCCGGCTCCGCTCCGCGGTCGCGCTGGCCGCGGTGTTCGCGGTCGGGATCGTGGCGTTCGGCTGGCCGTTCGTCGTCGACCCGGGGTCGGCGCTGGACTCCTCGCACTCCGGCGACGCGCCGTTCGTGTTCGTGGTGCTGCTGCCGCTGCTCGCCGCGGTAGTGCTCGCCGAGCTCACCTCCGGCGGGATGGACGCGAAGTCGGTGGCGATGCTCGGCATGCTCGCCGCGGTCGGCGGGGCGTTGCGCGCGTTGGGCCCCGGCACGGCCGGGTTGGAGCCGACGTTCGTCGTGCTGGTGCTCGGCGGGCGGGTGTTCGGCCGCGGCTTCGGGTTCGTGCTGGGTGCGGTCACGCTGTTCGTCGGCGCGCTGATCACCGGCGGGGTCGGGCCGTGGCTGCCGTTCCAGATGCTCGCGGCCGGCTGGGTCGGGTTCTTCGCCGGCACGCTGCCGCCGGTGCGGGGCCGGGCCGAGGTGCTGGTGCTCGCCGGCTACGCGGCGGTGGTCAGCCTGGTGTTCGGCATGGTGATGAACCTGTGGTTCTGGCCGTTCGCGTCCTACGGGCCGGAGGTCAGCTACGTCGCCGGCGACCCGGTGCTGGCGAACGCGGGCCGCTACGCCGTGTTCTACGCGACCACCTCGCTGCCGTGGGACCTCGGCCGGGCCGCGCTGTGCCTGGTGGTGGTGCTGTTCGCCGGGTCGGCGCTGCTGCGGGCGCTGCGGCGGGCGGCGCGCCGGGCCGCGTTCGACGTGCCGGTGGTGTTCGAGTGAACAGGCCTGGCCGCGTGCCGCTGCGGGCGGGCCGGGCGGGCCGGGCGGGCCGGGCGCGCGCGGGCCGGGCGGCCGGGCGCGCCGGGCGCGCCGATGAGGGTCCGGCTGCTCGGCACCGGGTCGGCCGACGGCTGGCCGAACCCGTACTGCACCTGCGGCTCGTGCACCGCCGAGCGGATGGCCGGCCGACTGCGCGGGCAGACCTCGGCGCTCGTCGACGACGTGCTGCTGCTCGACTGCGGCCCCGAGACGCCGCACGCCGCGCAGCGCGCCGGGGTCGACCTGAGCCGGCTGCGGCACGTGCTGATCACCCACCAGCACCCCGACCACTGCGCGCCGGCGTTCCTGCTGTTCCGGTCCTGGGTCGGCGAGGAGCCCCTCGACGTGCTCGGGCCCCCGGACGTGATCGAGGCGGCGCGGATGTGGGTCGCGCCGGACTCGGCGGTGCGGTTCGTCCCGGTCGCGGCGGGTGACCGGCTGCGCACGGGCGGGTACGACGTACGGGTGCTGGGGGCGGCGCACGGCGACTCGGCGGTGCTGTACGACGTGACCGGGCGATCGGGCGGCCGGGTGCTCTACGCCACCGACACCGGACCGCTCCCGGAGGCGACCGTGGAGGCGGCCCGGGGCGCGGCGTTCGACGTGGCGCTCGTCGAGGAGACGTTCGGCGACTTCGTCGGGCACCGGACCGAGCACCTGGACCTGGCGACGTTCCCCGAGCAGGTACGCCGGCTGCGGGCGGTCGGCGCGGTGACGGACCGGACCGAGGTGGTGGCCGTGCACCTCTCCCACCACAACCCGCCGACCCCCGAGCTGGCCCGGCGGCTGGCCGCGTGGGGCGCCCGGCTCGTCGACGACGGCACGCTGCTCGGCACCGCTCCGGCGCCGGCCGGCGAGGCCGGGACGTCGTACGCCTCGGGAGCTGCCGGCCACCGGGCGTACGACGCTGCACGCCGCACGCTCGTCATCGGCGGGGCCCGTTCGGGCAAGTCGCGGGAGGCCGAGCGGACGCTGGCCGCCGAGGAGGCGGTGACCTATGTCGCGACGGCGTACCCGACGGACCACGACGACGAGTGGTCCGAGCGCGTGCGCCTGCACCGCGCCTCCCGGCCGGCGCGCTGGACCACGCTGGAGACTCTCGACCTGGTGCCGCTGCTCGAGGCCGACGGTGAACCACTGCTGGTGGACTGCCTGACCCTGTGGCTGACCCGGGTGATGGACCGGCACGGCGCCTGGGACGACGCGGCGTGGGCGAGCACCGGCGAGAAGGCCGTGGCCGAGGAGGTCGACGCGCTCGTCGACGCCTGGCGCCGCACCTCGCGCCGGGTGGTCGCGGTGACGAACGAGGTCGGGCAGGGCGTCGTGCCCGACAGCGTCTCCGGCCGACGCTTCCGCGACGCGATGGGCCGGCTCAACGCGGCGCTCGCGGCCCACACCGAGGACGTCCGCTGGGTGGCTGCCGGCGTGGTGACGCACCTGTGAGCGCTGCGTCGCCGGGTGCCGGCCGGGCCGTGGACGCGGTGCGGCTGTCCCTCGGGACGCTGACCGTGCTGCCGGTGCGCACGCCGGTGATCGGCCCGGTGATCGCCGGCTGGGCGATGGTGCTGGCGCCGCTCGTCGGCCTGCTCCTGTGGGTCCCCGCGGCGGTGGTGCTGGTGGTCACCGGCGACGCCTCGCCGCTGCTGTCCGCGGCGTTGACGGTCGGGCTGCTCGCGCTGCTCACCCGGGGGATGCACCTCGACGGCCTCGCGGACACCGCCGACGGGCTGGGCTCGGGGCGGCCGGCGGCCCGCGCGCTGGAGCTGATGCGCCGCGGGGACGTCGGACCGTTCGGCGTGGTGTCGCTCGTGCTGGTCCTGCTCGTCCAGGTCGCCGCCCTGGCCCAGCTGGTGGCCGCCGGGTCCGGGGTCGCCGGGCTGGGCGCCGCCCTGGTGGTGAGCCGGCTGGCGCTGCCGATGGCCTGCCTGCGCGGTGTCCCGTCCGCGCGGGCCGACGGTCTCGGGGCGACGGTGGCCGGTTCGGTGTCGTGGCCGAGGGCCGGGATCGCCATGCTGCTCGCCGTCGCCGCCGTGGCCCTGTCCGGCGTCGCTCCGGCGCTCGGCGGCACGGAGGTCGGCGAGGCCGCGCTCACCGTCACCCCGGCGCCGCTCGGCCTCCTCGCCGGCCTCGGCCTCGGGGGGTGGGCGGTACGACGCCTCGGCGGGATCACCGGCGACGTGCTCGGCGCCGCCGTCGAAGTGACCTTCGCGGCCGCCCTCGTCGCGATGTGCCTGCTCTGACCCCCTACCCCCACACCCGCCGACCCGGCGCCTCCTCACGCCCACACCCGCCGACCCGGCGCCTCCTCACGCCCACACCCGCCGACCCGGCGCCTCCTCACGCATGACCTCGCGTCGGCTGGGCACCGGCCCGGGACAACGAGGGAGGAAGAACATGACTGCACTCACCCAGATCGTCAGCCGAGTGGTCGGCGGTGGCCGTGGAACGACGGGTGCCGCGACCCGTCGTGGCGCCACGACGCCGACCCGCGACTATGGCCGCACCGGCGGAGCCCGTAACAAGAACGAGGCAATCGGCCGGGGTGTGCGCGGCCTGCTGCGCCGCCTGCGCTGACCGCCGCACCAACCGCGTGAGCCGTCACGACTTCGCTCGGTCGTGACGGCTCACCACGTCACCGGCTTTCCAGCGCGAGGACGCGCCGGGTCACCGGCTTTCCAGCGCGAGGACGCGCCGGGTCACCGGCTTTCCGGCGCGAGAACCCGCCGGGTCGGCGGTCAGGACTCCCGCACCCCGGGACTGACGAACGGCGGCTTCGTCACCACGAACACCTCGCGCCGGCCACGCACGTCGACGGACACCTCGGCGCCGTCGGTGACCTGAGCGGCGATCAGCGCCAGGCCCACGCCCTTCTTCAACGTCGGCGAGAACGTCCCGGACGTCACCTCGCCGAGCGGCACGTCGGACGCGAGCAGCACCCGCATCCCCGGCCGCGGGATGCCCCGACCGGTCGCGACCAGGCCACGCAGCAACCGCGCCGGCCCGGCCTCCTTCTCGGCCAGCAGCGCCTCGCGGCCCCAGAACCCGTCCTTCTTCCAGCCGACCGCCCAGCCGAGCCGCGCCTGCACCGGCGTGACGTCGAGGCTGATGTCCTGGCCGTGGAGGGGGTACCCCATCTCGGTGCGCAGCGTGTCGCGCGCGCCGAGGCCGCACGGCACGATGTCGTGGCGCTGCCCGGCTGCCATCAGCTCGTCCCACAGCGGCACGGCCACGTCGTCGGGCACCACCAGCTCGTAGCCCCGCTCGCCGGTGTACCCGGTGCGGCAGACCACCACCGACGTCCCACGGAAGTCGGCCTCGACGAACGACATGTAGTCGTGCCCGACCGGCAGGCCCAGGTCGGCGAGGACCTCGTCGGACCGGGTCCCCTGCACCGCGAGGATGGCGAAGTCGTCGTGCTGGTTCTCGACGGTCACGCCGCCGGGCGCCGACGCGGCGAGGCGTCGTACG
Source organism: uncultured Actinomycetota bacterium (assembly GCA_963801125.1). Taxonomy (GTDB): domain Bacteria; phylum Actinomycetota; class Actinomycetes; order Propionibacteriales; family Nocardioidaceae; genus Nocardioides_B. The sequence continues at coordinate 22,059 of CAWDDL010000004.1, forward strand.
ACCTCCGCGGTGTTCGCGGCGTTCGGGATCAGGAACACCCGCTCGTCGTCGTGCAGGTAGGCGATCAGGTCGTCGACGATCCCGCCGCTCGCGTCGTCGCAGCACAGCGTGTACTGCGCCTTGCCCGGCTCGATCTTGCCGAGGTCGTTGGTCAGCGTCGCGTTGACGTACGCCGCCGCACCCGGTCCGCTCACAAGCGCCTTGCCGAGATGGCTGACGTCGAAGACGCCGACACCGTCACGCACCGCGGCGTGCTCCTTCAGAACACCGGCGTACTCCAGCGGCATCTCCCAGCCGCCGAACTCGGCCATCTTGGCGCCGAGCGCGAGGTGCCGCTCGTGCAGCGGCGAGGTCTTCAGGGCGGGCGCGGGGGCGCCGTCGCCGTTCTCCGCAGGGTGCATGCGGCCGAACCTACCCCAGCGTGCGGGAACCGGACCGACGGCTAGCATCGGGGACCGGACCGCACGTCCCCGGGCCGCGCCCGGGCATCGACCACCCACGAGGATCGGACCCGAGTGACCACCTTCACCCTCCGCAAGGGCTCCCCCGACAAGACCCGCACCGACGCCGTCGTCGTCGGGGTGGTCTCCGGCCGCAAGGGTCTGGTCGCCGCACCTGGCGGCGAGGCGGTCGCGTCGTCGTACGGACGCAAGTTCGCCCCCATGCTCGCCGCGCTCGGCTTCAAGGCCAAGGCCGGTGAGGTCGCCAAGCTCCCGACCGGCGGCACCATCAAGTCCCCGGTGCTCGTGCTGGTCGGTCTGGGCGAGGCGGACGCGCTCACCGCCGACGTCGTACGTCGTGCCGCGGGCGTGGCTGCCCGCGCCGTGAGCAACGCCGTCAACGTGGCCCTGGCCCTCCCGGCGGAGGACGCCGACCAGGTCCGGGCCGTGACCGAGGGCTACCTCCTCGGCGGCTACTCGTTCGACTCCTTCAAGTCGGCCGTCGACGGCGACACCGCAGGCGAGGTGGTCGTGCTGTCACCCGCCGCGCGCGACAAGGAGGTCGTCGCGGCGTTCGAGACCGCCCAGGTCGTCGCCGCCGCCGTGGCCCGCACCCGCGACTGGGTGAACACCCCGCCCGGCGACCTGACCCCGCCGGCCTTCGCCGACGCCGTCTCCGCGGCCGCGAAGAAGCAGAAGGTCACCGTCACGGTCCTCGACGAGTTGCAGCTCGAGAAGGACGGCTTCGGCGGCATCATCGGCGTCGGCCGCGGCTCGGCCGCGCCGCCGCGGCTGGTGAAGCTGTCCTACAAGCCGCGCGGCGCGAAGCAGCACCTCGGCCTCGTCGGCAAGGGCATCACCTTCGACTCCGGCGGCCTGACCATCAAGCCCGGCAAGTCGATGCAGACGATGAAGTCCGACATGGCGGGCGCCGCGGCGGTCGCCAACGCGACCCTCGCGATCGCCGAGCTCGGGCTGCCGGTCGCGGTCACCGCCTGGGTGCCGATGGCCGAGAACATGGTGTCCGGCAGCTCGACGCGGCCCGGCGACGTGCTGACCATGTACGGCGGCAAGACCGTCGAGGTGCTCAACACCGACGCCGAGGGCAGGCTCGTCCTCGGCGACGCGCTCGTGCTCGCATCCGAGTCGAAGCCCGACCTGCTCGTCGACGTCGCGACCCTGACCGGGGCCTGCGAGACGGCGCTCGGCGACCGGGTCGGCGGGGTGCTCTCCAACGACGACGCGCTCGCGGAGCGGACCGTCGCGGCGGGCGGCCGGGTCGGCGAGGCGCTGTGGCACCTGCCGCTGGCCCCGGAGATGACCACCAAGGTCCGCACCTACAGCAAGGTCGCCGACCTGATGCAGCACAACGTCGACCTCTACGGCGGCGCCCTCTACGCCGCGGCGTTCCTGCAGGAGTTCGTCGGGGAGGGCATCGGCTGGGTGCACCTCGACATCGCCGGGCCGGGCTTCAACGAGCGGGCGCCCTGGGGCCACGTCACCAGCGGCGGCACGGGCATGGCCGTCGCCACGCTGGTCGAGCTGGCGACGGAGCTGTCAGGCGCCTGAGCTCTTGCGGCGGCGGTTGTACTCCCGCATCCGCTCCGGGTAGCCGACCACGGCAGCGTCGTACGACGGGATGCCGCGCCGGTTCGCGAACGCGTGCGCCCACTCGACCGAGGGGACCCGGCGCCGGGTCCACTCCCCGTCGTGGGCCACGAGCAGGAGCGTCACGTCGCTGACCGCCGTACGCGGCTCGACGAAGCCCTCCACGCCCCGACGGCTGCCGGCGAACTCGGTCAGGTGCTTCTCGTCGGCGCTGTCGGCGGACCGCACGGTGGTCGGTCCGCGGCCCTTCGGCCTGCGCATCGAGGACCCGCGGCGGCGGAAACGGTCGAGCATGCCCATGCCCCCAGTGTGGCGCACGGCCCCGCGCCGGCCGGACAGCACGCCCCGCCGCACCCGTTGCGGACCCGTTGTGGACACCGGCGGGTTTGGTGGAAGGATGACCGGGCAGTGTCATCCCAGACTGCGGCGGGGCGATCCTCCGCCGGGTCTGACGAGTGCGACAGGGAGCGGAGCGAGAGTGGCGGACGCCGGCAACAACTTCGACGTGGTGATCCTCGGGGCGGGCAGCGGCGGTTACGCGTGCGCGTTGCGGGCGGCCCAGCTGGGGCTCTCGGTGGCGCTGGTCGAGAAGGGCAAGGTCGGCGGCACGTGCCTGCACGTCGGCTGCATCCCGACCAAGGCGCTGCTGCACGCCGCGGAGGTCGCCGACTCCACCCGCGAGTCCGAGCAGTTCGGCGTGAACGCCACGCTCGAGGGCATCGACATGGGCGGGGTCAACAAGTACAAGGACGGCGTCGTGTCCCGGCTGTTCAAGGGCCTCACCGGCCTGGTGAAGAGCCGCGGCATCACGGTCGTCGAGGGCGAGGGCCGTCTGGTCGCCAAGAACACCGTGGAGGTCGCCGGGCAGCAGTACGTCGGCGGCAGCGTCGTACTGGCCAGCGGGTCCTACTCCAAGACCCTGCCCGGCATCGACGTCGACGGGAGCCGGGTGCTCACCTCCGAGCACGCACTCCAGCTCGACCGGGTCCCGCAGTCGGTGATCGTGCTCGGCGGCGGCGTGATCGGCTGCGAGTTCGCCAGCGTGTGGCGCTCGTTCGGCGCCGAGGTGACGATCGTCGAGGCGCTCCCCCACCTGGTGCCCGCCGAGGACGAGGCGGTGTCCAAGGTGCTCGAGCGCGCCTTCCGCAAACGCGGTATCGACTTCAAGGTCGGCACCCCGTTCGACAAGGTCGAGCACACCGACACCGGCGTTCGGATGACCGTCCAGGGCGGCGACACGATCGAGGCGGAGCTGCTGCTCGTCGCGGTCGGCCGCGGCCCGACGACCGACGGGCTCGGGTACGACGAGCAGGGCATCGCGATGGATCGCGGCTTCGTCCTCACCGACGAGCGGCTGCGCACCAACGTCCAGGGCGTCTTCGCCGTGGGCGACATCGTGCCCGGTCTGCAGCTGGCCCACCGTGGTTTCGCCCAGGGGGTGTTCGTGGCGGAGGAGATCGCCGGCCTCGACCCGACGCCGATCGACGAGAGCGGCATCCCGCGGGTCACCTACAGCGACCCCGAGGTCGCCTCGGTCGGGCTCGACGAGGCGGCGGCGGCCGAGAAGTACGGCGCCGACGCGATCGAGTCGCTGACCTACGACCTCGGCGGCAACGGCAAGAGCCAGATCCTCAGGACCGCCGGCTTCGTCAAGCTGGTTCGGCGCAAGGACGGGCCGGTGGTCGGCGTCCACATGGTCGGCGCCCGGGTCGGCGAGCTGATCGGCGAGGCCCAGCTCATCTACAACTGGGAGGCGTTCCCCGAGGACGTCGCCCCGCTCGTGCACGCGCACCCCACGCAGAACGAGGCCCTCGGCGAGGCGCACCTCGCGCTCGCCGGGAAGCCGTTGCACGCGCACTCATAGACTCACCCCAGACTTCACCAGCGAAGCACCCCTAGGAGCGAAGGAACGCAATGGCGACCTCAGTCACCCTCCCGGCACTCGGCGAGTCCGTCACCGAAGGCACCGTCACCCGCTGGCTGAAGCAGCCCGGCGACCAGGTCGCGGTCGACGAGCCGCTGCTCGAGGTCTCCACCGACAAGGTGGACACCGAGATCCCCTCCCCCGTCGCGGGCACGCTGCTCGAGATCAAGGTCCACGAGGACGAGACCGTCGAGGTCGGCGCCGAGCTGTGCACGGTCGGCGACGAGGGCGAGTCCGGCGGCTCCGATGGCGGCGACGCCTCGCAGTCCCAGGACGACCAGGGGCAGCAGGACCAGGGGCAGCAGGACCAGGGCGAGCAGGCAGGCGGCGACCAGGGCGCGACCGGCGACGAGGGCAGTGCCGACGGCGCCGGCGACGAGGGCGACCGCAAGAGCGAGACCGAGACCTCCCCGCCGGCCGCCCAGACCGACGAGGGCTTCCACGCCCAGGAGACGGCCCCGTCGTCCAGCCACACCGCGCAGGAGGCCGACGCGGCACAGGGCGCCAGCGGCGGCAGCCCCGTCACGCTCCCCGCGCTCGGCGAGTCGGTCACCGAGGGCACCGTCACCCGCTGGCTCAAGCAGGTCGGTGACGACGTGGCCGTCGACGAGCCGCTGCTCGAGGTCTCCACCGACAAGGTCGACACCGAGATCCCCTCCCCCGTCGCGGGCACGCTGCTCGAGATCAAGGTCCAGGAGGACGAGACCGTCGAGGTCGGCGCCGAGCTGGCGATCGTCGGTTCCGGGCGTCCGGCCGGCGGCGACTCGGGCGGGGCGGCCCCGTCGGAGCCGCGCACGGCCGAGAGCCAGGACACCGGCGACGAGCAGGCCGCGGCCGAGTCGCGTCCCTCCGGCGACGGCGCTCCCGAGGGTGGCGGTCAGGACGAGGAAGCACCCCCGGCTGCCCGGCAGGTGCAGCCCGACGCCGGCGCCGAGGCGGAGGCCCCGAAGCAGGAAGCGCCCAGGCACGAGGCCCCGCAGCAGGCAGCCCGCAGCAGGAGGCCCCGAAGCAGGCCCCGCAGCAGACCGGGTCCGGTGCGGCCGAGGGCGCCTACGTGACGCCGCTGGTCCGCAAGATGGCCGCCGAGCACAACGTCGACCTGAGCGCCGTGACCGGCACCGGCGTCGGCGGCCGGATCCGCAAGCAGGACGTCCTCGACGCCGCCAAGGCGGCCCAGCAGCCCGCGGCGCCCGAGCCGGCTCCCGCCGCGGCTGCTGCCCCGGCCGCGGGTGGCGGGCAGGCGGCCCCGGCGGCGCCGACCCCGAGCCCGCTGCGCGGCAAGACCGAGAAGCTCAGCCGGCTGCGCAAGGTCATCGCCAAGCGCATGGTCGAGTCGCTGCAGACCTCGGCGCAGCTGACCACGGTGGTCGAGGTCGACGTGACCCCGATCGCGCGGCTGCGTGACTCGGTCAAGGCCGACTTCGCGGCGCGCGAGGGCGTGAAGCTCTCCTACATGCCGTTCTTCGCCAAGGCCACGATCGACGCGCTCAAGGAGCACCCGTCGCTCAACGCGGCGATCGACACCGAGGCCGGCGAGGTGACCTACTACGACCGCGAGAACGTCGCGATCGCGGTGGACACCGAGAAGGGCCTGCTGACGCCGGTGGTCAAGGACGCCGGGGACCTCTCGATCGCCGGGCTCGCCCGCAAGATCGCCGACGTCGCCGAGCGCACCCGCGCCAACAAGATCGGCCCCGACGAGCTGTCCGGCGGCACGTTCACGATCACCAACACCGGCAGCCGGGGCGCACTGTTCGACACCCCGATCATCAACCAGCCGCAGGTCGCGATCCTCGGCACGGGCTCGGTCGTGAAGCGGCCGGTGGTGATCGACGACGCGAACCTCGGCGAGACGATCGCGGTGCGCCAGATGGTCTACCTGGCCCTCACCTACGACCACCGGCTGGTCGACGGCGCCGACGCGGCCCGCTTCCTCGCGGACGTGAAGGCGCGGCTCGAGGCCGGCCAGTTCGAGGTCTGACCTTCCGCCGCAGGTCCACGCGCAGGGCCCGTCGTCCTCCCGGACGGCGGGCCCTCGCCGTACGTCGCGCCGGTCACCCGTCGTACGCCGTGACGGCCTCTCGCCGGTGAGCCCCGGTGCTGGGCGGCATGTTCCTCAGCGGATCCGGAGCTGGTGGTCGAGGCCGAGGAACGCGGCGTACCGTGCGGCCGCCTCCTCCACGCGCGCGAGGTCCGCGGATCGCAGCGGACCGCCATGGGGGGTGACCTCGAAGGCCACACCGCGTCCGATGCTGCGCCGCACCGCGGCAACCAGCTGGGCGTCCACCAGCACCATGCCGAGTGCGCTCTCGCGGCCGCGCGGGACGACCCCCTCGCTGTCGAGCACCATCCGGCTGTCCTGGTAACCCCGGTAGACCTCGTCCAGGATCTGCAGCAGGTGAGCCGCCGGCGCCTGGACGCCGGCCGGGGGCGGATCGTCGGGGGCGTGCCAGAACGTGCGGCCGTCGACGTCGAAGCTGGCGAGCCGGTCCCGGACCTGGGCCAAACCCCGGCGCACGTCGCCGAGCGTGAGGGTCGCCCAGTACGCCAGGTCACGCTCGGTCGCGGGCCCGTGACCGGTGAAGTACCGCAGGGCGAGCTCCGCGAGGCCAGCGTCACGGTCCAGCTGCCGTGTGACGGGGACCCGGTCGGCGAAGGCGGCGTAGGTGTGCGTCCCGGCGATCCGTCGACCGCTGCAGACGAGCTGGTCCAGCTCGAGAAGCGCGAGCAGGAGCATGACCAGCTGTCCATGCGCGTCGACCCCTTGCGCGCGCAGGCTGTCGGCCAGCTGGTCGCGGGTCCGGTCGGGTTGCTCCGACAGCGTCTCCAGGACGACCGAGGTGGCACGATCGAGACCGGCGCCGTCCAACCCGTGGACCTGCTGCAGCTGCCGGATGACCACCGGCCGGACACGCGGGCCGGTGAGCTCGAGCAGCCACCGGATGTCGGCGGCCGCGACGTAGTGCCAGGTCGGCCGGAGCACGTGCGTGCGAATCACCTGGCCGGAGTCCAGCAGACGGTCGAGGTCGTCGGAGTCGGGACGTCGCGTCCGGCTCGCGACCGCCCAAGCCGTCTGGCCCGGGTTCTCGGCCTGTACCGCGAGCAGGTTCCGGATCACCGCTTCGGACGACGTGGCGTGTGGTGACACGAGATGCTGGCTGCGCAACCTCCACCTGGCGATCTCCCGGCTCGTGATCATCTGCAGAGCGTCGCCGACGCGCGGCGGCCCGAGCAAGCTCCGACACGCGCCGTGGAGCCCGTCCTTGGCACCGATCCGTAGGCTCCGGACATGAGATTCGTGCTGGCCGGCGCGTCCGGTTTCCTGGGAACTGCGTGGCGCGACCACCTCGCGCAGCAGGGCCACGAGGTCGTCCGGCTCGTGCGCGGCGAGCCGATGTCGCCGCAGGAGTCGTCCTGGGACCCGATGCGCGGCCAGGTCGACCCGGCCGTCATCGAGGACGCCGACGTGGTGGCCTGCCTGTCGGGCGCCAACATCGCCCACGTCCCATGGAGCGCGTCGTACAAGAAGACCTTCGTCGACAGCCGGCTGAAGACCACCGCCACCCTGGCCCGCGCCATCGCCCGGTCCGAGCGCAAGCCGGCGTTCCTCGCGCAGAACGGGATCTCCGGGTACGGCGACCGCGGCGACCGGGTCTCCACCGAGGACACCCCCACCGACGCCCCGGGCTTCATGGCGCAGCTGACCCGTGACTGGGAGGCAGCAGCCGAGCCCGCCGCCGAGGCCGGCGCCCGGGTCGCGGTGATGCGTACCAGCGTCGTGCTCGACAAGCGGGGCGGTGCGTTCAAGCCGATCCTGCTCGCGTTCCGTGCGGGGGTCGGCGGACCGCTCGGGCCGGGCGACCAGTACTTCTCCACGATCTCCCTCACCGACTGGCTGCGCGCCGCGACCTGGCTCGCCGAGAGCGACGACGCCCGGGGCGCCTACAACCTCAGCGCCCCCAACCAGACCACCAACCGGGAGTTCGGCAAGGTGCTCGGGCGGATGATCCACCGGCCGTCCTTCTTCAAGGTCCCCAGCGTGGCGATCAAGGCGGCGCTCAGCTCGGCGTCCAGCGACATCGTCGATTCCCTGCGCATCGAGCCCGAGCGGCTGCCGGCCATGGGTTTCGAGTTCGAGCACCCGACGCTCGAGAGCCGGCTCGCGGCGGCGCTCAACCCCTGACCCGGACCACCCGCCACTCGCCCGTCCGGCCCCTGCGCAGCACGACGGTCCGGGTGCTGGCCCGGTCCCGCGGGAGGGCGACGCGCTCGCCGTACCCGACCGCGGCTCCCCCGGCCAGCCGGTCCGTCACCCGCAGCCGCCACCGCCCCGGGCGGTGCCGCAGCACGTGGACGGCGAGCAGCTGCATGCACAGGTCCTCCACCCGGTAGCCGCGTCGTACGTAGGAGCGCAGCAGGCGTACGTCGGCCTCCCCTGCCCCGTCGACGTACAGCTCCCGCAGCGACCGCACCGAGCCGGCGGCGTACGCCTCCGCCCTGGCCCGGTCCCACCCGCGCAGCACCCGGGCAGCACGGGCGGTCTGCCCGGTCGCCGCCCCGCCGGCGACCGGCCCCCGATCTTCGGCCCTCAGCGCGGGCGCCACCACGATCGCCCGGCGGGGGCCGACCGCCGGGTCGCGCCGGTGCGCCACGGCCTGGTCGCCGGGCGCCGGGCCGGGCGAGACGTCGGTAGCCGACCACGCCGCGCCGCCGACCAGTCCGCAGGCCAGACCGAGGACCACCAGCCAGCCGCCGCGCCGGAGGCCACCAGCGCGCCGGTGACGCCGGTGACGGGATCGGGCAGGCCACGACGGGCGACGGGACACAGCAGCGTGGGAGTGGGCCATCCCCCGATGCTCGCCGATTCCCGCGCCCGACGTCGTTCGCTGTCCACAGCCCCCAGCCCCACGGACGGAAAGTGCGCACTCGACGGACGGAAGGTGGCGACTCGACGGGTGTCAGCGGAAGGTGACCCCGTCCGACGCGCCGGCATGCAGCAGCTCCGCTGTCTCGGGGTCGGCGTGGTCCGGGGTGTGCCACAGCTTCGAGGGCCACCACACCCGCGGGCCGAGCTCGTAGCTCAGCGCCGGCACCAGCAGCGACCGCACCACGAGCGTGTCCAGCAGCACGCCGAACGCCACGATGAACGCGATCTGCGCGAGGAACAGCAGCGGCAGCACGCCCAGCGCCGCGAACGTCGCCGCGAGCACGACGCCCGCCGAGGTGATCACGCCACCGGTCACCGAGAGTCCCTTGAGGACGCCCGGGTGGGTCCCCTGCTTCATCGACTCCTCACGCACCCGGGTCATCAGGAAGATCGAGTAGTCGATGCCGAGCGCGACCAGGAACACGAACCCGATCAGCAACGTGGAGGGGTCCGAGGCCGGGAAGCCGAAGACGTGGTTGAACAGCAGGGCGCTGATGCCCATCGTCGCGCCGAACGAGAGCACGTTCGCCAGCAGCAGCAGCGCCGGCGCGAGCAGCGACCGGAGCAGCAGCGCGAGCACGAGGAAGATCACGATCAGGATCGCCGGGATCACCTTGAGCCGGTCGGAGTCGACGGTGTCGCGGGTGTCGAGCTGGATCGCGGTGGACCCGCCGACCTCCACGTCGGTGCCGATCTGGTCGAGGTCCTCGCGCAGCGACCGGACCGTGTCGGTCGCGGCCGCCGAGTCCGCGAGGTCGTTCAGCGTCGCGAACACCACGACGTTGCCGTCGACGACCTTCGGCTCGGGGGGCGCGGCACCGGTCGGCGGACCCGCCGGCAGGTAGGTGACCCCGTCGGCGACCACGCCGTCGTGGGACTCGAGCAGCGCGAGCGCCGGCTGCAGCTCGTCCTGCGGCACGATCACGATCGCCGGGCTGGCCTGGTCGGCGGTGAAGTGCGCGTCGAGGATGTCCTGGGCCTTCACCGAGTCGACCTCGGTGAGGAACAGGTCGGTCTGCGGGACCGGCTTCTCGTTGAGCGTCGGCAGGAACGCCGCGAACCCGGCCAGCACCACGAACGTCACCACCCAGACCAGGCGGGCGCGCCGACCGACGAACCGGGCCACGCGGCCCCAGATGCCGCGCTTCTCGCTGTGCTCGCTGCCGAGCCGCGGCTGGTAGGGCCAGAACGCCTTCCTGCCCAGGAGCAGCAGCACGGCCGGCAGGAGCGTCAGCGAGGACAGCATCGCGCCGGCGACCCCGATCGCGCCGACCGGTCCGAGCCCGCGCAGGCTGGAGAGGTCGGAGAGCAGCAGGCAGAGCAGGCCGAGGATCACGGTGACGCCGGACGCCAGGACGGGTTCGATCGCGCCCCGGTAGGCGGTCCGCATCGCGACGTACTTCGACTCGTTGTCGCGCAGCTCCTCGCGGAACCGCGCCACGATCAGCAGCGAGTAGTCGGTCGCCGCACCGACGGCGAGGATGAACAAGATGCCCTGGCTCTGCCCGTTCAGGTCCAGAGCGTCCGCCTTGGCCATCGCGTAGACGACCGCCGAGGAGACTCCGAGCCCGATCACCGCGGAGATCAGCACCACGAACGGCAGCACCGGCGAGCGGTAGACCACGAGAAGGATCACGAGCACCACCGCGAGGGCGACGAGCAGCAGGATCCCGTCGATCGCGCCGAACGCCTCGATGAAGTCGCCGAGGATGCCGCCCTGTCCCCCGACCAGGGCGGACAACCCCGGCGGTGGGTCGGCGAGCACGTCACGCATGTCGTTGACGGCGCCGACGATCTGGTCCCCGTCCGAGGCGGTGACCGGTACGACGACCTGCGCCGCCGTGCCGTCCTGGGAGAACACGGGCTGCCCGACGGCGGCGGAGTCGACGTACTCCACCGACGCGAGCTTCTCGCGGTACGACGCGATCGCGGCCTTGTCGTCCTCGGTGAGGCCGGCCGGCCGTTCGAACACCACCGTGGCCGGGGTCGACTCCTTGCCGGTGAACTCCAGGAAGGTGTTCAGCACCCGGGTCGACTCGGCGGTCTGCGGCAGGAACGAGGCGTTGTCGTTCTTCTGCACCTCCGAGAGCCGGCCCGCGAACGACCCCAGCGGGCCGCCGACGAACAGCCACAGCAGCACCACGAGCAGAGGGAAGATCCAGCGCTTGGAGCGCCGGTGTGAGCTCGCCATCACACGATGCCTTTCGGGCAGAGGAACCGGACCACGCAGTACACATAATCCAGCATCAGCCAAGCGGCCGGTCACCCCCGGCTCGCCCGGAGCGGTCCGCGCTAGGCTCGGGCCCGTGCAGCACATCGATTTCCAGACCGTCGGGTTCGGCGACGAGGCCGTGGACTACGTCGCGGCCTGGGACCTCCAGCGCGAGGTGCACGCACGCGTCGCGGCCGGCGCGCCGGGGACCGTGCTGCTGCTCGAGCACCCGCCGGTGTTCACCGCCGGCAAGCGCACCGACCCGCACGAGCGGCCCACCGGCCCGCGGGCCGAGGGCGTGCCGGTCATCGACGTCGACCGGGGCGGCAAGATCACCTTCCACGGGCCCGGTCAGCTGGTCGGCTACCCGATCGTGGCGCTGCCCGACCACGTCCTGGTCGTCGACTACGTGCGCCGGCTCGAGGAGGCGCTGATCCACGCCTGCGCCGAGCTGGGCGTCGCCACCGCCCGGGTGCCCGGCCGCAGCGGTGTGTGGCTCGCCGAGGACGACCGCGGCCCTGAGCGGAAGATCGCCGCGATCGGCATCCGGGTCAGTCGCGGGGTCACCATGCACGGCTTCGCCCTCAACTGCGACGTCGACCTCGGCTGGTACGACACGTTCGTGCCCTGCGGAATCTCCGACGCCGGGGTCACCTCGCTGAGCACCGAGCTCGGCCGCGACGTCACCGTCGCGGAGGTCGCCCCCGTCGTCGAGCGGCACCTGCGCAACCTGCTCGCCTGGACGCCGTACGACGCGACGCCGGACTACCCGGCCAAGCCCGAGCCGGGGCGGGCGCCGCGGCTGATCGACCCGGCGGCCGCTCTGCGCTGAGCCACCGCGTGTCGCGACGTCCGGCCGCACCGCCGTACGGAAGGGTTGGTTCCATGCAGGTCGAGCAGGGCGCCCCGGTCATCGAGACGTCCGGGCTGCGCAAGGTCTACCGCTCGCGCCGCGGGCGCCGGGTCGTCGCGGTGGACGGCCTCGACCTCACCGTGCCCGCGGGGGGTGTGCACGGCTTCCTCGGTCCCAACGGCAGCGGCAAGACCACGACGATCCGGATGCTGCTCGGTCTGGTCCGCCCGACGGCGGGCACGATGCGGCTGTTCGGCGAGCCGGTCCCCCGGCGGCTGCCCGAGGTGGTGGGCCGGGTCGGCGCGGTGGTGGAGCAGCCGAAGTTCATGCCGTCGTTCACCGGCCGCAAGAACCTCAAGCTGCTCGCGCGCTCGGCGGGCGTCCCGACCGAACGGGTCGACTCCGCGCTCGCCCAGGTCGGCCTCGAGGACCGCGACCGGGAGCGGTACGGCGGCTACTCGCTCGGCATGCAGCAGCGGCTCGCGATCGCGGCCACCCTGCTCACCTCCCCCGACCTGCTGATCCTGGACGAGCCGACGAACGGGCTCGACCCGGCGGGCATCCGGGACATCCGCGACATGATCCGCGGCCTCGGGGAATCCGGGGTGACCGTGCTGCTCAGCTCGCACAACCTGGCGGAGGTGCAGCAGGTCTGCCACTCGGTGTCGATCATCGGCGCCGGCCGGCTGATGGCGTCGGGCCGGGTCGACGACCTCGTCGGCGACAACACGCTCGCGGTCGCCCGGGTCTGGGTCGCCGACCCGGTCGCGGCGACCAGGCACCTGCAGGACGCCCGCTTCCGCGTGTCCCGCGCCGGGGACCACCTCGACGTCGAGGGGTTCGCGCACCCGGAGGACATCACCCGCGTGCTGGCCGACCACCAGATCTACGTGCGCGAGCTGACCCCGGTCCGCGGCGACCTGGAGTCGGTGTTCCTGCAGCTGACCCACGACGGGTCGGCGGAGCAGGCCTCCGGACGCGGCACGGAGGGCGGGGCGGCATGAGGCTCCTGACCGTCGAGCTGGACCGGCTGTGGAGCCGGCGCGCCGTCGTACTGCTCCTCCTCGCCGCCGTGCTGCTGACCGCGCTGCTCGCCGCGACCGCCGCGTGGGACACCCGGCCGGTGTCGGCCGACGAGCGGGCCGCCGCCGAGGTCCAGGCCGCCAACGCCGCCGCGGACCCGTTGTTCGAGAAGGACCTCGCGCAGTGCCGCCAGGAGCCGACCAGCTTCCTCGGCTCCGAGGCCGTCGCGGACGACTGCGACCAGGTGCTCACCCCGCGGCCCGAGGACTTCTTGGGCCGGGCCACGCTCGACCTCGGCAAGGTGGTCGAGAACCGCGGCGTCGCGGTGATCCTGCTCGTCACCGCGCTGCTGATCATCGCCGGCGCCACGTTCGCCGGCGGCGACTGGGCGACCGGGTCGATGGGCAACCAGCTGCTGTTCCGGCCACGGCGGCTCGAGGTGTGGCTGACCAAGGCGGGGGCGGTGCTGCTCAGCGCCCTGGTCGTCTCCGCGGTGCTCGTGGCCGGCTTCTGGCTCGCTCTCTACCTGGTCGCCGAGGCACGCGGCATCGCCACGCCCGGAGAGGTGCTGGACGAGGTCCGCTGGACGGCCGGCCGCGGGATCGTGCTGGCCACCGCCGGCGCGCTCGGCGGCTACGCCCTCTCGATGTTGCTGCGCAGCACCGTCGGCACGTTGGCGCTGCTGTTCGCCTACGCCGTCGCGGGCGAGGCGCTGGTGGCGACGCTGCCCGTGGAGCGGGTGTCGCGGTGGAGCCTGTCGAACAACGTGTTCGCCTGGATCGACGACGGCACCACCGTGATCGACCCGGACCTGGTCTGCCCGCCGGGGCAGGGCGGCTGCATCCAGTCCTACGTGCTCGGGGTCGGGCACTCGGTGCTCTACCTGGGCGGGTTGCTGCTGCTGGCGGTGGTGGTCTCGCTGGTCGCGTTCCGGCGCCGCGACGTCCCCTGACCCCGTCGAGCCGTCAGGTCCCGTCCGTCGAGCCGTCAGGTCCCGTCCGTCGAGCCGTCAGGTCCCGTCCGTCGAGCCGTCAGGTTCCGTCGAATTGGGGCGCCGCACGGCCCCGGCGTACAGTGGCGGGCGTGACTTCCGCCCCCACCACCCCGTCCGCCGGCGCGGCCCCGGAGGGTCGCAAGCTGCTCCGTCTCGAGGTCCGCAACGCCGAGACCCCGATCGAGAAGAAGCCCGAGTGGATCAAGACGCGGGCGAAGATGGGGCCGCAGTACAAGGAGCTCCAGTCACTGGTGAAGTCCGAGGGCCTGCACACGGTGTGCCAGGAGGCGGGCTGCCCCAACATCTTCGAGTGCTGGGAGGACCGCGAGGCGACGTTCCTCATCGGCGGCGACCAGTGCACCCGACGCTGCGACTTCTGCCAGATCGACACCGGCAAGCCGCAGCCGCTGGACCGTGACGAACCGCGCCGGGTCGCCGAGAGCGTCCGGTCGATGGAGCTGCGCTACGCCACGATCACCGGTGTCGCCCGCGACGACCTGCCCGACGGCGGCGCCTGGCTGTACGCCGAGACCGTGAAGCAGATCCACGAGCTCAACCCGGACACCGGCGTGGAGAACCTCATCCCGGACTTCAACGGCAAGCCCGACCTGCTCGCCGAGGTGTTCGAGTCGCGGCCCGAGGTGCTCGCGCACAACGTGGAGACCGTGCCGCGGATCTTCAAGCGGATCCGCCCGGCGTTCCGCTACGACCGCTCGCTCGACGTGATCACCGCGGCCCGCGACTTCGGCCTGGTCACCAAGTCCAACCTGATCCTCGGCATGGGCGAGACCCGCGAGGAGGTCTCCCAGGCGCTGCGCGACCTGCACGAAGCCGGCTGCGAGCTGATCACGATCACCCAGTACCTGCGCCCCTCCGCGCGGCACCACCCCGTGGAGCGGTGGGTGAAGCCCGAGGAGTTCGTGGAGCTGAAGGACGAGGCGGACGAGATCGGCTTCTCCGGCGTCATGTCGGGGCCGCTGGTGCGCTCGTCGTACCGCGCGGGCCGGCTCTACCGACAGGCGATGGAGGCCCGGGCGAGCGAGCAGCCCGCCGACGCCGCGGTCTGAGGCATCCCGCGGGGTCTGCGAGAATGGCCCCGCCGACCCGGCCCACCCCACCCGCTGAAGCAGAGGCACCAGGCATGGCGAAGAACGAGGACAAGCCCGCGAAGCAGGGACGCATCAAGCAGATCGTCGCCAGCTACAAGATGACGAAGAAGTCCGATCCCCGGATCGGACTGATCCTGCTCGGCGTCTTCCTGGTGGTCGGCGTGCTGGGCTACCTGGTCTTCATGTGGCTGCCCGGCGGCCCGGGCCTCGACATCGCCACCGCCGTCCTGCTCGGCCTGCTCGCTGCCCTGATCATCTTCGGCCGGCGCGCCCAGAAGGCGGCCTACGCCCAGATCGAGGGTCAGCCCGGCGCCGCCGCGGCCGCGCTCGGGATGCTCCGCAAGGGCTGGAAGACCGACCCGGCGATCGCCTTCAACCGCAACCAGGACCTGGTCCACCGCGTCGTCGGCCCGCCCGGGATCGTGCTGGTCGGCGAAGGCAACCCCAACCGGCTCAAGACGCTGCTGGCCAACGAGCGGCGCAAGCACGAGCGGGTCGCGTCCGAGACCCCGATCTTCGAGGTCATCTGCGGCGACCCCGACAAGCACGCAGGTGCCGTGCCGGTGAGCCGCCTGGCCGGTCACGTCACCAAGCTGGGCCGCAACATCAAGCCCGCGCAGATGACCGACGTGCTGGCCCGGCTCAAGGCGCTCGACGCCAACCGGTCCAACATCCCGCTGCCGAAGGGCCCGGTCCCCACCAGCATGAAGGGCGCCCGCCAGAACATGCGGGGACGCTGAGCCCTCGCACGAACCGCCGGCCGCCGTACCGCGCATGACGTAGCCGAATCTGGCCCGAACGGCCCTTGGGTCGCGCCGCCCTGCCACGCACACTGGGGTAATGCTGCAGGGGGCCGCAAGCAGGGGCGTACGACGCACCCGCGCCTGGCGCCGTGCCGCGACGTGCCTACTCGCCATCGGGGTCTGCGTGGCCACCGGACTGGGCGCCGCATCGTTCGACACGGCGTCCGGCCCGGTGACGCGGGCCGTGCTGGGCTACTCCCCCGCCTCCGTCGTGGGCACGACCGCGGCCACCTCGCTCCCGCCGTCGTCGCCTCCCCCGAGCCGGCTGCCAGACCCCGCGACAGTCGTGGACGTCACCGGCTCCGGCCGCCTCGCCGGTCCGGGCCTCACCGCCGGTGACATCCCGCCGGCTGCCTGGCAGGCCTACCTGAACGCCGCCACCGTCCTCGCGAAGGCGGCACCGCGCTGCGGCCTGGACTGGACGGCGCTGGCCGCGATCGGCCTGGTCGAGTCCGACCATGGACGCAACCCGTCGAGGGCCGTGTCCAGCACCGGTGTCCGCGCCGCGCGCGACACCGACGGGGGCCGGCTCGACGGGGACGCCACCGCGGACCTTCCCGTCGGACCGATGCGCATCCTGCCCAGCACGTGGCAGGTCATCGGCGTGGACGGCGACGGGGACGGTGTCCGCTCCCCCGCCGACGCCGACGACGCCGCCCTCGCCGTCGGGGTGGCGCTCTGCGCCGGCGACGCCCGCCTGGGCAGCACCGCGGGCCTGCGTCGCGCCCTGCTCCGCTACGCGCCGTCGCCGGCGTACGTGGACCTGGTGATCGGCATCGCCCGCTCCTACGCGCGACCCGGGACCGGCGTGCCCACCGCCACCGTCACGGCGGTCGCCCACCCGATCGTCGACGGGACCAGGACGACGCTGGCGCGCCGGTCCTTGGCCCATCGGGTGAGGGCGGCGGGCTCGGTCACCGCGAAGACCGTGGGCATCGACTCCTCCCCGAGCGCGCACGCGCTCTCCGTCGCAGCGACGAGCGCCGCGCCGCCGGCCGGTGCCGGGCCGCAGGCCACCACCACGCACCTTCCGGTGCAGGAGCCGGCAACCGAGACCACCGCGGCCGCCCCTACTGTTTCCGGCTCCCCGGCCCAAGCGCCGACCGACCCCGCACCCGCCGACCCCGCATCCACGCCGGCTCGGCCGCGGCGCCCCGAACCGACCGACCCCGAACCCACCGACGCAGAGGCGCCGGGTGGGGGGACGGCCGAGAGCCCCGCTGCGGCGTGCCGCGTGCCCGACCCCGGGCCGGAGGACCCGGACGGCGACCCCGCGACAGCCGCCGACCCGGCCGCCGAGGCCCAGCCCGACCCGGCCGCCGACTCATCGGCCATGGACGCGGCCGATGCCCCGGCCCCCTCGGACCCGAGCGCTCAGCCGGCGCCCTGCACCGACGCACCCGCCGCCGACGCGCTGTCCGCCTCCGCGACGCCGCGCACGACCGACGCCCCGTCCGCGGCCAACCCGCCGACCGCGACCGAGCCGCCCGCCGCCGACGAGGCGATCAGCCCGCCGAGCCCGTCGAGCCCGGCAGCGAGATGATCGCCGAGGCCGGTGGCGCCTTGACCTTGACCGGCTCGCCCCAGTGATCGGTGGTGATGGTCATCCCGCCGCCGCCCGGGACGTCGAGCTGCATGCGGCGCATCAGGTCCTGGTCGTCGAGCCACAAGTCGTAGGTGATGTCGCCCTGACCGGCCGCGGGAGTGCCCTGCGCCTTGGCCGCCTTCGCGGCGTCGACGGTCAGCACGTAGTGGTCCATCTGCTCGCCGTCGACGTCCTCGGCGCCGACGTACACCGCCTTCTTCAACCCGGCGTCGAAGGCGTCGAAGGTGGCCAGCGGGTCACCCTGCGTGATCCCGCCGAGGTTGCCGAACGGGCTGTTGGGGTCCTTGGTGTCGATCTTGAAGAACTTGCCCGCCGGAGTCATCGGCGGCATCGCCATGTACATGGTGCCGTCGACCAGGCGGACCTCGATCGTGCCGTCCCCCAGCGAGGGGGACTTCATCTTCATCTGCATCACCGTGCTGTCGCCGGCGTAGGAGACGTCGCCCTCTCCGGTCATGGCCTGGGCGCCGTCGGCGGTGAGCGTCAGGTGGGTGGACTGGTGCTTGGCCACGGCCGCCTTCATCGCCGTGAGGAGCTCCTGGGCGTCGTACCCGCCGGACTGCTCCTCGACGGGCGCGGCGGACTCGCTCGCGGTCTCGTCCTGGGACGGCACGGCCGAGGACACCGACTCGCTCGCGGACGCCTCGTCCGCGGTGGTGTCCGAGCCGCCACCGCAGCCGCTCAACAGGGTCAGTACGACGAGCCCCGTCGCTGCGGCGCTCCACCGGGTCCTACGCATGGGATCAGCCTCCTGGGTCACTACCCCATCATGCGGGAGACGGGGAGGTATTGCGCAGGGAATCGGCCGAGCCCGCGCCCACGAGGCCGAACCGTCCCGATTTCTCCGGCCCCGGCACCCATCCGCACGGCTCCGGGCGGCGAACACCCTGCATGAGGGAACCCACCGAGTCGCGCCCCCGCGCCGCCGTCGTCGGAGCCGGGGTGTCCGGCCTGACGGCCGCCTACCTGCTCCAACGCACCCACCACGTGACCTTGTTCGAGGCCGACGAACGGGTCGGCGGCCACGCGCACACCCACGACGTGCGGCTCGGCGACGGCACGACGGTGCCGGTCGACTCGGGCTTCATCGTGCTCAACGACCGCACCTACCCGACGCTGCGGAGGCTCTTCGACGAGCTCGGCGTGCGCACCCGGCCGACCGAGATGAGCATGAGCATCACCTGCGAGGGCTGCGGGCTGTCCTTCAAGGGCGGGCGCCGGGCGAACGGCATCTTCGCCCAGCGCCGCCGCGCCGTCGACCCGGGCTTCTGGCGGCTGCTGCTGCAGATCCGCCGCTTCCAGAAGGAGGCGCTCGACCTGCTCCGCGACGGGGCCGAGCCCGACCTCAGCTACGGCGACTTCCTCGAGTCGCACGGGTTCGACCAGCACTTCGTCACCCACTACGCGCTCCCGGTCGTCTCGTGCGTGTGGTCGATGGGGCACAGCGAGGCGCTCTCCTACCCGGCGGCCTACCTGTTCGCGTTCCTGCGCCACCACGGCTTCCTCTCGCTCGGCGACGCGCCGACCTGGCACACCGTGATCGGTGGCTCGCGCTCCTACGTCTCCGCGATCACCGAGCGCCTCGACGTGGTCCGCGCCGGCACCCGGGTCGTCGGGATCAGCCGCAAGCCCGAGGCGGTGGAGATCGACACCGTGCCCGCGGGGGGCGGGGCCAACGAGCACCACGCCTTCGACAAGGTCGTGGTCGCCACCCACGCCGACACCGCGCTCGCGCTGCTCACGGACGCCGGCGACCTGGAGCAGGAGCTGCTCGGTACGGTCGGCTACTCCACCAACGTGGCCTGGCTGCACCGCGACGACTCCGCGCTGCCCGCGCACCCGCGCAGCCGGGCGAGCTGGAACTACCGCCTCGAGGACTGCGACACGCTCACCGATCGCACCCGGGTCACCTACTGGATGAACCGCCTCCAGGGTCACCCCGAGACCGACCCGCTGCTTGTCACGCTCAACCCCGACGCCGGACCCGACCCCGAGCACGTCATCGCGAAGATGACCTACAGCCATCCCACCTACACGGCGGAGTCGGTCGCCGCGCAGGTCCGGCTGGCCGAGCTGAACTCCGACCGGCTCGCCTTCGCCGGCGCCTACCACGGCTGGGGCTTCCACGAGGACGGCTGCCGCTCGGGCGTCGAGGCCGCCCGCGCGCTGGGAGCCACCTGGTGACGACCGTCCCGCACACCCCGGCCCGCGTCCGCGCGCGGGTCCACCACCGGCGCACCCGGCCGTTCACCTACGCCTTCGCGCACCGTACGACGATGTGGCTGGTCGACGCCGCCGACCCGAACGCCGCCTTCCCCCGGTGGCTGCGGCCGCTGGCGTCGCTGCGCTCGCGCGACCACTTCGCCCCCGACGACGACCGGCCGCTGCTCGGCAAGGTGCGCGGCTTCCTCGACGCCCAGGACATCGGCTGGTCGGCCGCCCGGGTGCTGGTCCTGGCCAACGCCCGGTCCGCCGGCTACGTGTTCGACCCGCTCACGACGTACTTCTGCCTCGACGCCGACGGCCGGCTCGAGGGAGTGCTCGCCGAGGTGCACAACACCTACGGCGAACGGCACTGCTACCCGCTCGAGGTCTCCGGCGGGACGCCCGCGCGCGTCGACAAGGAGTTCTACGTCTCCCCCTTCTTCACCGTGAACGGCCGCTACGACATCCGCACCCGGCTCCGCGAGGACCAGATCGCCGTCGCGATCAGCCTCACCCAGGCCGACCAGGTGGTGTTCACCGCGGCCGTCCACGGAGACCTCGCCGCAGCCACGCGCGGGCGTACCCTCCGCAGCGTGCTGCGCAACCCCTTCCCGTCCCAGCGGGTGTCGGCGCTGATCCGCTGGCACGGCGTCCGGCTGTGGCTGCGGCGCCTGCCGGTGGTGCCCCGCCGCCCGCACCAGGCACCGAGAGGAATGTCGGCATGACGACCACCATCGAGCCGATCATCGGCGACGCGTCCCAGGCCCTCGAGCCCGCGCCCGCCTACGGACCCCGCGCGCTGGTCGCCAAGCAGGTCCTCGGCAGGATCCTGCGCAAGGTGCCGGTCGGCGTCGAGGTCTCCGACGGCGAGCGGTACGGCGCCGCCGCGCACTCCACCGCCGACGGCCAGGCCCCGACGATCCGGATCGACGATCCGCGGGCGTTCTTCGCCCGGCTTGCGCGGAGCCCGATGATCGGCCTCGGCGAGTCCTACATGGCCGGGGAGTGGACGACCGCCCCGGGGACCGACCTCGCGGACGCGCTGACGCCGTTCGCGGAGCGGCTCACC
This sequence comes from uncultured Actinomycetota bacterium, assembly GCA_963801125.1. GTDB lineage: Bacteria > Actinomycetota > Actinomycetes > Propionibacteriales > Nocardioidaceae > Nocardioides_B. The sequence continues at coordinate 42,832 of CAWDDL010000004.1, forward strand.
GACCTGATCCGGCCCGGCTTCTACAAGCTGCGGCACGCGGTCCTCCCCCGCGGGCTGAACCCGGAGAACGACAAGCACGGCGCGCGCAAGAACATCGAGGCGCACTACGACCTGTCCAACGACATGTTCGCCTCGTTCCTCGACCCGACGCTGTCCTACTCCTCGGCGCTGTTCGACCGGCTGGACCCGGCTCCGGCCTGGGCCGACCTCGAGGCCGCGCAGCTGCGCAAGGTGGACGCCGTACTCGACGCCGCGGACGTCCGCGAGGGGTCGCGGGTGCTGGAGATCGGGTCCGGCTGGGGCACCCTCGCGATCCGGGCGGCCCAGCGCGGCGCGCTCGTGACGACGGTGACGCTCTCGCGCGAGCAGGCCGAGCTGGCCCAGCAGCGGGTCGGCGCGGCGGGGGTGAGCGACCGCGTGGAGATCGCGATCCGCGACTACCGCGACCAGACCGGCAGCTTCGACGCGATCGTCAGCGTGGAGATGATCGAGGCGGTCGGCGAGAAGTACTGGCCGACGTACTTCGCGAAGATCGACGAGCTGCTGGCCCCCGGCGGCAAGGTCGCGATCCAGGCGATCCTGCTCGAGCACCACCGGATGATGGCCACGCGCGAGACGTACACGTGGATCCACAAGTACATCTTCCCGGGCGGCCTGCTGCCCTCGGTGACCGCGATCAAGCAGACCCTGGCCGGTCACACCGGGCTGCGGCTCACCAACGTCGCGCCGATGGGTCCGCACTACGCCCACACGCTGCGGCTGTGGCGCGAGCGGTTCCTCGCGAACTGGTCGCAGGTCGCCGACCTGGGGTTCGGCGACCCGTTCCGCCGGATGTGGGAGTTCTACCTCGCCTACTGCGAGGCGGGGTTCCGCTCCGGCTACCTCGACGTCGCCCAGCTCCGCCTCGAACGCTGAAAACCCCGATTCGTCCGCGGAATCGAGCCGGCCCGCCGCGAGGTGATCGCGGACGAATCGGAGTGAGTAGGGTCGGCCCATGGCCCGGTACTTCGACGTGCACCCCAAGGACCCGCAGCCGCGCAGCATCGCCCAGGTCGTGGCGATGCTGCGCGACGACGCGGTGATCGCCTACCCCACCGACTCCTGCTACGCGCTCGGTTTCGCACTGGGCAACCGCGAGGGCGGCGAGCGCGTACGACGCATCCGCGGGCTCGACGACCGGCACCACTTCACGCTGGTGTGCTCGGAGTTCGCCCAGCTCGGCCAGCTCGCCAAGCTCGACAACGCGGCGTTCCGCGCGGTGAAGGCGGCCACCCCGGGGCCCTACACGTTCATCCTGCCCGCCACCCAGGAGGTGCCCCGGCGGCTGGCGCACCCGAAGAAGAAGACGGTCGGCGTGCGCATCCCCGACCACCCGGTGGTCCGGGCGCTGCTGGACGAGCTCGGCGAGCCGCTCGTGTCGAGCACGCTGCTGCTGCCCGGTCACGAGGAACCGATGACCGACGGCTGGACGATCAAGGAGGAGCTCGACCACCTCGTCGACGCGGTCATCGACTCCGGCGAGACCGGCAAGGAGCCGACCACGGTCGTCGACTGGAGCGAGGGCTACCCCGAGGTGGTCCGCGTCGGGGCCGGCGACCCGTCCCGCTTCGAGTAGGCAGGCTGCCCGCGGCCGGGCGGCGTGCCGGGCCGGCCCGCCCGCGGCCGGCGTGCCCGTCCCTATCGCCGGATCGCGACCGTGCCGAACGCCAGGTCGTGCAGCCCGCGGTTGTCGCGGTTGAACACCAGCGGCGGGATGACCAGGCAGATCAGCGCGGTCCGGCCCAGCGCCTGCAGCAGGTTCACCGGCTTGCCGTCCAGCCGGACGACCGCGAGGCGGAGTGCGAGCTGTCCGAACGACCCTCCGACCAGCGCGGTCAGGATCGCGGCCTCCAGGAGGAACACGCCCATCGGCGCCCACGCCTCCCAGCCCTGTCCCCAGACCGCTCCGCCGAGCACCGTCGCGGCGACCAGCATCGAGGCGAACCAGTCGATGACCAGCGCGAGGACCCGCCGGCCCCAGGAGGCGACCGAGCCCCGCCCCCCGTGCGGCAGCCCGAGCCGGGCGCCCGGGTACGGCGTACTGCTGCTGTCGACGTCGCTCACGCCCCCAACCTACCGGGGCACGGGCACCGCGCTGTGCGCACGGTCGGCACCCTCACCACGGCGGTGAGGTGCGCTGCGTGCGCACGGAGACCTCGGCCGGCCGGCGCCCCAAGGACCATGGCGGGTACTGGTCCAGAGCGCCTGTGAGTCCGGCCACCGCCTGTTACATGGACGAAACAATGGGGATACGGTCAGGAAACCGCTGCTACGTAGGTTGCGGTCCAGTGGTGCAGCGCGGCATCGCTGAATCCCGTGTGAGAGAAACTCGGCCGCCCCGCGGTCAAGGAGGACGAATGTTCGCAAACAGCGACGAGCTGCTGAAGTACATCAAGGACGAGGGCGTCGAGATGGTCGACGTCCGGTTCTGCGACCTGCCCGGCATCATGCAGCACTTCACGGTTCCGGTGTCCTCGTTCGACCAGTCGGTCTTCGACGACGGGCTGAACTTCGACGGCTCCTCCATCCGTGGCTTCCAGGCCATCCACGAGTCGGACATGTCGCTGTTCCCGGACCCCACCACGGCGTACCTCGACCCGTTCCGCACCGCCAAGACCCTCGTGGTGAACTTCTTCATCCACGACCCGCTCACCGGTGAGGCCTACTCCCGCGACCCGCGCAACATCGCCCGCAAGGCGCAGGCCTACCTGAAGTCCACCGGTATCGGGGACACCGCCTTCTTCGCGCCCGAGGCCGAGTTCTACGTCTTCGACTCGGTGCGCTTCGAGACCAAGCAGAACGCCGGTTACTACCACATCGACTCCGAGGCGGGCGCCTGGAACACCGGCTCGGAGACCGACAACCGCGGCTACAAGGTGAAGTACAAGGGCGGCTACTTCCCGGTCGCGCCGGTCGACCACTTCGGCGAGCTCCGCGACGAGATCGTCATCGAGATGGAGAAGGCCGGCCTGCTGGTCGAGCGCGCCCACCACGAGGTCGGCACCGCCGGTCAGGCCGAGATCAACTGGCGCTTCGACGAGCTGCTCAAGAGCGCCGACGACGTGATGAAGTTCAAGTACATCGTCAAGAACGTCGCCTGGCGCAACGGCAAGACCGCCACCTTCATGCCGAAGCCGATCTTCGGCGACAACGGCTCGGGCATGCACTGCCACCAGTCGATCTGGAACGAGGGCGAGCCGCTGTTCTACGACGAGGCCGGCTACGCCGGTCTCTCGGACATGGCGCGCTACTACATCGGCGGTCTGCTCAAGCACGCCCCGTCGCTGCTGGCGTTCACCAACCCGACGGTGAACTCCTACCACCGCCTGGTGCCGGGCTTCGAGGCGCCGGTGAACCTGGTGTACAGCCAGCGCAACCGCTCGGCCTGCATCCGGATCCCGATCACGGGTTCGAACCCGAAGGCCAAGCGCATCGAGTTCCGCTGCCCCGACCCGTCGGCGAACCCCTACCTCGCGTTCTCCGCGATGCTGCTGGCCGGCATCGACGGCATCAAGAACAAGATCGAGCCCCCGCAGCCCATCGACAAGGACCTCTACGAGCTGCCGCCGGACGAGCACGCCGACATCGACACGGTGCCCGCGACGCTCAACGCGGTGCTCGACTCCCTCGAGGCCGACCACGACTTCCTGCTCGAGGGCGGCGTCTTCACCCCCGACCTGATCGAGACGTGGATCGACTACAAGCGCACCAACGAGATCGCGCCGATCGCGCTGCGTCCGCACCCGCACGAGTTCGAGCTCT
>CAWDDL010000005.1:0-63586 GCA_963801125.1 uncultured Actinomycetota bacterium
GGACTCCATGGCCTCGACGAGCCGGTGGCCCCGGTCGTCGGCTTCCTCCTGGGTCTGGCCGCCGAGCTGCACGAGCAGGAACCCGCGGCCCTCGGGCAGGTCGTCGAGACCAGCGGGGTTCATCCCCTTCAGCCGCTGGTCGTGCACCAGGTAGCGGTCCACGCCCTCGAGCGCGATCGGTTCGTGCTCGAGCACCTCCGGTACGGCGTCCGCCGCGGTCGCGATGTCGGGGTAGCCGAGCACCACCAGCGACCGGTGCTCGACGACCGGGACCAGCTCGAGCTCGGCCTGCATCACCAGCACGAGCGTGGCCTCGCTGCCGACGAGCAGCCCGCCGATGTCGAACCCGTGCTCGGGCAGCAGCGAGTCGAGGTTGTAGCCCGACACCCGTCGCGGGATGTCGGGGTAGCGCTCGCGGATCTCGTCCGCGTGCTCGTCGACGATCCGGCGCAGGTTGCGGTAGATCTGCGCCTGCCGGTCTCCGCGCGACTCGATCCGCCGGTACTCCTCGTCGTCGGTCCGCCCGGCGCGGAACCGGGTGCCGTCGTAGAGCAGCACGTCGAGGGAGGCGATGTTGTCCACGACCTTGCCGGTCCGCTGCGCCGTCGCGCCGCAGGAGTTGTTGCCGATCATCCCGCCGAGGGTGCAGTTCATGTGCGTCGCCGGCTCCGGTCCGAAGCGCAGTCCGGTGGGCGCGAGCTGCTTGTTGAGCTCGTCGAGCACGATCCCGGGCTCGACGGTGCACCGCCGGTTCTCCACGTCGACGTCGAGCACGCGGTTGCAGTGCTTGGAGAGGTCGATGACGACCGCCGTGTTCGTGCACTGGCCGGCGAGGCTGGTGCCCCCACCCCGCGAGACGACGGGCACGCCGTACTCCCGGCAGACCGCCATCGTCTCGGCCGCGGCGTCCATCGAGCGGGGCACCACCACGCCGATCGGGACCTGCCGGTAGTCCGAGGCGTCGGTGGAGTACGTCGCGCGGCTGCCGGTGTCGAACCGGATCTCACCGTCGACCCGGTCCCGGAGGGCCTGGACCAGCCGGGCTTGGTCGGCGCCGGATCCGTCCGCCTGCGTCGCGGCGTCGCGGCGGCGGATCAGCGGCAGGTCGATCAGCGTCATGCGCCCTCCTCGCGGCCTGCGGTCGGTTCCTGGCCCTCCCCATACCCGGCATGCTTGCGGCTATGCAATGAATCCGGCACCGATCGCCGCTCTTTTCGGCGCGCTCCTGCACGCAGGGTGCGCTCTGCGCACGTTCGGCACGAAAGGCACCGGAATCTCGCGCCGGAGGTGCCGACCGTGCAGAACTGGGCGGCTCGACCTGCTCACGACGGGATGTGCAGGTCGGTCTCCGGCGCCCAGGTGCGCTCCCAGGTGCGCTGGAAGTCCCGCTGGTCGAGCCGGTCGTCCAGGCTCGGGCCGACCTGCCAGCCGGGCGGCGGCGTCGTGGTCCAGAGCCGGTCCGGCTCGGCCAGCCACTTCGCCCGGGCACGGGCCGAGAGAACCCTGGTCTTGACGCGTCCCGGCACGAGCAGGTCAGGACCCGTGATGCGGCAGACCTCCAGGCCGTGCCGGCGCAACCGCTCCTCGCGCTCCACGTCGCTGCTGTGTCGCAAGGCGCCCCGGTGGTCGGCTCCGTCGAACTCGCCGACCAGCCCGGACTCGAGGTCCAGCAGGTCCGGGCGGCCGAGCAGTCGACCCCGCCGGTCGAACACCGGCGCATTCAGGAGCGGCTCGGGCAGCCCGGCCTCGTGCCGCCACGGCATCCGCATCCGGGACTCGTTGGGCGACCAGCTGTCCTCCCGTGCCTGCGCCAGGGCGGCTCTGGCACGAGTCGCCCCCTTGCGGCCCACGCCGCGGGTTTCCACGTACTCCCGCGTGCGCCGCAGTGACGTGACCTCACCATGCGCCAGCATGTCCATGACCACCACGGCCTCGGTGAGGTTCGGAGCCAGGCGCATCCCGTCGAAGGCTGCGCGCTCCGGAATCACGCACGGAATGCCGAGCACGACGACGATCTCGTCGGCGGCCAGCTCGTCGCGCAGGAGCAGAACCTCGCGGCTGCCCCGGATGTTGCCGGTGGAGCCGAGAGCAAGTGGGACCGGCAACCGCGTGACACCGTCGGGCGCCAGCCCGTCCAGGTACGCCGCCCCGAGCAGGACGCCGGCAGCCCAGCCGGTCACCGCGCCACCGTGCGGCAAGCGCGCGGCCTGCTCGGCCACGCGCTGGTGCGGCGCGCTGCCGTCGACGTCGCTGGGCACGTACCGGCCGCGGCTGGTTTGTCGCCAGTGGGGTCCTCGGGCCTGGCCCCGGGTCGGCCCGGCCACCCCGGCGGGGTCGAGCGGGACGGGCGGGACGATCGACGGGGCCGAGCTCTCCGGCTGTCGGTGCGTGGGCGGAGTCACCACCTCACCATGGCGCGCGCGGGACCGGGCCGCATCCGGCTGTCCACAGGCAGGGTCGGTGGGACTGCGCCGGTGGTTGGTTCTGCACGCAAAGCACCGCAGAACCGGCTGAGAGGTGCTGAGCGTGCAGAACGTGGGGACGCGGGCAGGACCGGGGGCGCGGCAGGAGGGGGGGGCGCCAGGAAGCGGTCCGGCGCGCCCGGGCGAGCGGGGGGCGCCGCCCGGCACCGTGGTGGATAGCATGAGCGGGCCCGAGCCACCCTGCCGAGGAGACCGCTTCCGTGACCCCGTCCGCGACCGTGACGTCGGTGCACGTCGACGACGCCGGGGTACGCGCGAAGGGCGCGCAGGAGGTGATCCTCGACGTGTTGTTCGACGGCCGCCGGATCTGGTCGTTCCACCTGCACCGCGACGGCGTCCGCCACGGCGGTGACACCTACCTCGCAGAGTGGCCTCCGGCGCTGCGCCGGTTCCTCGACGGCGTCACCCAGCTCAGCGTCGTCGAGCACGTCGACCAGCGCGTGGTGTACGACGAAGAGGTGCGGCTCGGCACGGGGACCGAGCGGATCGCCGTCGTGAACGAACGTGGCCTGCCGCTCGGGATCGACAAGTCGCTGCGCCTCGCGCAGACCTTCGACACCCGCAGCGCCGAGCACGTCGCGCCGCTGCTCGACTCGATCGAGGAGGTGCTCGGTGCGCTGAAGAAGGCCGGCATCGACGCCTTCCCGGCCTACGGCACGCTGCTCGGGGCGGTCCGGGGCGGGAAGCTGATCGGCCACGACAGCGACGCCGACCTCGGCTACGTCAGCGAGCACACCCACCCGGTCGACGTGGTGCGCGAGTCGTTCCACATCCAGCGTGCGCTGGCCGAGATGGGCTACCCGATCACGCGCTACAGCGGCGCGGCGTTCAAGGTCGACGTCGAGGAGGGCGACGGGTCGGTCCGCGGCCTCGACGTCTTCGGCGGCTTCTTGATGAACCACCACCTCTACCTGATGGGCGAGATCGGCACCCCGTTCAAACGCACGTGGATCTTCCCCCTCGGCACGACCACGCTGGAGGGACGCGAGCTCCCGGCGCCGGCGAACACCGACGAGTTCCTCACCGCGACCTACGGACCGAGCTGGCGGGTGCCGGACCCGGCGTACGTCTTCGAGACCCCCGAGTCGACCCACCGCCGGCTCAACGGCTGGTTCCGCGGCACCCGGGTCAACCGGGAGAAGTGGGACCGCACCTACTCCGGCCCCGGGTCGCAGGACCAGCCGCTGCAGCACTCCGACTTCGTGGAGTGGGTGCACCAGCAGGCCAAGGGCCGGCTGCCGTTCGTCGTCGACGTCGGTTCGGGCCGCGGCGCCGACGCCCTCTGGCTGGCCGAGCGCGGCTCGCGGGTCGTCGGGCTCGACTACGTCGCGAGGGCGAGCCGGAAGGCGGCGAAGGTCGCCGCCGAGCAAGGACCTGCCGGTCGAGTTCCGGCACCTCAACCTGTGCGAGCTGCGCTCGGTGCTCGCCGAGTCCGCACGGCTCGCCCACGAGGACGGCCCGAAGACGGTCACGGTGCGCCACGTCGCGGAGAGCACCGACCCGGTCGGGCGCTCCCACCTGTGGCGGGCGTGCCAGATGCTGCTCGCCGGGGGCGGCCGGCTCTACCTGGAGTTCCTGGTGCGGCGCGGCGAGGACGACTTCGCCCGCAAGCACCACCTGCGCGCGCTCCGCGTGAACCTCGTCCAGGACGAGATCGAGGCGCGGGGCGGACGCGTGGTCAAGAAGGTCAAGCTCGACGGCCCGTCGGGTCGTCGTACCTGTCGAATGGTGGTCACATGGGATCGATGAAGCAACGGCTCCGCGCGCGCGGGAAGGGGGCGGCCCGCCGGGTCAAGTCCCTGACCGCCGGCCACCAGGTCGAGGACCTGCGCGCCCGGGTGGCGGTGCTCGAGCAGGAGGTCCAGGAGTGCCGCCAGCTCAACCTGCGGCTCGCCGAGCTGACCGACGTGGTGGGCGAGCTGCTGCTCCCGGTCGCCCAGCGTGACGAGGCCAGGATCGCCGAGGTCATGGAGCGCTACAGCAAGGGCCTGTGAGGGCAGCGATGGCGTCCACGACCTACTTCCACGTCGGTCTGCCCAAGACGGGTACGACGTACCTGCAGACGATCCTGTGGAACAACAAGGACGAGCTGCGACGGCAGGGCATCGTGCTGCCCGGGTTCGGGCCGCGCCAGCACCTGTGGGCCAGCGGCGTGGTGCGGGAGGACCCCAAGATCGACCGGCGCGGCCCGCGGGCTCGGCACGCGTGGACGGTGCTGCGCGACCAGATCAACGACTGGGACGGCACGGCCGTGGTCAGCCACGAGTTCTTCGCCGGCGCGACCGCCGAGCAGGCGGCCCGCGCGATGGCCGGGCTCACCGGCACCGAGGTGCACGTGGTGGTCACCGCCCGCGACTTCGTCAGCCTGGTGACAGCGCGCTGGCAGGAGTTCGTGAAGAACGGGTCGACCACCCCGATCGACGGCTACCCGGCCCGCGAGGAGACCGACCCGCACGACGAGTGGGACTGGGGGTCGATGGACCTCGCCGACGTACTGCGCCGCTGGGGCGCCTCGCTGCCGCCCGAGCGGGTGCACGTGCTGACACTGCCGAAGCCGACCGAGCCGCGCGAGACGCTCTGGCTGCGCTTCGCCGAGCTGCTCGGCATCGACGCCGCGCGCTGCGACGCGTCGTCCTCGCAGGTCAACGAGTCGCTCGGTGTCGTCGAGGTCGAGCTGCTGCGGCGCGTCAACGGCGACCTGGAGGGGTTCGGCCGCGCCGTCGACCGCGGCCAGTGGATCCGCGGCTACCTCGCCCAGGGCAAGCTCGTGCCGCGCAAGGGGGAGAAGTTCTGGCCCTCGCCGGACCGGGTCGCCGCCCTGCGCGAGCGGGGCGAGCGGGCCGCGGACTTCGTGGTGGCGCAGGGGTACGACGTGATCGGCGACGTGGACGACCTGCGCACCCGGGCCGACCTGCCGCAGCGGCGGCACCCGGAGTCGGTCAGCGACACCGAGATGCTCTCCGCGGCCACGGCGACGATCGCCGCGATGATGACCGACCTGCGGCGCCTGACCACAGAGGCCGAGCAGGCGAAGAAGGCCGCGGCACCGGGCCGTGGACAGGCCGCCGGCGCCGGCCCGCTCGCGCGGCTGCGCCACCGGGCCGGCCGGGCCGCCCGCGCCGGTCGCCGCCTGCTCCGAAGGGAACCCGACCGTGGCTGACCAGGTGTTCCTGCACGTCGGGGCGATGAAGTCCGGGACGAGCTTCGTGCAGGCCACGCTCGACGCCAACCGGGCCGCGCTCGCCGAGCAGGGGGTGCTCTTCCCCGGCCGGCGCTGGCGCGACCAGGTGCGCGGCGTCATCGACGTGCTCGACCAGAAGCGCGACGGCAAGAAGCCGAAGAAGGTGGTCGGGGCCTGGCAGCGGATCACCGACGAGGTCGCGGCCTGGCCCGGCTCCGCGGTGATCTCGATGGAGTTCCTCGGGCCCACGCCGCCGCCGAGGATCCAGAGCCTCCTGGACACGCTGGCTCCCGCGGAGGTGCACGCGGTGCTCACCGTGCGCGACCTGGGCCGCAACATCCCGGCGATGTGGCAGGAGGAGATCCAGAACGGCGCGACGTGGAGCTGGCCGGACTACCTCGAGCTGGTCCGCTCCGGATCCGGCCGCGGACGGGCGAAGGGAAAGGGCCGGCGGTTCTGGCGGCACATGGACACCCCGGACATCGCGCGCCGCTGGGTCGACGCGGTCGGGCGGGATCGGTTCGCGGTCGTCACCGTGCCCCACCCCGGGGCGCCTCCCGGCCTGCTGTGGGAGCGGTTCTGCTCGGTCGTCGGGATCGACCCGGACTCGTGCACCCCGGCGACGCGCAGCAACCCGTCGCTCGGTGCGGCGTCGACGCTCGTGGTGCGGGCGCTCAACATCGCCCTGGAGAAGGAGGGCGCGCTGCCGAACGCGTCGTACAACCGGTTCGTCAAGCACCGGTTGGCCAAGCAGGGCCTCTCGCAGCGCAAGTCCGAGGAACCGACCATCGGCTTCGACGAGCGCTGGGTCCGGCGAGCCGCGCAGCGGATGATCGACGACTTCGAGTCCCTGGGCGCCCGGGTCGTCGGCGACCTCGAGGAGCTCCGGCCCGTCACGGTGAAGGGCGTTCGCCCGGACCGGATCGGCGAGCAGGAACAGCTCGACGCCGCGGTCGCCGGCCTGGCGCACGTCCTGCGCAAGTGGGCCAAGGCGTGACCTGTTCGGCGGTGTGCTTTCTCTCATAGCGCCGGCCGACCCGATCGGTGATACTCAGGCGACCTCGTACGCGCACGTCTGGAAGGACATTGCCATGGGCCGCCTCTGTGAGACCGAGGGTCTCAGCGACATCCAGGAAGAGATCCTCAAGACCGTCCGCGCGTTCGTGGACGAGAAGATCATCCCGGTCGCGACCGAGCTCGAGCACAAGGACGAGTACCCGACCGAGATCGTCGAGGGGCTCAAGGAGCTCGGCCTGTTCGGGCTGATGATCCCCGAGGAGTACGGCGGGCTGGGCGAGTCCCTGCTGACCTACGCCCTGGCCGTGGAGGAGATCGCCCGCGGCTGGATGAGCGTCTCGGGCATCATCAACACCCACTTCATCGTGGCCTACATGCTGCTCCAGCACGGCACCGAGGAGCAGAAGCAGAGGTACCTCCCGCGGATGGCCACCGGCGAGGTCCGTGGCGGCTTCTCGATGTCCGAGCCGGGCTGCGGCTCCGACGTCGCCGCGATCAAGACCAAGGCGGTGGCTGTCGGGGGGGACACGGAGGGCGGAGCCCCCCGTGAGTACACGATCACCGGCCAGAAGATGTGGCTGACCAACGGCGGCTCGGCCAACCTGATCGCAGTGCTGGTCAAGACCGACGAGGGCGCGGACTCGGTCTACAAGAACATGACGACGTTCCTGGTGGACAAGGAGCCCGGCTTCGGCGAGACCGCCCAGGGCGTGACCATCCCCGGCAAGATCGACAAGATGGGCTACAAGGGCGTCGACACCACGGAGATGATCTTCGAGGGTCACAAGATCTCCGCCGACCAGATCCTCGGGGGACAGCCCGGCAAGGGCTTCTACCAGATGATGGACGGCGTCGAGGTCGGCCGCGTCAACGTCGCGGCCCGGGGCTGCGGCGTGGCGAACCGGGCCTTCGAGCTCGGCGTCTCCTACGCCCAGCAGCGCGAGACGTTCGGCAAGAAGATCGCCGAGCACCAGGCCGTGCTGTTCCGGCTCGCGGAGATGGCCACCAAGGTCGAGGCGGCGCACCAGATGATGGTGAAGGCGGCGCGCACCAAGGACTCCGGCCAGCGCAACGACCTCGAGGCCGGGATGGCGAAGTACCTCGCCTCGGAGTACTGCTCCCAGGTCGTCGAGGACTCGTTCCGGATCCACGGCGGCTACGGGTTCTCCAAGGAGTACGAGATCGAGCGGCTCTACCGCGAGGCCCCGATGCTGCTGATCGGCGAGGGCACCGCGGACATCCAGCGGATGATCATCGGTCGCCGGTTGCTGGAGGACTACAAGCTCGCTGAGCGGGCCGCCATGGCACCCGCGATTCGTCGTCGACCGCAAACTCGGGTCGGCCCCGCGCGGCGACCGCTGACGAATCGGGCAGGATGGAGCCGTGAAGCAGGTGGAGATCTTCCGGCGGCAGGCCCAGGCGTGCGGGAACCTCGGGTCGCCGATGTACGCCGGGCTGCTGGACCGGCTCGCCGACGACCTCGACGACGGCGGCGCCGGCAGCGTCACCGGTCGGGTGCTCGCGGGCCACGAGGACGACCCCGGCCCTTCGGCGCTCGCGCTGCGGCTGCTCGGGAGCGTGCACCGGCTCGTCCTCGAGCGCCGGGCCGGTGAGCTGGCGACGTACTACCCCAGCGTCGGCGGCAGCTGGGACCTCGACAGGGGTGCCGCGGCGTTCCTGCGCCTGCTCGCCGAGCAGCCGGATGCGGTCCGGGAGTGGCTCGACCGGCCGCCGCAGACCAACGAGGTCGGCCGCGCCGGCGCACTGTTGGGCGCACTGATGCGCCTCGAGCACCGAATGCCGGTGCGGCTGTTCGAGATCGGCTCGTCCGGCGGCCTGAACCTGCTCGCGGACCGGTTCGCCTACGTCGACGAGGCCGGCACCGCGCACGGCGACCCGTCGTCCGTCGTACGGCTCGATCCCGCCTGGCGCGGAGCGCCGCTCCCTGCGTGGCCCGGCCTGGAGATCGTCGAGCGGGCCGGCAGCGACGTGATGCCGGTCGACGCCACGACCACCGAGGGACGGCTCACGCTCACCGCCTACGTGTGGCCCGACCAGTCCGCCCGGCTCGAGCGGCTGCGCGGTGCGCTCGCCCTCGCCGCCGAGGTGCCCGTCGGAGTCCGCAGGCAGGACGCGGCGTCGTTCGTGCAGGGGATCGAGCTGCGGGAGGGCGCGGTGACGGTGCTGTGGCACAGCGTGATGTGGCAGTACCTCTCCGCCGACGACCAGGAGGCGATCTCCCGCCGGGTCGGCGAGCTGGGGGAGCAGGCGACCGGCGCGACGCCGTTCGCGCACCTGTTCCTCGAGCCGACCCGCCGCACGCCGGCGGCGCCGCACGAGTTCCTGGTGGTGCTCACCGAGTGGCCCGGGGGTGAGCGCCGGATCCTCGGCGAGTCGGTCGGCCACGGACTGCCGACCACCTGGGACCAAATCCCCTCGCCCTGAGCAGGGTGACGTGCCAGGGTGGACCCGTCCGTCGACCCCGCACGAGGAGCACCCATGGCCGAGAACAACGGCGCAGGCAACGAGGACCTCAAGGCCAAGATGCGTGAGGCGCTCGCCCGCAAGCACGGCAACCACCACCCGGACGACTCGGCCGGCTCGAAGGGGAAGGCCCACGGCCCGGAGGTCGTCGGCGGCGCCCCGAAGATGCACCGGCGCAAGGCCGGCGGCGGGGGCTCCTGAGCCGGGCGCGGCTCCAGGTCGCGGCCCGGGGGTGAGGAATGCCACCCGGCCGTGACCTCCACATCGGTGCCCTCGTTCGCCAGGATGAGCAGGCGGGCCCCGCACGGGCTCGACCATCCGACGCGCGAGGAGTGCAGCATGCAGTTCGGCCGGAGCTATGAGGAGTTCGAGGTCGGTGCGACGTACAAGCACTGGCCCGGCAAGACGGTGACCGAGTACGACGACCACCTGTTCTGTCTGCTCACCATGAACCACCACCCGCTGCACATGGACTCCAACTACGCGGAGAACACCACGCAGTTCGGCAAGAACGTCGTCGTCGGCAACTACGTCTACTCGCTGCTGCTCGGGATGAGCGTGCCCGACATCTCCGGCAAGGCGATCGCCAACCTGGAGATCGAGTCGCTGCGCCACGTCGCGCCGACCTTCCACGGCGACACCATCTACGGCGAGACGACCGTGCTGGACAAGTGGGAGTCGAAGTCCAAGGACGACCGCGGGGTGGTCCACGTGGAGACGATCGGCTACAACCAGGACGGCAAGGTGATCTGCATCTTCCGCCGCAAGGTGATGGTGCCCAAGGACAGCTACCTCGCCGAGCGGGGCGGGGAGCAGCCGGCCCGGCCGGTGCCGCAGCCGGACAAGAACTGGCCCGGCCCCGACAGGTCCGAGTAGCCCCTCCGGCACGTGACCGACGGGTCGATCCCCGGCATCAGGTGCCGGTGATCGACCCGTCGAGGTCAGGCGACCGGGTGGACCGGGCCGCTCAAGCGATCGGCTGGCTCGGGTCCGTCGGCTCGGTCGGAGCCGGCTCGGTTCCCGGGTCGGTCGGCACCGGGCACTCGCCGGTCACCGGGTCGCGCGGCGGGACCACGCCGGTGTACGGGTCGACCGGGCACGCCGGCGGCGGCGGGAGAGTCGGCCAGGCCGGGATCGTCGGGACCGTGGTGAACAGCGGCCACAGCGGCGGCGCCGGCCAGATCCCGTCCGCGGGAGCCGGCTTGAGCCGGACGTCCGCGACGAGCATCGGGTGGTCGCTGGTGCGGTCGACCAGGCGGCTGTCGTCGCGCACGAACCGCGTGAACCGGCCGCGCTTCTTCGCGCCGAAGATCCAGTCGACTCCAGCGTTCCGCGGCATCGTGCACACGCCGTCGCGGACGTTGCCGCCGCTGGCGGACTTCATGCGGGTCTGCGCGCGGACCGGGCAGAAGTACTTGTCGCGCTCGTTCATGTCGCCGGTGAGGAACACCGGGAGACCGGTCTCGTAGTACAGGACGTTGACCAGCGCGATCTCGCGCATCATCGCCTCGGTGCGCCACTTGGCGTTCTTCTTGTGGCGTCGGTTCGTCGCCGGGTTGTGGAAGTTCATGAAGTAGGCGAGCTGGCCGGTCAGCTTGTTCTGCAGCAGCACGACCGGCATCGCCCACTCGATGCCCTTGAAGTAGGGGATCGGCACGGCGCGCCCGTCGACGAACTGCCAGGAGTCGAGGTTCCAGGCGATCGAGTTCTGGACCGCTCGCCGGTTCACGCCGCCGGGGTAGACCCCGTAGCGGTCTCCGGCGAGCCGGTAGAACTCCTCGAACTGGTCCATCTGGAACTCCTGGAACCCGACCACGTCGACGGCGTGGCGGTCCAGCAGCCGCACCGTGCGGCCGATGCGCTCGACACCGGAGCCCATCCGGGCCAGTCGGGCGCGGGGCCGGGTGTGGAAGCTCCCCAGCACGTTGAACGAGCTGATCGTGAACGTGACCCGGCCCCGGTCGTCCACACTGGACCGGGTGGTCGGCTGCGGCACTGCCGCGTTGCTCGCGGGCAGCGTGCCGAGGCAGATGGCGGCCGCCGCTGCGACAGCGGCAAGGACACGGGCACGGGGACGCTTCACCCTGGGCATATCGGCGCTCACGCAGGCCATCTTGAACTACTTCTGGGGCCAGTGGTACTGAAGTGAATGAACTACATTCTTGTACTTTTCCGGGACAGAAGTGACACGGGCGCAGTCCGGCCGAACCTGCGAGGATCGGCGGATGCCCAGCGACCGCGCCACCCCGTCCCCGGAACCCGGCGCCGCCTCGGGCACGACGCCCGCGGCGAGCCCCGAGACGCCCGAGGTCTGGCTGGTCCGACACGGCGAGACCGAGTGGAGCCGCGACCACCGGCACACCTCGACGACCGAGCTGGCGCTGACCGACCACGGGGTCGAGGTGGCGCACGAGCTCGCCGGCCGGCTGTCCGGCGTCGCGTTCGACCTGGTCCTGACGAGCCCGCGGCTGCGGGCACGCCGTACCGCGGAGCTGGCCGGGTTCGGCGACGCCACCGTGGACGGCGACCTCGTCGAGTGGGACTACGGCGACTACGAGGGCATCACCACCGCCGAGATCCGGGAGACCGTGCCGGGATGGACGGTGTGGACCCACCCGACACCCGGCGGGGAGACGCCCGAGCAGGTCACCGAGCGGCTCGACCGGGTGGTCGCCCGGGTGCGGGAGGGGCCGGGACGCACGCTGCTGTTCGGGCACGGCCATGCCCTCCGGGCGTTCACCGCGCGGTGGATCAGGCAGCCGGTCGGCGAGGGCCGCTACTTCCGGCTCGACACCGCGACGGTCAGCGTCCTGGGCTACGAGCGCGACACCCCGGTGCTGCTGCGCTGGAACTCCTAGCCGGGGAGCACGCCCCAGCCGGCCAGCGCGTCGAGCAGGCCGGGCACGCACGCGGCCGCACGGACCCCCTCGGGGGTGAACCAGCCGACGTCGGCCGCGTCGTCACCGGCGCGCGTCGCCTCGGGATCGGCGTCCTGAGCCACCACCGCCCGGTAGTCGTGGATCACGAAGACGTCGTCGCCCGGCGCGGCCCGCTCGACCGTCCCGACGTACTCGCCGACGACGACCGGCAGCCCGGTCTCCTCGGCCAGCTCGCGTACGACGGCCTCGGCCATCGACTCGCCGGGCTCGACCTTGCCGCCCGGGATCGACCACAGCCCGGCCCCCGGCTCCCGGCCGCGCCGCACGAGCAGCAGCCGGCCCGCGCGGTCGACGACCACCCCGCCCACGCACTCGATCCGCCGTCCGCCCACGCCGCCGACCCTAACCGGCGCGTCCGGCTCGCGACGGGACGACCGGCCCTTGACGCAGCGGCCGCGACCGGAACATCGTTGCGCCAATGACCTTGGCCCCGGGATGTCCCCGCTGCCCCTCGTCGGTGAGCCACGAGGGGGGCTCGTGGCGCTGCACCGACCACGGCCGGATCGTGCCGCTGTGGCGTCCCGGCGTCGCGGACTACGAGGGGTTCGCCGACCACCTGAAGCGGTCGGCGGGGATCCCCAGCCTGATGCCGTGGCCGCTCGCCCCGGGGTGGATGGTCACCGACTTCGGGCACGTGGCCGACGAGGGCCGCGACGCCCGGGCGGCGTTCGTGACCTGTGCGGGGCTCAGCGAGGCCGACGGTGTGGTGGAGCTGACCGTGGTCTCCGAGGAGCCGGGAGTGGGTCTCGGCGCGCGGGTCGCCGGCGCCTCCCGGACCGACCCCGGCGCCGACATCGGCGAGGGCCCGCCCCACGCCAAGGTGCGCATCGACGGGCACCCGGTGTCGTTGTGGGTCGTCTCCACCAGCGCCGCCGACGCCGACTTCGACCGGTCGGTGTTCGCCGGCGAGGCACACGGGCGGTGGCTGTGGATGGTGCTCCGACCGGCCTCCGCGGCACTGCTGCTCAAGGACGAGTGGGTGCTACACGACCTCTCCGACCTCGGGCCGGAGCTCATCGACCTGCCGTTCGGGGGGTCCCCTCCGGCCTGGTGAGGCCGCCGGAGCGCCCCGCCCGCGCCCGCGCGCACGCCGTACGGATGCCCGGCGGCGCCGGCACCCGATCGCCGCTGACTAGGGTGTGCTCCGTGCGGATCGACCTGCATAGCCACTCCAACCGCTCCGACGGCACCGACAGCCCGGCGGAGCTGGTCCGGCGTGCCCGGCACGCGCGCGTCGACGTGCTCGCGCTCACCGACCACGACACCACCGAGGGCTGGGCCGAGGCCGCCGAGGCCGCGGAGCGGTTCGGCGTCACGCTGGTCCGCGGCATCGAGGTCAGCACCAGGCACGCCGGCCAGGGCGTGCACCTGCTGGCCTACCTGCCCGACCCGTCGCACCCGGAGCTGGTCGCCGAGCTCGACCGGATCCTCGACGGCCGCAACGACCGGCTGCCGGCGGTCCTCGCGCGGCTCAGCGAGATCGACATCGACATCGAGCCTGCGGACGTGCGGCGGCTGGCCGGCGAGGCCGCGGCCCTGGGACGTCCGCACGTCGCGGACGCCCTGGTCGAGGCGGGCGTGGTCCGCAACCGCGACGAGGCGTTCGCGCGCTACCTCGGGCCCGGCGGTCCGGCCTACGTCGACCGCTACGCCGCCGACCTGGTGAGGATGATCGAGACGGTCGCCGCCGCGGGCGGAGTGAGCGTGATCGCGCACCCGTGGGCGTCGCGGCACGAGCACGGCGCCCTCGACGAGGCAGGGACTGGCGGTGCTGGCCGGGCACGGGCTGGCCGGCGTCGAGGTCGACCACCAGGACCACGACGCCGCGAAGCGCGCCGCACTCCGCGGCATCGCGGACGACCTCGGGCTGGTCGCGACCGGATCCAGCGACTACCACGGGCTGGGCAAGACCGGGCACAACCTGGCCTGCAACACCACCGACCCCGAGCAGCTCGAGCGGCTCCTGCAGCTGGCCGCCTCGGCGGCATCCCGGTCCGCACGGGCCACGCCCGCGGTGGTGGCCGGGTGAACCACGTCATCACCGTCGCGCTGCTCGCCGAGGTCTTCGTGACCCTGTTCGTGATCATGGATCCGGTCGGCACGATCCCGATCTTCTTGTCCCTGACCCGCGGCCGGTCGGCGACGACGATCCGACGGGCCGCGTGGCAGGCAGTCGCGGTGTCGTTCGGCGTGATCGTGGCGTTCGCGTTCTTCGGCCAGCAGATCCTGCGCTACCTGCACATCTCCTTGCCGGCGCTCCAGGTGGCCGGCGGGCTGCTGCTGCTCCTGGTGGCGCTGGAGCTGCTCACCGGCAAGGAGGAGGCCCCGACGGCGACGGCGGGCACCAACGTGGCGCTGGTGCCGCTGGGCACGCCGATGATGGCCGGCCCGGGCGCGATCGTGGCCACGATGGTGTTCTCGCGACGGGTGCACGACGTGCCGGACTTCGTCGCGGTGGCGCTGGGCGTCGTGCTGGTGCACGTCACGCTCTGGGTGGCGATGCGGTTCTCGCTGCCGATCCTGCGGGTGCTCCGCGAAGGCGGCGTGGTGCTGGTGTCGCGCATCGCCGGCCTGCTGCTGTCGGCGATCGCCGTGCAGCTGGTCGCCGACGCGGTCCGGGCGTTCATCGCCGGCGAGGGCTGAGCCCCGCGCTGCCCCCGGCCGGACCGGTCAGCGCCGGCCGAGGCCCTGGAGCTTTCCGAGCACCGTCGGCGGGGTGTAGCGGGCGAGCCCGGCCATCGCCTTGTAGCGCTTGCTCGGCACCGAGACCCGCTTGCCCTTGTCGAGGTCGGCGAGCGCCTCGGCGACGAGCCGGTCCGCCTCGAGCCACATCCACGACGGCGCCGAGTCGCGGCCGACGTCCATCCGCTCGTGGAACTCCGTCTTGGTGAAGCCCGGGCACAGCGCCATCACCCGGACGCCGCGCTCGCGGTAGGTGAGGTCGGCCCACTCACTCAGCGAGGTCACGTAGCCCTTCGCCGCGCTGTAGCTCCCGCGCGGCAGGAAGCCGGCCACGCTGGAGACGTTGACGATCGCGCCCTCGCCCCGCACGACCATCGCGCCGAGCGCCGCGTGGGTCAGCCGGAGGACGGCGGTGACCAGCACGTCGAGCATCTCCTGCTCGTCCTCCACGGAGTTCTCCAGGAACGGGCGCTTGTGGCCGAAGCCGGCGTTGTTGACCAGCAGGTCGACGGGCTGCGCCGCGTCGGACACCCGGGCCTCGACCCGGGCCAGCGCGGACCGGTCGGCGAGGTCGGCCGCGAGCACCTCGGTGTCCACGCCGTACTCCCGCTCCACCTCCGCGGCGAGGTCCCTCAGCCGCTCCTCGTTGCGCGCGACCAGGACCAGGTCGTAGCCCTTCGCGGCGAGCTGCCGGGCGAAGGCGGCACCGATCCCTGCGGTCGGTCCGGTGATCAGAGCGGTACGTCGCGACATGGTGCCCATCGTTCCATGGACACCCCGCGGACCCGCCAACCTGTCTCAGGCAGAATGGGCGCCGTGACCACCACCCTCGCCATCGCCAACCAGAAGGGTGGCGTCGCCAAGACCACGACCGTCGCGTCGTTGGGAGCGGCCCTCGCCGAGCTCGGCCAGAAGGTCCTGCTGGTCGACCTCGACCCGCAGGCCTGCCTGACCTTCTCGCTGGGGATCGACCCCGAGGACCTCGAGCTCTCGGTGCACCACGTCCTGACCAAGGGGCTCGACCCGGCCGAGGTGATCATCGAGACCGACGACGGGGTGGACCTGCTGCCGGCCACGATCGAGCTGGCCCGTGCGGAGGCGGACCTGCTGACCCGCACCGGTCGCGAGCACGTGGTGAAGATGGCGGTCGAGGACCTCGACGGCTACGACTGGGTGCTGCTGGACTGCCCGCCGTCGCTCGGCGTACTGACCGTCGCGGCGCTGACCGCGGCCACCGGCGTGCTGATTCCGCTGCAGTGCGAGACGCTGTCGCACCGCGGTGTCGGGCAGCTGCTCGACACCGTGCACGACGTCCGCAAGTTCACCAACCGGCGGCTCGAGGTCTGGGGCGTGCTGCCGACGCTGTACGACGGGCGCACCAACCACGCCCGGACCGTCCTCGAGACGATCTCGGAGACCTACAACCTCGAGGTCATCGAGCCGCCGATCCCGAAGTCGATCCGGTTCGCCGAGGCCCCGGCTGCGGGCCGGTCCATCCTGGCGACCACCCGCAAGCACCGCGGCGCCGACGCGTACCGGGATGTCGCGGCCAACCTCCTGGGTCGGAAGGGCCCCGCCACCTAGGCTGACCGGCATGGCGCCCGGCGGCACGCGCATCCGGTACAAGCGGCTCACCGCCGCGGGGAGCGCGTGCGCCATCACGCTGATCACCGTCGCCGGGGGTATCGGCCTGCTGCCGGACTCGTCGACGACCCGGCCGGTCGCCCAGCAGGCGAGCCTGTCGAGCGCGACGCTGGCGAAGCCCGGCACCTCCGGGCGCGGCTCCTCCGGGCGCGGCACCGGAGGGGACCGGCGTGAGACCGCGACGACCCGTGACACGGCCCGGTTCCAGGCGGCCGACGCCACCCGTGCCGAGCTGGCCGCCGCGTCGCGCGACCTGCCCGTCGACAGCGGCGAGGGGCGGCGGATCGTCTTCGACCTGTCGGCGCAGCGGGTCTGGCTCGTCGGCGGTGCCGGCGTCGTGCGTCGTACCTATCCGGTCTCGGGCAGTCTCACCGACAACCTGAAGCCGGGCACCTACGAGGTCTACTCCCGCTCCAAGCACGCGTGGGGCGTCGACGACTCGGGGACGATGAAGTACATGGTCCGGTTCGCGCACGGCGGCAACGCCGCGATCGGCTTCCACGACATCCCGGTCAAGGACGGTGAGCAGCTGCAGACCGTCGACGACCTGGGCACGCCGCAGTCCCACGGCTGCATCCGGCAGTGGCGCCCGGACGCCAAGGCGCTGTGGCGGTTCGCGCCCGTCGGCACGACGGTGGTCGTCACCGCCTGATTACCAGGGTATGTAGGCGTTCTGTCACTGCCCCATGGATGCATCCCTGGGGCAGTGACCGATTCCCTGCATACCCTGGTATTCGGTGCGGGGGCTACTCGGCGGACGCGGCCGACGAGGCGCCCGGCGAACCGGACGAGCCGGTACGACGCCTCCGGTTGCGGCTGCGCTTCGGCTGGTCCCCGTCCTCTCGGGACGACCCCGACCCGGCATCCGAGCCGCCCGCCTTCGGGGCCGAATCGTCCAGGGGCCGTCCGCCGCGGCTGCGGGTCCGGTTCCGGTTGCGACGCGGCCGGTCCTCGCGCGGCTTGCGGTCGCCGCGGTCGCCACGCTCTCCGCCGGAGGGCGCCTTCGGCTCGCGCGGCTTCTCCGGGACGAGGCGCCCCTTCGTGCCCGGGGCGATGCCCTGGTCGTGGAAGAAGTGCTCGGAGCTCGAGTAGGTCTCCGGCGGGTCCTCGAACGGCAGCTCGAGCGCCTTGTTGATCAGCTTCCAACGCGTCACGTCGGCCCAGTCGACGAACGTGATCGCGATCCCCGTCGCGCCGGCGCGGCCGGTGCGGCCGATCCGGTGGACGTAGGTCTTCTCGTCCTCGGGGCAGCTGTAGTTGATCACGTGGGTGACGTCGGCGACGTCGATGCCGCGGGCGGCCACGTCGGTCGCGACGAGGAGCTTGGTCTTGCCCTCGCGGAACTTCTTCAGCGCCTTCTCGCGGGCGACCTGCTGCATGTCGCCGTGCAGCGGGGAGGCGTCGAAGCCGCGCTCCTGCATGTCCTCGGCGACCCGCTGCGCCTGGCGCTTGGTGCGGGTGAACACGATCGTGAGGCCGGAGTTCTCCGACTGCAGGATCCGGGCCAGCATCTCCGGCTTGTCCAGGTCGTGCACCTGGTAGATGAACTGCGCGGTCGCCGGCACGGTCTGCTGCGACTCCGACGACTCCGCGCGGATGTTCATCGGGTGGCGCATGTGCCGACGAGCCAGCGTGACGATCGCGGCCGGCATGGTCGCCGAGAACAGCATCGTCTGCCGGGTCTCCGGGGTCTTGGCGATCAGCCGCTCGACGTCGGGCAGGAAGCCCAGGTCGAGCATCTCGTCGGCCTCGTCGAGGACCAGGCACTTCACGTGCGACAGGTCCAGGGCCCGGCGGTTCGCCAGGTCGAGGAGGCGGCCCGGCGTGCCCACGACGACGTCGACGCCCGCCTTGAGCGCGTCGAGCTGCACGTCGTACGAC
Source organism: uncultured Actinomycetota bacterium (assembly GCA_963801125.1). GTDB lineage: Bacteria > Actinomycetota > Actinomycetes > Propionibacteriales > Nocardioidaceae > Nocardioides_B. The sequence goes on from CAWDDL010000005.1 coordinate 18,312, forward strand.
ACGCCGCCGTAGACGGTCAGCACCCGCGAGCCGCGGTCGGCACCGGCCAGCGCGAGGTCGTTGGAGACCTGCAGCGCCAGCTCGCGAGTCGGCGCGACGACGAGCGCCTGCGGCTTGCCGGGCGCGGCGAGGTCCTCGTAGTCGGTGTCGTGCGGCGCGACCGTGCGCTGCAGCAACGGGATCCCGAAGGCCAGCGTCTTGCCGGTGCCGGTGCGCGCCTGGCCGATGAGGTCGGTGCCCATCAGGGCCACCGAGAGCGTCATCTCCTGGATCGGGAAGGGGGTGGTGATGCCGGCGCGCTCGAGCGCGTCAGCGATTTCGGGGAGCACCCCGAGGTCTCTGAAGGTGGTCAGGGTCTTGCCTGTCTCTTCGACGTATGGTCCTGCGTCGCCGGGCTCCCGCTCACTGCTGCGAGCGTCCTGCTCTCCGCGACGGCTGCGGCCAGTCTATCGCTAGGCTGCCGACATGACTGAATCGCCGTCCGGGCCGCCCGGTGAGACACCGGCAGCGAGTGGAGAGCAGCCCGTGCCGGTCGCGTTCGAGGATCCGTCCTACCTCGCGGCCGTGGTCGACCTGCTCGGCGTGATCGCGTACGGCGAGATCTCCGCGTTCGAGCGGCTCGCCGAGGACGCGAAGATGGCCCCGAGCCTCGCGGACAAGGCCGATGTGGCCCGGATGGCGTCCAACGAGTTCGGCCACTTCGAGGGCCTCCGGGAACGGCTCGAGGAGCTGGGCGCCGACCCGTTCGAGGCGATGGAGCCGTTCCGGACGCCGTTCGAGGCGTTCCACGCGCGCACGGCGCCGTCGGACTGGTACGAGGGGCTGATCAAGGCGTACGTCGGCGACGGGCTGGCCGCCGACTTCTACCGGGAGGTCGCCGCCTTCGTCGACGCCGACACCCGGGCGCTGATCATCGAGAGCCTGGCCGACGCCGGGCAGTCCGACTTCGTGGTCCACCGGGTCCGCAAGGCGATCGCGGCCGACCACCGGGTCGGGGGACGGCTCGCGCTGTGGGGGCGCCGGCTGATGGGGGAGGCGCTCTCGCAGGCGCAGCGGGTCGCCGCCGAGCGCGACGCCCTGTCCGCGCTGCTCGCCGGCGGTGTCGACCGGCCCGCCATGGACCTCGCCGCGATCAGCCGGCTGTTCACCCGGCTGACCGAGAACCACTCGAAACGGATGGAGGCGCTCGGCCTGTCGGCCTGAGGCCGGACGGCGGGCTGCGCCGGGAACCGGGAGGGAGATGCAGAACCGGGCCCCGCCCTGCGGCGGGACCCGGTCCGTGGAGAGTGGTTCAGACTCGCTTGGCTCCGGTGTTGCGGCCGGTCACCGTCGAGGCGATCACCACGAGGATCGCGGCGATCACGATCGAGACGACCCAGCGCCACAGCGTGCCGGCGTCGGCCATGACGTACCAGCCGATGATCGTGCCGCCGATTCCACAGAGGATGGTCAGCCAGATCGGGATGTTGTCCTTGTCGCCCGGGGCGATGAACTTGCCGAGGAGCCCGATGATGATGCCGACGATGATGACTCCGATGACTCCCATTGCACGCGCCTTCCTGATTGGGTCGGAGCAGCAGGTCTTGCGCTCCGGCGCTACGACGTACCCGTCCTCATGGTCCCGCAAACCGGACCGCGGGGCGAGTACTGACGCCGGTATCGCTGCCGGCGGCTCCGCTCAGGAGCGGAAGCCGACCTGGCCGATCGTGGGGGAGCCGATCTCGACGTAGGCGATCTTGTCCGCGGGAACGACCACGCGCCGGCCCTTGGTGTCGGTCAGCGAGAGGACGCCCTGCTCGATGGCCTGGGAGACGGCCTTCTCGATGTCGTCGCCGGACTGGTCGCTGTCGATGACCAGCTCGCGGTTGGCGTTCTGCACGCCGATCTTGACCTCCATGGGAGGACCTCCTTGTGGGTCGGTGGGGTTCAGGGCTGTTCGTCGGTGCGGGGGAACCCGCGGATGCCGCGCCAGGCCAGCGCCGTGACCAGGTTGGCTGCGTCCTTCTGCGGGATCTCACCCTCGGTGTCCAGCCAGAACCGGGCGCTGACCTGAGCCATTCCCACCAGCGACACCGAGAGCAGCCGGGACTGCTCGTCGGGCAGGCCGGTGTCGCTGTGGATCACCTCGGCGATGGCCTCGGCACACTCACGAGTGACCCGGTCCACGCGTTCGCGCACGGCCCGCTCGTTGGTCAGGTCGGACTCGAAGACCAGTCGGAACGCACCCTGGGCGCTGGCGACGTAGTCGTAGAAGACGTGCATCGCCGCCTCGACCCTCAGCTTGTTGTCGTCGGTCGACTTCAGGGCGTGCCGGCAGGCGTCGATGATCGTGTCGCAGGACTGGTCGAGCAGCGCGAGGTAGAGCTCGAGCTTGCCGGGGAAGTGCTGGTAGAGCACCGGCTTGGAGACGCCGGCCCGCTCGGCGATGTCGTCCATCGCGGCCGCGTGGTAGCCCTGGGCCACGAAGACCCCGAGCGCCGACTCGAGCAGCTGCGCGCGCCGGGCGTTACGCGGCATCCGGCCGCCGCGCGGCTTCTCCTCGTGCATCGTCGTCACTGGCCCTGCCTCTCATGCTCCTGTACTGCGCCGAAGCCTACTCCGGGGTAATCGCCGCGGCCGACACGTGGGCGTCTCCCCGTGGGTCGGGGTGTCGGACTAGTCCGAGTAGTCCGTTTTGCAACCTAAATAGCCCGAACGGGCGGTTTCGCAATGTCCGATTCGCGAGGAAAGTAAGTGTTGGGTGTCACGACGGAGTTCGAAGCACCCGTCGGATCGCCAGGCCGTGGGGGCACTGCCGGCGACCGGCGCAGGACATGGGGTCCGAGCGCTCGTGAGAGCGCATTCTTTAGGGTGGGAACAAGTGAACGCACCGCACAACTCTGCCCAGGCTCGTGCCTGGCGCAAGCGCACCGCGGCGGTCTTTGCCGCGATAGGCGCCCTCGTCTTCTCCTCGGGAATCGTGATGCTGACCGCCCCGGCTGCCAGTGCGGCGGCCGACAAGATCGACGTCTGCCATCGAAACTCAGACGCCTACGTGTATCTGAACATCAGCGACAACGCTTTCAACAACCCTCAGAACGGCCACTCTGAGCACCTCGCAGGCGGCTCGGGTGCCATTGAGGGCTTCCCTGACTTCGTGGCAGCCGATGCCCCGGAGGGCGTGGACTTCGAGACCTGGTGTCTGAGCCTCAACGACGACGGTAGCGACGACGGCGACGACGACGGGAACCCCGGCGGCCACGACGACCGAGTCGCGCTCACCACCGTGAACTACACACCGATCGGAGGCTGCGGTTCAACCGGGGCGATCACGCCGATCGGCGACACCAGCGACGTGGATTACTCCGCTCCCGCCTGGGACGGTCTCACTGGCGTCGCCACGGTGACCGCGACGCTGCGCGACCCGGATGACCGCCTCGCCTGGCCTCTCACTGGCGGGTGGACGGCCTCCGGGCCGCGAGCCACCACGGCCACCTGGACTCACGACTTCGGATCCGCCGTCCCTTGCCCAGGTCAGGTCTCTCCCGAGAACCCGACTGTGACTCAGCCTGCTTGCACGGGTCCGGGGACCAGCTCGAACCTTTCTGTCGAGCTGCCTGCCAACACCGACGACATCTCCTACGACTACAGCCAGCACGTGGTGACGGCGACCGTCACAGATGCGACCAAGGTGTTTGCTGCCACGCTGCCGGCCAACTGGGTGCGCGTTGGCGACAAGACCGCGACCTACCTCGTGAACGAGAACTCAGCAGGCGCGTGCCTGGTCGAGGTTGAGGCACAGGCCCCGTCGGCATCCGAAAACACCTGCGCCACGGCGGGCACCCTGGTGCTCCCCAACGCGGTCGACGACGGTTACTCGTGGACCGGATCCACCTCGGACGCTCCCGGGGACCACGCGGTCACGGCCGAGGCGGACAGTGGTTACCTTCTCACCGGCCGGACCGAGTGGACGGTGCACGTGAATGGTGCTGGCGAGGGGCTCACCGGCTGCACCGGCCCTGGTGACGACGCCAACCCCAACCCGGGCTCTCCGCCCCTCGTCATCCCGAACCCGGAGCTGATCCCGGTCACGCCGAACTACGCCGAGGCGACTGAGGGGACCTGCTCGCAGCGGGGCGCGCTCATCGTCCCGAACCAGCCGGACGGCGTGCTGACCACCCGCCAGGGCGCGGTGCCCGGAACGGTGACGTTCACCTACGCTGCGGCGACCGGCTACACCTTCCCGGCCGGCACGATCACCGAGCAGTCGGTGAAGGTCGACAAGAAGCTGACGGGCGACGAGTGCATCCTGGGTGCCGAAGAGGTCAAGCCCACGCACGACAGCTTGCCGACGCAGCACGCCAAGCCGAAGCCGCGCGACCGCGGACCGGTCGTGCTCGGCACCCAGGCAGCGGTCCCGACGGCGGTCGACGCCGGCCTGGCCTCCCTGCCGACCGCAGTTGTCTCCTCAACCGGCAGCCCCTGGCTGGCGCAGGCCCTCGTGGCCGGTGGCCTGCTCATGCTGGTCGCGGGAGGCTCGATGGGACTCGGACGACGCACCCGCGGTGCATACGAGTCCTGACCCCATGAACGAGCGCGGCGGGCCACCCCTGTGGCTCGCCGCGCTCGGCGTCGTTCTTGCGCTGGTGACGGCGACGCTCCCGTGGACGGTCCGGGCGCTGGCCGACCGGGAACCCGCCAGCACGAGTCGGCCGGTCGCCGTACCTCACCAGCAGACGTCCGCGACCACTCCGGCGGCGCCCAAGAGCGAACCGGTCACCCAGCCGTATCGCGTGGCTCCCGGCGTCGAGCTGGCCTCGGCCAGCCCTCGACCTCGCCCGCACCCGGGCGTCCCGGTCCGGCTCGTCGTGCCGTCCTTGGGCGTGGACGCGCCGGTCATCTCGATCACCGCGCCCGGTGGCGTCCTGCTCCCTCCCGGAGACCCGCAGACCCTCGGCTGGTGGCGCGACGGCGCCCAGCCCGGGGCCGAGACGGGCGGGGCGCTGATCACCGGACACACGGTGCACACCGGTGGCGGGGCGTTCGACGACCTCGACACCATGCGCGCGGGGCAGAGCGTGCGCGTGCGGACGTCGTACGGGGTGCTGGAGTACGCCGTCACTTCGGTCACCGTCTACCGGAAGTCCACCCTGGCCCGAGACGCCGGGCGGATCTTCTCCCAGACCGTTCCGGGGCGGCTGGTGCTGATCACCTGCGAGGACTGGAACGGCACCGGGTACGACTCCAACGCCGTGGTCGTGGCCGATCGGGTCTGAGTGATGTCGGTGCGCAGAACGGGACCAAAGGTCCTTGTCGGGCATGTGCGCCGGGTGAATTATGGAACCAGACGGACCGGTAACAAGCGGGTCCGTCAGAGCGGGTAGGCCGGGGGGCCACCGAGCACCCGCTCCGAGCCCGTACCCGCGGGCGCGGCCCAGGTGCCGACCACCCTCCGACCGACTCGACGGGGCCGCCGCGCGGGGGCGCGCGGACGGTCTCTGCACCCACGGGGGGCAACGGGGGCTGAGTCGCAGAGGTGGTTCTGATGCGCAAGTTCTTCACGCTCACGCGCGGGCCGACAGGCCGGACGCGGATGGCAACGGCGCTGGCAGCAGCCGGCGCACTGGTGATGTCGGGGGGCGTGGTGATGTTGGGGGCACCCGCGGCCACCGCGACCAACGGGCAGGAGCATGTCTTCGTCTGCAAGTACGTCGGGAAGCCCGGTGTGGATGAGGTCCTGAAGTCGGGCAAGCAACCCATCTACACGGCCGTGAGCTCGATTCAGCAGAACGAGTGGGACGGCCACACCGTGCCTGCGTACTTTTCCGACGCTCAGGACCGGTCCTACGTGCTCGACTGGGCGACCGACGCGAATACCGGCCAGGGCCAGCGGTACACCGGGACCGAGACCTGCCCCGGGCCGGTCGGACCGGACCCGGTCACCGAACCCGTCAGCCAGACGGACGTGACCTGTGAGCTCGGGCACGGGACGCGCACGGGCGTCGTCACCAAGGAGTACGTCCTGACGGAGAGCGGATGGCAGCTCGAGCCGGAGTCAGAATGGACAACGGTGTGGGACGCCTGGAACTACGTGCCGCTGACCGATGCCGAGTTCACGCGGCTGGGTTGCCAGCCGGATCAGCCTGACCCGGTAGTGACGCCGCTCACGGACCAGAGGATGACGTGTGCTGCTGGTGTGGAGTCGAGGTCGGGCACGCAGACCACGACGTACGTGTGGAACGCGGAGACGCGGACCTACGACCCGGTGGTGGGCGCTGAGGTCTGGGCAGCCTGGACGTTCGTCCGGGTGCTGACCGATGCCGAGTTCACGCAGCTGGGTTGCCAGCCCGATCAGCCGGATCCGGTAGTGGCGCCGCTCAGCGACGAGCAGATCTCCTGCGACATGGGCGTGGAGTCCAGGTCGGGTTCGCAGACCACGTCGTACGTGTGGAACGCGGCGACGCGGACCTACGAACCCGCGGTCGGCGACGAGGTCTGGGGCGACTGGGTGCAGGTCCGTGACCTGACCACGGCCGAGTCCCTCGAGCTCGAGTGCATCGCCGGCGTGGAGTCGTTGATCCCCGAGCCGGACAATGAGGCGGTAGCCACGCCCAAGTCGGACAAGAAGCCGGCGGTCGTGCTCGGCACCGAAGCGGCTGTCCCGACGGGCGTGGACGCCGGTCTCGCGGGTCTGCCGAACACCGGCTCGACCAGCGGCAACCTGCTCGCGCAGCTGATGGTCGGCGGTGGCCTGCTCCTGCTGGTCGCCGGCGGCTTGCTCGGGTTCGGACGTCGCGAGTACGGCGGACACGAGATCTGACCAAGGAGGTAGTGCGCAACTTGCGGCGGGCCGCTGATGCAGCGGCCCGCCGGCCTGCTGTTCCCATCCCAGGCCGCACAAATATCGGACCGCGCGGTCCTCGCAATTCGGACTTTCCGTCACCTAACGGAACGACTTGTCAAGCAGATTGCCGGAAAATAGCCCGAATGTGTCTTGTCCGGCATGCCCTTCACGGGCGATGGTCGGGCATACGGACACCACACATCGTCCGTGAACGTGGGGTAGGCCGGGGGGCCACCTGAGCTGGAAAACCGAGGTCGCTCTCGATGACCGCCGGTCACTGCGCTGTGTCGTGTCCTCCACCTGCCCGAAGGGTCTGTCGCGCGGGGGCGCGCGCCGGTCTCTAGAGACCAACGGGGGCACAACAGCTAAGGGTGGGAATTGTGAGTAGGAAACTCTCGCTTCCGCGATCGCGCATGTGGCGAACGCGTGCAGCAACGGCGCTGGCCGCGGCCGGCGCACTGATTATGTCGGGGGGCCTGGTGATGCTCAGCGCGCCAGCGGCGACGGCTGGCGACGAGGGGACGCCTTCCGGGAACCCGACCAAGACAACGATCTGTCACAGGACGGCGTCGGACACCAACCCGTACGTCTTCATCGAGGTGGACGACGAATCTCTGCCGGCGCACCTCAACAACCTGCCGGGCCATCCTGCGAAGCACTGGAAATCCGATGGCACCTGGCGGGGAGACGATCACAAGGCAGGGGACGCCAAGAACGACTATGTCGCCACCAGTGCGGAGGATTGCCAGGACGAAGGCGATCACCCAACGGTCATCGAGACACTTCCGACCGTGGACGTCTACGACCCGTGCGGAACGGCGAACGACAAGGTGACGCTGTCCACGAACGAGGACGAGTACACCGGTCATGACAACGGCGATGGAACCGCGACCTTTACAGCCGAGCCCGGCTACGTGTTCCCCAGCGAGGAGCACACCTACGTCGTCAACTACACGATGCCGACCAATGTTCCGTGTGAGCGGAGCATCGACATTCCGGCCGCCCCCGGGCAGACAGACCCTTGCGGTCCCGGGAACGCATCGTGGAACGTGCCGGGTGACACCGAGCTGCTGGACTGGAGCCTGGTCAACGGCGTGCTGAGCGTGTCGATCATCCCGGCAGGCGTGACGTTCACCGATCAGACGACGTCGCACTCCTACGGCACGGCGACGGACTCCGGAGCTCCGTGTCCTGAGACCATCCAGATTCCCGCCGCACCGAGTCAAACGGACCCCTGTGGGCTCGGCAACGCCACATGGGACGTTCCGGCGGACACCGCGACGCTCGATTGGTCGCTGGTCAACGGCGTGCTGAGCGTGTCGATCATCCCGGCAGGCGTGACGTTCACCGACCAGACGACGTCGCACTCATATGGCACCGCGACAGACTCCGGGGAGCCATGCATCGCGGGTGTGGAGGAGATCGCTCCGACGGTCAGCTTCACCGACCCGACGTGCGAGCGCCTGAACCGGGCGAAGTGGTCGGGCAACCTGACCGACCTCGTGGACTACGCGGTCTCCGGAACCCCGGGCCGCGGCAACAGCGTCACCGTGACGGCGAACATCAAGCCGGCCGTGGCCGACGAGTTCGCCTTCCCGGCCGGGTTCGACAACACCTTCGACCACAGCTACCCGTCGAAGGCGGACCTGAACTGCGCGACCGTCAAGGGCTCGGAGTCCAGCCGGCCGAAGCCGCAGAAGACGCCGACCGTCCTGGGCACCCAGGCCGTCGCGCCGACCGCGGTCGACGCAGGCCTGGCATCCCTGCCGGGCGACTCGGCCAGCTCCACCGCCAGCCTGCTCGCGCAGCTGATGGTTGCGGGCGGTCTGCTCCTCCTGCTTGCCGGAGGATGGCTAGGCTTGGGACGACGTGAATACGGCGCCCATCAGGCATAGCCAAGCAACCGAGCACGGCGACCACCGGACCCGGTGGCTCGCCGTGCTCGGCCTCATCCTGGCCGGGTCCGGGTTGTTGCTGGCCGTCTCGGGGCCCGCGCTGGTGCGGTCCTTCCAGGAGGTCACGACGCCGGAGGCCTCCCGGCCGGTCGAGACCGGCCCGCAGCTGCCGCCGTACGTCGTGGCGCCGGCGGTCAGCATCGCCGAGGTCGAGACACCGAAACCGGTCCGCGACCCGGCCACCGGCGTGCCGACGCGGCTCATCGTGCCGCAGCTCGACGTGAACGCCCCGGTCGTCCCGATCCCGGTCGACAACGGGATCCTGCTGCCGCCCAGCAACCCGCAGATGCTCGGCTGGTGGGACCAGGGCGCGATGCCCGGGGCGCTCCGCGGGGGCGCGCTGATCACCGGGCACACCGTGCACACCGGCGGGGGAGCGTTCGACAACCTCGAGACCCTGCACAAGGGCGACCGGGTGCAGGTGCGCACCGCCAAGGGTCTGATCCGGTACGCCGTCACCGGGGTCACCATCTACGACAAGGGCAAGCTCGCCCGCGACGCGCAGCGGGTGTTCTCCCAGACCGGTCCGGGCCGCCTGGTGCTGATCACCTGCGAGGACTGGAACGGCTCGGGCTACGACTCCAACGCGATCGTGTTCGCCGAACGGCTGACCTGACCGCATCCCGGACGCTCGGTCCAGATGACGGGACGCTCGGCGTCGACGGGCCGCCCTCGGGGAACATCGTGAGGTCGGGTGGTGTTGCCACCACCAGAACCCTGTCCCGCACGCCCGAGGAGCACCTGTGTCCCTGCCACCCCTGGTCGAACCGGCCAGCGAGCTGACCAACGACGAGGTACGCCGCTACAGCCGGCACCTGATCATCCCCGACGTCGGCATGGACGGTCAGAAGCGGCTGAAGAACGCCAAGGTCCTCGTCATCGGCGCCGGCGGGCTCGGCTCGCCTGCCCTGCTCTACCTGGCCGCGGCGGGCGTCGGCACGCTCGGCATCGCGGAGTTCGACGAGGTCGACGAGTCCAACCTGCAGCGCCAGATCATCCACGGCCAGAGCGACATCGGGAAGTCCAAGGCCCAGTCGGCCAAGGAGTCGATCGCCGAGGCCAACCCGCTCGTCAACGTGGTCCTCCACGAGGAGCGCCTCGACAACGACAACGTGCATGGGCATCTTCGAGCAGTACGACCTGATCGTCGACGGCACGGACAACTTCGCGACCCGCTACATGGTCAACGACGCGGCGTACTTCCTGGGCATCCCCTACGTCTGGGGCTCGATCTACCGCTTCGACGGGCAGGCCTCGGTGTTCGCGCCGAAGCATGGTCGACGACGCGCCCTGCTACCGCTGCCTCTACCCCGAGCCGCCGCCGCCGGGCATGGTCCCCTCCTGCGCCGAGGGCGGCGTGCTGGGCGTGCTGTGCGCGAGCATCGGCTCGATCCAGGTCAACGAGGCGATCAAGCTGCTCGCCGGCATCGGTGACCCGATCGTCGGTCAGCTGATGATCTACGACGCCCTGGAGATGGAGTACCGCAAGCTCAAGGTCCGCAAGGACCCGAACTGCGCGCTCTGCGGCGAGAACCCGACCGTCACCGAGCTGATCGACTACGACACGTTCTGCGGCGCGATCTCCGACGAGGCCGCCGACGCGGCCGTCGACGCGACCATCTCCGTGGCCACGCTCGAGCAGTGGCTCAAGGAGCGCGACAACGGCGAGCGCGACTTCGTGCTGGTCGACGTCCGCGAGCCCAACGAGTACGAGATCAACAAGATCCCGGGCTCGGTGCTGATCCCCAAGGGCGAGTTCCTCAACGGCAACGCGCTGACCCAGCTGCCCGGCGACAAGCAGGTCGTCCTGCACTGCAAGTCGGGTGTCCGCTCCGCCGAGGCGCTCGCGGTCGTGAAGGGCGCGGGCTACGGCGACGCCGTGCACGTCGGTGGCGGCGTGGTGGCGTGGGTCAACCAGATCGACCCGTCGCAGCCGTCGTACTGACGTAGCCGCGAAGCCGCCGCCGACCACTCGGACGGGCAAACGGGCCGCATCCTGGCCGCCAAGGCCGGGATCGCGGCCGTTTGCCCGTCGGGCGGGTTGTCTCGCCGCGGCCGAGCCCCCGTCAGGCGGGCCGGCTGTGCGCGCCGGGGTCGTCGATGGCCAGCGGCACCGACCCGTAGTGGTTGTGTGCCCACCGGATCGCGCCGAGCACGTCCGGGAGGCTGATCGCCTCGGCGTGCGGAGCCGGGCTCTCGGTGCCGGTCATGTGCAGGACCGCGGTCCAGCCGCCGTCGGGGTGCGGCCTGATGGTGCACATCGGAACGGTGTGCGGGTGCTCGATGAACATGGTCCCTCCCACTGAGGTCTCCCCAGGCCTCCTACCCCCAGAATCGGCACCCGATAGCGGCCAGATGGGGACTTTCACCGATCTGTTACCTGCAGCGGCGCCCGCAGCCGGTCGGCCACCGGCGTCGGCGCCACCTGTCGCGTGACCTTCCCACCCCAACGTCGTTGGACTCTCGCAGAAGCAGGACCTCACCTCTGGGAAGGAACACCTTCATGCAGAACTCTCGGGCGCGCGCGCTCATCTCCGTCGGCGCGAGCGCCGTCATCGCCGCCACCGCCGTCGCCGCGACGACGGTCCCGGCCGAGGCCGCCGGCAACGCCAAGGGCGGCAAGAACGTCACCGTCTCGCAGACCTGGGCACCGGCGGACTCCGCCGCGATCCACCCCGGCGTGATGATGTACACCGAGGGCGCCCAGTGCACCGCGAACTTCGTCTTCACCGACGGCACCGGCACGACGTACGTCGGGTACGCCGCCCACTGCGCCGGGACCGGTGCGGCCACCGACACCAACGGCTGCACGGCCGCATCCCTGCCGCTCGGCACCAAGGTCGACTTCGTCGAGGGCGGCTCGCTCATCTCCAGCGGCACCAAGGTCGGCTCCGGCACCCTGGCCTACAGCTCCTGGCTCACCATGCAGAAGCTCGGCGAGACCGACGCCGACACCTGCGCCTACAACGACCTCGCCCTGGTGAAGGTCGACGCCGCGGACGTGTCCAAGGTGAACCCGAGCATCCCGTTCTGGGGCGGCCCCGTCGGGATCAACACCACCGGCACGGCGACCGGTGACACGGTCTACTCCTACGGCAACTCCAGCCTCCGCGCCGGCGTCAGCGCGCTCTCGCCGAAGCAGGGCACCAGCCTCGGCACCGAGGCCAACGGCTGGAGCCACCCGGTCTACACCGTGAGCCCGGGCGTCCCGGGCGACTCGGGCAGTGCCTTCCTCGACGCGGACGGCAACGCGCTCGGCGTGCTGTCGACCCTGGCGCTGGCACCCCTCGCCGGCTCCAACGGGGTGGGCGACCTCCACCACGAGCTCACCTACGCCCAGGCCAGCAGTGGGTTCTCCGGCCTGGCCCTGGTCCCCGGCACGGAGCCGTTCTCGCCGCTGCTGTGACCTGCTGAAGCTCTGATGGGCCCGACGGGGGTCCGGCCTCAACGGGGGGCCGGGCCCTCGCCGTCGTCTGAGGCAGCGTCGTACGACGCTGGATCCGGCTCGGGCTGATGACGTCCGCAGGATGCCGGGCAGTTGCCACCCGGTTACGCTCCGCACCATGACGGGGCGAGACAGGCGTGCGGCCGCCCTCGCGCCGGCGTTGGCGGCGGGGCTCCTCCTGCTGCTGTGGGCCGCCACCGCGGGCCCGGTCGCGCTCCTGCGCCCCTCGGGCCGCCGGCTCACGTTCGACGCCCGGACACCGAGCCCCGAGTCATCGGCGAGCGCCAGCCGCGCACCGGGCACCGGTGACCCCCGCGACGCACCGCAGAAGATCGACCTCAGCTGGCTCGGGGACCTGCTCGCCTGGGCAGTGGTCATCGCCTTCCTGGTCGGGCTGACCCTGCTCCTGCGCTGGGCCTGGCTGCATCGACCGCGCCGCCCCGAGGCGCCGCCCCAGGTCGACGTGGAGGTGCTGCCCGCATCAGAGGTCGCGCGCACCCTGGCCGAGGACCACGACGCACAGCTCGACGCGATCAGCGGCGGCAGCCCGCGCAACGCGATCGTCCGATGCTGGCTGCGGCTCGAGGAGAGCGTCGGGGCCGCCGGGCTGCCGCGAGAGCGCTACGAGACGGCCGCCGAGTTCACCGTGCGGGTGCTGCACCGGCTCGACCTGGACCCGCGCTCGATCGGCGAGCTGGCCCGGCTCTACCGCGAGGCCCGGTTCTCCGAGCACGAGCTCGGCGAGGACGCGCGCACGGCGGCCCGGTCCGCTCTGGAGCAGCTGCACGAGGACCTGCGCCGGCTCGGAGCGCCGCGATGACCCCCGTGGCGCTCTGGCTGCCGCGGGTCGCCATCGCGTTCGTGCTCTGGCTCGTCGTGGCGGCGGTCGGCGGCATCCTCGGCAACCACCCGCGGCCGGGCCTGCTGGCGCTGACCATCGGGGTGGGCGCCGCCGTGGTGTGGCTGTTCCTCGACGTGTCCGGGGACGCCGAGACGTCGTCCTGGCCCGGCATGGTCGAGGAGCCGGTCCGGCCACCCGGCGAGGACCCGCGGCTCGAGCGGCTGAACCGGATCCTGCTCCAGCACGAGACCGCCCACGAGGTCGGCGACGCGCTGTACCGCCAGCTCGCCGAGCTCGCCGACCAGCGGCTCGTCGCGCACCACGGGATCAGCCTGGTGGCGGACCCGGAGCGGGCCGCGCAGATCCTGGGCCCCGAGCTCACCGCGGTCGTCACCCAGCACGCTCCCTACCCCCGGCTGTCGACCGGCCGGATCGACGTACTCCTGAAGCGAATCGAGGAACTGTGACCCCCACCCCCAACCTGGCGGACGTCTCCGCGCGCGCCGGCGCGATCCTCGAGGAGGTGCAGCGCGCGGTCGTCGGCAAGCGCGACGCGCTGGTGCTCGTGCTCTCCGGCGTCCTCGCCGGCGGTCACGTGCTGATCGAAGACCTGCCCGGTCTCGGCAAGACCCTCGCCGCCCGGTCCTTCGCGCAGACCCTCGGGCTGGGCTTCGCCCGCGCCCAGTTCACCCCCGACCTGCTCCCGGCCGACCTGACCGGGTCGTTCATCTTCGACCAGAAGCAGTCGGAGTTCGTGTTCCGGCCCGGGCCGTTGTTCACCGGGCTGCTCCTCGCCGACGAGATCAACCGCACCCCGCCGAAGACCCAGGCCGCCCTGCTCGAGGCGATGCAGGAGCGGCAGGTCACCGTCGAGGGGCAGACCTTCCCGCTCGAGGCGCCGTTCCACGTGATCGCCACGGCCAACCCGGTGGAGTACGAAGGCACCTACCCGCTGCCGGAGGCGCAGCTCGACCGCTTCCTGCTGCGGGTCGGCTTCGGCTACCCGACCCGGGACCAGGAGTGGGACGTGCTCGGCCGGCGGCTGACCCGGCAGCGCGAGGAGCAGACCCTCGAGCCGGTCACCGACGCCGCCGGGCTGCTGGAGATGCAGGCGGCGATCGAGACGGTGACCGTCGAGGAGAGCGTCGGCAGGTACTGCGTGGCGCTCGCCGCGGCGACCCGCGAGCACCCCCAGCTGCTGCTCGGCTCGTCGCCGCGCGGCGCGCTCGCCCTGATGCTGACCGCGCGGGCGTACGCGGTGATCTCCGGTCGCGACTACGTCATCCCCGAGGACGTGAAGGCGGTCGCCCCGTCGGTGCTCGCCCATCGCGTCACGGTCAAGCCCGAGCTGTGGATGAGCGAGGTGTCCGGGGCCTCGGTCGTGCGCAGCGTGCTGGCGCAGGTGGAGACGCCGGGCGCGCGGGAGCGGTCACCGTACGCCGCGCCCGAGAGCCCGTGAGCGCTCCGGCCAGCACCGTCTCGGCCGGCTGGCGTCCGACCGCGACGCTGGCCCGGGCCGCCCTGGTGTCGGGCGCGGCCGCTGCCGTCGCGGTGACGACCGGGCGGGTCGACCTGCTGGTGCTCGGCACCCCGTTCCTGGTGCACGCCGCGCTGGCCGTCGTACGTCGTCCCGTCGCGTCGCCGCGCGCTGCCGCGGCCCTCGACCACACGTCGCTGCGGGAGGGGGAGGCGACCACGCTGCGGGTCCGGCTCGACGACACCGGGGACGTCGAGCACGCCGTGGCTGCGCTCGTGCGCGGCGACTGGATCGCCTTCGACCCGCCCGGCGGGGTGGCCGGTCGCACGTCGGCGCAGCCGCAGGAGCACCTCGAGGTCCCGCTCGCCCTGGCGACGACCCGCTGGGGACGCCGGGCCGTCGGCGGCGGCGTGGTCGCGGCGACCGGCCCGTGGGCCGGCCGGCAGTGGGGACCGCACCCGGTGCTGCCGTCGCGGCTGACCACGCTGCCGATGCCGGGCGTCTTCGACAGCCGGGCGCCGGTGCCGCACCCCATCGGCCTCGTCGGCACCCACCAGGCGCGCCGGGCGGGGGGCGGCACGGAGTTCTCCTCGATCCGCCCGTTCGCGCCCGGGGACCGTCTGCGCCGCGTGCAGTGGCGGGTGTCGCTGCGCACCGGCACGCTCCACGTCACCAGCACCGTCGCCGAGGAGGACACCAGCGTGCTGCTCCTCGTCGACGGCGGCGTCGAGGTCGGCGCAGGCGGTGGCGTGCAGGACCCGGCCAGCTCGCTCGACATCGCCGTACGGGCGGCCGGGGCGGTCGCCGAGCACTACCTGCACCGCGGCGACCGGGTCGGCGTGCGCGTGCTCGGTTCGACCGCGCTGAGCGCCGTACCGTTCGGCGGCGGGCGCCGGCACCTGCGCCGGGTCCTCGACACCCTCGCCCGCATCGTGCCGGGGGAGAGCCGGGGCGCGGACCCGTCGCGGATCCGCTTCCCGGTGCCGGCCGGCACGGTGGTCGTGGTGCTCTCCCCGATGCTGTCGGACCAGGCCGTGGCGGTGACCCGGATGCTCGCGCAGCGCGGCCTCGACCTGGTCGTCGTCGACACCCTGCCGCCCGACCTCGAGGTCACCGAGCCGCGCCGGGCGCTGGCCTGGCGGATGCGGCGCCTGGAACGCGACACGGTGCTGCTCCGGGTGAGCCGGTCCGGCGTCCCGGTCGTGGCGTGGCGGGGCCCGGGCACGCTCGACGACGTGCTTCGCGGACTGGGCCGGCGCGCCCGGATGCCTCGGATGGGGGCGCGGTGAACGCCGCGGTGGCGACCAGGGTCGCGGCCGAGCGGCTCGCGCTCGCCTCCGGCCAGCAGCTGGTCCTGCGCGGCGTGGTCGGCGCGGCGTCGGCCGGGATGCTCGCGCTGGTGGCCGTGGCGGGCGGCGGCGTGCACGTGATCCTCTCCGTCGCCCTGCTGCTGCTCGCCGCGCTCGTGATGCTGGTGCCGGACTCCGCCGCGCCGACCTTCCTGGTGCTCGGCCTCGGCGGCCTGTGGGGCGTCTATGTCCCGGAGACGCTGAGCGCCTGGACCCTCGTCGCGGCGGGCGACCTGCTGCTGCTCCACCTCGCGTGCACGCTCGCGTCCTACGGTCCGCCGCAGCTGACCCTGGACCCGGGGATGTTCCGGCTGTGGGGCGGCCGGGCCGCGGTGCTGCTCTCCGTCACGGCGCTGGTCTGGGTCGGCGCCCGGCTGCTCGGTGGCCTCGGCCTGGATCCGAGCGGCCTGGTGGGCGCCGCGGCGCTTGGCGTGCTGCTCGGCTGGCTGGTCTACCTCTCGGTGCGGCTGGTCGCACGCGACGCGACGTAGGCGCCGCCGTAGGGTGGCCGGCGTGGACGAGGAGTACGTCGAGGCGGTGCTGTCGCTGGTCGAGCAGGTCCCGCCCGGTCGTGTCACGACGTACGGCGCGCTGGCGGAGGCGGTCGGGTCCGGCGGCCCCCGCCAGGTCGGCAAGGTGATGTCGACGTACGGCGGTCCGGTGCCCTGGTGGCGGGTCGTGCACGCCGACGGCACCCCGGCGCTCTGCCACGACGGCGAGGCGGTCGCCCAGCTCCGCTCCGAGGGCGCACCGGTCCGTCCGTCGGGCCGCCTCGACATGGCGAAGGCGATGTGGTGGCCCGGCGACGAGGAGCTGTCGGTGCCCCCTGGTGGAATGGCCCGGTGACGACGTACCAGCTGCTGCACCCCAGCGCCGAGCCCACCGGCGCGCCCGTGCTCGACGCCTACCAGCGGTCCGTCGTGGAGCACCCCGGCGGCCCGCTGCTCGTGCTGGCCGGGCCCGGCACCGGGAAGACGACCACGCTGGTGGAGGCCATCGTCGACCGGATCGAGCGGCGCGGCGTCGCCCCCGACTCGGTGCTTGCCCTGACGTTCAGCCGCAAGGCCGCCGAGCAGCTGCGCGACCGGGTGACCGCCCGGCTCGGCCGCACGATGGCGACCACGCTCAGCTCGACGTTCCACTCCTTCGCCTACGGGCTGGTGCGCCAGCACGCGCCGGCCGACGTGTACGCCGCTCCGCTGCGGCTGCTCTCCGCTCCGGAGCAGGACGTGGTCATCCAGCAGCTGCTCGAGGGCAACCGGACCGACCGGATGTGGCCCGACTCGCTGTCGCGGGCGCTCGGCACCCGCGGGTTCGCGCGCGAGGTGCAGGCCGTCCTGTCGCGCGCCCGTGAGAAGGGGCTCGACCCGGTCGACCTCAAGGTGATGGGGGAGGAGTCCGGGGCGCCGGAGCTCGCCGCGGCGGCGCGGTTCATGCAGCAGTACCAGGTGATCCTCGACGACCAGGCCGCCATCGACTACCCCGAGCTGATCTACCGGGCGGTGCTGCTCGCGGAGCAGCCGGCGGTGCAGGCCGACCTGCGCGCCCGGTTCCGCCACGTGTTCGTCGACGAGTACCAGGACACCGACCCCAGCCAGGTCCGGCTGCTGCAGGCGCTCGCGGGCGGCGGGCGCGACCTCACCGTGGTCGGCGACCCCGACCAGTCGATCTACGGCTTCCGCGGCGCGGACGTGCGCGGCATCCTCGAGTTCCCCGGCGACTTCCGGCACCCCGACGGCCGGCCGGCCGACACCGTCGCGCTCCGGGTCACCCGGCGGTTCGGCCCCAACCTGCTGGCCGCCTCGCGTGCCGTGGCGTCCGCGCTCGCTGCCACCGGGGCGATCGACGCCGACACGTTCGCGGCGTTCCGCCACCCCGAGTCGCTGGCCGGCGACCTCGGGCCCGGCCGGGTCGAGGTGGCCACCTTCGACACCGAGCGTTCCGAGACCGAGCACGTCGCCGACCTGCTCCGCCGCGCCCACCTCGAGGACGGCGTGCCCTGGTCGCAGATGGCGGTGCTGGTTCGGTCCGGTCGCGCCACCGTCCCGCGGCTGCGTCGCGCGCTCGGCGCGGCCGGCGTCCCGGTCGAGGTGGCCAGCGACGACACCCCGCTCGTGCAGGAGCCGGCCGTCGCGCCGCTGCTCGACGCGCTCCGGGCGGTGGTCAACCTGCACAACACCGATCCCGAGCACCCCGACCACCTCGACCCCGCCCGTGCCGAAGGGCTGCTCACCTCGCCGCTCGGAGGCCTGGACGCGACCGAGGTGCGGGCGCTGGCGAGGGACCTGCGCGCCCGCGAGAAGACGGCCGTCCTCGACGACGAGCAGGGCCGCACCCCGCGGCCGTCGCCCGAGCTGCTCCGGGCGGCACTGCTCGACCCGGACCAGCTCGAGGGGCTGCGCGGGCGCGGCGCGGGCAAGGCCCGGGCGCTGGCCGAGCTGCTGCGCACCGGCCGTGCCGGCCTGGAGGCGGGCGGCACCGCCGAGGAGGTGCTCTGGACGCTGTGGGACGGCACCCGATGGCCGCACCGGCTGCGTTCCGCGGTCGAGGCCGGAGGTGCCGCGGCCCGGCACGCGCACCGCGACCTCGACGCGATCTGCGCGCTGTTCGAGGTCGCGGCCCGGGCCGAGGAGCAGCGCGGGCACACGAGCGTGGAGAGCTTCCTCGCGACCCTGCGCGCGCAGGAGATCCCCGCGGACACCCTCGCCGAGCGGGGGGTGCGCGGTGACGCCGTACGCCTGCTCACGGCGCACCGCTCGAAGGGGCTGGAGTGGCGGCTCGTCGTGGTCGCGCACGTCCAGGAGGAGGGCTGGCCGGACCTGCGTCGCCGCTCCACGCTGCTGCAGGCGGACCGGATCGGCGCCGAGGGCCTGCTGCCGCCGCTGACCACGCGGGCCATGCTGGCCGAGGAGCGTCGGCTGTTCTACGTCGCCTGCACCCGCGCCCGGGAGCGGCTCGTGGTCACCGCGGTCGCCTCGCCCGAGGACGACGGCGAGCAGCCGTCCCGGTTCGTCGACGAGCTCGGCCCGGACGGTGCCCAGGCCGCCGCGGACTCCGCGGTGGGCCGGGCCGCGCCCGTCGGGCAGGCCGTGGTCTCGCGCACCCACCGGGTCGGCCGGCCCCAGCGCCCGCTGTCGCTGGCCGGGCTCGTCGCGCACCTGCGCCGCACCCTGTCCGAGCCTGGCACGCCCGAGCCGCTGCGCCGCGCCGCCGCGGACCGGCTCGCGGTGCTGGCCGCCGCCCGGCACCGCGACGTCGCCCTGGTCCCCGCCGCCGACCCCGGCCAGTGGTGGGGCACCCGAGCCCGCAGCATCGCCGAGGCGCCGCTGCGCAGCCCCGACGAGCCGGTCACCCTCTCGGCCAGCTCCCTCGACGCGGTGCTCACCTGCCCGGCCAAGTGGTTCCTGGAGCGGGAGGCGGGCGGGGCCAGCCCGTCGAGCCAGTCCCAGGGCTTCGGCCTGGTCGTGCACACGCTGGCCGATCGGATCGCCAAGGGCGAGCTGGTCGGCGACCGGGACACGCTGCTGCCCGAGCTGATGCGGCACGTCGACTCGGTGTGGGGCCGGATCGCGTTCCGGACCCCGTGGGCGGCGACCCGCGAGCGCGCCGAGGTGGAGGCGGCCCTGGGCCGGTTCCTCGACTGGCACACCGCTCCGGGCGCCCGCACCGTGCTGGCGACCGAGCGGCACCTGACCGCCGAGGTGACCCTGCCCGACGGCCAGCGGGTGCGGCTCAACGGCTACGCCGACCGGCTCGAGCTCGACGAGGACGGCCGGGTGGTCGTCGTCGACCTGAAGACCTCGAAGAACCCGCCGACCGACAAGGAGCTGCCCGGGAACCCGCAGCTCGGCCTCTACCAGCACGCGGTGCGGCACGGCGCGGTCGACGAGCTGCTCGACGGTCCCGGGCAGCCCGGCGGCGCGGAGCTCGTGCAGCTGCGCCGCGAGGTCCGCGGCACGGTCAAGGTGCAGCCCCAGGAGCCGCAGCAGCCCGACGAGGACGGTCGGCTCCCGGTGGAGGTGCAGCTGATGCGCGCGGCCCGCGTGGTCCGTTCGGAGGTCTTCGACGCCCAGCCCGGCAAGCACTGCGACTACTGCCAGTTCCACGCGATCTGTCCGACCAAGGCCTCGGGGACGGTGCTCTCATGACGACCCCTCCGCACGCACCCGGGCCGGGCGGCGCCCCGGACCTGGGCACGCCCGAGGGGCTTCGCCGGCTGATGGGGATGCCGTTCGCGTTCAGCCCGCCGCAGTTCGAGGCGATCACCGCGCCGCTCGCGCCGCAGCTCGTCATCGCCGGGGCCGGCTCGGGAAAGACCACCGTGATGGCCGCCCGCGTGGTCTGGCTGGTCGCGACCGGCCAGGTCGAGCCGCACGAGGTCCTCGGCCTCACCTTCACCACCAAGGCGACGCACGAGCTCGCCTCCCGGATCCGGGACTCGCTCCGGGCGGCCGGGATCCTGCACGCTCCGGGGCGGCGGTCGCTGCGCGAGCTGGAGCCGCACGGGGCCGAGGGGGACGGGCCGGAACCACCGGAGGAGCCGACGGTCTCGACGTACAACGCCTATGCCGCCGGATTGCTCACCGAGCACGGCCTGCGGATCGGCCACGAGCCCGACACCCGGGTCATCGCGGATGCCTCGCGCTACCAGCTCGCCGCGCGGGTGATCGCCCGGTACACCGGCCGGGTCGAGCTGCTCAGCGACCACCCGAAGACGGTGATCGACTACCTGCTCGCCCTCGACTCGGCGATGACCGAGCACCTGGTCGGCCCCGAGGACGTGCTGCGGTTCCAGGCGCAGGAGCGGCCGCGGTTCGCCGAGGCGCTGGCCGCGGAGACCCACAAGACCAAGGCCGCCGAGGTCGCCAAGGTGCTGCACTCGTTCGACCGGCGCGAGGAGCTGCTCGGGCTCGTCGAGTCCTACCGGCGGCACAAGCAGCACCACGGGCTGATGGACTTCTCCGACCAGATCGAGCTCGGTGCCCGGCTGGCCAGCGAGTGCCCGGAGGTCGGCGAGCTGGAGCGGGCGAAGTACAAGGTGGTCCTGCTCGACGAGTACCAGGACACCTCGGTCGCCCAGGCCCTCATGCTCAGCCGGCTGTTCTCGGGGGCGCGGCCGGCGAGCGGTCGGGGCCACGCCGTCAGCGCGGTCGGCGACCCCAACCAGGCGATCTACGGCTGGCGAGGCGCCTCGGTCTCCAACATCCTGCGCTTCGGCGAGGACTTCCCGACCGACGAGGGCGCCGCCGAGGTGCGGACCTACCCGCTGGTGGTCAACCGGCGCTCGGACAGCCGGATCCTGCAGGTCGCCAACGACCTGGCCCGGCCGCTCTACAGCTCCGGTGCGGTCCAGCCGCTCGAGGCGAAGCCCGACGCCGAGCCGGGCGAGGTGCGGGTGGCGGTGCACGAGACCTACCGCGACGAGCTCGCCTGGCTGCCCGACCAGGTGAAGGCTGCGCACGAGGCGATGGCCGAGCCGGCCTGGCGCGAGATCGGCGTGCTGGCCCGCGACAACAAGCACGCCGCGGACGTGTTCGATGCGCTCACCTCCGCGGAGATCCCGGTGGAGATCGTCGGCCTGCAGGGCCTGCTGCGCCTGCCCGAGGTCGCCGAGGTCGTCGCCACGCTGACGCTGCTGCACGACCTGACCGCGAACGCCGAGCTGCTCACCCTGCTCACCGGTCCGCGCTGGGCGATCGGCAGCCGCGACCTCGCCCTGCTCGGCAAGCGGGCCCGGACGCTGGCGCGGGTGACCGGACCGATGGACCGGGAGAAGCTGCGCGACCTCGCCGAGGAGCTCGAGACGGCGGTCGCCGGGGCCGACCCGACCGAGGTGGTGTCGCTGGCCGACGCCCTCGAGGACCCGGGCGACGCGGCGTACTCCCCGCAGGCGCGCGAGCGGTTCGCCCTGCTCGCCGCCGAGCTGCGGCACCTGCGCGCGATGGCCGGGGAACCGCTGCTGGACCTGGTCCGGCGGATCGTCGACACCACCGGGATCGACGTCGAGCTGGCCTCCTCGGTCAGCCCGGCGGCGCAGGCCCGCCGCGACAACCTCGACCTGTTCGTCAAGGCGGTCGCGGAGTTCCAGGCCGTCGACGGGGAGGTCACCTTGCCGGCGCTGCTGGCCTACCTGCAGGCCGAGGACGAGTTCGGCTCCGGCCTCGACGTGGCCACCCCGACCGACGCCGACTCGGTGAAGCTGCTGACCGTGCACCGCGCCAAGGGACTCGAGTGGGACGCGGTCTTCCTCGTCGGCGTCGCCGAGTCCCGGTTCCCCTCCGGCCGCACCCGCACCAAGTGGACCGCGGGGCCCGGGGTGCTGCCCTCGCCGCTGCGCGGGGACGCCCGGGACCTGCCGGCGCTGCGCGGCCACGACTGCGCAGCGCTCAAGGAGCTCGCCGAGGACACCAAGAACCACGAGCTGACCGAGGAGCTACGGCTGGGCTACGTCGCGGTCACGCGCGCCCGGCACGTGCTGGTGGTCTCGTCGTTCTGCTGGATCCCGGACCGGAAGGGGTCGCTCGGGCCGTCCCCCTACCAGGAGACGATCAAGGCGACGATGGCGTCCTGGGGCTTCGAGCCGGAGGTGTGGCAGGACAAGCCGGGCAAGGACGACCCCCACCCGCTCGACGCGGTGCCGCTGTCCCGGCCGTGGCCGATGGAGGCCCACCTCGGCGAGGTGGAGCGGCGGCGCGAGGCGGCCGACCGGGTCCGCGACGCGGCCGCGCGGCTGGTCGGAGGCGAGCGCCCCCGTGACGAGGGGCTGTCCCCGGACGACGCCGAGCTGGTCTCCGGCTGGGACGCCGAGATCGACCGGCTGCTCGAGGAGGCGCGGCGCGACCGGGCCGAGGAGGTCGTCGTACCCCTGCCGTCGAGCCTGTCCGCGACCGCAGTCGCCCGGCTCCGCGACGAGCCCGAGCGGTTCGCCGCGGAGCTGGCCCGGCCGATGCCGCGCAAGCCGTCGCCCAGCGCCCGGTTCGGGACCCGGTTCCACGCGTGGGTCGAGGCCCGGTTCGGCCAGCAGCTGCTGCTCGACCCCGACGAGCTGCCGGGGCGCGGCGACGACGGCATCGACGACGACTCCGACCTGGCCGAGCTGGCGGCGCGGTTCGAGGCCGGTGCGTTCGCCGACCGGGTGCCGGTGGCGATCGAGCCGCCGTTCGCGCTGGTCCTCGACGGGCAGGTGGTGCGCGGCCGGATCGACGCGGTCTACGCCGACGAGGAGGCCGGGCCCGGCCACTTCCTGGTGGTGGACTGGAAGACCAACAAGCAGCAGACCGCCGACCCGCTGCAGCTGGCGCTCTACCGGGTGGCGTGGGCCGAGCTGCAGGGCGTCCAGGTCGAGAAGGTGCGCGCCGCGTTCTACTACGTCCGCACCGGCGACCTGGTCGAGCCGGCCGGCCTCGAGGACCGCGCGGCCCTGGAGAAGATCGTCAGCTCCGGTTGAGCCGCATCGGCCCCGTCTGCGGGGTGCAGCTCGTCCCGGGTCGTCCGAGGGGAGGTCGCTTCAGCGGTGCTGCACCCAGAGGTTCTCCTCGCGATAGGTCGCGCGATCGGACTCGCGGTCGACGTGGACGAGGTTGAGCGCGTCGGGGACCACATAGTCGCCGCTGGCCGGGAACAGCATCCCGGTCCATGCCTCCCACTGCGCCACCGTGCCCTCGATCACCATCGACTGCGGTGCCGGTGCCAGGACGCTGGCGCCCATGCGCTGGTGCGTGCGGATCCACGGGTCGACCGAAAGCCCGTCCTCACGGGTCCAGCCGGCGTACTCCGCCATCGGAACCTGGGGGTACCGCGCCTTCCAGGTCGGCCGGATCGGCGCGATGACGTGCTCGATGCCGTCGGCTCGGGCCTGGTCGGCCAGTGTGGTCAACACCCGGGTGGCCAGCCCCTGCCGGTCGTAGGCCGTCGCCACGGCCGCGGCCATGAAGCTGAACGTCGTGGGCTGCACCCCACGCTCGTGGCCCTCCACCGACCGCACGAGCGCGTCGTCGTACCCCTGGGGCAGGTCGTCGACGGTGCCGTCCCATCGCAGCGGGACCCCCCAGCCGCCGGCCGCCACCCGGCCTTCGACGAGGAGCAGGATGTCGTAGGCGCGGAAGTACTCGCCGACGCGAGGCATGTACTTCGGGGGCACCGCGTCGTGGAAGATGAACTCCGGCCAGCGCTCGCGGAACGCCTCCCGGGCCTCGTCCTCGAGGTCGGGCCGGTCAGCGGCGATCACGACGTCCACGAGGCGCGATCCTAGAACGCTGCCGGCCCCCGGTCACGATCCGCCCGGCCGCCTACCCGGCGAGGTAGATCCGGGCCTCCCAGCCGGCCAGGGTCACCGCCGGCGCCTCGAGCACCGGGTCGACGCCGGGCAGGTTGCCGAGCAGCAGAGCCGCACCGGTCCAGTCGCCCGGCTCCGCCTTCTCGAGGTCCACCTCGCGCGGTTCGCGTCCGCAGTTGGCGATCACGAGCATCCGCGCCTCGGCCGTGCTGCGCAGGTAGCCCCACAGCGCCGGGTCGTCCTCCCACAGCGCGGTGAAGTCGCCCTCGGCGATGACCGGCCGGGTGTGCCGCAGCTCGATCAGCCGCCGGTAGTGGCTGAACACCGACTCCGGGTCGTCGACCTGGTCGGCGACGTTGAGCCAGGTGTGGTTCGGGTTCACCTTCAGCCAGGGCTCTCCGGTGCTGAACCCGGCGTGCGGGGTGGCGTCCCACTGCATGGGCGTGCGGGCGTTGTCGCGGCTGATCTTCGCCATACCGGCCAGCGCCACGTCGACGTCGACGCCGCGTTCGGCCACGCTTGCGAAGTAGTTCACCGCCTCCACGTCGCGGTGGTCCTCGGCGCAGGCGAACGGGTAGTTCGTCATCCCGATCTCCTCGCCCTGGTAGACGTACGGCGTGCCGCGCATCCCGTGCAGCACGGTCGCGAGGGCCGTCGCGGAGGCCCGCCACCACGCCGGGTCGTCGTCTCCGAAGCGCGAGACCACCCGAGGCTGGTCGTGGTTGTTCCAGTACAGGCTGTTCCAGCCGCGCTCGGCCAGGGCGGTCTGCCAGCGGTTCAGCGACGCCTTCAGCGCGACCAGGTCGAGGCCGATGTAGTCGAACTTGTCGACGGGACCCGTGTCGACGCCGACGTGCTCGAACTGGAAGACCATGTCGACCTCGGCGCGTTCGGGGTCGGTGTAGAGCACCGCCTGCTCCGTGGTCACGCCGGGCATCTCCCCGACGGTGAGGAACTCCCCGTCGCGCCCGCCGAAGACCTCGCGGCGCATCTCGGCGAGGTAGTCGTGGATCCGCGGTCCGTTCGCGAACTGGTCGAATGCCAAGACGTGCTTCTGCCCCGGCTGGCGCGGGGCATCGGGGAGGCCGTCGACCTTGGAGACGAAGTTGACGACGTCCATCCGGAAGCCGTCGATGCCGCGGTCGAGCCACCAGCGCATCATCGTGTAGACGGCCTCGCGGACCTCCGGGTTCTCCCAGTTCAGGTCCGGCTGCTTGCGGTCGAACAGGTGCAGGTAGTACTGGCCGCGGGCCCCGTGCCACTGCCAGGCGGAGCCGCCGAAGAACGACCCCCAGTTGTTGGGTTCGCCGCCGTCACGGCCGTCGCGCCAGATGTACCAGTCCGCCTTCGGGCTGTGCGGTGACGACGCCGACTCGACGAACCACGGGTGCTCGTCGGAGGTGTGGTTGACCACCAGGTCCATGACCAGCTTCATCCCGCGCTCGTGCAGGCCCGCGGCCAGCGCGTCGAGGTCGGCGAGCGTGCCGAACAGCGGGTCGATGTCGTAGTAGTCGCTGATGTCGTAGCCGTTGTCGGCCTGCGGCGAGGTGTAGACCGGTGAGAGCCACAGCACGTCGGTCCCCAGCCGCTGCAGGTGGTCGAGGCGGCCGAGCACGCCGGGCAGGTCGCCGATGCCGTCGCCGTCGGAGTCGGCGAAGCTGCGCGGGTAGACCTGGTAGACGACGGCGGACTTCCACCACTGCCGGTCGTGCGTAGTCATGGGCACACCCTGCCAGAGGACGAGTCGGGCCCGTAGCCCGTCGGTCAGCGCTGGTCCAGCAGGGCCTCGAGGGCGATCTCGACCATGTCGCCGAAGGTGCGCTGCCGCTCCTGCCACGACGTCTGCTCGCCGGTGACGACGTGGTCCGAGACCGTGCAGACGGCCAACGCCCGCGCCTTGTGCTGCGCGGCCAGCGTGTAGAGCGCACTGGCCTCCATCTCGACCGCGAGCACGCCGTAGTCGACCATCCGCGAGATCAGCTCGGGACGCGGGTGGTAGAACGAGTCGCTCGAGAACAGCAGGCCGACGCGGGTGCTGACCGGGAGGTCGCGCGACTTCGCCGCGTCGTACGCCGCCCGCAGCAGCCCGAAGTCCGCGACCGGCGCGTAGTCGAGCCCCTCGAAGCGGATCCGGTTCATCGAGGAGTCGGTGCACGCGCCCGAGGCGATCACGATGTCGCGCAGCGCGAGGTCCTCGGTCAGCGCGCCGCACGACCCCACGCGCACGATCGAGCGCACGCCGTACTCCGCGAGCAGCTCGTTGACGTAGATCGACAGCGACGGCAGGCCCATCCCGGAGCCCTGTACCGAGACCGGCTCTCCGCGGTAGGTGCCGGTGTAGCCGAGCATGCCGCGCACCTGCGAGTAGCACTCGGCGTCGTCGAGGAAGTGCTCGGCGATCCACTTCGCGCGCAGCGGGTCGCCGGGCATCAGGACGTGGGGGGCGATCTGGCCTGCGGCCGCCGCGAGATGGGTGCTCACGCGTCTCCTCGGTGTTGGGGTGGCCCCAGAACCCTAGGCGCAGCCCGCACCGGACCGGTGGCTCAGGGTCGCTAGGGTCGGTGCGTGACACCACCCGACCGCCGTGACCCGCTCGCGAACTACCCGCACCTCGCTCCGATCGCGCTGTCCGAGCACACCCACAATCGGATCGCCGGACGGCGCACCGACGACGCGTGGCTCGACCGGGTGTGGGCGGCGCCGACCACCCGGGTGCTGGTGCTGCACGACGCCCGGCTCGTGGTTCCGGAGGACACCGGCGAGATCTCCTGGGTCTCCCCGGCGCATGCGCCGGCGGGACAGCGGGTGCTCCTCGGGGAGTTCGGCGACGAGGTGCGGTTCGCGGTGCTCGCCGACGACCTCCCGGCCGGCACCCGCGCCGAGCACCTGCGGGCCTACGTGCAGAGCGTCCACTCCGACGAGGCGGCGCTGGTCCTGCACGCGGTCGCGCTCGCGGAGTGGCACCGCTCCCACCGGTACTGCCCGCGCTGCGGGTCGGCGCTGGACGTCAGCCAGGCCGGGCACCTGCTGGTCTGCTCCGGCTGCGGGCACCAGCAGTTCCCGCGCACCGACCCGGCGGTGATCATGCTCGTCACCGACGACGAGGACCGGTGCCTGCTCGGGCGCCAGGAGCAGTGGCCGGCGGGGCGCTACTCGACCCTGGCCGGCTTCGTCGAGCCGGGGGAGTCGCTCGAGGCCGCCGTGGCCCGCGAGGTCGAGGAGGAGGTCGGCGTCGAGGTCGGCGAGGCGACGTACTTCGGCAATCAGCCGTGGCCGTTCCCGGCGAGCCTGATGGTCGGCTTCTTCGCCCGGGCGCGCACCACGGAGATCAGCGTCGACGGCGCCGAGATCGAGCACGCGCGGTGGTTCACCCGCGAGGAGATGCGCCGCGAGGCCGAGGCCGGCACGCTGCTGCTGCCCGGCGGGATCTCGATCTCCCGGTCGCTGGTCGAGACCTGGTACGGCGGTCCGCTCCCCGGCTCCTGGTGACCCGGCGCCTTCGCACGCCCGGCGGGGTCGACCCGGCGCCTTCTCACGTCCGTCAGTTCAGGGAGGCGAGCTTCGCCTTCACCTGGGCCACCGACGGGTTGGTCTGTGCCGAGCCGTCGGCGTAGACCAGGGTCGGCACCGTCTGGTTCCCGCCGTTGACCTGCTCGACGACCAGTGCGGCGTCGGGGACCTTCTCGATGTCCACGACCTCGTAGCGGATGCCCTCCCGGTCCAGCTGGCTGCGCAGCCGGTGGCAGTAGCCACACCACTGGGTGGAGTACATCGTGAGCGCGGTCATTCGTGTCCCTTCTCGCGTCTAGGCTGATCACAACCCCCAACAACCCATCTGCAGGAGTTTGTTCCCCGATGCCCGTTCCCCCAAGCACGGCCGACAGCCTGCTCGAGGCCCTCGACCCCGAGCAGCGGGAGGTGGCCCTCGCGCTGCAGGGCCCGGTCCGGGTGCTGGCGGGTGCGGGGACGGGCAAGACCCGGGCGGTCACCCACCGGATCGCCTACGGGGTCCGCTCCGGCGTCTACAACCCCACCGAGGTGCTTGCGGTGACGTTCACCACCCGGGCGGCCGGCGAGATGCGCGGCCGGCTGCGCGAGCTCGGCGCCGGGGGCGTGCAGGCGCGCACCTTCCACTCCGCGGCGCTGCGGCAGGCCCGCTACTTCTGGCCGCGGGTGTACGGCGGGGACCTGCCGGTCCTCACCGAGTCCAAGCTGGCCCTGATGGGCAACGCCGCACGCCGCAACCGGGTCGAGACCGACCAGGCCACCCTGCGCGACCTCGCCTCCGAGGTCGAGTGGGCCAAGGTCAGCAACGTCCGGCCCGACGACTACGCCGACGTGGCGGCCGCCCGGGGGCGTTCGGTCAGCGGGAACGACCCGGCCACCGTGGCGCGGGTCTTCGCGAGCTACGAGGAGGTCAAGCGCGACCAGGGCCGGATGGACATGGAGGACGTCCTGCTCTGCGCGGCCGCGCTGCTGGCCGAGGACGAGCGGGTCGCCGCGGAGGTACGCCGGCAGTACCGCTGGTTCGTCGTCGACGAGTTCCAGGACGTCAGCCCGATCCAGGCCGCGCTGCTCGACCTGTGGCTCGGCGGCCGGCACGACCTGTGCGTCGTCGGCGACCCGGCCCAGACCATCTACTCCTTCGCCGGCGCCAACGCCTCCTACCTGGTGGACTTCCCCAAGAAGCACCCGCAGACCACGTCGGTGGAGCTGGTCCGCAACTACCGCTCGACCCCGCAGGTGATCGGCTCGGCCAACCAGCTGCTGGCGGGCACCTCCAGCGCCGGGGTCCAGCTCCGCTCGCAGCAGCAGGCCGGGCCCGAGGTGCGCTTCCGGGAGCAGCCCGACGAGGTCGCCGAGGCCGAGCAGGTCGCCGCGGACATCCTGGCGCTGACGAGGCAGGGCGTCCCGACCCGGGAGATCGCCGTGCTGTTCCGCATCAACGCCCAGTCCGAGGCCTACGAGGAGGCACTCGCGGCACGGGGGATCTCCTACGTCGTGCGCGGTGCGGCTCGGTTCTTCGAGCGCCGCGAGGTGCGTCAGGCGGTGACGTTGCTGCGCGGCAACGCGCGGTCCGAAGGCGGATCCGGTGAGGGCCTCGCCGCCGACGTCCGCGCCGTGCTCGGCGGGATGGGCTGGACCGCCCAGGCGCCGACCGGCCGGGGCAACGTCCGCGACCAGTGGGAGTCCCTGCACGCGCTGGTCTCCCAGGCCGAGGAGCTGGCGGCGGCCCGCCCCGACGCCACGATGGCCGACTTCGTCGAGGAGCTCGACCGCCGGGCGGCCGAGCAGCACGCTCCGGTCGCCGAGGGTGTCACGCTGGCCACGCTGCACGCCGCCAAGGGCCTGGAGTGGGACGCGGTCTTCCTCGTCGGCATGCACGAGGGCACGATGCCGATCGTCTACGCCGAGGGACCGGTCGCGGTCGAGGAGGAGCGCCGCCTGCTCTACGTCGGGATGACCCGGGCCCGCACGCACCTGAGCGTCTCCTGGGCACTCGCGCGCAACCCCGGATCCCGGTCCTCGCGCAAGCCGTCGCGCTTCCTGACCGGGCTGCGCCCTCAGGTCCAGTCCGACCTCGCCCCCGAGCGGGGCGCCAAGCGCAAGAGGGGCGTGGCGCACTGCCGCTCCTGCGGGAAGCCGCTGTCGACGACCGCCGAGCGCAAGATCGGCCGCTGCGAGGACTGCCCGGCGACCTACGACGAGGAGCTGTTCGAGCGGTTGCGGGAGTGGCGCGTCGAGCGTGCGGCGGAGGAGAAGGTGCCGGCGTACGTCGTGTTCACCGACCTGACCCTGCAGGCGATCGCCGAGGCGCGCCCCGCCGACTCCCGCGCGCTGCTGCGGATCAGCGGGATCGGGGCGACCAAGCTGGCGAAGTACGGCGAGGAGGTCCTTGCTCTCGTGGGCCGCGAGCAGTAGTCCGTCCGGGCCATCAATAGATGCGGCGAAACTTTTTCGAGAAATACCCAGAAAATGGTTTGCCGCTTACCGGGTGGGGGCGCTAGTTTTCTTCCACCCGCACGACGACTGCGCTATCGGTCCTGGCAAGACCGGCGCCGAACACCACCGAAGGAGGTGCACACGATGATCGACATCACCACGACACTCAGCCCGACGACTGGCCTCGGCATGCCCGAGCACGGCCGTACCCGCATGGCTGACGTGTGCACCAACGACTGGGGCACCGCTGTGTCCCAGGCCTTCGGCCCGATCGTGGCGGCCGTGAAGAGCGATGTCCAGGGGACGGGTGTGTCCGCCTACGGCATCACCGCCGACCGTGGCCTCGTCGACGCCTTCCCGGGGATCCCTGCCTGGAGTCCACCGATCTAGAGTGAATCTCTTGCATCGGCAGCCTCCAGGCCGCGGAACCCGAAACCCGGGATCCGCGGCCTTTTTGATTTCCCCTCCTCCGACCGAGGAGGAACAGATCGACTCTCACAAGGAGGTGAAGAGATGAGTATCAGCGTCCTCGACACGTACGCCACCAGCGCACAGGTCGACGAGGAGAAGCTGCCGTGCCGCAGGGAGGACCCCGAGCTGTGGTTCGCGGAGACTCCGCAGGACGTGGAGCTGGCCAAGGCGATGTGCCTCGAGTGCCCGCTCCGCAGGGAGTGCCTCTCCGGAGCGTTGGAGCGGCGCGAGCCCTGGGGCGTCTGGGGAGGTGAGCTGTTCCTGCAAGGAGTGGTGATCCCCCGCAAGCGGCCCCGCGGCCGGCCCCGCAAGAACGAGGTGGCGGCCTGACCGGCACCGCGCCACCAGCACCGCAGCGCAGCAGAGCAGCAGGACCAGCAGGACCAGCAGCACCGAGGAGTATCACGGGACCGGCCCGCGGCTCCTCACAGATTTGACCACGACCACCAGCAACGACGCTGAAAGAGAGCACGACATGTACCCCACCGAGCACCTCGCCCGGGCAGAGCAGTCCGAGCGTCTGGCGGAGGCGCAGCGGCTTCGCCGCGGCCACCAGCTCGCCCTGGCCCGACGGAAGTCCCGTCGCGCCGAGCGTGCGGCCCTCCAGGCCCGGCTCGTCCTCGCCCGCTCGCTGTGACCTCGGCCTGAGCCGGACACAGCCAACACGAAACGGAAACCAACCACACCATGAACACGAACCCGAACCGGAGTACCGAGATGCAGTTGATGAATGAAGATCTGGCACGCGCACAGATGTCCATGCGCCTGGGAGAGGCGCATGCCCTGCGACGTGGCCACCAGCTCGCCGCCCACCGGCGACTGAGCCGCCGTGCCGAGCGGGCCGCCCTCGCGGCCAGGCTCGCCGTGGCCCGCTCGCTCTGAGGTCGAGACCTGGTTCGACCTGAGCGACATCCGCACCACGCACGAGAGCCGGATCCTCCGCCCCACCACGGGGGAGGACCCGGCTCTCGTCACGTCCGGGCACGCCGGCGGCCCGGCTACCCTGGGCGGATGGCTGCGACCTGTGACTTCTGCGGCACGAGCGCACCGGGGGAGGACCCCCCGCTGACCTGGACCACGGCGGTCGAGAACGGGAAGCCCCGAACGTTCTGCGACGCCTGCTCTCGCGAGCACCTGCGCGCGATCGAGAGCAAGCTCGACAGCGAGTGGTGGTAGCCGGCCGGACGACTGCACGCCGGGCTCGGCCGACGGGTCAGTCCTCGGCGAAGCCGGGCAGCAGCTCGGTGAGGATCTTCCGGAACGGGACCTCGCACTCCAGCTGGCACAGCACCCCGATGCTGCCGACCCACACCCGGTGGATCAGCAGGTACTCCGGCGGAAGGTTGAGCCGCAGCGCCAGGACGGAGCCAGGCTGCCGGGGGTCCTGGATGCGCTGGAACTGGCGTCGCATCCACTCCCGTGAGAACCGGAACGTCTCGCCGACGGCCGGCTCGATCAGCGGGCCGAGGTAGGCCCGGAGCTCGGCCGGGTCGATGGTGATGCGCGGCTTGACGAAGCCCTCCTCGCGCAGCCGGCGCAGCACCACCGAGTAGTCGTCCTCGAGCGCGATCCGCAGCAGCGTGCCGATGGCGTCGGGCAGCGCACGCTCGGGCAGCCGGGCGACCGCGCCGAAGTCGACGACGCCCATCCCGCCGAGCGAGCCGTCCTCGGTGGGCAGGATCCGGAAGTTCCCCGGGTGCGGGTCCGCGTGCAGCATGCCGGCGCGAGCGGGTCCCTCGAAGAGGAACCGGACGTAGAGCTCGCCGTAGTGGTCACGCTCGGCCTGGGTTCCCTCCGCGACCAGCCGGGCCAGCGAGGCCCTGCTGTCGAGCCACTCGGTGACCAGCACGGCGTCGGTGCCTGCCACGACGGGTGGGATCAGGAAGTGCTGGTCGCCGGCGAAGGCGGTGGCGAAGGTCTGTTGCGCCTCGGCCTCCAGCCCGTAGTCCAGCTCCTCGCCGACGCGGGCCTGCATCTCGGTGATCAGCGGCTTGATGTCCATCCCGGGGACCAATCCGCCGAAGGTGCGTGCGAGTCGGGCGAGCTGCCGCAGGTCGGACAGCAGCGCCTCCCCGGCGCCGGGGTACTGGATCTTCACGGCGACCTCGCGTCCGTCGACCCACCGGCCGCGGTGCACCTGGCCGATCGAGGCCGACGCCGCCGGGTCGTCGTCGAACTCGACGAGCTGACGGCGCCAGCCGCTGCCGAGCTCCCGGGCCAGCTGGCTGTGCACCGTCGAGGCCGGCATCGGGGGTGCGGCGTCCTGCAGCCGGGTCAGCTGGGCGCGGTACGGCGCGGCCATGTCCTCGGGTAGGGCCGACTCGAGGATGGAGAGCGCCTGGCCCATCTTCATCGCGCCGCCCTTGAGCTCCCCGAGCGTCCTGAACACCTGCTCCGCGGTGCGCTGCTGCACGTCGTTCATCACCGCATCGGCCGGTGCACCGCCGATCCGCCGGCCCATCCCGACCGCGGTCCGGCCTGCGAAGCCGAGAGGCAGCGCCGCCAACCGGGCGGTGCGGGCGGCAGCCTTGCGCGGGAGCTCGGTCATTCCCCCATTGTGTCCGACGGGTGGGAATCGTCGGCCGCTGTCCGGGATGTCCGGTCAGGCCCAGCCACAGCCGCACTCCGGGTGGCGCAGCCAGAACCGGGTCTCCACGGTCGCCAGGTCGGGGTCCACGGTGAGCGTGCCCGACCAGGTCGAGGGCCGCCCCTGGTCGACGTACGTCGCGACGTCGCGTGCCGCCCACGCGACGCCGAGCGCGGCCAGGGCCGGGTCGACCGGCTCGGGGACACCGTCGGCGCGGTCGCGCGAGGCCGCCTCGGCGTACTGCCGCACCAGCAGCGGCCACTCCGGGTCGGCATCGGTGTGGTGCGCGTCGAGGCAGCGCAGGCAGGCCGTGCGGCCCGGCACCACGAACGGTCCGACGACGGCACGGCCCTCGGTCAGCCGGACCACGAGGTAGGGCGTCTGGTCGCGCATCCACCCGTCGGCGAGCTCCCGGTCGGGCTCCCCGACGCCGACGAGGACCCCGACGGCCCGGTGCCCGCGGCGGGCCGGGGGACCGGTCGGACGGGACCGCTGCCGGCGTACCCCGGAGCGGGCCAGCAGGCCCTCCAGCGCGCCGAGCAGCTCCTCGCCGTCCGGGTGGCCGAAGCCCCGGAGCACGACCCGGAACCGGTCACGGGCCGCAGCCCGGTCGCCGGCCTCGTGCCCGCCGTGCCGGGCGAGCGCGGCGCCGGCCGCACGGGGCAGTCGGCCGCCGGTCTGCGCGACCAGCGGCATCAGCACCTTCTCGTCGACGAGCAGGCCGTGGGCGTCGAGCTCGGTGACGACAGCGTCCTGGGCGCTGGCCGAGCCGTCCAGCAGGGCCGAGCGCAGGTCCGCGCCGCTGTCGAGCACCACGGCGCGGGCCGGGTCGAGACCGAGCTGGAGCGAGCCGTCCGCGCGGCGCAGGACGTGGGTTCCGGGTCGGAGCAGGGGGCGCATGTCCGCAGCCTGCCCCAGCGGCGGCTTCGCCGCGAACGGTCGTCCACAGGCAGTGCCGGGCGGAGCGTCGGCCGGGTCCGGAAAACCGAAGCGGCGGGGTACCTCGTCGAAGAGGTGCCCCGCCGCCGAGAGAGTACGGGGCGCTCAGGCCTTGCCGAGGATGCGGTTCAGGTTGGTGCCGCAGACCGGGCAGACGGCCTTCGCCATCCGGGTGCCCTTGTCGTTGACCTTGACCTCGCCCGAGGCCTCCCGCTTCTCCTTGCACTTCACGCAGTAGAACTCGCCGCTCCAGGTCTCCGCCATGACGGCCTCCTTGTTCGTTGTCTCAGCTGGTCGTCGGCGGGGAGTCGGGAAAGACCCGCCGTGGCCGACGGTTGTCGGGCCGCTTCGAACCCTACGGCAGCCGCGAACCGGATTCATGCAGGCGCAGGCTCGCCGGGGCGGGTTTAACGCTCAGCGGTCGGTGATTATCAGTTGATTAGTCGCATTTGCCGGATTACTCGGTCGAGCGGGTGCGATCCCGGTCACGCGACCCCCTGCGGGGCCGCCCGCGTCGGTAGTCTCCCGCCCATGACTCACGCCGCCCCTGAAGAGGCCCCGGACGCCCGCCCCGCCCACCTGCGCGTCGACCGCGCCGACGACGGCGTGGTCGTGCTGACCCTGGACAACCCGGCCCAGCGCAACGCGATGTCGGACGAGATGACCGCCTCCTGGGTGGCCGCCGTCGACGAGCTGGCCGGCGACAAGAGCGTCCGCGCGGTCGTGGTGACCGGCGCGGGCACGGCGTTCTGCTCCGGCGGCAACACCAGCTGGATCGCCGGCGAGCCCGACGCCTCGGTCGACGACCTGAGGACCCGGATGATCGCGTTCTACCGGGCCTGGTTGTCGATCCGCCGGCTCGAGGTGCCCACGATCGCCGCCGTCAACGGACACGCGATCGGCGCGGGCCTGTGCCTGGCGCTGGCCTGCGACCTGCGGTACGCCGCCGACACGGCCAAGCTGGGCGTCCCGTTCGTCAAGCTCGGGATGCACGCCGGGATGGCCGCGACCTACCTGTTGCCCGACGTGGTCGGCCCCGCCCACGCGCGCGACCTGTTGCTCACCGGCCGGGTGGTGGATGCGCAGGAGGCGCTGCGCCTGGGACTGGTGTCCTCGGTGGCGCCGGTCGACGGTTTCCTCGACGGCGTGCTCGAGACCGCCCACGCGATCGCGGCGACCGCGCCGGTGCCGAGCCGGCTCACCACGGTCGCGCTGCGTGGCGGCGGCCATACCGACCTCGAGTCGGCGATCCAGTGGGAGGCGCTGGCCCAGCCGGTCACGCTGGCCACCGCCGACCTGCAGGAGGGGATCGCCGCCGCCCGGGAGAAGCGCCCGCCGCGGTTCACCGGGCGCTGAACGGGCGCCGCGATGCGGTCCGGTCCGGTCGGGGACGGGACGTACAGAGGCCCCCTGCCTCTCCGGTACGCCGCTTGCCTTCCCCTTGCGAGCGCCGTGCCGAATCGGCCGAGGGCCTCAACGCGGCCCAACGTATGCGCGGGTCCGTGCCCCGGTCAACGGGCAGTCCCGGCGGCCTGTGGACAGGGTTGGGGACCGGCTGTGGAGCACTGCGCACAGGCTGTGGACAACCTTGGGGAAAACGGTGTACGACGCTGTGGGGGACACGCCCGGGCCACTGGCGGACGCGCCTGCTGACCAGCGAGGATGGTCGCCCCCGGGCTGTGGACGAAAACTTCCCGGCGGGTCGGGGGTAAAAAGGACGGGTCGGCAGGGGACGCCGACCGGAAAGGGGACCGTGGTCACCGGCAGCGACGGCTCGGACGAGGCGGGCGGGCTCGACCCGGTCCGGGTGCTGCGCCGGATCGCCTTCCTGCTCGAGCGCCGGCTCGCCGACAGCTACCGGATCAAGGCCTACCGCGCCGCTGCCGCCAGCCTGCTGACGGTGCCGCGGGCCGAACGGCTCGACCGGCACGCGGCGGGCACCCTGCGCGAGCTGCCCGGGATCGGCGCCAAGACCGAGGCGATCATCGCCGAATGCCTCGCGGGCCGGGAGCCGGCCTACCTCGCCGAGCTCGAACGGGACGCCGGGCCGCTCGCCGAGGGTGGCGAACGGTTCCGCGCGGCGCTCCGCGGGGACCTGCACACCCACTCGGACTGGTCCGACGGCGGCTCGCCGATCGAGGAGATGGCCTTCACCGCGATCGAGATCGGCCACGACTACACCGTGCTCACCGACCACTCGCCGCGGCTCAAGGTCGCCAACGGCCTCTCCGTGACCCGCCTGGAGAAGCAGCTCGGGGTGGTCGACGCGGTCAACGCCCACCTCGACGGGTCCTTCCGGCTGCTGCGCGGCATCGAGGTGGACATCCTCGACGACGGGGCGCTGGACCAGACCGAGGAGATGCTCGCCCGCCTCGACGTGGTCGTCGCCTCGGTCCACTCCAAGCTCCGGATGGACCGGGCCGCGATGACGAGGAGGATGGTGGCCGCCGTACGGCACCCCGAGACCAACGTGCTCGGGCACTGCACCGGGCGGCTCGTCACCGGGGGCCGCGGGAAGCGTCCGCAGAGCGAGTTCGATGCCGAGGCGGTCTTCGCCGCGTGCGCGCAGAACGACGTCGCCGTGGAGATCAACGCACGGCCCGAGCGCGCCGACCCGCCCGACGACCTGGTCGCGGTGGCGCTGGACGCCGGCTGCCTGTTCGCGATCGACAGCGACGCGCACGCGCCGGGCCAGCTCGACTTCCTCGACCACGGCTGCGCCCGGGCCGAGCAGCTCGGCGTGCCGCCGGAGCGGGTGGTGAACACGTGGCCGGTGGACGAGCTCCTGACCTGGGCGAGCAGGTAGCGTGCCGGACATGGCCACCGTCCCCGGCACCGACCCCGTCGTCGAGGTACGACGGTCCCGGCGCCGGCGCAGCACGGTCGCGGCCTACCGCGAGGACGACCGGGTCGTCGTGATGATCCCGGCCAGGATGAGCCGCGCGGAGGAAAAGCAGTGGGTGACCACGATGCTGGCCCGGCTCGAACGGTCCGAGAAGCGCCGCCGGCCCAGCGACGCCACGCTGATGCGCCGCGCCCGGGACCTCAACGCGCGCTACCTCGAGGGCCTGGCCACCCCCGGCACGGTCCGCTGGGTCGACAACCAGAACAGCCGGTGGGGTTCCTGCACTCCCGCCGACCGGGCGATCCGGCTGTCCCGCCGGCTCGAGGGGATGCCCTCCTGGGTCATCGACTACGTGCTGGTGCACGAGCTCGCTCACCTGCTCGAGGTGGGTCACACCGCCCGGTTCTGGAAGCTGGTCGACCGGTACCCGAAGGCGGAGCGGGCCAAGGGCTTCCTCGAGGGCGTCGCGGCCGCCTCCCAGCTCGGCATCGTGGCCGACGACCCGGACTGCTCGCCCGAGGGTGCGGCGCAGATGGCGGCCGACGAGGTCGACTGACCCCGTCGACGGGCCGCGCCGATCACGAGAGGCGGGCCCGCGCCAGCGCGATCAGCCGGTGCATCTCGTCCTCGAGGTCGGGGAGCCCGTCGAGCGGCCACCACCGCACGTCGAGCGACTCGGTGCTGGCCTCGTGGTCGGCCTCGGCGGGCGCCACCGCGCAGTAGCGCACGTCGAGGTGGCGCACGGTGCCGCGCGGGTCGCAGAAGCCGACCTCGTGCAGGTCCAGGTGGACCGGTTCGGGGTCGAAGGCCAGGCCGGTCACACCCGACTCCTCGACTGCCTCCCGAAGGGCGGCGTCGGCGAGCGTCGCGTCAACGGGCTCCACGTGGCCGCCGAAGGCGAACCAGCGGCGGGCCTTGCGGTGCAGGTTGAGCAGCACGGCGTCGCCGTCGTGGGAAAGCACGATCGTGCCCGCGGTCAGGTGGTCGGGGAAGCAGCCGCGGCGGACGCCGTCCGGGTTGCGCTCGAGGTGGGCGAGGTAGTCGCGGCGCAGCCGCTCCTGCCCGGGGTCGGGGGCCGTCCAGGCGCCGAGCACCTGGAGCGCGTCGGCGTGCACCGTGTCGCCGGCCGAGCCGACGGGCTCAGGCTGCTCAGCGTGCGACGGACCGGTCCGGGCCCCGCTCACCGCTCGTCGGGGCCGTCGGTGCCGGGCCCCTGCTCGCCCGACTCTCGCGGACCGGATCCGCCCTCGGAGCCCTCGTCGAGGAGGTCGGCGAGCGCGGCGTCGAACTCCGCGTCGGTGAGCGCCTCGGGCTCGGACATCCCCTCGCGGAAACCGAGCGGGTCGTCGAGGTCGGCCGGGCCGGGCAGCAGGTCCGGGTGCGACCACACCGCGTCGCGGCCCTGGTGGCCCTGGCGGGAGCGCAGCGAGCCCCAGAGTGCGGAGGCGTCGCGGAGCCGACGTGGCCGCAGCTCGAGGCCGACCAGCGCGGCGAACGTGGACTCGGCCGGACCGCCCGCGGCGCGGCGGCGTCGTACCGCCTCCTGGAGCTTGCCGGCCGACGGCATCCGGTCCTCGGTGGCCTGCCCGACGACCTCGTCGACCCAGCCCTCGACCAGCGCGAGCGTGGTCTCGAGGCGGGTCAGCGCGGCCTGCTGGTCGGGAGTCTTCTGCGGCTCGAAGAGCCCGCCCTCGAGGGCCTCCTGCATGGCGGCGGGGTTGGTCGGGTCGATGTTGCGCATCGACTCCTCGATCTTGGACACGTCGATGCTGGTGCCGCGGCCGTAGTCCTCCACGGCGGCGAGCAGGTGGGCGCGCAGCCACGGCACGTGCGCGAACAGCCGCTGGTGGGCCGCCTCGCGCAGCGCCAGGTAGAGCAGCACGTCCTCGTCGCCGACGTCGAGGCCCTCGGCGAACGCCGCGACGTTCGTCGGCAGCATCGCCGCCT
This sequence comes from uncultured Actinomycetota bacterium, assembly GCA_963801125.1. Classification (GTDB taxonomy): domain Bacteria; phylum Actinomycetota; class Actinomycetes; order Propionibacteriales; family Nocardioidaceae; genus Nocardioides_B. Next base: position 57,209 of record CAWDDL010000005.1, read on the forward strand.
TCCCTTCGGGCCCGAGCGGAAGCCCGATGTCGGAGGCGCTGAGCACCTCGCCGGCGAGCCCCCCGATGGCCTGGCCGACCTGGGTGCCGAACATGGCGCCGCCGGCCTGGTTGAGGATCCCCATCAGCGGCCCGGCCATCGCCTTGGCCTCCTCGGGCAGCGCGGTGCCCATCGCGGACACGACGTGCTCGGCCACCGGCTCGACCAGGCGGCGCCACACCGCGACGGTCTCCTCCACCCACTCGGCGCGGCTCCAGGCCGTCGGGGTGCTCACGCCCGAGGGGAAGTCGGTGGTGGAGTCGAGCCAGTGGTCGGCCAGCCGCATTGCGTCCGCGATCCCGGAGTGCTGCGTGGCGGACGGGGTCGGGTCGGGCTCCTGCGCGACGGTGCGCCGGGCGACGTCCTTGGCGAGGTTCCAGTTCACCGCGCCCTCGTGCGGCTGCATCATCGCCTGCATCTGGCTCATCAGCGCGGACAGGTCGGGCATGCCGGTGCCGCCCGCGCCGCTCGAGAAGGCCGCGAACATCTGCTCGAACGGCGTGCCGCGGAACGGGTTGTTCGCGTCGTCGTCGGGGCGGTCGCCGGGGTCGTTGCTCATGGCACCAAACTACTCGCCGCGGGCAACGGCGCACCCCGGGGCGTTGGAGGGGACCGCCGCGGGCCCGTAGGCTCCTGACGTGACCGATCCCGCGCCCGACGTACCCCCCGTGGTGCGCCTCGTCGACATCCGCGAGACCCCGCTGGACGTCGCCGAGGTGCTGGCCGCGCTCGCCGACGACGCCGCGGGCGGGCTCACCCTGTTCGTCGGCACGGTGCGCGACCACGACGGCGGCAAGTCGGTCGGCGGGCTGGAGTACTCCGCGCACCCGAGCGCCCTGGAGCGGCTGCGGGAGGTGTGCGAGAACGTCGCCACCAAGTACGACGTGCGCGCGGTCGCCGCGGTGCACCGGACCGGCACGCTCGCACTCGGCGACGCGGCCGTCGTGGTGGCCACCGCCGCCGACCACCGCGGCCAGGCGTTCGACGCCTCCCGGGCGCTGATCGACGACCTCAAGGCCACCGTCCCGATCTGGAAGCACCAGGTGTTCTCCGACGGCACCGACGAGTGGGTCGGCACCCCCTGACGCGACCCGCCGCGTGGCTCCCACCGGCACGGCCCCGCCTTCCGTAGCCTGACCGCGTGGAGATCCTCGCCTGGCTGGTCCCGTCCGCCGTCGTCACCGTGGTGGCGATGCTGTGGGCCGCCTGGGCGGGCCGCCCCCAGCGCGAGCCGACCGAGCGGTCGTCGGAGGCCGCCTACGAGCGGTTCGCCCGGGCGATCGCCAAGGAGCACCCCGCTGCGGGCCGGCCCCGGCCGGTCGGCCCCGGCGTGCGCGACCGGAGCACCGGCATCGCCGTACGCCCGTCCCGGCGGCCGCCCGCCCAGCCGCCGCAGACCCGACGCTCCGCCTAGTTGCCGCGATTTGAGAGGGTGGCGGCATGAGCCGCCGCACCCTGACCAGCGTGGTGGTCACCGTGCTGCTGGGGGTGCTCGTCGGCGCGGCGTTCCTGCTGCCGGTGCCGTATGTGATTTTCAGCCCCGGGCCCACCGTGGACGTGCTCGCGGTGTCCGGCGGCAAGCCCACCATCGACGTCTCGGGCGCCAAGACATACCCGACGAAGGGTGACCTGCGGCTGACCACGGTCTCGATGACTAGCGCGACGCACCAGCTGTCCCTCGTCGACGCCCTCGCCGCGTGGTTCGACGGCACGAGGGCGGTCTACCCGCGCGACGTGATCTACCCGCCGGACCAGACCGTGGCCGACGTGCAGCGCGAGAGCAGCGTGCAGATGGTCAGCTCGCAGGACTCCGCGATCGCGGTGTCGCTGGAGGAGCTCGGCTACAAGCTGCCGCTGCTGACCGAGGTGCTCGGCGTCACCGACGGGTCGCCCGCCGATGGCAAGCTGCAGCCGCGCGACGTGATCGTGTCGGTCAACGGGGTGCGGATCCGCCGGGTCAGCCAGGTCTCGTCGGCGATCCAGAAGACCGGGGCGGGGGAGCCCGCGACCTTCGTCGTACGTCGTGACGGCACCTCACGCACGGTGAAGGTGACCCCCGAGCCGTCGAAGGGCGACAAGCAGCGCGCGGTCGTCGGCGTCGAGATCGGCACGGGTTACGACTTCCCGTTCGACGTGAAGGTGCGCATCGACGAGGCGATCGGCGGTCCCAGCGCCGGGCTGATCTTCGCGACCGCGGTCTACGACACCCTCACCCCCGGCGCGCTGACCGGCGGGCACGACATCGCCGGCACCGGCACCATCAACACCCGCGGCCAGGTCGGCCCGATCGGCGGCATCCAGCAGAAGATCGTGGCCGCGGCCGACGCCGGGGCCGAGTTGTTCCTGGTGCCGCCGGGCAACTGCCGCGCCGCGCTGGGTGCGAAGGTGTCCACGGACGAGATCCGCCTGGTGAAGGCGCCGACCCTGCACAGCGCGCTGACCTCGATCAAGACCTTCGCCGACAACCCCGACGCCGACCTGCCGAGCTGTGAGTGAGGACATGAACCCCGACGAGCCGACCAGCGGACCCGACGAGCCCACCGACGCCGCTCCCGCGGGCGCCGGGCTCGAGCCCGAAGGGGCGGAGGACGCCGCGCCCGAGGACGAGGCGGAGGCCGCGCTGCGCGAGGCCGTGCGCGAGATCGAGTCCTACGCCGCCGAGGCGGGCTGGGACCAGCGGGCCCGGCTGTTCGCGCTGGTGCCGACCACCGACCTGCTGCAGCGCGAGCCGGGCCTGGCCGAGGCGCTCGGTGTCGACGCCGACACGTCCGCGGAGGACCTGACCCCCGTGGAGCAGGAGCCGGTGTCGGCCGAACAGGACGTCGAGGACGTGCTGGCGCGGATCATGTGGCCGGCGGAGGTGTTCGGCTGCGCGGCCGTCGTCGAGCGGCTGGTGCTTCCCCCGTCGGTCGACGGCGAGCTTCCCGCGGACCCGGAGGCGGCCCAGACGTTCGCCGCGGAGCACCCCGACCGGCAGGAGGTGCGCATCGTCGCGGCTGCTACTCGGGCCGGTTCGACGTACTGTGCACTGCGGATGAGGTCACACGATGATGAATTCTCGGTCCTGGAGAGCCGCGACCTGGTGCCCGCGCTCCTAGAGTTGTTGTCCGGCACCCTCGAGCAGTGACCCGAATCAGTCAGGCAGGTATCACCCCGTGAGTGGCTTCTTCGACGAACCTCCGGCACCGCGTCGCCCGCCGACGCCGACGCCGCCGCCGCAGCGCTCGCGCGCCCTGATCGGAACCGCGGTGATCCTGGTCGCCGCGTTCTTCCTGGTCTCGATCTTCACCAACATCTGGACCGACCGGTTGTGGTTCAGCAGCCTCGGCTACTCCAACGTGTTCACCAAGGTGCTCGGCACCCGGGTGCTGCTGTTCGTGGTGTTCGGCCTGCTGCTCGGCGCCGTGGTCGCGGCCAACATCGTGATCGCGTTCAAGGTCCGGCCGGTTTTCCGGCCGGCGTCGCAGGAACAGGTCAGCCTGGACCGCTACCGCGAGGTCGTCGAGCCGCTTCGGCGCTGGGTGCTGATCGGCATCGCCTTGGTGCTCGCCCTGTTCGCGGGCAGCTCCGGTGCCGGCCAGTGGCGCCAGTTCCTGCTGTGGCGGCACCGCGAGCCGTTCGGCACCAGGGACCCCTACTTCAACAAGGACGTGGGTTTCTACGTCTTCGAGCTGCCCTGGCTGCACTACCTCGTGAACTTCGCGATGGCGGTCACCGTGCTCAGCCTGATCGCGGCCGCGGTCGTGCACTACCTTTTCGGCGGGATCCGGCTGCAGGCTCGCGGTGACCGGCTCACCGGCGCCGCGCAGGCGCACCTGTCGGTGCTGCTGGGCCTGTTCGTGCTGTTCAAGGCGGCCGACTACTGGCTGGACCGGTTCAACCTGACCACCGACTCGGGCCGGCTGTTCACCGGCATGGGCTTCACCGACCAGCACGCGGTGCTGCCGTCGAAGAACATCTTGATGTTCATCGCGCTGATCTGCGCGCTGCTGTTCTTCGCCAACGTGTGGCGCCGCACCTGGATGCTCCCGTCAGTGGGGCTGGCCCTGCTGGTGCTCTCGGCGATCCTGCTCGGCGCGATCTGGCCGGGCATCGTGCAGCAGTTCCAGGTCAGGCCGTCGGAGCCGGACAAGGAGCGGCCTTACATCGCGCGCAACATCGAGGCGACGCGGGCGGCGTTCGACATCGCCGACTCCGAGGTGACCGACTACGACGCGAACCTGTCGCTGTCCAAGGACCAGCTCAAGGCCGACGCCCAGTCGATCCCGGGCATCCGCCTGCTCGACCCGAACCTGGTCTCGGACACCTTCGAGCAGCTGCAGCAGGTGCGTGGCTACTACAGCGTGGCGAACGTGCTCGACGTGGACCGCTACCCGGTCAATGGCGAGAACCGCGACATGGTGCTCGCGGTGCGCGAGCTCGAGCAGAGCGGACTCGAGCAGGGTCAGCGCAACTGGGCGAACCTGCACACCGTCTACACCCACGGGTACGGCGTGATCGCCGCCTACGGCAACCAGCGCGATGCCGCCAACAACCCGGTCACCGACAACGAGGGCAAGCCGGTGTGGGCGGAGCAGGACATCCCGCCGAAGGGCGACCTGACCGACCAGTCCCCGGACGGCTACCAGCCGCGCATCTACTTCGGCGAGAACAGTCCGCAGTACTCGATCGTCGGCAAGTCGGGTGGCAAGGACGTCGAGCTCGACATCCCCGAGGGGACCGGCGGCTCGCAGCCGACCACGAACACCTACGACGGCGCGGCCGGCGTCCCGGTCGGCGGGATCTTCAACAAGCTGCTCTACGCGTTGAAGTTCTCCGAGCCGAACATCGTGCTCTCGAGCCGGGTCAACGCCAACTCCAAGATCCTCTACGACCGGACCCCGCGCGAGCGGGTGCAGAAGGTCGCGCCGTGGCTGACCGTCGACGGCGACGTCTACCCGGCGGTCGTCGACGGCCGGGTGGTGTGGATCGTCGACGGGTACACCACCACCGACAACTACCCGAACTCCGAGAAGGACTCCCTCTCGGACATGACCTCGGACTCGCTGCAGCCGCGCACGGCGTACGCCACCTTGCCGACCGACGAGATCAACTACATGCGCAACTCGGTCAAGGCGACCGTGGACGCGTACGACGGCACCGTGACGCTCTACGAGTGGGACCGGGACCCGATCCTGGACGCCTGGTCGCAGGCCTTCCCGGGGGTCATCCGGCCGAGGTCCGAGCTGGAGCAGCACCAGGAGCTGCTCCAGCACATGCGCTACCCCGAGGACCTGTTCAAGGTGCAGCGGCAGGTGCTGGCGTCCTACCACGTGACCAACGCGAAGACCTTCTACGAGGGCTCGGACCGGTGGAAGGTGCCCGAGGACCCGGAGAACAAGACGCAGAGCCAGCCGCCCTACCGGTTGTCGGTCCGCACGCCGACCGGCGGCGACGAGCCGGTGTTCTCGCTCACCAGCGTCTACGTGCCGCTGAAGCGGCAGAACCTCGCCTCGTTCATCTCGGTGGACGCCGATGCGGCGCTCAAGGACTACGGCAAGATCCGGATCCTGCGGCTGCCCAGCAACACGCAGGTGCCCGGCCCGTCGCAGATCGCGAACCAGTTCGCCTCCGACCAGCAGATCCAGGATCGGCTGCTGGCGTTCACCCGGACGAACTCCAAGGCGCTGTTCGGCAACCTGCTGACCCTGCCGGCCGGTGACGGACTGCTGTACGTGCAGCCGCTCTACACGCTGCGCCAGGCCGGTGAGGGCCGCTACCCGGTGCTGCGCTACGTGCTGGTCTCCTTCGGCGAGGACGTGGGGATCGGGTCCACGCTGACGGCCGCGCTGGACGACGTACTGGGGATCACGACGCCGGAGGACTCCGTCGAACCGGGCACCGGCGACGGGACGACGCCACCCTCGGACGGCACCGGGGGACAGGTGTCCGACAGCGTGCGGTCCCTGCTGAAGCAGGCCGAGGCGAAGTTCGCCGAGGCGGAGAAGGCGCTGCAGAACGGCGACCTGGCCGGCTACCAGTCGGCCACCAACGAGGCGAGCGACCTGGTGCAGCAGGCCCTCGACGCCGCGGCCGCCGCGAACAAGGCCAACCAGGACAAGGCCAGCGGCGCCAAGAAGAAGAACCCCTGATCAGGCTGCCGATTACCAGGGTATGCCGGTGTTCTGTTACTTCCCCGGGGCTACTTCCCCGGGGAAGTACCAGAGGACCGCGGGAAGTGGTTCGGGACACACCACCCCGATTTGGAGTCCCCGTGGCCGGTCCCGTAAAGTAGTCACCACGACGCGGGGTGGAGCAGTTCGGTAGCTCGCTGGGCTCATAACCCAGAGGTCGCAGGTT
>CAWDDL010000006.1:0-125490 GCA_963801125.1 uncultured Actinomycetota bacterium
TCGACGTTGCCAGCGTTATGGCTGGCAGAGGTGGGCTTGGCAGACACGGGAATCGAGGCTCCATCAATTGACTGCGCCGGCTGGCTGACGGCGAAGCGTCAGACTATCGCCCGCGGTCAATCGATTCGGCGCCGGTCAGCCGCCCCGCGGGACGGACTCGTTGAGGTCCTCGTCGCCGACGAGCTCGTAGGCCGACGGCTCGTCGATCGCCTGTGACAGCAGGGGCACCGCGGTGACCTTGACGTCGTACGCCGACAGCGCTCGCCGGTAGCTGCCCACGTTCTCCCACCGCGTCGTCAGCAGCCACAGCTCCGGGTCGTCGACGTTGCGGCCGACCCTGCCGTCGACGAAGCCGGGCCGCGCGGCCAGTGCGGCGTGCGCCGCGGCCACGCCGGCACGGAACTCCTCGGCCTCCTGCGAGGGCACCCGGAACCGGTTCACCACGATCACGTCTCCGAGCCTATGCGGACGTCCCCCGTCGGGGGGCCCCGACTCCCCATCCGCGCGACCCCCAGGCGCACTTTGACAATGGTTGTCATTTTGGATGACAATGATTCCCATGATGCCCCTCCGTCGGCCCGCCGCCCTGATCGGGCTGCTGGCCGCCGTGCCGCTGCTGGCCGCCTGCGGCACGAGCGGCGACACCAGCGGCTCGGGCGACGGACCGCGCGTGGTCGCGGCGTTCTACCCGCTGGAGTACGTCGCGCAGCGGCTCGCCGGCGACCACGCGGACGTGCAGAGCCTCGCCACCCCCGGCGCCGAGCCGCACGACCTGGAGCTGACCATCGCGCAGACCGCCGCCGTGGCCGATGCGGACGTGCTCGTGGTGTCCACGGGATTCCAGCCGGCCGTGGACGCCACCGTCGCCCAGAACGCCAAGGGGCGGGTCGTCGACGCCGCCGAGGTCGCGGACCTCGAGACCCCGTCCGGCGAGCAGGACCCGCACTTCTGGCTGGACCCGACCCGGCTGTCGACCGTGGCCGACGACGTCGAGCGCGCGCTCGCCGAGGCCGACCCCGACCACGCCGGGGACTACCGGGCCAACCTCGCCGCCCTGAAGAGCGACCTCGGCGACCTCGACCACGACTTCGCGGTGGGTCTGTCCGACTGCGCACGGACCACGATCGTGGTGAGCCACGACGCCTTCGGCTACCTGGCGGGCCGTTACGGGCTCCAGGTCGAGGCGATCAACGGGATCTCCCCCGACGCCGAGCCCTCCCCCGCCCACCTGCGCGAGCTCTCCGACCTGGTCGAGGCGCGCGGCATCACCACCGTGTTCACCGAGACGCTCGCCAGCCCGGCGATGGCCCAGACGCTGGCCGGCGACCTCGGGCTGCAGACGGCGGTCCTCGACCCGGTCGAAGGACTCACCGACGCCACCGCCGACGAGGACTACCTGACCCTGATGCGCGCGAACCTCGCCGCGCTGCGGGACGCGAACGGATGCCGATGACCGAGCCGATCCTCACCCTCACCGACGTCAACGTCGTGCTCGGCGGCCGGCCGATCCTGCGCGGTATCGACGTGACCGTGCGCGCCGGCGAGGTCGTCACCCTGCTCGGCGCCAACGGCTCGGGCAAGTCCACCCTGGTCCGGGCCGTGCTCGGGCTGGTCCCGGTCTCGCGCGGCGAGGTCCGCCTCTTCGGTGTCCCGCGCGACCGGTTCCGCGACTGGCACCGGATCGGGTTCGTGCCCCAGCGTCCCGGCGCCACCGGTGCCGTGCCCGCGACCGTCACCGAGGTGGTCACCGCCGGCCGGCTGTCGCAACGCCGCGCGTTCCTGCCGCTTCGCAAGGCCGACCGGACGATCGTCCGTGACGCCATCGAGGCGGTCGGCCTGTCGGCGAAGGCCGGCGACGGCTGTTCCACCCTGTCCGGCGGCCAGCAGCAGCGTGCGCTGATCGCCCGGGCGCTGGCCGCACAGCCGGATCTCCTCGTGCTCGACGAGCCCACCGCAGGGGTCGACCTGGAGAGCCAGCAGGCGTTCGCCGACGTGATCCGGCGCCTCGTGGACCGGGGCCTCACCGTGCTGCTCGTCGCGCACGAGCTGGGCCCGATGGCCGAGCTCGTCGACCGGGCGGTGGTGATGCGGGAGGGCCGGATCGCGTACGACGGGCCACCGCTGGCCAGCTTCACCGAGGCGGACGCCGACGGGCACGCCCACCACCCCGACCTCGGCCGCCCGCTCGGCGACCACGCTCCCGGGGTGTCCGCCCCGCTCGACGCCCGCGCAGGACGGGAGGGCAGCGCGTGAGCATCCTGTTCTACGACTTCATGCTGCGGATCTTCCTCGGCGCGCTGTTCACCGGACTGGCCGCCCCCGCGGTCGGCACCTACCTGGTGCAGCGGCGCCTCTCGCTGATGGGCGACGGGATCGGCCACATCGCCGTCACCGGGGTCGCCCTGGGGCTGCTCACCGGGATGGCTCCGACGCTGACCGCCGTCGTCGTGGCGATCCTCGGCGCGGTCGTGATCGAGACCATCCGGACCCAGGGCCGCACCAGCGGCGACGTCGCCTTGGCCCTGCTCTTCTACGGCGGCATCGCCGGCGGCGTGCTGATCACCGGCCTGGCCGGGCAGAGCGCCGGGACGCTGAACACCTACCTGTTCGGGTCGATCGGCAGCATCTCCGCCACCGACGTCGGTGTCACCGCAGCCCTGGCCGCGGTGGTGCTGGTGGTGGCCATCGGCCTGGCGCCGCAGCTGTTCGCGGTCGCCCAGGACGAGGAGTTCGCCCAGGTCGCCGGCCTCAACGTCCGCTTCTACAACCTGCTGGTGTCGGTGATGGCCGCCGTCACGGTCACCGTGGCGATGCGCACGGTGGGGCTGCTGCTGGTGAGCGCCCTGATGGTGGTCCCCGTCGCCACCGCCCAACAGGTCACCCGCAGCTTCCGGACGACGCTGATGATGGCGATGGGGCTCGGCACGCTTGCCTCCCTCGGCGGCGTCACGGTCTCGGCATTCGTCCAGGTCGCCCCCGGCGCGACGATCGTGCTGCTGGCGCTGGCCGGCTTCCTGCTCGCCTACCCGGTGGGGATGTGGCTGCGCAGGCGCCGCCGGCTGGCGATGCCGTTCGAGGAGGAGCCGGCCGGCCTGGCCCCGGCGACCGACCACACCGCCGTACCCGAGGAGCACGGGCACCTGCACGGTCCCGACTGCGGGCACCCGGCGGTCCGCCACGGTGACCACGTCGACTACGTGCACGACGGGCACCGGCACGCACCCCACGGGAGCCACTATGACGAGCACTGACCCGAAGCTGCCGGCGGGGACCCGGCCGACCCGTCAGCGGCGGGCGGTGGCGGCGGCGCTGCAGTCCTTCGACGACTTCCGCAGCGCGCAGGACATCCACGACCTGCTCCGGCAGCGCGGGGAGAACGTCGGGCTCAGCACGGTGTACCGGACCCTGCAGGCACTCGCCGAGGGCGGCGAGGTCGACACGCTGCGCACCGAGGACGGCGAGTGCGTGTACCGGCGCTGCAGCGCCCGGCACCACCACCACCTGGTATGCCGCTCCTGCGGGCGGACCGTCGAGGTGGAGGGGCCGACCGTCGAGCGCTGGGCCGACACCATCGCCGGCGAACACGGATTCACCGACGTCAGCCACACCCTGGAGATCTTCGGGACCTGCCAGGACTGTTGAGACTCGAATTTTCGGAACCCGACGTATCCGAAACCTGGAGATAGCCGGGCAATCCAACGAAGTCGGACGACCCCATCGGGTCATGGCTGCGGCAGTCGCCTTCCCCTAGCGTCCCAAGGGGGCAGAACCGGCTCTTCGGGGGCACTCGACCAGGAGGGATCTCAGCATGTCCGCAAGGCGTTCGCGAACCACCGGCACGATCCGCGGAGCGGTCGCGCTCGGGCTCGGGACACTGGTCGCCATGCTGCTGCCGCTCACCGCGGCCACCGGGGCCCCGCCACCGACGGCCACTGCGGTGGTGGTCACCGGTTTCGGCACGGACGGAGTCGACGTCCCCGACACCGCAGGCGCGCCCGCCGCCTACGTCGTCAAGAACCGGACGTTCACCGTGTCGCTGTGCTTCGTGGGCCCGGACTCCACGGTGTCCGACTACGCATCTGGCGGCACGAACGCCTGCACGCCGGGCCACGGCGCACTGCCGCTGTCCTACAACAAGGACGTGACCCTGAGCCTGACCACGACGGGTGCGCACACCGGCTCCTGGTCGGTGACAGTGCCGAAGTCGACCGACCACGCGACCTTCTCCGGCGCGTTCAGCGCGGCCGCCAACGACATCAGCATCGACATCTCCAACGATGCGCGCAAGGTCGATGGGCTCGTGACCGGAACCACCGGGACGTTCGACGTGCTGATCACCTCCGCGACGGCGCAGGCTGCCGGGCTCACCGGCATCGGCGGCGGCGGCGGCAAGGACGTCAGCTGCAACGCCACCCCGGACGAGCAGGTCTGTGCCGACCTGGTGCTGTCGACGGGGGTTGCGACCGGCAACGGCCTGGTCTCGCTGGGGGTCTGCGACTTCTTCTGCAAGAGCCAGCTGGTCCAGGTGCTCGTCGGGCTGAACTCGGACCGGCTCAACCCCGCCACGCTGGTGATGAAGTGCGACAAGACCTTGTGCGGGGGCGGCGCGATCAAGGACACACCGCTCTACGTGACGCTCGGCGCCGACGATACGACCAGCACGGCGGTTCCTGCCTGCCCGGGCAAAGGGACCGTCGGCGAGGGACAGACACACTGCGTCGACAACGTGCAGAGCACCCGCGACAACGCGGGTGACACCATCGTGTACCTGTTGTTCGTGGAGGACCTGAAGGCTCGCTTCGGCTGAGCGGTGGGGTGCCGCCGCTGGGCGGCGGCACCCCTCGTCACGGCGCAGCGGGTCGGCGAGGAACAGCCGGATCGATGACTCCCAACCCCGCCAGCGCCGCCCGAGCTGCGCGCTCACCTTCGGTCGTGACGCCTTCGGCGCTCTGCTCCGTCCAGGCGAGCCCCAGCCGGCACAGCGCCAGGTTGTACCGATCGTCCTGCTCCTGCGCCTCCACGACTCCCGCCCGCAGCTCCTGCACGCCCGCAGGGCCGGCGCCCGAGACCAGGAGAGCGAGACCCCGGAGCCTGCGTGCCATCGGCCGCAGCTCCTCGGGCACCTCGATGGTCTCGAGGTGCGCCAGGCAGCCCGCGGGGTCGTCGTGCAGCAGCAGTCCCTCGCTGACGGCCAGCGCAGTCGCGGGCAGCTCGTCGGGCTCCCCGATCGCGGTGAAGATCTCCGTGGCCCGGCCGAGGGCAGCCAAGCCGGCGGCGAGGTCCCCTGTGCGGTAGGCAAGCCGGCCCGACTCCCTGAGGGCGAGCGCCTCGAGCTCCGGGTCGGACACGGACCGGGCGGCGAGCAGGGTCTCGGCCAGCAGGGCTCTGGCGCGCTCCAGGTCGCCCTGCCGGATCAGCATCTCGGCCTGGTTGCAGCTCGCCAGTCCCTCACCCTGCGTGTCACCGATCTGGCGGTAGATCACCACCGCCCTGCCGAACATCTCCACCGCCTCCTGCCAGCGGTGCCGGTTGTGAGCTGAGAACGCCAGATTGTTCGTGCAGTCGGCCTGGTGCGGCAGGTCGTCCAGCTCTTGGTAGGCCATCAGCGCGAGCTCGCCGTACGGTACGGGAGCCTCCAGGCCGGCGTTCAGGTAGAGGGCGTGCAGGTTCATGTAGGTCTCGGCCAGCGTGGGCTTGTCGACAGCCTCTTCGGCGTGCAGCACCGCTCGGCTTCCCCACTGCAGAGCGTCCCCGACCCGCCCCTGTGCAAATCTCGTGATCGCGTAGCGCATCTCCAGCAGCGAGCGGGCTGCGCTCGCGGCCGTCCCCTTCTCCGCGTCCAGCAGGTGCAGCGCCCGGGTGACCCGGCGCAGCGACTGGGGCAGCCTGCGGAGCCGTTGATCGATGCGCGCCTCCTTGTAGACCACTCGCGCGACCCGGTCCGGATCGCCGGCGAGCTCGCGCCGGGCGCGACGGTAGGCGTCGGCCGCCTGCTCCGGGAGGCCGATCGCGAACCAGGTGTCGCCCAGCTCCTCGAGCACCGCGCCCACGTCGACGGCGGGCACCATCGCCGCCGGACCCCGGCGCTCCGCCTCGAGCGCCCGCTTGTACAGGTCGACGGCCTCCTGGTTGGCGAACCGTGCACGTGCCTTGCGCGCGGCCGCCATCGCGTAGTTCCAGGCCTTGTCGAACCGGCGGGCCTCGAGGAAGTGCAGCGACAACAGCTCGAGGCTGTCCTGCGGGTTGCCGGCCTCGAGGCGCTCACCGACCCTGGCGTGCAGCTGCTGGCGGGTCCGGAACGGCAGCCCCTGGTAGGCCACGTCGCGCATCAGGGCGTGCCGGAACCGGAGCATCGCCCCGGAGTCGCGTACCAAGAACTCACCGAGCCGCGCGTAGGTGTGCTGCTCGGGAACCGGGGCGTGCCCGAGCACCAGCGTGGCGAGGTCGTGGGTGTTGAACCGCATCCCCAGGACCGAGGCGTAGCGCAGCACCACCCGGTCCGCAGGTGCCAGCCGGTCCACCTGGGCGGTGACCAGGTCCTGGACCGACTGCGGCAGGTCGGTCACCGAGCCGGACGCGTCGGCTGAGTGGATCAGCGACTCCAGGAACAGCGGGTTGCCGCCGGCGCGAGCGGCGATCGCGGCGATCGTCGGTCGCGGCAGCGGGTGGTCCTCGGTGGCCACCTGCAGCAGCCGCACGGCCTCGTCGTCGCTGAGCGGGGTGAGCCGGAGCCGGGTCGACGCCGTCTCAGGGCCGGCCCATCCCTGTCCGCCCTCACGCTCGCGGCGAGCGGTCACCACCAGCCACGGCGCCACCGGCAACCGCCGGGTGAGGTGGCCCAGCAGGTCGGCGGACGCGCTGTCGAGGAAGTGCGCGTCGTCGAGCACCGCCAGCGTCGGCGTGGGGAGCAGCAGGTCGAGGAACTCCCCGACCACCTCCTCCACCCGACGCTTGCGGAACTCGTCGCTCAGCGAGCGGGTGCGCTCGGTCTCCGGCAGCGCGAGCCCGAGCGGCACGCCCAGCAGGGGCAGCCACTCCAGCAGTCCCGGCGCGTTGTCGCGCACCCGCGCCACCAGCCGGTCGCGGACCGCCTCGACCGGGGTGCCCTCACGGATCCCGAGCAGGTCCCGCAGCAGCAGGCGGAAGGAGTGGTAGGGCGTGGACGCCTCGAACTCGTCGCAGGTGACCGACAGCACGGTCACGTCCTCGGCGAGCGAGCGGACCTCCTCCAGCAGCCGGGACTTGCCGAGCCCTGGCTCGCCCACGATGTCGATGTGGGTGCCGACGCGGTGTCGGGCCGCGTGCACCGCCTCGGTGAGCACCCGCACCTCGTCGCCGCGGCCGACCAGAGGCCCGGCCACCCGGCTCCACACCTCCACCTCGCGCAGCACCGGCCCGACGTCGACGGCGTGCACGGCACGCGCCTTGCCCTTGACCGTGAACGGCGCGAGGGCTCGCAGCGCGAACGAGGTCTGGGACTGCTCCGGGACGGCCGCGGTCGCGAGCACCTGTCCGTCGTCGGCGCGCGCCACCAGCCGGGCCGCGAGGTTGATCGCGTCGCCCTTGACCGAGTAGGTCCGGCGGAACGGCGGCCCGAAGTCGCCGGAGAACACGTTGCCCACGTTGACCCCGACCCGCATCGGGAGCCGGCCGGCACGTTCGACGACGACGCGGGCGGCGCGCAGCATCCGCTCGGCGTCGTGACCGGCGCTGGTCGGCGCTCCCGCGGTGAGCATGATCTTGCCGCCGTCGCGGTTGATGTCGGTCTCGAAGAAGGTCACCTTGTGGTCCGCGACCGCCTCGGCGACGACCCGGATGCTGTGGTCGAGCGCCGCGGCCGTCGCCTCCGGGCCTTCCTCGGCGAGCAGCCGGTCGGTGCCCGAGAACGCCACGAACCCCACCGCGATGTGCCGGTGCTCCGGTTCGGCGGGCCCCTGCAGCAGGTGCTCCCGGATCGCGACGGGCAGCCCGCGTACGACGCCCTCGGGCCACCCGGGCCGGACCACGCTGGGCACCGGCTCCGGCAGGGCCGGCTCGCGCCGCAGCAGCCGTCCCACGGTGCCGACCGGGGCACCGAGCAGGCCCGGGTCCAGCAGGGCGCAGGTGGCCGGGCTCAGCGCGATCTGACCGGCGTTCGCCTGCGCCTCGGTCTCGGCGACCGTGGACACGTCGGGGCCGCACACGATGAGCTCGCGGTGCAGCTCCGGGTCGCCGACCAGGAAGAAGTGGAAGGTCCCGCTGTGCACCCCCACCGACATGCGTAGCCGTGCGGCCCCGGCACTCGTGGTGAGCCGCCCGACCGTGCGCAGCCGCCCCCGCATCCGGTACGCCGCGCGTGCGGCCCGGGCGGCGTGCCGGGGGCCCTCGAACAGCAGCAGCACCGCGTCGCCCCCCCACTTGACCAGGTCGGCCCCGTCGGCCTCGGCCTCGCCGAGCAGCTGGGTGAACGTGGCGTTGAGGGCGTCGCTCATCTCCTCGGCGCCGATCCGCCCCAGCCGGGACAGCCGCTCGGTGAGCCGGGTGAAGCCGGAGATGTCGGCGAACACCAGGGTGCCGTCGACGGCCCGGTGGTCGCGCTCCGGGCTGGTGGTCAGCCAGTCGCCGAGAATCCGCGGCAGGTAGGCCGACAGGGCGTGCGTCGCGGCCCGGTCCGCCGACGGCCGGGCGGTGCGCTCGGTCGCCAGGACCACGTCCCTCCCCTCGAGGTGTGCCGCCCCTCCGCGGCGTCCCCCACCGGCGACGATGCCCGAGCCGTCGCGGTGGTGTCCAGACCGCGTCCAGCAACGGGGCCGGTTATGCACGGGTACGCCCGGCTATGGCCGACCGATTCACCCGCCGTGCCCGGATCGGCTCAGGCGCCGCCGTACCTGCGGTCGCGCCGGGCGTAGAGGTCCACGGCGTGCCACAGGTGCCGCCGGTCGACGTCGGGCCAGAGCACGTCGGTGAAGACCAGCTCGGAGTAGGCCGCCTGCCAGAGCATGAAGTTGCTCAGCCGCTGCTCCCCCGAGGTCCGCCACACCAGGTCCGCGTCGGCCAGCTCGGGGACGTACAGGTGCCGGGCGAAGGTCTTCTCGTCGACCTTCTCCGCGTCGAGCCGGCCGGCCGCCACCTCCCGCGCGATCGACCGAGCGGCGTCCGCGACCTCCGCGCGGCCGCCGTAGTTGACGCACATCGTCAACGTGAGCACGTCGTTGTCGCGGGTCAGCTCCTCCGCGACCTGCAGCTCCTTGATCACCGACTTCCACAGCCGGGGCGCGCGGCCGGCCCAGCGGACCCGGACGCCGAGCTCGTGCATCTCGTCGCGGCGGCGCCGGATCACGTCGCGGTTGAAGCCCATCAGGAACCGGACCTCGTCGGGGCTGCGGCTCCAGTTCTCCGTGGAGAATGCGTAGGCCGAGATCGCCCTTACACCGATCTCGATCGCCCCCTCGACGACGTCGAACAACGAGTGCTCGCCCTGCTCGTGCCCCGCCGTGCGGGGAAGCCCGCGCTGCTTGGCCCAGCGCCCGTTGCCGTCCATCACCACCGCGACGTGGCGCGGCACCAGCTCGGCCGGGATCGCCGGCGGTCGGGCACCGGAAGGGTGCGGCGTCGGCGGCCGCACCTCGCGGCGCCTCGGACTGCGCTTCACGACCACTCCGTCCCGTTGCGACACATATGCTTCATCCAACACCACCGACGGGTCGGAGGACTCAAGGCGATGGACGAGGCCAACCGGAAGATCGAGCAGCAGATGACGGTCCTTCTGCGACGCGTCCAACAGATCCACCTGTCCACCTCGACCGGCGAGATGACGCTGGAGCGGTCCGCCTACGGCATCTTGTGCCAGCTCGCCGACGAGGGCCCGCAGCGGCTCGGCGCTCTGGCGGCTGCCTTCGGGCTCGACCCCTCGACGATCACCCGACAGGTGAAGTCCCTCGAGGACGCCGGCCTGGCGGCCCGCACCACGGACACGACCGACCGCCGGGCATCGATCCTGGACCTGACCGTCGAGGGCCGCGAGATCCTCGACGCCACCCGGTCACACCGTCGCAGCCGCCTCTACGCCGCGATGTCGGACTGGACCACGGACGAGCGGGCCCAGTTCGGCCAGATGCTGGAGCGTTTCAACGCAGCCGTCGACCGGCTCTCCGAGGAGTCCTGAGCCGGGTCACCGCTCCACGTGCGAGAGCGACTTCAGCCCGCGCTCGAGATGCCAGGCGAGGTATGCCGACACCAGGCTGGTCGCCTCCTTGCGGTGCCGGGGGTCGCTGGCCTCCACCACCGTCCAGTCGCCGGTGAGCAGCGCGCTGAGCAGCGTCACGGTCTCCAGGGCCGGGCTGGCCGTGCCCGGGACCCGGCACTCGGCGCACAGCATCCCGCCCGACGCCGGGCTGAACGCGCGGTGCGCCCCCTCCACGCCGCAGCGGGCGCACGCCTCGAACGACGGGGCGTAGCCGGCCACCGCGAGCGAGCGCAGCAGGAACGAGTCGAGCACCTGGCTCGGCGGCCGGCCGGTCTCGCACATCGCCCGCAGCGCACCGACGAGCAGCAGGAACTGCTGCAGGGCCGGTTCCTTGTCCTCGGTGACGAGCCGCTCGGCCGTCTCGAGCATCACCGTGCCGGCGGTGTAGCGCTCGTAGTCCGAGCCGATCCGGCCGCCGAACGGGCTCAGTGTCTCGGCCTGGGTCACCACGTCGAGGGAGCGGCCCTCGGCCAGCTGCAGGTCCACGTGGGTGAACGGTTCCAGCCGCGAGCCGAACCGCGAGCTGGTGCGACGTACCCCCTTGGCCACGGCGCGGACCCGTCCGGTACCGCGGGTCAGCAGCGTGATGATCCGGTCCGCCTCACCCAGCTTCTGGGTGCGCAGCACGATCGCCTCGTCACGGTAGAGCCCCACGCCGCCATTGTCCCCCAGCCGTGGGTGACGAGCTGCGGCGCCGGGCCGGTCCGCTCGCAATTCGGGGAGCGGGATCGCGCCGGGATGCGCCTCAGGCGATCCGCCCGGGACGGACAGCGGCGGGGTCGACCACCAGGAACGGGTCGCGCATGGCGCCGAGAAGGCGGCCGTCCGGGCAGACCGCGGGACCGTCGGCGACGTCCGCGACCAGACAGGTGACGTTGTCGCGGCCGCCTTCTGCCAGCGCCGCGTCGACGAGCGCAGCCGCCGCGTCGTCCGGGTCCGGTGCCCGGACCAGCGACGCGATCCGCGCCTCGTCGACGAGGTCGGACAGTCCGTCGCTGCACAACAGCAGGCGGTCACCGGGAGCGGCGTCGATGCTCCACACCGCCGGCGCGGGGATCTCGTCGGCGTTGACGGATTTGAGGACCACCGACCGGTAGGGGTGGGTCTTCGCGGCCTCCGGAGCGAGTCGTCCTTCGTCGACCAGCGCCTGGACGAACGTGTCGTCGGAGGTGAGCCTGCTCAGCCGGTCGTGTCGCAGCAGATAAGCCCGTGAGTCGCCGATGTGGACCAGCGTGACCCGCTCCTGCCGGGCCAGGGCCGCGGTGAGGGTCGTCGCCATGCCGGCGCGCGTCGGGTCCAGCGCCACGCCACGGCGCAGCTGCCGGTGTGCCCGCGCCACGGCATCGACGAGCAGGCGGACCGGGTCGGCGACCGGCTGGGTCGCCGCGAGCGCGCTGACGACGTACGCCGTGGTCGCGGAGGCCACCTCGCCGGCCGCCGCACCCCCCACGCCGTCGGCGACGACCTGGAGATACGGGCCGGAGAAGCCTGCGTCCTCGTTGTGCTCACGGACGAGGCCGACGTGGGACGCGGCACCGGAGGAGAACCTGAGCACCCATTCCGCCCTTCGTCGAGGTGGACGTCCGAGACTAGCGGCGGGCGGTGCTCCGGCGGCGCGCGCCGGAGCGCCAGCAGGACGCGACGAAGTCGACGGCCTCGGCGTTCAGCCGTTCGGGCCGCAGCCGCCACTCGAGGATGCTGCGAGCGGCCGCGAAGCGGGCGTTCGGCATCTCCTCGGCCAGCATCTCGGCATCCGCCCACGGGTGGATCGGGTCGCGCGGGTGCCCGACCACCATCGTCGGCGCCTGGATCTGCTTGCGGCGGCGGCTCGGCGGGGCGATCCGGCCGAAGAAGATGCCGTGCATGGCGGCGGCCATCGGCGCGGGCCGCTGGTTGAGCGTGTCGAGCGCGACGCCGACCCAGAACGGCACGATCCCGCGCGGAACCATCCGGGTCAGCTTGCTCATCGCGGAGATCGACACCGGGAAGAACCGGGCCAGGAACATCGGCGGGCCGAAGGCCACCAGCCCGGCCTCGAGCGCGTTGTCGAGCACGGGCATCTCCAGCAGCAGCCCGCGGACCCGCTCGGGGGCGAGGTCGGCCACCTCGAGCGAGACGTTCGCGCCCAACGAGGTGCCGCCGACGACGGCCTGCGCCGCCCCCAGGTGATCGAGCAGCGCGACGACCTGCTCGCCGAACGCGGTCATCGAGTACTCCTTGGGATCGACCGGGCGGTCGGAACGCCCGTGCCCGAGGAGGTCGACGGTGACGACGTGGAAGCCCTCGGCGGCGATCGCCCGGGCGAGCGGCTGGTGCATCCGGCGCGGCATCAGCTGGCCGTGGACGAGCACCACCCAGCGGTCGCCGGCGCCGTACTCGGTGTACTCGATCCGGTCGTGGTCGAGGAAGAACTGCCCGATCTGCTCCGACACGAGCGTCGCCATCGCGGTCCCTTCGGCTGGTGCTGCCCCGACACCAGGCTACCCACGGGTAAACCCGGTGCGCACGCGCACCACGAACTGGGAGGCTGGGACCGTGACCGGCCTGCTCGCCCCCGACCTGTTCGCGACGCTCGAGACCTACTACGACGCCGCGCCGCGCCCGTCGGCCCGCACCGAGCAGATCGGCCCGTTCACGCTGTTCGTGCCGACCGACCCGGACGGGTATCCCTACTACGCCCGGCCCCGGCTCGGGCTGACCGAACCGGTCGTGGCCGAGGACGTGCCCCCGGTGCTGACGCGGCAGGTCGAGCTCGGGCTGCCGCGGGCGATCGAATGGGTGCACGAGACGACGCCGACGCTGCTGGCGGCGGTCCGGACGACCCCGAGGATGTCCGTGCAGCTGTCACCGCTGCTGGTCCTGAGCGACGAGGACGTGTGCCGTCGCGCGGCCCGAGAAGCGGCCGGCCGGATCCGGGTGCTCGGGCCCGACGCCGCCGACCTGCCACGGACGCTCGGCGCGGTCGGTGCGGGCTTCGCCGGGGTCGACGAGTTCGAGCGCAAGGACGTCGGACGGCGCTCACGGCTGATCCGGCAGGGGCTGATCGTGACGGCCGCGGCGTACGACGAGCAGGGGCAGGTCGTCGGCGGCGGGTCCCACGGCCCTCGCGGCGGCACCACCGAGCTGGCCGGGATCGCCGTGCTGCCGCACGCGAGACGGCAGGGGCTGGGGGCCGTCCTGGCCGCACTGCTCGCCGTCGACGCGCGCGAGCGCGGCATCGAGACGGTGTTCCTGTCCGCCCAGGACGACGCCGTGGCCCGGGTCTACGAGCGCGTCGGCTTCGTGAGGGTCGGCACGGCGTGCATCGCGGGGCCGGCATGAGCAGCGCTCCCGGAGCCGTGCCGGCCGTGACGGTCCGGCTGACCACCGTCGCCGACTGGGCAGTGTGGCGCGACCTGCGACTTCGCTCGCTGCGGGACTCGCCGGGCGCGTTCGGCTCGACCTACGCGCGCGAGGCCGCCTTCACCGAGGACGACTGGCGCGACCGGGCGCGCGGGCCGGCGCCGGGCCCGGGTCTGGAGGTCGAGGCACGCGGACCGGCGGTGCTGGCGTGGGTCGGCGACGAGCCGGTCGGCATGGGCGCCGGCTACAGTGACCTGCCCGGCTGGCTGCACGTCGTGGCGATGTGGACCGACCCGGCCTGGCGGGGACGGCGGGTCGGGGATGCTGTCGTCGGGTTCCTCGTCGACTGGGCCGGCGGGCGGGGGCTGCGCGTGCACCTCGACGTGGAGACCGGCAACGCCGGCGCCCGGCGGCTCTACGAGCGGTGCGGGTTCACCGGCACCGGGGAGACCCGGCCGCTGCGCGAGCGATCGGCGCACCGGTGCGAGCGGATGGTGCTCCCGGGCTAGCCACAGCGCCCCTCGGCCATCTCGCGCGCCACCAGCTCGGGGTCGCACCGGACGCGCAGATCACCCGGGCCGAGGACGCAGTGGTCCGCGTCCGCGCCCTCCGGCACGACCGCCCCGGGCAGCGCGACGCTCGCGCGCAAGGGGGCCCGGACGTCTGCGGTGGGGTGCACGAACGAGCGCCCGGCGCCGGCCACCAGGTTGGCGGCGAGCAGGCGCTCGGGCGTGCCGACGTCGAACGCGGCGCCGCGCTGCTCGACGAGGTCCAGCTCGTTGCGCTCCCACGCAGCGCCCCAGACCACCTCGTAGAGCCCCGACGGCTCGGCCCGCAGCCGTGCGACGTGGGCGGCCGGCAACAGACTGACCCCGACGAAGCGCCAGGAGCCGAAGTCGGCGACGCCGCGAGCGCGTCGTACCAGCAGGCGAGGGCGCTCGCCGTCCCAGCCGGTGACGAAGTCCGCCGGCGGCTCGGGGACCCACGCGTCGGCGTTGTGCACCAGCGCGTGCGCGCCGTCGAGCCACTGCGCGAGCGCGGCCACCGCGCCGGCCGTGCCGAGCGCCTCGGGCTGCTCCACGTTGACGTGCACGTCGAGGTCCGCCACCTGCGCGACCACCTGGTCGGCGTGGTGGTGGGCGTTGACGGCGCGCCGCATCCCGGCGGCGACGGGCGAGTCGAGGGCCCAGCGCGCGAGCGAGGTGTTCGCCACCGTGCACAGCGCCTTGGGCAGCCGCTCGGTGATCGGGCGCAGCCGGCGGCCCTCGCCGGCGCACAGGACGATCGAGGCGACCTCGGTCATGGGCGGTGGCTCCTGGGTTCGGCCGTCGGGGCGGTCAGCGGAACGCGCTGATGCCGGTGAGCGCCTGGCCCATGCTGAGCAGGTGCATCTCCTCGGTGCCCTCGTAGGTGAGCACGGTCTCGAGGTTGTTCATGTGCCGCATGACCGTGTGGTCGAGGGTGATGCCGGCGCCGCCGAGCATGGTGCGGGCGGTCCTGGACACGTCGATCGCGGCGCGGACGTTGGCGTACTTGCCGAAGCTGACCTGGGCGGGCTGCAGGGTGCCGGCGTCCTTGAGCCGGCCGAGCTGGATCGCGGTCATCGAGGCCTGGTTCACCGCGACCAGCATCTCGGCGAGCTTGCGCTGGCTGAGCTGGAAGCCCGCGATCGGCCGGCCGAACTGACTGCGCTCCAAGGTGTAGTCGAGCGCCTCGAGGTAGCACGAGCGCGCCGCGCCGACGGCGCCCCAGATGATCCCGAAGCGGGCCTCGTTGAGCACCGCGAGCGGGCCCTTGAGCCCGCGGACCTCGGGGAACGCCGCGTCCGCGGGCAGCCGCAGACCGTCGAAGGAGAGCTCGGCGGTGACGGAGGCGCGCATCGAGAGCTTGCGGGTGATCTTGTTGGCGGTGAAGCCCTGCGTGTCGGTCGGCACGACGAAGCCGCGGATCCCCTCGTCGGTCTGCGCCCACACCACGGCCACGTCGGCGAGGGTGCCGTTGGTGATCCACATCTTGCTGCCGGTCAGCACCCAGTCGTCGCCGTCGCGGCGTGCCCGCGTGCGCATCGAGCCGGGATCGCTGCCCGCGTCGGGCTCGGTCAGGCCGAAGCAGCCGATCGCCTCACCGGCCGCCATCTGCGGCAGCCACTCGTCCTTGTGGTCCTCGCTGCCCCACCGGTAGATCGCGTACATCGCGAGCGACCCCTGCACGGAGACGTAGCTGCGCAGACCGGTGTCGACCGCCTCGAGCTCGCGGCAGGCCACCCCGTAGGCCGTCGCGCTCGTCCCCGCGCAGCCGTAGCCCTGCAGGTGCATCCCGAACAGTCCGAGCTTGGCGAACCGGTGCGAGAGGTCCTCCGGGAGCGTGCCGGCGTCGTACCACTCCGCGATGTGGGGGGCGAGCTCGGACTGCGCGAAGTCCCGCACCGTGTCGCGCACGGCACGCTCCTCGTCGGTGAGCAGGTCGTCGAGCGCGAGGAAGTCAGCCGGATCCATGCCGGTCATCCTGCCACCCGACGTCCCACCCCGATCCGTCCGTAGCCGGTCCGCGGCGGCACGGCTCGGTTCCGCGGACGAATCGGTTGGGTCAGGCTCGGTTGACCGCGGAGATCACGGCCTTGAGGGACGCGGTGACGATGTTCGCGTCCAGGCCGACCCCCCACAGGATCTGGTCGCGGACCGCGCACTCGACGTAGGCCGCAGCGATCGCGTCGCCGCCGGAGGAGAGCGCGTGCTCGTGGTAGTCGAGCACCCGGATGTCACCGCGCTCCTCGAACATCGGGTTGCCCTTGGCCTGCTCGTCCTCGGTCAGCTGGTTCAGCGCACCGACGAACGCGGCGATCGGGCCGTTGCCGGTCCCCTCGAGCGAGTGCAGCTGCCCGTCGACGTACACGTTGACGGCCAGCGCGTCCTTCTCCCCCGCCGCCGAGGAGGTGTGCACGCTGTTGAGCCTCAGCGGGTCCTCCCGGTCGAGGTACTCGGTGCGGAACGCCTGCCAGATGTCGTCGGGCGACATCTCCGTGCCCGAGTCGTCGGTGTGCTGCTGGACCACCCTGCTGAACTCGATCTGCAGCCGGCGCGGCAGCTCCAGCTTGTGGTCGGCCTTGAGGATGTAGGCCACGCCGCCCTTGCCGGACTGGCTGTTGACCCGGATGACCGCCTCGTAGGTCCGGCCGACGTCCTTGGGGTCGATCGGCAGGTACGGCGCCTCCCACATCATCTCGCCGACGGGCCGGCCCGCTTCCGCCGCGGCCTTGTCCAGCGACTCCAGGCCCTTCTTGATCGCGTCCTGGTGCGAGCCGGAGAAGGCCGTGTAGACCAGGTCGCCGGCGTAGGGGTGCCGCGGGTGCACGGGCAGCTGCGTGCAGTACTCGACCGTGCGGCGGACCTCGTCGATGCCCTGGCCACCCAGCGAGAAGTCGATCTGCGGGTCGATGCCCTGGCTGAACAGGTTCATGCCGAGCGTCACCAGGCAGACGTTGCCGGTGCGCTCGCCGTGGCCGAACAGGCAGCCCTCGACCCGGTCGGCGCCGGCCATCATCGCCAGCTCGGTCGCCGCGACCGCCGTACCGCGGTCGTTGTGCGGGTGCAGCGAGATCACGCTGTGCTCGCGACGGGTCAGCGACCGCGAGAAGTACTCGATCTGGTCGGCGTAGACGTTGGGCGTCGACATCTCGACGGTCGCCGGCAGGTTGAGGATGATCTCGCGGTCCGGTCCGGGCTGCCACACGTCGGAGACGGCCTCGCAGACGTCGACGGCGAAGTCGAGCTCGGTGCCGGTGAAGATCTCCGGCGAGTACTGGTAGCCGAAGTTCTCAAAGGAAGCAGCGCTCAGCAGTTGCTGGGCGTACTTCATCACCAGCTCGGTCCCGCGTACGGCGATCGCGCGGCACTCGTCCTTGTCGACGCCGAACACCACGCGCCGGAACAGCGGCGCCGTCGCGTTGTAGAGGTGCACCGTCGCCCGGTCGGTGCCCACGATCGACTGCACGGTCCGCTCGATGAGGTCCTCACGGGCCTGGGTCAGCACCGAGATCGTCACGTCGTCGGGGATCTTGTCGCCCTCGACGAGCTGGCGGACGAAGTCGAAGTCGGTCTGGCTCGCACTCGGGAAGCCGACCTCGATCTCCTTGTAGCCCATCGTGACCAGGAGCTCGAACATCGTCATCTTGCGCGTCGGGCTCATCGGGTCGATCAGCGCCTGGTTGCCGTCGCGCAGGTCGGTGGAGAGCCACCGCGGCGTGTGGTCGACCCTGCCGGACGGCCAGGTGCGGTCCGGGAGGTCGACCGGGGGGAACGAGCGGTAGCGCTGGTAGGGCATGCCGCTGGGCTTCTGCTGGTTGTGGTGTCCGTGCTGGTTCGTCATGGTGTCCTCGCGATTCCTGGGGCGGTGCGGCTGCGTGCGGCCGGCACGACGAGCTCCCGCAACGAGGGGTCCGGCCTAGAGGACCTCGCTGCGGCACCCAAGGAGGAGGTTGTGTGCGCACATGACTCGACAAGGATAGACCGGACCGGCAGCCGGGGCGACCCGGGCGGGTCGGAAAATGAGACGACAGCGCCGGTTTAATGGCGCGCGTGAGTATCCGCATCGATCGCCTCGACCCGCTGACCCTCGACCTCGACACCGTCGAGGAGATGGCCGAGGTCGGCTACGCCATCGCGAAGGCCGACGGCGTCCGGGCCACCACACCGTCGGGGCCGACCCGGCTGAAGCTCTACCAGCACGGCTCGGACGGGACGCCGGCCGGCGGCGTGTGGACCGCACGGGACGACGACGGGCGGCTGCTCGGGATGGCCTCGGCGTTCTTCCCCCGGCGCGAGAACGTCGACGCCGCCGGGGTCAGCGGCGGGGTGCACCCCGATCGCCGCCGGCGGGGCATCGGCCGGGCCCTGCTCGACCGGGTCCGCGCCGACGCCGCCGAGGCCGGGCGCAGCAAGATCTACAGCGGCACGATGCAGGGCACCGACGGCGAGGCCGCGATGGCCGCGCTCGGCTTCGAGACGATCCACACCTACGCGATCAGCCGGCTGGACCTGCACGGCGCCGCGTCGGCCCGCTGGGACCGGATGTACGACGAGGCCGCGGCGGCCTCGGCCGGCTACGAGCTGGTCCGCATCGTCGGGACCACGCCCGAGGACCAGGTCGACGACGTCGTGGCGCTCTTCGCCGCGATCAACGACGCGCCGATGACCGACCCCGACGCCGAGCCCGACGTGTGGAACGCCGACCGGGTCCGCGCCTACGACGCCGCGATGGGCGCCCGCCGGCAGACCGTCTACCGGGTGATGGCCCGGCACCGCGGCACCGGCACGTGGGCGGGCCACAGTGTGCTGTGCATCGACGAGTTCGACCCGGCGATCGGTCACCAGGAGGACACCTCGGTCGTCGGTGAGCACCGCGGCCACCGACTCGGCCTGCGGCTGAAGATCGACATGCTGAGGTGGATCGCCGCGGAGCGTCCCGAGGTCCGCGCCACCGAGACGTGGAACTCGACCGAGAACCACCACATGCTCGCCGTCAACGAGATGCTCGGCACCGAGGTCGTGGACCGGCACCTGTCGCTGCGGCTCCCCTGACCCCCACCCACCGATTCGTCCGCGGAATCGAGCCGGCACCCAGCGGGCCGACCGCGGACGAATCGGGGCGGGGCGGGCGTAGCGTGTCCTGCCGTGGACGACTTCGGCGCGCTTCTGCAACAGGTGGCTCAGCGAGTCGCGGACTACCGGGCCGGCCTGCCGGACCGCCGCGTGACCCCGACCGCGGACGCGTCTGCCCTCCGTGAGGCACTCGGCGGCCCGCTGCCCGACGGCCCGACCCTGCCGGCGGAGGTGGTCGACCTGCTCGCCACGGCCGCCGAGCCCGGGCTGATGGCCACCGCCGGACCGCGCTTCTTCGGTTTCGTGATCGGCGGCAGCCTGCCGGCCGCGACCGCCGCGGACATGCTGGCCGTCGGCTGGGACCAGGTCGCGTTCAACGCGGTGCTCGCGCCCGCTGCCGCCGCGGCCGAGGAGGTGGCGGGCGGCTGGCTTAAGGAGCTGCTCGGAATCCCGTCGACCGCATCGGTCGGCTTCGTCACCGGCGGGCAGGAGGCGAACAACGTCGGCCTGGCCGCGGGGCGGCACCAGGTGCTGGCCGACGCCGGCTGGGACGTCGAGCGCGACGGCCTGGCCGGCGCCCCCGCGGTCCGCGTGGTCGCCTCGGAGGAGCGCCACGCCACGGTGGACCGCGCCGTGCGACTGCTCGGCTTCGGCACCCGCTGCGTCGAGCCGGTCGCCGCGGACGCCGACGGCGCGATCGACCCGGCCGACCTCGAGCGCGTCCTGCGCCGGGCACCGGCAGGTCCGACCATCGTGGTGCTCCAGGCCGGCAACGTGAACACCGGCGCCTGCGACGACCTGGTCGGCTGCTGCCGCATCGCCCGCGCGCACGGCGCCTGGATCCACGTGGACGGCGCGTTCGGGCTGTGGGCCGCGGCCTCGCCCGCCACGCGGCACCTGGTCGCGGGCCTGGAGCTCGCCGACTCCTGGGGCTGCGACGGGCACAAGTGGCTCAACCTGCCCTACGACAGCGGGTTCGCGTTCTGCGCCCACCCCGAGGTGCAGGGCGCCGCGGTCTCCTACACGGCCGCCTACCTGGTGGGCTCCGGCGGTGAAGCGGCGCCGGCGCTGGCCGACCTCACCTTGTCGTCGTCACGGCGGGCCCGCGGCTTCGCGGCCTGGGCCGGACTGCGCGAGCTCGGCCGCAGCGGCGTCGCCGACCTCGTCGCGCGGCCGTGCCGCCTCGCGCGTCGGTTCGCCGACGGCCTGGCCGCGGGGGGCGCCGAGGTGGTCAACGACGTCGTGCTCAACCAGGTGCTGGTCGGCTTCGGCGACGACGAGCGAACCGACCGGGTGATCGAGGGCGTGCAGCGCGACGGCACCTGCTGGCTCGGGGGCACGACATGGCGGGGGCGGCGGCTGATGCGCGTGTCGGTCTCGAACTGGTCGACGACCGAGGCCGACGTCGACCGGTCCGTCGAGGCGATCCTGCGCGTCGCGGGCAGCCCGGCGGCCAATAGGCGGCCACGCCCGGGATGACGGGTCACGAGGTGGCCCCCTGCACCTCCGACCAGTACGACGTGCAACCTCCCCGGATCCGCCCCTCGCCGGCGCCGGGACGGCAGGGCTGCACGTCCTTCTGGTCGCGCCGGGCCGAACGTCGCGGCAGACCTGACCTCGCCTAGCCTGGACCGCATGCCCACCCTGCTCGTCGTGCACCACTCGCCCACCCGCGGTGTCAGCCGGCTGACCGAGGCAGCGCTGGCCGGGGCCGGCGACGACGCGATCGAGGGGGTGGAGGTCGTCGTCCGCCCGGCCCTGGAGGCGACCGCCGAGGACGTGCTGTCCTCCGACGGCTACCTGCTCGGCACGCCCGCCAACTTCGGCTACATGAGCGGCGCGCTGAAGCACTTCTTCGACTCCACGTTCCTCGCCGTCGGCGGCGCACTGTCCGACGACGGCTCGGCGGGAGGGTCCGCGGACCAGGCCACCACGCGGGGACGGCCGTTCGGGCTCTACGTCCACGGCCGCTACGACACCGCCGGGGCGGTGCGGGCGGTTCAGTCGATCGTGGGCGCCCTGCAATGGCGGCAGGCCGCGGAGGTGCTCGAGGTGATGGGCGACGTGACCGAGGAGCACACCGAGGCCGCCTACGAACTCGGCGCCACCCTCGCGGCGCTGCTGACCGGCTGAGTCACCTGCCGTCGTCGGCGGGGCGCTCGTAGTCACCGGGCTCGGAGTCCCGCAGCGCGCCGTAGTTGCCCACGACGGCCGCGACCGGCGGGATCACCGCAGCCACGATGCTCATCACCACCGCGGCGGTCACCGACCAGAACCGGACCACGTTCCAGGCCAGCAGGATCAGCACGATGCAGGTGCCCATCAGCCAGAAGTAGGCGCGTTTGCGGTCGAAGCCGGCCATGTGGCGAGCCTATGCCCGGCCCGGGACGAAGACACGGGCGCGTCGTACCCTGTGCCCGTGCTCCCCCGCCTGTTCACCGTCGCCGTGCTGCTCGCAGTGGGCGCATGTACGCCGGGCGGCGGAGCGGAGCCCGACCCGGTTTCGGTCGAGCCACCCGAGGTGGGCGCCTGCCGCCAGCTGACCCCGGCGGACATCAAGGCGACCAGCAACGACTCGCCCGTCGTCGACTGCACCGCGAAGCACACCGCGGAGACGTTCGCGGTCGGGCGGTTCCCCGCCGACGTGGCCGGCAACGACATCGACGACCCGGCCCTCGGCTCCTACGTCTTCGACACCTGCGAGAAGAAGTTCCAGAAGTTCCTCGGCGGCAACGAGAGCTCGGTCATGCGTGCCACGGTGACCTGGGCGTGGTTCCGTCCCAGCCAGGATGCCTGGGACCAGGGTGCCCGCTGGTGGCGCTGCGACGTGGTCGGCGGCGGCGAGGAGTCGACCGAGCTGGTGTCGTTGCCCAAGACCGCCAAGGGCATCCTGCTCGGCATCCCGGACGACCGCTGGACGGTCTGCGTCAACGGCCCGAGCGTCTCCGACTCCGCGAAGATCCCGTGCAGCGAGAAGCACAACTGGCGCGCCGTCACGACGATCGTGCTCGGCAAGGCCGGCGACGTCTACCCCGGCGACCGGGTGGTGGCGGTCCGCACCCGCGACTTCTGCTCGGAATCCGTCGGCGCCTGGCTCAACTACCCGGTGAAGTACGACTACGGGTTCACCTGGTTCCACGAGGCGGAGTGGAAGGCCGGCAACCGGCGCTCGATCTGCTGGGCCAGGACCGACCAGTGAACCGGCGCGGCGTTGCGGGGACGATGGTGCACGCAGCAGCCGCGGTCGCGGCCTCCGCGCTGATCCTCTCCGGCTGTACGACGGGCGGCGGCGAGACCACGTCGCCGAGCCCCACCGTCGACGCCGGATCCCCCGCCTCGGAGTCAGCCGCCGAGGCGGTCGCGAGCGGATCGGCCGGGACGTCGGCCCTGTCCGCGCCGGCGCCACCGGCACCCCCGCGCGAGGGCGCCTGCTACCGGCTGAAGTTCGCCGAGCTCACCGAGCCGTCCAGCGACAAGGAGCCGGTGCCGTGCTCGGAGCGCCACGACGCGCAGACGATCCACGTCGGGCGCCTCGACACCGTGGTCGACGGGCACGCGCTCGCGGTCGACTCCGACCGGGTCCTGCGCCAGCTGGGCACCACCTGCCCGCGCCAGCTGGCCCGCTACGTCGGCGGCACGCGCGAGGACCGCGAGCTGAGCCGGCTCGAGGTGGTCTGGTTCGCGCCCACCCTCGAGGAGTCCGACCTGGGCGCGGACCGGTTCCGCTGCGACCTGGTCGCGCTCGCCGGCCAGGACACCTTGTTCACGCTGCCCGCGCCCGGCAAGCTCCGGGGCGTGCTCGACCGGCCCGCGGGTGCGTCGTACGGCCTGTGCGGCACCGCGGCACCGGGCGACCCGCACTTCGAGCGGGTGATCTGTGCCCGGCAGCACAGCTGGCGCGCGATCAGCACGATCCCGCTGCGCGGCGGCAAGCGCTACCCCGGCACGGCCCGGGTGCGCACGGCCGGCGACAAGACCTGCCGCGACCGGGTCAGGTCCGACGCCGAGGACCCGCTGAAGTTCCGCTACGGGTGGGAGTGGCCCAGCCGCGACCAGTGGAAACGCGGCCAGCACTTCGGCTACTGCTGGGCACCGGGCTGAGCGCCGGTTCGCTCGGGAGCCGGCGCCGGCCGACCTCCCACAGCCGCAGCAGCGCGGCGCTCATCGGCACCGTCCAGAGCAGGTACCAGAAGCTGAACGACAGCAGCGCGACGAAGAACGCCACCAGCGCCAGCAGCGCGGCGTCACGGGCACGGCCGCCGAGCAGCACCAGCACACCGGCCACCGCCTCGAAGGCGATGAGCAGCCCGATGAAGAACCACTCGTTGGGCACCACCAGGGACCGCCACGTCGAGCGGACGAACTCGAACGACGAACCGTCCGCGAAGCCGTCGAAGCTCGACCCGCGCAGCAACCACCAGAAGTTGACCGCGGCGCCGCCGAGCAGCATCAACGCGGCCAGGACGCCCACCGCGACCCGGTAGGCGCGGGCACTGTGCCCGGCGCGGATCGTCGCGACCACGACGGTCCCGGCCAGAACCAGCCAACCGATCTGAACCATCCGAACCTCCCCGTCTCCACCCCAGCGTGGACGCAGCGGCAGGGGCGGGCCAGGGGCGAAGGTCTCCGATCGGCGGGTCAGAAGCCGAGCCGGCGCAGCTGCCTGGGGTCGCGCTGCCAGTCCTTCGCGATCTTCACGTGCAGGTCCAGGTAGACCGGGGTGCCGAGCATCGCCTCGATGTTGCGCCGCGCCTGGGTGCCGACCTCACGGAGCCGGGCGCCCTTGTGGCCGATCACGATGCCCTTCTGCGACGACCGCTCGACGAACACGTTGGCGTGCACGTCCAGCAGCGGTTTGTCCTCGGGGCGTCCCTCGCGCAGGCCCATCTCCTCGACCACGACCGCGATCGAGTGCGGCAGCTCGTCGCGCACCCCCTCGAGGGCCGCCTCGCGGATCAGCTCTGCGACGATCGCCTCTTCTGGCGAGTCGGTGAGGTCGCCCTCCGGGTACAGCGGTGGCCCCTCGGGGAGCAGGTCGACCAGCAAGTCCGCCAGCAGCCCGACCTGGTCCCCGGACTTCGCCGACACGGGCACGATCTCGGCCCAGTCCGTGCCGGTGTCGTGGCCGAGCCTGTCGATCGCGAGCAGGTGCTCGCCGAGCCGCTCGGGCGTGGCCAGGTCGGTCTTGGTGGCGATCGCGACCTTCGTCGTACGACGCACCTTGGCGAGCTCGTTGACGATGAACCGGTCGCCCGGACCGATCTTCTCGTCGGCCGGGAAGCACACGGCGACCACGTCCACCTCGGCCCAGGTGGTCTTCACCAGGTCGTTGAGCCGCTCCCCGAGCAGGGTCCGCGGCCGGTGCAACCCGGGGGTGTCCACGAGGATCAGCTGGGCGTCGGGCCGGTGCACGATCCCGCGCACCACGGTGCGGGTGGTCTGCGGCCGCGAGGACGTGATCGCCACCTTGGTCCCCACCAGTGCGTTCGTCAGCGTCGACTTGCCGGCGTTGGGACGTCCGACGAAGCACGCGAAACCACTGCGGAACTCAGGCGTGGGGGGCACCCTGCGGATTGTGCCACCCGGTCAGGAGCTCTGGCCCGACGGGGAGGACGGCGACGGTGTGGCGGTCACCGTCGGAGACGGGTTCGCCGAACCCGTCTCGCGCGCCTGCGCGGTGGAGCTCGGCGACGGCGCCGGGCTGCCGCCGGCCGGGGAGGCCGAGGCGCTGCCACTGCCCTCAGCGGCGGGACTGGTGCTCGGCGACGGGGCCCCGCTCCCGGAGGGCGACGGATCGGCGCTGGGCAGCTCACTGACCGGCGCGGTGAGGGCGCTGCTCGACCCGTCCGGGCTCGGCGACGGCGGGGGCGCCACCTGCGCGGCTGCCGCCGAGCTCGTCGCCGCCTCGGGCTGGGACCGCTGCTCGACCTTCTGCGTCGTCGTGGTCGGTGCGTCGAGAGGGTCGCCGACGGCGGACCGCTGGGCGGTGGGCGCCTCGTCGCTCATCGCCGGGGCCGGGTCGTCGCTCGGGTCGTCGACCACCGTGGTGACCGGCTCGGGGAACTGCAACGGAGGCGGCAGGAACCCGGACAGCTGGGAGACGAGCCGCTGGGCTCCGTCAGGCAGCTCTCCGGCGAAGGCGACCCCCGTGACCGCGACCGAGCTCAACGCGGCGGCCGCAGCGCCGAGGGCGGCGAGCCGGCGACCGGCGGTCGGCTGCTGCCGCGACGGTGCCGGCGTGTGGGCCAGCAGGGCGGCCAGGGCGGGCGAGGGCTGCGGCACCTGGTTGGGGACCAGCGAACGCAGCGCCGCGACCACCGGCTCGAGGTCGGGGACCATGGAGGGTGCGAGACCGACCTCTGCGGCGAGGTCGTAGGCCGAGACGCTCACAAGACCACCTCGCCGCTCTCGACGAGAGTGCGCAGGGCGAGCAGGCCGCGGCGCTGCAACTGCTTGACGGCGCCGGTGGACTTGCCCACGACGGCAGCCGTCTGCTCGAGACTCAGGTCTCCGAGCACCCGCAACGCGACCACTGCTCTCTGCTCCTCATTCAGCTGCCCGAGCAGCTGCTCGACGTCACGACCCCCGGAGAGCGCCGCGGACTCCGCCGACTCGACCTGTCTGAAGTCGTACTCGGCCTCGTAGGGCGACCATGCCGGGGTGCGAGCCTTGCGGCGGATCTCGTCGACGGCACGGGCGTGCGCCACCGAGAACACGAAGGTCCGTAGCGAAGCCGCTCCTCCGCGCAGGCCGCTGAGTTTCTTCAGCACCTGCAGGAACACCTCACTGGTCAGACCCTCGGCGTCGTCGACGCCGCGGGCACGGAGGTAGCCCTGGACCTTGGGTGAGAGCGCCACGTAGATGGCGCCGACCGCTTCCGGATTTCCTGCGCACGCCGCAGCGACGATGTCGTCGCTCAGCTCAGCCATCGCAGCCCCTTCCGGACGCTCAGTGTCCGGTCCGGTGACCTTCACCGAACCCGTGCACTGGGCCGCTGCGCAGCCGTTGGACGGTCACTGGTGGTGCCATCCGCCGACTTGCCCCCGCGGCGTCAGGTGTGGTGCAACCCCCCGACCGCGGAAGCAGGCTTCTACTGCCGTGATCGCATCCGCGGCGGGAAAGGTTACGCCGTGTGCTCAGTATGTCGGACCGCACCCGCGCCGCGCCGGGAGACCGGCGTGTCGGGCTCAGCTGAGCCAGGTGGGGCGCAGGGGGAAGCTCGAGCGGCCGTCCTCGTCCGGGCGCACTGCCAAGACCTGGTGCAGCTGGATCTCGTTGCGCTCGAAGCCCAGCCGGGAACCGGCCATGTAGATGCCCCATACCTTCGCTGTACCCTCGCCGACCTCGGCTACACATTCGTCCCAGTTGTCCCTTAAGTTGCGGGACCAGCCCTGCAGGGTCATCGCGTAGTGCTCGCGCAGGTTCTCCTCGTGCCGGACCTCGAGGCCGACGTCCTGCATCGCTGTGATGATCCGGCCCGACCCGGTGAGCTCTCCGTCGGGGAAGACGTAGCGGTCGATGAACGCACCGGTGCTGACCCGGGTGTTGTTGTGCGGCCGGGTGATGCAGTGGTTGAGCATCCGCCCGCCGGGGGCCAGTCGGTCGCGCAGGAAGGTGAAGTACGACGGGTAGTTCTTCACACCGATGTGCTCGGTGAGGCCGATGGAGCTGATCGCGTCGAACCCGGTCTCGACGATCTCGCGGTAGTCGCCGTAGCGGACCTCGGCCTTGCCGGCGAGCCCCTCCCGCTCCACGGCGGCCTGGCCCCAGGCGGCCTGCTCCCGCGAGAGGGTCACGCCGATCACCTCGACGCCGTACTCGCGCGCCGCGTGGCGGACCATGCCGCCCCAGCCGCAGCCGACGTCGAGCAGCCGCATCCCCGGCTGCAGGCCGAGCTTGCGGGCGACCAGGTCGTACTTGAACGCCTGGGCCTGCTCCAACGTCGCGTTCTCGTCGGGGAAGCAGGCGCAGGTGTAGGTCATCGACGGGCCGAGCACCATCTCGTAGAAGCGGTTCGACACGTCGTAGTGGTGGTGGATCGCCTCGGCGTCGCGACCCTTGGAGTGCCGGAAACCCTCGAGCACGCGGCGCCACCGCGGAAGCGCCTCCTGCGGCGGCGGCTCGGGCGGCAGCAGCTTGCCCAGGCCGATGCCGCGGGCGAGCTGGAAGGCCTCGGACGGCGAGGGCATCTTGAAGCGCAGGTTGCTCTGCAGCCGCACCATCGCCTCGTAGGGGTCACCTGGGTGGACGCCCTCGAGCTCGAGGTCGCCGGACACGTAGGCGCGGGCCATCCCGAGGTCACCGGGCGCGGACAGCAGGTAGGACAGCCCACGCTCGGTGAGCAGGCGCACGTGGATCGGTGAGTCCTCGGGCCCCGCCGTGCTGCCGTCGTAGGCCGAGAACCGGAACGGCACGCCCCCGGCCATCAACCGGGTGAGGGCCTCGCCGATCGTCACCTGACGGGTCGGGTCGAGAGTGTTGGTCATCGGCGTCCCACCGCTTTCTCGTAGAGCTCGGTCAGCCGTCCGTCCGGGTCGGTCTCCTTGCGGACCCTCCGGGCGAAGGACTGGTCGTAGAGCAGGTCGAAGGTTTCCTGGTCGTAGTAGGCGTCGGAGTAGAGCGACTTGTGGCCGCCGAGCTCGGTCACCGCGGCCTCGATGGCGCGGTTGACGTCGCCGTCCCGGGCCCCGGGGACGACCGGCACCGTGCCCCAGAAGCCGACGTTGACGTAGGTCTCACCGGGGCGCAGCGGGTACGACGGCCAGGTGCGGGTGCTCCGCAGCGGGCACAGCCAGACCGGCCGCATCCCGACGTGCTCGTCGAACCAGGCGAGGAACTCGGGCAGCCGCTCGACGGGGATCTCGACGTCCTGGATCACGCGCTCACGCTCCGGCAGGCCGCGCCGGCGGTCGATGCGGCTCTTGAACCCGTAGCGGGTCTCGAGGCCGACCAGCTTGTGGTAGACGTCCGAACGGCGCCACCGCCGCGGCCACAGCCGCCGCACACGAGGGTCGTGCAGGCCGAACGCGCCGGAGCACCAGAACCAGTCGGTGTCCCACCGCCACAGGTAGTCGTACATCGTGAGCAGGTCGGTGCGGCGGCGCTGGATCGAGCGGAAGTAGGGCTCCATCCCGGTGTAGTCGCTGGCCCCGGACCCGTCGACGCCCTCGACCTGGTCGAGCTCGTCGACGCCCACGAACCGCGCCAGCGTCAGGTAGGCCTCCCCCGGCTCGAACACGACTCCGTCGACCGCGTCCACCCGCTGCGCGTCGTACGACGCCTCCTCGACGACCCGGGCGACGGTCACGGTCAGCTCGTCGAGGTCGGAGAACCGGACGTGCCGCAGGGCGACGTGCCCGGGCACCGGCTCGAGCCGGATCCGTAGCCGCGTCGCGTAGCCGAGCGAGCCGTAGGAGTTGGGGAAAGCGTCGAACAGGTCGTCGCCGGGACGGACGCTGCTGATCGTGCCGGCTCCGGTGAGCACGTCCATCTCGAGGACGGACTCGTGCGGCAGGCCGTTGCGAAAGGAGGTGGACTCGATGCCGAGACCGGTCACGGCTCCGCCCAGCGTGATCGTCCGCAGCTGCGGGACGACCTCGGGGATGAACCCCCGCGGAAGCGTGACGTCGACGAGGTCCTCGTAGGTGCACATGCCCTGTACGTCGGCGGTCCGCGCCTGTGCGTCGAGGGAGATGACCCCGCGCAGGCCGGACACGTCCAGGCCGGGGGCGGTCGTGGTCGTGCGGGTGCGGAACAGGTTGGAGGTCGACTTCGCGAGGCGGACCGGCGCACCGGCCGGGATCGCCCGGTACGACGCCAGGAGACGGTCCACGGCCGCCCTGTGCTGCCCCTCTCCGACCAACTCCCTCACGCTTGTAACGTACACAAGCGGAGCCCCGGCGCGCATCTCCGCCCGGTCAGAGCGAACGGACCACCCGGGCCGGGCTGCCCACCGCGAGCACGCCCGCGGGGAGGTCGCGCACCACGACAGACCCGGCACCGACCACGGTGTCGGCACCGATGGTGACGCCGGGACAGACGATCACCCCGCCGCCGAGCCAGACGTTGTCGCCGATGGTGATCGGCTCGGCGGCCTCCCACTTGTCGCGACGCGGCTGCGCCTCCAGTGGATGGGTCGGGGTGAGCAGCTGCACGTTGGGGCCGATCTGCACGTCGGCGCCGATCTCGATGCGGGCCACGTCGGCGGCGACCAGACCCCAGTTGGCGAACGTCCGTGGGCCGACATGGATCTGGTAGCCGTAGTCCACCCGGAACGGCTGGCGGATCTCGACGTCCTCGCCGACGGAGCCGAGCAGTCCCTCGAGGACGCGCCGGCGTCCGGCCCGGTCGGCGGGCGCGGTGGCGTTGTACTCCGCGCACAGCTCGGCCGCTCGGAGCGCCTCCGCGCCGAGGACCGGGTCGTCGGCGAGGTAGAGCTCGCCGGCGAGCATGCGGTCCTTCATCGAGCGCTCCACGTCAGGAGGCGATCGAGGCGACGACGGTGCCGTCCGGCGCGGCCAGGTGCACGGCGACCTCGGCACCGGCGAAGTCTCGTACGGCGGACAGGTCGGCCTCGGCGACGACGGCCGCGTCGCCGAGCACGACGACCGCCTCGAGCCCGGCGGAGCCGGAGGTCAGCGCCATCGCCACCGCGACCTGGACGGCGGTGAGCCGCAACGACGGCAGGTCCACCGAGGCGGCGGCGTAGGTGCGGCCGTCGAGGTCGCGCACGCACGCACCCTCGGCGGCCCGGGTCCGCGCCCGGGCCGACCTGGCCAGCGTGACGAGCTTCTTGTCGTCGGGGTCAGTGAGCTCGGTCGGCATGGGAGTCAGCGTAGGACTCGTCGTCGCCGGCCGTCTCGACGGGCTCGCTCCGGTTGATCAGCACCGTGCCGATCCGGTTGCGCCGCCCCGAGGGTCCCTCGGCCTCGAACCGCAGCCCGTGCACCTCGATGATCGAACCCGCGATCGGCACCCGACCGAGGTGCTTGGCCATCAGCCCGCCCACGGTGTCGACGTCGTCGTCCTCCACCGCGACCCCGCAGATCGCCTCGATGTCGTCGACCGGGTAGCGCGAGCTGACCCGGGTGCCGCCGTTGGCGAGGTGCTCGACGTCGACGTGCTCGACGTCGTACTCGTCGGTGATCTCCCCGACGATCTCCTCGAGCACGTCCTCGATCGTGACCAGCCCGGCGGTGCCGCCGTACTCGTCGACGACGACCGCGACGTGCTTGCGCTCGGCCTGCATCTCGCGCAGCAGCTCGTCGATCGGCTTGGAGTCGGGGACGTACATCACCGGCCGCATCACCGACTCGACCTTCTCGGTCTGCTCGGCCTCGTGGCGGTCGAACACCCGGCGGGTCAGGTCCTTGAGGTAGGCGAAACCGACGATGTCGTCGAGGTTCTCCCCCACCACCGGGATGCGGGAGTAGCCACTGCGCAGCGCCAGCGACATCGCCTGCCGCAGCGTCTTGTGCCGCTCGATGAACACCACGTCGGTGCGCGGCACCATCACCTCGCGCACGAGGGTGTCGCCGAGCTCGAACACGGAGTGGATCATGGCCCGCTCGCCCGACTCGATGACGCTGGACGCCTCGGCCAGGTCGACGAGCTCGCGCAGCTCCGCCTCGGAGGCGAACGGCCCCTCGCTGAAGCCGCGGCCCGGGGTCAGCGCGTTGCCGACGAGGATCAGCATCTGCGGCAGCGGCCCGAGCACCTTGGTGAACCCGATCAGCGGACCGGAGGACAGCAGCGCCACCCGCTCGGAGTGCTGGCGGCCGACGGTCCGCGGCGCCACCCCGATCACCACGAACGACACCACGAGCATGATCCCGAGCGAGGCGAGCATCGCCTCCCAGCGGCCGCTGGTCACCTCCGGCCCGCCCTCGGCTCCGCCGCGGCGGACGATCAGGTCCAGCATCACGACGGTGACCATGATGATCGCGGAGATCTCGCACAGCATCCGCAGGAACAGAGCGGTGTTGAGGTAGCGCGGCGGGTCCTCGACGATCACCAGCAGCCGGGCCGACCCCGGGCGCCCCTCGTGCGAGATCTCCTCGGCGCGCGCCTTGGAGAACGACGACAGCGCGGCGTCCGCGCTGCTGAACAGCCCTGCCCCGACGACCAGGACCGCAGCGAGCACGAGCAGCCAGATGTCGACACCGCTCATCAAGGGGCTCCGACCGTCGGCGCCCCACCGGGCAGGTCCTCGCCCGGCACGTCGTCCCCGGGCAGGGACTCGCCCCGGCGCGCGCCCTGCCACTCGGCGAGCAGGCGCGCCTGGAGCCCGAACATCTCCCGGTGCTCGTCGGGCTCGGCGTGGTCGTAGCCGAGCAGGTGCAAGATGCCGTGCACCGTCAGCAGGTCGACCTCGTCGGAGGCGGCGTAGCCCGCCTGGCCGGCGGCACGGGCCTGCTCGGCCTGGCGCTCGGCCACCGCGTGACAGAGCACCAAGTCACCGAGGACACCCTCCTCGGGCTCCTCGTTGACCAGGCCGGGCCGCAGCTCGTCCATCGGGAAGGCCAGCACGTCGGTCGGGCCGTCCTTGTCCATCCACTGCTTGTTCAGCTCGGCGATGGTGGCCTCGTCGACGAGCTTGACGCAGAGCTCCGCCTGCGGGTGGACCCGCATCCGGTCCATGACGAACCGGGCCAGCCCGGACAGCTCCTTGACGTCGACCTCGGCGCCCGACTCGTTGAGGATCTCGATGCTCATGTTGGGCTATCCGCGGCCTGTTCTGGGTCGTCGTTCGCTGTCGGTCTCGGCGTCGGTGCGCCGGGCCTCTTCGTAGTGGTCGTAGGCCGCGACGATGTGGCCGACCAGGCGGTGGCGTACGACGTCGTGGGCGGTGAGCCGGTTGAAGGACACGTCCTCGATACCGTCGAGGATGCCCTCGACGATCCGCAGGCCGCTCTTGTTCCCGCTGGGCAGGTCGACCTGGGTGACGTCGCCGGTGACGACCATCTTCGACCCGAACCCGAGCCGGGTCAGGAACATCTTCATCTGCTCCGGCGAGGTGTTCTGGGCCTCGTCGAGGATGATGAACGCGTCGTTGAGGGTGTTGTGGGTGACGATGAAGTCGTCGGTCACGTAGAGGGAGTCCTCCGCGGCGACCTGGATGCACATCGTCTCCTGCTCGCCCACCGGCTCGATGCTCTCGATGAACCGCGCCGGGCGTCCGCCACCGGCGGCGTCGTACGCGTCCTGCTTCCGGGCGAGCCGGAACGGTGGCAGCCCGGCCGGGAGCCGGATGTCGAGGACGTAGGCGTCGTGGCGGTAGGGAACGGGCCGACCGTGGGCCCGCCCCGGTGAACGGCCTTCCGCCGGCCGCGTCCGGGTGTAGGCGACTCCGCCCAGCGAACGGACCAGGAAGACCACGTCGTCGCGCAGCCGCGCCGACGTGGTGGAGTACTGCACGCGGCAGGTCCGCCCTCGCTGGCTCACGGGCCCGCCGTCGGTGTCGAGCAGCCCCTGGAGCAGGGCTAGGCGGACCGACGCCGAGTTCTGGAGGTACTGCTGGGGAACGAACTTGGTGGACGAACGGGTCCCGGCCAGACCCAGCGTGCGCAGGATCTGCGTCACCGGGTTGGCGGTGATCACGCCGCCGCGCCCGCCCCCACCGGGCCGACGCAGCAGGTAGTCGTAACCATCCTTGGGGTGGACCTCGACGTCGGGCAAGCGCCCCTGCAGCTCACGGGCGAGCTGGGGATCAGCGGTGGTGAATCCGGGAGTGGTCGAGGTGGTCAGGCAGCCGTCGCCGAGCAGCAGGCCGAGCGCATAGGGATCCATCGGGACCGGCTGCGGCACGAGCTCGACCGCGGAGACGACCGGCAGCTCGTAGCGCCGCACGAGTCCGCGCCGCAGCCGACCGATCATCTCGCGGGTCTCGAGCACCCGGGAGCGGTTGCCCCTGCGCCGCTTGTCCTCGGGGGTGCGCACGGTCCACAGGTGCTCTCCGCACGCGAGCGTGCTGGCGCCGTCCTGGGTGGTGACGCGGTAGACCTGCTTGCGGCCCTGGGGGTAGATCCCGATCACCGGGGTCGGCAGGCCGTCGGAGCCGACCACGAGGTCGCCGACCTTCAGCGACCCGAAGTCCCTGAAGCCGTCAGGGGTCAGCACCTGGCTGTCGTAGGGCTGCGCACGGCCCCGCATGTACGCGAGCGGCGCCACCTCGATGGTGCCGGCCGCGAGCAGCTTCGGGATCGTGTCGGGGTCGAGCATGTCGTGGAGGGCGTCGTACAGCGGCCGCAGGTAGGGGTCGATCTTGTCGCTGAGCGTGCCGGGCAGGAAGCCGAGCCGCTCCCCCGCCTCGACGGCGGGCCGGGTCAGGATGATCCGGTTGACGTTCTTGGACTGCAGCGCCTGCACGGCCTTGGCCATCGCGAGGTAGGTCTTGCCGGTGCCGGCGGGGCCGATCCCGAACACGATCGTGTGCTTGTCGATGGCGTCGACGTAGCGCTTCTGGTTCAGCGTCTTGGGCCGGATCGTGCGTCCGCGGTTGGACAGGATGTTCATGCTCAGCACGTCGGCCGGGCGCTCCTGGGTCTCCGCGCGGAGCATGCCGATGGCCCGCTCGACGGTCTCCGGGGTGATGCCCTGGCCGGTGCGGATGATCGTGGACAGCTCGTCGAGCAGCCGCTCGGCGAGGGCCACCTCGGCGGGGTCGCCCCGCAGGGTGACCTGGTTGCCACGGACGTGGATGTCGGCCTTGAAGCCCTTCTCGATCAGGGCGAGGTGCTCGTCGCGCGCTCCCAGCAGGGCAACCATCGGGACGCTCGCCGGGATCACGATCGTGTGAGTCGGAAGCTCGGTCTCTGTCATAGGTGGCCCGGCGGGCCGCCCTCCCCTGAAATGCGGTGATAGGTCACCATCCATGCTACGGGAGGGCGGAGGATCCGCCCATCTCGTTACGGCGACGTCACCATCAGCATGCCCAGGCACATCTCGTCCGTGGTCCCCTCCCCCCAGACGACGTAGCGCTCCTGCTGGCCCTCGAAGGCCGGCAGGAGGTCGCGCAGGTGCTGGTCGTGGCGGCAGGTGACCCGGACGGTGTCCCCGGGCCGGAGCTTCACCGGCTCCACCGGCTTGGCGCCCTGGTCGTCGAAGTCCCAGACCGGGATGTCCAGCACGGTCCGCGCGCGCTTCGTGCCCGGGTCGACCTCGATCCGGATCTTCCGGCCCAGCAGGTGCATGTGGCCGGCGGCGGCCCGGATCGTGGTGGGTCGTCGTACCTTCCGGTCGCAGTGCTGCACCGGCCCGGGCTCGACTCCGCCGCACAGCAGGTGCAGATAGTTGGCCGTCTGGGCCGCGAATCCGAAGCGCTCCGCGTTGTCGGCGACGGCCGCATCGCGTGAGCACAGCGGCCCGTCGTCGTGGGCGTTGCGGCAGGGCAGCTCGACCGGGGCGGGCAGCAGCATCGTCTGGAGCGGGGCGAGGTCGGCGTCGCCGGGAGCGAGTCGCAGCCGTGCGGTCGTGCGGTCGGGGTCGTGACCGGCGAGCAGGTTGTAGTGGACCTGCATGATCACCTGCGAACCGGCCTCGAGCGGGATGCCCACGTCGCCGGCGAGGACCTGCTCGCCGCCCCCGGGCGCCCAGGCACCGAGCCACGGCGCGTTGTCGAGCTGGGCACCGCTGTCGATCCCGGTGCCGCCGAAGCAGGTCCACCCGGGCCCGGCCTCCTGGGAGTCCTGCGCGGTCGCGGCACCGATCGAGCTCGGCGGGACCCTGAACAAGATCACGTGGTGCACGACGTCGCGGTTGCCGGGCAGCACGTCGATGCCGGTGATGAACGCGTCCTCGTCGAGTTTCGGGTCGAGGACGAAGCAGTGGTAGTCGTCGGTGCCGACCCCGTGAGGGGCGGACGGTGTGTACGCAGCGGGCATGGTCAGCTCGTCGATGCGCTCACCGGGGCGCAGCGGCTCCCCCGACAACGCCGGCGACCGCGACGGGCCGCCGTGCGAGGCGCTGCCGTCGCCCGGCCCGGCCGTGGAGGTCCTCCCGGCGCTGCAGCCGGCCAGCGCCACCGTCGCGGCGAGCGCGGCGGCCGGCAGCCCCCGGAGCGACCGGCGGTTCACCCCGGGGGCCAGCCCATCGGTCGTCCGCCGAGCACGTGCAGGTGCGCGTGGAAGACGGTCTGGTGCGCGGCCGGCCCGGTGTTGAAGACCAGCCGATAGCCGTCACCGAGGCCGTCCTGCTCGGCGACGACGGCCGCGGCCTTGAGCAGGTCGACGGCGATCTCGGGCTCCTGGCTCGCCAGCTCGGCGGCGGTGGCGTGGTGGGTCGTCGGGATCACCAGCACGTGCGTGGGCGCCTGCGGGTCGATGTCACGGAAGGCGACCGTGGTCTCGCTGCGGTGCACCACCTCGGCGGGGACGTCACCGGCGACGATCTTGCAGAACAGGCACTCGGGGTCCGTCGGCATGGGCCCAGCGTACGGGCTCGAACTCCGGCGCGCCCGGCGTGTAAACCCCCGGGCGGCCCCGGGCGTGCAACTACCGTGAGGACCGATCTGCTCCGACGACCCAGCCTTGGGGGTGCCGTGCCCGACGCCAGCGCCTGGGACGCCGACGCCGCGGTCGAGGAGCTGTACGCCACCCACTACCGCCGGCTCGTGCGGCTGTCGGTACTGCTGGTGCGCGACGTGGAGACCGCCGAGGAGGTGGTCCAGGACTCGTTCGTCGCGATGCACGGCAAGTGGCGCCGGCTGCGCGAGCCCGAGAAGGCGCTGGCCTACCTGCGTCAGACGGTGGTGAACCGGTCCCGGTCCGTGCTGCGGCGACGAGCGGTCGCCGCCAGGCACGTGAGCCCGGCGGTGCCGGACCACCCCGGGGCCGACGATGCCGCGGTCGCGACGGAACGACGTACCGAGGTCCTCGACGCGCTGCGCGCACTGCCTCGGCGACAGCGCGAGGTGCTCGCACTGCGCTACTACCTCGACCTGTCCGAGGCGCAGATCGCCGAGACGCTCGGGATCAGCCGGGGCGCGGTGAAGAGCCACGCCTCCCGGGGTGCGGCCTCGCTGCGCGAGCTGCTGGAGGAGACGACATGAACCCGCACGACGAAGAGCGCCTGCGTGCGTTGCTCGACGACGCCGTCTCCGACGTCGAGCCCCGCCCCGCCCTCGACGCCATCAGGTCCCGGACGAGGGTCCGCCCCATGAGCACGCGCCCCTGGTTCCTCGCCGCCGGCGCGGCCGTGGTCGCCACCGCGGCCACGATCGCCGCGTTCGCGGTGATCGGGAACGACGCCGGTACGACGAGCAGCACCCCCGGTCCGGCCACGTCGCCGTCCCGTGCCGCGGTCCCCTCCGAGCCGACCAGCACCTCGACGACGAGCGCCGAGGCGGAGCCGGTCCCCGCAGACGCGGCCGTCCCCGTCTACTACCTCGGCCAGACCGGCCAGGGGCCACGGCTCTACCGCGAGTTCCACCCGGGCACCGGCGCGGACCCGTTGACCACCGCGGTGAACGACGCGGTCAGCCGGACGCCGGACGATCCCGACTACGCGACCCCCTGGCCCCCGCTGACGGCTGCCACCGCGACGTTCGACGGCATCGGCAACGACGGCCAGATCACGGTGAACCTGGGCGGAGACCCGCAGGACTCGCTGCACGACCGCCCACCCGGCATGTCCCGGCAGACCGCGCAGCTGGCCGTCCAGCAGCTCGTCTACACCGCCCAGGCGGCGACCCAGACCACCGCACCGGTGCAGTTCACGCTCTTCGGCGAGCGCACCGACCAGCTGCTCGGCGTCCCGGTGTCCGAACCGCTGGGCCGGGCCGACGAGAGCTCGACGCTGGCACAGGTCTGGATCATCTCGCCCTCCGAGGGCGACACGGTCACGAGCGGCTTCACCGTCAAGGGCGTCGGCGCCTTCTTCGAGGCCAACGTGGTGTGGGAGCTGCGCCAGGGCGACAAGGTCGTCGCCTCGTCGGCGAAGTCCGGACCGGTGATGGCGCAGGAGTGCTGCACCATGGCGCCTTACACGTTCACCGTCGACGCCCCACCCGGCGACTACACACTCGTCGTCACCGACGAGGACGCCTCCGGGGGCGAGGGACCCGCTCCCTTCCAGGACACCAAGAACATCACCGTCCGCTGAGCCGGGACGCGGGCGGCACCGGCTGCGAAGACACGCCTCCAGCGGTGCGGCATCGCTGCACCGGCCACCGAAACAGGCAAGATGAACCACGCATGACGCTCTCGACGCCATCCGGTCCCGAACGAAGGTAAGCCCCATGAGCACCCGTCCCTGGTTCCTCGCCGCCGGTGCGGCCGTGGTCGCCACCGCGGCGACGATCGCCGCGTTCGCCGTGATCGGGGACGACGCCGGTACGACCAGCAGCACCACGACCCCGGCGGACTCGCCGTCTGGCTCCACGGACGCGTCCACGACCCAGGGCTCCGACTCCGGCGCGCAGAGCGAGTCCGCGACCCCGTCCACCCAGGCGGTGCCCGTCTACTACGTCGGCGAGACCGGCCAGGGCCCTCGGCTCTACCGCGAGTTCCACCGGCTCCCGACCGCCTCGGCCGACGACGCGGTGGCCCAGGGCGTGCACGAGGCCGTCGCCGGGACCCCCGAGGACCCCGACTACGAGACACTGTGGCCGGAAGGCTCCGACGTGGCCCACGTCGAGAAGAGCGGCGACACCCTGGTCGTCGACCTCGCCGGCGCCAGGAAGCTGCACGACCGGCCGGCCGGGATGGGCGAGCACGAGGCGCAGATCTCGGTCGACCAGCTCGTCTATACCGTCCAGGCGGGCTACCAGGACCAGGGACCGGTCCGGTTCCTGCTCGACGGCCAGATCACCGACCAGCTGCTCGGCGTCCCCGTCTCCGAACCGCTGGCCCGCCCCGACGACACCTCAGCGCTCGCCCAGGTCTGGATCACCAGCCCGGCCGAGGGGGCCACCGTGGACAGCGGCTTCACCGTCAAGGGCGTCGGCGCCTTCTTCGAGGCCAACGTGGTGTGGGAGCTGCGCCGGGGCGACAAGGTCGTCGCCTCTTCGGCGAAGTCCGGGCCGGTGATGGCGCAGGAGTGCTGCACCATGGCGCCTTACACGTTCACCGTCGACGCCCCGCCCGGCGACTACACACTCGTCGTCACCGACGAGGACGCCTCCGGCGGTGAGGGACCCGCTCCCTTCCAGGACACCAAGAACATCACCGTCCGCTAGCCGGGCCGGGCGGCTCGTCAGCGCCAGCGGGTGCGGGCGAGCAGAGCCGCGGTCGCAGCGACGCCGGCCGTCGAGGTGCGCAGCACCGACGACCCGAGCCGCACCGGCTCGGCCCCCACCTGGGCGAACGCGGCGAGCTCCTCGTCGCTGATGCCGCCC
Source organism: uncultured Actinomycetota bacterium (assembly GCA_963801125.1). Taxonomy (GTDB): domain Bacteria; phylum Actinomycetota; class Actinomycetes; order Propionibacteriales; family Nocardioidaceae; genus Nocardioides_B. Next base: position 38,498 of record CAWDDL010000006.1, read on the forward strand.
TCGGGGCCGACGACGATCACGATCTCGCCGCGCCCAGGGACCGGCAGGTCGGCGAGCGGACCCGACGCGGCCTCGTGCAGCACGACCGGGACCGAGGCGTTCTTCAGCAGCGCCACGACCTCCTCGAGGCCGACCATCTCGGTGACCTCGGGGAACCACGAACGCCGGGCCTGCTTGGCGGCCTCCCGCGCGGTCGAGCGCCACTTGGCCAGCGACTTCGCGGCCCGGTCGCCCTTCCAGACGGGCACGCAGCGCGACGCCGCCCACGGCACGATCACGTCGACGCCGACCTCGGTGAGCATCTCCACGGCCAGCTCGCCCCGGTCGCCCTTGGGGATCGCCTGGACCACGACGACCCGCGGCATCTCTGCCTCGATCGTGCGGATCTCGTCGACGGTCGCGGCGAGGTCGGCCTTCCCCGTCCCGGTCACGGTCGCAACGACCGTCGTACCGGCGCCATCGGTCAGCGCGATCTGCTCGCCGGCCCGGATCCGCTTCACCACGACGGCGTGCCGTCCCTCGTCGCCGTCGAGGGCCACCGCCGCGCCTGGGGCCAGCCCGGCGAGGTCGGGGTGGACGAACACGGGAAGGCTCATCACCGCGGCCCGAACGCTTCGCGGAACCGGCTGAACACCGACTTGGGGGCCTCGTGCACGTGCCCGTCCGGGGACTCCTCGTCGCGCAGCGCGGCGAGCTCACGCAGCAGCTCCTCCTGACGCTCGTCGAGGCGGGTGGGCGTGTCGACGACCACCCGCGCGACGATGTCGCCGCGACCCGAACCGCGCAGCATGGGCACACCGCGGCCGCCGATCACGACCTCGGTGCCCGACTGGGTGCCGGCGCGGATGTCGAGCTCGACGCTGCGCTCGGTGTCGCTGTCCTCGGCGGCCAGGTCGGCCTCGAGCAGCGGGAGCTCGATGGTGGTGCCCAACGCCGCCGCGGTCATCGGGACGGTGACGGTGCAGTGCAGGTCGTGGCCGGCGCGCACGAAGACCGGGTGGTCGGCCACGTGGATCTCGACGTACAGGTCGCCGGCCGGGCCGCCGCCGGAACCGACCTCGCCCTGGCCGGACAGCTGGACCCGGGTGCCGGTGTCGACACCCGCCGGGATCTTGACCGTGAGAGTACGACGCGACCGCACCCGGCCGTCGCCGGAGCACTCCCGGCACGGCTCCGGGATGATCGTGCCGTAGCCGCGGCAGGCCGCGCACGGCCGCATCGTGCGGATCTCGCCGAGGAACGAGCGCTGCACCGCGACGGTCTCGCCGTGTCCGTGGCAGGTCTCGCAGGTCTGCGGGGACGAACCGGGAGCGGCGCCGTCGCCGCCGCACACGCTGCACAGCACGGCGGTGTCGACCTTGAGCTCGCGGGTCGTGCCGAAGGCCGCCTCGGCGAGGTCGACGTCGAGCCGGATCAGCGCGTCCTGGCCGCGACGGGTCCGCGGCCGGGGTCCGCGGCCGCCGCCGGCGGCGCCACCCCCGCTGCCACCGAAGAACGCGTCCATGATGTCGGTGAACGAGAAACCCTGCCCCGCTCCGGCGAAGCCACCGGCCCCGCCGCCGAACGGGTCGCCGCCGAGGTCGTACATCCGCCGCTTCTCCGGGTCGGAGAGCACCTCGTAGGCGCGGGTGACGTCCTTGAACCGCTCCTGGGTCGCCGGGTCGGGGTTCACGTCGGGGTGGAGCTGCCGGGCGAGCTTGCGGTACGCCTTCTTGATCGCGTCGCCGTCCGCGTCCCGGGAAACCCCGAGGGTCTCGTAGAGGTCCTGACTCACTGAGTTGTCGTCACTCTCTTGTCGTCTAGTCGTCGAGGATCCGGCTCACGTAGCGCGCCACCGCGCGCACCGAGGCCATCGTCCCTGGGTAGTCCATGCGGGTGGGCCCCACGATGCCGAGCGTGGCCAGCGCCTCGTCGCGCGGGCCGTACCCGGTGGCGACGACCGACGTGCTGGCGAGCTCCTGGTAAGGGCCCTCGTGACCGATGCGCACGGTCACGGTCGAGGAGGACGTCGCCTCCCCGAGCAGCTTGAGCAGCACCACGTGCTCCTCCAGCGCCTCGAGCATCGGCCGGATGCTCGTGTCGAACCCGTCGCCGAACCGGGCCAGGTTCGCCGTACCCCCGACGGCCACCCGCTCGTCGGCGCGGTGGTCGCTCATCGCCTCCACCAGCGAAGCCGCGAGAGCGGCGATCGGCGCGCGCTTGCCGGGCTCGTAGTCGTCGGGCAGCTGCACCAGCTTGTCGGAGGCGTCGGCGAGCCGCTCGCCCGTCACCGCGCGGTTGAGCCGGGTGCGCAGGTCGGCGACGTCGTCCTCGTCGAGCGCATCAGGGAGCTCCACCACCCGCTGCTCCACCCGGCCGGTGGAGAGGATCAGCACGAGCAGCAGCCGGGTGCCGGACAGCGGCACCACCTCGACGTGCCGCACCGTGGACCGCGACAGGGTCGGGTACTGCACCACCGCGACCTGCCGGGTCAGCTGGGCCAGCAGCCGCACGCTGCGTTGCACCACGTCGTCGAGGTCGACCGCCCCCTCGAGCAGGGTGGTGATCGCGCGCTTCTCTGCCACGGACAGCGGCTTGACCGCACTGAGCCGGTCGACGAAGAGCCGGTAGCCCTTGTCGGTCGGGATCCGGCCCGCGCTGGTGTGCGGCTGGGTGATGAACCCCTCCTCCTCCAGCGCGGCCATGTCGTTGCGCACCGTCGCGGGGCTCACCCCGAGCCGGTGCCGGTCGACCAGCGCCCGGGAGCCGACCGGCTCCTGCGTGGACACGTAGTCCTCGACGATCGCGCGCAGTACTGCGAGCTTGCGGTCCTCGCTCACGTCCTCGCCTCCTCGCCCGAACTTCTCCGACCCCTGGCACTCACCCGTTCCGAGTGCCAATCGTACCCACCTCGCCCAGCCTCCGGCGAGCGCGCACCGTAGCGTGACGATCATGAGTGACCTCCCCCACGACCAGGGTTTCCACGAGATCGCCGACCGATGCTGGCTGGCACGGTTCGAGCTGCTCGACGTCAACGTCGGCCTGGTCGGCGGTGAGCGCGGGCTGCTCGTGATCGACACGCACGCCTCGGAGCAGCGGGCCCGCCAGGTCGTCGAACACGTCCGTCGGCTGGGCGCGGGCGAGGTGGTCGCGGTGGTGAACACCCACGACCACTTCGACCACACCTTCGGCAACATCGTGTTCGCCGAGGAGTACGCCGACCCCGAGCTGATCTGCCACGACGCCGCGGCGGCCGAACTCCCCCAGCACGCCGAGGCGATCAAGGCCCGGTGCGCCGCGGACACCTCCGACGCCCGGCACGCCGAGATCGCCGCCGCCCGTGTCCTCGTGCCGACCGAGACGTTCTCCTCCGCGCGGGTCGTCGACCTCGGCGACCGGCTCGTGGAGCTGATCCATCCCGGCCGCGGGCACACCGCCGGCGACGCGGTCGTCCGGGTCGGGGACGCCGACGTGCTGTTCGCCGGCGACCTCGTCGAGCAGTCGGGCAACCCGGGCTTCGGCGACGACTGCTACCCGATGCAGTGGCCGGCCAGCCTCGACCTGGTGGTCGGCATGCTGACTCCGCAGACCGTGGTCGTGCCGGGCCACGGGCTGCCGGTCGATCTCGACTTCGTGCAGGAGCAGCGCAGCGCGATCGGCGTCGTGGCCGAGACGATCCGCGACCTGGCCTCGCGCGGGGTCGCACTCGCCGACGCCCTCGACGCCGCCGAGTGGCCCTACCCGGCCGAGGAGCTGCGGCACGCGGTCGCCCGCGGCTACGAGCAGCTCCCTCGCGGCACCCGGTCCCTGCCGCTGCTCTGACCGATCACCAGGGGATGCCGGATTTCGGTCACTTCCCTCGGGATGCAGTCCACGGGCAGTGACCGAAATCCTGGGGAGGTCGCCGCTCAGCAGCCGCGCCGGCGCGACCGGGTCAGCCAGAGCGCCCCCAGCACCAGGAACACCAGCCACGGCGCGTGCAGCAGCATCGCCAGGCCGATCAGCACCAGGAGCAGCGGCACGAACGGGACCCGCTGCCGGCGGGCCGGGGGCCGGTACGACGGCCACGCGCCCGGTCGTGCCGCGGCGACGGCGGCCGCCGCCCGACGGGGCGCCGAGCCGATCGGGTGGGGAGCCGGCAGGTCCCGGAACAGGCCGGACACCTCCGCCACCGTCCGTGCCGCGAAGGCCAGGTCGGCGCGCTCGTCGTACTCCTCGCGGGTCAGCCGCCCGGCCGCGTAGTGCTCGCCGAGCGCCTGGACCGCGGCCTCACGGTCGGCGTCACCGATCCGCACGCCGGAGCCGGGGCCCCAGATGTTGCCGGTGCTCATTCGACGTCTCCCTCCGCGAGAAGTCCGTAGAGCCGGCGACGGGTCTCGGCGAGGATCTCCGCCGCCTCGGCCTGCTGCTGGCGGGTGCCGGTGGTGACCACCTGCCACACCGCGCCCATCACCTGGCCGATCACCGGCTTCAGGTCGGGCCCGGACGACTCGCGCTCCGCGGAGGCGGCCTCGTCGAAAGCGCGCCACGTGGCGGCGAGCTCGTCGGGGTGCTCCTCGACGTAGGCACGGCCCCCGTCGGTGAGCCGGAGCAGCCGCCGGCCCTCACCGTCGGTGCCCTCGACCAGCCCTTCGTCCTCCAGCTGCTGCACCGTCGGGTAGACCGAGCCTGGGCTCGGCTTCCAGGCCCCGCCGGAGCGCTCCGCGATCTGCTGGATGATCTGGTAGCCGTTCATCGGCTCGACCGCCAGCACGTCGAGGATCGCGGCGCGCACGTCGCCGCGCCGCACCTTGGGGCCGCGCGGCGCCTGCACCCCGGACTGCGCGAGCCCGATCAGGCCCTGCAGCCAGGGCGGCGGGCCCGAGCCCCACGGGGCTCCGCGGCGGCCGTGCCCACCACCGCCCGCGCCGCGCGGGTCGTCCCAGGGGCTGTCCCAGCCGTGTCCCATGTCGTGCTCCCTCCGAAAGTTCGCGATAGGTTGACGATATATCGCGACCGTTCGGTCGACAAGTGGTTTCCTCGCGGCGCGGGTCCGCCGGGACCGACCGGGGACGACGTACGGTTCTCGCCATGCACGACCGTTACGGAACCGATGTGCTCAACACCGACTGGCGCGCGCCCAAGCGCGGCCGCGCCGTCGAGATCGACGCCGACAAGGGCCTGGTCCTCGAGGAGGTCACCACCGACTGGTGCGGGGAGATCGTCGCCGTCGAGCGCGATCTGGACACCGTCACGCTCGAGGACCGGCGCGGCAAGCGCCGCACCTTCCCGCTCGGCCCCGGCTTCCTGCTCGAGGGCGTCCCCGTGGTGCTGGTGCCCCCGACCCGCAAGGGACCGGCCGCCAGCACCCGCACCGCCTCCGGCTCGGTCGCGGTCCCCGGCAGCAAGGCCCGGGTCGCCCGCGCCAGCCGGATCTTCGTCGAGGGTCGGCACGACGCCGAGCTGGTGGAGAAGGTCTGGGGCGACGACCTGCGGCTCGAGGGCGTCGTCGTGGAGTACCTCGAGGGCGTCGACGACCTCGCCGAGCAGCTGCGCGACTTCCGGCCCGGCCCCGAGCGGCGCGTCGGTGTGCTGGTCGACCACCTCGTCACCGGCTCCAAGGAGAGCCGGATCGCGCAGAGCGTGGCGCGCAGCCCGCTGGGCAAGCACGTGCTGATCGTCGGTCACCCGTTCATCGACATCTGGCAGGCGGTGAAGCCCGAGCGGCTGAAGATGCGGGCCTGGCCGACCATCCCCCGCAACGTCGAGTGGAAGAAGGGTGTGTGCCAGTCCCTCGGCTGGCCGCACCGCGACCAGGCCGACATCGCCCGCGCGTGGAAGCACATCTTGGCGCAGGTCTCGTCGTACGCCGACCTCGAACCGGCCCTGCTCGGTAAGGTCGAGGAGCTGATCGACTTCGTCACCGCCCAGGAGACCTCATGAGCAACCCGCCCGGCCCGCCCGCCCCACCGCCCGGTGAGGGCCAGCCCCCGCAGGGCGGCTACGGCTACGGCCCGGTCGCCGTGCCGAGCCCCGAGGAGCGCAACTGGGCCCTGGCCGCCCACGTCGGCACGTTCGTCGCCGCCTGGTTCGCGATGGGCTTCCTCGCGCCGCTGATCATCATGCTGGTCAAGGGGAACGACTCCGCGTTCGTGCGCCGGCACGCCGTCGAGTCGCTGAACTTCCAGATCTCGCTGCTCATCTACCTCGTGGTCAGCTTCGTCCTGGCGTTCGTCCTGATCGGGTTTCTGCTCATGGCGTTCGTCGGGATCTTCGCCCTCGTGGTGATCATCCTCGCCACCGTCAAGGCCGCGAACGGCGAGGACTACCGCTACCCGCTCTGCATCCGCCTGGTCAGCTGACCGCACTCACGGCAGCAGGTCGCGCACGACGGCGTCGGCGAGCAGCCGCCCGCGCAAGGTGAGCACGACGCGTCCCGCCTCGAGCCCGGCCGGTACGACGAGCCCGCGCTCGACCTGCTCCGGCAACGCCGCCCGGCCGGCCTCGTCGAGCGCGTCCACCGGGAGCCCCGCGCGCAGCCGGGTCTCGAGCAGCACCCGCTCCACCCTCCGCGTCTCCTCGTCGAGCACCTCCCGGGCGTGCGCCGGGCTCGCGCCCGCAGCGAGCCTCCCGGCGTAGGCCGCGGGGTGCTTGACGTTCCACCACCGGACCCCGCCGACGTGCGAGTGCGCGCCGGGCCCGACGCCCCACCAGTCCGCGCCGGTCCAGTACAAGACGTTGTGCCGGCACGCGGCGGCCTCGTCGCGCGCCCAGTTCGACACCTCGTACCAGCGCAGGCCGGCCCTCTCGAGCGCGGCGTCCGCGGCAAGGTACTTGTCGGCGAGGTCGTCGTCGTCGGGGATCAGCACCTCGCCGCGCCTGATGCGCCGTGCCAGGGCCGTGCCCTCCTCGACGATGAGGGCGTAGGCCGAGAGGTGGTCCGGCTCGCACGCCAGGGCCGTGTCCAGCGAGGCCTGCCAGTCCGCGGCCGACTCCCCCGGCGTGCCGTAGATCAGGTCGAGACTGATCTGATCGAAGCCGGCCTTGCGGGCCCACGCCACGACGTCCGGGACCCGGGCCGGGTCGTGGGTGCGGTCGAGCACCTCGAGGACGTGCGGCACGGCCGACTGCATCCCGAACGAGACCCGGTTGATCCCTCCCGCCCGCAGCTCCTCGAGGTCGGCCAGGTCCACGCTGTCGGGGTTGGCCTCCGTGGTCACCTCGGCGTGCGGCGCGAGGCCCAGCTCGTCGCGCACCGCGCCGAGGATCCGGGTCAGGTCGCCCGGTGGGAGCAGCGTGGGGGTGCCCCCGCCGAAGAACACGGTGTCGACGCGCACGTCGGCGTCGCCGAGCACCGTGCGGGCCCGCCGGATCTCGGCGATCGCGGCGTCGGCGTACGACGTGCGTGAGGCTCCGGGCTCGTCCCCGAGCTCGGCGGCGGTGTAGGTGTTGAAGTCGCAGTAGCCGCACCGGACCCGGCAGAACGGGACGTGCACGTAGACGCCGAAGGGCCGCTCGCCGATCCCGACCAGTGCCTGCTCCGGCAGCGCGCCGTCAGTGGGGACGGGCTCACCCTCGGGCAGGACGGACGGCATCCCCGAATCGTGTCACGCCGTCAGCGCGGGACGGTCTTGTGTCCCTCGAGCTGACGGAGCCAGGCATCCGCTCGCAGCTCGGCCAGCGTGGCCCGAGCGGAGGCGAGCAGTGTCGCGGCCTCGTCGTCACGCCCCGTCCGGCGCAGCAGCCGAGCGAGTTCCGCCTCGGTGCGGGCCCGGTGGTGCGGGGAGCCCCAGCGTCCGAACCCCTCGATGGCCCCGCGCAGCGACTCCTCGGCCAGCACGGGATCGTCGTCGCGGGCGAGGAGGCCCGCGAACCGGGTGCGGTGCGTCTGGACCGGCAGCGGGATCCGCATCCGTTCGGCATCCCGGTCCAGCACTTCCAGCAGTCGCTGCACCACGGTGTGGTCGCCGAGCTCCAGCGCCAGGTCCACCGCCACCGGCCACATCAGCACGAAGTCGTCCGACGGTCCGGAAAACGCGTGCATGGCATCCACCGACGCCACGGCTCTGGCCAGGGCATCTGGTTCGTGTCCGGCGGACTGCGCCCCGAATGCATCGACCAGCGCGACCCAGGCCTGATCCGAGGGGTCGTCGCTGCCCCGGACCACGTCGGCCTCCGGTGGGACCTGGAAGTCTTCACCACGGGCGAGAGCGACGTAGCCACGCACTGCTGCCGAGAGCACCCGGGCCACCGCCGAGCTGGAGTCGCGGGCCTCCAGATTGTTCGCGAGCTGACCCAGCTCGTCCCACCGGCTCGACGAGACCAGCCCGACGAGCAGGTTGATCTCGGTGAAGTCGCGCCAGACTGCGATACCGGTGCGGGTCGCCACCTCGGTCGCCTCCCGGCCGATCTCCACCCCCTTCTCGAGGTCGTCGAGGTTGTAGTCCACGGTGAGGTTGGTCAGGCACCGGGCCAGAGCCACCGGGAAGTGGTGGGTACGAGCGATGTCGGCGGCGGCCGCCATCAGGGTGCGCGCCGTCGTCGAGGCGCCCATGAAGCTGTAGGTCACACTGAGCCCGGTCAGCGCGTCGGCGAGCTGTTCCAGGTCGCCGAGCTTCTCCGCGATCTGGAGCCTGCGGTCCACGACGTCGCGGCGCTCCGACGACACCCGGCCGACCGCCTGGCCGTAGACCTTGCCCAGTGCCAGCAACGCGTGCTCGGCTCCCGGGAGGTCGACCAGCGCCTCCCAGCGGGGCTCCACGACCGCCACCGCGCCGGCGTTGTCCCCGGTCATCGACAGCGCCGCGCCCTGGGCGGCGGCGGCGAGACCCGCCGACACCGCGTCGCCCAGCCCGTCGAACGCCTGCACAGCAGCCATCGCGTGCGGGACCGTCCGGACATAGTCACCGGCGTCGGCCAAAGCCCACGCGACGGCCAGGTCGAGCCGTGCACGGGTCGGCGGGTCCGGAGCACGGTCGAGTGCGAGGAGCAGGTGGCCGGCCGACTCGGTGAGCGCACCGAGCGCTCGGGCACGCGCCGCCGCGCGCTCCAGCGCCGCGATCGCCCGCCGCTCCAGCTCGGGCACGTCCGGCTCGTCGGGCACCGCAGACACGGCATCGAGGTAGTGCTGGGCGATGATCGGCGCAAGCTCGCCGGAGGGGTCGTGCACGCTCTCGTTCTGACCCGCCACGGCCAGGTGGATGGAGCGACGATCACGTCGGGCCAAGGTGGCGTACGCCACCTGACGGACCACCGACTGAACGAACTGGAACTGTCCGAACTCAGCACTGAACCGGCTCTTCATCTGACTGAGTATCTGCTGTCGGACCAGTCCGGCCAGCAATCCGTCGACGTCGGCGAGGTCCGCACAGAGCTCCGCGATCTCCTCCCGCGAGAACGAGTTGCCGATCACGCTGGCGCGTTCGACGAGCCGGCGCTGGCCGGCGTCAAGCGCGTCGAGCCGGGCTGCGATGAGTGCCTGCAGGGACGCGGGGGCACCGATCGACTCGAGGTCCAGAGAACCTGGATCGGCGAGGACGTAGCGCCCACCACGTGGGATGACCAGGTCTCGGTCGATGAGCGAACGGATCGTCTCGACGGCGAACAACGGCACCCCCTCGGACCGGGCCACCAAGGAGTCGCGGACGGTTTCGGGCAGCCCGACCACCAGCCCGTCCAGCAGCATGGACATGTCCGAGGCGTTGAGGGCGCCCAGATGACTCACCGTCGCGCGCCGGTTGGCTGCCAGGCCGGGGTGCCGCTCGAGCAGCCCGGTACGGCTCAGCAGCAGCACGAAGCACGGGAATGTGCCGACGCTCAGCAGGTGCTCCACGAAGTCCACCAGGCCGTCGTCGGCATGGTGTGCGTCGTCGATGAGCAGCACCACCGGGTACTTCCCCTCACCGACGCGTTCGAGGAACGCCGTCCAGGCCGAGAACAGGTCCTCGCGCGGGAAGGTGGCCACCGACCCGATCCCGAGCAGCGCTCCCAGTCGGGGGCGCAGCCACTCCCGCTCCTGGCCGTCCGGGACGTAACGGTCCAGCCCGAGCTCGAGCAGCTCGGCCAGGTCGCTGATCTCGTCCTCGGGGTCGGCCTCCGGCCGGAGTGTGCGCAGCCTGGCCCGGACCGCCTCGGCCAGCGCGAAGAACGCCATCCCCTCGCCGTACGCGACGCACCTGCCGCTGTGCCAGCGCGTGGTCATCGTGAGGCCGTCGACGTACTTGTCGAACTCCCAGGCAAGTCTGGACTTGCCCACCCCGGGCTCACCGACCATCACCAGCAGCGCCGGTTCCCGGGACTCCTCAACTCCGTGGAACGCTTCCTTGATGAGGCGGAGCTCGCGGTCGCGGGCCACCAAGGGCGCCTCGAGCCCGTCGGCCCGCTGCACCCCTCCGACACCGGCCACCACCGCGTGCACCGACCAGAGCGGGACCGGGTCCGCCTTGCCCTTGAGCAGATGGCTTCCCGCGTCGAGGTAGGTGATCGCCGAGGAGGTGAGCAGCCGTGTCGTCTCGTCGACCCAGACCGCCCCGGGCGCGGCCGCGGACTGGACCCGCGACGCCGTGTTGACGGCGTCGCCTGCGACCATGCCCTGCTGATCGGCGCCCAGGGTGACGGCGACCTCGCCGGTCACGATGCCCACGCGCATCGCGAGCCCAGGGACGCCGATCTCCTGACCCATCGCTTCGACGGCGTCGACCAGCTCCAGGCCGGCCCGGACGGAACGCTCCGCGTCGTCCTCGTGCGCGGTGGGCACGCCCCATACCGCCATGACCGCGTCGCCGATGAACTTCTCCACGGTGCCGCCGTAGCGGCTGATGACCCGCCGGCACTCGTCGAAGTAGCCGCTCAGCAGCTCACGCACGTCCTCTTGGTCGCGGGTCTCCGACAGCGCGGTGAACCCCACGAGGTCGCCGAACAGCACGCTCGTCACGCGCCGAGCCGACACCGGCTGTGCGGCAGCCGGGACCGGCGCAGCCGCCGGCGAACCGGCCTGCACCGCCCCGCACTCGCTGCAGAACCGGGCACCTGGCACCAGGGCGGCACCGCACGAGGCGCAGGTGGGAGCTGCCAACAGCGCCCCGCAGCTGAAGCAGAACCGCGCGCCCTCCGGCTGGTCACCGGCGCCGCACCCCGAGCACGTTCTCATGGTCTGGCTTCTCGCTTCTAGGCGCGCATCAGGCGTCGGTTGACGACTTCGTCGGCAGCCGTCCGGGCCTCGCCCTCGCCGGTGACGGCCGAGAGGAAGTCGTCGCGCTCGAGGGCGACGAGCACGCTGTCCTCGACCGCGGTGATGGTGGCCGTGCGGGGTACGTCGCGAAGCAGGCCGATCTCGCCGAAGAAGTCCCCCGGGCCCTCGCTCCGGATCACCACGCCGTCCTGGGTGACCTCGACCAGGCCGGACTCGATGACGTAGAAGCGGTCGGAGTCCTCCCCCTCGCGGAGCACCACCTCGCCGACGGCGACCGGGACGGTGATCAGGCTGCGGGCGAGCGACTCGACCACGGCCGGCGTCAGCGGCGCGAACATCGGCACCGCCTGCAGAAGGTCCAGTCCGGCAGGGCGGCGCAGGCGCGCGTCGAGGCTGCGCATCCGGGGCAGACCGACCACCGCCAGCGCCGCGACGCCGAGGCCGACCGCGGCCAGTGCACCGCGCAGGCCGATCCAGTGCACCAGAAACGGCATCACGGCGGCGCCGAGCGCCATCGTCGCGATCAGGCAGGCGTCCAGCGCCCCGAAGACCCGGCCGAGGACCGCCTCCGGAGTGATCCGCATAAGGATCGTCTCCATGTTGACGTCGACGAGCGGGTTGCCGAAGCCCAGCAGGATCATGGCCGCAAATGCGGTGACCGGCGTCGGCCAGGCGGTCACGAGCAGCAGCGGCACGGACCACAGGACCACGCCGAAAGTCATGTCCTGCGCGAGCTTGCGACGCGACGCCCGGGAGATCGCGACGAACCCCCCGACGATCGCTCCGACGCCCAGCATCGAGTCGAGGTAGCCGACCCCCTCCGGGCCGGTGCCGAGGATGTGCACGGCCATCACCACCGTGAACACCGCCGAGGCACCGGCCACGATCGTCTGCGCCGCGACCTCCGCGGTGACGACGAGCAGATCCTTGTCATTCCAGATCGAGCGGAAACCCGCCGAGACCTCGGTGAAGAACTTCTCCTTGGCCTCCTCCTCGCCGGAGTCGTCACCGCCGGAGTCGTCCGCCGCGGACGCTGTCGAGCTCGGCCGCTCGGGGACCCGGATCCGTAGGATCATGACAGCCGACCACACGAACGTGGCGACGTTGAGCAGGAACACCACCTCGACGTCGGCAATGATCAGCAGCAGCGCACCGATCGACGGGCCGACGAAGAACGCGAGACTCTCCAGCGTGCTCGAGGTGCCGTTCGACGCGGTGAGCTCCTCGGGCCGGTTCGCCAGCGAGGGCATCATCGCCCGCTGTGCCGGGCGGAAGGCCGTGCTCACGATCGAGGTCAGCGTGGCGAGCACGAAGACGAAGCCCGGGTGCAGGCCCAAGTAGAGGCACAGGGTCGCGAGGACCACCAGCGCGGCGCGGACGACGTCTGCGGTGATCATCACCGCGCGGCGCGGGTAGCGGTCGGCGAACGTGGCACCGACCGGCGAGGCGAACGCGAGCAGCGCCAGCTTGATGGCGGCCCATACTCCCACCGCGGTCGCCCCACCCACGCCGTACGCCCACACGGCGACCGCGGTGCCGTAGGCCCAGTCGCCGACCATCGACGCGGCGAGCGCGAGCTGGATCTTGCGCAGGTTCGGGTTCTTGAACACCGAGCTCAGAGACGCGAATGTCTCCCGGACAGCCGCCCGGACGGCCGATGAGCCGGCGGAGCCGCCCGGCTCATCGGCGTTCGGCGTCGTCTCCGCGACCTCGACCACGGCGTGCCTTCCTACCAGACCCACCCGAGATCTGAGTTGACGATAGCGGCCGGTCCACGAAAAGTCGCCCATCGAGCCGAAACGCACGGACCCCGCAACAGATCGACTGTTGCGGGCTCCGGAGCCCGGGTTCGATCAGGAGTACAGCGCGTCGATCTCGCCCTTGTAGTTCTGCTCGACGACGTTGCGCTTGACCTTCATCGACGGGGTCAGCTCACCCGACTCGACGGTGAGGTCGTGGTCGAGCAGCTCCCACTTCTTGATCGTCTCCCAGCGGTTCAGCCTGCCGTTCAGCTCCTCGACGTAGCCGCCGACCATCTCCTGGACCTTGGCGGAGTTGACGATCTCGGGGTACGACGCTCCCGCCATCGCGTTCTCCGCGGCCCAACCCTCCATCGCCTCCGGGTCGAGCGTGATCAGCGCGATGCAGTAGTTGCGGTCGTTGCCGAAGACCAGGAACTGGCTGGCGTAGGGACAGACCGCCTTGAACTTCGACTCGATCGCCGACGGGGCGATGTACTTGCCGCCCGACGTCTTGAACAGGTCCTTGATCCGGCCGGTGATGGTGAGGAACCCGTCGGCGTCGACCGCTCCCTTGTCGCCGGTACGCAGCCAGCCGTCCTCGGTCAGCGACGCCGCGGTCTCCTCGGGGAGGTTGTGATAGCCGTCCATCACGCCGGGGCCCTTGATCAGGATCTCGTCGTTCTCCCCGAGCTTGACCTCGCTGCCGGGGAAGACCGGGCCGACGGTGCCGATCTTGTAGTCCCGGGGATGGTTGACGAATGACCCGGCCGAGGTCTCGGTCAGCCCGTAACCCTCCAGGATCGTCACCCCAGCGGCGTCGAACCACTCGGCGATCTCCTTGTTGAGCGCGGCCGCGCCGGAGATGAAGAACCGCACCCGGCCGCCGAAGCGCTCCCGGATCTTGCTGAACACCAGCTTGTCGAACAGCGCGTGCTGCTTGGCGAGCAGGAACGGCACCGGCTGGCTCTCGCGCCGCCGGCGGTTGACCTCGAGGCCGACCTTGAACGCCTGGTTGAAGAGCTTCTCCTTGATGCCACCCTCGGAGGCCTGCATCGTGACGATCCGGCCGTGCGCCTTCTCGAAGATCCGCGGAGCCGCACCCATGAAGGTGGGGCGGACCACCGCGAGGTTCTCGATGATCTTGTCGACCCGGCCGTCGACGGCGGTGGCGAAGCCGCACGCGAGCTGCGTGGACAGCAGCACCTTGCCGAACGAGTGCGCCATCGGCAGCCACAGGAACTGCAGGTCGTCCTCGTGCAGGATGTCCTGGGCCTGGATGGCCGCGCCCTCGTAGGTCCAGGAGCTGTGCCGCAGCCGGACGCCCTTGGGCCGGCCCGTCGTGCCGGAGGTGTAGATCAGCGTGGCGAGGTGGTCGGGCTCGATCTTCGCGACGGCGTTGTCGACCGCGGAGGGATTCTCGGCGAGCAGGTCCTCGCCCAGCTTCTCCAGCTCGTCGAGCGTGATCACCCAGTCGCCGTCGGCCGCGCTGCCCTCGAAGACCACCACCTTGTCCAGGTGCGGCAGCTCGGACTTGTGCTCCTTGAGCTTCGCGACCTGCTCGTCGTTCTCTGCGAAGACGACGCGGCACTCGGAGTCGGCCAGGATGTAGGAGACGTCCTCCGACATCGTGGTCGGGTACACGGTGGTGGTGGCCGCCCCGGCGCACATGATCGCCAGGTCGGCAAGGATCCACTCGAAGCGGGTGCTGGACGCGATCCCGACACGTTGCTGGTGCTCGACGCCGACCGCGATCAGGCCGGCCGCCAGCCGGTCGACCCGCTGGCCGGTCTCGCCCCAGGTGACGGACTCCCAGGAGGCGCCTCGGGGGTAGCGGTAGGCCTCCAAGTTGGGGCTCGTCGTCACCCGCTCCCGGAACTGCACGGCGACGTTGGCCGGCCGGTTGTCGACGAAGGACATGTCATAGCGCACGGGGGACACGGGTGATCGGACTCCCTGTTTCTCTGCCGGGCGGCGCGCCGAGACTCGCCGACCGCGGTGGATGGTTGCCCACAACCTAGAACATCTGATTACTCCTGGGTAGGGAACTTCGCCATTCGGGACCGGGACATCCGACCCTTCGCGCAGTTCGGATTCAGGCCCTGGCCGCCACGAACGCCCGGGCCGTCTCGAGCGCCTCCGGGTCGATCCGGTCGAGACCGACCAGCCGCGGCAGCAGCTCCCGGCGCGTGGTGAGCGCGGCGAACATGGTGCTGACCGTGACGTCGTGGTCGGGCCGGCGCTCGACGACGATGCCGTCACCGGCGGCAAGCGTCCCCGGCTCCAGCACCCGGAGATAGGGTCCGGGCCGTCCCTCGGCAGTGAAGCGCTTGACCCAGGCGGTGTCGTCGAAGCCGGTCGCCCCCATCCACCGCTTGAAGACCGAGCACGGGATCCGCACCGACACGACCTCCAGCAGGACCGAACCGATGCGCCACTGTTCGCCGACCAGCGCCTCGTTGACGTCGACGCCGGCGGTGGTGAGGTTCTCCCCGAACAGCCCGGGGCGCACCGCGGCGCCGAGCCGCTCGCTCCACACGTCGAGGTCCTCCTGGGCGAAGGCGTAGACCGCGTGGAAGGCCCCGGCGTGGTCCGGGTCTGCCTGCTCGTCCCTGTCGAGACCGTCGAAGCCGACGCGAACCGGCCCGGTCACGGGCTGCTTGCGGATCGCGGTGCGCTCGACCCGGTCGGCGAACACCTCGTCCCGGGGCCGCCCGGCGTGGACGGCGAGGATGTGGGGTTTCATGGCCACAGCATCGCCGACGCGGCGGCACCGGGCCATCGGATTTCCGATGGCCCGGCCGCGGCCGGGCGGTTGACCGGGGAAGCGAGCCGGGACCGCCCGGCCGGGTCCTCGAAGGGGCGTCCGCTCCCTGGAGCCGGCTCGCCCCACAGGATTCATGCAACCTCCCGCGGCGGAGTGCTGAACAGGGCCCTAGGACCCCTCGACCGGGCCGCTCGGTCATTCCTGCACGGCTTTCGCGAGCGTCACGCAGCGGGTCAGCCACTCCTGGCCGTCGGCGTCGAGGGCTCGATCGTCGGCGTAGGCGTCACGCACCGTCCACATCGCGTTGTGCAACATCCGGACGACCACCCAGTCGCGGGCCCGGTCCTCGTCGAGGCCGGCGGTGTCGACCACCGTGTGGAACCTGCGCCGGACCGCGTCGCGCACGTCCCCACCGTCGACCATCTCCTGCCACCGGTTCCACAGCAACGGCGCGGGCTCGTAGTGCGCGTCGCCCGAGACCGGTTTCGGGTCGATCACCAGCCACGGCTCGCGGTCACCGGCGAGCACGTTCTCGTAGTGCAGGTCGCCGTGGATCATCGTCCCGTCCGTGCCGGGATCCGCGGCGAGGTCGCGGCCGAGCGCGACGGCCTGCTCCACGAGCCGCCGGGGCAGCGGCGTGTCGCGGGGCAGGCCGGCGAGGTCGGCGCCCCAGCGCTCGACGTACGACGTGAGCGTGCGCAGCTGCGGCGGGGCCGGGACGTGCAGGCGCGGGTACAGGCGCGCGACCACCTCGCAGGCCTGCACGTCCCAGAGGTCGCTCAGGTCCTCGCGGCGCAGCCGTTCGAGCAGCATCGTCCGCCGCTTCGGGTCTGCGCGCAGCAGCTGGACCGTCCCGTGACCGTGCCAGTGCCGGAGTGCGAGGTGCTCGTGCTCGGACTCCTCGTCGGGGAAGCCGACCTTGAGCACGGCCGGGCGGCCAGACACCGTGCGAACCGGCACGACCAGCGAGCAGTAGCCGTGGGTGGGTTCGCCGTCCAACCGCAGGGCCCAGTCGTCGACCACCTCGGCGGTCAGCCGGGGCAGCCCGTCGAGCCAGGCTGCCCAGTCCTCCCCCAGTCGCGCCTGCGCCTGCAGACCGGACGGGACGAGAAGCGGGAGCGAGCTCGGCACCCGGCCATGGTGGCAGCCGGGCCCAACACCGTCGCCGGGGCAGCGGCGGACACGGGACGGGACGGGTCAGAACGGCACGGGTCAGAACGGCACGGGTCAGAACGGCACGGTGGTGGCCAGCAGGCCCGCGCCGGATGCGCGGCCCGAGACGGTCCGGCAGAACTCGACCGCGTCGAGGGTGATTCGCGGTCCGGTCTGCCCGCTGCGCCAGGTACCGCCGGCGGTGCCGGTGAGCTCCAGGGCGTACGACGACCCGTGGAGCGAGGTCCACTCCCGCACCACGTCGTCGACGATCCGGCCGTCGTGGCCGGCGGTGAGCTGCGGTTCCCGGCCGGTCGCGCGACAGATGTCCATCCGGTGCATCCACTCGTCGCGCGTGTAGATCCGGCCCATCAGGTAGCCGAGCGGCTTGGTCCCCAGTGGCGGCCCGAACGGCAGCGGGACCGCGCGCACCGGCCGGGGAAGCCGCGAGCGTGCCCGCACGGCCCGCTCGCCGGCCACCGCGAGGTCCGCGACGAGGCGCGACGGGGTGTGCATGACGCGCTCGGCCACCTGGACGGCGTTCATCTTGTCGACGAGGTCACCCTCCTTGCGCAGCCGACGCCCCTGGTAGGCCTGCCGCAGCATCTCCCGGACCGACGCCGCACAGTCGGCCCCGCCGACGAGGTGGGCGACCATCGCCCGGACGTCCCACTCGTCGCAGTCGGTGGGCCGCTCCCACTCGTCCGCCCTCAGGTCACGCAGCAGCGCGTCCAGACGTCGGTACTCCTCCTGGGCGGCCTCCATCCAGTCTCCGTGCGTCATCGCCAAGCTCGACATCTGCACCACGTCACCCATCCCGCCTCCCGCATAGACTAACTTAGTTAGGAGTTTGAGGCGCGCCCGGTGTCACGTCAACGGGTCTGCCCCACGCGGTCGGCAAAGACTCGTCGCGCCAGGAGGACGGATGACCACGACACCCGCGGAAAAACGGGCCGCCCGCCGGGAGGCCTCCCTGCGCAGGATCCTCGACGCCGCGTGGACCCTGAGCCACGAACGTGGCCTGTCCGGGTGGACGCTGCGCGATCTCGGTGCCGCGGTGGGGATGCGCGCCCCGTCCCTCTACGGCTACTTCGACTCCAAGTTCGCGTTGTACGACGCCCTGTTCGCCGACGGCTACCGGCGGCTCGTCGAACACGCCGACGGCCTATCCCGCACCGACGACCCGCGCGCCGACGTGCGCCGGGCCGCGCACCTGTTCGTCGGGTTCTGCGTCGAGGACCCGGCCCGGACGCAGCTGCTGTTCTTGCGCACGATCCCCGGCTTCGCGCCGTCGGCGGACTCCTACGCGCTGGCCGTGACCGTGCTCGACCGGCTGGCCCGAACGCTCGCCGACGCCGGCATCGACACGGCTGCGGACCTCGACCTGTGGACCGCGGTGCTCACCGGCCTGGCCACGCAGCAGACCAGCAACGACCCCGGCGGCGACCGCTGGCTCCGACTGGTGGACACGGCGGTCGACCGGCTGCTGCCCGCCTGACCCGCCTGCCGATTACCAGGGGATGCCGGACTTCTGTTACTTCCCGCGGGATGCATTCCGGGGGAAGTAACAGATTCCCTACATACCCTGGTGTTCAGCAGCCGGGGCCGGGCCTACTTCTTCTTGTCGAGGGCCCCGGAGTCGGAGGAGAGCGCGGCGATGAACGCCTCCTGGGGAACCTCCACGCGACCGACCATCTTCATCCGCTTCTTGCCCTCCTTCTGCTTCTCCAGCAGCTTGCGCTTGCGGGTGATGTCACCGCCGTAGCACTTGGCGAGCACGTCCTTGCGGATGGCGCGGATGGTCTCGCGAGCGATCACCCGCGCTCCGATGGCGGCCTGGATCGGCACCTCGAACTGCTGGCGCGGGATCAGCTCGCGGAGCTTGCCGGCCAGCGCGACGCCGTAGGAGTAGGCGTAGTCGCGGTGCACGATCGCGCTGAACGCGTCCACGGTCTCGCCCTGCAGCAAGATGTCGACCTTCACCAGGTCCGAGACCTGGTCGCCGGTGGGTTCGTAGTCGAGCGAGGCATAGCCCTTGGTGCGCGACTTCAACTGGTCGAAGAAGTCGAAGACGATCTCGGCCAGCGGCAGCGTGTAACGCATCTCGACGCGGTCCGCGGACAGGTAGTCCATCCCCTGGAGCTGCCCGCGCTTGGACTGGCAGAGCTCCATGATCACGCCGATGTAGTCGCTGGGGCTCAGGATCGTGGCCCGCACCACGGGCTCGCGAACCTCGGCGATCTTCCCGTCCGAGGGGTACTCGCTCGGGTTGGTGACCGTGTGCCGGGTGCCGTCCTCCATGACGACCTCGTAGACGACGTTCGGGGCGGTCGAGATCAGCTCGAGGTTGAATTCACGCTCCAGCCGCTCCCGGACGATCTCCATGTGCAGCAGGCCGAGGAAGCCGCAGCGGAACCCGAAGCCCAGCGCTCCGGAGGTCTCCGGCTCGTAGGCCAGCGCCGCGTCGTTGAGCTGGAGCCTGTCGAGGGCGTCGCGCAACGTCGGGTAGTCGTCGCCGTCGATCGGGAAGAGCCCGGCGAACACCATCGGGTTGGGGTGCTTGTAGCCGCCGAGCGCCTCGGTCGCGCCGTGGTTCTGGCTGGTGACGGTGTCACCGACCCGGGACTGACGGACGTCCTTGACCCCGGTGATCAGATAGCCGACCTCGCCGACCCCGAGGTCGCCGGCCTTCATCGGCTCCGGCGAGATGACGCCGACCTCGAGCATCTCGTGGACGGCACCGGTCGACATCATCTTGATCCGGTCGCGGTGGCTGAGCTTGCCGTCCACCACGCGGACGTAGGTCACCACGCCGCGGTAGGTGTCGTAGACCGAGTCGAAGATCAGGGCGCGGGGTGGCGCGTCGGCGTCGCCCACGGGGGGCGGGGTCTGCCGGACGATCTCGTTGAGCAGGTGCTCGACCCCGAAGCCGGTCTTGGCCGAGACCTGCAGCACGTCGGACTCGTCGCAGCCGATGATGTGCGCGAGCTCGGCGGCGTACTTCTCCGGCTGCGCGGACGGCAGGTCGATCTTGTTGAGCACCGGGATGATCGTCAGGTCCGCGGCCAGGGCGAGGTAGAGGTTCGCGAGCGTCTGCGCCTCGATGCCCTGCGCCGCGTCGACGAGGAGCACCGCCGCCTCACAGGCCTCGAGGGACCGCGACACCTCATAGGTGAAGTCGACGTGACCGGGGGTGTCGATCATGTTGAGCACGTAGGTCCCGGGCGCGGCCTCGGCCTCGTTGCCGACCGGGACCGTCCACGGCATCCGGACCGCCTGGCTCTTGATCGTGATGCCGCGCTCGCGCTCGATGTCCATCCGGTCGAGGTACTGGGCTCGCTGGTGCCGCTCGTCCACGACGCCGGTGTACTGCAGCATCCGGTCCGCCAGGGTGGACTTGCCGTGGTCGATGTGCGCGATGATGCAGAAGTTCCGGATGATCGCGGGGTCGGTCTTGCCCGGGAGCGGGGCGGACTGCTGGGACACAGGCTGCTTTCTCGTCTTCGGCGGCGTTGCACCCGTCCGGCCGGGCCGTGGGGGCTCGGCGGGGCGGGCAGGTCGTCGTACGGCGTGCCATTCTCCCACGCTCGGCGACCTCCGCGCGCCGCAGGCGGGCGAGCCCGGGTCGGCCGTCTCCTCGATATCGGGATGCCCCGCGCACGTTGTACGGTGCGCACCCCACACCGACATCGGAGGACGCGAGACGTGAGCGGGCCGCAGGACCTGTCCGAGGTGGAGAACGTGCCGCACGGACGCACCGCGCGGCGCCTCGAGTGGCAGCACCTCCCACCCGCCGTCCGCGCGCTGGTCGAGAACCGGCTCGGTTCACCAGTCGCCGCTGCGGAGTCCCAGGGATCGGGGTTCACTCCCGGCTTCGCCTCCCGGCTGACCGGCGAGAACGGCGCGCGGCTGTTCGTGAAGGCCGCGAGCAAGAAGGCACAGGCTCCGTTCGCCGAGTCCTACGCCGAGGAGGTCCGCAAGCTCGCGCTCCTCCCCCGCGGCCTCGCCGTCCCGCAGCTGCTGTGGAGCCACGAGGACGACCTGTGGGTGGTCCTCGGCTTCGAGTGCGTCGACGGCCGGCCGCCGCGCCGCCCGTGGCGCCGTGCCGAGCTGGATGCCTGCCTCGACACGCTCACGGAGGTCGCGGACCGGATGAACCCGCTGCCTTCCGGGATGCGGCTCAACCCGATGACCCAGGAGATGCCGGGGCTGCTCACCGGCTGGGACCACGTCGCCCGGACCCAGCCGGACTGGCCGCATCTCGCCGACGCCCGCCGGCTCGTTGCCGCCTACGAGTCCTTCCCCGGCAACGACGCGTTCGTGCACTCCGATGCCCGCGACGACAACTTCTTGGTGACCGAGCAGGGCCGTGCACTGCTGTGCGACTGGAACTGGCCCGCGCTCGGTCCCGTCTGGATGGACGGGGTGGACCTGCTCGTCTCGGCGTACGGCGACGGGCTGGACGCCGACGCGATCCTCGCCGAGCACCCGCTGACCAAGGATGCGGACCCCGACCATGTCGACGCCTGGCTGGCGATGCTCTGCGGCTTCATGCTCGAGGCCCGGGACCGTCCGGTGCCGCCGACGTCGCCCTACCTGCGCGTGCACTCGCGCTGGTGGTCGGAGGCCTCCTGGGCCTGGCTGGCCCAGCGACGGGGCTGGGCCTGACCCGGGGCAGCGTCCCGCCGCTCGATTTGGGCGGCTGCGGGGCCGCTGGTATCGTTTTCCCTTGCGTGTCCGCCGGCTCGGCGCGTCCGCACCCCACCATCGACCGTTGAACTGCAGAGGCCTGCCCCGTGGCGAACATCAAGTCCCAGATCAAGCGCAACCGGCAGAACGAGGCTGCGCACGAGCGCAACAAGTCCGTGAAGTCGGCGCTGAGGTCTGCCGTGCGCAAGTTCCGCGAGGCCGCCGAGGCCGGCGACGGCGACAAGGCCCGCGCGCTCGCCGCGACCGCGGCCCGCAAGCTCGACAAGGCGGCGTCCGCCGGCGTCATCCACAAGAACCAGGCGGCGAACAAGAAGTCCGCGATCCACAAGCGCGCCGCGTCACTCTGAACCGAACCGCACCGTCAGGCGTCGTTCCCTTCGGGGAACGGCGCCTTTCGCATGACCGGGGGCTGCGCCCAGCCCCGCGACCGGTCCCCCGGGTCAGCGACCGACCCGCGCGGCGGTGACCCGCAGCACCATCCGCTCCAGCGCGTAGGCGGCGTCGCTGGCCGCACCCTTGACGTCGGCGTCCGCCTGGGCGACGACCGTGATCGCGGTCGCCAGCCCCCGGTCGTCCCACCCGCGTGCCTGCTCGCGCAGAACCCGGAGCTTCCAGGGCGGCACACCGGCCTCACGCGCGAGGTCGGCCTCCCGCAGTCCCCGCGGAGCGGAGCTGAACTTGGCCAGCCCGCGCAGCCCGCTGGCGAACGCGCTCGTCACCAGGACCGACGGTGTCCCGCTGTCCAGGGCCCAGCGCAGCTCTTCCAGCGCCGCGGCGGTCCGGCCGTAGAGGGCTGCGTCCGCGATCGCGAACGACTTCACCTCCGCGCGCCCGCCGAAGTAGCGCTGCACGACGATCTCGGTGATGGTCCCGTCAGGGAAGTCGTTGGTGAGCTGGTGCGCCGCGGCGGAGAGCGCCCGCAGGTCCTGCCCGACGGCCTGGACCAGCATCTGCGCCGCAGACTCGGCGATCCGCCCGCCGCGGTGTCGCACCTCGGACTCGACGAACCGGGCGAACTCCGAAGGTTTGAGGCTCGAGGACTTCACCTCGGTGACGCTGGATACCTTGCGCAGCTTGTTGAGCAAGCCGGACCCCTTCTGGCCGCCCGAGTGCACCAGCACCAGCCCGACGTCCTCGACCGGCGCGGCCGCGTAGTCCAGCAGGCCCGCGTGCACGTCGTCGGGCAGGTTCTCCAACCCTCGTACGACGACGACGCGCACCGAGGAGAACAGCGACGGCGCGGCGAGGTCGCCGAGCGACGCCATGGTCATCTGGTCGGCGGTCGTCTCGCTGACCTCCGACTCCGGGTCGGCGGCGCGCACCGCCTCCAGCGCGGCCGTGACCGTGCGCTGGTTGAGGAACTCCTCGGGCCCGGTCACCAACGTGATCCGGCCGAGGACGTCGGTTGCCTGAGGTTTCGCCATGCCTGTCCTGGAGGTCGGGGGTCGACGCGGTCAGCACAGCCTGCCACAGCCGACCGACAGGTCATTCGATGCGTATCCCGGTTCGACCTGGGTACGAGCCGGCGATGCTCTGCCCCCTTCCGGAAGGACCTTCATGCAGCCCGAGCTGATCGGCGGCCGCTACCGCGTGCAGGCGCCCATCGGCCGAGGCGGCATGGGCACCGTGTGGCTCTGCCAGGACGAGAAGCTGCACCGCGACGTCGCGGTCAAGGAGGTCGGACTGCTCCCGGGCGACTCGGCCACGGACTCCGCGCGGGCCTTGCGGGAGGCCCGCACCTCCGCTGCGCTGAGCCACCGCAACGTCGTGACCGTGTTCGACGTCGTCGAGGAGGACGGCCACATCTGGCTGGTGATGGAGCACGTCCCGGGCCGGTCGCTGTCGGAGATCATCCGGGACGAGGGCCGGCTCGCGCCCGAGCGGGTGGCCGCGATCGGCGGGGACGTCGCCGCGGGCCTGGCGTCGGCGCACGAGGCCGGCACGACCCACCGGGACGTGAAGCCCGGCAACGTGCTGGTGCGCGACGACGGGGTGGCGAAGATCAGCGACTTCGGCATCGCACGGACCGCTGGCGATCCGGCCCTGACCCAGTCCGGGTTGTTCGTCGGCACCCCGGCGTACTTCTCCCCCGAGCTGGCCCGCGGGGCCGACCCCGCACCGCCCGACGACGTGTGGGCCCTCGGGGCGACGCTCTACGCCGCGGTCGAGGGGCGGTCGCCCTACGAGCAGCGGACCAACGCGATGGCGGTGCTCACCGAGATCGCGCACGAGCCTCCGGCACCGCCTCGGTACGCCGCCCTTCTGGAACCGGCGCTGCGCCGGATGCTGGACCGGGACCCGACGTCACGCTGGTCCATGGACGACGCCGCCCACGCGCTGCGCCAGCTCGCCGACCGCCACGGCGACCACACGCGGGCGGGCACCACCGCCCAGCTCGCCGGCGCGGCCGGTGGGGTCGCCGCTGCCGGTGCAGCCGAGGCACGCGGCGGCGCGGGCACCCGCACGGTCGAGCGCACCGGTCCCGACGCCGCGGGGCCGCCTCCGCGGGCGCCCGAGCCGAGGCCGCGCCGCCGTCCGGGCGGGATGGCCCTGCTCCTCGGCCTGGTGGCACTGCTGCTCGCCGGGGGCGTCGGGTACGCCGCGTTGAACCAGGCCGACGACGGTTCGCCGCAGGCGGCCACCACGCGTGGCGATGCCTCGGAGAAGCCGACGCGGCAGGAGAGTCCCCAGCCGTCGGGTACCGCGAAGTCCAGCAAGACCGCGGAACCGACCAAGGCCGCAGGGGGGAACGGCGCGCCGACGGGGTCGCCCGCCGGTTTCGTGCGGGGCTACTACGGCATCGTGCCAGACGACCTCGACACCGGGTGGAGCCAGCTGAGCCCGCGGATGCAGTCGGAGGTCGGTCGCGGCTCCTACGACGGCTTCTGGCGCACGATCGCCTCCGTGCAGCCCAGCCGGCTGTCCACGTCCTCCGGCGGAGACTCCGTGGACGTCACCCTGCGGTTCACCCGCACGGACGGCAGCGTCTCCGTGGAGCGACACCGGATCGATCTCGTAGACGGCGGCGGCGGCTACCTGATCGACGACGACCAGGCCATCGACTGAGGACGCTCACCGGCTGGCTACGCGGAGCACCCCACCGTCGGCGACCACCGCGATGTCCCCCTGGCGGTCGGTGCGTGCGACCACGGCCCCGGCCCGCCGCAACAGCGCGAGCGTGCCCGTTGCCGGGTGGCCGTAGTCGTTGTCCGCACCCACCGAGACGACGGCCAGCCGTGCCCCGAGACCCGCCAGCCACGCCGCGTCCTGGTGGCGACTGCCGTGGTGCGGCACCTTGAGCACGTCGACGCTCAACCCGGGGACCGCGTCGGCGAGCCGCTCCTGCGCCTCGGGCTCGACGTCCCCGGCGGCCAGCGTCCGGACCCCGTGCGAGCGCACCAGCAGGACCAGGCTCGCGTTGTTGGCCACCGAGCCCTCGCTCTCGATCGGGCCCGGATCGTCGGGACCGATCACCTGCCAGGTCAGCGGGCCGGCGGCGCCGGTCTCGCCGTACGACGGCACCCGCACGGGGACGCCGGCCGCGTCGGCCCAGGTGTCGACTGCCTCGGCCCCCGACGCCGGTTCGCGCAGGCCGGTCACCTGCACCACTCCGACCCGGCGGCCGGCAAGAACCCCGGGCAGGCCGTCGACGTGATCGGCGTGGAAGTGGGTGAGCACCACCACCGGGACCGTCCGGATGTCCAGCCTGTCCAGGCACCGGTCGATCAGCACGGGATCGGGGCCGGCGTCGATCACGACGGCCGACCCTGAGCCGGCGTTGAAGACCAGCCCGTCGCCCTGCCCGACGTCGCAGGCGACCATCACCCAGCCCCGTGGCGGCCATCCGGGGGTCGGCAGCGGGACCACCATCACGAGCAGCAGGACGGCGCTG
This sequence comes from uncultured Actinomycetota bacterium, assembly GCA_963801125.1. Classification (GTDB taxonomy): domain Bacteria; phylum Actinomycetota; class Actinomycetes; order Propionibacteriales; family Nocardioidaceae; genus Nocardioides_B. Next base: position 63,907 of record CAWDDL010000006.1, read on the forward strand.
AGACCAAGGGCGGGGACACGTCGGCCCAGCACCGCGCCGGCACCCACCGCGACGGCCAGGCACAGCAACGTCAGCAGCAACAACGGTCCGGGGCCGGCGTGCCAGTCCACCGCCGCGACGGGCAGCCGGGCCAGGTGGGTGGCCACCACGACGATCCACCACCCGAACCAGCCGGCGACCCGGCCACAGACCGCACCGAGCGCCGGCACGCCCAGCTCGAGCAGGCCGCCGAGCAGGCCCAGCACGGTCGCCGGCGCGACGGCCGGGGCCACCACCATGTTGGCCACCACCGCGACCAGGCTGACCTGCCCGGAGAGCGCCGCGACGACGGGGGTGCAGACCAGCTGGGCGGCCAGGGGCACCGCGACGGCCTCGGCCGCCCAGCGCGGCAGCCACCCGCGGAGCCGGTCGCGGAAGCCCGGCGCCAGGAACAGGATGCCGGCGGTGGCCAGCACCGACAGGACGAAGCCGTAGGAGATCGCGAGCCACGGGTCGACGAGCAGCAGCGCGAGGGTGGCGACACCCAGGGCCCGGGCACCCTGACGCCGGCCGTGCACACCCATCCCGACCAACGCGACCGTGCCCATCGCGGCCGCCCTGACCACGCTCGGCTCGGCCCGGGCCACGAGCACGAAGCCGGCCACCCCGAGCGCTCCCACGACGAGCAGCCCGCGTGCCCGCACGCCGGCCCACCGTGCCAGGACGAGCAGGGCGCCCACCACCAAGGTGAGGTTGGTCCCCGACACGGCCGCCAGGTGGGTCAGTCCGCACGTGCGGAAGTCCTGCACCACCTGCGCCGGCATCTGCCGGTCGTCACCGACCACGAGCGCCGGCACCAGGGTGCGGGCCTCTGTGCCGCTGCCCGACAAGGACCGTCTGATCCCGGCCCGCACCGCCTCCGCCGCGTCGAGCACCCGTCCCGGCTGCGCGAGCACGTCGGGTGCCCGGCCCGACCGGAGCACCGCGGCCGTCGCCGGGTCGTCCCCGGGGTTCAGGCGGCCGGAGGCGTGCAGGGTCTGCCCCAGCAGAACATCGGCCCACGACTCCTGGCCGATCACCAGGACCCGGGCGGCCGTCGCGAAGGAGCGCCCCCGGCCCTCGACGCGGGTCACCTCGGCGCGGACGACGACGTAGGCGCCGAACCTGCCTTCGCGCCGTACCGGATCCGAGACCACCCGCGCGGTCAGGGACACGAACGCCCGCTGGTCGGCGAGCCGCGCCACCGGGCCGTGGCTGGTCGAGTCGAGCCGGACCAGGGAGCCCGCGCCCACCGCGGTCGCCGCAACCAGGCAGCCGGCGAGCACCCACGAGGGACTCCCCCGGCGCAGCCGGAGCAGCAGCACCACCAGCCCGGCGGCGAGCAGCGCACCTCCGAGCCACCGCGGAGCCAGCAGGGCGACCAGCCCGCCGGCCCAGGCGGCAGCGGCGAGCAGCACCGTTCGCAGGTCGGGCCGCTCCCGTGGCTCGGCCACGTCCTCCGCCCGTCTCCCTCCGGCGGTGCTCACACGGTCACGAACGGCGCCAGGTCGGCGAGGGTGGCATCACCGATCCCCGAGACCTCCATGAGTTCGTCGACCGCGCTGAACGCCCCGTGCTCGTCACGCCACTCGATGATCGACCGGGCGGTCACCGGACCGATCCCCGGCAGCGTCTCGAGCAGGGCCTGGTCGGCGGTGTTGAGGTTCACCAACGCAGCGGGGCCTTGCCCGCCGGGAGCGGCTGCGGCCGACGCGGCGATCCCCCGGGCGGTCGGCAGGCCGACCACCACCTGCTCGCCGTCGACGAGCACCCGGGCGAGGTTCAAGGCGGCGAGCCGCACCCCCCGGCGCGGTCCGCCGGCCGCCTCGAGCGCGTCGACCACCCGCGAACCGGACGGCAGCCGGACGATGCCGGGTCGGCGCACCTTGCCGGCCACGTCCACCACCACCTCGGCTGCGGGTCCTGCCGAGGGTGACACCGAGGGCTGGCCCGGGGTAGGCAGCGGCAGCCCCGCCGGGGCTGCCGTCCGGTCTGGGCCGCCGGCGGCCGAACGCGCGGGCACCAGGTCGCCGGGATCGGCGGACCGGACGGCGCCCCAGGCGAGCAGCGCCATCGCGGCGGCCACCAGCACCGCGACCGTGGCGAGGTGACCGGCACCGATCCGCACCCGCCCCTGCAGGCTCGGCGGCAGACGGTCCTCCAGCCAGGCCGCCGGCCCGTGCCGGCCGGCTGCGTGTCGACGTGCGTGGCGCCCCGGTCGGGCCCGCACACCGGCCCAGTCCGCCGCCTCGGGCGGCAGGACCGGCTCGATCCGGGCGAGCACGTCCGCCGGCTCCGGCACGGTGACCGGGATGAGCTCGCCGGACCCGTCCAGGACCGGGTGCGACGGGGGATCCTGTCCGGCACCGGGACGGGTCGCGGCGAGCTCAGCGCTCAGCAGCTCGAGCCGCCGCCGTGCCACCTCGGCGACGTGGTCGTTGGCTGACTTCCGAGAGCGCATGCCGCGAAGCTACGGCCGGCCGACGGCCGCGGCCACGGTCGCTGCTGCTCCTGTGGACCTCCGGCGGGTCACCGGCCCGGTGGACGAAAACGGGCCGGGCGACGCCGCATCTGGCTCCCGCCGCCCGGCCCGTGCTGTCCGGCGTGCGTCCGGCTGTCCGTCAGGGGGCGGCGGAGAGCTCCTGCTCCTCGATCTCGGACTCCATGCGCGCGTTCTCGACGTGCACCTTCACGTCCTCGGGAGCCAGGCGCACCTGCAGTGCGATCCAGTAGATGGCGACCGAGAACGCGAACAGGATCGGGATGGCGGTGCCGAAGCCGATCACCTCGCGGCCGCCGTAGTCACCGAGGTAGGAGATCAGGGCCAGACCACCGAGCCACGGCAGCAGCCAGGTCGCCCCGGCACGCAGATCGAGCCTGGGCACGTCGTTGCCGAGCCAGTGGTAGATCGGCAGCAGCACGAACCCGATCCCCACGGCCACGAAGAGCTTCCAGTTGATCGGCCAGGTCGACCAGTAGATGATCAGGTTCGAGCTCCAGAACGCCAGGATCGGGACCGTGTGTCCGCCCGGGAGCCGGAACGGGCGCTCCTGGTCGGGCAGCTGCTTGCGCAGCGAGGCCAGCACCAGCGGGCCGGACGCGAACGACAGCACCGTGGCCGAGGTGATGAAACCGACCAGCTGCTGCCAGCTCGGGAACGGCAGGAACACGATCAACCCGACCACGAAGGTCACGATCAGGCTGAACAGCGGCACCCCCCGGTCGGTGGTGGTGGCCAGCTTCGCCGGTGCGTTGCCGTTCTTGGCCATCGCGTAGGAGATCCGTGAGGTCACCGTCGTGTAGATCAGGCCGGTGTCTCCGGGCGAGATGATCGCGTCGGCGTACAGCAGCACCGCAAGCCAGCCGAGGCCGAGGATCGACGCCAGCGCCGCGAGCGGCCCGAAGTCGTTCTTGAAGCTCAGCTCGGCCCAGCTGCCCGAGTCTGCCAGGATCCGCGGGTCGAGGGAGCCGATGAACGCGAACTGGAGCGCGACGTAGATGACCCCGGTGATCAGTACCGATCCGACCACCGCCAACGGCACGTTGCGCTTGGGGTTGTCGGTCTCTCCGGCGAGCTCGATGCCTTGGCGGAAACCGAGGAACGAGAAGACGATGCCCGAGGTCGCGGTCGCGGTGAACACCCCGTGCCAGCCGGAAGGCGTGAACCCGTGGCTGCTGAAGTTCTCACCGTGGAAGGCCGTGACCAAGAAGGCCACGATGACCAGCAAGATGATGAAGATCTTCCAGCCGACCATCGCGTTGTTGACCCGCGCGAACCACTTCACCCCGTAGTAGTTGACCGCCACGAAGACCGCCATCAGCACGACCGCGCTGCCGTAGCCCAGCGCGGTCAGGGTGTGCACGGTCTCCCCGTTGACCTGGTGCTCGCCGGTGAAGGCGGCGTACTTCGTGGCGTACTGCAGGGCGGCCTCGACCTCGATCGGCGCGGTCGTGGAAACCGCTACCCAGGTGATCCAGCCCGTGGTGTAGCTGGCGAACGACCCGAAGGACAGGTGCGGGTACCGCACCACACCGCCCGAGAGCGGGAACATCGTGCCGAGCTCGGCGTACACCAGCGCGATCATCAGGATCATCGCGCCGCCGAGGATCCAGGAGAGCACCGCGGCGGGGCCGGCCTGCGCCGAGGCGTCGAGGGCGCCGAACAGCCACCCCGAGCCGATGATCGAGCCCACGCTGGCGAAGAGCAGGCCCACGATCCCGACGTGCCGTCGTAGTTGCGGCTCCTGCTGGTCGGGTTGGACAGACGTGTCGGTGGCCATGGCCGAGCCCTTCCCCTCGTGATGCGGCGCCGTCGCGGCGACCGAATACGGACTGCTCGCGGTGATACCCCCGGAAGGGACCGCTCTAACCTGTGCGACCCAGCAAATGCTGGCTCACCCAAGGAGGACAGCGAGGTCAGGTAGCGAACGAGTCGTCGTCGAGGTGTCGGGAGCGCGCCAACAGGTAGAGCCCGAACGCGCCGATCCCCACGCCGACCACCACGATCGCCACACCGCCCAGGGACTTCCCGAGGAGCTCGTGCAGCGCCGCGTCGAGCCCACCGGACTTCTGCGGGTCGTGGGTGTACGCCGCCCAGCCCAGGAGCACGCCGATGACGACGAAGGCGATCCCCTTGACCACGTAGCCGACCTCGCCGAGCACCACGATCGGCACCCGCCGGTCCCGGTTGCGGGCCTCCGCGTCGAGCTGTCCGAGGAAGTGCTTACCGAGACCGAAGACCACCAGGCCCACACCGATCCCGGCCGCCGTCAGCCCGACGGCCGCGACGATCAGCTGACCGGCCGGGGCGGACATCAGCTTCGCGGTGGTGGAGTCCGGTGAACCGCTCGACGCGGACCGGCCCCCGATGGCCAGACGTGCCGACGACACACCCAGATAGCCGTAGGTGACCGACCGGGCGGCAGCCCCGAAGCGCATGACCTGCCTGCTCCAACCGTTCCGGCCACGGAAACCGACCGTCGCGGCAAGGAGCTGCCACACCACGAGCGCCGCGAAGCAGAGCGCCATCCCCGCGAGGGTCAGCTGCCCGACGGGGTCGTCGGCGAGCTGCGCCAGCGCTCCCTTGCCGGTGGCCCTCCCCCCGTTGCCGCCGAACACCAGCCGCAGCGTCACCCAGGCCACGAGCAGGTGGACGAACCCGTAGGCGCCGAGCCCGACCCGGACCGCGACGTCGAGCGTGGTGCTCCGGCCGGCTTCGTGCTCCACCTCCCGGGCGGTTCTCCCTGCGGCCATGGTTCCTCCGTCTCGCCGTGATCGACGCACAGGGCGTACCCCGGCGGCGGCTCGTGCAACCGCGGGCCGCCGAGCGGGTCAGCGCGGCGCGACCACCACCGCGACCATGCCCGGCCCGACGTGAGCGCCGATCACCGCACCGACCTCTCCCACGAACACCTCGCGGTCACCCAGGTTGGCGGCGAGGCGCGTGCGCAATCGCTCCGCCAGCGCGTCGGCCCGAGCCGGGCTCGCCAGGTGCGCCACGGCGACGTCGACCTGCGCGTCCTCGGCGGCGTCGACGGCGAGCTCCTCGAGCCGGGAGAGGGCGCGCGCGGTCGTCCGGACCTTCTCCAGCGGAGCGATCCGCCCGTCGGTCAGTGCCAGCAGTGGCTTGACCGCGAGGGCAGAGCCCAAGACAGCCGCCGCCGCACCGATCCGGCCGCCGCGCCGGAGGTACTCGAGAGTGTCCACGTAGAACAGCGAGGTGGTCGCCGCCGCCCGCGCGAGCGCGGCCCCAGCCGCCTCCTCGACCGGCCCTCCCGCCGCCAGGACGTCCGCCGCGGCCAGCACCGCGTAGCCGGTCGCCATCCCGAGCTGCCGGGTGTCGACGGTGAGCACCGGCAGGGACGCGTCGTGGGCGGCGAGCTGGGCCGACTCGTAGGTGCCGCTCACCTCGCCGGACAGGTGCACCGACAGCACCGCCTCGGCGCCCTCGGCCGCAGCCCGCTCGTAGGCCGCGAGGAACGTCGCGGGGGTCGGTCGCGACGTGCTCACCGGGGTGTACGCCTTCAACGCCTCCGCGATGGTGTTCGGCGTGGCTTCGGCGTCCACCCCCTCGTCGTACGACTTGGCGCCGATCACCACCTGGAGCGGGACCACCGTGATGCCGCGCTCGCCCGCCACCGACGCGGGCAGCATCGCGGTCGAGTCGGTGACCAGGGCGATGCGCGGCATGCGGGGAAGGCTACCTCCGGCCGGGCCGGGGAGGTTGGTCCCCGGGCGATGCGGGTACGCACAGATGGACACCCCGACGAGAAGGAGACCCATGCGCGTCGTCATCGCAGGCGGACACGGACAGATCGCGCTCCTGCTGGAGCGCCGGCTCACCGAGCAGGGGGACGAGGCCATCGGCATCGTCCGCAACCCTGACCACGTCGCCGATGTCGAGGCCACCGGCGCCCGGGCGGTCGTGCTCGACCTGGAGAAGGCGACCGTCGAGGAGCTGGCCGCCGTGGTCGGCGAGGGCGACGCCGTCGTGTTCGCGGCCGGTGGCGGGGCGTCCGGCGGCGTCGAGCGCAAGGAGACCGTCGACAAGGGCGCCGCGGTGCTGCTCGCGGATGCGGCGCAGGCCGCGGAGGTACGACGCTACGTGATGATCTCGTCGATGGGTACCGACCGGGCCGACCCGGACAGCGACGAGATCTTCCAGGTCTACCTGCGGGCCAAGAAGGCGGCCGACGACGACCTGAAGAGCCGCGAGCTGGACTGGACGGTGGTGCACCCCGGCCGGCTCACCGACGACCCGGGCACCGGACGGGTCCAGGTCGGCCGGCTGGAGCGCGGCGACGTACCGCGGGCCGACGTGGCCGCGGTGATCGCTGCCGCGCTGCACGACGACCGCACCGTCGGCAAGGACTTCGACCTGCTCGCCGGCGACACTTCCGTCGAGGACGCGCTGGCCGCCCTCTGACGCACGACCGGCACGGCTGACTCCCCGGGGAGCTCAGTCACTTTCCTAGGGATGCATGCCCAGGGAAGTGACTGAGAGCCGGCATACCCTGGTATTCGGTACGACGCTCAGCTCGCGACGATGTTGACCAGCTTGGGGGTGCGGACGATCACCTTGCGGATGGTCTTGCCCTCCAGCGACTTCTGCACCCACTCGTCGGCCAGCGCCGCGGCCTCCAGGTCGGCCTCGGAGATGTCCGGGGACACCTCCAGCTTGGCCCGCAGCTTGCCCTGGATCTGCACGATCGCCGTGACGGCGTCCTCGACCAGCAGCGCCTCGTCGACGGTCGGCCAGCCGGCTCGCGCGACCGTCGGCTCGTGCCCCAGCCGGGCCCACATCTCCTCGGCCGTGTAGGGCGCCACCAGCGACAGCAGGATCGCAACCGCCTCGACCGCCTCGCGCACGGCGGGGTCCTGCGAACCGCAGCCGGTGTCGATCGCCTTGCGGGTGGCGTTCACCAGCTCCATGATCCGGGCGACCGTCACGTTGAACCGGTGGCTCTCGACCAGCTCCTCGGCGTCGCGGACGGTCCGGTGGGTCACCTTGCGCAGCGCCAGGTCCCCGCCGTCCGGAGAGGTGCCCGGCGCCGATGTCACGTCGCCGCTCAGCCGCCACGCCCGCTGCAGGAACTTCAGGGAGCCACCCGGGGACATGTCGGCCCAGTCGATGTCGTCCTCCGGCGGGCCGGCGAACACCAGCGTCAGCCTGACGGCGTCCACGCCGAACTCCGCCAGCTGCTCACCCAGGTTGACCCCGTTGCCCAGGGACTTGCTCATCTTGCGACCGTGGTTGATGACCTTGCCCTGCGACAGGTAGGCGGAGAACGGCTCGTCCCAGTCGACCATGCCCATGTCGCGCAGCGCCTTGGTGAAGAACCGGCTGTACAGCAGGTGCAGCACGGCGTGCTCGTCCCCGCCGATGTACAGGTCGACGGGTCCCCACAGGTTCGCCAGCTCCTTGTCGAACGCCTGGGTGTCGTCGTGCGGCGAGACGTAGCGGAAGAAGTACCACGACGAGTCCACGAACGTGTCCATGGTGTCGCTGTCCCGCTTGGCGGGGCCGCCACAGGTCGGGCAGGTCACCTCGACCCAGTCGGTCGCCGCACCCAGCGGCGAGGTGCCCTTGGGCTTCAGGTCCGCGCCGCGCAGCTCGGGCAGCTCGACGGGCAGCTGGTCCTCGGGCACCGGGACCTCGCCGTCGACCGGGCAGTGGATGATCGGGATCGGCGCCCCCCAGTAGCGCTGGCGCGACAGCAGCCAGTCCCGCAGCCGGAAATTGACGGTGCCTCGGCCCAGCCCGTTGCGCTCCAGGTAGGCGATGGTCACGGACTTGGCCTCGTCGACCCCCATCCCGGACAGGTCGATCTCGTCGTTGGCCGAGTTGATCGCCGGGCCCTCGCCGGTGAAGGCCTCACCCTCCCAGTCCGCCGGCGGCTGCACCGTGCGCACGATGGCCAGGTCGAACGCCTTCGCGAAGTCCCAGTCGCGCTGGTCCTGGCCGGGCACCGCCATGATCGCCCCGGTGCCGTAGTCGGCCAGCACGTAGTCGGCCGCGTACACCGGGATCCGGGCGCCGGTCAGCGGGTTGGTGGCGTGCACGCCCAGGAAGACACCGGTCTTGGGACGGTCCGTGGCCAGCCGGTTGATCTCGGTCTCCCGGCGGACCTCGACCAGGTAGTCGTCCAGGGCTGCGCGATGCTCGTCGGTCACCAGCTCCGAGGCCAGCGCGGCGTCGGCGGCGACCACCATGAAGGTGGCCCCGAACAGGGTGTCGGGACGGGTGGTGTAGACCGTCAGCGGCTCCTCGCGACCGTCGACGACGAAGTCGACGTGGGCACCCTCGGAGCGACCGATCCAGTTGCGCTGGGAGTTGACCACCTTGTCCGACCAGGTGGGCTGCAGGTCGTCCAGGCAGTCCAGCAGCTCCTGGGCGTAGGCCGTCGTACGGAAGTACCACTGGGTCAGCTCGCGCTTGGTCACCTCGGCGCCGCAGCGCTCGCAGGAGCCGTCGACGACCTGCTCGTTGGCCAGCACGGTCTGGTCGTTGGGGCACCAGTTGACCGGGCTGTTCTTCCGATAGGCCAGGCCACGCTCGTGGAACTTCAGGAACAGCCACTGGGTCCACTTGTAGTACGACGGGTCGGAGGTGTTGAAGCGCCGCGACCAGTCGAAGCTGACGCCGTACTTCCGGAACGACTCGTACTGGGTGGCGATGTTGCCGTAGGTGTAGTCAGCCGGGTGCGCGTCGTTGCGGATCGCAGCGTTCTCGGCCGGCAGGCCGAACGAGTCCCACCCCATCGGGTTCAGCACCTCGTACCCGCGCTGCCACCAGTAGCGTGCGATCACGTCGTGCAGCGCCATCACCTCGGCGTGACCCATGTGCAGGTCACCGCTCGGGTAGGGGAACATCGTCAGCGCGTAACGACGCTCGCGGGTCGTCTCGTCGGCGGCCTGGAACGGGTTCAGCTCCTCCCAGACCGTGCGCCACTTCTCCTGGGCGGCGACGACGTCGTACGTCGTGCCTGCGTCGGTGGTGTCCTGCTGCGTCATCGTCTGCTCCTGGTGTGCGGGGGAGGCCGGCCGTCTCCTGGTCTGGTCCGTCGCGTGCCCGGGCACAAAAAAACCCCTCGGGCACGAGGGGTAGCCGCGTGGACGTCGAGCCCGGCGATCGGGTCTCAGGTCAACGCGGCCTGCTAAGCAGGAGGTTCTTCCGCATGCCCCCAGGGTAGCGCACGGCCGCCACGGGGCGGCACCCGGTTTCAGGCGTCGACGACCGCGGTGTCCAGCACCGTCTCCAGGCGCGCCAAGCCCAGCCGCAGCTGCCGGTAGGTGTCCTGGCCGAGCGCCTCGGCCCAGACCGACTCGACCCGCAGAGCCGTCTCGCGGATCACCCGCAGCACCTCCCAGCCCCGGTCCGTCAGCCGGACGACCCGGGTGCGCCGGTCGCGTGGGTGCGCCTCGCGCACCAGGTAGCCCGCGGACTCCAGCTGGTGCAGGAGGTGGTTCATCGCCTGCTTCGAGGCGCGCGTCCGGGCGGCGAGCACGCCCGGACGCTGACCGTCCGGCCCCGGGTGCTGGAAGACACCCAGGTGCGCCGGCAGGACGTCGTCGAACCCCGCGGCGTGCAGGCCGGCGATCAGCTCGTGCCGGATCAGCACCGCCGGACGACGCAGCATCACCGCTACGGGAGGTGCGTCCAGGTCGTCGACCCGCACCCTCGTGTTGCCCCCCACCAGTCCCCCTTCGTGAGATTCATGCCCCGGATCGATTCTCGGCCGATCGGCCATGGAAATCCACAAATCAGACATTTCTGACCGAACGGACGATGCGCATAGCCCGATCGGACCCGCACCGCGCGGCGGCATGCCGACCGATAGGGTCGTCGGGACGCTGAGCGAAAGGGACGGTCTGCCGACGTGACATGGCTGGTGACGGGTGGCGCGGGCTACATCGGCGCCCACATCGTAGAGGCGTTCCGCGCGGAGGGGCTCCCCTGCGTGGTCGTGGACGACCTGTCGAGCGGGCACCGCGACTTCGTGCCTTCGGACGTGCCGTTCGTCGAGGGCAGCATCGTCGACACCGAGCTGATGACGCGTACCCTGCGCGAGCACCGGGTCAGCGGCGTCGTCCACGTGGCGGGCTTCAAGTACGCCGGCGTCTCGGTCGAACGGCCGCTGCACACCTACGAGCAGAACGTGACCGGCACGGTCCATCTCCTGGCGGCGATGGCGGAGGCCGGCACGGACAAGATCGTCTTCTCCTCCAGCGCCGCGACCTACGGGACCCCCGCGGAGGAGGTCGTCACCGAGCAGAGCCCGACCAGCCCGGAGTCGCCCTACGGGGAGAGCAAGCTGATCGGCGAGTGGCTGCTGCGGGACCAGGCCGTCGCGACCGGGCTCTCGCACACCTCGCTGCGCTACTTCAACGTCGTCGGCTCCGGCGCCGACCACCTCTACGACACCTCCCCCCACAACCTCTTCCCGCTCGTCCTCGAGGCCCTCGTCGCGGGACGCACCCCGCGGATCAACGGCGACGACTACCCGACGCCCGACGGCACCTGCGTGCGCGACTACGTGCACGTCGCCGACCTGGCGATCTCCCACGTCGCCGCCGCCCGCGCGCTCGCCGACGGCCGCGTCCTCGAGCCCGTCTACAACCTCGGCAGCGGGGACGGGGTCTCCGTCCGCCAGATCATGGACGCGATGGCCCGGGTCACCGGCCTCGGGTTCGAGCCACAGATCCACGCCCGCCGCCCCGGCGACCCGGCCCGCATCGTGGCCTCCGGCGAGCTGGCCGCCCGCGACCTCGACTGGCAGATGCGGCACACGCTCGACGACATGGTCGCCAGCGCCTGGCGCGCCCGCCGGGCCGCGCACGACTGACCCGACCCCGATCACCGCAGGAGCCCCCGTGACCGTGCTCGACCTGTTCCGCCTCGACGAGAAAGTGGCGATCGTGACCGGTGCGTCGTCCGGGCTCGGGGTCGCCTTCGCCCAGGCCCTGGCCGAGGCAGGCGCCGACGTCGTGCTCGGCGCGCGCCGCGTGGAGCGGCTCGAGGAGACCCGTCGGCTGGTGGAGGCGGCCGGGCGGACCGCTGTCGTCGTCGAGACCGACGTCGCCGACCCCGCCGACTGCCAGCGGCTCGTCGACACCGCAATGCTGGAGTTCGGCCACGTCGACGTGCTGGTCAACAACGCCGGCATCGGCACCGCGGTCCCCGCGACCAAGGAGACCCCGGAGGAGTTCCGCCGGGTGATCGACGTCAACGTGAACGGCGTCTACTGGATGGCCCAGGCCTGCGGTCGCGTGATGCAGCCCGGGAGCAGCATCGTCAACATCAGCAGCGTCCTCGGACTCACCACCGCCGGGCTGCCCCAGGCGGCATACTCCGCGAGCAAGGCCGCGGTCATCGGGATGACCCGGGACCTCGCCCAGCAGTGGACCGGGCGCAAGGGCATCCGGGTCAACGCCCTGGCACCGGGCTTCTTCTCCTCGGAGATGACCGATCAGTACCCCGAGGGCTACCTCGAGCAGATGCACATCCGGATCCCCTCCGGCCGCCAGGGTGCGGCCGGCGAGCTCGCGGCCGCACTGGTCTTCCTCGCCAGCGACGCCGGCGGCTACGTCACCGGACAGACTCTCGCGGTCGACGGCGGGATGACGATCACCTGACCGGTGGTCCGTCCGGCCGCCTGACCGGCCGCGCCGCCTTCGCCGGGGTGACACCATGGACACCATGAGCACCCCGCAGAGCATGCGCGCCCTCCGATCCGGGCTGACCCTCGAGTTCCCGATGTCGCTCGGCGTCTACGACCGCTACGACGACGCCCAGAAGGCCGTCGACTTCCTCTCCGACCACGAGTTCCCGGTCGAGAACTGCATGATCGTGGGCACCGACCTCAAGCAGGTCGAGCGCGTCACCGGCCGGCTGACCACCGGGCGCGTCGCTGTCGGCGGCTTGCTGTCCGGCGTCTGGATGGGCCTGTTCGTCGGGCTGATCTTCTCGCTGTTCGGCAGCGGGTCGGCCTTCGGCGTGATCGCCTCCACCGCCGTCTTCGGGGCCCTGTTCGGACTGATCTGGGCGCTCGTCGGCTACGCCGCCACCCACGGGCGCCGGGACTTCACCTCGGTCAGCCAGGTGGTGGCGACCCGCTACGAGGTGCTCGTGGAGCACAAGCACGCCGCCCGGGGCCGCGAGCTGCTCGGCTCGATGCCGGGTGCCGGCGCGGCGAGGTTCGAGGGCTGACCCGACGTGACCCGGTTGTCCCCAGGCTCGGGACCATATACCCTAGGGGGTATGCATCGCACGCTGCGTACCACCCTCGTGGTCCTCGTCTCCCTCGCCGCCACCACGCTCGCCGCGTGCTCGTCCACCGACGCCACGGACACCGCCGCCGGCTCGGCCCAGATCAGCACCGTCCAGCCCGCGCAGGCCCGCGAGCTCATCGCCGCAGGCGCCCAGGTCATCGACGTGCGGACGCCTGAGGAGTTCGCCGCCGGCCACCTCGCCGGCGCCACGAACATCGACGTTCAGGCAGCCGACTTCCGCGAGCGCGTCGGCCAGCTCGACACCGACGCCACCTACGTCCTCTACTGCCGCAGCGGCAGCAGGGCCGGTGCGGCAGCCGACATGATGGCCGACCTGGGCTTCGCCGGTGTGGTCAACGCCGGAGGTTTCGACAGCCTCGCGGCGGCCGGGCTGCCGACCGCGGGGTGACCCCCCGGTCGCCTATCCCCCCGCGCGGAGCGCCTCCTCTACCGCGTCGCACACGACGTCCACCGGCGGGGTGACGTCGAACCGCCGGCCCGCCTCGTCGGGCCCGAGCGGCTCGAGCGTGTCGAGCTGCGACTGGAGCAACGAGGGCGGCATGAAGTGCGTACGACTCTCCATCCGCGCCTGCAGGACCTCTCTCGAGGCAGCCAGGTGCACGAAGTACACGCTTGCCTCCGGAAGGCCTTCTCGCAGGATGTCCCGGTAGGCCCGCTTGAGCGCCGAGCAGGTCAGCACCGTCGGCACCCCCTCCACCTCCCGCGCGGCCATCAGCTGGCTCAAGGTCTGCAGCCACGGCCGACGGTCGTCGTCGTCGAGGGGTTCGCCCGCCGACATCTTCGCGACGTTGCGCTCGGGGTGGAAGCTGTCTCCCTCGATGAACCTGCGGCCGAGCCGGTGCGCCAGGGCGCTGCCGACCGTGGTCTTGCCGGTTCCCGACACACCCATCACCACCAGGTGCCGCGGCAGCTGCGTCGACTGGCTCATGACCCCACCCTCTCGTGCCGTCGGTGACTACGCTGACGGACATGTCCACCGTCTACCGCACCGTGCTCGCCGACCTCGGCCCGCAGATCGTGGGCGGGGAGATCCCGCAGGGCAGCCTGATCACCTTGGAATGGCTGGGTGAGAAGTACGGCGTCTCCCGGACCATCGCCCGCGAGGTCGTCCAGGTGCTGGCGGCGATGAACCTGGTCGAGAGCCGGCGCCGGACCGGGATCAGGATCCGCCCCGAGGAGGAGTGGGACGCCTTCGCGCCGGCACTGATCCGGTGGCGCCTCGAGGGTGAGGGGCGGCGGGCACACCTGCACGAGCTGTCCGAGCTTCGTGCCGCCGTCGAGCCGACCTCGGCCGCGCTGGCCGCCCGGCACGCCGACGCGGCGCAGCGCGAGGAGATCGTCCGCCTCGCGGGTCAGCTCGAGGTGTCGGGGTCGGCCGGCGACCTCACCACGTTCCTGGAGCAGGACGTCGCCTTCCACCGGTTGCTGCTGCGCGCGTCCGGCAATGCGATGTTCGCCGGGCTCAGTGACGTCGTCGAGGAGGTCCTGCGCGGTCGCACCGACCACGACCTGATGCCACCGACGCCCAAGCCGGAGGCGCGCCGACTGCACCAGATGGTCGCCGACGCGGTCGCGGCCGGCGACCCGGAGGTCGCCCGCACCGCGATGAGCGCGATCTGTGCCGAGGTGGTCTCCGAGCTCAGCCGCAGCAGCTGACCGGGCGTGCCCGACCGTGTCCCGCGCGGGGCGGGACACGGTCGGGAGCACGGACGTCACAGCAGGCTGGCGACAGGCCACAGGAGAGCAGCCACGACGAAGGCCGAGAGGCCCAGGGTGGTCTCCATGACCGTCCAGGTCTTCAGCGTGGTCTTCTCGTCCATCCCGAAGAACCGGCTCACCAGCCAGAAGCCGGAGTCGTTGACGTGCGACAGCACGGTGGCGCCCGCGGCGATCGCCACCACGAGGAGCGCGACGTGCAGGTTGCCGAGACCGGCCGCCTGGCTGGCGATCAGGCCGGAGGCCGTGGTCAGCGCCACGGTGGCGGACCCCTGGGCGACGCGCAGCGCGGTCGCGATGAGGAACGCTTGCAGCAGCAGCGGAAGGCCCAGGTCGGACAGGGAGGAGGTGAGCGCCTCGCCGATACCGCTGGTGCGCAGCACGCCGCCGAACATGCCACCGGCCCCGGTGATCAGGATGATCGAGCAGATCGGGCCGAGGGCCTGGTCCAGGATCGTGGTCGTGTCCGCGAGCGAGCCCTGGCGGCGGCCGAGGACGACGATCGCGACCAGCAGGGTCACCAGCAGGGCCACCGGAGTGTTGCCGAGCAGCTGCAGCGACTGGATCCAGGTCTGGTCCTCGGCGAGCGCGCCTGCGGAGACCAACGTGGTCAGCACGGTGTTCAGCGAGATCAGCACCAGCGGGATCAGCAGCAGGCCGAGGACCGTGCCGAAGGCGGGCGCCGTCGGCTCGACGAGCGTGGCGGTGGACCGTGCCGGGGCCTGTCCGTCGTCCTCGGTGGGGCGGTCCGACGGCGCGGAGCCGCGTGCGACGTCGCGGCCGCCGTTGACCTCGCCGAAGAGCAGGTCCGGCACGGCGACGTCGACACGGGCGCCCAGGAAGCGCGAGACGAGGTAGACGCCGACGTACCACGAGATCAGCGCCACCGGGAGACCGACGAGCAGCACGACGCCGATGTCGCCGCCGAGGACGGTGCCCGCCGCGACCGGGCCGGGGTGCGGCGGGACGATCGCGTGCATGGCCGCGAACGCACCGGCCGCCGGGAGCGCGTAGTACAGCACCGAGCCGCCGAAGCGGCGGGCGACGGTGAGGATGATCGGCAAGAACACGACCAGGCCCGCGTCGAAGAAGATCGGGAAGCCGAAGATCAGCGCGGCGACGCCGAGCGCGAACGGGGCCCGGTGCTCGCCGAAGCGGTTCACCAGGGTGTCGGCGAGGACCTGCGCGCCGCCGGTCACCTCGAGCAGCCGGCCCAGCATCACGCCGAAGCCCACCAGCAGGGCGACCGAGCCAAGTGTCGACCCGAAGCCGGACAGCAGCGCCGTCGGCACGTCGGCCACCGGGATGCCGGCGACCACCGCGGTGAGCAGGCTGACGAGCACGAGCGAGATGAAGGCGTGCAGCTTCACCTTCATGATCAAGAACAGCAGCAACGCGACGGCCGCCGCCGCGATGAGTAGCAGCACCGGGGTGCTGTACGCCGGTTGGATGGCTTCCACGGGACTCTCCAGAAGTGGTGATGGTCACATACGTACCGCACGAGTGTGCCGCAAAGGTATTACCTTTGCAACCCGATGCTCCGGCCCCCGTACCCACGACCGGTCCCCTGTCGTCAAATCGTTGCACCCTCGCAGCGACTGCTCCACCGGCTGAGCGGGTACGCGGACGGTGCACCCGGTGAGCCGGCGGGCCTCGAGCAGCGATGCCTGCCGCTGGGCGCTGTGGCCGTCAGCTGCGAAAGGAGCGCGCGATGCCCGAGGCTCAAGAAGCCGTGAGAACCGACATACCGAACCGGATGGACCGCCTGCCCTGGGCGCGATGGCACTGGTTGATCATCGTCTCGCTCGGAACGGTGTGGGTCCTCGACGGGCTCGAGGTGACCATCAAGGGCGCGGTCGGCGCGTCCTTGAAGGACTCCATCGGGTTCTCCACCGTCCAGGTGGCCGGCTCCGCGTCGATCTACATCCTCGGCGCGATCACCGGCGCCCTGGTGTGGGGGTACCTCACCGACCGGTTCGGCCGCAAGAAGCTGTTCTTGATCACCCTGGCCGTCTACCTGCTCGGCGTGGGCATCACGGCGACCGCCGGCCTGTGGGTGCCGGACGGGACCGCGACCTACGTCTGGTTCGCGGTCGGACGGCTGCTCACCGGTACCGGCATCGGCGGCGAGTACTCCGCGATCAACTCCGCGATCGACGAGCTGATCCCGGCCCGGGTCCGCGGCACCGTGGACCTGGCCGTGAACGGCTCCTACTGGCTCGGCGCGGCGCTCGCCGCCGCCCTCGGCTACCTCTACCTGAGCGACCTGCCGTCGGGCCTCGGCTGGCGGATCGCCTTCGCCACGGGTGGTCTGGTGGCGGTCGGCGTCCTGCTCCTGCGCCTGCTGGTGCCCGAGTCCCCCCGCTGGCTGATCATCCACGGCCGCGAGGACGAGGCCGAGAAGGTGATGCAGAGCATCGAGCGCAAGGTCTCCAAGAGCACCGGGGACGACCTGCCCGAGCCGGAGGGCGACCCCCTGGAGATCCGCACGAGGAAGAGCACCGGGTTCCTCGAGATCGGCCGGACGGTGTTCAAGGTGTACCCCCGCCGCACCGTGGTCGGGTTCTCGCTGATGACCTCGCAGGCGTTTCTCTACAACGCGCTGTTCTTCACCTACGGGCTGATGCTGACCACGTTCTACGACGTCAAGGCAGCGAACGTCGGACTGTTCCTGCTGCCGTTCGCGGCCGGCAACTTCCTCGGCCCGATCCTCCTGGGCCCGCTGTTCGACCGGATCGGCCGACGGCCGATGATCGCCGGCACGTTCGTGCTCGGCGGCGTGGCCGCGGTACTGGTCGGCTGGATGTTCGAGCAGGACATGCTGAGCACGTGGACGCAGACGCTGGCCTGGGTGGTGATCTTCTTCTTCGCCTCCGCCGGTGCGAGCGCCGGCTACCTGACCGTCAGCGAGACCTTCCCGCTGGAGATCCGCGCCATGGTGATCGCCTTCTTCTACGCGATCGGCACCGGGGTCAGCGGGATCCTCGGCCCGTGGCTGTTCGGGCAGCTGATCTCCAGCGAGAACCGGATGAATGTCTTCTACGGTTACGCCGCCGCAGGTGCCGTCATGGTCGCCGCGGGCATCATCCACGCGACCATGGGCGTGCGCGCGGAAGGGCAGGCACTCGAGGACATCGCCGCCCCGCTCTCCGCCGAGGAAGCCGAGGAAGGCGAGGAAGGCGATCAGGAGGAGCAGGGCACCGGCTCGGACGCGCAGCACGACGGCGCGGGGAGCGTGGGCCCGCGCCAACCGGCCGAGACGCCGCGCGCCACCTCCTCGCCGATGCGAGCCGGTGGCGGCATGCCCCGCGTCTACGACACCCGGGCGGAGCAGCAGGAGCTCGAGCGCGAGGCGACCGTGCTCGCGACGGCTCTGGAGGAGGACGGTCCAGCCGACCGGCATGAGCTGGCCCGACGGGTCCGTGCCCGCTATTGGGGCCCGGGCCAGTACCGGCGCGCGATCCGACACGGCATGCGAACCCACCGGATCGTCGAGAGCGGCGGCCGGTTCGAAGCCGCCGGCAACCGCGGCGGGCGGCCGGGCCGCTAGGGCACGAGCCGCGGACACGACGAGGGCCGGTCCAGTCGGACCGGCCCTCGTCTGCGAGTGGAGCTGAGGGGACTCGAACCCCTGACCCCCTCCATGCCATGGAGGTGCGCTACCAGCTGCGCCACAGCCCCGCCGCTCGTGATGAGCAACTCGGGAATCTTAGCCAACGGGTGTGCAGGATGCGAAATCGGGGGTGGGTGCTCAACCCTCGTCGGGAAGGCGCTGCGGCGCGTCGTGCCCGGGTCGGACCGACTCGTTGTAGCCGACCAGCCGGAGCCGCCCGCCGAACCCCGTCTCCTCGAGCGTGACCCAGGCACAGTTGTCGATCCCGCGCAGCGACGTGGCCAGCTCGCCCGACCAGCCCAACAGCGCTGCCACGCCCACCTTCAGGCAGGCGCCGTGCGTCACGACCAGCCCGGTCTCCCCCGCTGCCAGCTGCTCGAGGCAGTCCCGTAGTGCCGGGAGGATCCGCGCCTCGACGTCCGCAGCGGCCTCCGCGCCGGGCAGCCGGGTGTCGTCACCGTGCTGCCAGGTGGCGTGCTGCGCCGGGTAGCGCTCGGCGAACTCGGCGATGGTCAGCCCCTGCCGGAGCCCGACGTCGAACTCCCGCAGCCGCGCGTCCTCGGTGGCGACCAGGCCGGTGGCCTTCTCCAGGTAGCCGCAGGTCTGCCGCGCCCGGGCGAGGTCCGAGGTCCAGACGGCGGCCGGTTCGAGGGAGGCCAGGTACGGCGCGGCCGCGGCTGCCTGCTCGTGACCGAGGTCGTCGAGCTCGACGTCGGCGTGTCCCTGCGCGCGACCGGCCTCGTTCCACGCCGTACGCCCGTGCCGGACGAGGACGAGGCGCCGACCGGGGCGATCGTGCGCCGGACCCGCAGCAGCGAGGTCGACCGTGGTCACTCGCCGCGGCCGGAGGTGACCGTCGTGGGGAGCTCGATCAACGGGCAGTCGCGCCAGAGCCGCTCGAGGGCGTAGAACGACCGCTCCTCCTCGTGCTGGACGTGCACGACGATGTCGGCGTAGTCGATCAGCACCCAGCGCCCGTCCCGCTCGCCCTCGCGGCGCACCGGCTTGGCGCCGATCTCGCGGAGCTTCTCCTCGATCTCGTCGACGATCGCCTTGACCTGCCGGTCGTTGGGTGCCGAGGCGAGCAGGAAGGCGTCGGTGATCACCAGCTGTTCGGACACGTCGAAGGCGATGATGTTCTCCGCGAGCTTGTCCGAGGCCGCCTGGGCAGCGGTGCGGACGAGCTCGAGCGCGCGGTCGGTGGCGGTCACGATGTTCCTAGGGTCGGTTCGGTTCGGTGCGGCGAGTAGAGGTTGTACTTGGTGATGTACTGCACCACGCCGTCGGGGACGAGGTACCAGACGGGGTCGCCGGTGGCTTGGCGGTTGCGGCAGTCGGTCGAGGAGATCGCCAGCGCGGGAATCTCCACGATGGTCACCCGCTCCTGCGGGATGCCGTCGAGGGTCTTGGGGTCCATGTCGTAGCCGGGCCGGGTGCAGCCCACGAAGTGCGCGAGCTCGAACAGCTCGCCGGCGTCACGCCAGGTGAAGATGTCGCTGAGCGCGTCGGCGCCGGTGATGAAGTAGAGGTCCGCGTCGGGCATCGCCGCGCTCAGGTCCCGCAGGGTGTCGATCGTGTACGTCGGACCGTCGCGGTCGATGTCCACGCGCGAAACCCAGAACCGGGGGTTCGAGGCGGTGGCGACCACCGTCATCAGGTACCGGTGCTCGGCGCGGGACACGTCGCGGCCGGTCTTCTGCCACGGCTGGCCGGTCGGCACGAACACGACCTCGCTCAGACCGAACCACGCCTGCACCTCGCTCGCGGCCACGAGGTGACCGTGGTGGATGGGGTCGAAGGTTCCGCCCATCACGCCCACGCGCCGGCGTCCGGGTGCCGTCCCGGTCGGGCCTCGCTCAGCCACGCAGTGCCGTCATCTGCTCGCGGTGTCAGGAGTGGTCGCGGCCGGCGCCGAACATCAGCAGGCCGACCATCAGGGCGACCAGCAGGAGCAGGGTGCCGGCGCCGATGAACCACGGGTTCACGCCCGTGCTGCTGGAGGTCGTCTCGGCCAGCACGGGTGCGACCGCGGCGGTCATGGTGGTGAGCATGGGGCCAGCCTACCGTGCCGGGACCGGCAGCCCGATGCGTGCCAGCCGGACGAGCGAGACGCACTTGAGCACGAGGAGGGCGAGCGCGATCGCCAGCCCGACCATCGGCATCCCGGTGACCAGCAGGATCACCGCGAAGATCGCCGAGTTGGCCGCCTTCGCGGGCTTGGACCAGTTCCACAGCCAGATCGTCCGGTCGACGACGTAGAAGTAGTTGGGGCTGCGGACCGGCCACGCCAGGAAGGCCAGGGAGAGGAAGCAGTCGACGACCATGAACTCCGCGAGGTAGACGAGCACCGGCAGCACGTGCTCCGGCTGCAGCCAGGCCAGGCCGAAGTAGAAGGCGGCGGCGCAGAACCGGTCGGAGAGGATGTCGAGCACCGCGCCCATGCGGGTCTCGCAGCCACGGATCCGCGCCACGATGCCGTCCAGGGAGTCCCCGGCCCAGTAGACCGCCAGCGCCACCACCAGCAAGGTGAGGCTGCTCCGGTCGATCGCCAGCCCGGCCAGCACCACCGACGCCACCGTTCGGACCAGCGTGACGACGTTGGCCGAGGTGCTGAGCCGCTCCTTCGCCGGGTCGGCCCACACGTCGAGGTCCGCGCCCTCCGTCACAGTCATGGGCTCACCCTAACCGCGCCGGACCCGGCAGCCTGACAACCTCAGGCGAGCAGGGCCTTGTGGGCGAGCCCCGGGAACCGCACCGTGAACCGGGTGTCCCCCACGACGCCGCGGAGCCGGTCCACCTCGGCGGCCACCGCGTCGCGGGCCGGGTCGGAGACGTCGACGAACCAGCGGGTGCGGATCGTGCCGTCGGGTGCCTGGACCCACACGCCCGCAACCTGCCCGTCCACCCAGATCGACGGGCCTGCGTTGCCGTTGGCGTCGAACACGTCGGCCGCTGCGTCCGGGAGGTACCAGGCGCGCTGCTTCCACCCCATCGTGGTCGGGTCCAGCCCGGGCAGCAGGGCGACCCACTCCCCGGCCGGCTCGACGACGTCCTCGTCGCCCTCCGCGAGCCAGCCGGGAACTTCCACGTCCCGCCCGTCGGCGAGCAGGACGGGCACGGCGCCGCAGTCGGCCAGGGCGTGCCTGGTCAGTGTCGCCGTCCACCCTGCCCACCACTGCAGGTCCGCCGCGCTGCCGGGCCCGAACCGGCGCAGCCAGCGGTCCGCCAGGGCGGCAGCCGCCTCCCGCTCGCCGAGCTCGCCCAGGCCCCCGGGGAGCCAGCTGTCCATCGCCGCGTAGGTATAGGCGCCGTTGACCCAGGTGCCGGTCGGCTTCGTCCGGACGACCTGCCCCTCGAAGCCGAGCTGCAGCAGCACCCGGGTGTGCGCCGCCTGCGTCGCCTGGTACGACGTTCCGGCGCCGAGGACCAGCGGCTGCCGCAGGCCCGGTACCCGCTCACCGAGCCGGCGGGCGGTCATCGGGCCGTGCTCGTGGAGGGCGGCGAGGACCTGCTCCCGCGCGTCGCCGAGCCACGCCTCGGGGTCGCTGACCCCGCTCTCCGCGAGCAGCTTCGCGGTGCGACGGTGCTCGGGACCGGCCAGCTTGCGGGTGGCCGCGCCGTGGGCGATCCGGACGAGCCCGGGAGTGCCCACCCACAGGGTGCGGCGCATGGCGTGGTGGCGCACCACCGACCGGTCGTCGTACAGCGCCTTCTCGACCGCGACCACCGACGGTTCCGCCATCCGGGCCGTCGTCGACAGGTGGACGCTGACCGGGTCGCTGGAGTGCAGGGCGACCAGGTCGTCGGCGATCACCGCCACGTCGTCGGTGCGGGTGGCCGGCAGCAGCCGGTGCCGCCGCGCGAGCCGTGCGCGGCGCTCCTCGACGCCGACGGTCCTGGTCACCGGCGGCTCAGCGGACGTGGCCGTCGCCGGTCACGACGTACTTCGTCGAGGTCATCTCGGGCAGCCCCATCGGCCCACGCGCGTGCAGCTTCTGGGTGGAGATGCCGATCTCCGCGCCGAACCCGAACTCGCCTCCGTCGGTGAACCGGGTGGAGGCGTTGACCATCACCGCCGCGGAGTCGACCGCCGCAGCGAAGCGGCGAGCCGCCTGCTGCGACCGGGTGAGGATCGCCTCGGTGTGCCCCGACGAGTAGCGCCGGACGTGGTCGAGCGCCGCCTCGAGGTCGGGTACGACGGCTGCGGAGATGTCCAGCGAGAGGTACTCCGTGCCGAAGTCCTCCTCGGTCGCCGGGAGCACGCCAGGGAGCCGGGCGAACGCGGCGTCGCCGTGCACGGTGACCCCGGCGGTCTGCAGGGCGTCGACCACGCGGGGCAGGAACTCCGCCGCCACGTCCGCGTGCACGAGCAGCGACTCGGCGGCGTTGCAGACCGACGGCCGGTGCGTCTTGGCGTTGAGCACGATCGCCAGCGCCTGGTCGAGGTCGGCGTCCCGGTCCACGTAGACGTGGCAGTTGCCCACGCCGGTCTCGATCACCGGCACGGTGGACTCCTCCACGACCGACCGGATCAGCCCGGCACCACCGCGCGGGATCAGCACGTCGACGAGCCCCCGGGCGCGCATCAGGGCCTTGGCGGGCTGGTGTCCCTCGCCGGGCACGAGCTGCACCACGTCCTCGGGGAGGCCGGCGGCCAGCGCCGCGGCCCGGAGCACGGCCACGATCGCGGAGTTCGACCCCAGCGCGCTGGACGACCCGCGGAGCAGCGCCGCGTTCCCGCTCTTGAGGCAGATCCCGGCGGCGTCGGCAGTCACGTTGGGCCGGGCCTCGTAGATGATCCCGACCACGCCGAACGGAACCCGGACCTGACGGAGCTCGAGACCGTTGGCCAGCGTCGAGCCGCGGACGATCTCTCCCACCGGGTCGGCCAGTCCGGCGACGTGCCGGAGCCCCGCCGCCATCGCCTCCACGCGGTCGGCGTCGAGCCGCAGCCGGTCGACCAGCGCGGCAGAAGTGCCCGCCGCCTCTGCGGCGGCGACGTCACGGGCGTTCGCGGCCAGCACGTCCGCGGTGGCGCCAACCAGAGCGTCCGCCATCGCGGCCAGGGCCGCGTCCTTCGTCGCACGCGTGGCGACGGCGAGATCGGTGGCGGCGACGCGCGCGCGGCGGGCCACGCCCTCAACGGTCGGTTCGTTCATGCCGACGAGCCTAGTGCCGGGTCAGAACGGGAGCGGGGTGACCTCGTGCAGGTCGAGCACGGTGGCGTACTCCATTCCGCGGCTGAGGTAGATCTGGCGCTCGAGCACCTCGAGGCCGACGACCTCCCAGCGCGGCAGCCCCGCCGAGTCGCGGTGCTCGTTCCACACCCGCAGTGCGAGCGAGGACGCGTCGAGCAGCGTCTCGGCCTCTTCCCAGTACTGGACCTCGGCGCGGCCGCCGGCGTACTTCAGGGAGTGCAGGAACGGTCGCTGGTCGCTGAGCCGGCGCAGCGCGTTGCGCACGATCAGCGGCTCGACCGCCTCGCCGGACACCGTCACGGTCACGTGCCACAGCCTGACCTGCTCGGCCACGTACCCACCTCTCCCAGACTCCCGAGACTGTCTGTGCCACCCGCACCGGCGGGGCCGATGGGGTTGATCCAGTCTTACGGGCTTTGCCGAAGAGTGCCCCGGAAACGCAAAAATCAACGCTCGGATCCGGCCGGTTTTCCCGGACCGAGCAGCACCAGGTCGTCACGGTGCACGACCTCGCGCTCGTACGACGCGCCCAGCTCGCGGGCGAGGTCGTGGGTGGAGCGCCCCAGCAGGCCGGGGAGCTCCGTGGAGTCGTAGTTCACCAGGCCGCGGGCCACGGCCCGGCCGGCCGCGTCGACCAGGTCGACCGGGTCGCCCGCGTCGAAGCTGCCACTGACCTCGGTGATCCCGGCGGGGAGCAGCGACGCGCGACGGTGTGAGAGCGCCCGGACGGCTCCGTCGTCGAGGTGCAGCCGACCCTTGGCCTCGGTGGCGTGCGCGAGCCAGAGCAGCCGGGTGGGCCGACGCTTGCCGGTGGGGTGGAACAGCGTCCCGGCGGGCTCGCCCGCGAGCGCGGCCGCGGCGCTGCCCGCGGCGGCGAGCACGACCGGGATCCCCGCACCGGTGGCGATCCTGGCCGCCTCGATCTTGGTCTGCATCCCTCCGGTGCCGATCCCGGCGGGACCGGTCCGTCCGATCGAGACGCCCTCCAGGTCCCGCTCGGAGGCGATCTCGGCGAGCAGCGCGGAGCCGGGCACGCGCGGGTCCCCGTCGTAGAGTCCGTCGACGTCACTGAGCAGCACCAGCAGGTCGGCGTGGACCAGGTGCGCCACCAGCGCGGCGAGCCGGTCGTTGTCGCCGAACCGGATCTCGGAGGTGGCAACGGTGTCGTTCTCGTTGACGATCGGCAGCACGCCGAGCTCGAGCAGCTTGGCGAACGTCCGGTAGGCGTTGCGGTAGTGGCTGCGTCGGGTCACGTCGTCGACGGTGAGCAGCACCTGGCCGACGGGTTGGCCGTGCTGCGCGAACTCCTCGGTGTAGCGGTGCACCAGCAGGCCTTGGCCCACCGAGGCCGCCGCCTGCTGGGTGGCCAGGTCCTGGGGACGCCTGGCCAGCGCCAGCGGCGAGAGCCCCGCGGCGATCGCGCCGGACGACACCAGCACGACCTCGGCACCGCGCGACCGGAGCTCCGCGATCGCGTGGACCAGCGCGCGGACCCGGTGGGGGTCGATCCCCCCGGCGGCGCTGGTCAGTGACGAGGAGCCGACCTTGACCACCACGCGGCGGGCCTCCAGGACCTCGCGGCGCTGGGTCACTCCTGCTCCCCCGGGTCGTCCTCGTCCCAGCCCCATTCCGCACCCTCGGGCGTCGCGTCGGGCGAGGCGTCGGGGTCGCCGCCGGGCAGACCGAAGCGGCGTGCCACGTCGGCGCGGGTCTCGCCCTCGGCGCGACTGGCCATCGCCTCCTCGATCGCGCGGCGCCGTTGCGCAGCGGGCCGGTCCTCCGCGAACCGGTTGTCCTCGCCGCGCCGGCCGAGCATCTCCGCGCCCGCGGTCATCATCGGCTTGAAGTCGAAGACCACGGCGTTGTCGACGTCGCCGATCAGCACCGTGTCGCCCTCCTCGGCGCCGAGCTCGAGCAGCCGCTCCTCGACGCCGAGCCGGTTGAGCCGGTCCGCGAGGAAGCCGACCGCCTCGTCGTTGCTGAAGTCGGTCTGCCGCACCCAGCGCTCCGGCTTCTGGCCGCGCACGCGCCAGCCCTCGCCGGTCTCCTTGATCGTGAACTCCGGTCCTCCGGCGCTCTCGGGCGGTCGGATGACGATCCGGGTCGGCTCCACCGCCGGAGCCGCGGCCCGGCGGCCCGCCACGATCTCGGCCATCGCGAACGACAGCTCGCGCAGCCCCTCCCGGCTGGCGGCCGAGACCGGGAAGACCCGCAGACCGCGCCCTTCGAGGTCGGACCGGACGAGGTCGACCATCTCCCGGCCGTCGGGGACGTCGATCTTGTTCAGCGCCACGAGTCGCTGGCGGTCCTCGAGACCGCCGTACCGGCCGAGCTCGTTCTCGATCACGTCGAGGTCGCCGAGCGGGTCACGCCCGGGCTCGATCGTGGCGGTGTCGATGACGTGGACGATCGCGGCACAGCGCTCGATGTGGCGCAGGAAGTCGTGACCGAGCCCGCGGCCCTCGCTGGCCCCCTCGATGAGACCGGGGACGTCCGCGACGGTGAACGTGGTGTCCCCGGCGGTGACGACACCGAGGTTGGGCACCAGCGTGGTGAACGGGTAGTCCGCGATCTTGGGCCGGGCCCGTGAGAGCGCCGCGATCAGGCTCGACTTGCCGGCGCTCGGGAAGCCGACCAGGCCGACGTCGGCCACCACCTTGAGCTCTAGGGTGACCGAGCGGTCCTCGCCCGGCTCGCCGAGCAGGGCGAACCCGGGAGCCTTGCGCTTCGAGGAGGCCAGCGCGGCGTTGCCGAGGCCACCGCGGCCACCCTCGGCGACGACCATCTCGGTGCCGGCACCGACGAGGTCGCCGAGCACGTTGCCACGCTCGTCGGTCACCACGGTCCCGTCGGGGACCGGGAGCACCAGGTCGCCGCCGTGTGCGCCGTTGCGGTGCGCGCCCGCGCCCTGCCCGCCGTGCTCCGCGCGGCGGTGCGGGCTGTGGTGGTAGTCGATGAGCGTGGTGACGTCGGGGTCGACGCGCAGGATCACGCTGCCGCCGGGACCGCCGTTGCCGCCGTCGGGCCCGCCGAGCGGCTTGAACTTCTCGCGGTGCACCGAGGCGACACCGTTCCCGCCGCGCCCCGCGGTGACGTGCAGCACCACCTGGTCGACGAATGTCGGAACCGCCATGTCAGGGATCCACTTCCTGTGGGTGAAGATGCGCGAAGGGGCGCCCTGCTGAACCAGCAGGGCGCCCCTTCGCGGTGTTCAGAGAGCCGAGCTCACTCGGCGGTCGGGAGGATGTTCACGACCCGACGGCCCCGCTTGGTGCCGAACTCCACGTTGCCGCCGACGAGGGCGAACAGGGTGTCGTCACCACCGCGTCCCACGCCGCTGCCCGGGTGGAAGTGGGTGCCTCGCTGGCGCACGATGATCTCGCCCGCGTTGACGAGCTGGCCGCCGTAGCGCTTGACGCCGAGCCGCTGCGCGTTGGAGTCCCGACCGTTCTTGGTCGAGGCCGCGCCCTTCTTGTGTGCCATGAGTTCAGTCCTTCTCTTCTGCGCGTGGGCCGATAGTCCGCTCAGGCGGAGATGTCGGTGACCTTGACCTGGGTGTACTTCTGACGGTGACCCTGGCGCTTGCGGTACCCGGTCTTGTTCTTGTACTTGAGGATCGTGATCTTCGGCCCCTTGGTGCCGCCGAGGACCTCGGCGGTCACGGTCGCCTTCGCGAGCGCGTCCGCGCCGGCGGTCACCTTCTCCCCGTCGACGAGCATGACCACGGGAAGGCTGACCGAGTCACCCACCTGCTGGGCAACCTTGTCGATCTCGATGACGTCACCGACAGCAACCTTCTGCTGCTGGCCGCCACTGCGCACGATCGCGTACACCGCGGACTCACTCTCTTCGTCGGACTACAAGTTCTTCTGCGTGACCCGCTCACCACACCGGAGGGTCGGGAGCGTCGTCGGGCACGCAATGAAAGGCGCTGAGCGCCGAAGGGCTAGTTTACGGAAGAAGCACCGGCCCGGTCAAAACGGCTCCGGCCCTGACCGCCCGAGCACCAGCACCGGTCATCGCTTTCGGGCGCCCTTCTTCTTCACCGGCACGTGCGCCGGAGCGTCCGCGGAGTCCCCTGAGCCGTCCGCTGAGCCGTCCCCTGAGCCGTCCGCGGCGTCCGGACCGGCGCCGTTCGGGCCCTCCGCGGTCCCGCCCACGGGCGGGCCGGCCGGGCGACGGGCGACCCGGCGACGCGAGGTGGCGACCACGCGGGGGGCTGAGGCTGCGCCGTCCTGGCCGGCCCCGTCCCCGGTGGGAACCTGCTCCGTCGGCGTCTCGGCTGCCGGTGTCTCGGCTGCCGGTGTCTCGGCTGCCGGTTCCGGGACCACCACCACCGGCTCGACGGGCTCCGACGTGGTTGCGGGCGGTCCGGCCTCGCGGCGGCTCGAACCCCGGCGGGTCCGGGTGCGGACCACCGGCTTCTCCGGCTCGGCCGGTGTCTCGGCCTCGACCGGCGCCTCTGGCTGGACCGTCGCCGCGGGCTGCTCGGGCTCCGCCGGGGTCTCCGGCCCGGTGGCCTCGATCGCGGTCGACGCCGCGGGCTCCTGGGCAGCCGGCTCGGGCGCCCGGTCGGCCTCAGGCTTCTCGGCGGCAGGCTTCGCCATGGCAGCCACGTCCTTCGGCGACGGCGCCGCACCGTTGTTGCCGTTCCCCGACTCGTCGTCACGACCACGCCCGCGGCCACCGCGGCCCCGACCGCGCCGCGGCTCGTCGTCCTGCTGCTTGCGGCTCTCCACCGGCTCGTGGTGGATGACCAGGCCACGACCCTGGCAGTGCTCACAGCTCTCGCTGAACGCCTCGAGCAGGCCGGTGCCGATCCGCTTGCGGGTCATCTGGACCAGCCCCAGCGAGGTCACCTCGGCGACCTGGTGCCGAGTCCGGTCGCGTCCCAGGCACTCCACCATGCGACGCAGGACCAGGTCGCGGTTGCTCTCCAGCACCATGTCGATGAAGTCGACGACGATGATGCCGCCGATGTCGCGCAGCCGGAGCTGGCGCACGATCTCCTCGGCGGCCTCGAGGTTGTTCTTGGTGACGGTCTCCTCGAGGTTGCCCCCGGAGCCGGTGAACTTGCCGGTGTTGACGTCGACGACGGTCATCGCCTCGGTGCGGTCGATGACCAGCGACCCGCCGGAGGGCAGCCAGACCTTACGGTCGAGCCCCTTGGCGATCTGCTCGTCGATCCGGTAGGCCGCGAACACGTCCTGCCCGCCGTCGTACCGCTCGAGACGCTCGGCGAGGTCCGGCGCCACGTGGCCGACGTAGTTCTCCACCATGTCCCAGGCGTCGTCGCCCGAGACCACGAGCTTGCCGAAATCCTCGGTGAACAGGTCGCGGACCACCTTGAGGGTCAGGTCCGGCTCCCCGTAGAGCAGCTGCGGCGCGTTGCCCTTGGCGACCTTGGCCTCGATGTCGGCCCAGCGCGCGGTGAGCCGCTCGACGTCGAGGGTCAGCTCGTCCTCACTGGCGCCCTCGGCGGCGGTCCGCACGATCACGCCGGCCGACTCGGGGACGATCTCCTTGAGCAGGGTCTTGAGCCGGCTGCGCTCGGTGTCGGGCAGCTTGCGCGAGATGCCGCTGGTCGTGCCGTCCGGCACGTAGACCAGGAACCGGCCGGGCAGGCTGACCTGGCTGGTCAGCCGGGCGCCCTTGTGGCCGATCGGGTCCTTGGTGACCTGCACCAGGACCGCCTGGCCGGACTTGAGGACCTGCTCGATCTTGCGAGGGCCGTTGCCGGCGCCGAGCGCGTCCCAGTTCACCTCGCCGGCGTAGAGCACGGCGTTGCGCCCCTTGCCGACGTCGATGAAGGCAGCCTCCATCGACGGCAGCACGTTCTGCACGCGACCGAGGTAGACGTTGCCGATGAGCGAGGTCTGGGACTCGCGAGCGACGTAGTGCTCGACGAGGACCTTGTCCTCGAGCACCGCGATCTGGGTGAGGTCCTTGCGCTGGCGGATCACCATCACGCGGTCCACCGCCTCGCGGCGGGCCAGGAACTCTGCCTCGCTCACGATCGGCGCCCGACGCCGGCCCGCCTCGCGGCCTTCGCGGCGGCGCTGCTTCTTGGCCTCGAGCCGGGTCGAGCCGCTCAGCGCAGTGATCTCGTCCTCCGGGTTGCGCGGCTTGCGCACCCGGGTGACGGTCTTCTCCGGGTCGTCGGACCCGCCGCCCGAGTCGTCACCGGACCGCCGACGGCGACGGCGACGACGGCTCGACGAGCTGCCTTCGCTCTCGTCGGCGCCCTGCTCGTCGCGGCTCTCGGCTCGCTCGTCGTCGGAGTCCTCGGAGTCGGGCCGGCCGTCGTCGTTGCCGTTGCCGTTCTCCGCCGAGTCGCCGCTCTTGCGACGGCGCCGGCCCCCACGGCGACGGCGGCGCCGGGTGCCCCCGGACTGCTCCTCGCCCCCCTGGTCCTCGCCCGCCTGGTCCTCGCGGCCCTGCTCGTCGGCGTCCGCGGTCGTCTCGTCGGCGGTGGCGGCCCGGTCCTGCGCGGCGGCCTTCTTGCCCGCGCCGGCGCTGCGGGTGCGGCGACGCGGCGCCGGGGCCGCATCGGCGTCCTCCGCGGACGTGGGCTCGGAGGACTCGGCGGTGTCGGCCTCGGCGGCCGGCTTGGCGGCGGCCCTCTTGCGCCGCGGGGCGGCCTTGGTCGGGTCCGGCGGCTGGAAGAGTGGCACAGCGGCCGTCGGGGCCTGACGGGTCTCGGTGGGCTCCCGACCGGCGACCTCGGACACCGGGGCCTGCGGCTCTTGCGCATGGGAGTCCGCGACCGAGGAGTCCGGCTCCTGCGCCGCGGTCTTCTTCGCGGCGCCCTTCTTGACCGGGGCCTTCTTCGCGGCGCCCTTCTTGACCGGGGCCTTCTTCGCGGCGGCCTTCTTGGCCGTCTTCTTCGCCGGGACCTCGTCGCCGGCGATCTCCGGGGCAGAGTCTGCGACGGGCTCGGGGGCCGACTCCGCCGATCCGCCGTCCGCCGACGGCGCGGTCGCCTTCTTGGCGGCCTTCTTCGTGGTGGTCTTCTTCGCTGCCGTCTTCTTGGCGGCGGCCTTCTTCGCCGGGGCCTTCTTGGCGGCCGTCTTCTTGGCCGTCGTGGGGGCGGAGCCCTCGGTTCCGGTGGGCGTCTCGGTCTGCTGAGACTCGGTGGTGGCCTGGTTGTCGGCCGGGTTGTCGTCGAGCATGTGCTCTCCTCGGCCCCCGGTGAGCACGAGGTGCGTGTGCGCCACGCCGGGAGCGTGTCAGTCGTCCGGACCGGCGAACCGGCGGACGCAAGCCTGCGGTGGAGCCCCTGGTGTCGGCACGGATGCCGGCACGCTGCGGAGCGACGGCGACGCCCCCCGTTGCTTCACGTCTCGGAGCGCCTGCGGCGCGTTCCGCGGTCAGCGGCGCTGAGAAGCAGCTGCTGTCACCAGCTTCAGTCCGTGTCGCGGTCGTGCGCCAACGGGTCACCCACCGTGCCGTTCTCCGCGTCCAGCGGACCCTGGGCCAACCGCTCGTGCAACGGAGCGGAACCAGCCTGGAATCCGGCGATGTCGCGAAGTCCGGCGAGGACGTCGTCGGGTCTCACGGACGGAGTTCCGTGCCGTAGGACCATGTCGAGTATCGCACACACTTGGCCCGGTTCCGGCCCGGACCGCGCCGAGAGCGACACCACGGCCGCCCGGCAGTCGAAGGTACGCAGGCCCTTCTTGGTCATCCGCTCCACCGGCACCTCGGGCGCGTCGAGGAACCGGGCGACGGCCTCCCGCGCCTCCAGCTCGGCCAGGCCGGGCACCGTCACCCGCCAGGAGCTGGCCTCCAGCAGGTCCGCCAGAGAACCGCCCCCGGACTGGACCACGTCGAGCACGTCGAGGCCGTCCGGCAGCGCCTCGTCGAGCGCCGCGCGCACGTCGGCGGGGTCCAGGACCTCCGCGAGCCCGATCTCGAGGTACTCCGCCTCGCTGGCCGCGCCGGTCGGCGAGGCGCCGGCGTAGGAGATCCGGGGGTGCGGGTTGAACCCGGAGGAGTACGCCACCGGGACGCGCGAGCGCACCAGCGCCCGCTCGAAGGCACGCGAGAAGTCGCGGTGGCTGGTGAACCGCAGCCGGCCGCGCTTCGCGTAGCGGACACGCAGCCGTTGGACGGGAGGGGCCTGCTGCTCGGGTTGCTCGCGCACCGGCCCAGCCTAGGCAGCGGGGCGACCGATTTGGTCCGCGGGGCGGGGCTCGTCGACGATGACCCGGTGAGCGGTCCCGGGGTGGTGCAGGAGGGCAGGGCCCAGAAGGCCCTCGTGGCCGTGGGGATCGTCGTCCTCGCCTTCAACCTGCGGCCCGCTGCGGTCAGCGTGGGCCCGGTGCTCCACGAGATGCGCACCGACCTGGGCATGTCCCCCACCACCGCCGGAGTGCTCACCACGCTGCCGACGCTCGCGTTCGCGCTGTTCGGCGCCCTGGCGCCGACTCTGGCCCGGCGCCTCGGCGTGCATCGGGTGACCCTGCTCGCGCTGGGCTGCGTCGTCGTCGGGCTGGCGCTGCGCGCCCGGACGGACTCGGTGCCGGCCCTCCTCGCCCTCTCGCTGCTGGCCCTGGGTGGGATGGCGGCGGCCAACGTGCTGCTGCCGAGCCTGGTGAAGCTGCACTTCCCGCACCGGGTCGGCCTGCTGACCGCCCTGTACACGACCGCGCTCGCTCTCGGCCTGACGTCGGCCTCGGTGCTCACCGTGCCGGTCGGCGAGGGGCTCGGTTCGTGGCGATGGGGCCTGGCGCTGTGGGCTGTGACGGCGCTCGTGGCCGCGCTCCCCTGGTTCGCGCTGCTGCGCCACGACCGCGCGCCCGAGGAGGTTCCGCACACGATCACGCTCGGCCAGGTGGCGCGCACCCGGCTGGGCTGGGCGATGGCCGCCCTCTTCGGCCTGCAGTCGCTGCAGGCGTACTCGGTCTTCGGCTGGTTCGCGCAGGTCTACCGCGACGCCGGTTTCGACGCGGGCACGTCGGGCCTGCTGCTCGGTGCGGTGACCGCAGTCGGCATCCCGTTGTCGTTCCTGGTGCCCACCCTCGTCGCCCGCAGTGAGGACCAGCGGCTGCTGATCACCGTGCTGGTCGTCTGCTACCCGGTCGGCTACCTCGGACTGATCGTGGCCCCTGTCGCGGGCGCCTGGCTGTGGGCCCTCTTCGTGGGCGTCGGCACGGCGACGTTCCCTGTCGTGCTCACCTTGATCGGGCTGCGGGCCCGCACGCCCGCCGGCACCGCGGCGTTGTCGGGCTTCACCCAGTCGGTCGGTTACCTGAGCGCGGCCGTCGGCCCGTTCGGCGTCGGCCTGCTCTACGACCTCACCGGCGGGTGGGCCCTTCCGCTGTCGGCATTGATCGTGCTGACCGTCCCCCAGCTCGTCGTGGGGCTGGCGGTGGCGCGCCCGTCGTACCTCGAGGACCAGCTGCGACAGACGCATCCGGTCGGGTGACGGACGCAGCGCAACCGCTGTGTTTGAATGGATACACCACATTTCGTCGCACGCTGGGGGTCCCCTCTCCATGTTCCGCAGAGTCAGTGCTGTGCTCACCACCGCCGTCGTCCTCGTGGCGACGTTCGCCGGTGCAGCGTCGGCCTACACCCCGGAACCGGGACCGCTGTTCAACAACCCGCGCGGCAACCTCGAGGCGAAGAACCGCCTGCTCACCAAGATCGTCAAGACGATCAACTCGACGCCGCCCCATTCGGTGATCCGGATCGCGGCGTACTCCAACGACCGCCGCGACGTGGTGGACGCGCTCATCGCCGCCCACAAGCGCGGCGTCGACGTGCAAATGGTGCTCAACGACAACTGGACCTCGGGGCAGACGAACCGGCTCGCCCGGGTCATCGGCCGCGACACGAACCGTCGCAGCTTCTTGTCGATCTGCGCCGGGTCGTGCCGCGGCGGCTACGGCAACCAGCACATGAAGTTCTACCTGTTCACCCGGGCGGGCAGCGCGAAGAACGTGGTGATGCAGGGCTCGGTCAACACCACCGGTTACGGCGCTCGCACCCAGTGGAACGACCTGTTCACCACCACGGGCAAGAAGAAGCTGCTCGACCTCTACACCAAGATCTTCGAGCAGCTCGTGCGGGACCGCCGCGTCTCCACGCCGTTCGTGCACAAGACGGTGGGTCGCTACGAGGTGGAGTTCAACCCGCACCCCCACACCACCCCGGCCACCGACCCGGTGATGCGCCGGCTCAACGGCATCCGCTGCAACGCGACGAACGGGACCGGTCGCAACGGACACACGGTCATCAGGATCGCGATGTACGGGTGGCGCGCCGAGCGGGGCATGTACCTCGCCGACAAGGTCGCCTCCCTCGACAGGAAGGGCTGTGACGTCCGCGTCATCGCCAGCGCCCCCGGGCACCAGGTCGTCGGCAAGCTCAAGCGGGGCGGTGTGCTGATCAAGAGCGCCGACCTCGACCTCGACAACAACGAGAGCACCGGGTTCGGGGACACCGCCTACGAGGTGTTCACCCACCAGAAGTACATGGCCGTCAGCGGCAACTACCGCGGCACCATGGGCTACAACGTCTGGGACGGCTCCGAGAACTGGTCGGGCATGGGCCTGATCAACGACGAGGTCACCCTGCGGATCCCCAACCGGCGCGCTTACAACAGCTTCATGGCCAACTTCGACTACGTGTGGGCCAACTGGTCGCGCTGGTACTGAGGGTCCGGCTCCGGGCGAGACTCAGGTGCCGTTCACTGCTTCGATGATGCTCGGCAGCCCGGCCGGGTCGGCCAGCTTCAGGCCGGCCAGCTCGCGCGTCCGGAACCAGCGCAGGTCGTCGTGCTCCTCCGGCGCGGCGTTGAACGGCTCCCCCTCCCAGTGCCTGACCACGAACGCGTGCATCTGGATCGATGGGTCCGGGAA
This sequence comes from uncultured Actinomycetota bacterium, assembly GCA_963801125.1. GTDB lineage: Bacteria > Actinomycetota > Actinomycetes > Propionibacteriales > Nocardioidaceae > Nocardioides_B. Next base: position 98,112 of record CAWDDL010000006.1, read on the forward strand.
GGTCATCGGCATGGGCCGCGGGTCGACGATGCGGACGCCGAGCTCCTCCAGACACTCTCGCACCACTGCCTGGTGAGGCAGCTCGCCCGGCTCGACGTGGCCGCCGACCAGGTCCCAGCAGTCGGGGTACCACCGACGCAGAGGATGCCTGTGCGCGAGCAGCACTGAGCCATCGCGGACCAGTGCCGCGGTGGCGATGGGGATCCTCGTGGACATGACGGCAGGCTATCGAGCAGGTCCGGCCTAGCGTCGGTAGCGGAATCTGGCTTCTCCGCTGGGGAGGATCCTCATGTCGTAGCGGCGGTCGTGGGCTCGTCGGTGGTGGTGTCCGCACAGCGGGATGCCGTTGTCGAGGTCGGTGGCGCCGCCTTGGCTCCAGGCGTGGGGATGGTGGATGTCGCACCAGGCGAAGGGGCGTTCGCAGCCTTCGGCGGCGCAGGTGTCGTAGCGCAGGGAGAGTGCGTAGCGCTGGGCCTTGGAGTGCAGCCGTCGGGTGCGTCCCAGGTCGAGGATCTCCGAGCGGCCGCCGAGGACGGCGGGGAGGATCCCGGCGTTGCAGGCGAGCCGCCGGGCGACCGAGGTGGCGATGTTGACGCCGGTGTCGATGCCCGGCCGAGCCGAGCCCGTCGCGGAGCCGGTCGTGGTCGATCTTGACGATCATGGTGGCCGCCACCCCACCGAACCCCTTGGTGGGCATGTGCTCGAGCAGCTCGGTGAACGCCGCACCGAGCTTCTCGTAGTAGTTCAACCCCTCATACGTGCTCTGCACACTCTCGTCGGTGATCGGCTCGCCGGCCTGGTTGCGGCCGAACCGCCGCGGGCTGGACAGGTTCTCCAAGAAGCTCTTGAGCAGGTGGCCGTGCAGCTCGGGGATGGTGAACTTGCCCGAGAACGTGCCGTCGCCGTTGTCCCAGACATGCATCGAGGTCTTGAGCTCGGCTTCGTCGTTCTCGTCCTCGAGCATGCCGGCTTCCTGCTCGTCCGCCAGCCGCCGGTTGATGTTGTCGAGCATCCGGCGGCCCGCCTGCCGAAGAGCCACGGGCGTTCTTCCCCGTCGACCGCCTTGGCCACCAGCGAGGCTTCGGCGTCGGAGCGTTCCTGCTCGGTGGCCGCGGCCGGGATCTTCTCCGCGGCCCGCACGATCGCCTTGGCCTGGTCCAGCTCGATCCCGCCGTCGGCGAACGCCGCCCGGGTCGCGTGGTACTTCTCGTTCAACAAGTTCATGTAGTACAGCCCGCCGGCCATCAGCTTTTGGGTCGAGCCGGTCAGCTTCGCCGCCCACGCCGGCGTCCCCGTCGCCGCCACGTCCTCGGCCAACTGGCGGCGGTCCGACTCGGCCAGCACCTGCAGCTTCAACGCGCAGACCATCGCCTCCAGCCGCGCCAGGTCCGCCAGCGCGACCGGCAGCTCCTCACGCTCCAGTGACCCGACCGGCACCACCGCAGCGGCCTCGATCTCCGCCACCGCCACCGCGACATGCCCGGCGACCACCGGGGTGCGGAGCTGGGTGACTGACATACCGACACCCTCTACCCCACCGCTGACAGTTTCCGAAAATGGTCTAGACCAATATCGAACGACGGGCGAAACGTTTACCGCTGGGGGTGGGTTCCCCCGCATCTGAAACTGAAGGACGGCTGCATTTCCCGCACATGCCGATGACAGCGCGTTTCTGGCGTGCCGGTGAGAGACTCCAACCGTGGAACCCGAGGCCGTGCGCGAACCGCTTGTGCCAAGTCGCGGAGTGGTGCCGCTTGCAGTCTTCTGCCGTCGTACCGGGCTGGATGCAGCATCGGTCGCAGCCCTAGTGAAAGAAGGCAAGATCGAGGGGCTCGTCAGTACTAGCGATCGGGTCGTGGGGGTGTACTCGGATGTCCTGCCGAATGCCGAGGAGCTCCGCGCCCTAGGGCTGGACGTCGGCGATGACTACAACCCAGACGACATCCGAGGCTCTGAAGACGTCAGCGATGACGCTCACGAAGCCGAGGAAGAGCGCTCGACCTGGTACATGTCGGGGGACGGCGCGCCCTCGTGAACATCCGCATGTGCCGCTGACGGCGAAACTCCGTCTTGCCGATGTGCGGTCGTTCGGAACCTCCAGCATGGAGACTGCGTCCTATGGGCATGAAAGGGTCTGTGCGGATGGGCTTCGCTGCACTCGCCTGCGCGATTCTCAGCGCGTGCGCAGGCACGGCTGACGGGGGTCCTCAGGGCGGCGACTTCGACTGCGTGAGCCATTACGACCCCGTCGCAAGTGCTTCCACCTGGGACGGCTTGAAGGACGCGATGTTGCGTTATGAGGGGCGAGGTCGCGTCGCATCGGTCCGGACACAAGCGAGAGGGGACGACGTCGGGGCGGGCGATAAGAAGGCCGTACGCGTGGTGGACCTGCTCAACAGGAAGGGCCGCCGTCTGGTCCAAGTCGACGTCTGGCGCACCGACGCAGGATCTTGGCGTGCTGGCGTCTGGAACCAGTGCATCGACGGGATCGGTTGAGGTCTCGCGGGAGTGTCACGACGTCCGCTCCTGCCGCTGCCGGGGCGGAACCCGACCATGGTGTGCGCGCTGACCGGGCGGGAACTCGGGTGCGCATTGGGGCGGAACGCGCGAAAGTACGTGTATGAGCACCAACCCCGTGTACGTCCGAAGCCCAGGTGGGTGGACGGCGCCGTCGAGGCGTGCGGCGGGATGGAACTGGTTCCCTCCGGGCGGCGCGACCCCACGACTGACCGAGGCTCCCCGCGCAGCACGTTGGTCGTTTCATCGTCCGATCATTCAGCGAGTGGCCCATGCCTGGATGTGGCGACATGGCTACTGGACTGTCGAGGCTGCCCCTGGCTTTCAACCCACGCCTAAAGACTTGGTAGACCCCGCGACGCCGTTGAGGCGAGCCAACGGGTAACCGGATCTGCCGCGTAGTGTGCGCGTCGGCGCGCGCGGATCTGCCGCGGACAGTGAAAGTGCGGGACTGCCGATGAGCGTGCGGGGCGGCCTAGGTTATGCGGACACTTCAGGCGGTCAGGCGGTCAGGCGGTCAGGCGGCCAGGTGGCGGTGCTTGCGTCGCTGGAGATGCCAGGCGATCATCCCGAGCGACGCCGCCACAGGCCCGATGACGAGCAGGAAGTTCAGGAGCAAGATCGTCAAGGCCGCGGATGTTCGCATCTCGCCTCTCAGGGCGTACCGGACGGCCATGACGGTGCAGACGAGCCCGAGCAGCAGGGTCGACAGCACAGCGAACTGGACCGATTGTGGGAGCAGAGGGTTTGTCTCCACCGGGGTTCCCACCAATCTCCGTTGCGTGACGTCGGGCCAGCGTGACCACGCGGGCTCTTCAGTTTCGCAGACACTTGGAGCTCTCGGTAGCAATCGGCGACTATCCCGGGCCAATACCGCGCGCTGCGGCCATCCGTCCGGATCTGCTGTCCGCGCGCCGGTCATGCCGAATTGAGGACAGTTGCCTCCTCCAGGAGCGGCATCAAACCTCGGGCGCTCCCATGTCGGCTTCCAGGTAGGGCAAGGGGTTATCCACGGCAAACAGTCCCGAACTCGACAAGAGTTGCTCCAGCACGGGGATGTGTGCCGCCCCATAGATCAGGACCAGTTTGTCGCCAGTCTCCATGAAGCGCAGGATGTTGGCGTAGATCCGCACGTTGCGGAAATACCAGTTCCCCACCATGTCGGCGCCTGCGTAGTTCTCGCCGTCGACGATCCGTGCGAAATCGCGGGTGTACGTTCGCAGCGCTTCACACCGAGATTCCGCTGTGTTGAGGTGGTGGAGCACGTCGGACAGACTCTCTGTCGCGATCCTGCGGTTGAGTTCGGTAGTGGCCTCCGAACCGGTTCGTTGGATCTTGTCCCATGCAGTCCGCGCGCCGAGGTCGCTTACGACGATCTTTTCTATCGCCTCCTCATACCACCGGTGCAGGATGTCGACTGGGTACACCCGCTCGTGTTTACAGGCCGCGGCGAGGCGGAAGCCCAGCTGTTCACGCTCGTCCGGGGCAAGCGTTCGCGCTCCCGTCCGGTAGGCGGCATAGGCAGCATTGACGTCGCTTTGTGCATCGTAGGGACGCTCGATCATCACCTTCGAAGGGCGGTAAGTCGCCAAACGTGTCACCAGACCATCAAGTTCGGTCTGTCTGTGCGGAGCAGACATGTCATCAACTTCGCTGGTGAACATGTTGAGTTTCGACGTGAAGTGAAACGTACCGAGGAGCAGCACATGAATCGGGTCGGTCACCGCTGTGAGATTACGCGATTCCCTAATCTCGAGCACGCTCGGAATCAAGGCAGCTGTTCTGTTGTCGCGGGAATGTCCGGATCTGCCGCCGAGCGGGCACAGGTTTCGTGCTAGGCGAGGTGCCTAACGAGGACCGCTCTGTAGTCGAACCCTTCCTGCCCGGGTGTCTCCCATTCAAGCTCCACTGACTCGCCGGCAGCGACGGTCTTGTATTCGGAGACTTCTGTCCCGCCCTCCCGGCGGATGAGCGGGGTTTCGATGGCCGAGTAGTGAGCCCAACAACCGCCGGGCGTCTCCGCGCTGTCGAGCACTCCCCAGCCGAGCTCGTCGTTCCACTCACGCACTACAGCCTGGACCATGGGGCGAGCCTAAGGCAGCGACGTGCACGCTCATGCCGCGGACAGTGACGCTCGGAGCCGCCGATGACCGGATGCCGGTCTGCTCAATAGTTGTCGATCACGTACGTCGCTCGTTCGGTTGGCTCGCATGCCGAGAGGTAGATGTCTTGGCCTTGCAGGTACCTGCGCCATGAGGGGTGATCTGGGTCCAGGGGAGCGCCATCTCTCTGAGCCATGCGCGGGACCGTGATCGAGAACGGCACGTCCAAGAAGATGGACATGTCCCACCAGCTGCAGAGTTCGTCGCGGTGCAGAAACATGCCCTCGATGATCACCACTGCTTGCGGCGGGACCTCGACAGAATCGTCGTCCAGGGGCTTGTCAGCACGATGGTCGAAGGCGCGCAGCGTTATTGCGTGGTCGGCTCCAGGTCGCAAGGGATGCAACACCTTGGTGGTGAAAGCGACAAGGTCGTAGGTGTCCTTGAAGAATCCCTCTGGCGAGCTTCTGCCCATGCGGTATCGGACCGACCGCGGGTTGAGGAAGTCGTCCATGTGAACCACTTGCACTGCCCTGCCCCGGTCGGTGTAAGCAGTTGCGAGGCGTTCGGCGAAGGTCGTTTTGCCGCTCCCGTCGACGCCGTCCACCGCCACCAAGGTCGGACGTTCCAGGACGGGAGTCGCGGCAACCAGGGAGGCTAAGTCGGGCATCCCCGGACCGTACCGGGCTGGAGGTGCCTGCAACGCACGCATCTGCCGCATAGTGTGCGCGGCAGCGCGCGCGGATCTGCCGCGTAGTGTGCGCGGCAGCGCGCGCGGATCTGCCGCGTAGTGTGCGCGGCAGCGCGCGCGGATCTGCCGCATAGTGTGCGCGTGCGCCGCAGCGCGCGCGGATCTGCCAAGTGCGGGCTAGTGCTGCGCCACAACCCTGCGGCTGGACAACATGGCAACAGCAGCGGACCCGGCGACCAGCCCTGCGCCGAGCAGCACACGTAGGGTGGTGTGCTCCGACCCGACGGCAGCCAGGAAGACCACGAGCAGGCCGATCCCGGCTACAACTCCGACGGCGGAACGGTCGGCGTGTTCGGCGGCCGCGAGGAACAACACGACGGCGGCGATGGGCAGGACCAGCACGCCGAGCACCATCGACAGCACGGCCAGAGGCCCCAGCAGTCCCGCGAGGGCCCACATAACGAAGCCCACGGGCATGGACGAACCCGCACCGCGTCGGCGGCGGCGTCCGTACACGAAGCCAACCACGCCTGCGACCACCAGCAGGAGAATCATTCCGAGGAACATCGGGCCCCTCACCGTCGCGCCAGAACCGCTGGGGTTTGACCTTCCGATGCTACTTCGCAGCGTCCCTACATGCCGCGTAGTGTGCGCGTCGGCGCGCGCGGATCTGCCGCATAGTGTGCGCGTCAGCGCGCGCGGACCTGCCGCGACCCGGCCTTTCCGGCGACCGCTACACCACTATTGGGCACTCATCTAGGGCGACCGGGGCGCCGATGTTTCACGCGTGCAGGGGGCGCTCGTGATCTGGATGTCGTGGCCAATAAGCCTCCCGGTGGTCATCTGCCGATCCGGGGGCGCCTCCGTCCATGGGGAAAGCGGCGGCCCTTGAGTTGTGGAGGGTCTCGGGAATCGCCACAGGCCGCGAAGCGTCAAAGTGATCCGCCTGGGAGTCGAGCACCCGCGCAAGGCGGAGCGAGTCGGCAGCGATGCCCGAACCGAGGACGGCGAGCTCAACATCAGGCACTTCGGTCGTGAACGCCGCCCAGGCTCCTGCCCACTCGAAGAGATGGGCGGTCACGGTCCGCCCACCGAGCCTCCAGGTGACGACGGGCCACCCCCGATGGTCGGCGGCCTGCGACTCCACGAAGTCGACGAGCCGCCTCAGGTAGCCCTGAGCAGGAGGACGGTCCTCGGGGGCGGGGAGCGTGAGGTTGACCAGTTTGAACAGGGCCTCAAAGGCGATATCACGGGCATTGTCGCCACCGGAGGACGGTGCCACTACCTCGGCGTACCGGCGCCGCGGCAGGCTCCCCACGAGTGCCCACGGCGCTGTCGACTCCCACTCGTCGGTGATGCCGTGGCCAAGCCAGGCTCCCCAGGCAGGCTCCTCAGCCGTGGCGTCTATACCCGCCAGCCAGCGCGGGCCCTGCCACCACGCATCGAGCCCATAGAGCGCGAAGTCGACCGCCGGGATGCTGATGCCCACAGAGCGAATCGTCGCACGCCCCAAGCCGCGGCAACGTGAGAGCGGTCATGCAAAACGTCGCCCGGACATGCCGCGACGGGGGCGGCTCAGGCGCCGAAGCCGAGGAAGACGAGAAGTCGTCTCTCGAACTCGACCAATGTCGTTGCCTCGAGACTCCCCAGGACCGTGTGGGCGTTACTTCTGCGGACAGTGGTGATCTTGTCGACCATCAGGAAACTGTCCTGACCGAGACCGTTTTCCTCGTCGGCAGTGACCGGCACCCGCAGGAGGGGTGCGTCGACTTCGGTGGTCGTGAAGGGGCAGACCGTCACCGAGTCAGTCGCGTCGAACCGGTCGTCTTGGACGATCAGGGCCGGTCGCGGCTTGTTCGCATACACACCGCCGGCGACGGTGACGATGTCCCCGCGCCTCATTCGTCCCAGTCGTCTGAGACAGCCTCGACGAAGGCCATGTCGTCACCGGCGCGGTCAGCGGTTGCCACGAGTGCGGACTGACGGTGAGCTTCAGCGGCGAAGCCAGGCGAGCGTACGTCCGGCACCCAGATCTGGACAGGCCGCAGCCCCTGGGCCCGCATCCGGGCCCGGTAAGCGCTCACCCGCTCCCGTACGGTCATGGCACCAGGTTACATGTAACGCCAGGGCCAGCCAAGGGGCCGAACCGCCCGGACATGCCGCCGTCGGGTGCACCGCCAGGCCGATGACAGAGCATCCGCGCATCGCGGTTCGGCACGTAATCGACGTGCTGATGCGCCCGCGACAGCGGGTTGCGCTCAGCCGATGCCCTCGCCGTCCGGGCGCAGGTGTCCTGTCGGAATGGAAGAATGGGCTTCATGGCAGACGAAGCGGGGCCGGGAACACCCAACCGCTCGCGAACTCACCCCGTCGTAGTCGGTGTCGCCACGTTGGCGGTCCTGACTGCTGCTGCTGCGTTCTATGTGGCTTTCGTCGTCTTGGCGTTCGTTTGGGGATACGGCATAGCGAGCCTGATCATCGGCGCAGTCTGCTTGCCGGTCGCCGCAGGAGCGGTGTGGCGACGACGAGCGCGAATGAACTGACCGCTGACTCAGCCTCACACCACGTCCACCCCATCTGCCGCAATCCGCGCGCTCGTGCCGAGCTCCGTGCACTCTCACGAAGAGGTAGCCATTCCCGCCACGTGCTGGTCAGGTGTGCCCGTGAGGCCGTTGACTACGACTCCGGTGGCAGTGATGCCAGCGGAGTCGACGGTCGCACCAGGAGAGCAGGGTCCACGGTGCGCAGGGGTTCGGGCTTGAAGCCGTTCATCAAGGCCCATACCACCGCTTGTCCGCGACGCTCGACGCCGATCTTGCGGTAGACGGAGCGGATGTAGGACTTGACCGTGTTGGGGCTGATGAACACACGATCGGCAATCTCCTGATTGCTCAACCCCTGGGCAATCAGCGCCAACACTTCGGCCTCACGAGGAGACAGTCCCACCGACCGGCCCGGCCAGTCACCCGCACCCCCGACGCTGGTTTCGTTGTCGCCGGTGATGATGACGATCTCGCCGTGCATGACCCGTTCAAGGGCGGCGACGACCTCGGGGCCGGTGAGCACCTTCGAGAGGTAACCACTGGCACCACCGGCGATCGCTTGCTCGATCATCTGCGGCTCTAGGTTCCAACTGTAGATAACCACCTTCGCTCCACTGTCGCGGACGAAGTCCTCCAGATCGATGCCGACACCCTGCACCTGACCGAACGTGTCATAGAGGACGATGTCGACGTCTGAGGTGACTGCCGTCATCGCCCCGGTCTCGACCACGTCGATCCGCTCGGCCGCCAGGAACGCGGCGACGCCTGCAACGACCACGGGGTAGTCATCGACGATGGCCAGCCGCAGCGGGGGATTCACGCCGGGTCCCATGCCTCGCAGCCTAGCTCAGGGCTGCTCGAGGGCGAGGGACGCGAGTTGCAGCCTCGGCGGATCTGCTACTGCAGACACGGAAGAACCCAGCACTTCCACTCCCAAGGAATGCACAGGGTCCGGGTGCATTCCTCGGTTCCACGAGGAGACCATGCGATCTGCGCTACGACTACACCCCTACGGGCGTGGTGCGGCACACACAGTGCCGGCCCTGAGCCGCGTCCTTCACCTCACCGAGACGGACCTCTCTGCGTGGGTGTGCCTCATGGGAGCCAAGGTCTTCATCCCGCCGTGTTCGGAGCGCATGGTGCAGACGTGTCCTTCTTCGCCGCTACGTCGGGCGACTCGATTCGACGAGGTCTGGACCAGCCGGTCCACTTCGTGATGACCCGCGCCCGGCCTGGTCGCAGCGCCCGCGGCTCAGCTCAGCTGGCGCACCATCAGACTGGTCGCCGGCTCGAAGCCGTGCCGCGCGTAGAACGGCACCGACCGCTCGCTCGGGCTGAGCACGAGCCGGGCGAACCCTCGCTCGCGGGCGGCTGCCAGAGCGGCGTCCAACAGCAACGACCCGAGGCCCGCGTCGCGATGGGTCTCGGCGACGTAGGCGTTGGCGACGTAGCCCCACTGGCGCGGCCGGCCAGTCCGGTCGTCGCCGGGCTTTGGCATCCGGGTGAAGACGAGCATGTTGAGCATGCCGACCGCCTCGGCGCCGACGTACGCCAGCCAGGTCAGCCGCTGGCCACGCTCACGGTCGTACCAGGCACCGAAGGCGTCGGCGAAGCCGTCGTCGTCGATCGGGGTGCCGGCCTGCTCCTCGGCCCACCGCTGCCGGAGCGCCGCGATGACCGGGCCGTCCTCGTCGGTGGCCAGAGCCACGCGAGGGGCGGCCGTGGCCTCGGGCATCACACCACCGACAGCGGGAGCAGCGTCTTGCCCGTGGGGCCGATCTGGATCTCGGTGTCCATCTGAGGGCACACGCCGCAGTCGTAGCAGGGGGTCCACCGGCAGTCCTCGACCTCGACGGTGGAGTCGGGGTCGATCGCGTCCTCCCAGTCCTCCCACAGCCACTCCTTGTCGAGCCCGGAGTCGAGGTGGTCCCAGGGCAGCACCTCGGCGTGGTCGCGCTCGCGCACGGTGTACCAGTCGAGGTCGACAGGCGTGCCGGCCAGCGCCTTCGCGCAGGCGTCGGCCCAGCGGTCGTAGCTGAAGTGCTCGCTCCAGCCGTCGAAGCGGCCGCCGTCGCGCCAGACCGCCTCGATGACGCGCCCGACCCGGCGGTCACCGCGCGAGAGCAGTCCCTCGATGATGCCGGGGCGCCCGTCGTGGTAGCGGAAGCCGATCGCGCGGCCGTACTTCTTGTCCGCGCGGACGTTGTCGCGCAGCTTCTTCAGCCGCTCGTCGGTGGTCTCCCAGTCGAGCTGCGAGGCCCACTGGAACGGCGTGTGCGGCTTCGGGACGAACCCGCCGATCGAGACCGTGCAGCGGATGTCGTTGCGCCCGGACACCTCGCGGCCCTTGGCGATGACCTTCTTGGCGAGCTCGGCGATCTCGAGGACGTCCTCGTCGGTCTCGGTGGGCAGCCCGCACATGAAGTAGAGCTTCACCTGCCGCCAGCCGTGGGAGTACGCCGTGGCGACCGTGCGGATCAGGTCCTCCTCGGTGACCATCTTGTTGATCACCTTGCGCATCCGCTCGGACCCGCCTTCGGGCGCGAACGTCAGCCCCGAGCGGCGCCCGTTGCGGGAGAACTCGTTGGCGAGGGTGATGTTGAACGCGTCGACGCGGGTCGAGGGCAGCGACAGCGAGACGTTGCTCCCGTCGTACCTGTCGGCCAGGCCCTTGGCGACCTCGCCGATCTCCGTGTGGTCGGCGCTGGACAGCGACAGCAGGCCGACCTCCTCGAAGCCGGACTTGCGGATCCCGTTCTCGACCATGTCGCCGATCGTGGTGATCGAGCGCTCCCGGACCGGACGCGTGATCATCCCGGCCTGGCAGAACCGGCAACCGCGCGTGCAGCCGCGGAAGATCTCCACGGAGTAGCGCTCGTGCACGGTCTCCGCAAGCGGCACCAGCGGCTGCTTGGGATAGGGCCAGGCGTCGAGGTCCATCAGCGTGTGCTTGTGCACCCGCCACGGCACCCCGGAGGTGTTGGGGGCGACGCGCTTGATCCGGCCGTCGGGCAGGTAGTCCACGTCGTAGAGGCGGGGCACGTAGACCGCGCCCGACACGGCGAGCCGGTAGAGCAGCTCCTCGCGCGGGCTGCGCCCGGAGTCGAAGCTCGCTCCCCCAGCCACGTCGAGCTTCCACTCCCGCACCACGTCGGAGATCTTCAGCACGATCTCCTCGCCGTCGCCGAGGACGGCCGCGTCGAGGAAGTCCGCGATCGGCTCGGGGTTGAACGCCGCGTGGCCACCGGCCAGCACCAGCGGGTCCTCCTCGCTGCGGTCCGAGGCGTGCAGCGGGATGCCTGCGAGGTCGAGGGCGGTGAGCATGTTGGTGTAGCCGAGCTCGGTCGAGAAGCTGATCCCGAAGATGTCGAAAGCCCGCACCGGCCGGTGGTTGTCGACGGTGAACTGCGGGATCGGGCCCGCCTGGTCTCCGGCCCGCATCACCTTCTCCATGTCGGGCCACACCGAGTAGGTGCGCTCGGCGAGGATCCAGTCACGCTCGTTGAGCACCTCGTAGAGGATCTGGACGCCCTGGTTGGGCAGGCCGACCTCGTAGGCGTCGGGGTACATCAGCGCCCAGCGGACGGTGGTGTCGTCGTCGCCCCAGGCCTTCTGCGTCGAGTTGAGCTCGCCACCGACGTACTGGATCGGCTTCTGCACGGTCGGCAGGAGCGGCTCCAGGCGCGGGAACAGCGACAGGACCTCGGACACAGTGGAACCTCGCGAGAACGGTGGGGGTGGAAGATCCCAGGGTACGACGAAGCCGCGCCGCGATCGAACCCGCGAAGGACGGGGCGGATCAGCCCTCGAGGTCGGAGAGCTCCGTGAGGGCCGCCTCCGCCCGGGCCAGCTCCGCACGGGCGAGCGCGATCAGGTCACCCAGCCCCTGCGTGCCGAACCGGTTCGCGATGTGCTCCACGGTCTCCGAGATGGCCGGGTCGATCTCTTGCTGCTCCGAGGACATGGGATCCATCCAAGCAAAGCCCGACAGGCTTGCCCAGACTCGCCCGGCCTACGGCGTGGCGGACCAGTGCGGGTCCCGGCCGAAACCCGCGAGCAGCTGCGCCTGCGGGTCGTCGGGATCGGCGTCCACCCGGGCGCCGATGATCCCGGCGCCGCGGTAGAGCTCCTCGCGGGCGCCGAACCATGCCGCGACCTCCGCCACCAGCTCCGGGTCGAGCCGGGTCTCCCCGCCCGTGGCCACCGCGAGGTCCCAGCCGTGGACGAGGTGGTCGGCGGCCAGCTGCCGGACGTACTCCTCGACCGACTCGTCGCCGTAGGACAGGTGCACCGTGACCCCGCGCGGGACCGCGTCGTTCACGCTCCGCACAGCGGCCTCCGCGGAGGCGTGCGCGGACGACGCGGGATCGTCACCGAGCAGGTCGCCGTCGAATCGGTCCCCCACCTCCGCGATCGTGCCGCCCGCCAGCAACGGGACTGCCCACAGCTCCTCGCCGACGACGTGGGCGACCAGGTCTCGCACCGACCACATCTCACACGGCGTCGGGGCGTCCCAGGACCCGGCCCCCACGGACGCGACCCGGTCCCCCCAGGCAGCGATGGTGCGACGGTGCAGCGTGGCGACGTCCATGACCGGCCCCTTCCGGCGAGCCGCGAGAGGGTCCGCCAGGGACCAGCCTGCGACCGGCGGTCGGCGCCGTCCAGAGCCCGAACGGGCTGGTCAGTAGCGCGACCGGTCCAGCCGCGACCGGGCGACGCCGATGCCCTGCCCGGTGCGCAGGTGGATGTTCTGCAGCAGGCCGATCGCCATCAGCCCGGCGAACATCGACGAGCCGCCGTAGGACACCAGCGGGAGAGGCACGCCCGTGACAGGCATGATGCCCAGGCACATCCCGATGTTCTGGAATGCCTGGAAGCCGAACCAGCAGGCGATCCCGGCGGCGGCGAGCCGGCCGAACAGGTCGTCGGCACGCGCCGCGATGGTCAGGGCGCGCCAGAGCACGACCGCGAGCAGCAGGATCAGCACGGCCGAGCCGAGCAGGCCCGTCTCCTCACCGGCAACGGTGAAGATGAAGTCGGTGTGCTGTTCCGGCACGAAGCCCGACTGGGTCTGCGACCCCTGGAACAGCCCTTGGCCGAACACCCCGCCGTTGCCGATCGCGATCCGTGCCTGCGTGGTGTTGTAGCCCGCGCCGCGCGGGTCGAGCGTGGGGTCCATGAACGCCAGGAACCGGTCGAGCTGGTAGTCCTCGAGCACGCCGACCTTGATGCCGACGAACGCCGCCGTGACGGCGGCTCCTGCCAGACCCGCCAGCCACAGCCGCCTGGCGCCGGAGACCGCGATCACGCCGAACACGGTCGCGGAGAGCACCAGCATCGTGCCGAGGTCGGGCTGCAGCAGGATCAGTGCCGCCGGGACCCCGGCGATGGTCAACATCCCCACGACGTCGAGGGCGCCGACCTCACGGCCCCGCAACGAGCCTTCGGTGCGCTCCGCCACCAGCAAGGCCATCCCGATCACCACAGCGAGCTTCGCGAACTCCGCCGGCTGCACCGACAGCCCGCCGAGCATGATCCACGACCGGGACCCGTTGATCGTCGAGCCCATCACCAGCACCAAGGCGAGCCCGATGATCGAGGCGACGTAGACCAGGGGGGCCAGGATCCGCACCCAGCGGTGGTCGGTCGCGGTGACCATGACCGCGAGGACGGCACCGATCGCGATGTTGACCAGCTGCTTCTTCAGGTAGGCCTGCGGGTCGCCGTCCGTGAGGCTGTCACGGTGGGACGTTGCCGACCAGACCAGCAGGGCACCGAGGACGAGCAACCCCGCCGTGGCGAGCACGAGCAGCCAGTCGACCCGCACGCTGGGCACCCGGGTGGTGGTGACCGTGCGCGGCAGCCGCGCGCGGACCGGTGCGGTGAGGGTCATCGCGCGCCCCCTCCGGACGACCGGTCGGCCTGGCGCTTCGCACCCGCGCGCTTGGCGCGTGCCATCGGCGGCAGGATCTCGCCGTCCTCGGCGAACACGGGGAGCCGGCGCGGGGGCCGGGCCCCGGGGATGGCGGCGTCGGCGATCCGCACCTTGTCGCCGTCGACGCCGTAGAGCGCCTCCCAGATCTTGCGAACGGCGGGACCGGAGGTGCCGGAGCCGGTGCCTCCCTGGGAGACCATCATCACCACGACGTAGCGGTCGTCGAAGGTCGCCACCCACGAGGTGCTCTGCTTGCCGTAGACCTCCGCCGATCCGGTCTTGGAGCGGATCTTGATCCGGTCCAGCGGGAAGCCACCCATCCGCCAGGCCATCGTGCCGACCTTGGCGGTGCCGAGCAGGGCCTGGTTGACGTAGCGCAGCGTCGCCTTCGACCCGGTCACCCGTCCGGCCTTCTTCGGCGGGATCGTGCGGACCACGTTGCCGTCGGCGTCGACCACGGCCTTCGCGACGCGGGGCTCCCACAGCGTGCCGCCGTTGGAGAGCGCGGCGTAGGCGCGGGCGAGCTGGAGCGGGGTGACGATCGTGTCGCCCTGACCGATGGAGAAGTTCACCGCGTCGCCGGCCCGGTAGGTGTAGCCGTCGAGGCAGAACTCGTGCGCGAACAGGTGCAGGAAGTCGTTGCCGGGCTCCTTGTCGAGCTTGCAGTAGTAGTCGCGGTTGGCCTTCCAGTAGGCCCGTTTCCACTTGCGGTCCGCGATCCGGCCCGGGGCCTCCCCGGGGATGTCGATCCCGGTCTCCTTGCCGAAGCCGAAGGACTTGGCCTCCTGCACGAGCGGGTCGCGGGCGTTCACGTCGGCGACGTCGCTGCCGTACTTGCGCCAGAAGCCGTAGCCGACCCGGTAGAAGAAGGTGTCGCAGGACAGCTGCAGCGCGCGGGCGAAGTCGATCATCCCGTAGGACGCGGACTCGTAGTTCTTGAACCACCGGTTGCCGACCTGGAACCCCGAGGAACAGTCGAGCCGGGTGCTCTGGCGGTAGCCGCTGGAGAGCGCGCCGGTGGTCATGATCGGCTTCCAGGTCGAGCCGGGCGCGAACTGGCCCTGCGTGGCCCGGAACAGCAGCGGGGTGCCGGCCTTCTGCGAGTAGAGCCGGGAGAGCTGCTTGGAGGTGATCCCGCCGACCCACACGTTGGGGTCGTACGTCGGCTGCCCGGCCATCGCCACGATCCGGCCGTTCGTGGCGTCCATCACCACCGCGGCACCGGAGTCGGCGACGTAGTTCTTGCCGGTGACCTTGTCGAAGGTCTTGCGCGCGTTGCGGATGGTCTGCTCGAGCTGCTGCTCGACCACGGCCTGCACGCGGGCGTCGATCGAGGTGACCAGGGTGTCGCCCACGGCGCCGGGGGTCTCCCCGGTGCTGCCGAGCACGCGGCCCATCGAGTCGACCGCGACCTGCTTGTAGCCGGGCATGCCGCGCAGGTACTTGTCGTACTGCTTCTCCAGCCCGGCGCGTCCGACGACCGAGGCACCGTGCACGGAGGCGTCGCCCTCGCTCTTCGCCGCGTCGAGCTCCTCCTCCGTGATCGGGCTGAGGTAGCCGAGCAGGTGCGCGGCGTTGATGCCGAACGGCGAGGGGTACGCGCGCACGTTCTGCTGGTCGACCAGCACCGCCGGGAAGTCCTCGCCCTGCTCCATGATCGAGACCGCCACCTGCTGGCGGACGTCCTCGGCGACGGGGACCGGCTGGTAGGGCGAGCCGTTCCAGCACGTGCCCTGGACCGAACCCGGCTCGCCGCACAGCAGCAGGCGGGCGCGCATCTTCTTGACCGAACCGCCGACCGCGTCGGCGATCCGGCGCAGCAGCGTGGTCTGCTGCTCCTCGGACATCTTGTGCAGCAGCGTCCGGTCGACCGTCACCACCCAAGAGGTCCGGCTGGCCACCAGCGGGCGGCCCATGTCGTCGACGATCAGCCCACGGGCAGGCTGCACCACCAGCTCGCGGACCGACTGCTCGGCGGCCTGGGCCTGGTAGGCCTCGCCGCCGAGGACCTGGAGATACCACAGCCGGGCGAACAGGGTGACGAACAGCGAGAGCACCAGCGCCTGCACGACCACGAGCCGGAGCCGGCCACGGGTGGCGGTGCGGCCGCTGGTCGACCCCGTGTACCGGCCGGTGGAGACCTTCCGTGCCATCAGTACGCGACCCGGTGCGGCTGGATCCGGCGCAGCAGCCGCATGGCCAGCGGCAGCACGAACGGAGTGAGCAGCACGTCGTACCCGACCGCGACCGGGATCACCCGCAGCGCCTCGGCCGCCGAGATCGCGGGGTCGTGCAGGACCATCCCGCTCAGCGCGAAGACCGACGTGCCGACGAACGAGGAGGCCGCGACGGTGACCACGGCGGCGAGCGCCGAGGTGCCCGCGTCGTGCCGGACGCGGCCCGCGAGGTAGCCGACGACGACCAGCGCGAGGGCCCAGCGGCCGGCGACGTGGTCGGCCGGCGGCGCCAGGTCGATCGCGAGGCCGCTGAAGAACCCCAGCACCGCGGCGAAGTCCGGACCGCGCACGAGGGCGGCCGCGACCACGAGCAGCAGCGCCAGGTTGGGCACCACGCCGTCGTAGGAGAGGTAGGAGAACGCCGCGACCTGGAGAACCACCGCCGCGGTGACCAGGACCGTCAGTACGAGTGCGCGCACGAGTCCCATCAGTCGTCGCCTCCTGCCGCCTGGACCTCGCCGGCCTTGATCACGGCCCGGTCCCCGGCGGTCTTGCCGTCGACCACCACGCCGACCAGGTCGAGCGAGCTGAAGTCCACGAACGGGCGGATGACTGCCTGCTTGGAGAGCTGCCGCGGGCTGCTGAACACCGACTCGACGACACCGATCGGGACGCCGGCGACGTAGGGGGCGTCGTTGCGGCTGCCCCAGCTGACCAGCACGTCGCCACGGGCCGGTGCCACGGCCCCGTCGACCAGGTCGAGGTCGAGCCGCGACGGGTCGCCGACCTGGCCACGCCCGCGCAGGAAGCCGACCTCGAGGTTGCTGCCGAGCCGGCCGCCCACGACCGACTCCTGGTCGACCACGAGCAGGACCGTCGCGGTGTGCCGGTCCGCCCGGATCACCCGGCCGACGAGGCCGTCGTTGTTGAGCACGGTGAGGTCGGGGCGCACCCCCGAGCTGGTCCCGGCGTCGATCGTCACCGTCCGGGAGAACGACTGGGCGGGACCCATCGCGACGACCCGGGCGGGAACGAGCGCACGCCCGGAGCGCTTCGAGCTCGCGAGCAGCCCGTCGAGCTCGGCGGCGCGGTTGCGGTCGGCGGAGCTCGAGACCAGCTGGCCCTTGAGGTGGGCGTTCTCGGCCTCCAGCCGAGCCACGTCCGAGCGCAGCGCGCCGGTGGTGGTGAAGAACCGCGGCACCGCGGTGATCGGGCGTACGACGGCAGCGGTCACGCTCTCGACCGGGCCGAACACCTCCCCCACAGCGGACCGGACCGGGTCGACCGGCGACCCGTCGCCACCCCGCGCGTCCAGGGTGATCAGCGTGAAGCACGCGAGCAGCAGCAGCACCACCGCCGCCTTGGACGGACGCTGGTGCTGCGGGTCGGGGACGGCCACCTCAGCCCGCCCTCATCGCCGGGGCTCGGAGACGAGCACCTGCTGCAGGGCCTCGAACTCCTCGACGCACTTGCCGGCGCCGAGGGCCACCGAGTGCAGCGGGTCCTCGGCGATGTGCACGGGCATGCCGGTCTCGTGCCGGATCCGCTCGTCGAGACCGCGCAGCAGGGCGCCGCCGCCGGTGAGCACCAGGCCCCGGTCCATGATGTCGCCGGCGAGCTCGGGCGGGGTCTGGTCGAGCGTGGTGCGGACCGCGTCGACGATCGCGTGCAGCGGCTCCTCCAGCGCCATCCGAACCTCGGAGGAGGACACCACGACGGTCTTGGGCAGCCCGGAGATCATGTCGCGGCCCCGGATCTCCGCCTCGGGCTCGTCCGGGAGCGGGAAGGCGGAGCCGAGGGTCATCTTGATCTCCTCGGCGGTGCGCTCCCCGAGCATCAGGGAGTACTCCTTCTTCATCCACGCGATGATCGCCTGGTCGAGCTCGTCGCCCGCGGTGCGCACCGAGAGGCTGGTGACGATGCCGCCCAGCGAGATCACGGCCACCTCGGTGGTGCCGCCACCGACGTCGACCACCATGTTGCCGGTGGCCTCGTGCACGGGCAGCCCGGCGCCGATCGCGGCGGCCATCGGCTCCTCGATGATGTAGACCCGGCGCGCCCCGGCCTGGTAGCCGGCCTCCTTGACCGCCCGCTGCTCCACCGCGGTGATGCCGCTCGGGACGCAGATCACCAGCCGCGGCTTGGTGAAGTAGCGGCGACGATGCACCTGCTGGATGAAGAACCGGAGCATCTGCTCGGTCGAGTCGAAGTCGGCGATCACGCCGTCCTTGAGCGGGCGGATCGCGGTGATGTTGTCCGGGGTGCGGCCGATCATCCGCTTGGCCTCGTGGCCCACGGCGAGGATCTCGCCGGTGGTCGAGTTCAGCGCGACCACGGAGGGCTCGTCGAGCAACACGCCCTTGCCGCGCACGTAGACGAGCGTGTTGGCGGTGCCGAGGTCAACGGCCATGTCGCGGCCGATGATGCTGTTCGCCATACCTCTGATGCCCCTTGTCCTGACCGGACGGGCACCACCCGTCCCACCTGTCACAAAAGGCTAAGCGGCCGGAGCCGCCAGCCCCGGCAGGACACGCGCGGGCGGGCTCAGCTCTGCGGGCTGGTGCCCTCCTCGGGCAGGTCGGGCAGCCGGACCTCGAAGACGTCGTCGAGCCCGGTGATCCGGACCAGGTTGACCAGCATCGGGTTGGGCGCGAGGAGCTCGAGGGTTCCGCCGTTGTCGCTGAGCGTCTTGTGCGCACCGAGCAGCGCGGCCAGACCGGTCGAGTCGCAGAACTCGAGCGCCGACAGGTCCACGACGACGGTGCGCGCCTCACCGGTGAGCTCCCCGAGAGCGTCCTGCAGGTCCGGAGCGGTGCTGAGGTCGAGCTCACCCGCCAGCGTGACGGTGGCGTCGTTGCCCTCGCGGGTCACCTCGATCGACAGTTCCATGCAGTTTCCGTCCTACCTCGCACGCTGGGACATCACTTGCTCCCCCGTGTCCAGCGCGCACGGGGGTGAGCAGGGCTCAATGTATCCGACGCCGGGAGCTGGGCGTGCCCCGTGGTAATTTGGCGAACTCCTCGCCTGTGGAAGGGGGACGCGGCGCATGGTCGACTCGGTGACCCCCCGCACGACAGAGGTGCCCCACTTGGAGCAGGTCGGCTCCACCTTCGCGTCAGCCGATCTGATGCGGATCCTCGACCTCGAGCTCAGCGGTTCGCTCGACCTGCGGCGCACGGTGCTGCGCGTGCTCGACCTCGCCTGCACGCGCCTGGCCGACTGGGCGATGTTGGTGGTGACCGAGCCTCGGAGCCAGAGCGTGCGGATGTACGGCGGCAGCGACCCGACGTTCACCGCCGCTTCACGTCACACCGCAGGCGCCCCGCTCCTGGCGTCGGTGCTCGACGGGCACCACGCCCTGCTGCACGTCGCCCTCGAGGAGCAGCCGCACGACGCGCTGAGCGGGCTGATCCCCCACACCGGCCTGCGGGACCAGGCCGCCTGCCTGCTCCCGGTGGACGTGCTGGCGATGCCGCTGGTCGCGCGCGGCGGTTCGGTCGGCGCCTTGGTCCTGGTCCGCAAGGACGGCGAGGGCTTCTCCGACGACGACGTGGCGCTGGTCGGCCAGCTCGCGGAGCGCTCGGCGCTCGCCCTGGACTCGGCCAGGATCTTCGAGGAGCACGCGCGGGTGACCCGGGTGCTGGAGGACAGCCTGCGGCCCCCGCAGCTGCCCACGATCCCCGGGGTGGAGATCGCGGCCTGCTTCCGGGCCGCGGCCGCGCACCTGGAGATCGGCGGCGACTTCTACGACGTGCACGGCGAGGAGGGCGACTGGCTGGTCGTGCTCGGCGATGTCTGCGGCAAGGGCGTCGAGGCCGCGGTGCTCAACGGACGGGCCCGGCAGAGCATCCGTACCGCCGCCCGCTTCGACCGCAGTCCCGGCCAGATCCTGCGCACCCTCAACGAGGTCCTCTACGACGACTTCTCCGACCGGTTCGTCACCGTCGTCTGCGGACGGCTACGCGCCGCGGGGCCGGACCGGTACCTCGTCGACGTGGCCGTGGCGGGACACCCGCCGCCGCTGCTGGTCCGCGCCGACGGCACCATCGAGCAGCCGGAGGTCGCCGGCCGGCTGGCGGGCGCCCTGCCGCACACGGACGCCTACGAGGAGGTCACCGTCGAGCTCGGTCCCGACGACGCGCTGGTGATGTTCAGCGACGGGATCTATGAGTCTGCGGGCGCGGACGGCTTCTTCGGTGTCGACCGGCTCCGGGAGCTGCTGAGCGCCTACGCGGGCTCCGGGGCCTCGACGATCGTCGAGGCCGTGGAGCAGGCGGTCGTCGAGCACCTCGATGACAACGGCCACGACGACATGACCGCGCTGGCGATCGTGCCGCGTCGCACCGTCCGCGACGACGCCCGGTCGGGGTCGTGACGGCCCGGGTCGACGAGGTGGTCGTCGACCGTTTCGACCGCGGTCATGGTGGACCTGGTCGCCGCCGTACAGCGACGGGTCGGGCGGCGCCGGGCCGACGGCTCCTGGTCGGTCGCGCAGGAGCACGCCGCCACCGGGATCACCACGTCCGCGCTGGAGGCCGTGGGCCGGAAGGTCCGCGCCACCGTCCCCGAGCGCGGACGGGTCGTGGTCGCCTGCAGGACCTCGGGCACGACCTCACCGCCCTGAGCTCGGCGAGCACCTGCTGCGCGAGCTGCACGAATACCCGCTGTCGGAGCGCCTGGTCCGGGAGCACTGGGGCTCCGACGCTGATCAGAGGCCGGGGAACCAGATCTTGATCTCGCGGGCGGCCGACTCCGGGGAGTCCGACCCGTGCACGAGGTTCTCCCGGTTGGACAGCGACAGGTCGCCGCGGATCGTGCCGGGCGCAGCCTTGCGGCCGTCGGTGGCGCCGTTGATCGCCCGGACCACCTCGATCACCTCGTCGCCCTCGAGGACGAGCGCCACGAGCGGGCCGCTGGTGACGAACTCACGCAGCGGCGGGTAGAAGTCCTTCTCCACGTGGTCGGCGTAGTGCTCGTCGGCGAGCGCGGCGTCGATCGTGCGCTGCTCCATCGCGAGGATGCTCAGGCCCTTGGCCTCGAACCGGGACAAGATGTCGCCCACCAGGCCGCGGCGTACGGCGTCGGGCTTGAGCAGGACGAGCGTGCGCTGGGACATGCCGGCCAGCCTAGCGGGGACCTTCGAGGCGGGCCTGCTCGGCCTTCTCCTGGTCGATCCGGGCGCCGAGGAAGTACGCCCCGGCCCACAGCGCGGCGAAGACCGCGCCGAGCACGAACATCAGGGGCACCACGAAGCCGAGGGCCAGGGAGAACACCTGCACGGCCCAGCCCAGCGCGTAGCCCCACGGCCGCACCAGCGTCCCGGCGGCCGCCACGCAGAGCACGGCGAGACCGATCCCGATCCCGAACGACGTCCCGAAGCCGAGGTCGGTGACGCCGGTCATCACCAGCCCGGCGAGGAAGAGGGCCACTGCCTGCAGGATGAGCATCGCGGCGCACATCGCGTGCTGCACCGAACGGTTCACCGCTCGCCCTTCGAGACGAGCATCGCCCGGGCCTCGCCGACGGTGATCACCGAGCCGGTCACGAGCACGCCGCCGGACCCGATGGCCTCGCCGTAGGTGCCGCCCTGCTCGGCCAGCCCGGCGGCCCGGTCGATCGCGTCCTCGAGCCGCGGCGCGAGGTGGACCCGGTCGACGCCGAAGATGCCCTCGGCGACCTCGGCGAGCTCGGCCGCCGGCATCGCACGTGGCGTGGAGTTCTGGGTGCACACGATGTGTGCCAGCACCGGCTCGAGCGCGGCGAGGACGCCTTCGTAGTCCTTGTCGGCCATCACGCCGACCACACCGACGAGCGGGGTGAACGTGAACGAGTCCTGCATCGCCTCGGCGAGCGCGGCGGCGCCGTGCGGGTTGTGCGCGGCATCGAGCACGATCGTGGGGCTACGCCGCACGATCTCGAGCCGGCCGGGCGAGGTCACCTGGCCGTACGCCTCGCGGACCAGCTCCCCGTCGAGCGGGTCCTCGCCCGTGAACGCCTCCACGGCCGCCAGGGCGAGCACGGCGTTGTGGGCCTGGTGGGCGCCGTACAACGGGAGGAAGACCTCGTCGTACTCGCCGCGGAGCCCGCGCAGTCGCATCATCTGGCCGCCGACCGCCGGCACCCGGTGCTCGACCCCGAAGTCGATGCCCTCCCACAGCACGCGGGCGCCGACCTCGGCGGCGTGCTCGGCGATCACCTGCGCCACCTCCGGCGACTGGACGGCGCTGACCGCGGTGGCCCCGGGCTTGATGATCCCGGCCTTCTCGACCGCGATGTCCTGGGGCCGCGCGCCGAGGTACTTCGCGTGGTCGACGCTGATCGGGCCGATCACGGCGACCGCGGCGTCGGCGACGTTGGTGGCGTCCCAGGACCCGCCCATCCCGACCTCGACCAGGGCCACGTCGACCGGGGCGTCGGTGAACGTGGAGAAGGCCATCCCCACCACGGTCTCGAAGAACGACAACGGGTGGTCGCTGTCCCGGTCGACGAGGTGCAGGTAGGGCGCGATCTCGTTGTAGGCCTCGAGGAACGCCGCCTCGGTGAGCGGTTCGCCGTCGACGGAGATCCGCTCGGTCATCGACTCGACGTGCGGGCTGGTGAACCGCCCGGTGCGCAGGCCTGCCGCGCGCAGCACCGTGTCGATCATCCGGGAGGTGGAGGTCTTCCCGTTGGTGCCGGTGAGGTGGATGACCGGGTAGGCGTGCTGCGGGTCGCCGAGCAGCTCGACGAGGGCCCCGATCCGGTCGAGGCTGGGCTCGAGCCGGGTCTCCGGCCACCGCGCCAGGAGCGCCTTCTCGGCGGCGGCGTAGCTCTCGACGTGGCCGGTGTGGGGGCCGGTGTGCGGGGAGGTGTGGGACATCGCGTCGAGTCTACGGCGCGCGCCCGCGGAACTGCTTCGCGGTGCCGACGGGCCGGACCGTAAGATTTCGCGCTATGAGCAACGAGCCGATCACTCTCCGACCTGTCCGCCGATGCCGCCACCGCGGCCGCATCGGTAGCGGTACCGGACAAGCCGGCTCTGGAAGGGCTCGAGCAGCGCTGGTCCCAGCAGTGGAAGGCGGACGACACCTACCGGTTCGACCGGACCAAGACCCGCGAGCAGATCTACTCGATCGACACCCCTCCCCCGACCGTGTCCGGCTCGCTGCACGTCGGGCACGTGTTCTCCTACACGCACACCGACCTGATCGCGCGCTACCAGCGGATGGCCGGCAAGGAGGTCTTCTACCCGATGGGGTGGGACGACAACGGCCTGCCGACCGAGCGGCGCGTGCAGAACTACTTCGGCGTGCGCTGCGACCCCTCGCTCCCCTACGACCCGGACTTCAGCCCGCCGGAGAAGCCGGACGCCAAGAAGCAGGTGCCGATCAGCCGGCCCAACTTCATCGAGCTGTGCGAGCGGCTCGTGGAGCAGGACGAGGAGATCTTCGAGTCGCTGTGGCGCACGCTGGGCCTCTCGGTCGACTGGTCCCAGCACTACACGACGATCGGCCCGCACTCCATGACGGTGTCGCAGCGGGCGTTCCTGCGGAACTTCGCCCGGGGCGAGGCCTACCTGCAGGAGTCCCCCACGCTGTGGGACGTCACCTTCCAGACCGCGGTCGCGCAGGCCGAGCTGGAGGCGCGGGAGTACGCCGGGCACTACCACCGGGTCGCGTTCCACTCCCCGCAGGGGCCGGTCCACATCGAGACGACGCGGCCCGAGCTGATCCCGGCGGTCGTCGCGCTCATCGCCCACCCCGACGACGAGCGCTACCAGCCGCTGTTCGGGAGCACCGTGACGTCCCCCGTCTTCGGCGTGGAGATCCCGGTGCTGGCGCACGAGGCCGCCGAGCCGGACAAGGGCGCCGGAATCGCGATGTGCTGCACGTTCGGCGACCTGACCGACGTGACCTGGTGGCGCGAGCTGCAGCTGCCGGTGCGCACGGTGATCGGTCGCGACGGCCGGCTGCACCGGGAGACGCCGGCGTGGCTGGCGCACGAGCCCGCGGCTGCGTCGTACGAGCAGCTGGCCGGCAAGACCGCGTTCAGCGCGCGCGAGGCGATGGTGGCGCTGCTGCGCGAGTCCGGCGACCTCGACGGCGAACCCACGCCGACGCAGCGGATGACGAACTTCTACGAGAAGGGCGACAAGCCGCTGGAGATCGTCTCGACGCGGCAGTGGTACATCCGCAACGGTGGCCGCGACAAGGAGCTGCGCGACGAGCTCGTCGAGCGTGGCTCGGAGATCACCTGGGTGCCGCCGCACATGCGGCACCGCTACGACAACTGGGTCGGCGGCCTCAACGGTGACTGGCTGATCTCGCGCCAGCGCTTCTTCGGCATCCCGTTCCCGGTCTGGTACCCGCTCGACGACGAGGGCGAGCCGGACTACGCCCACCCGTTGATGCCGACCGAGGCCGAGCTCCCCGTCGATCCCTCGACGCGGGCACCGCGCGGGTACGACGAGGACCAGCGCGGCAAGCCGGGTGGCTTCATCGGCGACCCCGACGTGATGGACACCTGGGCCACCTCGTCGCTCACCCCGCAGATCGCCGGGCACTGGGAGGACGATCCCGACCTGTTCGAGCGGGTCTTCCCGATGGACCTGTGCACGCACGCGCACGACATCATCCGGACCTGGCTGTTCTCCCGCGTCGTCCGGGCGCACCACGAGCACGGCGTGGTGCCGTGGTCGCACGCACTGATCTCGGGCTTCATCGTCGACCCGGACCGCAAGAAGATGAGCAAGTCCAAGGGCAACGCGGTCGTGCCGTCGGAGATCCTGGACAAGTTCGGCGCCGACGCGGTCCGGTGGAGGGCGGCGATGGCGCGCCCGGGGCTGGACTCGCCGTTCGACGAGACGCAGATGAAGGTCGGGCGCCGGCTGGCGATGAAGGTGCTCAACGCCTCGAAGTTCGTGCTGTCGTCGGTGGGCGCGACCGAGCTGAACCGGTCGGCCGTCTCGGACCCGGTCGACTGCGCCATGCTCGGCGGGCTCGCGGTGACGATCACGCGCGCGACGGAGGCGTTCGAGTCCTACGACTACACCACCGCGCTCGAGGTCAGCGAGAAGTTCTTCTGGGAGTTCTGCGACGACTACCTCGAGCTGGTGAAGGAGCGGGCCTACGGCGCCCGCGGGGAGACCGCCGCCACCTCGGCGAAGGCCGCGCTGGCGATCGCCCTGCACGCGCAGCTGCGGCTGCTCGCGCCGTTCCTGCCCTACGTGACCGAGGAGGTGTGGTCGTGGTGGCAGCCGGGGTCGATCCACCGCCAGGCGTGGCCGACCACGGCGGACCTGGGCTCGGCCGCCGCCGCCGACCCGGCGATGCTCGGCGCGGTGGCCGCGGCCCTCGGCGGGATCCGTGGCGCGAAGTCACAGGCCAAGGTGTCGATGCGCACCGAGCTGGTGCGGGCGAACGTCACCGGGCCGGCGGAGGCGGTGGCGCTGGCGCAGGAGGCGGCCGACGACCTGCGCGCCGCGGGCCGGGTCACCGGTGAGCTGACCTTCACGCCGTCGTCGGACACGTCCGTCACCGACCTCACCGTCGACGCCGAGGTCGCCGCCCAGGCCTGATTCGTCCGCGGAATCGAGCCGACCCCGAGTCGGGTCGGCGCGGACGAGTCGCGCCACGGAGCACGCCTGTGGACGACTGTTCGCGCACCGCGGGCCGTCGTACGACGATGCCGGGATGCACCGTTCCAGGTTTTCGCCTGACCCACCCGGTTCGTCCGCAGATGCTGCCTGGGAAGACGGCTCGTTTCCGCGGACGAATCGGTACCCGGAGCTCGGCCAGCTCGCACGAGACCAGCTCGGTGTGCTCTCCTTCGGGCAGCTCCATGAGCGCGGGTGGTCACGCCACCGGATCGAGTCCGAGATCCTCCTCGATCGATGGACGCAGGTAGCCCCGCGCGTCGTCGCGCTGCAGAACGGGCCGCTGCAGTCCGCCCAGCTGCGGTGGCTCGGGGTACTGCACGCCGGAAGGTCGTCGCGACTCTCGCATGCCACGGCCTGCCAGGAGGCCGGGCTCCGCTTCGTGCTCGACGATCCGCTCGTCCACGTGCTGACCGCGAAGAGCGACGAGGTCAGTCCCCTGCCAGGCTTCCGGTTCCACCAGACACGCCGCCCGTTCCATGCATGGACGCATCTCGGCGGCGGGGTCCCACGCGTGCGGCTCGAGCACGCAGCCCTGCTGACGGCCGAGCGGGACAACCACCTGCGGCGTGCCGTCGGCCTGCTCGCCGCGTGCGTCCAGCAGGGGCTGAGCACTGCCGAGCGACTCCTCGATGCCAGCGTGGACATCGCGAAGTTGCGGCACGGCGCGGTGCTGCGGGCCAGCCTGCACGACATCGCCGGCGGCGCTCACTCGTTCGCGGAGATCGACATCGGCAAGCTGTGTCGGGTGGCCGGGCTACGTCAACCCGACCGCCAACGGATCCGCCCGGACCGCTCGGGGAGCCGACGCTATCTCGACTGCGAGTGGATCCTCGAGGACGGGACCATCGTGGTGCTCGAGATCGACGGCTCCTTCCACATGCGCACCGACCACTGGTGGCGCGACATGAAGCGGGAACGCGGCATCGTCCTCACGGGTCGGGTCGTCCTCCGCTGCGCGAGCGCCGAGATCCGGCTGGCGCCCGAGCGCATCATCGAGGACCTGCGCGAAGCTCGAGTCCCTGCGGCCGCCTCGTCCCGACTCGTCCGCCGACCGAGCGCTGAGGGCGGCTCGGATCCGCAGACGAATCGGGGTGGACTGGTCAGCGGTTGAGCCAGGCCTCGAAGGCGTCGAAGCCATAGGGACGGCCGAGGAAGTCCGCGACGAGGTCGGCGGCGTCCTTGCTGCCCCCGGCCGCGAGGATCCGGTCGCGGTAGCGGTAGGACACCTCGGTGTCGAACATGTTCCCGGGGTCGAAAGCCGAGAACAGGTCCTTGGCGATGACCAGGCTCCACATGTACGTGTAGTAGCCCGAGCCGTAGCCGTGCAGGTGCCCGAACGACGCGTGGAAGTGGGTGTCCGGGACGTAGCAGAACACGTCGTACTTCGCCTGCAGCTCGCGCAGCATCGCCGTGATGTCCTCGGGCACGTCGTGGTGCAGCCGGTAGGACAGCGCGGCGTAGAACATCTGCGTGCGCGCATAGAGGCCCTTGCCGAAGTCGTCTGCCGCACGCATCTTCTCCACGAGCGCGCGAGGGATCGGCGGCCGTCCTTGTCGGTCGCGAAGGACTGCAGCACGTCGGCGTCCCAGGCCCACTCCTCGAGCATCTGCGACGGCGCCTCCACGAAGTCCCACTCGGTGGCGACCCCAGAGAACCTCGCCCACTCGTGGCCGCCCGCGAGCACGTGGTGCACGAGGTGGCCGAACTCGTGGAAGAGCGTCACGACATGGTCGTGCTCCATCAGCTTGCGCGAGAAGTTGCACACCAGCACGCCCTC
>CAWDDL010000007.1:0-123790 GCA_963801125.1 uncultured Actinomycetota bacterium
CCGTCGGGTCCCAGTGACCTTGAAGCCCTCGCGCTCGTAGAACTTGGCGGCTCGGAGGTTCCCCGCGAAGTGCTCTACGTCGACGCGGCCTACTCCTCCTCAGCACCTCATCCCAGTTGCGTGCGAAGTCCCGCACAGCCTCTACGTCCTCGGGTGGGAATGCCCGTGCATCACGATTGGCCGGGTCCTGGGAGGGACGCCATACGTCGTTCACATCGGCGGTGCGCGACGTCCACAACCGGCCAAGGGTCCCAGCTTCCTTCCAGCCGCCGAAGGGTCACTTCACAGAAGTGTCAGTCGGTAGCACCGAGGACGGTTACGCCTCTGAAACAGACCGATCGAGCCCACCCTGCTGAATCTTGTGCAAACTGCGTGCGGACTGATGGAGAGGTCACACCCCCCTCTCACCTGGGCTCGTGTGCCGCCTCACACATTGAAGCGGAACGAAAACCGGGTGTTTCGGCTACCTTCGATCATCGTTGAAAACAGCCGGAAAAGGGCCTCTGACCTGGGCAAACGCCGTCCACGAGTCGTTGGCAGCCGTTGGTCAGAAACGGGCTCCGCGTGACTTCTTGCGGACTGTTTGCGGACCGCTGGACGGTCGGAGACCCTGAGGTCATTCGTCGCGGACTCACCGACATGACGTCAGGCTAGCCCGAGCCCCGACCTAGACCTTCGATCTTCGCGGATCTTGCGGACAAGTC
The DNA here is from genome assembly GCA_963801125.1 of uncultured Actinomycetota bacterium. Classification (GTDB taxonomy): domain Bacteria; phylum Actinomycetota; class Actinomycetes; order Propionibacteriales; family Nocardioidaceae; genus Nocardioides_B. The sequence continues at coordinate 705 of CAWDDL010000007.1, forward strand.
GCGGATGCTCTGCCAGACAGCTGCTCGGGGCGCGTCGATCTTGAGTGCTCGGATGTATTCGTCGAGACGTTGCGGGCGATCTTGGAGGTAGGTGACTGCTTTGTTGAGGCTCTCGCCAACCGTCTTGCCGTATGCATCGACCGCCTTGCGCGCGCCGGCCTTCAGGGCGACCGTGTCGGGTTTCATCATGGCCAGGTCGATGAGGTCGCGGCTGAACGTCGACGTGTCTGCCCAACGGTCGTCGTTGGCGAGCAGCTTGGTTGCGACCTGGTCGGTTCGCGTCAGGATCCGTAACCCGCAGATCTCATCGTCCGAGAAGGGAGTGTCGAGGTCGATGCGGCCCTCATGGATGATCTCGAACTTGATCGCAGTTCCCGCAACGAGCACCGAGGTCCTGATGCCGTAACCGTCAACAGAGGGTGTCCGACCCAGGTCCAGCTCGCGTGTAGCCAGAGCGTCGAGCCCATGGGCCCTGACGATCTGGCGCAGCGCTCGGTAGGACTGCTGGTCGGAGACCAGGAAGTCGATGTCGACCGATTCACGGAACTCACCGTTGGCGAGGACGATCGCGGTGCCGCCTCCGAACCAGCAGTTGTGCTCGGCCAGGAGCGGTGCGTCGAGCATCGACAGCACCTCGGCCACCTGTTGGTGGTGCAGCCGTCTAAACAAGGAGCCTCCCGTTGCTGTAGGTGTCCGCGAGGTGCTGGATGAACGCCTTCTCGTGGTCAGTCAGCGTCTCCTGGTCGAGGTGTCGCCAGCCGCGTTCGTAGAGGTTGAGCGCCTCCGTCTCGGTGATGGTGGTGCCGGCGTCGGTCTGCCATGCCAGCGTGCGGAGGCCGGGGTAGTCGCCGACCGTGATCGTCGCCGGTTCTGCTGCTGGAGCATCGAGGACCGGGACGACGAGGTGAAGTCCGAGTGCGGCTGCAACGTTGATGTAGGCGCCGATCGTGACCGAGGGGTTTCCGGCCTCGATCCTGTGCAGGGTGACACGCGAAACGCCAGCAGCTTCGGCGCAGGCGACTGCCGTGACGCCGAGGGCCTTCCGGCGTTCGCGCAGCCGCGCGCCTAGGCGTTCGAGGTCCGCCTGTTGCTCAGGGCTCGTGTACGGGCTAGGGGCTGGCATGTTTCTCATTTTAGTTATTCAGCCCTACAAGTCAATAATGAGAAACGTTTTGAATGATCTCTTGGTCAAACGGGCTAGCCCGCGCGAAGCCCGCCGTACGTCCAGTTCGTCCAAGAGACACTCTCTGGGCTCGAGCTCGCTATCCCCAGAAGATCGGGTCGCCGCTGGTTCCGATGTGGTCCAGGAGCGCCTGGACGTTCTTGGTCGGGCGCTTGCGCTTGTAGTCGTGGAACTTCAGGCTTCGGTCGCGCCAGTAGATCGACCATTGGCCGGTCGACTTCGTGTACCTCAGCCGCGCAATAGGGAACCGGGTGTGCTCACCGACCCCGTCCCACGGTGGCCGCACCTCGACGATGTCGACGTGGCGGGCGGAGACGTCGGCCTCGACCTTGACCTGGTCCCACAGGTGCTCCGGCACGCGTTCACGCGCCCAGAGGCGGATGCGGCGCAGATCAGTCTCGGGAAGTGCCATCGCCCCAGCGTGCCACTTACTGGACACTGCAGCGCCCGACGGCGGGAGCCGGAGCGTCGACGGGATTGCGGACTATCTGCGGACCGGCTCGACCCCAAGAACCAGCAATCCTCAACGCCTACCAGCGAGTCCCGACGACGCTAAACATTGAAGCGGAACTCCACCACGTCGCCGTCGGCCATGACGTATTCTTTGCCCTCCATGCGGACCTTGCCCGCGGCCTTGGCTGCGGCCATCGAGCCGGCCTCGACGAGGTCGTCGTAGGACACGATCTCGGCCTTGATGAAGCCGCGCTGGAAGTCGGTGTGGATCACGCCCGCCGCCTCAGGGGCGGTAGCGCCCTTGGGGATCGTCCACGCGCGCGACTCCTTCGGGCCCGCCGTGAGGTAGGTCTGCAGGCCGAGGGTGTCGAAGCCGACGCGCGCGAGCACGTCGAGGCCGGGCTCGTCGATGCCCATCTCGTGGAGCATCTCGCGGGCCTCGTCCTCGTCGCCGAGCTCGACCAGCTCCGCCTCGAACTTCGCGTCGAGGAAGATCGCCTCGCTCGGCGCGACGATGTCGCGCATCTTCTGCTTGAGCGCCTCGTCGCCGAGCTCGTCGGCGTCGCAGTTGAAGACGTAGATGTAGGGCTTCGCGGTGAGCAGCGACAGGTCGCGGACCAGCGCCCGGTCGATCTTGGTGGCGATGATCGGCGTGCCGGACTCCAGCGCCTCCTTGGCCTCCTTCGCCGCATCGAGGAAGGGCACGTTCTCCTTCTTCATCCGCGACTCCTTCTCCAGCCGCGGGATCGCCTTGTCGACCGTCTGGAGGTCGGCCAGGATCATCTCGGTCTGGATCGTCGAGATGTCGTTGGCGGGGTTGACCTCGCCGTCCACGTGGGTGACGTCGTCGTCGCGGAACACCCGGGTGACCTGGCAGATCGCGGCCGACTCGCGGATGTGCGAGAGGAACTTGTTGCCAAGCCCCTCCCCCTCCGAGGCACCCTTGACGATGCCGGCAATGTCGACGAACTCGACGGTGGCGGGGAGCTTCTTCGCCGAGCCGAAGATCTCCGCGAGCTTGTCCAGCCGCGGCTCCGGCACGCCCACGACGCCGACGTTGGGCTCGATCGTCGCGAATGGGTAGTTCGCCGCGAGCACGTCGTTCTTGGTCAGGGCGTTGAAGAGGGTCGACTTGCCCGCGTTGGGGAGTCCGACGATTCCGATGGTGAGTGCCACGGGCGGCGAGTCTACGGGCCGGGGCGGCCCGCCACCCAATCGGCGACCGACCACTCCAACGGGCAAACCGGCCGGTGCAGCGGCGGCGGTGACGAATCCCGGCCGGTTTGCCCGTCCGACGGGACTCTGCCCCGACCCGCCCTACAGCTGGACGAGTGCGACGTCACGCAGCACGAGCTCGCCGGCCTCGTCGGAGGCGGCCAGGTCGACCGTCGCGCGCACCCGCCAGTCGTGGTGGCCCTCGGGGTCGTCGACGACCTGCTGCACCTGCCAGGCGCCCGGCTCCTCGGTCACCAGGAACAGCGCGGGCCCGCGGGCGTCCGGCCCGCTACCGATCGTGGCGTGCTCGTCGAAGTACGACGCCAGCGCGTCCGCCCAGCCGGCCTCGGAGCCGTCCATCTCCTCCAGCTCCTCGACGCGTCGCAGCGCGGCGAGCTCGACCCGGCGGAACATCGCGTTGCGGACCAGCACCCGGAACGCCCGCGGCTGCGAGGTGAGCCGCGGTGACGCCTGCGGCTCGAGCGGGTTCGGCTCTACCGGGACGGCGTCGGGGTGCGAGAGCGCTTCCCACTCGTCGAGCAGGCTGGAGTCGGTCTGGCGGACCACCGTGCCGACCCAGTCGATGATGTCGTCGAGCTCGTCGGTGCGCACCGAGTCCGGCACGGTCTGCCGCAGGGCGCGGTAGGCGTCGGACAGGTAGCGCAGCACCAGCCCCTCGGACCGGGCCAGCCCATAGGCGGCGACGTACTCCGCGAACGTCATCGCCTGCTCGTACATGTCGCGCACCACCGACTTCGGCGACAGCGGCGTCTCGGTGATCCAGGGGTGGGTCCGGGCGTAGAGCTCGTAGGTGGCCTCGAGCAGCTCGTGCAGCGGCTTGGGCCAGCTGACCTCGTCGAGCAGCTCCATCCGCTCGTCGTACTCGATGCCGTCGGCCTTCATCTCCGCGACCGCCTCGCCGCGCGCCTTGAACTCCTGCGCGCGCAGCACCGGCTTGGGGTCCTCCAGGGTCGCCTCGATCACCGAGACCACGTCGAGGGCGTAGGTGTCGGCCTCCGCGTCGAGGGTGTCGAGCGTGGCCAGGGCGTACGTCGACAGCGGCTGGTTCAGCGCGAAGTCGGCCTGCAGGTCCTCGACGAGCCGCACCTGCCGGGAGCCGTCGGGGAGCTCGACCTGCTCGACGACGCCGGCGGCCAGAAGGCTGCGGTAGATCGCGACCGCCCGGCGCACGAGCCGGACCTGGCTGCGGCCGTCCTCGTGGTTGTCGCGCAGCAGCCGCCTCAGCGCGGGCATCGGGTCGCCGCCGCGGGCGAGCACGTTGAGCAGCATCGAGTGGGTCACCCGCATCCGCGACACGAGCTGTTCGGGCTCGGCCGCGACGAGCTGCTCGAACTTGTCCTCGGTCCAGGTGACGAACCCTTCCGGCGGCTTCTTGCGCTGCACCTTGCGCAGCTTCTTCGGGTCGTCGCCGGCCTTGGCCACGAGCCGCGCGTTCTCGACGATGTGGTCGGGCGCCTGGACGACGACGGTGCCGGAGGTGTCGAAGCCGGCCCGGCCCGCGCGTCCGGCGATCTGGTGGAACTCCCGGGCCTTGAGCACCCGGGTGCGGCGACCGTCGTACTTCGTCAGCCCGGTCAGCACCACGGTCCGGATCGGCACGTTGATGCCGACGCCGAGCGTGTCGGTGCCGCAGATGACCTTGAGGTAGCCGGCCTGCGCCAGCGTCTCGACGAGCCGGCGGTACTTCGGCAGCATCCCCGCGTGGTGCACGCCGATCCCGTGCCGCACCAGGCGCGACAGGGTCTTGCCGAAGCCGGCGCTGAACCGGAAGCCGCCGATCAGCTCGGCGATCCGGTCGCGCTCCTCACGCGTCGCGACGTTCACCGACGTCAGCGCCTGCGCCCGCTCCAGCGCGGCCGCCTGGGTGAAGTGCACGACGTACACCGGCGCCTGATGGCTGGTCAGCAGCTCCTCGATCGTCTCGTGGATCGGCGTCTCGGCCCACGAGTAGTGCAGCGGGACCGGTCGCTCCATCGAGCTGACCACGGCGCTCGCCCGTCCGGTACGACGCGTCAGGTCCTCGCGGAACGAAGTGACGTCGCCGAGGGTGGCCGACATCAGCAGGAACTGCGCCTGCGGGAGCTCGATCAGCGGCACCTGCCAGGCCCAGCCGCGGTCCGGCTCGGCGTAGAAGTGGAACTCGTCCATGACGACCTGGCCGATGTCGGCGTCCTCACCCTCGCGCAGCGCCTGGTTGGCGAGCACCTCGGCGGTGCAGCAGATCACCGGCGCGGTCGGGTTCACGGCGGCGTCCCCGGTGAGCATCCCGACGTTCTCCGGGCCGAACACGTCGCAGAGGGCGAAGAACTTCTCGCTGACCAGCGCCTTGATCGGTGCGGTGTAGTAGGTGCGCTCGCCCCGGGCCAGCGCGGTGGCGTGCGCGGCGGTCGCGACCAGGCTCTTCCCGGAGCCCGTCGGCGTGGACAGGATCACGTTGCTGCCGGTGAGGATCTCCAGGAACGCCTCGTCCTGTGCCGGGTAGAGCGTGATGCCCAGCTCACCGGCCCAGGTGGTGAAGACCTCGTAGAGGGCGTCCTCGTCGACGGACCTGTCGGCACGTGGGGAGGGCAGGCGGTCGGTGAGCGTCATCGGACCGCCATCGTCCCCGATCCGGGGCTGCGGACCGCACCCGGGTGGTCGCCGACCGTGCCGGGGCCCTGGCGCATGAACACCGCGGCAGTGGGCACGCTCAGAGACATGACCGAACTTCGCGCACTCGTCCTGAACTGCACCCTCAAGCCCGCGCCGACCGCCTCGAGCACCGAGAAGCTCGGCGCCGAGGTCCTCGACGCGCTCGAGAAGCACGGCATCACCGGCGAGATGGTCCGGGTGATCGACGCGCGGGTGAAGTTCGGCGTCCAGGTCGACGAGGGCGACGGCGACGGCTGGCCGGCGATCCGGGAGAAGATGCTGGCCAGCGACATCCTGGTGATGGCCACCCCGATCTGGATGGGGCAGCCCTCCGCGGTCTGCAAGATGGCGCTCGAGCGCCTCGACGCCGAGCTCGCCGAGACCGACGACCAGGGCCGGCTGCTCACCTACGGCAAGGTCGCCGCCCTGGCCGTGGTGGGCAACGAGGACGGCGCCCACCACGTCAGCGCCGAGGTCTACCAGGCGCTCAGCGACACGGGCTTCACGATCCCCGCCAACGCCACGACCTACTGGGTCGGCGAGGCGATGGGAAGCACCGACTACCAAGACCTCGAGCCGCGGCCTGAGAAGGTCGAGCAGACGACCCAGAGCGTCGCGGCCAACGCGGCGCACCTCGCGCGGCTGCTCAAGGAGTCGAGCTACCCGGCCTCGTGAGCACAGGGCTGCTCAGGGCACGACCAGCAGCTTCCCGGTGGTACGACGCCCCTGCAGGTCCTCGTGCGCGCGGCCGGCCTCCTCGAGCCGGTAGCGCCCGCCGATCCGCACGTCGAGCGAGCCGTCGGCGACCTGCCCGAGCACGTCGGAGGACCGCTCGAGCAGCTCGGACCGGTCCGCGATGTAGTGCGCGAGCGTCGGCCGGGTCAGGAACAGCGACCCCTTCTGGTTGAGCACCTGCGGGTCCAGCGGCGGCACCGGGCCGCTCGAGGCGCCGAAGAGCACCATCATGCCGCGCGGCACGAGCACGTCGAGCCCGGCGTCGAACGTGCTGGCGCCGACCCCGTCGTACACCACGTCGACGCCACGCCCGTCCGTGAGCCGCTCCACCTCGGTGCGCAGGTCCTCCCGGTCGTAGCGGATCACCTCCGCCGCACCGGCCCCGCGGGCGAGCTCGGCCTTCTCGTCGGTGGACGTGGTCGCCAGCACGCGCACGCCCTTCGCGGCCAGCATCTGGGTCAGCAGCAGGCCGACCCCGCCGGCCGCGGCGTGCAGCAGCGCGGTCTGGCCGGCGCGGACCGGGAACGTCGTGTGGCACAGGTACTGCGCGGTCATCCCCTGCAGCATCACCGCGGCAGCCAGCTCCGGGTCCACGCCGTCCGGCACGGGGACGACCCGCTCGGCGGGCACGGCCGCGCGTTCGGCGTAGCCGGCCCGGTCGACCATCGCCCACGCGACGACGTCGCCGACCGCGACGTCGGTGACGCCGTCACCGATCTCGAGGACCCGACCCGCCCCCTCGGCCCCGGCGATGAACGGCAGGTCCATGGGATAGGCACCGGTGCGCTTGTAGGCGTCGATGAAGTTCACCCCCGCAGCGGCGACCTCCACGACGACCTCTCCTGCCGACGGCGTCGGGTCGGGCTGGTCCCGCACCTGCAGGACCTCGGGACCGCCGGTCTGCTCCACGACGACTGCGCGCACCACTGTCTCCTCTCCGCCCGCGGTCAGGCCCGCGGGATCGCCTCCGTGCAGCGCCGCTCGAACGCGCGCTGCCTCCTCCACCGTTGCATCAGACCCAAGGGCCGCCCCAGTCCCGTGCACGGCGGCTCCTCGGCGGCCACGAGAGCGGCTCCGTCCCAGGTCCCGGTCCAGCGCCACTGCGCCCACTGGTCGAGGTCGGGGAAGGTGGCGTCCTGCCCGAACACGACAGCCGGGCCCGCCGGGGGCGTGTGCCCGACCACCTCGACGCCGAGCCGCTCTCCCGTCTGCTCGCCCGGTCTCGCCACGCATACGACGGGTTCGTCGCCGTCCGCGACGACGAGCAGGTGGTCGTGCGGCTCGACGCGCGGCTCGACCGGCTCCACCGAGTCGACGTCGATCTCGACGATCAGCCGCGGCAGGTACCACCAGTGCTCGCGCATCAGCAGCGGCGAGTCGGCGAAGACCCGCGAGGGTGGGTAGCGACGCAGCTCCTGGACGACGAGGTCCTCCACGAACCTCTCACCGGTCGGGTCCTCGACCAGCGTGGGCCTTCCGCGGAGCACCAGGGACGCGAACTCCCCGCCGGTGGCACGCCGCTCGGTGAGGCTCAGGACGGCCGAGGACGCCTCGCCGAGGCTTCGGGCGAGCAGCTCGTCGGCATAGGTGAAGGCGAGGGCGGGGCGATCACCTCGCAGCAGTGCGACAACGCCCCGCACGCGCGGTGTGAGGTCTCCGGCCACCCACGCGATCTCGGCCACGGACGAATTGCCGACCGCCCGGGCGACTTGGGCTTGGTCGAACCGCTCCACGTGCACACGGTAACCGGCCCGCCGACGGCCTTGTGACCACCCTCACATATAGGGAATGATCAATTACGAGTCTCTTCCCTATGTGGCCGTCCGGCCTTTCGGGAACGTCGGAAGGAGAATCACGTGCCAGCCGTTGTCGTTGCGGCGGTGGTGGGAGTCCTGTTCTTCCTGGGCTACCGCTACTACTCCGCCTACCTCACCCACCGTGTCTACGGTCTCGACCCCGACTTCGTCACCCCGGCGCACGAGTTCAGCGACGGGGTGGACTTCGTCGCCACCAACAAGCACGTCGTGTTCGGCCACCACTTCACCTCCGTGGCCGGCGCCGCGCCCATCGTCGGTCCCGCCATCGCGGTGTTCTGGGGCTGGGGTCCGGCGCTCGCCTGGATCGTCCTCGGCACGATCTTCGCTGCCGGCGTCCACGACTTCGGCTCGCTCGCGGTCTCGCTGCGGCACCGGGCCCGCAACATCGGCACGATCGCGCACGACGTGATCAGCCAGCGCGCCAGGACGCTGTTCCTGCTGATCATCTTCTTCCTGCTGACCCTGGTGAACGCCGTGTTCGCCGTGGTGATCGGCAACCTGTTCGTGGCCAACCCCGGCGCGGTGATCCCGATCGTCGCCGAGATCCCGCTCGCGATCTTCATCGGGCAGTACATCTACCGCAGCCGCTCCGCGGCGCTCGTGCCCTCGATCGTCGGCGTGGTGGTGCTCTACGCCCTGATCTGGGTGGGCCAGCAGGTGCCCGTCGACATCGCGCCGCTGTCGGACGCGCTCGGCATCGACAACCCGCGCAACCTGTGGGTGGTCCTGCTCTTCGCCTACACGTTCTTCGCCTCGCGGCTGCCGGTGTGGCTGCTGCTGCAGCCCCGCGACTACATCAACTCCCACCAGCTGTTCATCGCTCTCGGTGTGATCGGACTCGGCATGCTGGTCGGCTGGAGCACGATCGTGGCCCCCGTCGTCAACGACGTGCCGGCGGGCTCGCCGTCGATCTTCCCGTTCCTGTTCATCACCATCGCCTGCGGCGCGATCTCCGGCTTCCACTCCCTCGTCTCGTCGGGGACCACCGCCAAGCAGATCGACAAGGAGCCTGACGCCCGCTACGTCGGCTACATGGGCGCGGTCGGCGAGGGCAGCCTCGCGACGGGGGCGGTGCTGGCCGCCACCGCGGGGGTTGCCGCAACCCGCGCGGACTGGGACAAGCTCTACCCCGACTTCGGCACGGCGTCCGGTGGCGCCGTCGGCAACTTCGTCAACGGCGTCGGCGCGTTCGCCAACAACCTCGGCATCCCGCTCGACCTCGCGGTCATCTTCGCCGCGGTCGTGGTGATCTCCTTTGCGGCGACCACCATGGACACCGGGGTCCGGCTGCAGCGCTACGTCGTCCAGGAGATCGCGGAGATCTCCGGTTGGCACGCGCTCGCCCGCAACCTCACCTTCGCCAGCCTCGTGGCGGTCGCAGTACCGCTCGCCATGGCGCTGATCCCCGGCGGCGGGGACGCCGGTTACACGTTCGGCTACCTGTGGCGGCTGTTCGGGACGACGAACCAGCTGACCGCCGGACTGGCCCTCACCGTCGTCGCCGTGTGGGTGATGCGGATGCGTCGCAACCCGATCGCAGCGATCATCCCGCTGGTGTTCCTGCTCGCGATGACCACGTGGGCGCTGGTGAAGCAGTTCTTGGACTTCGTCCAGGCCGACGGGTGGACCGAGCGATTCGTGCTGGCGCCGCTCGACGCGATCGTCTTCGTGCTCGCGATCTGGCTGATCGTCGAGGCGGCCAAGGCGCTGCGTGGGGGCGCCGGGCGCACGACGTACGACGAGATGGGCAGTCCCGTCGACGAACCGAGCACTCCGGTGCGATGACCATGCGAGTCGTCCTGGTGCGCCCGTGGACCGACGCCCACGGCGGCAGCGGCTGCTGCAGCGGTGAGGCCCGCGACGGCATCTGCTTCGACCGCCGCGTGGACGGAGCCCACGAGCACGACTCGGAGACCGGTCTCGTCGCGCAGGCGTACCTGCGCCTGCGCGACGAGCTTCCGGAGGTCGATGTGCAGGTGGTGAGCGTCGGCAACACCGCCTACCTGCTGCCCAGCACGTTCAGCGCGGTCCGGCGTCGACGGGGCGTTGTCGCCGGCATCCGAGCCGCCGCCCGGGCCACGACCGCGGGCTCGGTCCTCGTGGACGGCGAGCGGGTCGGCGACGTGCTCACCCTGGGCCCGGACGGGGTCGTCGCGGAGGTCCGTCGTCGCCACGCTGCGCTGACCTCCTGACCGAGCACCGACGACCTCGCCCCAGACCTGACCGCACGAGGCCCCTACGCTGGCCCGCATGCGCCTCGCGACCTGGAACGTGAACTCCATCCGCTCACGGATCGATCGGGTCGAGGCCTTCGTGCAGCGCCAGGACATCGACGTGCTCACGCTCCAGGAGACCAAGGCGCGCGACGACCAGTGGCCGCTGATGGGGCTCGAGGCCCTCGGCTACGAGGTGGCCACGCTGGGGCACAACCAGTGGAACGGGGTGGCCATCGCCTCACGGGTCGGGCTGACCGACGTGCAGCACGGGTTCGAGGGCATGCCGCACTTCGGCGACCCGCTCGCCGCGGAGGCCCGGGCAATGGGAGCCACCTGTGCAGGCGTGCAGGTCTGGTCCCTGTACGTGCCCAACGGCAGGGCTCTCGGCGATCCGCACCTCGACTACAAGCTGGCCTGGCTCGAGGCCCTGCGCCAGGCGGCCGGCGGCTGGCTCCGCGACGACCCCGACGCGCAGGTCGCCCTGACCGGCGACTGGAACATCGCACCGTTCGACGAGGACGTCTTCGACATCACCCGCTTCGCGAAGAGCACGCACGTGTCCCCTCCTGAGCGGGCGGCGTTCGCGGCCGTCGTCGAGGCGGGGTACGCCGACCTCGTCCGGCCGCACCTGCCCGGACCCGACGTCTTCACCTACTGGGACTACTACCGGCAGCGCTTCGAGCGGAACCGCGGCATGCGGATCGACTTCGTCCTGGGCTCGCCGGTCCTGGCCGCGCGCAGCAAGGGCGCGGTGATCGACACCGAGGAGCGCGCCGGCAAGGGCGCCTCCGACCATGCGCCGGTGATCGTCGAGCTGAGCGACTGAGAGGCTCGCGACCGGGATCCTCCAGCGCGCGTGCGCGGAACTGTCGGACGCCTCGTCCATGCTGACTTCCATGGACATCGGTACGACGCTCTCGCTGCTCATCACGCTGCTCCTCGGTGTCGCCCTCGGCGCCGTCGTCGGGCTGCTCTTCGCTCGGGGTCGCGCGTCCGGTCACGACGCGGCGATCAGCCAGCGCGCCCTGGAGTCCCGTGCCGCCGACCAGGCGGTCGTCCGGGAGAGCCTCGACCGGCTCCACGACCAGATGCGCGACCTCGAGCAGCACCGGGTGTCCTGGCAGAGCCAGCTCCGGCAGCAGGTGGACGAGGTGCGCCACTCCACCGAGTCGCTGCGCCGCGAGACCTCCTCACTGTCCACGGCGCTCCGACGACCGCAGGTGCGCGGCCGCTGGGGCGAGCTGCACCTGCGCCGCGCTGTCGAGGTCTCCGGCATGGTGGCGCGCTGCGACTTCGACGAGCAGGTGTCGGTCCGCAACGACGACGGTCTGCTCCGGCCGGACCTCGTGGTGAACCTGGCGGGCGGCAAGCACGTGGTGGTCGACGCGAAGGTCCCGCTCGACGCGTTCCTCGACGCGACCAGCACCGATCTCGACGACGAGCGCGATGCGCACCTCGTGCGACACGCCCGCCAGCTCCGCCAGCACGTCGACGTGCTGGCCGGCAAGGCCTACTGGCGCAGCCTTCCCTCGACGCCGGAGTTCGTCGTGCTGTTCGTGCCCGGCGAGTCGTTCCTGTCCGCGGCGCTCGAAGCCGAGCCGACGTTGATCGAGTACGCCGCCGGGAGGCAGGTCGTCCTCGCCACGCCGACGACGCTGATTGCGCTGCTGCGGACCGTCGCCTACGCCTGGACCCAGGAGTCGCTGGCGGACAAGGCCCGCGAGATCCACGAGCTCGGCCGCGAGCTGCACGACCGGCTCGGCACGATGGGCGCACACCTCGACAAGCTCGGCCGGTCCCTGACCTCCGCGGTCGGCTCCTACAACAAGGCGGTCGGGTCGCTCGAGACCCGGGTGCTGGTCTCCGCCCGCAAGTTCAACGAGCTGGAGGTCGGCGACGCGGACCTGACCGCCCCGGAGGCCGTCAGCGACGCGGTCCGGCCGCTGACCGCGTCCGAGCTCCTCGACGCCACCACTCCGGAGCGCGAGGTGCTCCCGGAGCTCGATCGAGGTGCCGGGGACCAGGTGGCCGCCGACCTCGCCGCGCCCTCCGAGGACTCCCCCGACGGCGAGGGCCGCCGCAGCGCCTGAACCCTCCGGGCCGGTCAGCGCGCCTCCCGGGGCTCGTCGCGGTCGCTGGACCACTTGACCTGCTGCGGCGCGTCGCCGTGCGAGAGCGCGGCCGCGGTCCTACGTTGACCGGGTGAGCAGCCTGCGCACGCCCCCGAGGAAGACCCTCTGGGAGGAGGGGCGACACCCTGGTCGCCTGGTGGCGCACGCCTCGGCAGCCGCAGCTCTCCTGGTCGTCGTCGGGCACCTGCTGCTCGCCGACGGACTCACGCTGGCGTACGACGCGGCGTTCGTGCTGACCTGTGTCGGGGCGGCGCTGGCGGTCCGGCCGCGGGACTTCTTCGTGGTCGGCGTGCTGCCCCCGCTGCTGATGGCCGGCACCATGCTCGTCCTCGCGGTCGTGTCCCGGAGCAGCATCGCCGAGGCCGGGGACGGGATCATCCAAGCCACCGTGTCCGGGTTGGCCCACCACGCCGGCTCCCTGGTGCTGGGCTACGGCCTCGCCCTGCTCGTGCTGGCGCTGCGCCAGGTGGCCGCCCGCAACTCCGGCAGCATCCGGTCGACCGGCCGCGGGCGCCGTACCGTCGTCCCGACCCGCTGACCGCCGACCCGGCGCCTCCTCACCCCCGACACCGCCGACCCGGCGCCTCCTCACGGGGGCCCGAGGACCCGTCGAACGGGCAGACCAGCCGAGCGACAGCGATTCGACCGTTCCAGCGCGCCGCTTGCCCGCTCGAGTGGTCGCCGCGACAACCGGCGGCGCGCAAGGCAAGAATCGCGCAGCGGGCCGGTAGGCACGCGCGGACGTCAGGCGCCGGCGCGCTCCGCGGCCCGCATGTCGCGGCGCAGCTCCGGAGGCAGCGCGAAGATCAGCGACTCCTCCGCCGTGTGCACCGCCTTGGCGTCCGGGTAGCCACGCTCGGCGAGGAAGCTCAAGACGCCCTCGACCAGGTCCTCGGGAACCGATGCCCCCGAGGTCACGCTGACCGTCTCCACGCCCTCGAGCCAGGCCTCGGAGATCTCCGAGGAGTCGTCGACGCGGTACGCCGCCTTGGCACCCGCCTCGAGCGCGACCTCCACCAGCCGTACGGAGTTCGAGGAGTTGCCCGAACCGACGACGATGACCAGGTCCGCCTCGCGGGAGATCTCCTTGATCGCCATCTGCCGGTTCTGGGTGGCGTAGCAGATGTCGTCCGAGGGCGGGTCGAGCAGCTCGGGGAAGCGCTCCCGGATCGCGTCCACGATCGTCATCGTCTCGTCGACCGACAGCGTGGTCTGGGACAGCCAGGCCACCTTGGACGGGTCCCGGACCTCGAGGGTGGCGACGTCCTCAGGGGTCTGGACGAGCTTGATGTGCTCCGGCGCCTCGCCGGCAGTGCCCTCGACCTCCTCGTGCCCCTCGTGCCCGATCAGCAGGATGTCGTAGTCGTCGCTTGCGAACCGGCGCGCCTCGTGGTGGACCTTGGTCACCAGCGGGCACGTGGCGTCGATCGTCTTCAGGCCGCGATCCTCGGCCTGACGGTGCACCTCGGGCGAGACACCGTGCGCGGAGAAGACGACCGTCGCACCCTCGGGCACCTCGGCGAGCTCCTCGACGAACACCGCACCACGCGACTCGAGGTTCGAGACCACGTGCTTGTTGTGCACGATCTGCTTGCGGACGTAGACCGGCGGGCCGTACAGGTCCAGCGCCTTCTCCACGGTGATCACCGCCCGGTCCACGCCGGCGCAGTACCCACGGGGCGCGGCGAGCAGCACGGACCTGCCATCGGCGGCGGCCGGGTCCAAGACGGGCGGCATCCCCAGGTCTGACGTGCTCATGGGGGCAATCGTAGGCGGTGTCGCCTAGGGTGCCTGGCGTGGCACTGGAGACCTCCCCCGAGAAGCCGGCGCCCGTCCGCCAGATCGCGAACCTGATCTCCGGATGGGTCGACCGGCTCGGCGCGGTGTGGGTGGAGGGGCAGGTCGCCCAGCTCAGCCGCCGCCAGGGGATGAACACCGTCTTCCTGACGCTGCGTGACGCCGTGGCCGACGTGTCGGTCTCCGTGACGTGCTCGAGGCAGCTGTTCGACTCGCTCAACCCGCCGGTCGTCGAGGGCGCGAGCATCGTCGTGCACGCGAAGCCGTCGTACTACGCCAACCGCGGCACGCTCTCCTTGCGCGCCGGGGACATCCGGATGGTCGGCCTCGGCGAGCTGCTCGCGCGGATCGAGCGGCGCCGGCAGCTGCTGGCCGCGGAAGGTCTCTTCGCCCGGGAGCGCAAGCGGCCGCTGCCGTTCCTCCCGCGCTGCATCGGGCTGGTGACCGGCGCAGGCTCGGCCGCCGAGCGCGACGTGCTCGAGGTGGCCCGCCGTCGCTGGCCGGCGGTCGAGTTCCGGGTGGCGCACACCGCGGTCCAGGGCCCCAACGCCGCGGGCGAGATCATGGCCGCGCTCGGCCGGCTCGACCGCGACCCCGACGTCGACGTGGTCGTGATCGCCCGCGGCGGCGGCTCGGTGGAGGACCTGCTGCCGTTCTCCGACGAGGGGCTGCTGCGCGCGGTGTTCGCGATGACCACGCCGGTGGTGTCGGCGATCGGCCACGAGCCCGACAGCCCGCTGCTCGACCTGGTCGCCGACCGGCGGGCGGCCACCCCGACCGACGCCGCCAAGACCGTCGTACCCGACGTCGCGGAGGAGCTCGACCGGGTCGCGCACGCCCGCGACCGGCTGCGCGCGGCGATGGCCGGCTGGCTCGGGCGAGAACAGCAGCGGCTCGACGCGCTGCGCGCCCGCCCGTGCCTCGACGACCCGACCAGCGTGCTCATCGACCGCGACCGCGAGGTGCGCGAGCTGCGGGACCGGGCCCGTCGAACCCTGCAGCACCGCATCGACCACGCCCACAACGACCTCGGACACCAGCTGGCCCGGGTCCGCGGGCTGTCCCCGCTGGCCACCCTCAAGCGCGGCTACGCCGTGGTGCAGGACGGTGCGGGCCACGTGGTCACGTCCGTGCAGCAGGCGCCGGTGGACACCGCGCTCCAGGTCCGGGTGCACGACGGGCGCCTCGGCGTCGTCGTCCGCGAGACCACCCCCGAACCCCCACGCATCGAGGAGACCGACGATGACCCAGCCGAGTGACCCGCATGGCGCCGCCGCGAGCAGCAGCACGCCCGAGCCGGAGCTGAGCTACGAGCAGGCCCGCGAAGCGCTGGTCGAGGTGGTCCGCCGGCTCGAGTCGGGGGGCAGCAACCTCGAGGAGTCCCTCGCGCTGTGGGAGCGGGGCGAGAAGCTCGCGCAGGTCTGCCAGAGCTGGCTCGACGGGGCGCGGCGGCGGCTCGAGGCCGCGCTGCAGAAGGACGGCGAGGGCTCGCCCGCCGGGGACTGACGCCGGGTCCGGGGGGCGGTCAGCGCAGCGAGGCCGTGAACGCGACGAGGTCGTCCTGCGGCACCTCGTGGCCGACCACCAGAGTGGTGACCCCGTCCTGGCGCCGGACCAGTGCGAGATCCCCGCCGGGGTCGGAGTACGTCGACCACGGCTCCCCGCCGACCCGGGCCGGAGCGCCCTCGGCAGCGTCGGGGTCGACGTAGGTCTTCACCATGGAGCCCACCGAGTCGTCGGACTGCTCGAGGCCGACGTACCGGTCCTGGTCCGTCAGCAGCCCGAGGTGCCAGCGGTCGTTCGTGCCGGGGCGGTACTCCACCGTCGTGGCCCGCCACCCCTCCGGCAGCGACGCCGGGGCCAGCACCTCGAAGCTGGCCTGCTGCCGCGCGAAGTCCGCGGCCTGCGTGTAGTCCACCTCTTTGACCGGGCCCCGCGGGTCCTGCCGGTTCGCGTCACGGAAGACGACCAGGCCCACGACGACGGCGACCAGCACCACCATCGCGCCCACCATGCCGGCGGCCGACCGCTGGTACCTGCCCGCCTGTCCGCTCACACCGCCATTGTCCCCACCCGCCCCGTGGGCTCCCCCGTGGGCCCGGCACTCGCCGAGAGCAGCGACCTGCTCGCCCTGGCGGGATCCTCTCCGTCGCCTTCGGCCACCGCCCGATGGCACCGGTGCGGCGGCCGTGACCGTGGCGGAGCACGGCAACGACGCACGAATCCGCTTCTGCGGACGAATTCTGGCTTGATCATCCGCTTCTGCGGCATCATGTACGGATGACGACGTACCGGGTTGCGGAGGCAGCCGAGATCCTCGGCGTCAGCGACGACACCGTGCGCCGCTGGATCGACGCCGGGCGGCTCGACGCCGGCCACGACGAGTCCGGACGCGCCCGGGTCCGGGGCCAGGACCTCGCGGCGCTGGCTCGCTCCCTGGCCGACACCGACCACGACGGGGTTCCGCGCAGCACCTCGGTGAGCGCCCGCAACCGGCTGCGCGGCATCGTGACCGCGGTCAAGAAGGACACCGTGATGGCGCAGGTCGAGATGGTCTGCGGCCCCTACCGGATGGTCTCGCTGATGAGCGCCGAGGCTGCCGACGACCTGGGCCTCGAGCCCGGCGTCGTCGCGATCGCGTCGGTCAAGTCCACCAACGTCGTCGTGGAGCTGCCGTGAGGCCGGCCCGGCGGTACGGCGCGCTCGGGGTCGCCCTGCTGGCGGTGCTCGTGTCCGGCGCGGGGTGCGGCGGGGGGCCCTCCGACCAGCTGACCGTGCTCGCCGCCGCATCGCTGACCGGGACGTTCACCGACCTCGAGCACGCGTTCGTCGAGGACCACCCCGGCGTCGACGTGCGGCTGTCCTTCGACTCCAGCGCCACGCTCGCCCAGCAGGTCGTCCAGGGTGCGCCGGCGGACGTCCTCGCCACCGCCGACGAGCGCACCATGGACTCGGTGGTGGCCGCCGGCGGCACCGACGCGACCCCCGACGTCTTCGCCTCCAACCACCTGGTCCTGGTCGTGCCCGCCGACAACCCGGCGCGGGTGCGGTCCGTCGACGACCTGTCCCGCCCCGGCGTCGACTACGTGGTCTGCGTGCCCTCCGCTCCCTGCGGGAACGTCGCCGCCACCGTGCTGGACGAGGCCGGCGTCTCCGCCCCGGCGGCCAGCGAGGAGACCGACGTCAAGGCGGTGCTGAGCAAGGTGGAGCTGGGCGAGGCCGACGCCGGACTGGTCTACGCCACCGACGCGGTCGACGCCGGCGACTCGGTCCGCTCGTTCGAGATCTCGGGCGCTCCGGCGACGTCGACCCACTACGTCGTCGCCGCGCTGAAGGACGCCGGCTCCCCGGACCTGGCCCGCGCCTGGGTCGACCTGGTGCTCTCCGACCGCGGGCAGCGGATCCTCGCCGACGCCGGGTTCGGTCCCCCGTGAGCGACACCCGTCGCAGGGCGGCCCGGCGCGGGCCGGCGCTCGGCCGGGCGCCGTACCTCCTCCTGGTCCCGGCCGGCCTGGCCGTCGTGTTCCTGGTGCTGCCTCTGGTCGCGCTCCTGGCCCGCACCCCCTGGGCGGACCTCGGTGCGCGCCTCACCGACCCGGCGATCCTGGACGCGCTCCGGCTGTCCCTTGTCACCTCGCTGGCCGCGGTCGTCGTGGTGGTGGTGATCGGGATCCCGCTCGCCTGGCTGCTCGCGCGGGTGGACTTTCCCGGCCGTCGGGTCGTGCGCGCGCTGGTGGTGATCCCGCTGGTCCTGCCTCCCGTGGTCGCGGGCGTCGCCCTGCTCAGCGGCTTCGGGCGGCGCGGGCTGGTCGGGGGCCCGGTCTACGACCTGTTCGGCGTCTCCCTGCCGTTCACCACCCCCGCTGTCGTCGTGGCACACGCGTTCGTCGCGCTGCCGTTCTTCGTGCTCAGCGTCGAGGGGGCGTTGCGGGCCAGCGATGCGGAGTACGACGTCGTCGCGGCCACCCTCGGCGCGAGCCGCTGGACGACGTTCCGCCGGGTCTCGGTCCCCCTCGCCGGACCGGGCATCCTCGCCGGGTTGGTGCTGGCCTGGGCGCGCGCGATCGGCGAGTTCGGGGCGACGATCACGTTCGCCGGCAACTTCCGCGGCACCACCCGCACGATGCCGAACGCCATCTACGTCGCGCTTCAGGACGACCCGGAGGGCGCCGTGCTGCTCAGCGTGATCCTGCTGACGGTCTCCGTCGCCGTGCTCGCCCTGCTGCGCGAGCGCTGGTTCGACCCGGCCGTGTCGGGGGTGGTGGGCCGGTGATCGACGCTCACGTGGTGGTCCGCAGGCCCGAGCACACGTTGGACGCGCGCCTCACCGCGCAGCCCGGCGACGTGGTCGCGGTGATCGGACCGAACGGCGCCGGCAAGTCCACACTCGTGCGCGCGCTCGCCGGGATCGTTCCGCTCGACGACGGGCACGTCACCGTCGACGGCGAGTCGTGGGACTCGGCCGGCACAGCCCGCCGCGAGGTGGCCGCGCGCCGGGTCGGGATGGTGTTCCAGCAGCACCGTCTCTTCCCGCACCTGGACGCCCTGGCCAACGTCGCCTTCGGCCCCCGCGCGCGTGGCGCCGGACGCCGGGCCAGCGAGGGCCAGGCCCGGTCCTGGCTCGTCCGGCTCGGCGTCGAGGACCTCGCCCACCGCAAGCCGCACCAGCTCTCCGGCGGCCAGGCCCAGCGGGTCGCGCTGGCGCGGGCGCTGGCGACCGCGCCACGCCTGCTGCTGCTCGACGAGCCGCTCTCCGCCCTCGACGTCGGGACCGCGATGGCACTGCGGATCGAGCTGGCCCGGCACCTGACGGAGTACGACGGGGTCACCGTGCTCGTCACGCACGACGCGATCGACGCGATGACCCTGGCCACCCGGGTGCTGGTGCTCGACGGCGGCCGAGTCGCCCAGCAGGGCACCCCCGACGAGGTGGCGAGCCGCCCCGCCACCGAGCACGTCGCCCGGCTGGTCGGGCTCAACGTGCTGCGCGGCCGGAGCAGCGGCACGCTGGTCCGGCTCGACGACGGCTCGTCCCTGGTCACCGCCACCGCGGCCGACGGGGAGGTGAACGCCTGCTTCCCGCCGGCGGCGGTGACCCTCACCCTCGAGCAGCCCACCGGCTCGGCCCGGAACCGCTGGCCGGGAACCGTCGTCTCGGCGTCCCCGCACGGCGCAGCGGTGCGGGTGCACGTCGACGCGGCCACCGGCCTGCTGGCCGACGTCACCCCGGCCAGCGCCGCCGCGCTCGGTCTCACCCCGGGCACGGCGGTCTGGGCGACGGTGAAGGCGACCGAGGTGGAGGTCTACACAGCCGGTTCCAGCGGGTAGTCTCGGCGCATGTCTGACGCCTCCTCAGTCTCGCCGGACCTGATAGCCGCCCACGAGGCCCCCGACCGCAACCTCGCCCTGGAGCTGGTCCGGGTCACCGAGGCCGCCGCCATGGCCGCCGGCCGATGGGTCGGCCGGGGCGACAAGAACGGCGCGGACGACGTCGCGGTCAACGCGATGCGCGCCCTGATCTCCACCGTGGGCATGAGCGGCGTCGTGGTGATCGGCGAGGGCGAGAAGGACAACGCGCCGATGCTCTACAACGGCGAGCAGGTCGGCGACGGCACCGGCCCCGAGTGCGACGTCGCTGTCGACCCCATCGACGGCACCACGCTGGCCGCCAAGGGCATGATGAACGCGATCTCGGTGATGGCGGTGGCGCCCCGCGGGTCGATGTACGACCCGTCCGCGGTGTTCTACATGGAGAAGCTGGTCACCGGACCCGAGGCCGCCGACGTGGTCGACATCCGCTACCCCGTCGCGGAGAACATCCACCGGGTGGCCAAGGCCAAGGGCAGCGCGCCCGGGGACGTGACCGTGGTCCTGCTCGACCGCCCCCGGCACGACACGCTCGCCGAGGAGATCCGGGCGACCGGTGCGCGGATCAAGTTCATCAGCGACGGCGACGTGGCCGGCGCGATCATGGCCGCCCGTCCCGACACCGGCATCGACCTGCTGCTCGGCGTCGGCGGCACCCCCGAGGGCATCATCGCCGCCTGCGCGATGAAGTGCCTCGACGGCGTCATCCAGGGCCGGCTGTGGCCCAAGGACGACGACGAGCGGCAGCGCGCCGTGGACGCCGGGCACGACCTCGACCGGGTCCTGGGCACCGACGACCTGGTGACCGGCGACGACGTCTTCTTCGTCGCCACCGGCATCACCGACGGCGAGCTGATGAAGGGCGTGCGCTACCGGGCCGGCGGCGCCAGCACCCACTCGCTGGTGATGCGCTCGCGCAGCGGCACGATCCGCTCGATCGCCTCGGAGCACAAGCTCCACAAGCTCAAGTCCTACGCCGCCGTCGACTTCGAGCACTGAGCCGCCGATGAGCGTCTCCGGCAAGCGTTTCCTGGTGGTCGGCGAGTCGCTCGTCGACATCGTGCAGCCCCTCGCCGACGAAGCCACCGTGGCGCCCGGCGGCTCCCCGATGAACGTGGCCGTGGGCCTGGCCCGGCTGGGCGTGCCGACCACGCTGGTCACCGAGCTCGGGGACGACCCGCACGGCGACCTCGTCGTCGACCACGTCCGCGCCTGCGGGGTCGACCTCTCCGAGGAGTCGGTGCGGCCCGGCGGGCGGACCAGTACGGCGACCGCGCGTCTCGGTGCCGACGGCGCGGCGTCGTACGAGTTCGAGCTGTCTTGGGCCCTCGACGTCCAGCGGCTGCCCGCGGAGGTTTCCGGGCTCCACGTCGGCTCGCTGGGAGCCGTGCTGGCACCCGGCCGGGACGCGGTGCTCGACCTGCTCGGTCAGGCCCGCGAGGCCGGCGTCTTCGTCAGCTACGACCCCAACGTCCGGCCGGCGTTCCTGCCGACCTGGGCCGACATCGCCGCGGTCGCCGAGCAGGCCGACGTCGTCAAGATGAGCGACGAGGACCTCGAGCTGCTCCGTCCGGGGGCGGAGACCCCCACGGTGGCGCACGAGCTGCTCGGGAACGGTCGTACCCGCCTGGTCGTGGTGACCCGCGGGGCGCACGGCGCGGTGGCGTTCACCGACGATACGAACGTCGAGGTCGAGTCGCCGCCGACCGACCTCGTCGACACGGTCGGGGCCGGCGACTCGTTCATGGCCGCCCTGGTCGCGGTCCTGCTGCAGTGGGAGGCGCCCCGCGCGCTCGACGCGGAGCAGCTGCGCACCCTGCTCGAGGCGTCGGCCCTCGCCGCCGCGATCACCTGCTCGCGGCGGGGGGCTAACCCGCCGACGCGGCAGGAGCTGCCGCCAGGCTGGCCCGCGCACTGACCGCGGCGTTGCCCTCGGCACGGGCGCGGCTCTCGGCCAGGGTGGACCCGACTATGTCGAGCACCCCCGGGTCGAAGGCCATCCCGAGGTGGCTGGTGCGCACCTCGACCGTCTTGGCCAGCGGGTCCAGGCACGCCCGCCAGTCGATGATGCCGTCGCGGCGGGAGAACACCGAGGTGAAGGCGACGTCGCGGTGCAGCGGCGCCTGGCCCGCCTCCCAGCTGTCCTTGGCGCAGTCACCGGAGGTGCAGTCCGCGCCCATCATCGAGCCCAGACCGGCTCGCTGGAGCCCGACGATCAGGTTCAGGTCCCACAGCAGCAGCTGGTGGGCGGCGCCGGGGGCGAGCAGCGGGCTGCCGAGGGTGACGATGCCGTCGACCAGGTCGGGCCGGTGCGCCGCGATCCCGCGGGCGAGCAGGCCGCCCAGGCTGTGGCCGACCACGCTGACCTTGCGCCCGCGCTTGGTCGCGATCGTCTCGATCCGCTCCTCGAGGCGGTCCCGGGCCTTCTTGGTGCAGCCGACGTTGGCGTGCATGGTCGAGCGGTAGGTGCGGTGGCCGAGCTCGCGCAGGTGCCGCGCCATCAGGGACAGCGAGCCGTCTCCGGCCATGAAGCCGGGGACCAGGACGACCGGCTGCGCACCGGGCTCCGGAGAGCGCATCGCATAGGGGATCTCGCGCCGGCTGCGCCGTGCGGCGGCGTGCCGCCGGGCGAACCGGGCTGCCTCACCGATGGCACTGGCCTCACGGGCGATCGCCCGCAGGCCCGCCGGTCCGGCGTAGCCGGGCGGACACAGGAACGATCCGAGCGGTGATCCCATGATGTGACGGTAACCACATTTCGGGCGGTTCAAACGGCAACGTCGCCGGACCGTTATCGATGTTTTCGCTCACGGACCCCGGACCCCACCACCGGATCCGCAGGTCCCAGCGCCCGGCGGCGGAGCAGATCGAACGATATACTGATCGGTAACAAGCGTTGCCGCCCGAAGGAGGCACATGTCCGCCGCCGAATCCGCCGCCGAATCCGCCGCCGGAACGCCGCCCGAACCCACTCCCTCGCAGGAGAAGTTCGTGGCGGTCGGCGACCTGGACCTGTGCTACCAGACCTTCGGCGACCCGGCCGACGAGGCGATCCTGCTGGTGATGGGCCTCGGCGGCCCGATGACCTGGTGGGACCCGGTGTTCTGCCAGAAGCTCGCCGACCGCGGCTTCCACGTCATCCGCTACGACAACCGCGACACCGGACGGTCGGGCCGGGCACGCGGACGGGTGACCCGTCGGATGATCGTGCAGGCCGCCCTGGGTCGGCCGCTTCGCCCGCCGTACACGCTGCAGGACATGGCCCACGACGGCATCGCGATCCTCGACCACCTCGGTCACGACGCCGCGCATGTGGTCGGCGTGTCCATGGGCGGGATGATCGCGCAGACCATGGCTCTGCACTTCCCCGACCGGGTCCGCTCGCTGACCTCGATCATGTCGACCACCGGCCGCCGGTTCGTCGGCTGGCAGGACCCACGGCTCGCTCCGCTGCTGCTGGCGCGCCGCTCCTCGCGCGATGCCTACATCGAGACCTCCGCGAAGCTGTGGAAGCTGATCGGCTCGCCGATGTACCCCGACACCGCCGAGGCGATCCGTGAACGGGCGGCGGAGACCTGGGACCGTGGCGTGAGTCGCGCCGGGGTGGCCCGGCAGATGCTGGCGATCCTGACCCAGCCGGACCGCACCCGCGACCTGCGCGGACTCGACGTGCCCACGCTCGTGGTGCACGGTCTCGCGGACAGGATGGTGCACGTCTCCGGCGGGCGGGCCACCGCGCGGGCGCTGGCCGGCGCCGAGCTGCTGCTGGTCCCGGGCATGGGTCACGAGCTCCCCGAGCCGCTCCAGGACGAGTTCGTCGACGCGATCGTCCGGACCGCGGCGCGCGCCCGCTGAGCCCGTCAGTCGAGGACCGCGGCCAGCAGCTCGTCGAGGGCCTCCTGCAGGTAGCCCACGAGGTTCCACACGTCGGGGACCATCTCGCGACAGGCAATCAGTCCGAAATCCAGGTGGCCGTCGTAGGAGAACAACGTGATGTTCAGGCCCCCGGTCCAGTCCGTCACGGCGGAGACCGGGTAGAGCCCCTCGACGCGGGCCCCTGCGACGTACAGCGGCAGCTGCGGCCCCGGGACGTTGCTCACGAACAGGTTGAACAGCACCCCGGGCACCATGGCCAGCCGGAACAAGGCGCGCGCGAAGAGGCCCGACATCGCCGTCGGGATCACCGTCGAGAGATCCTGCACCAACGACGCCGGCGCCGCCTCGAAGTGCTGCTTGGCCTCGCGCATCGCGTCCCGGGTGGCGTGGGCCCGCTCGACCGGGTCGGCGAGGTGGGTGGGTAGCGCGGCGACCATCACCGACACCTGGTTGCCGAAGGTGCCCTTCTGGTCCTCGATCCGGATGGATGCCGGGACGGCGACGACCAGCGGCGAACCGGGCAGGGCGTCGTGGTCGAGCAGCCATCGGCGCAGGGCCGCGGCGGTCAGCGTCATCACCACGTCGTTGACCGTCATGCCGAGGGCGGCCTTGACCCGCTTGACGTCGTCGAGCGGCACCGACCCGTAGGAGAACCTCCGGTGCGCGGTGATCGGCCCGTTGAACGGCGTCCGTGGCGCGTGCAGGTCGCGGCCGGCGGGGTGCCGGGCCTGGCCGAGCACCCGGCCGACGGTGCCGGCGGTCGTGCTGAGCAGGTGCGCCCCGGGGAAGTTGGCCGCTCCGGGCAGCTCGTCGAGGTAGCCCAGCGACTTGGGCACCGCGCGCAGGACCTCGACCGGGTTCAGCGCCAGCGAGCGGACTCCGCGGCCGATCAGGCCGACCGCGGACGGTAGCTGCCGCGGGACGAACTCCACGTCCTCGGGGGGTACGACGCGCGGCTCGACGGTGACGTCCATGATCGTCTCGAGGATCTCCTCGCCGGAGACCCCGTCGATCGCCGCGTGGTGGACCTTGGTGTAGAACGCGGCCCTGCCGTCGGCCAGCCCGGTGATCACGTAGGCCTCCCACAGCGGCCGCGACCGGTCCAGGGGACGGGCGTGGATCCGGGCCACCTGCTCGCCGAGCTGCTCCCGGCTCCCCGGAGAGGGCAGCGCCAGCTCGCGCAGGTGGAACTCGATGTCGAAGTGTGGGTCGTCGGCCCAGTACGGGCGGCCCAGCCCCAGCGGGACCTCGACCAGCCGCTGGCGCATCAGCGGCATCAGGTGCAGCCGTTGCTCGTAGACGGCCCGGACGGCGTCCAGGCCCCAGCCGCCCGGAGCGGTCGACGGGTCGAGCACCGCCAGGCTGCCGACGTGCCCCACGGTCGTCGGCGACTCGACGTTGAGGAACTGGGCGTCGAGCGAGGTCAGCTGTCGCATGCGGCCAGTCTCGCCCCGCTCACCAAGACGCGCAGCCGAAACCGTCCGCGCAGGCTGTGAGACGCACCTCGCCGCCGCACCCGTCGGGCACGGCGGCGAGGCGTCGGGTCAACCGGCCAGGCGTCAGTCGCTGAGCCGCTCCCCGGACTCGGTGTCGAACACGTGCACCTCGTTGGGGTCGGTGGTGACGTGGATGGTCTCGCCCCGCCGGACCGACTGACGGCCGCTGATCCGGACGATGATGTCGTGCGGGGTGCCCTCGACACCGCTGGTGCCGTAGACGTAGCCGTCGGCGCCCAGCTCCTCCACGACGGTGACCTTCACCGGAAGTCCGCCCTCCTCCGCCGAGACCAGGCGCCACGCCTCCGGGCGCACGCCGACCGTGATGTGGCCCTGCATCCTCTTCGACGCGGTCGGGTCGACCGGCACGGTGTAGTCGCCGATCTTCGCCTTCCCCTCGTGCGCCACACCCTCGACCAGGTTCATCTGGGGTGACCCGATGAACCCGGCCACGAACAGGTTCGCCGGCTTGTCGTAGAGGTTCAGCGGGGTGTCCACCTGCTGCAGCACGCCGAGCTTCATCACCGCGACCCGGTCGCCCATCGTCATCGCCTCGATCTGGTCGTGGGTGACGTAGACCGTGGTGACGCCGAGGTCGGACTGGATCTTGGCGATGTCGGTGCGGGTCTGCACGCGCATCTTGGCGTCGAGGTTCGACAGCGGCTCGTCCATGCAGAACACCTGCGGCTTGCGGACGATCGCGCGCCCCATGGCGACACGTTGACGCTGACCACCGGACAGCGCCTTTGGCTTGCGGTCGAGGAACTCGGTGAGCCCCAGGATCCGGGCGGCCTCCGCGACCCGCTTCTCGCGCTCCTCGCTCGGCATCTTGGCCATCTTCAGCGCGAACGCCATGTTGTCCGCCACGCTCATGTGCGGGTAGAGCGCGTAGTTCTGGAAGACCATGGCGATGTCACGATCCTTGGGCGGCAGGTTGGTGACGTCCCGGTCGCCGATGAAGATCTTGCCTTCGTTGACCTCCTCCAGCCCGGCGAGCATGCGCAGGGTGGTGGACTTTCCGCAGCCCGACGGCCCGACCAGGACCATGAACTCGCCGTCGTTGATCTCGAGGTCGATGCCCGGCACCGCGGGCTCGTCGGCCCCCGGGTACCAGCGCTGGGCCTTCTCGAACAGGATCCGTGCCATGTGCTCTCTCTCCTTCACCGGCAGGAACGTGCCGGACGATCCGTTGTGAAGTGACAGTCGTCACACTAGGGGGCGTACGGCGCTGGGTCGATGCCACGTCTCACGCCGAGGGGTCCCGCCGCCGGCGCGTCGCGCCGCCCGGGTCGCCGGCGGGCACCGGTTCCGGCACCGGGACCGACTGGCCGTGCACGACCTCCATCGGGACGAGGTCGACCGCGTCCGCGCCCGCGCCGGCGCCGCCGAGTCCAGGAGGGTCTGGACCGCGCGGGTGCCCAGCGCGGCGAACGGGAGCGCGATCGACGTGACCGGCGGGCGGAGCCAGGACGCCAGCTCCGAGCCGTCGAAGGACACCACCGCCACGTCGCGGGGGACGTCGAGGTTGTTGGTCAGCAGCGCCTGGTAGGTGCCCATCGCCACCCGGTCGTTGAGGCAGACCAACGCGCTGGGCTGCACGCCGCTCATCAGCCACAGGTGCACGGCGTCGTGCGCCGCCTCGACCGTCCAGTCGCAGGACACCACCCCGGTCAGGTCCTTCCCTGCCTCCGCGAGTCGCTCACGTACGCCGGCGAGCCGGAGCGCGCCGGCCAGGGCAACCGGGTTGGGGTCCTGGCCGACGACGTACACCCGGTCGGCGGCCCCCGCCTCGAGCAGCACCTCGGCGGCGCTGCGCCCGCCTTGCCGCTCGTCGGGGAGCACCGCGGGCATCGCGGCCGCCGGGTCGAGGCAGTTCAGGAGTACGGCGCGCCCGTGGGCCAGGATCGTGGGCACGGTGACCTCGGAGTGCACCAGCCGGACGTAGACGATGCCGTCGACGCGGCGGTCCAGCATCTCCTCGATGAGCAGGCGTTCGACCTTGGGGTCGCCCTCGCTCTCCCCGATCACCAGCAGGTGTCCGCTGGCGCGGGCCGCGGAGCTGGCCCCGGTGAGCATCTGGCTGGCGTACTGGCCGCTTGCCACGAAGTCGGAGATGACCCCGATGGTCTGCGTCGTGGCGGTGCGCAGGTTCCGCGCGCTGATGTTGGGCCGGTAGCCCAGCTCGGCCACCGCCGCACGGACCCGACGCTCGGTGTCCGGCGAGATCCGCATCTGCGCCGAGCGGCCGTTCAAGATGTAGGAGGCGGTCGTCGCCGAGACGCCGGCACGAGCGGCCACATCGCTCAGGGTGACCTTCGACGAAGCTTTCACGTCGGCACCTTTTCATCCGAACCAGGGCATGTCGGCTCCACGAGCTGCCCTCGCGGGGCCTTTATCGAGTTGTCATGCGGTGACCCTTGACAGTGGCCGACGCCGGACAACTATTCTGCTGATTCGATTCAGCAATGTGGTGTCTACCACATCGAGGGGCATCCACCCCAGTGTTGCAGCGGTCCCGACCCGAGGAGACTTACACGATGCAAACCAATCTGCGAGGTCGCAAGCCCCTGCTGGCGGTCGCCGCGGCAGCGGCCCTCACCCTCACCGCGGCGTGCGGCGGGGGCAACGGCGGCGGCAGCGGCGGCAGCGACGACAAGTCCGTCACGATCTTCAGCAGCATGGACCAGCCGGTGATCGACGGCCTGGCGAAGGTCACCGACCAGAAGGCCAAAGACGCCGGCATCACGATCAAGTGGAACAAGGTCGACAACATCAACCAGCTGATCATGCAGAAGATCCAGGCGAACGACACGCCTGACATCGCGATGATCCCCCAGCCCGGCGTGGTGAGCGACATCGTGCAGCGCGGAGCCGGCTTCCCGCTCGACGACGTGCTCGACATGGGGGCGCTGCAGGACAGCATGCTGCCCGGCACCCTCGACACCGGCACCGTCGACGGCAAGCTCTACGGCCTGCTGGTCAGCGCCAACGTCAAGAGCCTGGTCTTCTACAACAAGAAGGCCTGGGACGACGCCGGCTACCAGGCGCCGCAGTCGATCGACGAGCTCAACGCGCTCACCGAGAAGATCAAGTCCGACGGCGGCACGCCGTGGTGCATGGGCATCGAGTCCGACACCGCTACCGGCTGGCCCGCCACCGACTGGTTCGAGGACCTGATCATGCGCTACGGCGGTCCGGACCAGTACAACCAGTGGGTCAGCCACGAGATCCCGTTCGACTCCGACCTGGTCCGCCAGGCTGCCGCGGAGTTCGAGAAGCTGATGTTCACCGACGGCAACGTGCTCGGCGGTCGCAAGGCGATCGCCAGCACCAACTTCGGCACCGCCGGCAACCCGATGTTCGACAAGGGCGGCCCGGGCTGCTGGCTGTACAAGCAGGGCTCGTTCATCACCGGCTTCTTCCCCAAGAGCGTGACCTCCGACCTCGACGCCAACGTGGGCGTGTTCGGCTTCCCGCCGGCCCAGGCGGGCGGCGAGAACCCGGTCCTCGGCGGTGGCGACATGGCCGTCATGCTCGACGACTCGGACTCCACCAAGGAGGCGATGAAGATCCTGGCCGAGACCGATCTGGGCAACCAGGCGGCCGGCAGCAGCTCGTTCATCTCGCCTCACAAGGACTTCGACCCCTCGAACTACGCCAACGACCTGACCCGGTCCTACGCGAAGGTCGCCACCGACTCGACGGCGTTCCTGTTCGACGGCTCGGACCAGATGCCCGGTGAAGTCGGCGCGGGCACGTTCTGGAAGGACATGACCGCGTGGATCAGCGGCCAGGAGGACCTGGACACCGCACTGACCAACATCGACCAGAGCTGGCCGGCCAGCTGAGGACGGCGGCTGAGACGAGACCGAGGTCAGTGAAGCGATGACCACCACCGCAGGGGCGGGGCTCCGGGAGTCACTCCCGGCTCCGCCCCTGCGGCACAATCGGGCGCAGCTCCAGCCCGGGAAGAGAGGCGTTTGCACATGGCCGTGAAGGCACTCACCGCCTTGATCACCGTGCTGGCCGGAGTCGGCCTGGCACTAGTGGTCTACTGGCTGCTCAACAAGCTCGCCGAACTCATGCCGGGCCGGTGGGAGGACCGGATCAAGCCGTTCCTCTACATCCTCCCGGCCTACGCCGCGATCACCATCTACCTGCTCTACCCGGCGGTCCAGACGTTCATCAACAGCTTCAAGGACCAAGCGTCGGTCAACTGGGTCGGGCTCGACAACTACACCCGGCTGCTGCAGTCCAACGGGTTCCAGCAGACCCTGTTCAATACCCTGCTCTGGATCATCATCGTGCCGGCCGTGACCGTGATCGTGGGTCTGGCCGTGGCGGTACTCGCAGACCGGCTCGGCGAGCAGTCGGAGAAGATCGCCAAGACGATCATCTTCTTGCCGATGGCGATCTCGATGGTCGGGGCCTCCACCGTGTGGCGCTTCGTCTACTCCTCGCAGCCGCAGGGCCAGCCGCAGGTCGGACTGCTCAACGGCTTCTGGACCGCACTCGGGTTCGACCCGGTCCCCTGGCTCCAGCAGAACACTCTGCACCTGAACAGCCTGCTGCTGATGGTGATCCTGCTCTGGGCCCAGGTCGGCTTCTCGATGGTGCTGCTCTCGGCCGCGGTCAAGGGGGTCCCGGGCGAGACGCTCGAGGCGGCCCGGATCGACGGGGCGTCGGAGCGGCAGACCTTCTTCAAGGTCGTGGTACCGCAGATCAAGGGAACGATCATCACCGTGTTCATCACCGTCACGATCGCCGTGATGAAGATCTTCGACATCGTCTACGTGACGACCAACGGAAACTTCAACACCAACGTGATCGGCAACGAGTTCTACAACCAGCTGACGACCAACTTCAACAACGGCGCCGCCGCGTCGATCGTGGTCATGCTGATGATCGCGGTGATCCCGGTGATGATCTACCAGGTCCGGCACTTCAAGGCTGAGGAGGCGAACGCATGAGCCAGGCAACCGGCACCATGGCGACCGCGACGCCCAAGCCCAAGACGCGGCGCAAGCAACCCTCCCGCGGAGATAGCAACCCGGCCAACGCGGGATGGTTCACCAAGATCACCCTGATCGTCCTGTGCGTGCTGTGGTTCGTGCCGATCCTCGGCACGCTGATCACCTCGTTCCGCACCCTCGACGCCGCGAACACCTCGGGCTGGTGGGAGGTCTTCTACAAGCCGTCCACCTGGGGCAGCTTCACGATGAGCAACTACAACGAAGCGGTCACCGGCTCGGCGGCCAACATGGGCAACGCGTTCATCAACAGCTTCGCGATCGCCCTGCCGGCCACGTTCATCCCGATCCTGATCGCCGCGTTCGCGGCCTACGCGTTCACGTTCATGGAGTTCCCGGCCCGCGACACCCTGTTCCTCACCGTGGTGAGCCTGCTGGTCGTGCCGAACTACGTGGCGTTCGTGCCGATGCTGAAGATCTACGGCCAGCTCGGGATGAACGGCACGTTCCCCGCGGTGTGGCTGGCGCACATCGGGTTCGGCATGTCGCTGGCGGTGTTCATCCTGCGCAACTACATGGCCACCTTGCCCAAGACGGTCATCGAGTCGGCGAAGATCGACGGCGCCAGCCACTTCCAGACGTTCTACAAGCTGGTGCTGCCGATGTCGGCGCCGGCGCTGGCGGCGTTCGCGATCTTCCAGTTCCTGTGGGTCTGGAACGACCTGCTGGTCGCGCTGGTGTTCATCGGCCCCGGCGACAACGAGCCGGTCACGATGGCGCTGACCCACCTCAAGGGGCAGCTCGGCCAGGGCTGGAACCTCACCACCGCCGGTGGGTTCTTCACGATGATCGTGCCGATCGCGGTCTTCCTGGGCATGCAGCGGTACTTCGTCCGCGGCATGACGGCGGGCGCCGTGAAGGGCTGATCCCGCCTCACCCGCATCATCTCGGAGGGCCGGTACGACGTCGTCGTACCGGCCCTTCCGCGTGCACCGGCCCGTACGACGCCGCCTGGTCAGCCAAGCTCGGCGAGCACCAGCGCGTGCAGGAGCATCTCGCCGGAGGCGTGAACGCGCAGCCCCCGGGCCTCGGGGGCCGGGAACACCAGGTGGGTGAGCACCACGCGGCCGTCGTCGGCGAACACCTCCACCGAGCAGGTGTCGACGACGACCCGGAGGTCGAGCTCCCCGGACGGTGCGAGCCGGACCTCCTGGACCGCCCCGGCGTCGGTGCCCTCGATCCCGTCGACCGCGCGCACCACCCGCAGGACGCCCTCGCCCGGCAGGTAGGCGATCCGGGTTGCACCGTCAGGGCCGCGATGGACCTCCAGGGCGACCTCGCGCACGGCCCCGGCCACTTCGGCGCGCAGGCGCAGATCGTAGGCCTCCGGTGCGTTCTTCCGCTGCCAGGGCCTCTCGGGCGAGAGGACGAGGTCGCAGTGCTCCTCGACGACCCGGCGCCGGTCGTCGAGCTCGCGGACCGGGGCCTGGGCCAGCACGACCCGCTCGCCGTCCCGGCGGAGCCACAGCTCGCGGGGCAGCGTCATCGCGCCCCGCCAGGTGGAGGCCGGCGTGGTGCGCGCGTAGGCCCAGTTGCTCATCCAGGCCAGCCAGATCCGACGGCCGTCGGGCGCTCCCGACCACGACTGCGGGGCGTAGAAGTCCGCGCCGTGGTCGACCCACCGCACCGTCTCCGGCGGGTCGTGCGCGGCGAACGTCGCGCCGTCGAAGTCGCCGACGAAGTACTGCGTGCCGGAGCCACCGGCCGGACCACCGCCGAGCACGGAGACGACCAGCACCCACCGGTTCTCCCCGGTTCCCTCGACCTCGAGCTCGAACAGGTCCGGCGTCTCCCAGACACCTCCGTGCGCCCCGTGCCCGCGTCCGAACCGGCCGCACTCGGTCCAGCGCAGCAGGTCCTCGGAGCGGTGGAAGATCACCTCGTCGCCGCCGACGAGGACCATCACCCAGTGCCCGTCGGCGTGCCGGAACACCTTCGGGTCGCGGAAGTCGACCAACCCCTCCGGCGCGGACAGGACCGGGTTTGCGTCGTACGGCCGCCAGGTCTCGCCGCCGTCCAGGCTGTACGCGACGCCCTGCGACTGCGGCGTCTCCTCCACGAAGTGGGTGTAGAACGCGACCAGCGCGCCCGCACCGAAGCCGGCCACCCCGTCGTGGTCGACCACGGCGCTGCCCGAGAACGCCGTGCCGAGGTGGTCCGGGCGCAGCACCACGGGCCGGTGCCGCCAGGTGAACAGGTCGGTGCTGGTGGCGTGCCCCCAGTGCATCGGGCCCCAGAGCAGGTCGGCCGGGTGGTGCTGGTAGCACAGGTGGAACACGCCGCCGTCGTACACCAGGCCGTTGGGGTCGTTCATCCAGCCGCTGGGCGGGGTGAAGTGCACGCGCGGCCGCGCGGGCGGGTACGTCACGGCGGCCCTCAACGCGGACGGCGCAGCATCCGGGGCGTCTCGCCCGGCATGGCCTTGCGGCGCACGTTCACACTGCCCATCAGCGCCAGCCCGCGCACCCGGACCACCGGCGCGTCGGCGGACAGCTCCGGCGCGACCTTGGGACGGGCCTCGCTGAAGTCGCCCATGAGCCCGACGCCGTCGACGACCACGCGGGTCCACTGGTTCACGGTGACCTCGACCGAGGCCATGATCGCGTAGGCCTCGATGACGGTCTCCCGCGCGGTGAACCGGGCCTCGCGCAGGTCGAGGGTGACGCTGCCCATCATCGTGAACGCGTTGTGCTTCGCCGGCACCTCCCACGCGCCGCGCCGGCTGCACTCCCCCATCACCGCGAAGGAGGACTGGTACGTCGGGCCGCCGGCGGGCACCGGCGGGCGGCTCGTCGGCACCACCACCGGGCGCGGCGTCGCGGCCGCCGGCAGGTCGGCGGTGATCGGCACCAGGTCGCCGTAGGTCTTGGCGGAGTACGCCGCCTCCAGCCGCTCGTCGAGCTCGTCGAGGTCGATCCGGCCCTCGCCCGCTGCCTTGCGCAGCACCTCGGCGACGGCGTGCCTGTCGTCGTCGGAGACCCGCAGCCGCGCGGGGTCGGTGGGCTCGAGCGCACCCTGAGACGGGTCTCGTGGCTGTCCCTGCATGGGGCCATCGTAGGCCGACGACGGCGCGCGGCCACCATTGCGCAGCGACGTCGGCGCTCAGTCGCCGACCACCAGCACCGGCTCCGGTGACGCGGTGAGCCGCACCCGGTCGTGGGGACGGAGATCGGCCCCGTGGGCGCTGGAGACCTGCGCGACCACGTCCTGGCCGTCGTCCAGCGTGCAGAGGACCCGAGAGATCGAGCCGAGGAACGCGACCGAGACCACCCGCGCATTGCCGGCCCGGTCCGGGGAGACCTCCACGAACTCGGGCCGCACCAGCGCCTGGCCCGACCCGGACCTCAGCGACCCGGCCAGGGTCGGCACCCGGCTGTCGAGGACCACGGCGGTGTCGCCGTCCACCTCGGCGCGGAGCCGGTTGCTCAACCCGACGAACTCGGCGACGAAGCGGGTGGCCGGACGCGAGTAGAGCTCGGTCGGCGTGGCGATCTGCTCCAGCTTCCCCGAGCTCATCACCCCCACCCGGTCCGCGACCCCGAGCGCCTCCTCCTGGTCGTGGGTCACGAACAGCGTCGTGGTGCCCACCTCCAGCTGGATCCGCCGGATCTCGTCGCGCAGCTGCACCCGAACCTTCGCGTCCAAGGCGGAGAGCGGCTCGTCGAGCAGCAGCACCGACGGCTCGATCGCGAGGGCCCGGGCGAGGGCCACCCGCTGCTGCTGGCCGCCGGAGAGCTGGCTCGCGTAGCGCGACGCGTGCTCGGACAGCCCCACCAGCTCGAGCATCTCCCCCGCCAGCCGCATCCGCGTGCGCCGGTCCACCCTGCGCAGCTTCAGTCCGAACGCGACGTTGTCGGCGACGGTCAGGTGCGGGAACAGGCTGTACGCCTGGAAGACCATGCCCATGTCCCGCTTGTTCGCCGGCACACCGGTGATGTCCCGGCCGCCGACCAGCACCTCGCCGCTCGTCGCGGTGTCGAGCCCGGCGAGAATGCGCAGGGCTGTGGTCTTCCCGCACCCGGACGGGCCCAGCAGCACCACCAGCTCCCCGGGCGCCAGCTCGAGGGTGAGCCCGTCGAGGGCACGGACCTCGCCGTAGTGGCGGTGCAGGTCGCGCAGCGTCACGTCGGTCGCAGCGGGTGCCTCGGTGTCCACGGTCACGGGATCAGGTCCTTTCCGTACGCCGGTTCCGACCGACGAACGAGAGCATCAGCAACAAGGTGAACGCGAACACCAGTGCGGCGAGGGAGGCCGCCACGGACACACCGGCGTCGCTCTTCCCCAGCAGCGCGATCACCACGGGAAGCGTGTCGAAGTTCAGCAGCGACGCGAACACGAACTCACCGAGCACCAGCGCCACCGAGATGAACGCCGCGGCCAGCACGCCGGGCCAGATGTTCGGGACGATCACCCGCGCGATCACGGTGAACCAGCCGGCCCCGAGCGACCGCGCCGCCTCGGCGAGGGTGACCGCGTTGATCGAGGAGAGCGAGCCGTCGATCGCGCGGTAGGAGTAGGGCAGCACCAGCACGACGTACGCGAACGTCAGGGTCAGCGGGGAGTCCCCGAAGAAGTAGGTGACCCAGGCATAGACGCCCGAGATCCCGACCACGATCACCAACGCCGGGATGGCGAGCGGCAGCAGGCACAGGAACTCCACGAGCCGGGACGCTCGCGGCAGCCGCAGCCTGACCCAGACCATGGTCGGCACCAGCAGGAGCACCATCAGGAGAACGGTGAACCCGGCGAGCAGCAGCGAGTTGACGATGGCGCTGC
This sequence comes from uncultured Actinomycetota bacterium, assembly GCA_963801125.1. GTDB lineage: Bacteria > Actinomycetota > Actinomycetes > Propionibacteriales > Nocardioidaceae > Nocardioides_B. The sequence continues at coordinate 35,450 of CAWDDL010000007.1, forward strand.
GGACCTGGTCGTCCTGGAGCAGCGCGGCCCACGCCTGGCCGGTCCGTCCCCCACCCCGCACCCGGGTGCTGAAGTCGAGCATGGCCAGCAGCGGCACGAAGAAGAAGACCGCGAACGGGACCAGCAACAGCCCGCGTGCCAGGTTCCGCCTCATCGCAGCCACCTCGAGGTCCGTCGCAGCAGCAGCGCGTACAGCCCCATCACGACGGCCACCACGATGATCATCTCGAAGGCCAGGGCGAACGCGAGGTTCTCCCGGCCGAGCAGGACCTCGCTGGTGAGACCGCCGCGGATCAGCAGCGGCAGGATCGGACTGCCCTGGCTGACCAGGGCGGCCGCGGTCGCGTACGCCGCGAACGCGTTGGCGAAGAGCAGCAGGGCGCTGCCCAGGAACGCGGGCCGCAGCAGGGGGACGGCTACTTGGACGAAGTACTGCCACCGGGTCGCCCCGAGACTGACCGCGGCCTCACGCCACTGGGGGCGCACCGCCTCGAGCGCCGGGAGGAAGACGATCACCATCAGCGGGATCTGGAAGTACGTGTAGACCAGGATCAGGCCGGGCAGCCCGAACAGCCATCCGGAGCCGAAGATGTCCACGCCGGCAGCCGATCGCAGCATCTCGGTGACGACGCCGCTGAATCCCAGCGTGGCGATGAACGCGAAGGCCAGGAACACGCCGCCGACCTGCGCGAGCACCCCCGCCATCGAGACCACCGTCCGGCGCAGCAGGCTCGTCGCGGGGGCGGACACCACCAGCCAGGCCAGCAGGGCCCCCAGGGAGGCACCGATGGCGGCGGTGCTCGCCGAGAGCACCACGCTCTTCCACAGCGCGCTGACGGCGGCCCCGTCGAAGAGCGCCTGGACGTTGGAGAGCGAGAAGCGGCCCTGCTCCTGGAAGGCGCCGATCACGACCGAACCGGTGGGCACCAGCAGGAAGATCACCAGGTAGACCAGGAACGGCAACAGCCCGAGTGCAGGTGCCAGCCGGGTGAGCCGGCTGGCACCTGACGCAGCGTTCGCGGTCACCGAGGTCAGCCGATGACCTTCGACCAGTTCTTCGCGAGGTAGTCCGCGGCCTTCTGGGTCTGCTCCACGGACGGGATCACCGGGTCGCCCTTCACCGGCGGGAGCGAGGAGTAGCGGGCCTCGTCGATCGTGCCGGCCGCGGCCATCGCCTCGGCACGCACGGGACGGGCACCGCCCTTGAGCCACAGGTTCTGACCCTCGTCCGAGTACAGGAACTCCTGCCAGAGCCGCGCGGCGGCCGGGTGCGGGGCGTCGGCGTTGATCGCCTGGTAGTAGTACCCGCCCACGACCGCGTCGTCGGGCACGAACATCTTCCAGGTGTCGACCTTGGCGGCGTCGGCGGCGTTGAGGTAGTCCCAGTTGATCACGACGGGGGTCTGGCCGGACTCGATGGTCGCGGGCGTCGGGTCGACCGGAAGGAAGTTGCCCGCCTTCTTGAGCTTGCCGAAGAAGTCCACGCCCGGCTTGATGTCGTCCGCGGACCCGCCGTTGGCGAGTGCTGCCATCACCACGCCGGAGAACGCGGCACCGGCCTGGGTCGGGTCGCCGTTCAGGGCGACCTTGCCCTTGAACTCGCTGCCGAGCAGGTCCTGCACGGAGGTCACGTCGGGGACCTTGCTGGAGTCGTAGCCGACGGCCATGAACCCGCCGTAGTCGTTGACCCAGGCGCCGTCCGGGTCCTTGAACTCCGCCGGCACGTCGTCCCAGGTCTCCACCTTGTACGGCGCGTACCTGTCGGTGTTGGCCAGCGCCACCGCCTGCCCCAGGTCGAACACGTCGGGAGCGCGGTTGGTGCCCTTCAGCTGGTCGGCGGCGTTGATCTCGTCCTGGCTTGCGGCGTCCGGCTGCGCCGAGTTGACCTTGATGTCGTACTTGGCGGAGAACGCGTCGATGATCTCGCCGTAGTTCGCCCAGTCCGGCGGCAGCGCGATCACGTTGAGCTCACCCTCGGCCTGGGCGGCCTCGACCAGCTTGTCCAGGCCGCCGAAGTCCGCTGCGGAAGTGGCCTCACCGGCCTTGACGCCGCTGTCGGTGGTGGCCGAGCCGCTGTCCTTCTCCGGTGGAGAGCAGGCGGCGAGCGCTGCAGCGGCGAGCGCGGTGGACATAGCCAGGGCGAGAGAACGGTGGATCTTCACGGAAACCTCCACGGGACAGGACGAACCGGGCTTGCGGGGTGCACCCCAGGTCGTGGCACCTGTGTGCTTCGCAAAGTAGCAGAACGGTAGCCACTCGGAGCACCACCCGTCACACTGTTGCCGCGGAGCGACCCCACCTCGACCCCCTTGCGCAGACGCGGTCGATTAGGCTCCCGAGCATGAGCGAGGACGCCGACTTCCGCTACTCCGACCTGCTCCCCACCGGGGCCGACGACACGCCGTACCGGCTGGTCACCACCGACGGCGTGAGCACCTTCGAGGCGGACGGGCAGCCGTTCCTCCGGGTCGATCCCGAGGCACTCCGCGCGCTGACCGCCGAGGCGATGCACGACATCGCGCACTACCTGCGGCCGGCCCACCTGGCCCAGCTGCGCACGATCATCGACGACCCCGAGGCCAGCGGAAACGACCGGTTCGTCGCACTGGACCTGCTCAAGAACGTCAACATCTCCGCGGGCGGCGTCCTGCCGATGTGCCAGGACACCGGCACCGCCATCGTGATGGGGAAGAAGTCCGAGCGCGTGCTGACCGGGGCCGACGACGGCGAGTGGATCAGCAAGGGCGTGTACGACGCCTACACCAAGCTCAACCTGCGCTACTCCCAGCTCGCCCCGCTGACCATGTGGGAGGAGAAGAACACCGGCACGAACCTGCCGGCCCAGATCGAGCTCTACTCCACGCCGACGACCGACGGGAAGGCCCCGGAGTACAAGTTCCTGTTCATGGCCAAGGGCGGCGGCTCGGCCAACAAGTCGTTCCTGTTCCAGGAGACGAAGGCCGTGCTGAACCCCAAGCGGATGCTGGAGTTCCTCGACGAGAAGATCCGCTCGCTCGGCACGGCCGCCTGCCCGCCGTACCACCTCGCGGTCGTCATCGGCGGCACGTCGGCGGAGTTCGCGCTGAAGACGGCGAAGTACGCCTCGGCGCACTACCTCGACAACCTCCCCGACGCAGGGGAGCCCGGCGGCCCATGGCTTCCGGGATCTCGAGCTCGAGGAGGAGGTCTTCAAGCTGACCCAGTCCTTCGGGATCGGCGCGCAGTTCGGCGGGAAGTACTTCTGCCACGACGTCCGCGTGGTCCGGCTCCCCCGGCACGGGGCGTCCTGCCCGGTCGCCATCGCGGTGTCGTGCTCGGCCGACCGGCAGGCGCTCGGCAAGATCACCGCCGAGGGCGTCTTCCTCGAGCAGCTCGAGCGTGACCCCGCGAAGTACCTCCCCGACACCACCGACACGCACCTCTCGGACGACGTGGTCAGGATCGACCTGAACCGGCCGATGGACGAGATCCGCGCCGAGCTGTCGAAGCACCCGGTCAAGACCCGGCTGTCGCTGAGCGGGCCGCTGGTCGTCGCGCGCGACATCGCGCACGCCAAGATCAAGGAGCGGCTCGACGCCGGCGAGGGGATGCCGCAGTACCTCAAGGATCACGCGGTCTACTACGCCGGTCCCGCAAAGACCCCGGAGGGCTACGCGTCCGGCTCGTTCGGCCCCACCACGGCCGGCCGGATGGACTCCTACGTCGACCAGTTCCAGGCCGCGGGCGGCTCGATGGTGATGCTGGCCAAGGGCAACCGGTCGGTGCAGGTCACCAACGCCTGCAAGGCGCACGGCGGCTTCTACCTCGGCTCGATCGGCGGCCCGGCGGCCCGGCTCGCGCAGGACTGCATCAAGCACGTCGAGGTGCTGGAGTACCCCGAGCTCGGCATGGAGGCGGTCTGGAAGATCGAGGTCGAGGACTTCCCGGCGTTCATCGTCGTCGACGACAAGGGCAACGACTTCTTCGCCGACCCCGCCGGCCGGACCACCGTGCCGCTGTCGGGGATCCGGGTCCGCTCCGCCGAGCGCGCCTGACGGCCAGGTCGACGGCCAGGTCGTCGGCCCAGGTCGTCGGCCCAGGGGTCGGGCGGCGGACGCCGGACGTCATACGCTGGCGGGGCACGGAGCACTACCACGTCCGCGGAAGGGCACCGGAGAGACCATGGAGTACGTCGAGGTCGCGCGGGCCGAGTCCGGCCGCGGGGAGGTCGTGCTCCGGGAGCGGCACGACCCCGACGACCCGGACGGCGCCCGGGTGCTCGAGCTGCGGGTCAACGGGGTGTTCGTGATGGACACCCTCGAGACGGCTACCGAGCGCCAGCTCGCCCGGGCCGCCCTCGCCCGGGTCGACTCCCCGCGCTCGGTGGTGATCGGCGGTCTCGGCCTCGGCTTCACCCTGCACGAGGTGCTCGACGACCACCGGGTCGAGCGGGTGGTGGTCGTCGAGATCGAGGACGCCCTGGTCACCTGGATGCGCACCGGGACGGTGCCCCATGGGCCGGCGTTCCTCGCCGACGAGCGGCTGCGTGTCATCGTTGCCGACATCCGGATCGCCATGGCCGAGGCCACGCCGGCGGCGCACGACCTGGTCCTGCTCGACGTCGACAACGGACCCGGCTACCTCGTCTACGAGGACAACGCCGCCGTCTACGGCAGCGGGTTCCTCGCCCAGGTCGCGGCGACCCTGCGGCCCGGCGGCACGATCGCGGTGTGGTCGGCCATGGAGTCGCCGGAGCTCGCCGACGCGATGGCCGACGTCTTCGGCGTCGTGGAGCCGGTGCCCTACGACGTGTCGCTCGTGGCCGGGCCCGGCCGGGTGCGCGAGGAACGCTACTGGCTCTACCTCGCCCGCCGCCCCTGAACCGATTCGTCCGCGGAATCGAGCCGTCCCGCCGCGCGGTGATCGCAGACGAATCGGAGTTGTAGCCTCGGCGCCATGACCGACTACCGCATCGAGCACGACAGCATGGGCGAGGTCCAGGTGCCGGCGCAGGCCCTGTGGCGGGCCCAGACGCAGCGCGCGATCGAGAACTTCCCGATCAGCGGCACCCGCCTCGAGGACGAGCACGTGAAGGCGATGGCCCAGGTGAAGGCGGCCGCGGCCAAGGTCAACGCGGAGCTCGGCGTGATCACCGGCGCGCAGGCCGACGCCATCCGTACGGCGGCCGCCGAGATCGTCGCCGGCGAGCACCTCGACCACTTCCCGCTCGACGTCTTCCAGACCGGCTCCGGCACCTCGTCGAACATGAACATGAACGAGGTGCTCGCCTCGCTGGCGGGCCGCGCCGGGGTCGAGGTGCACCCCAACGACCACGTCAACGCCAGCCAGTCGAGCAACGACACCTTCCCCACCTCGATCCACGTGGCCGCGACCAACGCCACCACCAAGCACCTCGTGCCCGCGCTGGACCACCTCGCGTCAACGCTGGAGGCGAAGGCCGAGGAGTTCGCCGGCGCGGTGAAGGCCGGCCGGACCCACCTGATGGACGCCACCCCGGTGATGCTGGGCCAGGAACTCGGCGGCTACGCGGCCGCCTGCCGCCACGGCATCGAGCGCCTGGAGGCGACCCTGCCCCGCGTCGCGGAGCTGCCTCTGGGCGGTACGGCGGTCGGCACCGGGATCAACACCCCCGAGGGGTTCGCGGCGGCCGTGATCGAGGAACTGTCCTCGGCGACGGGACTGTCGTTCAGCGAGGCGCGCAACCACTTCGAGGCCCAGGGCGCCCGTGACGGCCTGGTGGAGCTGTCCGGACAGCTGCGCACGATCGCCGTCGGGCTCACCAAGCTGTGCAACGACCTACGCTGGATGTCGTCCGGCCCGCGCACCGGGCTGGCCGAGATCAACCTGCCGGACCTTCAGCCGGGCTCGAGCATCATGCCGGGCAAGGTCAACCCGGTGCTGCCGGAGGCGACTCTGATGGTGTGCGCCCAGGTGATCGGAAACGACGCGACGGTGACCCTGGCCGGGGCGTCGGGGAGCTTCGAGCTCAACGTGATGATGCCGGTGATGGCACGCAACGTGCTCGAGTCGATCCGGCTGCTCTCGACCTCGAGCGTGCTGCTCGCCGACCGGTGCATCGCCGGCATCACCGCCAACGAGGACCGGATGCGGACCTACGCCGAGTCGTCGCCCTCGGTGGTCACGCCGCTGAACAAGTACATCGGCTACGAGAACGCCGCCACGGTGGCCAAGAAGGCGCTCGCCGAGGAGAAGACGATCCGCGAGGTGGTCGTGGAGATGGGCTTCGTGGAGAAGGGCGACCTCACCGAGGACCAGCTCGACACCGCGCTCGACGTGGCGAGCATGACCCACCCCTGATCCGTCGAGCCGTCAGGTTCCGTCCGTCCAGCCGTCAGGTTCCGTCCGTCCAGCCGTCAGGTTCCGTCCGTCCAGCCGTCAGGTTCCGTCCGTCCAGCCGTCAGGTTCCGTCCGTCCAGCCGTCGGATCCTGCCGGAAAGTGACGGCTCACAGGGCGGAAAGTGACGACTCAACGGGTCAGTACCAGCGGTGGGACTGCTTGAACGCCCAGGCGGCACACGGGGTGCCGTAGCTGTTCTTGATGTACTGCAGGCCCCAGCGGATCTGCGAGGCCGGGTTGGTCATGTAGTCGGCCGGCAGGTCGTCGTGCGTGCCGCCGGTGAGTGCCTGCGGGATGCCGTAGGCGGTGGACGTCGGGTTGTCCGCGTGCGGGTTCCAGCCGCTCTCGCTCATGTAGAGCGAGTCGAGGCAGCCGAACTGCGAGTCGGAGAAGCCGAACTCCGGCAGCATCGCCCGCGCGATGTCGCGGGGGTCGGCCGAAGTGAGGTCCTCGGTCTTGGTCTGCTGACCGCCCGAGTCCTGGTCGAGGCTGTCCTTCTTGGCGTCGTCGAGCGAGCTGCGGTCCGCGGAGCGCGACACGCTGCGGTGCTCGCGCTCGGAGAGGTCGGGGCTCGGCGTGCCGGTGAGATCGTGCGAGGCGCTCAGCGAGGCGCCGGCACCGTCGCCGACGGCGCCGTCGCGGGCGATGACGCCCGACGAGACAGCGAGCCCGGTCGCGGCCACGGCCACACCGGAGTAGAGGACCGACTTGCGAATGCCCTTCTTCAGAACAGGCTCGGACGCGGGGCCGCGGTGCTTCGGGACGTACTGCTCACGTCGGGGCACAGAGGTTCTCGCAGACAGTTCGACTACAGGGGTTTGCCGCTGCCCGATTCGGGGCACAGCGGCAAGTGACCACCGTGCCGCATCGGACTAGCACACGCAAATCCGGCCTGGCCCGGCGGTGGACAGGTCGTGACGAGCAGCACACCGCGGTACGTCCCCGCAGGTCACAGCAGCCACACCAGTCGCGGGCGTGCGCAACCGGGTGGAAGAGCGGCGCTCCCCCACCCGGGTGCGGGGAATCACACCGTGACGTGCTCCAGCATCTCGGTCACCAGCGCCGCGATCGGCGAGCGCTCGGACCTGGTCAGCGTGACATGGGCGAACAGCGGGTGTCCCTTGAGCTTCTCGACCACGGCCACGATGCCGTCGTGCCGGCCGACGCGGAGGTTGTCGCGCTGAGCCACGTCGTGGGTGAGCACCACTTTGGAGTTCGCGCCGATGCGGGACAGCACGGTGAGCAGCACGTTGCGCTCCAGCGACTGGGCCTCGTCGACGATCACGAACGCGTCGTGCAGCGACCTGCCGCGGATGTGGGTGAGCGGCAGCACCTCGAGCATGCCCCGGTCGAGCACCTCGTCGATCACGTCCGTCGAGGTCAGCGCACCGAGCGTGTCGAACACGGCCTGGCCCCAGGGCGACATCTTCTCCGACTCGTTGCCGGGGAGGTAGCCGAGCTCCTGCCCGCCGACCGCGAACAGCGGGCGGAATACGACGACCTTCTTGTGTTGGCGCCGCTCCATCACCGCCTCCAGGCCCGCACACAGCGCCATCGCGGACTTGCCGGTGCCCGCCCGGCCGCCGAGCGAGACGATCCCGACCTCGGGGTCGAGCAGCATCTCCAGGGCGATCCGCTGCTCGGCCGAGCGGCCCTTGATGCCGAACGCCTCCCGGTCCCCGCGGACCAGGTGCACGCGCTTGTCGGCCTTGACCCGGCCCAGCGCGCTGCCCCGCTCGGAGATCAGCACCAGACCGGTGTGGCACGGCAGGTCGCGCGCCTCCTCCAGATCGATCACCCCGTCGTCGTACAGCTCGTCGAGCAGCATCCCGCCGACCTCGACCTCGCTCATTCCCGTCCAGCCGGACTCGGCGGCAAGCTCGGCGCGGTACTCCTCGGCGTCGAGGCCGACCGCGGAGGCCTTGATCCGCAGCGGAAGGTCCTTGGAGACGAGCGTGACCTCCCGGCCCTCGTTCGCGAGGTTGCGGGCGACCGCGAGGATCCGGGTGTCGTTGTCACCCAGGCGGAAGCCGGAGGGGAGCGACTCGGGGTCGGTGTGGTTCAGCTCGACGCGGATCGAGCCGCCGCGCTCCCCGACCGGCACCGGCTCGTCGAGACGGCCGTGCCGCACGCGCATCTCGTCCAGGCTCCGCAAAGCCGCCCGGGCGAAGTAGCCCAGCTCGGGGTGGTGGCGCTTGCCCTCGAGCTCGGTGATCACCACCACCGGAAGCACCACTTCGTGCTCCTCGAACCGGTGCAGCGCGCCGGGGTCGGCCAGCAGCACGCTGGTGTCGAGGACGTAGGTGCGCACGCCGGGTGTGGTCGGCGGTCTGGTGCTCCTGCGGCGGGTACTGGACGCGGTCGCGGACCCGGTGGACGGTCCCGCCGACGGCACGGTGCTCTTGGATGCAGCCACGGTGCTTCCCCTCGCTGACCGGCACGCGCACTCGCGTCCCGGTCCTGGTCAGTTGGTGCCGGACCGGGAGCGGGCCCGAAAGTCCGAGTGCGGACTCCCGGATGACGCTTGGTCGTGAGTTCTCACGAACGGGCCTCCCGTGACGGTGAGCTTCCCCACTCTCCGTCCCTTCGAAGGTAAGCCTCCCCTGCGACCTGCCGGTGGCGACACGCCCGGGTGCGCGGTGGCGGGAAGGTTAAGACTGCGCGACGGCGGGAGGACTCGAGGACGGTGGTCTCAGACGCCGAACCGGCGCTCCCGGTCTGCGTAGGCCCGGAGCGCGCGCAGGAAGTCCACCCGCCGGAAGTCTGGCCAGTAGGCCTCGCAGAAGTAGAACTCGCTGTGCGCGCTCTGCCAGAGCAGGAAGCCCCCGAGGCGCTGCTCCCCCGACGTACGGATGACCAGGTCGGGGTCGGGCTGGCCCTTGGTGTAGAGGTGCTCGGCGATGTGCTCGACGTCGAGGAGCTCCGCCAGCTCCTCGATCGAGGTGCCCTTGGCGGCGTGCTCCTGGAGCAGCGAGCGCACCGCGTCCGCGATCTCGCGACGACCGCCGTAGCCGACCGCGATGTTCACGATCATGCCGTCGACGTCGCGGGTCGAGTCGGCGGCTTCCTTCAAACGCTGCGCAGTATCGCCGGGCAGCAGGTCGAGCGCCCCGACCGGGTGCAGCCGCCAGCGTCGCCGGGCGGCCAGGTCCGCGACGGCGTCCTCGATGATCTTCAGCAGGCCCGAGAGCTGCTCGGGCGGGCGGTTCAGGTTGTCGGTGGACAGCAGCCACAGCGTGACCACCTCGACGCCGACCTCTTCGCACCAGCCGAGCAGCGGCGAGATGTTGGCCGCGCCGGCCCGGTAACCATGAGCGCTGTCGGCGCCCAGCGCCTTGGCCCAGCGACGGTTGCCGTCGAGCATGACGCCGACGTGCTTGGGTAGCTTGTCGGCGGGGAGCCGCCGCAGCAGCCGCGCCTCGTAGGCGGGGTAGAGCACCCGTCGTACCGCCCGTTTCCAGTCCGCCACGATCACCCACCCTACTCGGACGCGGCGCCCACGCCGGTCGCCCTCGCCGCTACGGTGGCAGGGTGACCCCGAAGGCCGAGCACCACACCGCTGCGGAGGTCTCCGAGCGGATCCACGAGCAGGTTCGCGAGGCCGTCGACGAGGTGAAGCCGCACCTGCGCGGCTGGCTGCACGCCGCCACGGCCCCCCTGGCCCTGGCCGCAGGCATCGTGCTGATCGTGCTCTCGCCGACCGTCTCCACCCGGGTGGGGTCGGCGGTGTTCGCCGCGTCGGCGCTGGTCCTGTTCACCGCGTCGGCGACCATGCACCGCGGCACGTGGTCGCCCCGGACCGGTCTGTGGTTGCGCCGGCTCGACCACTCCAGCATCTTCTTGCTGATCGCCGGCTCCTACACGCCCTTCACTCTGCGCCTGCTGCACGGCGGCGAGCGCACCACGCTGCTCACCGTCGCCTGGGGCGGGGCCGTCCTCGGCATCATGTTCCGGATGTTCTGGACCGGTGCGCCCCGCTGGCTCTACACGCCGATCTACATCGCGCTGGGCTGGGTCGCGGTGTTCTACTTCCCGTCCTTCTTCTCCTCGGCGAGCGCGCCGGTGATCATCTGCCTGGTGGCCGGCGGCCTGCTCTACACCGTCGGGGGGCTCGTCTACGGCTTCAAGTGGCCCGACCCGTCGCCGCGCTGGTTCGGGTTCCACGAGGTGTTCCACACGCTCACCATCTTGGCGTTCGTGGTGCACTACGTCGGGGTCTCGATCATGACGTACCGCCTGCGTTGAGCGTTCCGCACCGGGGTCTCGACACCGGAGCGAGCCGGGCGTACCGTCGAAGTCAGATCAGTTCCATCGCCAGTTTGGAGGTGTCGCTGTTGCTGTACCCCAGACGAACACATCACGTGCCCGAAGGGCCGTGAAGAGGCAGTGAGAACCGATGAAGGGGAAGGCGATGCCTTCCCCTTCGCCTTGCCCGCAGCCGTACGTCGTACCGCTCAGCCCAGCAGCCCGGCCAGCTCCGCCGCGGTCGTCACCGGACGGTCGCACACCATGCCGCGGCAGACGTAGGCCGCCGACCTCCCCTCCACCAGCCCGCGCCCGGCCAGCAGCGGCACCGCCCCCGAACCCGTCTCGTCCGGCGTTCCCGCCACGACCACCGCTCCCGGGCTCGTCGTGCGCCGCGCGACCCGCAACAGCTCCTCCCGCCGGGCGTCGTCGGGCCCCACCACCGCCACCTCGAGCGGTCCGGCGAGGGCCGCCTCCGCCGCCGCCAGCGACCACCCGGCGAAGCGAGGCACCCGCTCGGCGAGCACCCGGACCTGCCGCAGCGCCGACTCCGCGGCGTCCCGGTGCCGACCTGAGCCGGTCAGCGCCGCGAACGTCAGCAAGGCGTGCACGAGCGCGGACTGGCCCGACGGGCTGGCGTTGTCGCTCGGGTCCCGCGGCCGGGCCACGAGCCGCTCGGCGCCCGCTGCGGTGTCGTGGAAGCCCCCGTCGCCGGCGGCGAAGTCCGAGAGCGCCACGTCGAGCAACGTGCCCGCGTGCTCGGCCCACGAGGGGTCGCCGGTCGCCTGCAGCAGCGCCAGGAACCCGGCCGCCACGCAGGCGTAGTCCTCGAGCACGCCGGCGTGCCGCCCTGCGACCCCGTCGCGGGAGACCCGGCGCAGGTCGCGCCCGTCGAGGTGCAGGTCGACGAGCAACCGGCCCGCGTCTGCCGCGGCGTCGACGTAGCGGCGCTCCCCGAGCAGGGCGCCGGCCTCCGCGAGGGAGGCGATCGCCAGGCCGTTCCAGGCCGCGACCACCTTGTCGTCGCGGGCCGGACGGACGCGCCGCGAGCGGGCCTCGAGCAGTGCCCTCCGGACCCGGGCCCAGCGTGCCGGGTCGTCGGGGTCGCGGCGCAGCTGAAGCGTGGACGAGCCGTGCTCGAACGTGCCGTGGTCGGTGACCGACAGCAGCGCCGCCGCCCAGGCTCCGTCGTCCGGCCCGAGGACGGCGACCAGCTCCGCCGGCGTCCAGACGTAGAACCGGCCCTCCTCGCCTTCGGTGTCGGCGTCGAGCGCCGAGGCGAACCCGCCCTCGTCGGTCCGCAGCTCGCGGAGCAGGAAGTCGGCCGTCTCGCGTGCGACGCGCTCGGCCAGCGGGTCGTCGCCCTGCCGCCACCAGCGCACGTAGACGCCGAGCAGCTGGGCGTTGTCGTAGAGCATCTTCTCGAAGTGCGGCACCACCCAGCCGGCGTCGACCGAGTAGCGCGCGAACCCACCGCCGAGCTGGTCGTACATCCCGCCGCGAGCCATCGCGGTGCAGGTCTGGTCGACCATCGTCGCCGCCTGCGCCCCGCTGCCGTGTCCCGGACCGACCCGCGCCGCGTGCCGCAGCAGGAACTCCAGCACCATCGACGGCGGGAACTTCGGGGCTCCCCCGAAGCCGCCGTTGGTGACGTCGAAGTCGCGCAGCAGCGCCGCCACAGCACCGGCCAGCACACCCTCGTCGACGGGCTCCTGCCCCGCGGTGACGGCCTGGCCGCGCAGGTGCTCCACGACCTCCGCGGCAACCTTGCCGACCTCGTCGCGCCGATCGCGCCAGGCCGTCACGAGCGCCTCGAGCACCTGTCGGAACGCCGGCTGCCCGTGCCGTGGCCGGTCCGGGTAGTAGGTGCCGGCGAAGAACGGTTCGCCCTCGGGGGTGAGCACGACGGTCATCGGCCAGCCGCCGTGCCCGGTCATCGCGGTGGTGGCCTGCATGTAGACCGCGTCGACGTCGGGCCGTTCCTCGCGGTCGACCTTGATGTTGACGAAGTGCTCGTTCATGTAGGCCGCGGTCGTCTCGTCCTCGAACGACTCGTGCGCCATGACGTGGCACCAGTGGCAGGCGGCGTACCCGACTGACAGAAGGATTGGTGCATCACGACGCTTCGCCTCGGCGAATGCCTCGGGTCCCCACTCCCACCAATCCACCGGATTCTCGGCGTGTTGGAGCAGGTAGGGGCTGGTCGCGTTGGCAAGCCGGTTGGCCATTTCCCATGACTCCTGACGAGTGGCACGTGTATCATTCTTGACCAAGTGATACACGAGAGTGATACACGAAACGGAGATTCTCGGGAGTCTGGTGCAACTCCCACTCGTCTAGCCTAGGAGGGACGCCGGTGGCCACTCGGCAGAAGCCCACGCTGCTCGCGCAGGGCAAGCCGCGAACCTTGGGCGGCAGCGCGCGGCCGTGGCGAGTGCGCCTCTACGCGCCCGAGGCCGGCGGCACGAAGTACCAGGTGATGTTCCGCGCCCCGGCGGGCGACGGAGAGCCATGGAAGCGCGTGCTGCGCCGGGCCAGTTCCGAAGACGAGGCGCGCAAGATCTTCGCCCAGGCCGAGGCCGCGCTGGACACGGAGCAGGCCACGCCGGTCGGCGCGGATGTGCGCGCGTCGCGGACGATCCGGATGCTCGGCGAGGAGTACCTCAAGGACAGCGTCGAGCGCGGCAAGCAGCCGCGCACGATGGAGGGCCGCGAGTCTCGCCTCAACGCACACATCCTGCCGACCATCGGCGACGTGCCGGTCGCGAAGTGGCGGGTCGAGCACAGCCGCCTCGTCATGGAGAAGGGCTCGAAGACCCTCTTCTCCCAGCGCGGCCGCGAGGACCTCCGCGGCCAGCTGTCCGCAATGCGCAAGCTCGCCTGGCGGCTGGGCTGGCTCGACCGCAGCATCGATCCGCTGGACGGCTTGGAGATCGGACGCGCCAATGTGCTGCACGGGGCAACGGCGCAGTACGTCGACCCGCGCCTCCGCCCGGAGACCCGCCAGGTGCGCGCAATGGCTGATGCCGCCGACAAGCTCTGTGGTCCTGACGGGACCGACCCGCTGATGACCCGCCTCCCGTTGTTCGGCACGAAGATCCGGGTGGCCGGCTTCGGCGGACTCAGGCTCGGCGAGCAGAACGCGCTGCGCGCGATCGATGTCTTCTTCGACCACGGCTACGTCCACGTCAACGGTGCCTGGATCACGGCCCGCGGGCAAGCCGGGTTCCGGGGCCCGGTGAAGAACCACAGCCTTCATGAGGTCCCGCTCCCGAGGTCGCTCATGCACGACGAGCTCCTCCCCCGCGTCAAGGAGCTGCTCGACCTGCCCGCGAAGGCGTCGCTCCAGCAGGTCATCAACGCGCAGGAGGCCGAGCGCCAGCGCCGGGCGACATTGGCGACGCGAGAGAAAGACAGGGCCCTTGCCTGGTGGAACTACCCCGTCCCACCCGAGGACGAGTTGTGGCTCTTCATCGACACGGTCACGGGCCTGCCCGTGAAGCCCGAGATGCACAACGAGCGCTGGCACCGCGTCCGTTCATGGGTCGACGCGAACGACCCCGATAACGCCTGGCCCCGCACGATCGTCTACCGCAACCTCCGCCACCACGCCGCAACCAAGTGGTTCCACGACGAGCTCGGCGAGCCCTGGGAGGTCGTCGCCCAGTACCTCGGCGACAAGCTCACCACCGTCCTGAACCACTACGTCCGCGCCGGTGAGGACGCGCTCCGCGACTCGGTCAGCAAGCTGGCGGAGCTCTAGCCACGGTTTTCATGACCTGCCCAACCACGGCCCAGTTGACCTCCCCTCACCGGGCACTCCATCGGGCGGGCCTTACGGGACGGAGGGCGGTCGCCGGCTGGCCGCGCGAGATCAAGTCCGGCCGAGTGTCCATTTGCGGTTCCTCGTACGGGACGCTCTACGCGGGCGATCGGAGGCCTGTTGTCGATGCTTCCCGTGAGGACATTTCCGAACGGTTCCTCGAGATCGGCGACCCGACCTGGGCCCGGCCTGCAAGCCGTTCGGTGGCGTGCGCGACAAGTCGCGGCTCCCGATCGACGGCGAGCACGTCTGCTCCCTCGTCGGCGAGCTCCTCGGTCAGCAGACCTGCGGCACACCCGAGCTCAAGCACCCGCTTCCCCTGGAGGTCACCGGCCAAGACGAATGATGGTCGGCCGGTCGTAATGCGCGTTCACCGGATTGTCCACGCTGAACCGCGCGTACGCGTCCGCCAACGTTCGATAGATCTCGCGCATGCTCATCCCGGAACCTACCCGCGGCGACGATCTGACGTAGGACCCAGGTGACGGAGAACACGCGAACCTGTGCGCTTTGGCGAACGGAAGGTTGCTAATCAAGATCAGCGACGCGTGCTCGTAGCGCGACGAGACGAGCTGAAAGAACAGGTTCGCGGCGTCTTACTCGAAGCGGATGTAACCTCGTCGGCGTCCAATTCTTCGACGATGACATGGCGAGCCGGGACAGGGCTTCCCGACGCCACGACGAGAGCCGGGTGGCTGAAGGCGTTTCTAGACGGTATGGGCTATCGCCTCTGGAATTACGGCCGATTCCCTGCAAGCTTCGCGTGGGTCAGCGGACGGACTCCCGCGAACAATACCGACGCGAGAACCAGTGCGCTCGCAGCGCTAAGGGTGGCCGACGACACCGAAAATTCGTCAGACAACCAGCCGAGTACGAAACTTCCTACTGGAACCGCGCCCAATGAGACGGTGATCATAGCGCCGTTCACGTTCCCCAGTCGCTCGAGGGGTGTGTACGACTGCACGATGGCATCGCCGAGGGCCGATACCGGAACCAGCGACAAGCCTAGGAGGAATGCCAGCGAAAGGACCATCCACACCTGCGTCACGACCAACATCAGGAGGAGCAAAGCACTGAATACCACAAAGCCCCACGCGACTACGAAGCCAGGTCGTCGAGGGTTGTCGCGTAGTGAAAGCACGGTGCCTGCCACGATAACTCCAGCAGCGAGCAGAACTTCGATCCCGGCCATGGCGTAGGCGGGCCATCCCCGCGACTGCACACGTAGCAACATGCCGACATTGATTAGAGCGAGTCCCAGCATGTTGACCGTCGCGGCTCTGGCCAAGGAGTACCTTAGGACCCGATGCCGCCATAAGTATGCGAATCCGGAACACATTGTGCGGATCAGCGGTTCCTCCGCGCGCTTCTCTTCTTTCAACAAAGTGCGAATACTGAAGAGTCCGACCGCCACAACAAAGAACGTGACGGCATCGATGGCAGCGACCATGGCGAAGCCACTCAAGTCCACCAGAGTTGCGCCCACGGCGAGACCTGCAATGTTTGCGACGCCCGCGCTGGACTGGCGGGCTGACGCACCCTGCGCAAGTTGTTCAGGTCTGAGTAGCAGACGCATAAACGATGCCGATGAAGGGCCGTAGACCGCGTCTACGAGACCGAAAATTCCGGCGAGGACCGCTAGTAGAAGGAGGTGACTACCGAACGCCAACCACAGCCCTACTGCTACTGCTGCTATTACTCCGGCGATGCAGTCCGAAATGATCATTGTGCGCCTGATCCCCCAGCGGTCTGCCAGAGTTCCCCCCGCGAGGGTTAGCAGGAATCGGGGTAGACCGCCGATCGCCAGCACGACACCGACCCCACCCCCGCCACCTAGACTCGCTGCCTCCCAACTGAGGCCGAACCACCACGCGGCGTCGCCTACGCTGCTGACACCGCGGATGATGAGGTACCGACGGAATCCAGGCACAGCCAACGCCATAGTGCTTTGCTCGGAGATGACTGAACGTCTCATCACAGGGCACTCAAGGCGACGGGAACATCGAACCCCGGGAGGAGATTAGGACGATCGGGTTGCTCGACTCGCCACAAAAATGCTGCTACGCCCGCGGCTCCCGTCCCGACGTCCGCCGCCGCTCGAACGCACTGGTCGCCCGCAATCCGAACGCCTGGTCCGGCGGGTACCACGAATACGCCGAGTGAGGAGGCTATGTCCTCTGCCGACTCGAGTAGATCATTGTCGTTCACCACGTGGTATGCATCCAAGAGCGCCATGCCCATGCCGGCGAGACCGCACATCAAACCCGGCATCGATGTCATGAGCCTTGTGCAGTCCTCAAAGAGGCGGACCATCCAGTGTGCTACTTCATCGTCTCCAGTTAACGACACCCATGTCGCACAGGCCGACAATAATCCCGCTGAACCGTCGTACCAGTACGGTCTATAGATATTGGCATCTTCGGGTGCGGTCGAGGAGCGGCAGGAGAGATAGCCGGCAGGCGTTGTGGCTGTCTCCACCAGGTCAGCGATGAGGAAAGCCCGCCCTGAATCGAACCACCGTCTGTCGCCGTCGCTCTTGAACATCGCCGCGAAAGCAAGTGCCCTACCCGCGTCACCGAGCGCGACACCTAGGGGCCGGTGGGCTCCGTACCGTTTAGGGCCCCCAATCGTCTCTGTGAGCCTCGACGCCGCCACGAGCCAAGACTCGTCAAGGGTTTCTTGGTAGGCATGGGCACAGGCAACCGCCACCCCTGCGGCACCTTGGAAGAGGGTTGTGTCATCGGAGACAGACTGAGCCTTTATTGCTTCGAGGAGTAGCCGCTGGTGTGTGTCGAGTCGTCCAAGGGTTGCCGCAGCTATGGCCGCTCCGGCAGACCCGGTATACAGACCAGGCGGCAACAGCCTATTGACTTGCTCATCCCACCAAGCCATGTGGTCATCCGGGACTTTGGTCTCGGTTGCGGCCATAACGTGGAGGATCCCACTTGCGCCCCAGGCGAAAGCCAACGGATTCCGTTCATAGGCTTGGGGATCGCACCGATACAAGCTGTCGGTGTCACCGGGCGTAGCGGAAGCGAGGACCTGATCAAGCAGGCATCTCCAACCGGGCCTCTCCAAGGGCGGATCTGACTCCTCGACCAAACCGGGTCGCCTGTCCGGGGGAAGGGGAGCGCTGATCGCCACAGATGGTTCGTGGTATCGCCCCATGCGTAGCTGTTGCGCAATCTCGGCAAAACTTAGGTCTCGACCCTCATGTGCAAGGCAGCGCTCAGCCAGGTCAATTAGCCACTCGCTGTCAGCAAGGATCGTCGCGACTCGTCGTGCAGCCATTACGGGTGCGCGCGCAGACATCTCTGAGAGGCCCGATGGCAATACGAACATTCCCACGACCAGGTAACCAAAGGCGCGAATGTCCCGCTCGAAGGAATCCTGAGGACCGCCTCCTCCGAGGCCCGGAGTCATTATCAAAGGCGCTGGGTCTATCCCCGGACGGAAGGCTCCACCAAAATCGATGACATGAATGCGGTCGGACCCACACAGCACGTTGGTGAATGAAAGGTCCCCCATCACGATGCCATGCTGGTGAACCACCTGCATCGCCTCGGCGACTCCGATCAAGGCAGCCATGTAGTCGCGCACATACTTTGCAGCGGTGTTGGGCTCCTTTGTGTAGACGGGGTTGCGTGAAGTGCTCAAAGCGCCCAGGTGAAGGTCGTGCTCGATGCGGCTGATCACCAAGAAAACGTGATTGCTCTCTTCAAAGAGTTCCACGGGCTCTGCGGTCACGCCAGTCCCCGAGAGCAGCTTCAACATCTCGTGCTCGCGTCGGAGAAGCGACGTTAGTGGAATGGTCCCTGACGGGTTCAGTACTCCGGGGCGCGCTTCCTTGATAATGACTGCTTCACCAGTGCGTCTGTCCGACGCTTCGTACACCCCACCGCCGTTCGTGAACTTCAACGCTCCTGTGACCCGGAAGCGTCCGTCGTGCAGAGCGAGTTCGACCTTCTTCTGCGTCGGCGGTCGTGCCACCGGGCAAGTAGTCCAGGAAGGTGGGCTGAACCAAGGCATGCGCGAGTCTTCAACGAGACGCCCTCCGGGATCTCGGATGAGAAAGGTACGAGTACCGTCCGGATTCAATTTGGTAATGCTCCGGAACGCACCATAGCGATAGAACACGCACCGGCTCGCGCCATACGGAGCGTCCGACAACACATAAGGACCGGGAGTGATCCCAAGGAAGGCTGCGTCGAGAGCATCGAGGACACCTTGCAGTTCGTGCTCAGGAGGATAGATCGCGATGCATTTGCCGCTTTGCGACCGAGGCCACATTTGAGTGACCGACTGCCGCACCATGCGTTCGTCGACAAGGGCCTTGAATGTGATACCGAGCGGACCGCATACTTTCACGACGTGCTCAAGGGCCCTAGGCATTTCGGTCGGCATTACCGAAACGTGCACCTTCCCGCCCTGCTCCGGCATGGGGGTTTCGGGCTGGCAAGCACGAAGCCAGATCCCCTGCTGATGGTGCGCCCAGCCCGGCAATAGTCGCTGAAGAAGTTCTCGGTAATGCGGGCTGACGTCCCGGGCGTCTAATGGGGCGAAGTACGTATCGTCTAACAGGCAGTACAGCGGTAATGTATTGTTAGTCGTCAGCATTCAATGTCCAATATATCCGCAGAGCGGGGCGCAGAGCGGGCGCGTAGCGTTTGAGCGCGCCCGCTCCACTGGGGTGTTCACCGCATCAGCAGCTGTTGCTGACGCATGAGCTGCTGCTGAAGGCCATCTCGACCTTGTCGACTTTCGCCTCGAGCTCTTGCAGTTGCAGAACCATGACTTCTCCTCTCTCCAACTCGCGATGAATGGTTGTTGCCTGCAAACGTCTCCGTTTGAAAGTTCTTTGTCAAGGGATCGCTTGGCATTCCAAAGTGCGTTTCTTCGCAACTTCAGGATCGTGCAATTGTTGGCGGACGCGCATGATGATGTCGCTGCGCACCCTTTGGATGGTGCTCGCGAGCTGACGTTCGCCAGCCGTCAAACCCGGGCCTGGATCGCCCAGCACGCCGATTCCTTGCCGACGCCGGGCTGCTTGGTCGCCGCGGTCGCAGCAACCGTTAGGCGAGGGGAACCCCACCTCGGTGGTCATGGACCTGACGCAACCGCTCGGGCCTTCAGCTCTCCATCGATCTTCGCCGGCGCGGTGCGGATCCTCCTGGAGTTGAACAGGAGCGGCATCAAACCTCGAGCGCTCCAATATCAGGTTCCGAGGTAGGACAAGGGGTCATCCACGGCAAATAGTCCAGAACTCGACAAGAGCTGCTCCAGCACAGGGATGTGTGCCGCACCATAGATCAGGACCAGCCGGTCGCCGGTCTCCATGAAACGCAGGATGTTGGCGTAGATCCGCACGTTGCGGAAATACCAGTTCCCCACGATGTCGGCGCCTGCATAGTTCTCGCCGTCGACGATCTGTGCGAAATCGCGTGTGTACGTTCGCAGCGCTTCACACCGAGATTCCGCTGTGTTGAGGTGGTGGAGCACGGCGGACAGACTCTCTGTCGCGATCCTGCGATTGAGCTCGGTAGTGGCCTCCGAACCGGTACGTTGGATCCGGTCCCATACAGTCCGCGCGCCGGGGTCGCTTGCGACGATCTTCTCTATCGTCTCCTCATACCACCGGTGCAGGATGTCGACTGGGTACACCCGCTCGTGTCTACAGGTCGCGGCTAGGCGGAAACCCATCTGTTCTCGCTCGTCCGGGGCAAGCGTTCGCGCTCCCGTCCGGTAGGCGGCATAGGCAGCATTGACGTCGCTTTGTGCAGCGTAGGGACGCTCGATCATCACCTTCGAAGGACGGTAAGTCGCCAAACGCGTCACCAGACCATCAAGTTCGGCCCCTCTGTGCGGAGCAGACATGTCATCAACTTCGCTGGTGAACACGTCGAGTTTCGACGTGAAGTGAAACGTACCGAGGAGCAGCACATGAGTAGGGTCGGTCACCGCTGTGAGATTACGCCATAGCCGATCTGGAGCACGCGAATCAAGGCAGCTGTTCTGGTGTCGCGGCGGGTCAGTGGCCATGAAAGAGTCGGCGAATTCCAGTGGACGATCGGGACCCGGAGGGTGACCAGAACGGGATCGACACAGCAGGGTCAGGACTGGACGCCGTCGCCCGGCTGATGGCCGATGCGCGCGAGCAACTGCTTGCCGAGCACGACGTCGTGCGGTAACTGTCCCAACTCCTGGGCGTCCGCCTCAACGCCCTGGCGCCGGAGGACCGCAGCAAGGGAGGCCCAGTGGTCTGCCTCCATGTCCTGCGATTGCCCATCAAATGGCTCGTCGGGGCCGACGACCATGCGTGCCGTGTCCGCGATCTCCTCGACCGAGGTCACGGCCCAGATGTTGGGCGGGCCCGAGGCGCTCCAGCCCCTGTCAGCCAAGAGCAGCACCCGGCCGCCATCCATTAGGACGGCCTCGTGGCGCGCCGATACCGACAGCTGCCGAGGGTCAACGACGGGGTCATCGACCTCAACGTAAGTCACCAAGCGAGCTACGTGGACCACGTGCCCATCATGCCGTGTCCTTGGCGCTAGAGAGTTCCCGTGCTCGATCTCGCCTGAACCACTACCGCGCAGGCCGTCTCCTCGCTCTGCCGATCGGTGCCGCAGAAGTATGCATTGCATAATCCTGCAGAGGCAAAGCGCGGGCGGCCCCACCCGCGACGCCTATCGTTGACCTGACAATTTCAGAGATGGTGCCGTCGGCCGGTGCTGCCCTGCGTGTCCGGGTGAGTTGAGTCCTCGCTGGTCTCGGAGTGGCGGCGGCCGCCCGCACGAGGTGAAGACTGCGCGACGCCGGGATGCTGCAGGGCAAGGAGCCGTGGCGCGAGGGTCGGGCGGCCCAACGCGGAGCAGGCCGAGATCGGCCCGGTTGCGCCGCCGGTTGGCAGACAGCGAACGGAAGCTGGCCACCACCAAGACCGCGCTGGAGATCATGGGAAAGCGTTAGAAATTGCCACGAAGGCTTTGTGGCTTAGAGAGCTCTCAAACCATCATTACCACGGGAGATTCGACATGAAGATCAATCGCCGCCATCGTCCATTGGGCCGACTATTCGCTGTTGTCGCGTTGGCTCTGCTGCCCGTCACCACCATTGCAGCCCCGGCCGCCGCCCAGGCGTCGGTACCGGGCCCATCGCAGCCGACTGTAACATTGGTTCCCGCTTTCAGCGCGGATCTCCCGCTGTCCGGCACCAGTTACGGGCCGACAACTCAGCCTGGTGCCCGCGCCGGTGCACTGTCAGCTGCATCGTGGGTATGCTCGATCTACGCTTCAGATCCGACGAAGTTCGCCAATACGATCGAAGGGGAGGGCTGGCAGAGCTGTACGGGGTCGGGCTGGTCACCGCAGCGGCTGAAGGTCACGCTCCAGAAGTACAAGGCCTTCGGATTCTGGAACAACTTGACCAGCAGGGACTCTGGGTATGTGTACATCAACTTCGTCGACCGGAACTTCATCTATGATTGTTCAGGACTCGGCACACAGACGTATCGGGTGGTCACCGACGGCTGGGCAGCCGGCGGGGCCTACCACGCGGCGGTTCAGTCCTTGAACTACTTGAGGGTTTCCTGCTGAGACCCTACGCGTGAACGGAGGCTCGGATGAGGCGCCTGATAGCCACAGTTCTGTACGGCCTGTGCAACGACGTGTCGACGCTGGCCAGGCGACCCTTCGCTGGCCCGTCATCGCACGAGCTCCCGGAGAACGGCGAGTACATCCCAGCATTTGACCGCACACTACCCAAGCGCAGTGCCTCGTACGGGCCGCAGGGAACAGTCTCAGACGGATGACGAGCGCTACGGGCCGCGCCACACGCCTTCCGGTACGCCGCGATCCCGGCCGACGCTTACGCTCGCCCTGGTGGGTCGAGTTTGGTGATCACCAGCTGATCGCCGGTCCGGGCGACCAGAAGCGCCTTGTCCAGCTCGGGCCGCCGGGCGAGTTTGCCCGAGGCCTTGTCGACGAACAGCTCGTCACAGCCGGCCGCGATCAAGGCGTCGCGTTGGCTATCGGCGTTCTGGTCGCGGGTGGAGACCCGCCGTAGCCGATTCGCATGCCCGAGACCGTATCGCAAACCCTTCACAGCGTTACGTAGCCGCGTACACGGCATGAGTTACGGCTCGGCCGATCCCTGAACACCTGCTGGAGTTGTCCAAAGGGCTCCAGGCCGCAGGGGTGGACCTGGTGGTGCTAGACCAAGGCATCGACACCTCCACCACGGTGGGCCGGATGCTTTTCGGGATCCTGGCCACGATCGCCGAGTTCTCTGCTATCTGGACACGCCGGGAAGGTCGCCTACCTGAGCTGAGTGCCGCGGCCTGATGACGTGGACACTGGCGAGGGAGGTCGGTGTGCGGGTGGTCAAGGACCGGGAGGGCGGCAATGTCCGTCGGGTGACGCTGGTCGATGAACGTGGCGGCGAGGTGGTGGCGGTCAATCGGTTCCTCTCGCACCTGGTCGACGCGGGGTACAGCCCGAGCACGGCGTGCGCTTACGGCTACGACCTGCGGCACTTGGCGCTGTTCCTGGCCGAGCGGTCGCTGCCCGCGCGCTCCCGCGCACACTACGCGGCAGTAGGACGCGATGACCTTCGGTCCGATAGTTGTCTGATCCTGGCGTCACGTGCATCGGGAGAGCTGACCCTCTGTGTGCATGTCCATGCAGGGTCCCTCGGCCTGCCCCGCATGCAGGTGTACCCGCGGCCGGGATGTGTCCCGCCGGGTGCCATGGGTCTCTCGTTGCCAGCTTGCGTGGGGAGGAAGTCCCGATGGGGGATCCCGCACTGGTCACGCTCCGCGTGACGATCGGCACGCGGAGCGTGCCACTGACCGTTCCTTCTAGGGGGACGCTCGGACATGGGCGGACGTTTTGCGCATCAGCGGGCGGCCGGAGCGAGGGTCCTCGGCTGTGCCGTCGCTCGTGTGGCTGGGGCGGGTGGGCTTCGGCGCGGTCCCCGCCGATGGGACGCACGCATAGGCTTGCGCCAGCAGGAGCACTTCGCGTTCCCTCCCGACGGCATGCGGCGGCGATAGGATCGGTCCATCTCTCTGGCCCTAGGAGGCCCCGGTGAGCCACCCAAAGCCGTACGCCGTGTTGGAAACAACCGGTTGGGACGTCTCGAAAGTTGACGGCGATCCTGTGGATGGGAAGATTCGCTACGCGAAAGGCGACTGGACGCTGCGGGTCAACTGGCGGCGGAAGGACTATCACGACAGCTACCTCGCCAGTCGCCGCCGGATAGGCGCGGCCACCGCGGTCACGCTGTTCAGGGAACTCGCTGAGTCCTGGGATTACAACCAGCGCGATCATGCGGTGATTGGGCCCGTCGGGGACAAGACGTTCTTCGAGGTTCGGGGAGAGGGCATGGACCGCACGGCGTTCATCGACCTAATTTCCCAGCTGCGCCAAGTCGACGCTGACGAATTCGAAGCGAGCCTTCCCATCAGCGTCGTACGTCCCCAAGAGGTTGCCGCAGCTGTGACCGCCATGTTGACGGGCGTAGAGATTCCAGACGGGTTCGATGTGTCCGCCGTCCAGGTCCCGCCGTATCAAGAGCCCTACCACGTCGCCGCGCACGTCACTGGGCAAGTCGGGTGTGCCTGGATTGATCGGTACGCGGCCGCGTGTTCCTCTGCTGACAGCCTCGCGAGACGGCAGGCAGTCGACGCCATGAGGAGAACTCGAACGTGGCCAGTGTTGCGCGACATTGAGCACGACGGCGGCTGGGCGGAGGAATTCTGGCGCGTCGCTGACGACATGGCCGCCGGTGAGGCCCCTGAACGACTGCACGGCAGGATCTGCTTGAGCAGCTCGACCTGAGATCGGTAGTCCACGACGACCACCGCAGCAAAGGACTGGGCATGGGCCTCCTGGCCGAGAGCCTCGCCCGCATCGACACACTAGACGCCCCTGCCTATCTCGAATCATCCAACCCCGTAACCATTGCCAGCTACGAGAAGGCCGGCTTCACCGCCCGGGACACGATCACCACCGCCGCCGGGCACGTCGTCACCACGATGTGGCGGCCGGGTCGTGACTCTCAGAAGGCCGCATCAAAAAACTTCTCACAAACGATCCCTGTTCGACTGCGCTGTCAGAGCCAGACCGCTCGGCCGGTTACCAGGCCCCGAAGTACAGTCGAACTTGGAGGTGGTGGCGGTGATCCCCACGATGATCCTCTTTGGCCTGGTGACCGGCTACTGGTGGAAGTTCGCGCTGCCTGCAGCCGCGGTCATCTGGCCGACCCTGCTCCTGGCCTCCGACACCATCACCGCAAGCCAGATCCCCACAAGTGTCGCTTGCCAGCGTGATGGGACCACACCGTTGCCACGAGCATGGGACCACCTGGAGGTGTGAGTGAGCATCACTTGGCCTCGCCGTCGGGGTCAATGGCGGCGCGCCGATGAGGGGCTCTTTGCCGGTAGGAGGGGCCCTCGATCACCAGGGTGTGTGCTCCGGAGGTGAGCCGGTCGACGGCGGACTGGGCGAGCAGCGCGTCGCTCATCATGGTCAGCCACTCAGACGGTTCCCGGTTCGAGGTCACGATGGTGCTTGCCTTGCGGTGCCTTTCCACGACGAGCTCGTAGAAGTCGTTGGTCTCGGTGGCGTCGAGTGCCCTGAGTGCGAAGTCGTCGAGGATGAGGACGTCCACGCGGGCGAGCTTGCGGATCTCGGCGTCGAGGCTGTTGTCCAGCCGGGCGGCGCGTAGCCGGGTGAACAGTTTGTCGGCGCGCGATGCGTGCACCGAGAGCCGTCGCCGGATGGCGATGTGCCCCAAGGCCGTGGCCAGGTGTGTCTTGCCGACACCGACCGGGCCGAGGACCAGGACGCCGTTGCCGGCCTCGGTGAACCGGAGGCTGGTCAGGTCGCTGAGCAGGGTCCGGTCGTAGGTGAGGTCGTCGAGCTCGTCCCAGGTGTCCAGGCGCATGGCCGGGTCCAGGCCTGCGGTCCGTGCGCGGAGCATCGCCGAGCGGGACTCGCGTCGGCTGATCTCGTCGGCCAGGACGAGCTCGAGGAACGCGGCGTGGCCCATCTTGCGTTGCCGGGCCAGGGCGAGCCGCTCGGGCAGGGTGGTGCTCAGCCCCCCGAGCTTGAGCGCCTTCAACGTCCGCATCAGGTCGGTCCCGACCGGATCGAGGGGCCCGGCTGTCGTGGTCGTGCTGGTCATCGGGTTGGCTCCTTGCCTGTGTTGTGGTCTGCGGTGACGGACGCACCTGCGCCGCCGGGGATGAGGGTGAGCTGGACGCTGCCGGGGTCCCTGGCGGGGTTGGTGGCGCGTCCGGAGTACTCGCTGGGGTCGCGAGCGAACCGTCCGCCGGGTGAGCCGGCGGTGGCGGGCAGCACCGGCTGCTCGCGCTCGGTGGCCTTCTCGAGCATCGAGGCGATCTTTGGCACGCTCACGACGTCCAGGTCCAGCGAGCGCTGGCAGGCGGTCTCGACCGGGCCGGGGCCGTAGCGGCGGACCAGGCCGAGCAGCCGGTAGACCGAGCGCATCCGGGTCCAGGGCAGCGGGTCGTCGAGCAGCCGCTCGGCGTAGATCCCGATGTTCTCGCCGTGGCCGGCGCAGATCGCGACCAGCCGGGTCAGGTCGCGCAGCGCATAGCCGGCCCTGTGCTCGGGCAGGTCCGCGCGGTCGGTGGATCGGCCGCCGGGTGGCTGCTTCGGGTGGGTCTTGACCAGCCGCCCCGCCCCGGGGCCACCGGTGGAGTAGAGCTTGACCAGCGCCGAGTCGGCCCGGGCCTCCAGATGGCTGCCGAGGAACTGCTCGGGCAGAGAGTAGAGCGCCTTGGCGACCTCGACGTGGTAGTCGCGGTGCACCTTGACCCGGGTGAACACCGGGACGTCATAGGGCTCGGGAACCTCAAGCAGGCATGGGGATTCGAGCTCGGCGAACATCTCGACCGGCCGCCTCGCGGTGGTGCCGTGGATCCGCATCCCGGCCCGTTCCCGGCACCAGGCCTCGGCCCGGGCCTGCGCTTCGGCCAGGTCGACGAAGGTCTCCCCGGCCCAGAAGTTGCCGCGCACGTACTGCACGATCCGTTCCACCCGCGGCTTGTCCTGCGGCGAGCGGACCCTCGCCGGGTCGGTCGCGAACCCGCAGTGCTGGGCGTAGTCGAGCCAGCCCACCGACAGCTGCGGGTTGACCGCGTCGGCGTTGGTGACCACCGGCTTCAGGTTGTCGGGGATGAGCACCTTGAAGCAGCCGCCGAAGAACGACCAAGCCGCCTCGCAGCCAGCGAGCACCGCGGTCAGGGTCTGCGCGTGGGTCAACCACACGAACATGTGCCGCGAGACCACGGCGGTGAAGATCAACGCGTGCACCTTGCGCCGTTTCCCGGTCTCCGGGTCGAGCAGGTAACCCATCTGGGCGAAGTCGATCTGGCACTCCACGCCGGGCTCTCCGTCGGCGACTCGGACCGTGGTGGTCTTGGGCCGGAACCCGCACCGCTCGACGGCGAACCTGTGCAGCGTGCGGTACGGGACCACGCAGCCGGACCGAGCCAGCAGCTCCTCGATCTTCACCACCGACAGCGGGTCGTGCCCGTTCCCGCCCTTGACCCAGGCGGCGATCTGCTCCTCGCGGTCGAGCAGCGCGGCCCAGGAGGCGCCGTGCCCGTTCGGCCGTGCCGGGCGGACCGCCTCGACCACAAGCCCGACCAGCTCATCGCTCACCGCCTCGACGTCGGCATCGCGGGACAGCCCGGCGGCCTCGGCCGCGGCCACGTACCGACGAGCGGTCTTGCGGTCCACCCCCGCCCGCTCGGCCGCCTTCCTCAGCCCGTGGCCCTCCAGCCACGCACGTAGCACCTCACGCACCTCAACCACGCTGACCTCCCTGAATCCCACCCTCGACGACCTCCGCATTCGGCGACCTGACGCGGTGAGTCAACGAGGCGACCAAGGACCTACCGGTCAGGCGCGCCGGGTGGTCCCATGACTGGCAATCCAGGTGGTCCCATGAAGCTGGCAGAAAACCCCTCAGAGCGGTCCCATGCTGATGGCAGGCGACACACAAGCGCACTGCTCGGTCTGGTCAACGCCGCCGTGGGCGTCGCGTTGGTCCAGAGCGCCTGGTCTACCGTCAGCAAGGTCCGACACCACGCCTCCCGAGCGACGCGGCCCTCGCGGGACTGAGGCTTCTCCGTTTCCCCGGTTTCCCCGGCTACGCAGCGCGTCCGTGGCCCGCGACCGATCCGCGTGGCGACGCACGCACACCCGCGCAGCGGCGTCAGGACTGGACGCCGTCGCCCGGCTGGTGGCCGATGCGCGCGAGCAACTGCTCGCCGAGCACGACATCGTGTGGTAGCCGTCCCAACTCGGCGGCGTCCACGTCAACGCCTTGGTGCCGGAGGACCGCAGCAAGGGAGGACCAGTGGTCTTCCTCCATGTTCTTCTGCGAGCGTCCACCGAATGGCTCGTCCGGTCCGACGACCATGCGCGCCGTGTCCGCGATCTCCTCGACCGAGGTCATCGCCCAGATGTTGGGCGGGCCCGATGCGCTCCAGCCCCGGTCAGCCAGGAGCAGCACACGGCCGCCGTTCGTAAGGACGGCCTCGTGGCGCGCCGATACCGACATCTGCCGCGGGTAAGCGACAGGGTCATCAGCCTCGACGAAGGTCACCAAGCGAGTCACGTGAACCACGTGCCCGCCATGCCGCTCGTGTCCATGGCGCCGGAGGATTCCGCCGAGGGTTGGCCACGCTGAGCGGTGCCGGTGCGGGATCGGGTTCCGGAGCGGGCAACGCTCGCCCAGGTTCACGAAAAGCGAATTGCTCAACAATCCGTAGGCAGTTTCAATCTTGGCTCCAACCATCATCTCGTCGACGACACACAGCTCGTGTCGAAGTCGGAGTAGTCTGCCGCTCAGCCGTCGCCGGGTTCGTAAAGCAGTTGGGTGAAGGTTGCCTCGACTGAGACCAGCCAGGTGCGGACGAGGCCGACGGCGCCGTTGGAGGCGTGCTTTCCGCCCTGAAGGCTCTCGGTCAGGTACGCCACCGATGCGGCGATGGCTTTGGCCTGCGCGGCGATGAGTTTGGTCTCGCCGGGGTGGCGCTCGTGGAGCGCGGCCGCGATGCGGCCGGCTCGGGTGGGGTGGCGCTCGCCGTTCTTCTCGTGAACGGAGTTCTTCGGGAGGCGGCCTGCGGCGAAGAGCCGCAGGACGAGGTCGGACGGCGCGAGAGCGCGCAGGGTCCGGTCGATGGCTTCCTGGACGGCGTGCGACGCCATCGAGGTGGCGGCGGGCCCATCCTGCTCGACTTGTGCCCAGGCGCCGCGGAGTAGGTCAGGGACGTGCGGGTCGAGCGCGCCGAGACGGGAGAAGAGCAAGCCGCGCAACGCTTCGGGGCCGTTGAGCCACGGTTCGACGATCTCGGCCTCGAACAGTTCGCCGGCTTCGTCCTCGATGGTGCCGTCTGCGACCAGGAGGTCCGCAGCGGCGATGCCGGCGACGCTCCTACTGGCCCGGACAGCGAATGTGAGCTCGTCGAGGTCGGGTGCGACCGACATCCCGGCGAGGAACGACCGGAGCTCACGGGTGGGGCGGGCGCTGACCGCCGGGGCGAGGACCGAGGCCCTATTGAGTTCGGCATAGCGGCCCACGACCCGGGCGGTAGCCGTGTTCGCGGCGACGATGTCGCGCAGGAGCGACGCGCCGGTCTCAGGGACGGCCATCGTGCCGATGAGGGAGCGGGCGGTCGCCTCGGACAACAGGGACTGCCGCCAAGACGCGACCATCTTGTCGCTGCCGATGAGGTCGGCGATGCCACTGGTGGCGACGAGCTGCTGCATAGCCAGGGAGCGGGTGCGGGCGATCTCGGTGCCGGCGAGCCCGTTGAAGATGCTACGGACGGCCTCGGACTGCCGGAGCGCGGCCTGGAACCCGGAGACGTCGACCTTCGGGCCGAGGTCCTTGGCGAACGCTGCCAGGGTGGAGAACGCGGTCAGACCGAGGTCCGCGGCCCTGAACCCCTTCAGCGACTCGCCCACGGTCGCCGCGAGGGTGCTCCTGGCAATGCCGAGGCCCTCGGTATCAGCCATGAGCTTCCCGATGACCGAGGTGACCGAGTCCGACGCCCTCAGACCGGACACCAGGGAGAACGCAGCGCGGTCTGCGGTGGACCGTCCGAGAACCTCCGCCAACCCGCTCAGCGCGTTCGTCCGAACCACGGCGTTGCTCTCCAAGATGGACTTGTACGCGCTGCCGGCGACGAGCTCGCTCAGCGTCTTGGTCTGCGCGAGCGCACCGCTCTGGAGGATGGACTTGTAGGCGCTGCCGGCGACGAGTTCGCTGATGCGCCTGGTGGTCTCGCCGATCTGCGGTGCAACCGCCTGCTCGACGTGTTCCCCGAACCGTTCCCGCGAGCCCTCGGTGATGGCCAGTTCACGGGCCGCAGCTGCGCCGACCTCGGCGCCCTCGTCGTCGGTGAGGTCGTCGAGCGTGTCCAGATCGAGCACTGGGGTGCCCCCGTCGGTCGTGTCCCGGGCACTCTTGTCCCCGGGCACGACGGTGCCCGCGTCCGGGTCGTCACTTTCGGCGGTCATTCTGCTCCTCCCACGTCGCCCCATTCTCCCAGGCACTCCCGATAAGCCCGGGGACTTCTCCGTCGCGCGCCGAGCTGTCGCCGTCTGGCGGTTGTCGGTCCGACATCGTGCGGGCGAGCTGCCGGTCGGCGGCCGTGCGCGCCCGGGCGCGTCGGAGGCATGAAGGGCGGTAACCGCCCCACGTCGGAAGGCGGGCCTGGACAGTTCACTCAGCCATCGACGACGCGACCGCCGCGGCGGTGGGCGTGGTCGATGTCGAGGATTTGGAAGCGGTCGCGGAAACCGATGCCAGCCTCGCGTCTGACTTGGCCGCCTCCGGGTGGCGTGGTCAGCGGGAAGCGCATCCCGAGCGGCGCGTGCGCGTCGATGTGCTTGGGCCTTGGGCCGCCGACCGGGTAGCCGGGGAATGGTGGCGGCACTTGGTAATCGCG
Source organism: uncultured Actinomycetota bacterium (assembly GCA_963801125.1). Lineage (GTDB taxonomy): Bacteria > Actinomycetota > Actinomycetes > Propionibacteriales > Nocardioidaceae > Nocardioides_B. Next base: position 65,864 of record CAWDDL010000007.1, read on the forward strand.
GAGGTCGTCGCGGTCTTTGAAGTGCTCCACGGCGGCGACATGAAACAGCGCGCCGTGCGCCATGGCGAGCATGTAGGCCTCAGCGAGCAGTGCCGACGGCTTGAGGCGGAGTTGGGTGATCTCCAGGCCTTGACGGTGCCCATCGACTTTGGGGCCGCGAGCAAGGAGCTCGAGGACGGGCTGGTCGAAGATGTCGATCGCGTCGGGTCCGGTGAGTGCACTGAGTGGAACCGAGCCGTCCGCGTTAGGTGGTGTCGTCAGGAAAGTGACCCGCATGTCAGACCTGGCCCGGACGGCGAGGCCATGCTTGACCTTGTTGTGACCTGCTTGGAGGTCGATCTCGGCCGGGCTGAGCAGCCGTGCCGCGTAGCCGAGCCACTCGACGAAGACGTTGCAGGCGTCGACGATCTCAGGGCTGCTGCGAGCAGTCTCGAGTCTTCTGGGTTCAACCAGCGCGCGGAGCATCCGCTCGCCCGGGTCCGCCTCCTGGGCGCTCGTATTCAGGCGCTCGATGACCTCGGCGATCTGTGTCGGTCCCGAGGCGATCTCCGCCCACAGACACTTCACGCCGGCGCCCATCGAAGGGGCAAGGCGGGCGCACGCCAGCCGCAGTAGGGCTTCGGCGGCGTGGTGGCGGACCGCGAGTGCGTCGGCGGCGACCTGCGCATGCACGTCGAGGTCCTTGAACGGTCCGTCGGCGGCGGGGCGTTGCAGGTACTGGTTGAACTCGGCGCGGATGCTGCCGGGCTCAGGCTCCGGCAGGGGGGCGTCCGACATGGGTGCGCCCTCGTGCCATGCTCAGCAGCGAGGCAATGCGCGAGGTGAAGTACTGGAAGGGATCCGAAGCGAGGAACGTGTCATCGAGCTCGAGAGCCTGCTCTTCGGTGAGGTCCTGCCCATCGGGCGGCGGGTACATGATCGAACCGTAGGCTCATCCCGCTGTGGCACGTCAGACCGGGTCACGACGAGCCAACAGGAAGTCGTTACCTGCGATCATGACTCTGTGGTGAGTTTGGTTGCGGTGCTCTCGGATATTCACGGTGTGCTGCCCGTTCTCGAGGCGGTGCTAGCCGAGCCTGAGGTGCGCGCCGCCGATCTGATCGCGGTCACCGGCGACCATGCATCCGGTCCGCAGCCTCGCGAGGTTCTCGACCGCCTGGTCGCCGAAGGCGATCGGGTGCGGTTGGTGCGCGGCAACGCTGATCGTGAGCTCGTCGCGCTTCGTCGCGGTGAGGAGATCGAGATCCCTGACGACATCACGCCTTGGGCAGCTGGGCAGCTGACCCAGGCCCAGCTCGCCCTCCTCGCGGAAGCGCCTCACCCGCTCGTCCTCGACGTCGACGGGTTCGGTCCCGTCGTCTTCTGCCACGGGAGCCCACGCCGCGACGACGAAATCGTGCTCGTCGACTCGCCCCTGAGCCGGTGGCAGGCAGCCTTCACCGGGCTGCCCGAGCACCAGCAGACGGTGGTCTGCGGCCACACCCACATGCCGTTCGTTCGGCTCGTGGACCGGCGCCTGGTGATCAACCCCGGGAGTATCGGCATGCCGTACGGCCGCGCCGGAGGCAGCTGGGCGCTGCTCCACGACGGCGGAGTGTCGCTTCGACACACCGTCGTCGACGTGGACGCCGCGGTCGAAGCCGTGGTTGCGGGCTCGACCTATCCGCAGCGGCAGGAGTGGGCCGATGAGTACGTGCGCGCCACCAATAGCGATGCCGACGCGATCGCCGCTTTCACCCAGCCAGGAGACCGCCCCTGAGGTCTCCAGCGGCCACTAACCCGAACTTGCCCCGGACGGCCAATGTTCGCCAAGGGCGTCGTGGGAGGACCAGTTCGGTTGCCGATCGCTTACCGGCGATTCCGAACGGTCACCGCTGCATCGGCGAACCGCGGCCGGTGTCGCCGTGCGCCGTTTGGTTGTCAACCTCCTACACCTAGCGAATTCCCGCTCATCACCATTACTTACTCCTTCGCCTCGGCCCCTCTCTGCCCATCACCAACCACCAATGGCTTCCCAATCCCCATCTCCTCTGACGCCTCCTCCTCTCCCTTCCATGCGGCACGCATGCTACGAAATTCGGTAGCGGGACAGGTGCTCACATACCCCCTGACCTGCGGCTTCGCGGTTGTCGACGGTTGTTGATGGAGGTAGTTCGGGGTGCACGGTGGCATGAAGATCTACCGCGGCGCAGCGGCCGCCGCCCGGCACTACGTCGAGGCCGACCGCTCCCGCGCTGATGACTACTACCTCGCCGAAGGAAGCGGAGTGGCCAAGCGGTTCACCGCCACCCCGGAGGGCATCGAACACCGAGACGACATGGACGGCGACACGTACGAACACTGGGTCGCCGGGTACGACATGGAGACCGGCGTGGCGAAGGGGCGGCTGCGGAAGGATGACAAGGGCGTGCGGTTCGTCGAGGTCACCGTCAACGGGCCGAAGACCTGGTCGCTGGCGGCGGCGCTGCACCCCGAGATCGCCGCCGCCTACGACGCCGCGCAGATGGCGGCGGCCGAGGAGATCATCGCCTGGCTCGCCTCGCACGCGACGACCCGCGTGGGTCCGCGAGGTCGCCAGGTGCAGGTGCCGGTGGAGCAGATCGAAGCGGCCGTCGTACGACACTTCACCTCCCGGGCCGGTGATCCGCATCGGCACCTGCATCTCCAGATCAACGCTCGGGTTTGGGCGGCAGGCACCTGGCGTGGTCTCCACACCGTCGGCGTCCGCGACAGCCTCGAGGCGATCAACGGGATCGGGCATGCAGCCGTGATGACCAACCCCGAGTTCCGATCGGCCCTCGCGGAGCACGGCTACACCCTCGACCTCGAGACCGGCGAGGTCACGCAGCTGGCCGACTACACCGGAACGTTCAGCGTCCGGTCACGACAGATCGAGGCGAACATCGACCGGTACGAGGCACAGTGGCGCCGCGAACACCCCGGCGAGGTGCCCGGACCTGCCCTCCGACAGCTGTGGGACCGCCGCGCGTGGGCTGACGCCCGGCCCGACAAGGTCGTCCCGACCTCCGGAGACGCCCTGCGCGACCGCTGGGTCGAGGAGCTCATCGATCTCGGCTTCCGAGCACCCAGACCGTGGCGGGCCAGTCAGACCGTAGTGCCGATCGGCTTGCTGGATCGCGATGCGATCGCCAAGCGTGCCGTCGACCGAATCGGCGCGCACCACTCCGCCTGGAACGCGGCCGACGTCCGCGGCGAGGTCGAGGAGCTGATCGCTTCCTGCGACGTCGTCGCGGCTAGCGCCGTACGGCGTGAACTCGCCGAGGACCTGGCAGCGCGGGCGGTGGCGGCGTGCGTGCCGTTGGTCATCCGCGACGACGCTCCGGAACATGTCCGCGCGCTGAGCTCATCGGACGTGCTCGCGGTCGAGTACGACCTGGTCGCGCAGATCATCAACGGCGCCCAGCGCGAGAAGATCACCGTCGTCGAAGGCGCCGCGGGCGCCGGCAAGACCCATCGGCTCGCGGCGACCCGCGAACAGGTCGACGCACGTGGCGGCCGGATGCTCGTGGTGACCCCGACCCGCAAGGCCGCGCAGGTGGCGGCCGGAGAGGTCGGCACCGAGACGCGCGCCGTCGCCAAGCTGCTCCACGAGCACGGCTTCCGATGGGATGACGAGGGCAACTGGAGCCGGACCGAGCCCTCGCCCGCCGCTCCACCACTCGACAGCCGCACGCTGCTCGTGGTCGACGAGGCGGGCATGCTCGACCAGGACAGCGCCCGCGCCCTGCTGTCCCTCGCCATCGCCGGCGGCGCCCAGGTGGTCTTGATCGGTGACCGGCACCAACTCCCTGCCGTCGGCCGAGGTGGCGTCTTGGATCTCGCAGTGAGGTACGCCGCCGCCCGATGCATCGAGTACGGCGGTGTCCACCGCTTCACCGATGCGGCGTACGCCGACCTCTCACTCCGGATGCGCTCCGGAGCCAAACCCGGCGAGGTCTTTGACGAACTCGTGCGCCGAGGCGACGTCGTGATCCACGCCAGCGACGTCGAACGCCAGGACGTCCTCTCCGCGAAGGCGTCCCTGGGTGGGCTCGTCGTCGCGGACACTCGAGAGCAGGTCACCCGAATCAACCACGTTGCCCACAGAGTCCGGGTGATGACCGGGGAGGCGGCCGATTCCGTCGTCACGGCCTCGGGCGAACTGATCGGCACCGGGGACACCATCGCCACCCGCCACAACGACGCCCGGGTCGGTGTCGCCAACCGCGAGATCTGGACATTGATCGGCTCCTCGTCCGCCGGGCTGCACGTCAAGGGTGAGAACGGGCAGCGTGTCCTCCCGCCCGCCTACGTCCGCGAACACGTCGAGCTCGCCTACGCCACCACGGCGTACGGCGCCCAGGGCTCGACGGTCACCACCTCCCACGTCCTCATCGGCGAGCACACCGGTGCCGCCTCGGCGTACGTCGGCATGACCCGTGGCCGGGAGCGCAACGTCGCCCATCTGGTTGCCGAGTCGATCGAGGATGCCCGCAAGCAATGGGTCGAGGTGTTCGGACGTGACCGAGCCGACCTCGGTCCGGCTCACGCGCGGGAGGCTGCGGCCGAGGCGATCGAGCGGTACGGCCCGATGGCACCAAGGCGGCGGGCGGCGCCGCGTCTTCCTGCCGAGTTCGATTCCCGGCCTGCGGCATCGCCGTCGGCACCGGGCATCGGGTTCTGAAGCGCGGTTCAGGCACCGGATCGGGTTCAGCCCGTTCGCCACAGCCTGATCAGTTGCTCGCCGACGTCGAGCCTGTCGTCGTACGGCTCGACCGTGACGCCGACGACGCATCCGGGTCCGCTCGGCGCAAGCACAACGTCGTGGCCGTTGCCCAAGTCCGCCCACCTCCGCGCGAACGTGACTCCAGCGTTCCAGGTGGCCAGCGCGGCGGGGTGCCGCGACGTCGCCAGTTGAGTGGCGAGGCGTTCGGCAATCCTGGCGACGGTCGCTGCCGGTTTCATCCCGTCGCCGCCCGCCGTCGCCTCTGGCGGCCGCGGGTCGAAGCGCGTCCGGATGAACCGCACCCGCGGCTCCTTCGGAGCCGGCGCCCTCCTTGGCACTGCTTCGTGTCTGCGGACCCACGCTTCAGCCGTGAACGAGTCGTCCCCTCGGCCCAGGATCCGCACGGTGTCCGGGTGGGTCGGTCCCCGCGCGATCACAATCGGCCACTTCCACGCCTCGCGGACCGCGTCCGGGAGGTCGAGCTCCCCCCACACGTCGACCAGGAGCGGGCCGTCGATCCAGCGGATCATCTCCTCGGGCGAGCCACCTTGGAGCAACTGCTCGTAGACGCCCTTGCGCTGTGCGCGGTCGTGCATGTCCCACTCGCGCATCGGCCCGTCGCCGACGAGGTCGGGGAACTCCAAGATCGCGAAGCAGTCGGGCGTCTCGACGTGCCACAGGGTGCTCGGCACCCAGAAGTGCCCAACTCCGGGCGCTTCGTGCTCGACCCAGTCGATGAGCCGGCGCAGGTTGAGGTCGTAGCCCGCGGCCTCGAGGATCCGCGCGGCGACCTTGAGCGTGGGCGACTTCAGACCTCGTTCGTACGCCGACATCGTCGCCTGCGACGTACCGGATCTGGCGGCGAGCTCGGCCTGCGTCAGGCCGCTGGCTCGTCGTGCGACTTCGATCAGGTACGCCCGATCCATCTCTCGACGATATCCGATCGAACGTATTCGGCGCTCTGTGCGGCACGGCCCTCACACCTACCTGTCGCCCACGATCCTCGCGGGCCAACGCCTGACAGGAGGAACCATGAACAGCAACACCCAGGACGTTCCCTTCCACGCGCGCCACGACGACGAGCTCCTCACACTCGATGACGTCGCCGAGATCCTGCGGACACCGGTCAACAGCGTCCGCTGGTGGCGCCAGGAGGGCACCGGGCCGGAGTTCTTCAAGATCGGCCGGCGGCTCTACACCACCGTCGGCGACCTGCGGACCTTCATCCGCACCCAGCGGCTCGCCTCGCAGCCCGTGCTCGGCAAGCCGAAGGCGGTGTGACCATGCACTGGCCGCCGGATGCCTCGGACGACACCGACCCGCGGCACGTCTTCCTCGACGCGCACGACGTGATGGCGCGCTACGGCTGGGGCAAGACGAAGGGCTACCAGAACCTCAAGGACCGCGAGCTGGTGCCGGCGCCGGTGATGACACATCCCGACCGCTGGCGGCTCGACCAGTTGCTGGCCTGGGAGGAGAAGCGAATGGCCTTGGCGGAAGCGTTTTTGGAGGCGCTCGTAGCGCCGGACCGGAAGGCGACGTCCGTCAGCGACCTGCTCCCCCAGCCAAAGCGGCGCCGGTCCGCTTGACCCATCAGGGCCGTAAGGCGGCAACCGACTCGACGAGGCCGTCACGTTCGAGCATTGCCAGGACATCAGCGAACGTTGCCGGAGGGTTGCCTCGGGAGTCAGCGATCCGCTGAACCGCCCCGTAGACCGAGTCGCGGCTCAAGTCGATCTGATCGAGGATCAAGTCGTCGGCCGATTTCGCCTCCATGTCCCACTTCTCCAGCACGTTGGGCGGAAAGTCATTCAGGTTGTGCGTCACGATCACTTGGGCGCGTGCCTTGATCGCTGCCGCGAGCACGTGGCGGTCGCCGGGGTCCGGCAGGTCGAGGGCGTCGACCAGGGGCTCGTAGCCCGTCACGAGGCAGTCGCGGACCGCGCGGTTCATCAGTTCGCGCGTGCGGGCCAGCCGCTGCGGATCGAGGTCGGGCCGATTCGCGGCTAGGTTGCGGAAGACCTCATCGAGGATCTGGTCGGTCCACTTCGCCTGAACCAGTCCCGCTTGAGCGACGCGGATCAGCAGGTCTCGGAGCGTGCTCGGGTAGAGCACGTTGGCGTCGTAGAGGACGACGAACGACACCTCAGAGCAGGCCCATCTCTTGGTTGAGCCGGGTGAGTTCGTCTGCAGCTTGACGACGCTCCTGGTCGTCGCGTGCCATGTAGGCCATCAGCGACTGCGCCTTGATCCGCCGGTGCTTGCCCACCTTCCGGTACTCGATCTCGCCAGCATCGAGCAGACCGATGAGGAACGGCCGGCTGACGTTAAGCAGTTCCGCCGCCTGCTGGGTGGTCAGCTCGGCGTGGGCAGGCACCACCGACACCCCCTGCCCCGCAGCCATGTGCGCCAGCACCTGGGCGAGGAGCTCCACGGCACCGCGCGGAACAACGAGGGTCTCCTCAGGGTCGTCGGCGACCACGAGCCTGATAATGCTGTCGGCGTGCTCGGCCAGGTAGCTCTTGACGTGAGGCAGCGCCTCGACAGCGGTGTTGATGTCGGACTCGTCAGGCTGTACGGGCGTGAGTGCCAAAGCCGTCATGGTGTCTCCTCTCTTGAGTGATCATTATTCGCAATATTCGAAGCAAACGCAATAGTCGCTGACCATCAGCACGAGCTTCGTCGCCCGAGCATGAGAGTCTTGGCGTGGTTCCTCCTCTCCGTGTTCGTCATGACGCGACCCGACTGCGCCGCGGCATCGTGCCAATCAGGGCGATCCCGTCCCGCAATATCTCGGACACGACCGGCTCGCGGTCCTCTGGAGCCAGCTTGAAGTGGTCGCCGGTCAGGTGCAGCACGTCGCAATCATTGCCGAGGCGCTCCTGGACCTGCTGCTGCAGTTCGGCCCTACCGTCCCACGCCGCGGGGGCGATCACGACGAGGTCGACGTCGCTGTCTGCATGGGCATCGCCGCGAGCAACTGATCCGAACACAAGGACGGCTTCGACGCCTCGCACGGCCTCCTCCACGACGCGAGTCAGCACCTCGATCGGGCTGGCCAAGGCACGCAGTGGGGCGATGGCTGCGTGGGCTTCGTTGACGCGGTGCACGCCGGCACGCCCAACGGCCTCCATCGTGATCAGCCCCAGCCGATCGAGGTCTCGCAGAGCCTGTTGGACGGCACCCAGGCTGTGGCGATCCGCGACCAACGCGTGCACGCGCCGTCCGGTCAGAGGCGCGCCCGTGCGAAGCAGCACGGCGAGCACCGCACCGCGCGCTCCGGGCATCAGACCGCCGAAGGGTTCGCCGAAATCCATATGAACAGAATACTGGTCATGTGAGCAGAATTCTCGTCACTGGACCTGCCCGCACCCTGATGTCGCACGGTGTGCCCTGCGGGCCGTGGCGGTACTCCGGGTACGTCATGATAGCGGGGTGCCAACTGAGGACCTGGATCGACTCGATGCAGAGATCCGCCAAGGGAATCGTGGCCCCGCAGCGGAGTACGTCGAGGTCCTCGAACGCGCCATCGCCACCTGCGAGGGTGACGCGACCGCAGGCGAGTACCTCGACGTAGTCGGGCTGCACAGCGAACTGGTCGAGGTGTACGACCAGCTCGGCCGGGTCGAGGAGGCGCTGCGGGAGGCGGACCTGCTCGTCGAGCTGGGATACACGAGTCAGCCCGATCCACGGTGCCGCCGCGCAGAGATCCTCACCCGGCACGGCCGGCTCGCCGAGGCTGCGGCGATCTGGGATGCAGTCGCAGCAGACACTCCCGACGACGTGTGGGTCTACAACAACGCGGGGCTGGAGTACGGCGCGATCGGGGAGCATGAGCTGGCGCTGTCGTGGTTGACGCGCGCGCTCGAGCTCGCGGTCCGCACCGGGGATCCGGAGCGGCTCCTGGGCCAACTCCGCGACCTGCGCGCCGCATCCCTGGCCAATCTCGGACGCGAGCCGGATGAGCTTCAGAAGGCGACTCCTACGCAGACACTGCCGGCTCGCTTGGAGTCGCAGACCAGTCCTCGTGTCAGTCCTGAGGTCAGCGTTGCGCGCCAGCCGGCGTCGCCAAGGCCGGTCGCGCTGGCCTGGTTGCCCGCCGACGAGTACGCCGAGTGGCCCCAACGCTGGCCGGACCTCGCCGACAGTCCGTTGATGCACGACGAGAACGGCGAACCGGTCACCCATGCCGTCTACTGCCGACGCATGGAAGGGCGACTCCGAGATCACGCCGAGGCCGGCATGTCGCGACTCTCCGTGGTGCCAGTCCGGTCCGACGAGTTCCTCCCCTGGGTGGCCGAGTACGCCCCGGACGAGCAAGACCCATCGCAGCTGCGAGCCCAGTACGCCGCCGACGTGGCGCGAGATCCGTCGCGCACCGTCACCTGGCCCCCGGGACGCAACGGGCCGTGTTGGTGCGGGTCGGGTCGCAAGTACAAGAAATGCTGTGGCACGCCCGGGGTGCCGCAGTGAAGACGCTCAGGCTGCGGGTCGCCATGTGCGAGGTCGAGCCGTTGGTGGAGCGGGTCATCGACATCCCGGCCGTGATCACGCTCGACGAGCTACACGAGGTGCTTCAGGTGGCGATCGGCTGGACCGACTCCCACCTCCACCAGTTCCGCACCGAGGACGCCGTCTACACGGTGTCCTTCGAGGACTGGGGCGAGGACCGCGAAGTCGACGAGCGCGGCGTACGCCTGTCCACGCTGCCGACCCGCTTCGTGTACGCCTACGACCTCGGCGACGGCTGGCTGCACGATGTCGAGGTTCTGGGGCGAGGCGACGACCGGCCGGGCTGCGTCGCCGGCCAAGGGGCCTGCCCGCCGGAGGACTGCGGCGGCGTCGGAGGCTACGCCGATCTCCTCAAGGCCCTCGCCGACCCGAGGAACCCCGAGCACGAGTCGATGCGCACCTGGGTCGGCGATCGGCTGCGACCGTTCGACCAGCACGCGACCACCCAAAGGGTCCGCGACGCGGTCGGCACTGTGCCCGACAGCGTCCGCCTTGTGCTGGACCTGCTCACCGACGGGGTCAAGCTCACGCCCGGTGGCCGTCTTCCGCGGGCCGTGGTCCGCGCCGTTCAGCAAGAGCGTCCGGGCTGGAATCCGATGGGGCGGCTCGCCTCCATCGAGGAGGACCTGCTTCCCCTGGCCGTCCTGCACGACCTGCTCCGGCACGTCCGGCTGGTCCGCCTCACCAACGGCGTGCTGCGCTCCACGAAGGCCGCAGCCGACGAGCTCGAGACCGTACGTCGCCTCAGATCCTGGTTCGACGAAGGCGCGTTCCACACCATGACCGCGGAACGTGCCGTCGCATTGGCTGCGGCCCGCGGCCCGCTTCAGGTCGCGGAGATCGCCGCCGAGGTGCACCCCCTGCTCGGCCACGGGTGGAGCCGGGGCGGGAAGCCCATCACCACCCGTGACGTTGAGGACGAGCTTCGCATCCTGGCGCACCAGCTCCAGGCGCTGGACCTCATCACCCGCAGCCGATCAGAATGGTCCCCCGGACCATCGGCTCGCTCGCTGCTACCCGGCGCGAACCTGCTCGCCGACCTGCTCTGATCGGCTGCCACTGGGTCGCCAGTGATGGGGCCGAAGTGATGCACGAAAGTGATGCACGAAGCCCCGGAAACGGTGTCCAACGGCGGCACTCGCCGATTCAGCGCGAACCGCCACTAGGCCGCTGACCTGCGGTTTCGCAGAATTCCGTCGACAGTCGCCAAGCCTGGAACCTCGTGGCACCAGTGGCAGGCGGCGTACCCGACGGAGAGCAGCACCGGCCGCCCGCTCGCGCGCGCCTCGTCGAACGCCTCGGTCGACCACTCCCACCAGTCGACCGGATTGTCCCGGTGCTGCAGCAGGTACGGCGACGTGGCGTTCTCGAGACGGTTCGGCATCGGCACCTCCGCTCGCCACGCTACCCAGTGCCGCCGAACGCGCCGCCTCGGCCCTCGAACAGCAGCGAGGTGGCCAACCGGGTCACCACGGCGACGTCGTCGGCGTCGACCGAGCCGCTGACGGCGACCCGGTGCAGCAGGGTGCCCACGACCATGTCGAAGGCAAGATCGACCCGGTCCCCGGGCAACCCCCACTGGTCGGCCAGCCGTCGAGTGAACGGCTCCCGGACACGCCCGCGCAGCCGCTCCCGCAGCGCGGGGTCGCGTGCGGATTCCGCGGAGAGACCCACCAGCAGCAGCCCGACCGCCGGGTCGCTCACCTGGCGCGCCAGCCAGCCGATCGACGCGCCGAGACCGTCCCTGCCCGGGGGCCTGCCCACCGGCGGCTCACCGAGCTTCGCGGCGAGCGCGTCGACGGCCAGCGCACCCTTGGACTCCCACCTGCGGTACAGCGTCGTCTTCGCGAGGCCCGCCCGTGCCGCGATCGTGTCGATCGTCGTACCCGCATACCCGCGCTCCGCGATCAGCTCGACGGTGGCGCGCAGCGCGGCCCCGTCCACGTCGGACCGCCGCGGGCGCCCTGTCCGCAGGTTCTGTCGACCGACCGGGTCACGACCTGGGGTGTCGTCCATCTCACGCCCTTCCGCGCTTGGGCATCACGCACCAGCGCCTCTACGCTGGACTAACGCTACCGACAGTAGCGAAAGTCCCGACAGGAAGGCAACGACCCGATGGCAGCAACACACAAGGTGGGCCTCGCGGCCGAGCTCGAGGACGCCGTCTCGCCACGAACGGTGCTCCTGGTCGCGGGGGTACTCCTGGTGCAGCTCGCGTTCGTCGGTTCGTACGTCGGAGCGTTCCACCATCCGACCCCACACCGCGTCGACGTCGGCGTGGTCGCCCCGACCGGTGACGTCGCTCACCGGGTCACCGCACAGCTGGACGCCCTCGACTCCCACCCCGTCTCACCCTCCGTGGTCGCCAGCCGGGCCGCCGCCGTCCGGCAGGTCGAGCACGACGAGCTGGCCGGCGCCATCGTCCTCGACCCGGCCGGCGACGACGAGCTCCTCGTCGCCACCGGCGGGGGCGCCTCGCTCGCCACCGCGCTCGAGCAGACCTTCGAGCGGTTCGAGAAGCAGCAGGGCGACGGGCTCAGGACCACCGACCTCGTCCCGCTCCAGGCCGACGACGCCCGCGGCCTGTCCGGCTTCTACCTCACGATCGGGTGGCTCGTCGGCGGTTACCTCGTCGCGTCGCTCCTCGGCGTGGCCAAGGGGTCCCGACCCGCGAACCCGCGCCGCGCCGCGATCCGGCTGGCCGCCGTGGTCCCCTACGCGGTCCTGTCCGGACTCGGCGGCGCCCTCATCGTCGACCAGGGCCTCAGTGCGCTCACCGGACACTTCTGGGCGCTCGCCGGACTCGGCACCCTGCTGGTGCTGTCGGCCGCGACCGTCACCATGGCCCTGCAGGTGCTCTTCGGAACGATGGGCATCGGCCTGACCGTGCTGCTGTTCGTCGTACTGGGGAACCCGAGTGCGGGCGGCGCCTACCAGACCCAGCTGCTGCCGACCTTCTGGGGCGCGATCGGTGGCGCTCTCCCGAACGGCGCGGGCACTGACGCGATCCGCCGCGTCACCTACTTCGGCGGCGCCGGCATCACCGGTGAGGTCCTGCTGGTCGCCGGCTACGTGCTCGCCGGCGCGGCAGTCACGATGCTCGCCTCGCTCCGCCGCGTCGGTCACGCCGACCGGGGCCCCGCGCGGCACACCGGAGCGGTGGGCTGACCCGGGCGCGCACCCGACCCGCGGGCCGGCGTCGAGCTGCTCGACGGCCGGCTACACCCCGGCGGCGGTCACGATCGCGTCGGTCACGAATCCCGCGAGCAGGCCCACCAGGATGCCGTACGCCAGGAGGTCGCTGCGTCGGGCCCGGGCGGCCACCGCCACCAGCTGGGTGATCACGTAGATCAGCGATCCCGCGGCCAGGGTGAGGAAGGCCACGCTCACCGGTTCGCTGGTGAAGCTGTGCCCGATCAGCGTCCCGACGAACGTCGGACCGCCCCCGATCGCGCCGAGCGCGAGCAGGAAGGCCCAGGAAGGCCGCCGGGGCCGGCCGTCGCCGTCGACGTCCGCGGCCAGCGGCGAGACGATCCCGAAGCCCTCGGTGGCGTTGTGCAGGCCGAAGCCGATCACCAGCATCAGGGCCAGGCTGATCTGCCCGCTCGCTGCGGACTGTCCGATCGCGAGGCCCTCGGCGAAGTTGTGCAGGCCGATCCCGACGGCGATCAGCAGCGCGAGGCGGCGGGCGGCGGACCAGCTCGCCAGCCCGCGTGGCGCCGCCACCTCCCCCACGGTCATCGCTCCGGGGCCGTGGGGACGCGGGGCGGCGTCGGCGGGACGGGCAGTCGTCCGGCGCCCCATCCATCGCTCGTAGTACACCAGCGACAGCAGCCCGACGCTCAGGCCGGCGGCGCCGAGCAGGCCGTAGCCCACCGCGGTGCCGAGCCCGCCCTGCCCGTCGTGCAGCGCGACGAGCGCGGTGTCGATCGGCTCCCAGGCCGCGGAGAGCACGTCCCAGACCAGGAACAGCAGCACGCCGACGGCGGCGGCGTTGAGCAGCACCCGCAGCGAGGGCGCCGGAGCGCGCAGTCGCCCGACCGGCAGCCCGAGCAGAATGGTCGCGCCGGCGACCAGTCCCAGCAGCAGGGTGGGGGCCAGGCCCATGGTGCCTCCGATCGACGAGGAGTGGATGGAATTAGGTTAGGCTCACCTATCCGGCCGGACAACTCGGGGTCGTGTCGTGCGCCCCAGGCAGTCGCCGCGCCGCTCAGCGGGCCGCGCGGGCAGGCTCCGCCCCGGACTCCGACCGGCTCGGGGGCGGCGTGAGGGACACCGCCGCGAACCTTCGCAGCCGCAGGCTGTTGCTCACCACGAACACCGACGAGAACGCCATCGCACCGCCGGCGATCAACGGGTTCAGGAAGCCGAGCGCGGCCAGCGGCAGCGCCGCCACGTTGTAGGCGAACGCCCAGAACAGGTTGCCCTTGATCGTGCCCAGCGTCCGGCGGGAGAGCCGGATCGCGTCGACCGCAGCCCGGAGGTCGCCGCGGACGAGGGTGAGGTCGGAGGCCTCGATCGCCACGTCGGTGCCGGTGCCCATGCTGATCCCGAGGTCGGACGCGGCGAGCGCGGCGGCGTCGTTGGTGCCGTCGCCGACCATCGCGACGGTGCGGCCCTCGTCCTGCAGGCGCCGGACCACGGCGACCTTGTCGGCGGGAAGCACCTCGGCGATCACCTCGGCGATCCCGACCTCGGCGGCGACGGCGCGGGCGGCCCGCTCGTTGTCGCCGGTGAGCAGCACCGGGCGCAGGCCGAGCTCCGCGAGCTCCGCGACGGCCCTCCGGCTGGTCGGCTTGAGGGTGTCGGAGACGGCGACGACGCCCCGGGCGGCCCCGTCCCAGCCGACTGCGACGACGGTCCGTCCGCGGCCCTCGGCCTCGACCGCCCGGGCCGCCAGCGGCTCGTCGAGGCGCTGGCTCCACTCCGAGGCCAGCCAGCCGATCCGGCCGGCCACGACGGCGTGGCCGTCGACCACGCCGGAGACGCCGAGCCCCGCGGTGGCGGTGAAGCTCTCCACGGCCGGCAGCGCGCCGTCCTCGAGTCGGTCCGCGGCGCCGAGCGCGATGGCCTGGGCGATCGGGTGCTCGGACGCGTGCTCGACCGCGCCGGCGAGCCGGAGCAGCTCGTCGGGATCGACGCCGTCGGCCGCCAGCACGTCGACGAGCTGCATCCGGCCGGTGGTGATCGTCCCGGTCTTGTCGAGCACGATCGTGTCGACCACCCGGGTGGACTCGAGCATCTCCGGGCCCTTGATCAGGATCCCGAGCTGGGCGCCGCGTCCGGTGCCGACGAGCAGCGCGGTCGGTGTGGCGAGCCCCAGCGCGCAGGGGCAGGCGATGATCAGCACGGCGACCGCCGCGGTGAACGCCGCCGTCGCGGCGTGCCCGGTGAGCAGCCACGCCGCCAGCGTGAGCAGGGACAGCCCGATCACGACCGGCACGAACACCGCCGAGACGCGGTCGGCGAGCCGTTGCACCGCGGCCTTGCCGTTCTGGGCGTCCTCGACCAGGCGGGCCATCTGGGCGAGCTGCGTGTCGGCGCCGACCCGGGTCGCTCGTACGACGAGCCTGCCGCCAGCGTTGACGGTGGCTCCGACGACCGCGTCGCCGGGACCTACCTCCACCGGCACGGGCTCGCCGGTGAGCATCGACGCGTCCACCGCGGACGTACCGGACTCCACGACTCCGTCCGTGGCGATCTTCTCGCCGGGGCGCACCACGAACACCTCGCCGACCGCGAGCTGTGCCGGCGGGATCCGGACCTCGCTCGGGCCGGCCGGGCCGTCGCGCAGGACCACGACGTCCTTGGCCCCCAGGTCGAGCAGCGCCCGCAGCGCGGCACCGGACTGCCGCTTGGCGCGGGCCTCGAAGTAGCGTCCGGCCAGGATGAACGAGGTGACGGCGGAGGCCACCTCGAGGTAGATGCTCGCCCCGCTCTCGCCGCCGCTCGAGGCCGGCAGCAGCTCGAACGGCATCCGCATGCCGGTGGTCCCGGCGTCGGTGAAGAACAGCGCCCACAACGACCACAGGAAGGCGGCCGAGACTCCGACCGAGATCAGCGTGTCCATGGTGGCGGCGCCGTGCCGGAGGTTGGTCGCCGCGGCACGGTGGAAGGGCAACGCGCCCCAGACCACGACCGGCGAGGCCAGGGTCAGGCTCAGCCACTGCCAGTTGTCGAACTGCAGGAACGGCACCATCGACATCAGCAGGACCGGGACGGTGAGCACCACGGAGACGACGAGCCGTTGCCGCCAGCGCGCGGCCTCGTCGGTCTCGGGGGGCCCGGTCCGCGGACCACCGTCCTCGACCGGGGGCGCCGGCGGCGGCGGGAGGGCCGCGGAGTAGCCGGTCGCCTCGACGGTCGCGATCAGGTCCTCGGACGTGACCGCGCCGGTGAACGTCACCCTGGCCTTCTCGGTGGCGTAGTTCACCGTCGCGGTGACCCCGTCGAGCTTGTTGAGCTTCTTCTCGATCCGCGCGGCGCACGACGCGCAGGTCATCCCGCCGATGGTGAGCTCGAGGTCGGTCGGAGCACCCCCGGAGGCCGGGGCCTGGTCGGTCGTGGGCTGGGTCATGTCGTCATCTCCAAAAGGGTGTGCTCAGACGAGCTGGTAGTCGCCCGCCTCGTCGACCGCCGCGGCGACGGCAGCCCGGTCGATCGGGGCCTCGCTCGTCACGGTGACGGCGGAGGTGCCGCCCGCGACCAGGTCGACCTCGACCTCGGTCACTCCGGCGATCTCCTTGATCTCGCTGGTCACGGCACCGGCGCAGTGCCCGCAGGTCATCCCGGTCACGGAGTAGGTCTCGGTGGTGGGCGTCGACATGGTGTGCTCCTTGCATCTGTGTGGGACGTTCGGTTCGGCGGCGGGTCAGGACCGGACCAGCCGCGCGATGGCGGCCGAGGCCTCGGTGATCTTCTCGTCGGCCTCGGGCCCGCCGGCCCGGGCCGCGTCGGTGACGCAGTGCCGCAGGTGCTCGTCGAGCAGCGACAGCGCGACGGTCTCGAGCGCCTTCGTGGCCGCGGAGACCTGGGTGAGGATGTCGATGCAGTAGGTGTCCTCCTCGACCATCCGTTGCAATCCGCGGACCTGGCCCTCGATCCGCTTCAGGCGGTTGAGGTAGGTCTGTTTCTCGCCGATGTAGCCAGGCATCACGTGCGCCACGGCGTCGCTCCTCGTGAAGTACCCCGCGGGGGTATCGGTCAGGACGTGGACCACCATACCCCCAGGAGGTATTTTTGCAAGGGCCTTAGGTCCCGACCGGGTCAGAGCGCCGTGGCCAGCCAGTACCCCAGCGCGGCGGAGCCCAGACCCGCGAGCAGGCTCAGCGCGGCGTTGAGCACCGACAGCAGCCGAGCCCCGTCCTCGAAGAGCCGCAACGTCTCGTAGCTGAAGGTGCTGTACGTCGTCAGCGCACCGCACAGCCCGGTGCCGACGGACAGGGTCACGGCGTCCGGGACGGTCCGGTGCAGCGAGAGCCCGACCAGCAGGCCGAGCACCCAGGAGCCGACGACGTTCACGGTGAGCGTGCCCCAGGGCAGCACGCTGTCGTGGCGGGACTGGACGAGACGGTCGGTGAGGTAGCGCATCGGAGCGCCCACGCCCGCCCCGAGACACACCAGCAGGAAGCCCGTCACGAGCCCTCCGGCGCCCGGAACCGGTGGACCGCGACCACCACGTCGTCGAGGGTCACGAGCCCCTCCGTGACGAGTTCCTCGACCTGCGGGAGGAACTCGTCGATGCGTTCGGCGCTGTCCACGATGACGACGACGACCGGCAGGTCCTCGGAGAGCGAGAGGATCCGGCTGGTGTGGATCCGGCTCGAGCTCGCGCCGAACCCCTCGATGCCGCGCAGCACGCTCGCCCCGGCCAGGCCGGCCCGGTGGGCGCGGTGCACGATCTCGGTGTAGAGCGGTTTGTGGTGCCAGGTGTCGTCCTCGCCGATGTAGACGGTCAGCCGGCGGGCGGTGCCCTCCAGGGTCATCGCGAACCTCCTCGGTGTCGGGACAGGCGGCGGCGAGCGAGCAGCAGTCCGCGGGCGGCGGCGACACCGAGGAGCACCGCGAGCATCGCGGAGGCCAGGGTGCCGAGCAGGTAGACCAGCGCGACGACCTCGCGCCCGCCGGCCAGCAGGTCGCGGGTCTGGACGGTGTAGGTCGAGAACGTGGTGTACCCGCCCAGCAGCCCGACGCCGAAGAACGGACGCAGCAACGGGTGCGCCCGGCCACCCTCCACGACGTGGACCATCAGCAGCCCGATCAGCAGGCAGCCGGACACGTTCGTCAGCAGCGTCGCCCACGGGAGCGTTCCGGGGCCGGGGGGCCAGGCCAGCTCCAGGCCGTGCCGTGCCGCGGCGCCCAGCATGCCTCCGAGGGCGATCACCGGCAGCACCGAGCGGTGGGTGTGCAGCTCGCGGCGCTGCCGCGGGCTGCGCAGGTCGACGTCGGGGTCGACGGCCTCCGCGCTCCGCTCCGGCCTGGTCGGGGGCATGGGTCTCCTACCGTTGCTGACTCTCCTGCAAGGTAGGGACTGTTGGCAGCCTGCGCTGCGGTTGTCGGCGAGCCCCACCGCCATCGTGCCCGAGTCTACGCAGAGGTCAGTGGCCTGCGCCCAGGTGTCCGCTGAGCCGGTCGTGCATCTCGGCGCTCGAGTCGTTGAGGCCGATGATCCGGACGTTCCTGCCCTTGGACTCGAACTTGTGGGTGATCGCGTCCAGCGCCGCGACCGTCGATGCGTCCCAGATGTGCGCCTCGGAGAGGTCGATCACGACGTTCGCTGGGGCGTTGACGTAGTCGAACTGCGAGTACAGGTCGTTGCTGGTCGCGAAGAACAGCTCGCCGGTGACGGCGTACACGTGCGTGTCGTCGTCGAGCTGGGCGACGTCGCGTACGTCGGTCAGGTGGGCCACCCGGCGCGCGAACAGGACCATCGCGACGAGCACCCCGACGACCACGCCGATCGCGAGGTTGTGGGTCGCCACGACGACGACCACCGTCGAGATCATCACGATGTTCTCGCTCTTGGGCATCCGGCGCAGCGTCGCGGGGTGCACGCTGTGCCAGTCGAACGTGCCGACCGAGACCATGATCATCACCGCGACCAGCGCCGACATCGGGATGATCGCGACCAGGTCACCCAGGCCGACGACGAGGATGAGCAGGAAGGTGCCGGCCAGGAAGGTCGAGATCCGGGTGCGGGCGCCGGAGGCCTTCACGTTGATCATGGTCTGCCCGATCATCGCGCAGCCGCCCATCCCGCCGAAGAAGCCGGTGATCACGTTGGCGGCGCCCTGGCCCCAGGCCTCGCGGGTCTTCTGCGAGTGGGTGTCGGTGACGTCGTCGACCAGCTTCGCGGTCAGCAGCGACTCCAGGAGGCCGACCAGCGCCATCGCGAGGGCGTAGGGCCCGATGATGCGCAGCGTGTCGATGCTCAGGGGCACGTGCGGCACCAGCAGCGACGGCAGGCTCCGCGGGAGGGCACCCTCGTCGCCCACGCTGGGCACGTCGAGCGCCGAGACGACGACGAACGCGGTCAGCAGGACGATCGCGACCAGCGGTGCCGGCACCGCCCGGGTGAGCCGCGGGAGCAGCACCATCACCGCCAGGCCGACCGCGACCAGCGGGTAGACGACCCACGGGACGTGGACGAGGTGGGGGACCTGGGCCAGGAAGATCAAGATGGCCAGGGCGTTCACGAAGCCGACCATCACGCTGCGCGGGACGAACCGCATCAGCCTGGCCACCCCGGCGAGTCCGAGCGCGACCTGCAGCAGCCCGGCCAGGATCACCGTCGCGAGGAAGTAGTCCATGCCGTAGTCGCGCACGACCGGCGCGATCACCAGGGCGACCGCGCCCGTGGCCGCCGAGATCATCGCCGGACGGCCACCGAGGAACGCGATCGAGACCGCCATCGTGAACGACGCGAAGAGGCCGACCCGCGGGTCGACCCCGGCGATGATCGAGAACGAGATCGCCTCCGGGATCAGCGCGAGCGCGACGACGAGTCCGGCCAGCACCTCGGTGCGCAGCGCCGCGGGCGAGCGCAGGGCGTGGCGGACCGTGCCGGCCACCTCGGGGGACACGGCGGGCGCGGCCGGAGTGGTCAGGTCGGAGGCAGAGCGGGGCACAGGGGTCCGTTCAGGGTCTGGGGCAGGACAGGCGGAGGCGGTGGCGCAGTGGCGCAGTGGCGCAGACCCTCACGCTACGGAAGAGTGCCGGGTGGCCGCCAATCGAGGCGGCGTGACCTTGCCCACGATGCGGCGCCGGGCGTCCGCGGGACCCACCGACCAGTACGGGTCAGGTGCGGTCGGCGAGCAGCGGCTGGAGGAGCACGTCGGGGTGGTTGCGCTCGACCGTGCGCACCCGCCACTTGTCGGGGAAGAGCGCGAGCAGGTCTCCGCTGCTGCGCTGGAGCACCTCGACGTCCCGCAGGCCGTTGAGGGTGTCGACGTCCTCGGCCCGGGTCAGCCGGGCCACGCTGTATCCCAACCGGTCCATCCGCACCGGCGCGTGGAACTCGGTCTCCATCCGGGCAGCCACGACCTCGAACTGCATCGGGCCGACCGCGGCGAGAACCGGCGACTGGTCGCCGCGCAGGTCCGAGCGGAGCACCTGCACCACGCCCTCCTGGTCGAGCTGCTCGATGCCGCGCTGGAACTGCTTGTAGCGGCCCTTGTCGACCGCGGTGGTGACCGCGAAGTGCTCGGGCGCGAAGCTGGCGATCGGCGGGAACCGCACCGGCCGCTGGTCGAAGATGGTGTCGCCGACGCGTAACGCGGAGGCGTTGACCAGGCCGATGATGTCGCCGGGGTAGGCGGTCTCGATCACCGAGCGCTCGCGGCCGAAGACCGCCTGGGCGTACTTCGTGCCGAACGCCCGGCCGGTGGTCGCGTGGGTGACGGTCATCCCACGCTGGAAGACCCCCGAGCAGACCCTGGCGAACGCAACCCGGTCGCGGTGGTTGGAGTCCATGCCGGCCTGGACCTTGAACACGAACGCGCTGAACGGCTCGTCGAGCGCCCGCACACCCGGTCCGTCGTCCACCGGGGCGGCCTGCGGCGGGGGCGAGATCTCCACCAGCGTGCGCAGCAGCTGCGCCACCCCGAAGTTGAGGATGGCCGAGGCGAACAGCACCGGGGTGGTCCTCCCGGCCAGGAAGGTGTCCTGGTCGTGGTCCGCACCGTCGGCGGAGAGCAGCTCGTGCTCCTCGAACGCCTCCGCCCACGGCTCCCCCGCGGCCGCCTCGGCCTCGGCGGGGTCGACCCAGCGCTCCGGAGCCCGGGTGGCCCCGCCTGCGGTGCGGGTGAACTCCACGAAGCTGCCGCTGCGCCGGTCGAGGACGCCGCGGAAGTCGCCGGCGATGCCGACCGGCCAGGTCAGCGGGGTGGGTCGCAGCCCGATCTCGCGCTCGATCTCGTCCATCAGCTCGAGCGCCTCGAGCCCCGGCCGGTCCCACTTGTTGATCACGGTGATCACCGGGATGCCCCGCTGGCGACAGACCTGGAACAGCTTCAGCGTCTGCGGCTCGAGGCCCTTCGCCGCGTCGACGAGCATCACCGCGGCGTCGACGGCCGACAGCACGCGGTAGGTGTCCTCGGAGAAGTCGGCGTGGCCGGGGGTGTCCACCAGGTTGACGACGTGGTCGTCGTACGCGAACTGCAGCGCCGCGGACGTGATCGAGATCCCGCGCGCCTTCTCCATCTCCATCCAGTCCGACACGGTGCTGCGGCGGCCGGCCTTGCCGTGCACCGCCCCGGCCTCGGAGATCACCCGGGCGTGCAGGGCCAACGCCTCGGTGAGCGTCGACTTGCCCGCGTCGGGGTGGCTGATCACCGCGAAGGTACGACGACGCCGCGACTCGGCCAGGACCTTGCTCGGGTCGGTCGAGACCTCGACGTGCTCGGTGCTGGTCACTGGTCCTGCCTCGCCTTGACGATCTTCTTCTGCCGGCTGATCTCGCGCCGCAGGTCCGCGGCGAACCCCTCCGCCACCTCGAGCTGCTGCTGGAGGTGGACGACCCGCTCGCCGGCCTCCCGACGGTAGGCCTCGAGCCGGCCGATCAGGTCGTCGCGCCACGCACCGCCGTCGGGGCCGGCGCTGTCGAGGCCGTCGAGGACGGCCAGCACGTCGCGCATCTCGTCGAGGGAGAAGCCGAGCGGCTTCATCCGCCTGATCAGCAGCAGGCGAGCCACGTCACTGTCGTCGTAGAGCCGGAAGCCGCCCGCCGTACGGCCGGACGGGGCGACCAGCCCCAGCTCCTCGTAGTACCGGATCGTGCGCAGGCTCAGCCCGGTCCGCTCGGCGACCTCGCCGATCTGTGCGTGCTGTAGCCCCATGGGCGCGACTCATCTCCTGGACGTGGGGGGTTGCTTCCAGGCTAACCTGACGTGGCGGCAGAGTCATATCGGTCCGACAGCCACCCGGTACCCTGGTGGTGGTGCGCCGGGAAGTCTGGTCGGCAACGTCCCCGACCGACCCCAGACCAGGAGCGATCCCGTGACCGACACCACCTCTCGACGGATGCTGCTCGCCCGCGGCTCCTGGGCCGAGGCGCGCCGGATCGCCGGCGTCCTGCGCAGCGAGACCGTCGGCGGCGCCCTGCTGCTCGTCGGCACCGTGCTGGCGATGGTGTGGGCGAACTCGCCGTGGTCCGACGCCTACGTCGACCTGCGCGACCTGAAGGTGGGGCCGGCCGCACTCCACCTCGACCTGTCCCTGGGCACCTGGGCGGCCGACGGGCTGCTCGCGGTGTTCTTCTTCGTGGTCGGCCTCGAGCTCAAGCGCGAGTTCGTCGCCGGGGACCTGCGCGACCCCCGCCGCGCGGCGCTGCCGATCCTGGCCGCCGTCGGCGGGATGGTGGTGCCCGCCCTCGTCTACGTCGCGTTCAACCTCGGCAGCGACGGCGCCCTGTCCGGGTGGGCGATCCCGACCGCCACCGACATCGCGTTCGCGCTGGCGATCCTCGCGGTGATCAGCACTCACCTTCCCACTGCCCTGCGCACGTTCCTGCTCACCCTCGCCGTGGTGGACGACCTGTTCGCGGTGACGATCATCGCGGTCTTCTACACCCACGAGCTGCACCTGTTGCCGCTGGCGGCCGCCGTCGTGCCGCTCGGCCTGTTCACGTTCGCGGTCCAGCGCCGGATCCGCTCCTGGTGGCTGCTGCTGCCGCTCGCCGCACTCACCTGGGGGTTGGTGCACGCGTCGGGGGTGCACGCCACGATCGCCGGCGTGCTGCTCGGCTTCGCCGTGCCCGTGATCCGCAGCCATGCCGCCGGCGGCCCCGATGCCGGTCCGGGCCTCGCCGAGCACTTCGAGCACCGGGTCCGGCCGATCTCCGCCGGGTTCGCCGTCCCGGTCTTCGCGTTCTTCGCTGCCGGCGTGACCCTGGGCGGCCTGTCCGGGTTCACCGAGGCGATGTCCGACCCGGTCGCGCTGGGCATCGTCGCCGGACTGGTGATCGGGAAGACCGCCGGGGTCTTCGGCACGACGTACCTGATGTCGAAGGTGACCCACGCCAACCTCGACCCGGACCTGCGGTGGCTCGACGTGCTCGGGGTGGCGATGCTGGCCGGCATCGGGTTCACCGTCTCCCTGCTGATCGGCGAGCTGGCCTTCTCCGACGACGCGGAGACCGTCGAGCGGGTCAAGGTAGCCGTGCTCGCCGGATCGGTGCTCGCCTCGATACTGGCCGGCGGGATGCTCCGGTCCCGCAACCGTGCCTACGCCCGGATCCACGACGAGGAGAGCGCGGACACCGACCACGACGGCGTACCGGACGTCTACGAACGGCACTGACCCGGCGCGGGACCCCGGCGCCGTGGACTAGGTTGCGGCCATGGCTGACAACCCTCTCGGCGGGCTCGACCGGCTCGCGCTCGTGGTGGTGGACGCGCAGCAGGGCTTCGAGGACGCGGCGTTCTGGGGGCCCCGCGACAACCCCGCCTGCGACGACAACATCGCCCGCCTGGTCGCACACTGGTCGGCGTCGGGCCGCCCCCTGGTCTACGTCCGGCACGACTCCGAGGATCCCGGGTCGCCGCTGCACCCCGGCGCCCCGGGCAACCGGCTCAAGGACTACCTGACCGCCGAACCGGACCTGCGGGTCACCAAGTCGGTGAACTCCTCGTTCCACGGCTCACCCGACCTGCATGCCTGGCTCGGGCTGCAGGGGCTCGACGGGATCGTGATCTGCGGCATCACCACCAACCACTGCTGCGAGACCACCGCGCGGGTCGGCGGCAACCTCGGCCATCGGGTCCTGTTCGCCCTGGACGCCACTCACACGTTCGACCGCACCGGCCCGGACGGCACCGTCGTGACCGCCGGTGAGCTGGCCCGGGTCACCGCCACCAACCTGCACGGCGAGTTCGCCGAGGTCGTCGGCACCGAGGACCTGCTCCGGTGAGGCGGATCGGCCTGATCGGCGGGATGAGCTGGGAGAGCAGCGCGGAGTACTACCGGCTGCTCAACGAGACCGTCCGCGAGCGGCTCGGCGGGCTGCACTCCGCAGAGTGCGTGCTGTACTCCGTGGACTTCGCCGAGGTCGAGGCGATGCAGGTCGAGGGCCGCTGGGACGACGCGGCCGCCCGGCTGGCCGAGGCGGCCCGGGCGCTCGAGGCCGGTGGTGCCGAGCTGCTCGTTCTGTGCACCAACACCATGCACAAGGTGGCCGGTGCCGTCGAAGCGTCGGTGACGGTCCCGTTGCTGCACTTGGCCGACACCACCGCCGCGGCCGTCCGAGAGGAAGGCCTGCGGACCGTGGGGCTGCTCGGAACCGCGTTCACCATGGAGCAGGACTTCTACCGCGACCGGCTGGCCGGCCACGGGCTCACCGTGCTGGTGCCCGGCGAGGACGACCGGGCGCTGGTGCACCGGGTGATCTACGACGAGCTGTGCCTCGGCGTGGTCCGCGACGCCTCGCGCTCGGCGTACCAGGGCGTGATCGGGCGCCTGGTGGAGGCCGGCGCCGAGGGGGTGGTGCTCGGCTGCACGGAGATCGAGCTGCTCGTCGGCCAGCAGGACAGCCCGGTGCCGGTCTTCCCGACCACCCGGCTGCACGCCCTGGCGGCCGTGGACGCCGCGCTGGCCTGAACCCGGCGCCCGCGTGGACTAGGCCGTTTGACCCTCCCCGCATGCACCCTTTGCGCCGGATCATGGGGGCAAGGGGCATGCGCCCGGGGAGGGCCGATGGTTCACGAGCACAGCCAGCCCGGCAACGTCGAGGTCGACGGCCACCCGGTGCTGCTCAGCAGCCGGCACCCGCTGGCGATGGTCTACGGCGGCGGCGGGGTGATCGGGATCGCCTACACCGCCGGGGTCGCGGCCGGACTCGCAGACGCGGGCATCCCGGTAGAGACCGCTCCGGCGCTGGGCACCTCCGCGGGGTCCTGGACCGCCTCCGCGCTCGCTCTCGGCCTCACCTACGACGACTTCAAGGCCGTGCACTCCCCCCACGTGCCCCGCCGACAGTACGGCGTGCTCGCGGCCGTCGGGCGGGAGCTCTTCGGCGACGCGAGCCATCCGCTCGTCACCGTCTCGGCGGTCGGCCTGCGCAACGGCCGGCGCTACCTGCTCGACGGCGCCCGGCACCCCCTCGCCGACCTCGTGGCGGCGTCGTCCGCGGTGCCCGGGCTGCTGCCTCCGCACCGGGTGGACGGGCGGCTCTACATCGACGGCGGCATGTGGTCGGCGACCTCGGTCGACGCCGCAGCGGAGGCAGACCACGTCATCGTGGTGGCCCCGCTCGCCGGCGTGGTCGCGGGTCCGCTCGGACGCACGGCGGGCATGCTGCTCGAGCGGGAGCTGCGCCGGTGGCGCGACCGGCACCCCGACGCGTTGGTCACGCTGATCCGGCCCAACCGGGCGATGGCGCGGATCGTGGGCCTGCGTCCGCTCGCGCTGTTCGACGAAGATCGCGCCCACTCGGTCTACCCCCTCGCCTACGAGCAGGGCCTTCGCCGAGGCGAGCTGCTGCGTCGCCCCGTCCGGATACCCGGCCCCGCGGCCTGAGCAGGACCTTGGACCCACCGGCATAGCCCGGCCACCGGCCGCTTCGTCGCCTCATCGGGCTATTGCCCCGGCGTGCCGCACCCGGTGGGGTGGTTTGACGCACCACCACGACGGAGGGAACCCCAGATGAGTCTGATACGCGCGAGGGCCGGCAAGGCCATCGCGGCGGGCGCCGCGCTCGCCATCCTCGCCGCGCCCCTGGCGCTGAGCAGCAGCACCGCCGCGGCGGACACCCAGGCGCGCGCCGCCCGGCCCGCGCTGAAGGTGATGACCCGCAACCTGTACCTGGGCACGGACATCATGCGGCCGATCGCCGCGATCCAGGGCAAGGAGACGCTGCCCGAACTGCTCGTCGCGCTCGGCAACGCCACGGACGAGGCACGAAACATCGTCGACCAGACCGACTTCGGCGTCCGTGCCGGGCTCCTCGCACACGAGATCGCCGGCAAGCACCCGGACCTGGTCGGACTGCAAGAGGTCGCGCTGTGGCGCAGCGGGGAGATGCAGCTCGCCCAGGCGACGATCCCGAACGCCACCGATGTCGACTACGACTTCCTCGCGATGCTGCGCAAGGAGCTGAAGGCTCTCGGGGTCCGCTACCGCCCGGTGAGCGTGAACTGGCTCTCCGACGTGGAGGCGCCGGCCTTCAGCGGGACGACGTTCCCGCCCGCCGCGGACCAGAACCCGCGGGACGTCAGGCTCACCATGCGCGACGTCATCCTCAAGCGGGTCGGCAGCGGCGTGAAGATCCGCAGCCACCACGAGAAGACCTACCGAGCCGGTATCGACATCACCATCGCCGGGCAGAGCCTGGACTTCACCCGCGGCTACCAGTGGGTGAATGCGATGCAGGGCGGCAAGAAGTTCCGCTTCATCAACACCCACCTGGAGGCGTTCAGCTCCGACGTCGCCTACGCCGAGGCGCAGCAGCTGCTCGCCGGACCCGCCAGCTACCGGGGCACCACGATCCTGGTGTGCGACTGCAACTCCGACCCGCTGAACCAGAGCGTGAAGTCCGCCATCGGGGACACGCTGCCGCACTCGGAGCCCTACTGGCTGATCACCGGCAAGCACGACTTCAACGACACCTGGCTGCAGTGGAAGCCGGCCCGGTTCGGCTGGACGTCGGGGCTGTCCGAGACCGTCGACGATCCGGATGCCAGCAACTTCGACCACCGCATCGACATGGTGTTCGCCCGGACCGGCAGCGGTGCGCCGCTCAAGGTCGTCGGCGGCGCCGTCACCGGCAACACGCTCGCCTCGACCGACCCGACGACCGGGCTGTGGCCGTCCGACCACGCCGGCGTGGTGATGCGCCTGCGCGGCCTCGGCCGGCACTGACGCCGTCCCTCCCGGTCCTCGACCGCCGACCCGCGCGAGAAGTCGCCGGGTCGGCGGTCGAGGTGCGTGAGAAGTCGCCGGGTCGGTGTTCAGGTTGTTGTCAGGCCACCCGGGTAACCCTGAGGACGTTCACCCCGGCGGCCTGCACCCGCACCCACGAGGCCACCCGCACCCACGAGGAGAGCACGTGTTCGACCTGATCAACGGCCTGCCCGTCCACCCGCTGGTGGTCCATGCCGTGGTGGTCCTGCTGCCGATCGCCGCGCTCGGCACGATCGCCATCGCGGTCCGACCCGCATGGAGGCACAAGTACGGCTGGCTGGTCGTCGCCGCTGCGGCGATCTCCGTGGTGCTGCTCCCGGTGGCCACGAGCAGCGGCGAAGCCCTCGAGGAGCGCGTCGGACGCCCCGGCGAGCACGCCGAGATGGGCGATGCGCTGATCTGGTTCACCCTGCCGCTGCTGGTGCTCGTCGCCGCCCTGGTCTGGTTCGACCGCCGGTCCACCCCGAAGATCGACGGCCGGTTGCTCAAGGCCCTCCCCGCACTGGCCATCGTCGCGGCGCTGGCCTGCAGCGTGCAGGTCTACCGTGTCGGCGACTCCGGCGCCCGGGCGGCCTGGGCCGAACGGGTCGGCACCTCGTCCTCGGCGAGCACCGGCTCGGATGACGGGTGAGCTGACCGGCAGCCCGGTCCCCCCGCCCGCCGACGACCACGGGCCCTACGCTGAGGTCGTGGCCCGGATCGGCATCTGCGAGGACGACCCCGCGATCCGGCGCATCCTCACCGAGGGTCTGCGGATGGCCGGCCACGAGGTCGTCGCCGCGCACGACGGCGCGGAGGCGATGCGGCTGTTCGCGGCCGATGACGACCTCGATGTGCTGATCCTGGACATCGGGCTCCCCGACGCCGACGGGCGCGACGTCTGCCAGGCGCTGCGCGCCGGCGGTCAGCAGGCCCCGGTGCTGTTCCTGACCGCCTACGACGCGCTCCACGACCGACTCTCGGGGTTCAACGCGGGCGGCGACGACTACGTCACCAAGCCGTTCGCGATCAAGGAGATCCTGGTGCGCATCGCCGCGCTGGTACGTCGTACCGCCCCGTCCCCCGTGGCCGAGGCCGCGGCGAAGGGACTCTCCCTCGACCCGAACCGGCACGCGCTGGTGACCGAGACCGCCGAGGTCCCGCTCTCCCCCACCGAGTACCGGATCCTGGCCGCGATCGCCGGTCGTCCCGGGGAGGTGGTGCGCCGCCGCGCGGTGGTGGCCGCCGCCTGGCCCGACGGGGCGGTGGTCAGCGAGAACACCGTGGACACCTATATCCGCCGGGTCCGGTCCAAGCTGGACCAGGCCGGCTCGCCTTTGACGTTGCACACCGTGCGCGGCGTGGGCTTCTCGCTGAAATGAGCCCGCGCTCCGCGACGGCCCCGCTGCGCCGTCAGCTGGTGCTCGTCGCCGCCGGAGTCACCGCCGCAGCGATGCTGCTGCTGGTGCTGCTGGTGCAGCTCGTGCTCCAGCACGTGGTCAGCGGCAACATCGACGCCGTGCTGAACGGTCGCGCGGCGGCGGCTCGCGACGTGCTCGAGGGCTCGGACGCCCAGCCCCGGCGGGGCGACCTCGACGACGTCGGCCCGGGCGTGGTGGTCTTCGACGCGGACGGCAACCGCCTGGCCGGCCGGGTGCCGGAGCTGGCCGCCGACGAGGTGCACCGGCTCGGCACCACCCGCAGCAGGGAGACCGCCGAGGTCGCCGAGGAGGTCCGGCTGCTCGCCGTGCCCTACGTGGGTCCGGGCCGGCGCGGGGTGGTCGTGGCCCTCGAGTCGGTGGCACCCTACGAACGCGCCGAGCACTACGCCCTCGTGGCCAGCGCGTTGCTCGGCCTGGTCGCGGTCGCCTCGGTCGCGGGCCTCACCGCCTGGAGCACGCGGCGCACGCTGGCCCCGGTCGCCGTGATGGCGGCCACCGCCGACGACTGGAGCGTGCACGACCTGGGTCGCCGCTTCGACCTCGGGCCGCCCACCACGGAGATCACCGCGCTCGGCGCCACCCTGGACCGGCTGCTCGACCGGGTCGGCGGCGCGCTGCGGGCCGAGCAGCGGCTCACCGCGGAGGTCGCCCACGAGCTGCGTACACCGCTCACCGCGCTGATCGGCTCGGCCGAGGTGGCGCTGATGCGGCGCGACCTCGACGACTCGACCCGGGCGGCCTTCGAGGACATCGCCGACGCCGGCCGGCGGATGTCCGAGACGGTCACGACGCTGGTGGACCTGGCCCGCACCGGGGCGGAGTCCTTCGCGGAGAGCAGCACCGTCGCGGAGGTGGTCGCCGCCGCCGGAGGCGACGGTGTCGACGTACGCCTGTCCGACGCCGACCGCGCCCTGGTGGTGGCGCTGCCCGCCGCACTGGCCGGCCGGGCGCTGGCCCCGGTGCTCGACAACGCCCGGGCGCACCGGACCGATCGGGTCGGACTGCGCGCCTGCGCCGACACGGACCACGTCGACCTGGTCGTCGAGGACGACGGACCCGGCCTCGCCGACGACGACGGACTGTTCACGCCGGGCGTGCGCGGCCAGGGTAGCTCCGGCGCCGGGCTGGGGCTGCCGCTGGCCCGCCGGATCGCCCGGGCGGCCGGGGGTGACGTGCGCTGGGAGCCGAGCCCGGCCGGCGCCCGTTTCGTGGTCCGGCTCCCCCGGCGGTGACCCGGCCCCAGGCCCTCAGCCCAGCAGCAGGGGCACGCTGCGCCAGGCGGTGTAGCCCGCGACGCCGAGCAGCAGGACGGCGAACCCGACCGAGAGCGTGCGCGCGGGCAGCCGGGAGGCGACCCGGGCACCGAGCATGCTGCCGACAACGGCGAGAGCGGTGAGCACGATCACCGGCAGCCAGTCGACGTGGATCCCGTGGCCGACGCGTACGACGAACGCCGCGGCGCTGTTGATCGCGATCACCAGCAGCGACGTCCCCACCGCCTGCGGCAGGCTCAGCGACAGCGCCAGCACCAGCGCCGGCACCGCGAGGAAGCCGCCGCCCACGCCGAGGAAGCCGGTCAGCAGCCCCACCGCGAGCCCGGTGACGAGCACCTTCAGGGCCCGGGGGCAGTCGCACGCGAACGTCGGGCTGACGGTGATGATCGGCGCGTCGGGGCGGACGTCGCCCGCGGGACGGCGTCGGCGCAGCAGCATCACCAGCGCGACCACGACCATCAGGGCCGCGAAGGCGACCAGCAGCACGTCCGGGTCGACCAGGACGGACCAGGTCGCACCCAGGGCCGCTCCGAGCGTGCCGACCAGGGCGAACGCGACTCCCCGCCCGACGAGGACGTTGCCGCGGCGGTGCGCCGCCACGGCCCCGGTCGCGGCGGAGATGCCGACGATCAGCAGGGACGCCGTGGTGGCCGCCACCGGGCTCTGGTCCAGCAGGTAGACCAGGACCGGGACGGCCAGGATCGACCCACCCCCGCCGAGCGCTCCGAGGCTCAGCCCGATGAGCAGCCCGGCGAGGGTGGCGATGACCAAGGGCATCAGCGGCTCACGCCTCCGGGCCGACGAGGTGCAGACCGGCCGGCGCGGCGTTGTCGAACGAGTCGTCGACTGTGACCAGGCGGCGTCCGGCCGCGGCCAGGAACGAGGCCGCGACGGAGGCCCGGTAGCCGGCGGCGCAGTGCACCCACACCTCCCCGTCGGGGACCTCGGCCACCCGGCGAGGCAGCTCGTGGATCGGGATGTTGACCGCACCCTCGATCCGCGCCTCGCGGAACTCCTGGTCCCGGCGCACGTCGAGCACGACCACCTCGCGGTGGTGCCGCACGTCGGCGAGCTCGGCGAACGTCGCCGTCGGGAACGACCCGAGGTCGCGGTCGGTCCAGTCCTCGGGCTTGCCGGTCGCGTGCGCGTCGGGGCGGTCGATGCCGATCCGCACCAGCTCGCGCTGGGCCTCGGCCACCTGCGCCTCGGTCTCGCCGAGCAGAGTCAGCGGGGTGCCCCACTCGATCAGCCAGCCGAGGTAGGTGGCGAACTGGCCGTCGATCCCGAAGTTGAGGGTGCCCGGTGCGTGCCCGGCCGCGAAGGCGGTCCCGGTGCGCAGGTCGACCACCCACTCGCCGGCCTCGATGCGCCGGCGCAGCTCTGCGGCGTCGGCGAGCTCGGGCAGCGACAGGTCCGGTGCGTCGGGGCCGGCAGCGTTCCCCGGCCCCATGTGGGCGTAGTAGGCCGGGAAGGCGTCGAGGCCGGCCAGCAGCTCGTCGACGTACTCCTGCTCGCTGCGGGTCAGCGCGGGGTTCTGCCGGCGCTCGTCGCCGATCGTCGAGGAGGTGGCCTCGGACTGGTTGGCCGAGCAGAAGCTGCCGAACCCGTGGGTGGGGAACACCTCGGCACTGTCGGGCAGCGCATCGGCCAGCGTGTGTGCGGAGTGGTACTGCGCGCGGACCAGCTCGTCGGTGTGGTCCGGGCCCAGCAGGTCCGGCCGCCCGGTCGCCCCGAAGAGCAGGGAGCCGCCGGTGAACACGCCGACCGGCTCGCCGTCGTGCTCGAGGGCGTAGGACAGGTGGGTGAACGTGTGCCCCGGAGTCGCGATCGCCCGCACCCTGAGGTGGTCGCCGACCGCGACCACGTCGTCGGAGGAGATCGGCGTGCGCTCGTAGGCGACGTCGTCCTCGGCGTTGACGTGGTAGGCCGCGCCGGTGCGCCCGGCCAAGGCGAGACCGCCGGTGAGGTAGTCGTTGTGGATGTGGGTCTCGAAGATGTCGGTGATCCGCACCCCCGCGGCCTCGACGAGGTCGAGGACCCGGTCGATGTCGCGCTGCGGGTCGATGACGAGGGCGACCTTGCCGTCGTGGACCACGTAGCTGCGGTCGCCGAGCGTCGGGGTCTCGATGGTGAGGACGTTCAGCGTGGACGACGTCGAGGTCTTCATGCGCTCACTCCCGTCACGACGGGGCGGCCGGTCTGCATCCACGCGGTCGTGCCGCCGTCGACGTTGACCACCTCGAAGCCGTTGCGCTCCAGCAGGGTGGCCATCGACTTGCTCCGGTTGCCGGTGGCGCAGACGAGGTGCACGGGGCGGTGCCGCTCGATCTCGTGCATCCGTGCGGGGAGCTGCCCCATCGGGATCAGCCGGGCGCCCGGGACGTGGCCGGCAACGTACTCCCCCGGCTCCCGGACGTCGATCACTACCGCACCGTCGGCATGGGCCGCGGCGAACTGGTCGATGTCGATCTCGCGCATGTATGTCCTTCCTGCGTGGAGTGAACAGAATACCCAGGGGGGTATGCTGATGCCCAACGGGAGTACCTGCTCAAACATTCCCAGGCCCCGGGGAATGACTCGGAACTGCGTCCGGTTATACCCCTACAGGTATACACTTTCTCGCATCGGGAGGAATCTTCAAACATGGCAACCATCCAGCTGACCGCGACGGACTTCGAGCAGACCGTCTCCGACAACGACATCGTCCTGGTGGACTTCTGGGCCTCCTGGTGCGGCCCGTGCCGCCAGTTCGCCCCCACCTACGAGCGCGCGGCGGAAGCCAACCCCGACGTCGTCTTCGGTAAGGTGGACACCGAGGCCGAGCAGGCACTCGCCCGCGCGGCCAACATCACCTCCATCCCGACCCTGATGGCCTTCCGCGAGGGCGTCCTCGTCTTCGCGCAGCCCGGCGCCCTGCCCCCGCAGGCGCTCGACCAGGTGATCGGCGCGGTCCGCGAGCTCGACATGGACGAGGTGCACGCGCAGGTCGCCGCACAGCAGCAGAACAGCGAGGGATGAGCATGCAGCTTCCGCCCGAAGAGATGGGCTCGGCCACCAACCGCCTCAAGCGGGCGCGTGGCCAGCTCGACGGCGTCATCCGGATGCTCGAGGAGGGCCGCGAGTGCGAGGACGTGGTGACGCAGCTCGCCGCGGTCAGCCGCGCGCTCGACCGGGCCGGGTTCTCGATCGTCGCGACCGGACTCAAGCAGTGCCTGGTCGCCGGCGACAGCGAGGAGGCCGACCTCGACACGGCCAAGATGGAGAAGCTCTTCCTCTCCCTCGCCTGAGTCGCGCCCGCCTAGGCTGATGGCCATGGACTCGCGCGCATGGGACGAGCGGTACGCCGGCTCGCATATGGTCTGGTCGAGCACGCCCAACCAGTTCGTGGCGGCGGAGGTGAGCGACCTGGCCCCGGGCCGGGCCGTCGACCTCGCGGCCGGCGAGGGGCGCAATGCGCTCTGGCTCGCCGAGCAGGGCTGGGAGGTCACCGCGGTGGACTTCTCCCTGGTCGGCCTGGACAAGGGCCGCCAGCTCGAGGCCGCCCACCCGCGGGGCCGGGACCTGAGGATCGAGTGGGTCCACGCCGACGTGCTGGGGTGGGAACCCGGACCGGTCGGCTACGACCTGGCCCTGCTGGCCTACCTGCAGCTGCCGGCGCAGGAGCGTCGTACGGCGGTCCGCGCCGGATTCGGCGCGCTCAGCGTCGGCGGCACCCTCCTCGTCGTCGCGCACGACTCGTCCAACCTCGCCGAGGGCACCGGCGGCCCCCAGGACCCGGCCGTGCTGTACACCGCCGAGGAGGTGCTCGGCGACCTGGACGGCGAGCGCTTCGACGTGGTCCGGGCCGAGCGCGTGCAGCGCCTCGTGCCCGCCGGCGACGAGCACCGCGGCGAGCCGGACCGGACGGCGTACGACTGCCTGGTACGGCTGGTCCGCAGCAACTGACCGCCGACCCGGCGCCTCCTCACGCCCCCCGGACCCGTTCTTCTCGCAGGCAGCCGCGCCCAGCGGCGTGCGAGACGAACTCAGTCGTCTGCTCGGCGGTCCCCGTTGGTCGCGGTCTCCCCGCGAACGGGCGCATCCTCGGGTCGTGGGGCGTCGTGGTCACGGATCGCAGGGTCCGCACGGCCCGGGTCAGCCTCCTCGGTCGGCTCCTCGAAGTCGACCTTGCCGAGATGCTTGCGCAGGCTGAAGGCCAAGAAGACCACCGCGGCGGCCAGGATCAAGAACACCCCGAACCCGAGCCAGCCCGCCTTGACGTCCTCCGGCTCGGGGCTCTTCGCGGCCAAGACCAGCAGGGGGACGGACAGACTCACCAAGGTGTTCATGCCTCCATTGTCGCAAGTGCCTCGCGGACGCCGGCGAAGAGATCGTCCTCGGGCGTCTCGATGTCCACCAGGGAGCGTGCGAGCTCGTAGTCCTCGGTCGGCCAGGCGTCCTGGTGCACCTCCAGCGGGCAGGCGAACCAGGCCCCGTCCGGGTCGATCTGCGTCGCGTGGGCGAGCAGCGCGCGGTCCCGCACCGGGAAGTACTCCGCGCACGGGACCCGGGTGGTGATCCGGGCGGCGTGCACCGGGTCCGGCTTCCACTCCTCCAACCTCTCGGCGTAGGGCGACTCCAGACCGCGGACCACCATCGCGTCGTGCAGCGCCTGGGTTCGCTCGCGGTGGAACGAGTGGTGGTAGTAGAGCTTCAGCGGCTGCCACGGCTCGCCCGCGTCCGGGTAGCGGTCCGGGTCGCCCGCGGCCTCGAAGGCGGCGACGGCCACCTTGTGGCACATGATGTGGTCCGGGTGCGGGTAGCCGCCGTTCTCGTCGTACGTCGTGATCACGTGCGGCTTGAAGTCGCGGATCAGCCGCACCAGCGGCTCGGCCGCCTCCTCCACCGGCACCAGGGCGAAGCAGCCCTCCGGCAGCGGGGGCGGCGGATCGCCCTCGGGCCACCCGGAGTCCACGAAGCCGAGCCAGTCCTGGCGCACGCCGAGGATCTCCCGGGCCCGGTCCATCTCCTGCTTGCGGATCTCGGCGATGTTCGCGAGCACGTCGGGGCGCTCCATCTTGGGGTTCAGGATCGAGCCGCGCTCGCCGCCGGTACAGGTGACGACGTGCACGTCGACCCCTTCGGCGACGTACTTCGCGGTGCTGGCCGCGCCCTTGCTCGACTCGTCGTCGGGATGGGCGTGGACGTGCATCAACCGGAGCATGGGGGCAATCCTAGGATGGAGCGCGTGACCGACCTCAGCGAGCGCTACGGCAGCCCGAGCGCCACCCGCCGCAAGGCGCTCGTCGCGGTCGTCGTGGTGCTCGTCGCCGCCGGGCTCTCCTGGCTGGCGTGGGCGGTTCTCGAGCACGGCCGGCCGGAAGCACAGTCGGCGCTGGTGTCCTTCCGCACCGAGGGTCAGCACGCAGCGGTCGCGACGTTCACCGTGGTGCGACGCAGCGAGGACATCGAGGCCAGCTGCCTGCTGCGCGCCCTCGCCACCGACCACACCATCGTCGGGGAGCTCGAGGTACCGGTCGGTCCGGGCGCCCCTCGGGTGCAGACCATGGAGCAGACCGTCCGCACCGAGCGGGAGGCGACGTCGGTGGAGGTCGTCGGCTGCAGCACCCCCAGGCAGCCGCAGCGCCGCTGACGACCCGGCAGCGGCGAGGATTGGGTCGGGCCACCCCGGCCGGTTAGACTGGTTCACTTACCCAGAACCCCTCGGCTGCCTATGCCCGCGTCTGAAGCGCGGCGCCGGCAGAACGTAGATTCTCGAACGACGAACACAGGAGCGCGACTACCGTGACGCAGTCCAGCGACCAGCACGTGATCTGGCTGACTCAGGATGCCTTCGACAAGCTCCAGGAGGAGCTCGAGCACCTGCGCGGCCCGGTGCGCAAGGACATCATCGACCGGATCAGCGCGGCCCGCGACGAGGGCGACCTCAAGGAGAACGGCGGCTACCACGCCGCCCGCGAGGAGCAGGGCAAGGCCGAGGCCCGGATCCGCCAGCTCGAGGAGATGCTGCGCCGTGCGGAGGTCGGCGAGACGCCGGCCGACGACGGGGTCGTGGAGCCCGGCATGAAGGTCACCACCCGGTTCGTCGGCGAGACGGACGAGGAGGTCTTCCTGCTCGGTGCCCGCGAGATGGCCGAGACCACCGAGGACCTGCAGGTCTTCTCGCCGCAGTCGCCGCTCGGCTCGGCGATCATCGGCGCCAAGGTGGGCGAGACCGTCGAGTTCGACGCCCCCAACGGCAAGAAGCTCAAGGTCGAGGTCGTGCACGCGGTGCCTTACACCGGCTGACCTCTCGGCACAGCTCGTCCTCCGCCCCCTCGGCTCCCTGGCCGAGGGGGCGGAGTCGTCTCGCGGGCCCCGTTCGGGACCATCGGCCCACGCACGCGGGGAGTCATCCCCTGCCGACAGGGACACACTGGCGACGACTCTGGAGCTGAGAGCCCCAGCGACCAGGAGGAATCGATGAAGCGGCTTCAGGACAGGGTTGCCGTCGTCACCGGCGGAGCGAGCGGAATCGGCAAGGCCACGGCGTACCGGCTGGCGGAGGAGGGCGCAAAAGTCCTCGTCACCGACATCCAGGACGAGGAGGGAGCCCTCGTCGTCAAGCACCTGACCGAACTCGGGCACGACGCGACCTACGTCCACCACGACGTGTCGGTGGAGGCCGACTGGGAGCGCGTCGTCGAGGTGGCACTGGAGACGTACGGCGGGCTCGACATCCTCTTCAACAACGCCGGCATCGGAGACCTCGGGAACATCGAGGAGACCTCGCTGGAGACCTACCAGCAGACCATCGACGTCACCCAGACCAGCGTTTTCCTCGGCATGAAGATCGCCGCGGAGGCACTGCGGGCGTCCGGGCACGCCTCGGTGGTCAACAACAGCTCGATCTTCGGGGCCAGCGGTGGGTTCGGGTCCTCGCCGGCGTACCACGCCGCGAAGGGCGCGGTGAGGCTGATGACGAAGAGCGCCGCGCTGCACTGGGCGACCTCCGGCATCCGGGTCAACTCGGTGCACCCCGGCTTCATCGACACCCCGATCCTCGACCAGGCCAAGGGAACCGAGTTCGAGGACGCCATGATCGCGGTGACGCCCATGGCACGACTCGGTCGGCCCGAGGAGGTCGCTGCGGCGGTGGCCTTCCTGGCCAGCGACGACGCATCGTTCATGACCGGCTCGGAGGTCTACGTCGACGGTGGCTACCTGGCCCGCTGATCCAGCGGCTCGATGCCGCCCGATGCCCGTCGACACGCTCCGGGCGTCGGGCGGCGCGACGTTCGGGCGGCTACTCGCCCACGTGGTAGCCGCACTCGCGCAGCCGGGCCAGCACCCGCTCCGCGTGGTCGGCGCCGCGGGTCTCGACCTGGAGCGCCACCTCGACCTCGTCGAGGTGCAGGTGGCTGGACGTGCGCTCGTGCACCACGTCGAGCACGTTGGCCTCCACCTCGGCGAGCTCTCCCAGCAGCCGGGCCAGGCCACCGGGCAGGTCGGGGATGCGGACCTTGAAGGAGAGGTAGCGTCCCGCGGCCGCCATGCCGTGCCGCATCACCCGCATCAGCAGCAGCGGGTCGACATTGCCGCCCGACAGCACCGCCACGACGGGCGTCTCGTAGCCGTCGGGGTGGTCCATCAGCGCGGCCACGGCCGCGGCGCCGGCCGGCTCGACGAGCAGCTTGGCGCGCTCGAGCAGCATCAGCAGCGCGGTCGACAGCGACTCCTCACTGACGGTCACCATGTCGTCGACGTACTTCTGGATCGCGTGGAACGGCACCTCGCCGGGACAGCCCACGGCGATGCCGTCGGCCATGGTCGACATGGTTTCGAGCGCGATCGGGTGCCCGGCCTCGAGCGAGGCGGGGTACGCCGCGGCGCCGGCGGCCTGAACGCCGACAACCCGGACGTCGGGCCGCAGCTCCTTGACCGCGGTCGCGATCCCCGCGATGAAGCCGCCGCCACCGGTCGACACCAGGACGGTCTTGACCTCGGGACACTGCTCGAGGATCTCCAGTCCGCACGTGCCCTGACCGGTGACGATGTCGACATGGTCGAAGGGGTGGATCAGCACGGAACCGGTCTCGTTGGCGAACTTCTTGGCCTCGACCAGGGCCTCGTCGACGGTGTGGCCGTGGAACCGGACGTCGGCGCCGTAGCCGCGGGTCGCCTTCTCCTTCGGGATCGGCGCGCCCGCGGGCATGAACACTGTCGCCTTGATGCCGAGCATCTGCGCGGCGAGCGCGACACCCTGGGCGTGGTTGCCCGCGCTGGCGGCCACGACCCCGGTGGCCTTCTCCTCCGCCGAGAGCCGGCACATCCGCAGGTAGGCGCCGCGGATCTTGAACGACCCGGTGCGCTGGAGGTTCTCCGCCTTCAGCATGACCGGCCCCTGGGCCAGGACGGACAGCCAGCGCGACTCCTCCATCGGGGTCAGCACGGACACGTCGCGCAGTGCCTCGCGGGCCGCCTGGATGTCGGCCAGGGTCGGCAGCGCGGGCACCTCGGAGTCGTTCATGCCGCACACCCTAGTGCCGGAACCTGCTGCGATTCCGGCAGGACGGCGGCCGGGAGTCCTACCAGACGTACCTCTCGATGTTCGGCCGCTATGGCACCGAGGTGGGTGCCGAGGTGCTCTACTACGGCGACGGCGACCAGGCTCTGGTCGCCGAGTCGGGGCAGGACTGGGACGCGGTGCTGCTGGTCCGGTATCCCACGCGCCGGGCGTTCTCGGAGATGGTCCGGAACCCGGCCTACCACGAGGGGACCCATCTGCGCGACGACGCGCTGGTCGAGGCGGCGCTCCAGCCCACCGTTGCTCGTCCTCTGCCGTCCAGCTCAACCCGCCGCAGACCAGGGCCACCGAGGCACCCCCGCCGTGCGCCTGGCCACCGACCCTTCGAGGGCGTTGTGCCCCGGGCCATGAGTCGTTCGACCCTGCTGACAGCCGACGACGGCGGTGAGACTGGATGCGATCGCTGACCCACCCGTGGCCCCTGTCGACGCGCGGTCCAGGGACGAACGGTACGGCCGGGTAGCCGCCTGGTCGGAGGCTCGGTTCAGGAGCGTCGTGATGACGATTCACACCAATCGCAAGCCACCGGTCGACCCCATCTCCAGCGCCACCCATGGCGCGGTGGACACCGACAGACACCGTCGCGCTCCTGCTGCGCTGCTCCGGGCCGTGACGGTCGGCAAGCGGACGGCCTGGACTCTCGCGCTCCTGGCGTCCGCCGGCTACGGCGCGCTGGCCGGCTGGTGGACGCCGCGCGGACCGCTCTCGACCTTCGAGGGCCTCGCCGCGATGGGTCTTGGCGTGGCGGTCGGGATGGTCGCGGGACTGCTGCTGCGCCACCGGTGGGCCATGCTGGTGGCTCCGGCCACTTTCGTAGCGGCCTTCGAGCTGACCCGGTGGGGAGCCTCGGGGCCGACCGTCGACGGCATCCACCTGGGCAGCACGTACGGGATCATGGCGTTCGCCGTCGGCCGCGGCGTGCACGGGCTGCTGGCGCTGCTGCCGATGCTGCTGGGCGCTGCTGTGGGTGCAGCCCTGGCACGGCGCTGGTCCTCGGCGGAGCGTCGGCGGCCAGGCGTCGTCGGCGCGCTGGGCCGGTGGCTGCGTCGCGGTGTCGCGGTAACCACCGGGCTCGCCCTCGTGGTCCTGGCAGCCTTCGTGGCGCGCCCCGCCACGACCGACCCGATCGTGGACCCGGCCGGCCGGCCCGTCTCCGGCAGCATCGCCGAGCTGTCCCGCGTCGAGGTCGGCGGCCACGACCTGGCCCTGATGATCCGTGGGCGCAGCGTGCGCAACCCGATCCTGCTGTTCCTGGCCGGCGGACCCGGCGGAAGCGAGCTGGGCGCCATGAGACGCCACAGCCAGGCCCTCGAGGACGACTTCCTGGTCGTCACCCTGGACCAGCGCGGCACCGGAAAGTCCTACGACCAGCTCGAGCCGCCCTCCTCGCTGACCCTGGAGAACGCCGTGGCCGACACGCTCGAGGTCACCCGCTATGTCCGCGACCGGTTCGGTCAGGACCAGGTCTACCTGGTCGGCCAGTCCTGGGGCACGCTCCTCGGCGTCCTGGCCGTGCAGCGGCGACCCGAGCTGTACTCCGCCTTCGTCGGCGTCGGCCAGATGGTCAGCCCCGCCGAGACCGACCGGATCTTCTACCAGGACACCTTGGCCTGGGCGCGTGCGCGCGGCAACACGGACCTGGTCACCACGCTGACCGACCACGGAGCGCCGCCGTACGAGCGCATGCTCGACTACGAACCGGCCCTGTCCTACGAGCAGGAGATCTACCCCTACAGCCACGCCGGCAACTCCGAGGGAGCCGGCCAGATGGGCGAGAACATCTTCGTCGGCGAGTACACACTGCTCGAGCAGCTGCACGTCTTCGGCGGCTTCCTGGACACCTTCTCGGTCCTCTACCCCCAGATCCAGGACGTCGACTTCCGCTCGCAGGTCACCAGCCTGGAGGTGCCGGTCTACCTGGCTCTCGGTGCCCACGAGGCACGTGGACGCATCGAACCCGCCGTCGAGTGGTTCGACCTCCTCGAGGCACCCAGCAAGAAGATCGTCACCTTCGACACGTCCGGACACCGGCCGTTGTGGGAGCAGCCCGGCGCGTTCCGCGACCTGATGACCACCGTCCGAGCCGAGACCGGGCAGAACTCGTGAACCCCGATGCTCCG
This sequence comes from uncultured Actinomycetota bacterium, assembly GCA_963801125.1. Classification (GTDB taxonomy): domain Bacteria; phylum Actinomycetota; class Actinomycetes; order Propionibacteriales; family Nocardioidaceae; genus Nocardioides_B. Next base: position 105,877 of record CAWDDL010000007.1, read on the forward strand.
CTCGCCGAGGAGGCAGTGATGAACGCCGTGCAGCCGGTCTCCCGGGTCGTGGACGCCGCGGGCCTCCCCCGGGGAGCCACCGAACCGGAGGACTGGGAGCTCCTGCTGCGCTACGCGGTCGGTGCGCCCTCGGGGCACAACACCCAGCCCTGGCGGTTCCGCGTCGCCGACGACCGCCTGCACCTGTACGCCGACCGCAGCCGCGCCCTGCCCGTCGTCGACCCCGACGACCGTGAGCTCGTGATGAGCTGCGGAGCCGCCCTCGCCCACCTCGTGGTGGCGCTGCGGCACTTCGGGTACGCCGGCGACGTCACCGTCCTCCCGGATCCGGCCGACCCGGACCTGCTCGCCTCCCTCGAGCGGGGCCAGGCGTACGCGCCGCGACCCGACGACCACGAGATGTTCACCGCCATCGACCGCCGACGCACGCATCGCGCGGCCTTCGCGACCAGGACCGTCCCTGACGCCCTCCTCGCACGCCTGGCCCGCGAGACCCAGCAGGCCGGGGCCACCCTGCACCTGCTCACGGACGACGACAACAAGCGCGAGGTCGCGACGCTGGTCGGCCAGGGCGACCGGACACAGTTCGGCGACACCGGCTTCCGTCGCGAGCTGGCCGCGTGGATCCGGCCCAACCGCACCCGGCGACCCGACGGCATGCCGGGCTACGCCTTCGGCATCCCGGACCTGCCCTCCGTGCTGGGCCCGGCCATGATCGCCACCGTCGGCGCCGGCGGCAGGCAGGCGCGCAAGGATGAGGACCTGGTTCTCACCGCACCGGCGCTGGCCGTCCTGAGCACCGCAGGCGACACCCCTGAGCACTGGCTGGAGGCCGGGCAGGCGTTGGCGGTGCTGCTGCTGCGCGCCACCACGCACGGGCTCGCCGCGTCCTTCCTCAACCAGCCCCTCGAGGTCCCCCGACTTCGAGGCCGGCTGCGTGAGCTGCTCGGCGGCAGCGAACACCCTCAGCTGCTGCTGCGCATCGGCTACGCCGCCGGCGACCGGCCCGCCGCGCGGCGCACTCCCCGGCGCCCCGTCGCCGACGTCCTCGCAGTCTCGCCCGCCGACACCGCCGCACCGTCATGAGCCGCCGGACCGTCGGGACCGCGCTGGCAGCACTGGTGCTGATGACCAGCGGGGGCGCCGCGGCAGCGGCGAGCACCGGGGTCGTCGTCGGCGGGGGCACCCGGCAGCCAGACGTCCCCGTCGCCGAGGTCGCGCGCACCTTCGCCGCCCAGCTGAACGACGCCGGCATCTCGGGCGGAGCGGTCGCGCTGGTCTCCGGCGGGCGGGTCGAGGCCCGTGGTGTCGGCACAGCGGCAGCCGGCCGCAGCATGGCGCCGGACACCCCGTTCGTGATCGGCTCCGCCAGCAAGTCCTTCACCGCCCTGGCGGTGATGCAGCTTGTCGACCGAGGGCGCCTCGAGCTCGAGGACCCCGTGCGCGACTACGTCCCGGAGCTCGCTCTCGACGACCCTCGGGTCGACGACATCACCGTGCGCGACCTGTTGCAGCAGACCAGCGGCCTCGACGACCTGGCAGGTGGACCCCTGCTGGCGTCAGCCGGCGACGGCACCCCACTGGCAGCGATCGGCGAGCTGGCGGGCACCTCGCTGACCTCGGAGCCCGGGCGCACCTGGCGCTACGCCAACGCCAACTACGTGCTCGCCGGGCTGCTCGTCGAACGCGTGTCGGGGGACAGCTACGGCGCCTACGTGGAGCGCGAGATCTTCTCCCCGCTGGGCATGGCCCACAGCTCGGCCGACACCGAGCCAACCGGCTCCGACGTACTTGCGGACGGCCACCGGTACTGGTTCGGTGTCCCGGTCGGAACCGAGCCGGCCCGGCGCAACGCCACGCTGGCGGCCGGGTACGTGATCTCGACGGCGGCCGATCTGGGCCGATACCTGTCGCTGTACCTGAGCGGAGGCCTGGGCCCCGACGGCACCCGTATCGTTTCTGCCTCCTCGATCAGGACCCTGCTCGCCGCCGGACCAGCGGCGGTCCTCGGTCCCTGGGCACAGCAGCAGGGCTCCCGATACGCGATGGGCTGGTTCTCCGGTGGCCCCTGGGGCGAGGACGCGCTTTTCCACCCGGGCAACACGCCCGACACCACGACCATGCTGGCGCTGTTCCCCGAACGGGATCTGGCGGTGGCCGTGATGGTCGGCGCCGGCAACGAGCTGCCGGTACCCGGCAACCCCTTCATCGCCGACCGGGTGACCCGCAACGTCGTGCACTCCGCTCTCGATCAGCCGGTCCCGGACCTGCCGTCGATGTGGCGCTTCTACGCCGTCTTCGACCTGGTCGCCCTGCTCCTGCTCGGCGCCGCCTCGTGGGGTCTCCGGCGCGCAGGACGGGCGCTGACCACTGAGCCGCCGTCGCGGCACCGGGCGCGCGCCTGGACCGGGCTCGTCGGCCTGGTCCTCGCCGCCGGTGTCCTGGTCCTGGTGCCGACGTCCAGCTACGGGTGGGGCGGCCTCTGGACCTGGGCCCCGGACCTCGCCGTCGTCATCGCGGGCGTGGCCCTGCTCCTGGCCGGCACCGCCGTCCTGCGTCTCGTCCGCCTGCTCCGACCCGGGCGCGGGGCCCCACCAGCGATCACCACCACCGAAGGGAAACCTGATCATGTATCCGCTTGAGATCGAGCACGTCACCAAACGCTACGGCCACGAGGTGGTCGTCGACGACCTCAGCTTCACCGTCGCCCCCGGCCGCGTGACCGGTTTCCTCGGCCCCAACGGCGCCGGGAAGTCCACCACGATGAAGGTCCTGCTCGACCTGGCCTCCGCCGACGCCGGCCACGCCACCATCGCCGGCACCCGCTACCGCAACCTGACCGATCCCGCCCGGACCGTCGGGGTGGTCCTCGAGCCGAACGCGTTCCACCCGGGACGCAGTGGTCGCAACCACCTGCGCGTCCTCACTGACGGAACCGGCATCCCGTCGACCCGCATCGACGAGCTGCTCGACATGGTCGAGCTCTCGCACGCGGCCGACCGGCACGTCGGCGGCTACTCGCTGGGGATGCGCCAGCGGCTCGGCCTGGCGGCCGCCCTGCTCGGCGACCCGCCCGTGCTGGTCCTCGACGAGCCCGGCAACGGACTCGACCCCCAGGGCATCCGCTGGCTCCGTGACCTGCTGCGGGAACGCGCCGCGGCCGGCGGCACGGTGTTCGTCTCCAGCCACCTGCTCGCGGAGGTGGAGCACCTGGCCGACGAGGTGGTGGTGATCAACCACGGCCGGCTGGTCGCCACAGGCGCCCTCGCCACGCTCCAGCAGGCCGGCACCTCCGTGCGCACTCCCGACGCCGGACGGTTGACCGAGATTCTCCGGGCGGCCGGCGCCTCGGTCCATACCGGAGCCGAGGGAGAGCTCGTCGTCCGAGGCATCGGGACCGCCGACATCGGCGACCGTGCCTGCGCCGCGGGGATCCCTCTCCACGAGCTGGTTTCCCAGGCCGGTTCGTTGGAGGAGCTGTTCCTGGACTGGACGAGCAACGAAGACACCCACCTCAGCGGCCCTGACACCGCTGTGGTGCCCGAGACCGAGAGGCAGGCAGTACCGCTATGACGTGGCTACGACTCGTCCGAGGTGAGATCCGCAAGCTCACCACCACCAAGCTGCCGCTGGGCTTCCTCGCCGTCCTCGTCCTCATCGCCGGCATCGACGCAGCGGTCGTCATGTTCGGCACCGACATGGACGGCAGCAAGGCCTTCATCGCGACCGCTGCGGACCAGCAGTCCCTGATGGCGTTCGCCTTCAACGCCATGCTCGGCACCGGCCTGTTCGGCGCTATCGCCGTCGCGCGGGAGTACGGGCACAACACCGTGGTGCCGACCTATCTTGCCTCGCCGAGGCGGACGCGCGCCGGCCTCGCCCAGCTCACCGCAGTGCTCCTCGGCGGAGCGGTTCTCGGCCTGGTCGGTCAGGCACTCATCATCAGCGGAGTCGCCCTCGCGCTGCCGAGCACCGACTACGGCTTCCTGGTGTCGTTCGGTGGCGTGACCCAGGTCCTCGCCGCCTCGACGTTCGCCGGAGCGGTCGGCGCCGTCCTGGGTGCCGGCCTCGGGGCGGTCATCCGCAACCTCGGCGGTGCGGTGACGGCGGTGGTACTGGCGCTGTTCATGATCCCGCCACTCGTCGTCCAGCTGGTCAGCGATGCGGCGTCCTGGATCCCGCCCGCCCTCGGCGCAGTGATCTCCGGTGTGACCAGCGACGTCAACGTGTGGGCCGCACTCACCGCGCTGCTCGCCTGGGCCCTGGTGCCTGCGGCCGCCGGGCTGCTGGCGGTGAACCGACGCGACGTCGTGTAAGTCCGGCACGCACTGACATGCGGCTGGTCCCAGCGTGGCGGCGACCCCGACCAAGGAACGGAGTGCACATGAAGATCACCGACGCACTGACGACGGCGAGCGACGCGATCACGGTCAAACGGGTGTTCGCGGAACCGTACGAGACCGACGGTCTCACCGTCATCGCGGCCGCCGCTGTGACCGGCGCGGCGGGGGGCGGGTCGGGCACCGACCCGCGCGGCCAACAAGGCGAGGGAGGCGGCTTCGGTGCCGGCGCACGACCCGTCGGTGCCTACGTGATCAGGAACGGAGAAGCACACTGGCGACCGGCCATCGATGCCAATCGGATCATCACCATGGTCGGGCTGATCGTCGTCGTGTACCTCCTTCGTCGATCTCGACGAGGCAGGACGCGCGTCTGCGGCGGGAGCTGACGGCGGTCGGGGCCTGTGACCGGCCACCGACCGCAGGAGGCGAGGTCGTTCTCCTCGAACTTGACGAACGGCTGTGGCCGGCCGGGGACTCAAGAACGGCTCTTGCGGGTCTTCCGTTCGTTGGCGTGCTGGATCGCGTCGACCAGCTCGTCCTTGTCCATGGTGGATCGGCCGTCGATGTCGAGCTCCTTCGCCACCTCGTAGAGGTGGCTCTTGGACGCGTTGGCGTCCACGCCTCCGGCCGTCTCGCCGCCCTCGCGCGCCTGGGACCCGGACTTCTCCGCCTGCTTGTCCGAGGGGCCCTTCTCGTCCTTCGGCTCCCAGTGGTCGCCGACCTTCTCGAAGCTGTGCTTGAGCGACGCATAGGCGGTGCGGTGCGCACGTTCGCCGTCGCCGTACTCGTCCGCGGCCGAGTCATGGGTCTTGGCCCAGGTCTCCTGGGCCTTCTTCGATGAGCGCTGCAGGGTCGAGGGAAGCTCGTCCTTGGCAGGCATCTGTCACCCTCCTTCGCGTCGGTTGAGGCGTAGGTCGTACCCGAGACCCCGCGCCGGCATGCTTCCGCGGACGGAACCTGCGCACTCGACGGACGGAACCTGCGCACTCGACGAGAGCGGGGTCACAGGATATTCATTTGTTTGGGCCATGCATGTAGTGCACTCTTGGGGGATGCCCTCCCACTCCCCCGCTGCGGCGTCGACCGCGGGCCCGGCGACGGCGTCTCCGGACGCCCCGGCGACCGCGGAGGAGGCCGTGATGGCGGCGACGATCCGGGTCGGGCGGCGGCTCCGGCAGCGGCTTCCCGGCGACGAGGTCGAGTTCACCTCACTGGCCCTGCTCAAGATGGTGGCCCGCGCCGGCCCGCTGCGGCTCACCGCGCTCGCCGCCGGCCTCGACCTCGACACCTCCACGGTGAGCCGCCAGGTCCGTGCCCTCGAGGAGCGCGGCCTGATCGAGCGCACCACCGACCCGGACGACGGCCGGGCCAGCCGGCTCGCCGTGACCGAATCCGGCCGCCGCTCGCTCGACGAGGGTGCGCAGCGTCGCCGGACCCTGATCGGTGAGGTCATCGCCGACTGGTCCGACGAGGACCGCGACTCGCTCCGCATCCTGCTCCACCGCCTCGCCGAGGCATTCACCCCTCAGGAGAACCTCCAGCCATGACCCCCGACACCCAGGGATACCTGTCCCACAAGCAGATCCTCGTGGTCATGAGCGGCCTGATGGTCGGCATGTTCCTCTCCGCTCTCGACCAGAGCATCGTCGGCACGGCCCTGCCCCGGATCACCTCCGAGCTCGGTGGCCTCGACAAGCTCTCCTGGGTGGTCACGGCGTACCTGCTCAGCGCCACCGCCTCCACGCCGCTGTGGGGCAAGATCTCCGACCTGTACGGCCGGCGGCTGCTGTTCCAGATCGCGATCGTCACCTTCCTCACCGGCTCGCTGCTCGCCGGCTTCTCGCAGAACATCGACCAGCTGATCGCCTTCCGTGCGATCCAGGGCCTCGGCGGCGGCGGACTGATGGCGCTGGCGATGGCCACCATCGGCGATGTCATCCCGCCGCGCGAGCGCGGCCGCTACCAGGGGTACTTCGCCGCGGTGTTCGGCACGTCGTCCGTGCTCGGCCCGGTGCTCGGCGGCTGGTTCGCCGACGGTCCGGGATGGCAGTGGATCTTCTTCATCAACGTGCCGCTCGGCCTCGTCGCCCTGGTGATCACCTCGGCCGCCCTGAAGATCCACCACGTGCGCCGCGACCACAGCATCGACTACCTCGGCGCCGCGACGATAGTGGCGTCGGTGACGTCGTACCTGCTCTACACCGCTTGGGCGGGACCCGACCTGGGCTGGGGCTCCGGCACCGGCGTCGGCCTGCTCGTCGCCGGCACCGTGCTCGCGGTCGTGTTCGTGCTGATCGAGCTGCGCGCCGCCGAGCCGATCATCCCGATGCGGCTGTTCCGCAACTCGATCTTCTCGGTCGCCAACCTGTTCGGGTTCCTGATCGGCATCGCGATGTTCGGCGCGCTGATCTTCATCCCGGTCTACCTCCAGGTCGTCGACGGGATGTCACCCACCAAGTCCGGGCTGGCGATGCTGCCGATGGTGACCGGCATCTTCACCACCTCGATCACCGCCGGGCAGCTGATGTCGCGCACCGGGCGCTACAAGCACTTCCCGATCCTGGGTGCGCTCATCACCACGGGTGCGCTGCTCCTGCTGGCCAACCTCGACAACTCCACGCCCTACTGGCAGGCCGGGCTCTCCATGTTCGCGATGGGCCTGGGCCTCGGTCTCACCATGCAGGTGCTGATCGTCGTGGTGCAGAACTCCGTCGACCGCTCGGACATGGGTGTCGCGACCAGCTCGGTGGCGTTCTTCCGGCAGATGGGCGGATCGTTCGGCACCGCGCTGTTCGGGGCGATCCTGTCCAGCCGGCTGACGGTGCACCTCGCGGACGCGCTGCGGAACGCTCCGCCCGGCGCCACCGGCTCCGCCCAGAATCTCGACGCGGTGTCCAACAACGTCCAGCTGATCAAGGCGCTGCCGGAGCCGCTCCACGGACTGGTCACCGGCGCGTTCAGCGGGGCGTTGCACGACACGTTCCTGTCCGCCGTACCCCTCACCCTGGTGGCACTCGTCGTCGCGTTCTTCCTCAAGGAGGTGCCGCTGACGGGACGTCAGACCCCGCCCTCGGAGTCGGGGTCGAACGAGGGGTCTGAGGCGGCCGCGGACTCGACCGGCTCCCCGACGTCGGTGTAGGTGGCGAGGTACTGCGCGATCGCGTTCAACGCGGCGACCAGCGGTACGGCGAACAGCGCGCCGGCGATCCCGGCCACGAGCACGCCGATGCCGATCGCCACGATGATCCCGAGCGGGTGCAGCGACACGAACCGGCCGGCCAGGAACGGCTGCAGGACGTGCGCCTCGACCTGCTGCACCAGGACGACCCCGCCCAGCATGAAGAGCGCGATGACCGGGCCGTGCGCCACCAGGGCCACCAGCACGGCCACCGACCCGGACAGCGTGGCGCCGACCATCGGGATGAACGAGCCGAGGAAGACCAGCACGCCGATCGCCACCGCGAACGGCACCTTGAGGATGAACGCCACGACCATGATGCCGACGGCGTCGACGAACGCGATGATCACCGTCACCCGGACGAACTGGGTGACGGACCTCCAGGCGACCCTGCCCGACTCGTCGGTGCGCACGCGGGCGGCGCGCGGGAACAGCCGGACCACCCAGGCCCAGATGCGGGCGCCGTCGGCGAGGAAGAAGTAGCTCGCGAACAGCACGATGAAGAAGCCCGCCACGATGTGGCCGATCGTCGTGCCGACGTCGGTCACGCGCTTGACGAGCTGGTCGCTCGAGGACGTGACGGCGGCCTGGGCGCTCGCGATGTAGTCGTTGATCTGGGAGTCGCTGGCGTTCAGCGGCCCGTCCCGCAGCCACCTGCGGATCTCCTCCAGGCCGTTGACCACCTGCTGGGACAGGTCGCTGAACCCGGAGGAGATCTGGCTGCCCACGAACGTCAGCAGCAGCACGACCGTGCCGAGTCCGCCGATCACCACGATCAGCGAGGCGAGCTTGCGGTGGATGCCGACCCGGGCGGCCGAGTTCACGACCGGGGTGGCCAGCGCGGCGATCAGCAGCGCGACGGCCAGCGGCAAGAAGATGACCGAGAACCGGTTGAGCAGCCAGAGCACGACGTACCCGGCGGCGGCGATCACCAGGAACCGCCACGCCCACGCCGCGGCGAGGTCGACGGCCCACGGCACCTGGGCCCGGCTGAAGTTCGTCGGCCCCGGGTCGATCGTCGGCGGGGTCACGACCTGCTGGCCGCGCTCGGCACGGATCTGCGCCCACTGCTGCGCGAACCGCTCGGCGAACCGGTCGTCGGATCGCTGCCGCTGCGAGTCGCGCAGCCTGCTGAGCCGGCTCGTCATCCGGTTTCCCACTCCCATGGGAGCCAATCTAGGGGAGCAACCCTGACCGGACACGGCAACTGCCGCCGGGTGGGCGCATGTCTGCCTGACCGTGCGCCCCCGCGGCTCCCTGCGCACGGCGCGCACGTCACCGGCCGCGAAAGCATGCCGAACGTGCGCGGAGACGTCTTGGCCGCGCCCTCAGGCAGAGATCAGCGTGCACAGCAGGGCGTACGCCGCCTCGGGGTGCTCGGTGGCGAGCAGGCCGGCCGCGGCCAGGACGTAGTCGTGGTCGACGACCGCCCGCGGCGACTCCGGGAGCTGCCAGCCGCCCGACGCGTCGAGGTGCCGCCCGAGCACCTCCGCGGCGCGATCGGCGTGGTGCCGCAGCACTCCGCCGGACCCGACGAGCAGCGCCACCTCGCGCAGGTCCTTGCCGGAACGTTCCACCACGCGCCCGTCCGGGCCGAAGACCACCTGCGAGCGGCCGGCGTGCCGGCGCAGCGCGATCGCCACGGCCGCGGTCGCGATGGCGAGGTCCGCCTCCACGCCGGCGCGGTCCTGGGGCAGGTACGACGGGTCCGCCTGCCGCCGCGCCGCAGCCGGCTCGAGCGACGGGTCCGCCACTCCGGCCCCGATCCCCTCGGCGACAGTGGTGACCGCGCTCCAGCGCATGCCGAGGTCGCCCTCGACGGTGCGCGTCACCGGCACCGTGGCCACCACCTCCCGCGACAGCCCGGACTCCTCGGGGTCGACCTCGACGACGGAGTGCACGTCCGTGGTCGCTCCCCCGACGTCCACCACGACCACGTCACCCGCGCCGGGGCGTTCCGCGTCGAGCCCGTGCGAGAGCAGCTCCACCGCGGTGAGCACCACGTCGGGCGTCGCGCCGCGCACCATCGCGCTGAAGCTCCGTCCCGTCGCCGTGTCGTCGCGCGAGGACAGGTGCTTGCCGCCGATCACGTGCCGCAGGAACATCTCGCGGATCGCCGCCCGCGCCGACTCCGGTGCGAGCACCCCGATCCGCGGCACGACGTTGTCGGCCAGGACGTACGGCGTCCCGGCGCGGCGGAGCAGCCCGGCCACCTCGTCCTGCGCCTCGACGTTGCCCGCGGCCACCACGGGACCGGCCCACCGCGCGTCGGCGAGCGCGCCGGCGCACCCGAGCAGCACCTCGCTGTTGCCGCCGTCGGTCCCGCCGACAAGCAGGACCACGTCGGGGCGGTCCTCGCGCAGCGCGGCCAGCCGCTCGTCGGTGAGCCCGCCGGCCCACACGTGCACCACCCGGCCACCACTGGACAGCGCCACCCGGCGGCCGGCCTCGGCGGTGACGAGCTCCTCGTTGCCGACCACGGCGATCCGCAGGCCGCCGCCCGCCGACGAACAGGCCAGCACCTCGGCCTGCGGGGCGTCCGGGACCTGCGCGCTCAGCTCGGCGCGGCAGGCGTCCCAGCCGTCGAGGACGTCGGTGTCGATCGTGGTGCGGTGGCTCGCCGTCGCCAGCAGCCGGCCGGAGGTCACGTCGACGAGCGCGGCCTTGGTGAACGTCGAGCCGAAGTCGACGCAAGCGACCAGCCGGCCTCGGGCGGCCTGCTCAACCACCGGTTGACTGGCCTCAGCCACCGAGGGCCCGGTCGAGGTCGGCGAGCAGGTCCTCGGCAGTCTCGATCCCGACCGAGAGCCGGATCAGGTCGGCCGGCACCTCCAGGTCGGTCCCGGCCACCGAGGCGTGCGTCATCCGGCCGGGGTGCTCGATCAGCGACTCGACGCCGCCGAGCGACTCCCCCAGCGTGAACACCTCCGCCCGCTCGCACACCGCGAGCGCCGCGGCCTCCCCGCCCTTCACGCGGAACGACACGATGCCGCCGTACCGCTTCATCTGCCGGCTCGCCACCGCGTGTCCCGGGTGCTCGGGCAGGCCCGGGTAGATGACCTGCTCCACGGCGTCGTGGCCGGCGAGGAACTCGACGACCTTCTCCGCGTTGTCGCAGTGCCGGTCCATCCGCAGCGCCAGCGTCTTCAGGCCGCGCAGGGTCAGCCAGGCGTCGAACGGCCCGGCGACCGCGCCGATCGAGTTCTGGTGGAAGGCGATCTTGTCGGCGAGCTCGAGGGAGCGGACGACGAGCGCGCCACCCACCACGTCGGAGTGGCCGCCGCAGTACTTCGTGGTCGAGTGCACGACGACGTCGGCGCCGAGGGTGAGCGGCTGCTGGAGGTACGGCGAGGCGAACGTGTTGTCGACGACGAGGACCGCACCGGCCTCGTGGGCGACCGCCGCGACGGCCTCGATGTCGCCGATGTTGAGCAGCGGGTTGGTCGGCGTCTCCATCCACACCACCTTGGTCTCCGGGCGGATCGCGGCCCGGACGGCGTCCACGTCGGACACCGGGGCGGCGGTGTGGGCCAGCCCCCACGGCTCCTCGACCTTCGCGAACAGGCGGTAGGTGCCGCCGTACGCGTCGTTCGGGACGACCACGTGGTCGCCGGGGCGGCACAGCGCCTGGAGCAGGGTGTGCTCCGCGGCGAGCCCGCTCGCGAACGCGAACCCGCGCTCCCCCTCCTCGAGCGCCGCGATGTTCGCCTCCAACGCGGTACGGGTCGGGTTGGCCGAGCGGGAGTACTCGTAGCCGCCGCGCATCCCGCCGACACCGTCCTGCTTGTAGGTGCTCGTCGCGTAGATGGGCGGGATCACCGCGCCGGTCATCGCGTCGGGCTCGTAGCCGGCGTGGATCGCACGCGTCTCGAACCCGGACTTGTGGCTGTGCTCGCGGGAGGACTCAGTCATGCCGGCGAGCCTATCCACCCGGACGTCGCGTGACTTTGAGGCGTCTGCCCCATGACGGGGACGCCCGCCGTCGCCAGGATCGGAGGCGACGAAGGGAGCAGCGATGAAGACCGCGCCCGTGACCGGCACCGGCATCTGGACAACGGCGACCTGGTGAGCGACGCTGACGTGGGCGGGACCATACCCATGTGGGAGTGGATCGGCGATGAAGCAGCCAACACCTTCAGCTACTGAGCCGCTCGGCGCGGCGTACGTCGACGCCGTCGTCTCCGGCGAGACGGGCCGGCTCCGCGAGCTGCTCGCCGACGACGTGGACTTCCGGGCCGTGACCCCGCGCCGGGCGTGGGAGGCGACCACTCCGGGCGACGTGCTCGACATCGTGCTGGGTCACTGGTTCACCCCGAACGACGGGCCTCGCGAGCTGGTCAAGACCTCGCACGACCGGTTCGCGGACCGGGAACGCGTCGACTACCGGATGCTCGTGCACGGCGCCGACGGCGACACCGTGGTGGAGCAGACCGCCTACTACGAGGTGCGCGACGGGCGGATCGGCTGGATGCGGGTGGCCTGCTCCGGGTTCCGCCCCGTGGACGGCGGCTGACCGGCCGGCCGGCGGGCGGGCGGTCCGGGAAGGATCGGGCCATCCGCGGTGTTGTGCACGACGAACCCCGCAGTGAGACGCCGATCGAGGAGCCGCCGTGCTGTTCAACCGCCACAAGACCGAGCTGCCCACACCCGACCAGGCCCTCGCCGGGCGGACCGAGCAGTGGTTCACCCTCGCCGAGCGGCACCTGGTCCTCGACGCCCCGCTGGTGACCCCCGAGTCGGAGATCCCCGAGGGCTACGAGGTGACGGTGTTCGGGCTCGGGTGCTTCTGGGGCGCCGAGGAGGTGTTCTGGCGGATGCCGGGCGTGTGGTCGACGTCGGTCGGGTACGCCGGCGGCTCGACCCCGCACCCGTCGTACGAGCAGGTGTGCTCGGGCCAGACCGGTCACACCGAGGCCGTGCGCGTGGTCTACGACCCGAAGAAGGTCGGGTACGACGAGCTCGTGAAGGCGTTCTTCGCCGTGCACGACCCGACCCAGGGGATGCGCCAGGGCAACGACGTCGGCACGCAGTACCGCTCCGCGATCTACTACACGACGCCGGAGCAGGCCGAGGTCGCCGAGCGGCTGCGCGCGGCGTACGAGCCGGTGATCCGCGAGCGCGGGTACGGCCCGATCACCACCGAGATCAAGCCGGCCCCGACGTACTACTACGCCGAGGACTACCACCAGCAGTACCTCGCGAAGAACCCGAACGGGTACCGCTGCCACTCCGCGACCGGCGTTCCGTTCCCCGAGGGCGTGTGATCTGAGGGTTGTTAGTCTCGTCCAGTGCCACCTGGGGAGCCGCGCACCGCGCCCGATGAGTTCACGGTCATCACGCTCTGCGGCTCTATGCGATTCCGTGAAGAGTTCGAGCGTCTTGACGCTGAGTTGACGCTCGCCGGACACGTGGTGCTGACGCCGACCGCCCTGGCTCCGTCCAGGGAACTCAACGCGGAGGAACGCGCACGGCTCGGCCGTATACACCTTCAGAAGATCTCGATGGCGGACGAGGTCCTCATCATCAACGTGGGCGACTACGTCGGGGAAAGCACCCGCCGCGAGATCAAGCATGCGCGATCGCGCGGGGTGACAGTGACCTATCTAGAGCCACACGATTACGGCGCCGGTAACTGACAGCAGTACCTCGCGAGGAAACCCGACGGGTACCGCTGCCACAGCGGTACGGGGGTGCCCTTCCCGAGGGACTGACCGAAGTCACGGATGCCACGAGGTGTCGCCGGCCCAACGTTCCGCGGCACGCATCAACACCTCCTGAGCCGGTGCCTTGATCAGTCCGCAGTCGGCCAGGTCGGTGACGTTCTGCGAGAGCCGCCTTGAAGCGGCCCCACGCGTCGGCGGCTTGGAGGTCAGCACGCAGGTAGTCCCGGAATAGCAATGGGTGCCGGACGTTGAGACCGCCCACCTCTCGCACGTGGACGTTGCAGCACCGCGCACCAACGGCCGGCTCGAAAACTTGCTTGCGGTTGTGACGCCGAAGGAGGTCTCCTCCTGATTCCAGCGTTCGGGCCTTCGTCGGTACCCCGACCTGCCGAGGGTCGCGTCAGCTTTGGCAGCGTCGAGGTCGGACACGAGCACCATCACGTCGAGGCAGTCGTCGCCGGTCAATCCGGCACCGAGGTCGAGCCGATGTGCTCGACTCTCTCTGCTTCAGGCAGGAGCCCGTGCAGTTCTGGTGAGCGCCTGCGCTTCCGGCCGCCACGGCTCGCGGTAGGGACGACCTCCGCGTGTCGGCTGAACGCCTCGTCTGGGAGCGGCATGGTCGGAGGTTCTCACGGGCCGTTGGTGCGTACACGGGCAGGTGCCCGCGTCTTTGCGGCTCTCCTGACTGATCCGTGGGTCATTTCCGGCCCGGGAGGACGGGTCGGTGACCGCCGAGGTTGAGCATGGCCAGGGCGATGAGTGCGTCTGCTGACTTGAATCCGAACGCGACCCTGGTGATGAGCCGGATCTTGGTGTTCACCGATTCGATGCGTCCGTTGGACAGTCCGTGTTCGATCGCGGCGAGGATCGAGGCCTTGTGTTTGACGATCCGGCGCTGCAGGTCGACGAAGGTCGGGATGCGGCAGCGGCGGGCCCAGCCGATCCAGGCATCGAGGGCCTCGACGGCTTCGTCGTAGCCGAGCTGGAAGACCAGCCGCAGTCCCTCCTTGAGCAGGTAGGCCCGGTGCAACCTGGGGTCGGTCTTGGCGATCCAGGCCAGCTTCGCGGCCTGTCTGGTGGTGAGGTTCTCGGGGTTCTTCCACAACGCGAAGCGGGCGTGCTTGAGAGCCTTGGCGGCGCCGGCGGCGTCTTGACGGATGCGTCCACGTGACCATCGGATCCGGTCGGCGCGGCCGCCTGGTCGGCTGCGAGCGGCGTTCCATGCCTGGCGGCGGACGTCGTCGAGGGCCTCGGTGGCCCACTTGACGATGTGGAAGGGGTCGGCGCAGCGCACCGCGTTCGGACATCGGTTGGTGACTACGGCGCTGATCCAGTCCGCGCCGTCGGCGCTGACGTGGGTGATCAATGTGCAGCGGTCCTCGCCGAGGGCGTCGAAGAACTTCTCCAGGGTGGCCTTCTCCCGGCCGGGTGCGGCCCACACCAGCCGGCCGGAGTCGTGGTCAACCACCACGGTCAGGTACTTCTGACCGCGCTTGTAGGAGATCTCGTCGATCCCGATCCGCGATAGGCCGGCGAACCGGTCGTGCACTGCCTCGACGTCGGCCCAGACCCGCGTGATGATCGACCCGACGGTGCGCCAGGCGATGCGCATCAGCTCGGTGATCGCGGTCTTGGAGCACTGGGTGGCCAGCCAGGCGACCTGCTCGTCGAAGGCGAGGGTGTGGCCGGCGTCGTGCCGGGCCCACGGCACCGCTGCCACCGTCGGCCCATGCGCCGCACAGTTCACCCGCGGGGCGTCGGCCTCGAGGAACACCTGGATCGTGCCCAGGTCCAGCGCACGCCACCGTCGTCGTCCCTCCCCACGGTCGTAGGCAGGCGACCTCCGCCCGCATCTTCCGCATCGGGCGCGTGCTCGGGCCCGGGCACGTGGCCGCACGTGGGCGACGAGCCGCAGCGCGTCCTCCTCGAACTCGACGTCCTCGACGACCGTCTTCTCGACCCCCAGCAGGGCGCGCCATAGGGTGGCGTTCTGCACGCCGTTCTCCGCTCTTCGGTTCCTGGATCTAGACAGTTCAGAAACCTATGCAGGGAACGGCGTGCGCTCATTCAGGCGCGCTCAGCCACCCACGGAAGCAGCAGGAGAGCCGTCTTTGCGCCCAGAAAGGGCGTGAGTGGAGACTGACTCTCGGGACCACGCAGGGAAAACAGCGTAGTAAGACGCCGCCGACAAGGGACTAATGATCGATCCGGTGGTCGGACCCCTCTGTCCTGAGACCGAGCCGATTCACCATTACGCGCTAGTTCGGACGAATGAACATTTACCACGGTTTCCGGAATTGGTGCGCCACTCGGGGGAGGCGGCAGAATTGCGCCCCATGAGCCAACCCGCGCAGCCTAGTCAGGTCGAGAGGTTCCTCGTCCGCGTTGCGGACGGCGTTTCCCCCACGTCTATAGATCACCTTCTCTCCGCCGCGCGATCTGCGACCGATGAATGCCACCTAAACGTGGAGTCAGTCCTTGCGCCGGAGACATTTAGGTCACGAGTCGAAGACACCTGTCGAGTGCGCGCGAATGAGATGGAGCGGACATTCGCGGTCCACCACGTCTCCAGCGCAGGCGCACTGGAAACGCCAGAGGCGGTTTGCCTGGTCCGTCCCGTCAAGGGCCGTAGTCTGCGCGGCTTTTCGGCGGTGGGCCGTACGGGCGCGACCCTGAGATTGCTAGGGCAGACTGAGCGACAGGTGACGATGATGCGGACGCTGCTCGTTCTGCTTTCAAACGCGGCGGGCTCGGTCAACTTGCGCGTTGATGCAATGGGCCCCTGGGATGAAGCCTTAGCGCACTTGGTCCTCTGTCAACCAAACCTGTCAACGTCAAGGCAACGCGACGAGCTCGAAGACCGCATAGGGGCGGTGCTTTGCGGCCTGCTTTGCCAGCCGACGACTCCGGCGACGCAGCGGTTGATACGCGCGGCGCAGATCGCTGCAACACGCGACCCCGTACTGGTCGAGGTGCACCCCGAAGACACCGGACGCCTCTCCTACACGCAGCTCGACGCATACGGCGCGCGCGACCGTGACTCGGGAACGTCAGAGTCTCGTCGCTACGCGCGGAGACTTGCTGACTTTGGGACATCGTTAGGCAGCATCCCAAACCACCTCACCCTATCTGGCTACAAAAGTAACCAATCAGATGACTACTCGCTAGAGGTCATTGTTCCCGACGGAAACTTCATCTCCGCGGTTAAGTCCGCCGACAACTCATTGCCGGTCAGAGGTCTTGGGACTCAACGCGTCTCATATGAGGCCCCGCAGAGGACGATGAGTCCAGAGACTCGCCGCGGTGCTGCCGAGATCAGAATCGAAGTTAAACAGATGCCGTCGGGAGGCCTCTTCCGAGCGACGTCGCTGGCATTAGTTGTTGCAGGCGTATCGTCTCTCGTGACGCTTTCCGCTTCCAAGTTTCACGGCAATCCGGTCAACACCACTGCACTGGAAGTCCTGTCTTGGTCGACGGGCATTGCGTCTGTGGCATTCATCGCAACGTGGGCTGTGCTTCGGCATACCGTAGAAGAAATGGCCTTTGAACCGATCGCGATAGCAAGCGCCTTCATCTCTAGCGGGGTGCTGGTCGCGCTGATAGGTGTGCTCGCCTACCTTCCTGGCTTCTCGGGTGGCTTGACAGCACTCCTTTCCCTATCCGTCTTCAACGCGCTGTGGAGTGTTTCTTGTCTTGTGGGACGACTCGCGGAGTCACGTTCCGCCCGCAAGGCCGACGCGATGATCGATCCCGAAGGTCCGCTGGCGTGACTCTCAGTTAACCCAGCGCTCCGTCCACGCCGTGAATGGGCGTCCCCAATCCGCCTCAAGCAATTCCAGTTGCCGGCCATAGGACTCCATAAGTGCCTCCCGAACCCCTGGCGGCCATTCCCACCCGCGATGGGTGGACGCGTACCTGTTGGCCTTATGGACGTTGAAAGGCTCAGGCTGTAAGCCCAGTCTCGACCAAACTGAATGACATGCGCGTTCTGTCTGCTCCGTGACCTCTTCGAAGGTAAAGATTTCGAACTGCGACTGCGGAAAGTAGCGAAGCCACGCTCGCAGGTGATCGGCGTAGTTCCCTATCAGTTGGCCTAGCCCCTGCGCAGGGCCCGGCTTCCACATCGGGTTACGTACGTAGCCCTGTCTCTTGCTCGCCGCAAGTCGTTGATGCGACTGGTATCGATCCAACGGTACCTTAGAACCACGATAATCGGCACATCGGCTGGCAGAATATCTCGCGCGTGTGCAGCTGCCTGCGGCAGCCAGAGATAGCGCGGCGCGAATTCACCTCGTAGCACGTTTTCATCCGAGAAACCCGTCAAATATTTCGCATCTAGATTTGGTTTCTTGCCAAATCTAGCGAGGCGCCTCTGCTCCTTCTTTCCATTGAGTGCGAAATCGAGGGCAGAGTGTTGTCGAAGGCAGCCAGCGAAAAATGTGGTCCCGCTTCGCATGGCGCCGATGCCCAGCCAAGAGGGTCGGCCACTGGCTTCGGAGGTGTCTCGCGAATTATTCGGTACGGTCCATCGCATACTGGCAGCATGCCCGAAGTTGGGCGGTTTCCCTGGCCTTGTGCCAGCTCGAGCCCTGGAGTGTCGGGCGGGATGAGCTCTTCTGGCACGAGAGACTCTTCGCGCCTTCGCTTCACCATCTCCATCGCACAGCGCTTGAACTCGGGATCCGCATCCCATCTGGATCAATTCAAGCGCGCTGCCCGCGTGTTACCGC
>CAWDDL010000008.1:0-74916 GCA_963801125.1 uncultured Actinomycetota bacterium
GGAGCCACCGTTCCCGTTCCCATTGCCGTTGCCGGCGCCGTTTGCGGTTCCATGGTCGGAGCCGTTGCCGTTCCCGTTGCCGCCGGCTTGAGCGTGGTCCGACCCCGCGCCGTTCCCGTTGCCGGGATCGGCGACTGCGGCACCGACCGTTCCGAAGCTCAAAATGAGCAGCGTTGCAGCGACCACCGAGGTCGCGCGCGCGCTGCGTCGCATCGCGATAGACATACCCAGTACACCTGTCCCCCCGGCCCCACGCCGGGCACTGATAGTTGGGGTAGGCGCTCGGCCCCCCGGCGTCACGCATACCTCCCCCGAATTGGCACGCTAACGCAACGGTCTATGTCCGACATGGCCCAATCGGGCTATTCCTAGTAAAACCTCGGAGAAAGCCCCAGGAAACCGGACATCGCGGAGTACAAGCGGAGACGAAACGAGGGTGGGAAGCACTCTCGCAGGAGACTTCCCACCCTCGACTTCTGGTGGCCTGGTGCGAAGGCTAGCCGATCAACCTCGCGCAGCCCGGTTGCGGCGCAGCGTGGCGGCACCCAGGATCAGCAGCCCCAGTCCCGCCGCGGCCAGCGCGTTCATCAGCGCACTGGCACCGGTCATCGGCAGGATGCCGGCGGGCGTACCCGCCGAGGTCGAGGGGCCGGCGTACTGCTCGACCCCCGCAGGCGGCTGCGGAGCGAACGCCTCGACGCCCGCGACAACGGCCGGGCGGTTCACGCTGGGGACCTCTGCCGCAGGACCCTGGCCCGGGCCCTCGGGAGTCACGCCGGGCGGGGTGCCGCCCTCCTCACCGCCGACGTTTGGCGGAGTACCGGTCTCCTCGTCACACGTCCCGTCCGACGGCATCGTCGAACCGTCCGGGCACGTCGTGGGCGAACCCTCGTCACACGTCCCGTCCGACGGCATCGTCGAACCGTCCGGGCACGTCGTGGTCGAACCCTCGTCACACGTCCCGTCCGACGGCATCGTCGAACCGTCCGGGCACTCGTCGGTGGTCGGAGGGGTGCTGGTGTCCGTGCAGCCGGTGTGCGCCGGGTTGCCACGCGCGATGCCGTGGTTGCCGTCGCACTCGTAGCCGTTGTTGTGGTCCTGCGGGCCGGGGTACTGGCCCTTCGGGTTCTTGTTGTCGGCCTTGCCGACGCAGCCGGCGCACGGCTTGCCGGTGGACTTGCCGCCACCGTTGCCGTTGCCCGAGGGCGAGCCGTCCCGCGTCGAGCAGTAGGGGCCGCCCGGACACTTGCCGTTCGCGCCGCCGGAGTTCTGGTCGGCGTTGCTCAGCGGCTGCTTCTCCGTGGCAGTCCCCGAGGTGCCGGCGTTGCCCTGGGTCTGGTGGTCCGACGCGGTCGAGGAGCCACCGGACCGGTCGTTCGAGCTGCTCGAGCCCTTGGCCTTCTCGTTCGAACCGTTCGAGCCCCTGGCGGACTTGTCGGCGCCCGTGTCCTTCGAGCCGTCGACCGCCTTGTCAGAACCCTTGCCGTTGGAACCGGCCGTCTCCGACTTGCCGTGCTCGCTCGACGCGGTGGCCGTGTCGGACGACGCGGCGGCAGACCCGCCGGCTCCGGCGTTCGCATTGCCATTGCCGTTCCCGTTGCCGCCTTGCCCTGCGAACGCAGGAGCGGACAACGTCAGCCCGAACACGACGGCCAGGACGGCGACGAGAGCCGCGCTGGTGCGCGCGGCAGTTCTCCATGCCGAGATCATGGTGAAACCTACTTCCCCCCAGCTCCGAAGAGTCTGGTGTAGCGAACCTTGTGGGCCGCTCCAGGTCGGAACGTCCCCCTTGCAGGTGCCTCCCCACCAGCACCCTTGCCCCGTTCAACGAGCGAACAGTCGTTGCGTTAGGTAAAAACCGCTGCTCAGCGACCCACTACGCCTGCAACTTCTTCGTACGACGCCCTCCCGAACGCAACGATCCGCGCCTCGCGCACCCGCGTGGGCGTGCTCGACAAGGTGTCCACCGCTGCCCGGATCGCATCGTCCCTCGGCCAGCCGTAGATGCCCGCCGAGACCAGCGGGAAGGCCACCGACCGGGCCCCGACCTCGTCGGCGACGGCCAGGGCGTTGGCGTAGCACGACACGAGCAGCGACCGGTCGGTCTCGCCGGCGCGGTAGTTGGGCCCGACCACGTGGATCACCCACCGCGCCGGGAGGTCGTGCCCGGTGGTCCACCCGGCGGCCCCGGTGGCGAGTCCGTCGGGGAACCGCTCCCGGCACTCCTCCAGCAGGCCCGGCCCCGCAGCGGCGTGGATGGCCCCGTCGACGCCTCCCCCTCCGCGCATCGCCCGGTTGGCAGCGTTGACCACCGCGTCGACGTCCTGAGCGGTGATGTCGCCCTCGACGACCTTCAGCTCCACGGCGCGCTCACTGCTCCGCGTCCACGTTCGGGCCCATCAGCTTGAACACCGCTCCACCCGGATCCTGCACTGTGGCGATGCGGCCGAAGGGGCTGTCACCAGGCGGGTACTTCACGGATCCGTCGAGGTCGGTGACCTTCGCGCAGGCGGCGTCGCAGTCCTCGACCGCGAAGTAGACGTGCCAGGTGAGCTCCAGCTCGTCGGACCGGTCCGGCCACACGCTGGTGTCCACGATCCCCGCCACCGCGTCGCGCCCGGCGCCGAGCGTGGTGTAGCGGAAGTCCGGCTGGTCGCTCATCACGTCGGTCTCCCATCCGAACACCTCGCGATAGAACCGGACCGCGTCCTCGTAGGAACGGCTGTGCAGCTCGAACCAGGTCGGCCGGCCCGGCTCCCCCAGCACGTCGAAGCCGGCGAACGGGTCTGCCTGCCAGACCCCGATGCTCGCGCCGCCCGGGTCGGCGACGACTGCCATCACGCCCACCTCCGGGATCGGCATCGGCTCGACGAACACGGGAGCACCACGCTGCTGGGCCGCCACGACTGTGGCGGCGGTGTCGCGCGAGGACAGGTACACCGTCCAGGCGTCCGGCATCGCCTGCATCGAGGAGTCCTTGCCCATGCAGCCCGCCACGTCGTTCCCGTCGAGGGTGAACGTGATGTAGCCGCCGTACTTCTCCTGGTCTGCGGCCGTGCCGCTCCAGCCGAACAGCTCGCTGTAGAACGTCTGGGCGGCGGACGTGTCGGAGGTGATCAGGTCGATCCAGCAGGGGGCGCCGACCGGGCGGTTGTCGGGAAGGCTCATCCGGCCATTCCAGCACCACTCGCCGACCAGCAGAAGGGCACAAGCACACCCCTGTGGAGAATCCCCGCAGGCTCAGCGGCGGCCGGTGAGCGCCCGCAGCGCGGGGCGTGCGTCGACCAGATAGACGATCGCGGCGACCGCGCCGATCAGGTTCAGGAAGCTCAGCGGACTCCAGATCAGCATGTGCGCCGCCAGCGCGATCCCGAGGATGATCAGCCAGGTCGGCTTGGTCATCTTGTCGGCCGCGAGGTAGGTGTCGGGGCGGTGCGAGACCGCGTCGATGAACGCCCAGGCCTGGATCGCGAACAGGGCGAGGGTCGCGATCGTCATCAGACCGCTCTGGATGGCAAACACCGAACTCACCGCCTCAGGGTACCTGCAGACAACGGTACCCCCGGTCCTGACGGACCGGGGGTACCGGAAGGTTCTGTCAGAACAGCCTGAACTGTCCGTCGTCGACGACCGGGTCGTCAGACCTTCAGTCGCCGGCCTTCGCGGCGGCGTCGGAGGTCGCCTGGGCAGCCGACGTGGCCGTCTTCTTCGCGGCGGTGCCGGTGGCCTTGGCCGACGACGTCGCCGGCTTGGCCGACTTCTTGGCCGTGCTGGTGGTGCGCTTGGCCGACTTCTTGGCACTCGAGGCGGCGACTTGGCCGACTTCTTGGCCTGGGTCGAAGTGGTCTTCGCCTTCGCGGCCGTGGTGCCCGCGGCGGCCTTGGTCTGCTTGGTCGACTCCTGGCTGCGGACGCGCTTGACGAAGTCCTGCCCGCGACCGGCGAGCTCGAGGTAGGCCTTGTTGAACTCGTCGACGGTCTTGTTCAGCTCGGCGAGGTAGTCGTTGACGAGCTTCTCGATGCGCTCGGGCAGCGCCTTGGCGTCGCCCTGGAGCTCGGCGAGACGGGCCTCGAAGGCGGCCTGCGCCTTCTTGGCGTCACCCTGGAGCTCCTCGACGCGGCTGGTCAGCATGGTGCGGGCCTGGTCGCGCAGCGCCTTGGGCTCGAGGTCGACCTTGGCCGCACGGGCCTGCACGTCGGCCGTGGCGGTGCGGGCGAACTCGACGGCGAGGTCACCGGCGCCTACGGCGGCGTAGAACGGACGGGTGGCGTCGAAGCGGAACTGCTTGTTCTTGGTGGTAGCCATGTTCAGTCTCCTCCTGGGGAGTTGGTGTTCGCTGCGCGGAACGAGGTGTAGACGTCCAGCAGCGACTGTTTCTGCCGTTCGGTGAGCCCGGTGTCCGCGAGGATCGCGAGCTCGACCGACCGGACCTCTCCGTCCTCGAGGTCGAGGATCCCCGCGCGGACGTACAACGCCTCGGCGGAGATTCGAAGTGCCTTGGCGATCTGCTGCAGCACCTCGGCGGACGGCCTGCGAAGGCCGCGTTCGATCTGGCTCAGGTAGGGGTTGGAGACGCCGGCCTGCTCGGCGAGCTGACGCAGGGAGTACTTCGCAGCCAGCCGCTGTTCGCGGAGGTAGTCCCCGAGCGACTCGACGGTCTTGCCGACCCCTGTCTTTGCCATGTCTCCATAGTGCTAACTCCTGCTAGCAAAAACAAGGGCCGAGGGGCGTGAACGAGGACACAGTTTGAATCCAGCAAGCGAAAACCGACCCTGATGATTGGATGCTGGCAGCAAACGCGCAGTCACTCGAACAGGGCAGGACCCTGACGGTGCCACCAACGGGCGGCCGACCGCTGCCACTGCGGCGCCTGGCCCGACTGGGCCAGGGTGGGGAGGGCGGGCGAGCCCGACATGCCCAATGCATACATCTTCGCCCGCTCGCCCATCGACCACGCGCGCCCGAGAGAGGCTCGAAGCGCCTGGTCGGAGGTGGGGCTCAGCGGCATGTGCCCCAGCCCCTGGATGAGCGTGGCACGGACCTCCTCGACGGGGTCGTTGATCATGCCGACCATCCGCAGCCGGTGCGTCTCGTCGCTGAGGTAGCGCACCAGGGTGGCCATCCGGCTGCGCATCCAGGCCGACTGCCCGGGGTCCCCGAGGAACACCAGCAGGCAGTCGGTCACCGCGCGCGCGAACGGCGAGGACGCGATGAGCAGCGCGGCGAGGTGGCGGCGCTCGGAGTCGCGGTGGAACATCGCCTCGCGCACCATCCGCGGAAGCATCCGGTCCTCGTCGTACGACGCTTCCTGCGGCACCAGCATCCTGGCCTTGTCGGCGACGACCTGGCTGAACTCGCGAGCCCGCCCCGCCACGATCTCCTCGCCGTGCTCGACGACGTAGCCGAGCTTGCGTCGGCCGGCCCGCGTGGCGGCCTGCACGAGCGTGGCGCGCATCCCCTCCGGCAGCACCGCGATCAGCTCCGCGAGCTCCTCCGCGGCCTTGCCCGGGTCACGCCGCCAGGCGTGCAGGATCAGCATGTCGAGCTGGTCGAGCTCCTCGCGGGTGAAGTGGCCGTGGGTGAGCTTGGTCGTGGCGACCCACACCCCGACCCGGAAGGCCGCGTCGTTCGCGGGCTTCTCGACCAGGCCGAGGACGAGGCGTGCCGCCTCCCTGGTGGGGATCCGGTCGAGCAGGCCCACCGGGTTGGTGATCACCTGGACGTCGGGGTCCGCGACATAGCCCTCGATCGCGTCCACGAGGTAGTCGTAGGCGCGCGGCACCTGGGCCAGGTTGAACGCCGCGACGCTGTACTGCCGGTAGGCCAGCTTGACCGTGCGCGGCAGATCGGTGACGAGCCGGCCGCACAGGGCGGTCCAGGTCCGCGCCCGCAGGTGCACCAGCGGGACCGCGGAGAGGTGCCAGCCGAGGTCGTGCCAGTCGGTGGCCAGCGCCTCACCGTCCTCACAACGCTCGATCAGCGTGTCGAGCCGGTCGGCGAACTCGGCACTGGTCGGGTCGAGCTTCGGGCGGACCAGCCGGGTCTTGACCCGCGGCAGGCTGGCGCTGACGTAGGCGGTGATCGAGGCGATCTGCCCGGCGGGGATGCCCAGGACCCGCTCGTAGGCCGCCATCGCCTCGTAGGACACCGGGATCTCGCCGGACTCCCACCGCGACACCAGGCTTCGGCTGGCCGGCATCCCGGCCTCGGCCAGCGCCTCGACGAAGACCTTGCCGTCACGCCACTGCGGGTCGGCGTGGTGCAGCCGCGACATCGCCAGCAACCAGCCGATCCGGGCCTCGACGTCGACCACGGCGGCGTTGATCGGGCTGGCGTCGTGCGCGATCTTCTGGAGCCGACCGGGCCGCTTGCCTGTCACCGCCCCCACCTCTTGCTCGACTGAGCCCTGAGCATAGGCCAGCGGCAGACGCCGCAGGAGTCCCTCAAACGACGGGACGGATGTCGCCGACCGGCTTGCCCCCGCCGAGCAGCTCCACCACACCAGTGCGACGCGCGGCCGCGCCATCGACACCCGGCTCCTCGGGCACGCCCATCCGCTCCAGCGCCGCGGCCATCAGCACCGGGCGTACCCGCGGCGCCCCGTCGTCGGTCTTCAGCGCCACAGCCCGGCCGTCGGCGAGCCCGACCGCGTAGCAGGACTCGGCCCCGGCCTTGCCGATCGACCCGGGGATCGCCGTGAGCAGCGCGGCCTCGTCGCGCCGCGTGCCGGAGGTCCACGCCGGGAACGCGCGGATGGCGTCGGCGATCTGCCGTTCGGGCCCCGACTCGGCCGTCGCGAGCGTGCGGAACGCCCGGGCCAGGCCGGTCAGCGACGTGGACAGCAGCGGCGCGCCGCACCCGTCGGTGGCGACCACGTCGACCGGCTCACCGGTCAGCTCGGCGAAGGTGTCGGCGATGACGTTCTGCAGCGGGTGCTCGGGGTCGAGGTAGGTCTTGGTGTCCCATCCGTTGGCCGCGCAGGTCGCGAGCATCGCAGCGTGCTTTCCCGAGCAGTTCATCGCGATGGAGGACTGGGTGCCGCCGGCGCGGATCAGCTGGTCGCGGGCGTCGTCGTCGAGCGGGTAGCCGAGCGGGGTCTGCAGGTCCGCCTCGGTGAGCCCCGCCCCCGCGAGGATCCGGCGGACCCCTTCGAGGTGGAACGGCTCGCCCGAGTGCGAGGCACAGGCCAGCGCCAGCAGCTCGCCGTCGAGCGCGAGTCCCGCGCGCAGCATGCCCAGCGCCTGGATCGGCTTGTTGCACGACCTCGGCAGGACCTGCGACTCGACGTCGCCGACGGACCACTCGACCCCTCCGTCGCGGTCGAGGATCACGATCGAGCCGTAGTGGTGGCCCTCGACGAACCCGGAGCGGACGATCTCGGCGACAACGACAGGCGCAGACATGGGCCCGACGCTATCGCCGCGCGTTCGGGGTCGCAGGACCGGGTGAGCGGCATGACGGGAGCATCTCTGCATCCGCGGGCGCACGAGCGCGCGAGCAGCCGCCAGCGACGAGTACGACGTGCGGCCCCGCCGCATCAGGCCGCTCCGGTGCCGGATCCACGGGAGGCTGCACGTCCTTGTGGTCGCGGCGCCGCGGAGATGCGGAGCCTCTGGCCGGCGCGGAGCGAAAGATCGACCAAACATGCTTGTACCGAAACCGTCGCTCAGACCCGGGCGCCGCCCGACGGCTCCGCGACCTCGAGGAGAGCCGCCGTACGACGATCGCCCAGGCACTCGCCCTCGTCGCCGGCCGGCCCGGCGAGCGCAGCACGGAGTGCCGGCGGGTCGAGTGGGCGCCCGACGGGCCTCAGGAGCCTGTCGAAGGCGCCCGGTTCCGTGGGTACAACCGGTTCCTCTTCGCGCGGTGGAGCCGGACCTGGGTCAGGCCGACGTCACCGAGCACTCCGGATGCAACCGTTGCGCAAGGGCACAGGTATTCGTGAATGGTGACCAGTGAGCGTCTCCGGGCCCCGGAACTCGGTGAGGCAGACTGTCCCTCGTGCCTGAGACTCCCACGCCGCAGCACTGCCCGACCCCGCGTGAGCTCGACGACCTCGAGCTGCTGACCCACGGCGCCCTGGCCCCGCTGTCCGGCTTCGAGGGACCCGGCGGCGAGGTCACGCTCCAGGTGCCGCCAGACACCGCGGCACAGGCACAGCAGGCCGGGGAGATCGAGCTGGTCGACCCCGAGGGCGTCCCCCTCGCGCGGGTGGCGGTCGAGGGCACATACGAGGAGGGTGACCTGACCGGTATCCAGGGCACGGTCAGCCCGCTCGCCCACAACGAGTTCGGCGCGTTCCGCCGGCTCTACCTCTCCCCCACGCAGGTGCAGGAGCGGTACGGCGAGACCGCCGTCACCGTGCCGGTGGCCGGCCCGCTCACCCACGCCGACCTCGGCCGGATCCGCTCCGAGGCCGGCGGCAAGGCGGTCCTGCTGCTCGCCCTCACCGGCACCGGCACCCCCGACCTGTCCGCCCCGGCGCTGATCCGGGCGACCCTGGCAGCCGCGGCCCACCTCGAGGACGCCCACGTCATCGCCGTACCCCTGGCCAGCCGCGGTGACGCCGAGGCCGACCACGCGTTCGGGCAGCATGTCGTCGACCACTACGCGCCGGGCGAGGTCCTGGGCATCCCCGGCGAGGGCGACCTCCCCGACGACATCGCGGCCATCGTCGAGCGCGACCAGCCCGCCCCCGATGCGCAGGGCCTGGTGCTGTTCTTCACCGGCCTGTCCGGCAGCGGCAAGTCCACGCTCGCTCGCGCGCTGCACGACGTCATCCTCGAGCAGGGCGAGCGCACCGTGACGAGCCTC
The DNA here is from genome assembly GCA_963801125.1 of uncultured Actinomycetota bacterium. GTDB lineage: Bacteria > Actinomycetota > Actinomycetes > Propionibacteriales > Nocardioidaceae > Nocardioides_B. The sequence continues at coordinate 8,815 of CAWDDL010000008.1, forward strand.
GACGGCGACGTCGTACGACGCAACCTGTCGGCCGGACTGACCTTCTCCAAGGAGGACCGCGAGACCAACATCCGCCGGATCGGCTGGGTGGCGGCCGAGATCAGCCGGCACGGCGGCGTCGCGATCTGCAGCCCGATCGCTCCGTTCGACTCGACCCGCAAGCAGGTCCGGCAGATGGTGGGCGAGGCAGGCGGGGCGTTCGTGCTGATCCACGTGGCCACGCCGCTGGAGGAGTGCGAGCGGCGCGACCGCAAGGGCCTGTACGCCAAGGCGCGGGCCGGGGAGATCCCAGAGTTCACCGGCATCTCCTCGCCCTACGAGGAGCCCGAGGACGCGGCCGTCCGCGTCGACACCACCGGCCGCAGCATCGAGGACGCCCTCGACGACGTGCTGCGCCACCTCGACGACGCCGGCTACCTCACCCGGGACCCGCAGTGAGCGACCTCCTCACCGGCGCCGCATTCTCGGTCCTCGCGGTCAGCTTCGGCGTCGGCATCGTCGTCGGCCTCACCGGGATGGGCGGCGGCGCGTTGATGACCCCGGCGCTGATCTTCCTCGGCGTCAACCCGAGCGCCGCCGTCGCCAACGACCTGGTGGCCGCGAGCGTGAACAAGTCCGTCGGCGCCGGTGTGCACTGGAAGCACGGCAAGCCCAACCTGAAGCTCGCCGGGATGCTGATCATCGCCTCGGTCCCGTTCGCGTTCGCGGGCGCGTTCATCGTCAAGGCGGTCGGCGGCAGCGGCGAGGGCAGCGACAGCTTCCTGACCTACGCGATCGGGACGGCGCTGCTGTTCACCGCCTCCACCTACGCGCTCCGGATGTACCTCCAGCTGCGCCACGTCACCGCTGGCAACGTGATCTCCGAGGAGGACCCGGTCGTCCGGCCACTGCCGACCCTGCTGGTCGGTGCCATCGGCGGCCTGCTCGTCGGCATCACCAGCGTCGGCTCGGGCTCGTTGATCATGGTCGCGCTGCTGCTGCTCTACCCGACGCTGAGCGCGGTGAAGCTGGTCGGCACCGACCTGGTGCAGGCGGTTCCGCTGGTGCTGTCGGCGGCGATCAGCCACGTCCTCGTGACCGGGGTGGACTGGACGGTGCTCATCCCGCTGATCGTGGGCGGTACCCCGGGCACGTTCCTCGGCGCCCGGATCGCGAACTGGGTGTCCCAGTCGGTGATCCGGCGCGGCATCGTGATCGTGCTGACCCTGACCGGCCTGAAGATGCTGGGCGTCCCCCCGGAGGGGGTCGGCATCATCGGCGCCGCGCTGCTGCTGCTCGGCCCGCTCGTGTGGGGCTTCATCCGGCAGAGCCGCGGTCTGCCCGCCTTCGACAACAACGCCGCCGCCTGGCGGGTCCCCGGCCGCGACGAGTGACCGCGGTGGCGCGCACCGGTCAGTGCCGCCCCAGCGCCCGGTAGGTCCAGCCCGCCTCGCGCCAGCGGTCCGGGTCCAGGCAGTTGCGTCCGTCGACGATCCGCGGGTTGGCGACCAACGGGCGCACTATCCACAGCCGAAGACGGAGATGCGCATTCCGGTGAGTTTATCGGTCCACCGCTCGGTCAACACCTCGGTGAGCCGTGTCGGTGCCGCGCGCCCAGAATCGCCCACCCCGCGCGGCCTCGGTAGCATGACGGCTGCTCCCCTACGAGAGGTCTGACCCACCGATGACCGAAACCCACGCCGACTACCGGCTCAGCCAGCTCGACGAGCTGGAGGCCGAGTCGATCCACATCTTCCGCGAGGTCGCGGCCGAGTTCGAGAAGCCGGTGCTGATGTTCTCCGGCGGCAAGGACTCGATCGTCATGCTGCGGCTCGCTGAGAAGGCGTTCTACCCCGCGAAGATCCCGTTCCCCGTTCTCCAGGTCGACACCGGATTCGACTTTCCCGAGGTCCTCGAGACCCGGGACAACTGGGTGAACCGACTGGGCCTGCGGATGATCGTGGCGTCGGTGGACGAGGCCATCGAGAAGGGCGTCGTCGTCGACGACGGCAAGACCACCCGCAACCGGCTGCAGATCGGCACGCTCCTCAACGTGATCGAGGAGGAGGGCTTCACCGCCGCCTTCGGCGGTGGCCGCCGTGACGAGGAGAAGGCACGCGCCAAGGAGCGCGTCTACTCCCACCGCGACGAGTTCGGCCAGTGGGACCCCAAGATGCAGCGTCCCGAGCTGTGGAGCCTCTACAACGGCCGGATCCACGGCGGCGAGCACATGCGGATCTTCCCGCTGAGCAACTGGACCGAGCTCGACATCTGGGCCTACATCCACCGCGAGGAGATCGAGATCCCCTCGATCTACTTCTCCCACCAGCGCCGGGTCATCGCCCGCGACGGGATGCTGCTGTCGGAGTCCGAGATGGTCCAGCCCAAGGGCAGCGAGACGGTCGAGGAGCGGACGGTGCGCTTCCGCACGGTCGGCGACATGACCCAGACCGGCTGCGTCGAGAGTACCGCCAGCACCACCGCCGAGATCATCGAGGAGATCGCCATCGCCCGGGTCACCGAGCGAGGCGCCACCCGTGGCGACGACCGCTTCTCCGAAGCAGCCATGGAAGACCGCAAGAAGGAAGGCTACTTCTGATGACCGCCTCCGAAGCGCCCGAGGCGCTGCGCAACATGGACCTGCTCCGGTTCGCCACCGCCGGCTCCGTCGACGACGGCAAGTCGACCCTGATCGGACGTCTGCTGCTGGACTCCAAGGCGATCTTCGAGGACCAGCTCGAGGCCGTCGAGTCGACCTCGCAGTCACGCGGCTACGACTACACCGACCTGGCGCTGCTCACCGACGGCCTCCGCTCCGAGCGCGAGCAGGGCATCACCATCGACGTGGCCTACCGCTACTTCGCGACTCCGCAGCGCAAGTTCATCATCGCGGACACCCCCGGCCACGTGCAGTACACCCGCAACATGGTGACCGGCGCCTCCACCGCCGACCTCGGCCTCGTCCTGGTCGACGCGCGCCAGGGCCTCACCGAGCAGTCCCGGCGGCACGCGGTGATCCTGTCGCTGCTCCGGGTGCCTCACCTGGTGCTCGCGGTCAACAAGATGGACCTCGTCGACTACGACCAGGCGACCTACGAAAAGATCCACCAGGAGTTCACCTCCTTCGCGACCAAGCTGTCGATCCCCGACCTCGAGATCATCCCGATCTCTGCGCTCAAGGGCGACAACGTGGTGGAGCGCAGCGACAAGATGCCGTGGTACTCCGGCCCGACGCTGATGCACCACCTCGAGCACGTCCACGTGGCCTCCGACCGCGACCTCGTCGACACCCGGTTCCCGGTGCAGTACGTCGTGCGCCCCAAGTCCGACGAGTACCACGACTACCGCGGCTACGCCGGCCGTGTGGCCGGCGGCATCCTGAAGCCCGGCGACGAGGTGGTGGTGCTCCCGAGCGGCATGACGAGCAAGATCGCCGGGATCGACAGGTTCGACAAGGAGATCGACGAGGCCTTCCCGCCGATGTCGGTGACCGTGCGGCTCGAGGACGACGTCGACGTCAGCCGCGGCGACATGATCGCCCGGGTCAAGAACGCCCCGAAGCCCAGCCAGGACATCGACGCGATGATCTGCTGGATGACGAACGAGCCGATGCGCCCCCGCCAGAAGCTCGCGATCAAGCACACCACCCGCAACGGCCGGGCCCTGGTCAAGGACATCCAGTACCGCCTCGACGTGAACAGCCTGCACCGCGACCAGGAGACCAAGGAGCTCGGCCTCAACGAGATCGGCCGTGTGCAACTGCGCACGACCGTCCCGCTCTTGTGCGACCCCTACTCCAAGAACCGGACCACCGGCTCGTTCATCCTGATCGACGAGTCGACCGGTGTCACCGTCGGCGCCGGGATGATCAACTCCGGCAGCTGAGCACAGCCACGACGAGGGGCCCGTGACGTCGTCACGGGCCCCTCGTCTACTGCGTCTCGACGTCGTGGCGCCCGTAGTCGTCCTCGAGGCGGCAGATGTCGTCCTCACCGGTGTAGGCGCCACGTTGCACCTCCACGATGACGAGCTCTTCGGTGCCGTAGTTCGCCAGTCGGTGCTTGGCGCCCTGGGGAACGTCCACGGTGGCCCCCGGCACCGCCGTGACCACGATGTCGTCGATGGTGCACGTCGCGGTGCCGAAGACCACGACCCAGTGCTCGGATCGGTGCTCATGGGTCTGGTAGGACAGCCGGCAGCCCGGCTTCACGTGAATCCGCTTGATCTTGTAGCCCGTGCCGACGTCGATGACGTGCCACGACCCCCAGGGGCGTTCCTCAGACTCCAGTGCCACGGCGGTCCCTTCTGTTTCGCTGGAGCAGCCTAACCGCCCTGACCTCCCGGGCATCGAGCGCGTTCGACCAGCCCGGGCGCTCACCGCCAAGCGCGCTCGACCGAGCCGGCGACGGTGCCCCGGCGCACGCGTTGAGGATGGTCGCCGACCTCGACCCAGGCGATCTCCTTCTTCTTGTGCAGGTCGATGACGGCGACCGCGTCGTTGCCGCTCATGGACATCCAGCAGGTGTTGGCCGGCCCGTCGGTGGCCCAGTACGGCTTGAGGTACTTCCGGTCCTCCGCAGTCCCCTTGCCGTCCAGGATCGTGAACTGCATGGTGCGGCGGGTGACGATCGCGGCGTAGTCGTCCATCGTGCCGGCCGCACAGATCTTCGTGCCCTTGTCGTTCATCGCCAGCCCGTGGTGTGCGGAGTCGAGGACGTACTGCTCGCGCGGCATGTCCGGCACCCGGTTGGGCAGCGGGATGATCCGGGTCACCTTGCCGGTGGCCGGCTCCTTCTTGTCCCCCACCGTGTAGTCCCCGCCGCCGGTCGGATCCTTGGCCTTGAGGTCGAACTCGACGAACCCGTGGAAGAACGAGACCTGGTAGTAGACGAAGCGCTCGTCGGGGGAGATCGCCATCGGGCGTACGGCGGAGCTCATGTTCTTGTAGCCGGCTTCCTCGAGCTCCTTGCCCATGTCCCAGCGGCGCATGATCTTGAAGTCCTTGTTGCGGACCACCTGGAACCACCGATCGCCCTTGGCGGGGTCGGTCACCGGGTCGAGCTCCGCCGAGTCCCCCGGCGTGTAGACCTTGCCGATGCTGGCATGGAAGATGCGGCTGCCGTCGTCGGAGTAGTTGCTCTCGTGCGGCGTCTCACCGGACTGGAACGTGCGCAATCGCTTGCCCGTTCGCGGGTTGTCCGCGCCACCGAGAACGTACTCGTGCACGGTGCCGGAGGTGGAGTCCGACACGAGGAGCCGCTTGCGGTCCGGGCTGACCCCCATGTGGTCGCTGCGGTAGCCGTCCATCGGCTGGCGTTCGACGATCGTCCCGCTCGCCAGGTCGATCCACACCACGTCGGCGAAGCTCGGCCGCGACACGGCGAGCAGCTTCCCGTCGCGAGTGGAGAACATGTCGTCGACGTACTGATCGTGTCCCTCGCCGATCTCCTGCTGGATCGCCAGGTAGTAGGCGAGCTTGTCCGGGTTGGACTGGATCTCCGCCATCCGCTCGTCCTTGTCGGGGATGATGTCGATCCGCTTGACCTTCTGGTAGGTGTGCGCGTCCACGACGTCGGCGGTGCCGTCCCAGTTGTTGCCGACGAACATCACCTCGCGGGCGGGGGCGGCGGAGACCGGTCGGGAGACACCCGACCAGTCGGATCGGCCCGACCACCCGACCAGGGCGGCGAGTGCGAGGGCGAGGGACACGCTGAGTACGCGACGCATACCCGTACCAACGCCTGGGACCGGGTCACGTTACGTCGTCGCGTTCGAACGTGACCGGGACTACTCTGGTCAGGTGATGTGGGGATCGCAGCGTGCCTGAGCGTCTACGCCGGCTCGAACACCTGGCAGCGGTGCTGGGCGCCGCGCTCACGGTGGACGACATCGCCCGGGTGGCCCTCGCAGAGGCCCTGCACATCCCCGGCGTGACCCGGGCCGGGTTGGCGCTCAACGAGGGCGGCGGCCGCGAGCTCCGCTTCGTCGCCACCGACGGCGAGGGGCTGAGCCCCCTGGGGGTCCGCTGGTGCACGATCGACGGGCTGGACGACGTGCCGCTCGTGCAGGCGGTGCGCAGCGGCGAGCCGGTCTACCTGGCCAACACGGCGGAGATCGAGGCCCGGTTCCCGGCGCTGGTGCTGCGCCAGCGCCGGCTCGGCGTCGAGAGCATGGTCGCCGTCCCACTGATGGTCGACGGCGGCTGCGTGGGCGGCCTCCTGCTCTGCTTCGAGGCACAGCTCGAGCTCGGCCCTGAGCAGCACGCGTTCCTGGCCGCCTTCGCTGCCCAGGTGGCTCAGGCGGTCCGCCGGGGCTTGGCCTACCAGGTGCAGTACTCCAACTCCGAGCAGCTCCAGCGCAGCCTGATGCCGCACTCACTGCCCGAGGTCGCCGGGCTGAACATCGGCGCCCACTACCAGCCGGGCAGCGTCAACGTCGACGTGGGCGGCGACTGGTACGACGTTCTCCACATGGACGACGGCTCCGTCGTACTCACCCTCGGTGACGTGATGGGCAAGGGCGTGCCGGCCGCGACCGTGATGAGCGAGATCCGGTCCGCGACGCGTGCGTACGCGTTGCTGGACCCGGACCCGGCGGTCGTCCTGGCCCGGCTGAACGAAGTTGTGGACTACCTGCCCGTGCCCGACCAGGTGGTCACGATGTTCTACGGCCTGGTGGACCCGGAACGGACGACCTTCACCTACGGCGTCGCCGGCCACCCGCCACCGCTGAAGATCAGCCCTTCGGGGCGCCCGGACGTGCTCGACACAGACATCGGGCCGGCGTTGGGCATCGCGGCCTCGATGGCGTGGACCAGCCACCAGGTGTCGCTTCGCGACGGGATGACGGTGCTCGCCTACAGCGACGGGTTGGTGGAGACCCGGCGCCAGGACCTGTTCGCCGGCATCGACCGGCTGCGCGACCGGGTGGCCGAGCTGGCACCCCGTCGCCGCAACCCGCGTGAACTGTGCGCGCGGCTGAGCGACCTGTTGGCCTCTCAGCACGCCGAGGACGACGTCACGATGCTGGCGGTCACCGCGGCCCCGGACCAGACGCGCGCCTCGCTCGATCTGCCGAGCGACCCGACGGCGGCCGGGGAGGCGCGTCGCTTCGTGTCGAGCAAGCTGCAGGGATGGGGAGTCGACGAGGACTGCATCGACACCGCAGAGCTGTGCGTCTCCGAGCTGGTCACCAACGCGGTGATCCACTCCGGGACCACCTCGACGGTCACGGTCCAGGCAGACCCGGAGTACCTCCTCGTCCTCGTTCAGGACCGGGGCGGCCGGGGCGCCGTACGGCGGGCCGAAGAGCTGGACCCGGAGAGCGTGTCGGGCCGGGGGTTGTCGCTGGTGGACGCGCTCGCCTCGGCCTGGAGCGCCGAACACAGCACGGACGGGACGACGGTGTGGTTCGAGCTCGCGCTGAGCCCGGAGTCGATGGACGTCAGCGCGTAGGTCTGCGGCTCCGCCTTGCGGGGGTTTCGAGACGCTCGCTTCGCTCGCTCCTCAACCACCCGGGCGCTACTGGCGCACGAGCCGGCCCCAGAGGTGCGGCTGCAGGGGCTGGCCCATCGCGGCCATGTCGTAGGCCCAGAGCAGGTCGCCGTCGACCATGCCGTACATCCGGTGGCCCCCGGTGTACTCCTTGGCGGTCTGGGTGCGCGCCACCGCGTCAGTGGTCATCTCGATGCGGGGCGTGCCGATCTCGGCGTTGCCGTACCAGATCTCCACGAAGCCGGTGTTGTGCGTCAGCAGCCACTCGAGGCTGCCGTCGGCCTTGGGCCGGATGAAGCCGGTCTCGATCGCCGCGTCACGGATCTTGGTGCCCTCGTCGTCGAGGATCCACGCGCGGCTCATGTAGTGGAAGAACGGCCGGCCGTCGTGGGTGAAGATGCACTCCTGGCCGAACTGGAACGCGCTCGTAGTCGGGTAGTCGCCGTGGCCGTTGCCGCGCCAGGTGCCGAGCAGCCACGCGACCGGCGCGCAGTCCGGGTGCAGGTTGTCCGGGATCTCGAACGGCATCAGATGTGGTCGGCCTGGTGGCCGGAGTTGTTGTCGGCCTTGAACAGCCGCCAGACGACCAGCAACGACACGAAGCCGGTGAGCAGCACGACCAGCGCCATCATGGTGATGAAGAGGGCTTCCATGCCACCTGAGTCTAGTGTGCGGGCATGGCGAGCAGACTGGTGGTCAAGGTGACCTGCGGCACGGACGACCCGGAGCGGGCCAACCAAGCGCTGACGGTGGCCGCGGCCGGGGTGGCGGCCGGCGCCTCGGTCTCGCTGTGGCTGACCGGGGAGGCCGCGTGGTTCGCGGTCCCGGGGCGGGGTTGCGAACTGGCGCTGCCGCACGCGACACCGGTCGCGGACCTGCTGTCGGTCGTGCTGTCCGGGGGCACGGTGACGCTGTGCACGCAGTGCGCTGCTCGTCGCTCGCTGGACGAGTCGGCGGTGACGCCGGGAATCCGGATCGCCGGGGCGGCGGCATTCGTCGAAGAGGCGCTGGCCGAGGGGGCGCAGGCACTCGTGTACTGAGACCTGCGCCCCCTGCTGCGTCTACCGATCAGCCGCGGGCGACCCAGTCGGTGAACTCGCGCGGCTCGCCGAGCCAGTCGGTCACGATCGAGCCGTCGGTGCGCTCGCCGGCGACCTTGACCGCGACGCGGACCTGGTCGACGTCGCCGAGGCAGCCCTGGCCGATCCGCATCCGGGTCTTCTCCTCGGCGTAGTCCAGCCGCATCTGGTAGCTGCACTTCACCGGCTTGCCCCACTTCTTCACGCCGAAGCCCTCGGTGTGGCTCAGCGTGTAGTCGGTGCCCTCGTAGAAGCCGCCGCTGAAGACGTACTCGGGGCCCTTGTCGGTGGGGTCGGTGTCGATGTAGACCGACCCGCTGGCGCCGGTCTTGAACGACCTGCGCAGGTTGATGTGGGTCAGCGTCACCTTGAGGTTGGCCTCCCCGTTGTAGACCTTCACCTTGCGCAGGTCGACGCCGTGGCTGATGTCCTCGGGGTCGGTGACCGTGAGGCTGGCCGCCAGCGCGGGGGCAGCGACGGTGAGGGCGGCGGCCGTGGTCGCGAGGACGGCGCCGGCACGGGTGCGGATGGTCATGTTCGTTCTCCTGGTCTGGGTGCCGCCACCGTGGCGGGCACCCCCAAGACGCAGGAGTCAGTGCCGGGGTTGCATCGGGTGTTCAGCGGCGCTTGGTCTGGAGGAGATCCTTCGCCTCCGCCGGCGTCATCGGGGCGCGCTGGACGATCCGGGCGAGCTCCACGACCCGTGTGACCAGCTGGTCGTTGTGCTCCACGGGCACGCCCTTCGCCAGGGTGAGCACATCCTCCATGCCGACGCGGAGGTGGCCGCCCTTGCTCAGCGAGGCCAGTGCCACCGCGAGGGTGGAGCGGCCGATCCCGGTGGCCGACCAGGAGGTCGTCGCCGCGGGCAGGGCTGCCACCGCGGCGACCACCGCGTCAGCCGTACCAGGCATCCCGCCGGGCACGCCCATCACCAGGTCCACGTGCACCCGTCCCCCGTAGGGCAGGCCGTACCTGTTCAGCAGTCGGTCGAGGCTCGCGACGTGGCCGAGGTCGAAGAGCTCGAACTCGGGGACCACCTCGCGCTCCTGGCTGAGCTGGTAGAGCTCGGTGATGAACGGCCAGGGGTTGGCGAACACGTCGTCGCCGAAGTTCGTCGTACCCATGGTCAAGCTGCAGGAATCGGGCTGGGCGTCGAGCACCTTGAGCCGCTGCTCGAGCGGGTCGTGGACGCTGCCGCCGGTGGAGAGCTGTACGACGAGGTCGGTGGCCTCGTGCAGTGCGTCGACGGTGTCGGCGAGCCGCTTCAGGTCGAGCGTGGGCCGGTGTTCGTCGTCTCGGATGTGCACGTGGATCATCGCGGCCCCGGCCGCCTGGCATCGCTGCGCGGTCTCGACGAGCTCTTCGAGCGTCGTCGGCAGCTGCGGACAGTCCTCCTTGCTGGTCTCCGCGCCGGTGGGGGCGACGGTGACCAGGAGCTTCCCGGAGTCGTTGATCTGAGCGGTCATGAGCTCATCGTGTCAGAATCCGCCGGTCCGATCGATTCGACTCCAAGGAAGATTTCCCGATGCGTGCCGTCGTCCAGCGAGTTCTTTCCGCCTCTGTCACCGTGGACGGGAAGGTCGTCGGGTCGGTCCAGGAGCCGGGGCTGCTGGTGCTGCTCGGCGTGACGCACTCCGACGGGCCGGCGCAGGTCGACTGGCTCGCCCGGAAGATCTGGGGCCTGCGGATCATGCGTGAGGAGCAGTCAGCCTCCGACCTCGGCGCCCCCGTGCTGGTGGTCAGCCAGTTCACCCTGTACGGCGACGTCCGGAAGGGACGCCGGCCGACGTGGGTGGCAGCGGCGCCGGGTGAGGTGTCCGAGCCGATCTACGAGGCGTTCTGCACGACGCTGCGCGACCTGGGCGCGACCGTGGCGGAGGGCAGCTTCGGCGCGAACATGCAGGTGTCCTCGGTCAACGACGGCCCGATCACGGTGATCCTCGAGACGCCCTCGAAGGTCAGCTGAGCGGCGCCCCGGTCGTCTCGCCGGCCGCGCCGGCGCTGCACTCGGCACAGGTGCCGAACACGGTCAGGTGCCCCACGTCGGTCGTGAAGCCGTAGCGCTGCTGCAGCGCGTCAGTCAGCGGGTCGATGATGTCCTGGTCGGCCTCGCTGACCTTCCCGCACCGGCGACAGACCAGGTGGACGTGCGGCGGCGCGGTCGAGGAGTGGTACGTCGGGGCGCGGTCTGTGAGGTGCGCGTGCCGGACCAGCTCGAGCTCCTCGAGCAGCTCGAGGGTCCGGTAGACCGTGGAGATGTTCACCGCACTGGACTCCTCACGGACCGCGGCGAACACCTCGTCGGGGGTGGCGTGGCCGAGCCGCTCGACGGCGCTCAGGACCAGCTCGCGCTGCGGGGTGAGCCGGTAGCCCTTCGCGCGCAGCCGCTCCTGCCAGTCCTCGGGGCGGGTGTGGCTGTGCTCGGTCACAAGGGCGAGTGTAGGCAGGGCCGAGCCCGCCTTGGAGCCGCCTCGGTGGTCCCGACGCCCATCCGGCACCGGCCCGAACGACTCATACCGGCCCCGGGGAGCCGGTGCTAGCGTCGAACGATCCCGGCTCGCCGAGCCTCGCAGAGTAGTGACTGGAGCGGCCCATGTCCGATCACAAGGCACTCGTGCAGGAGATGTTCGCAGCCATCGGCGCGGGCCGAGACGTCGACTCCGCCATCGACAAGTACATGGCCGAGGACTTCGTCGAACACGAGGAGGTCCCCGGGATGGGCAACACCCGGGACACCCCTCGGCAGCTGTTCAAGATGATGCAGGCGGCATTCACCGACTTCCACGTCGACGTGCACGACGTGCTCCAAGACGGCGACAAGGTCGTCGCGCGGATCTCGTTCGTCGGCACGCACACCGGGGAGTTCATGGGGGTGCCCGCCAGCGGGAACCCGGTCGACTTCGACGCCGTCGACATCGTGCAGATCCGCGATGACCAGTGCGTCGCTCACTGGGGTGTGCTGGACATGGCCGGCGCGATGGCTCAGATGGGCGCCGGCGCACCCGCCTGATGACCTCGCTGGCTCAACCCCGCTGACCGGCCACGAACGCCCGGACGCTGTCCGCGAGGTCGGTCTCGGGGGCCCAGCCCGTCGCCTTCTGCAGGCGAGTGCTGTCACCCACGATCTCGCGGGGGTCGCTGGGCCGGATCCGCGCGGGGTCCACCTCGATGGTGAGCCGATCGTGCTGCGCCTCGGACCGGAGCAGCTCCCACAGCTCGCGGCCGGACCAGGACCGCCCCGAGCACACGTTGAACACCCGGTGCTCGAGCCGCTCGGCACCGGCCAGCAGGCGGTAGGCGCGCGCCACGTCTCGTACGTCGGTGTAGTCGCGGCGGGTGTCGAGGTCGCCGACGCGCAGCGGCTCCCCTTGCGCGACCGCGTCCTCGGCGCACGCGAGCAGGTCGGGCAGCAGAAACCCCGGCCCCTGGCCCGGGCCGACGTGGTTGAACGGGCGGGCCACCACCGCGTCGAGACCGCGCGCCGTGTAGTAGGCCACCTGGTTCTCGACGAGCACCTTGCTGACCACGTAGGGCGAGCTGAAGCCGATCCGGCTCGTCTCCGCCAGCGGCTGCGGCTGCTGCGCGTCGTACACCGCGCCCGAGCTCACGACGAGCACCCGCGTTGACGGTTGTTCGGCCAGCAGGGTCTCGCCCAGGTGGGTGACGATGGCGCTGTTGTGCGCCAGATAGCGCTGCGGCTGGTCGAACGACGGCCCGACCGCGGAGAGCCCGGCGAGGTGGACGACCGCGTCGACGGCGAGGCCGCGCGGCCAGGCCACCGTCAGGTCCTGACACACGTAGTCGGCGAGCCCTGCGGGCTGCCCGACTGGCTCGTGACCGATCCCGATCACGTCCACGCCGTGGCCCACCAGCTCGGCGACGAGATGCCGGCCGACGAAGCCGTTCACACCGGTGACAGCCACACGCCTCATCACAGCGGCCCGCGCTGCCGGGAGAGGAGCCGGATGTCGTGCTGGACCATCCGGCGAACCAGACCGGGGAAGTCGACCTCGCGCTTCCAGCAGAGCACCCGTTCGGCCTTGGACGGGTCGCCGAGGAGGATGTCGACCTCCGCGGGCCGCATGTAGCGGGGGTCCTGGCGCACGTAGGGCTTCCATTCGCCGATCCCGACCTCGGCGAACGCGAGGGCGAGGAACTCCTCGATCGAGTGGCTCTCGCCCGTCGCGAGCACGAAGTCGTCGGGCTCGTCGTGCTGGAGCATCTGCCACATCCCGCGGACGTAGTCGCCGGCGTAGCCCCAGTCGCGCTTGGGCCACAGGTCGCCGAGGGTGATGTGGTCGGCCAGGCCGAGGTGGATCTTTGCGACTCCGTTGGTGATCTTGCGGGTGACGAACTCCAGGCCCCGGCGTTCGCCCTCGTGGTTGAACAGGATGCCGGTGGAGACGAACATCCCGTAGCTCTCCCGGTAGTTGCGGGCGATCCAGTGCGCGTAGAGCTTCGCGACGCCGTAGGGGCTGCGGGGGTGGAACAGCGAGTCCTCGTTGTAGCCGGAACCGGGCCGGTTGTAGTCGAGCCCGCCGAACATCTCCGACGTGGAGGCCTGGTAGAAGCGGGCGTGCTCCTCCATGCCGGTGGTGCGCACGGCCTCCAGCAGGTTGAGCACGCCCTTGCCGGTCACCTCTGCGGTGAGCTGAGGGTTGCGGAACGAGTAGCCGACGTGGCTGATCGCGCCGAGGTTGTAGATCTCGTGCGGACGCGAGGTCGTCAAGGCATGGAGCAGCGAGGTTTGGTCGGTGAGGTCGGCCTCGATCAGGTGCACGTAGGGGAACTCGTAGGCGACCATCTCCTTGCGTGCGTTGGCCTGGCCTCTCAGCAGCCCGTAGATCTCGTAGCCCTTGGCGTGCAGGAGCTCGGCAAGATGGCCTCCGTCCTGGCCGGTGATGCCGGTGATGAGGGCGCGTCGGGGTTCGCTGGACACCGCCCGATCATCCCTCACTCGCGAATGGCCGTCGCCTCGGCATGCACCCGAGAACCAGCCGCGGCCGCACAGAGCCGCCGTCAGTTCGCTGCGGCACCGATCCGGATCTCGCTGACCGCGATCGTGTTGCGCTTCCCGCGGGCGGATTCGAGCACTTCGAGGGTGACGGTGCTGGCCTCGACCAGGGGGATTGCCATGGTCTGCAGGTCGCGGTTCTTGGCGGAGCCGTCGAGCTTCTGCACGACGCTGGTGCCGTCGGGGAAGGTCCAGCGGACCTTCGTGAGGCGGTTGTTCTGCGCGTAGCGGTCCGCGCCGCTGCGCGGGTCGGTCTTGGCGTAGCCCGGCACGATCCCCAGCTCGCCGATCCGGACCGTGTCGGACAGGTTGAGCTGCAGCGTCTGACCGACCCCGTCGCCGTTGCAGCGCCAGGCGGTGGTGAGATCGCCGTCGTAGACGTTGGAGGGCGGGTAGCGCACCGGGTTGCCGGCGGCGTCGACGCTGGAGGGTGCCTGGCACGAGGCGTCAGCACTGCCGATGCGGGCGACGTCGGTGCGGCCGTGGTACGGCTTGCCCTCGGGGCTCTTGGTCTGCTGCGGGGTCGCGTCCTGCTTCGGCGTGGAGCTCGTCGAGCCGTCCTCGCCCATCACCACACCGGTCGGCTCCTGCTGGGCGCTGTTGTCGTCCACGGAGCTGGCGAAGAACTTTCCCGCGCCGTAGGCCCCGGCGATCAGCAGCACGACCATGCCCGCGAGCAGGGCCGGCACCAGCCAGGACGGGCGCTGCGGCGGCTCGTGGTCGGGGTGTGCCGGCTCCTCGGCGTACGGCTCGTCGTACTCCTCGTGCGGCGCCTCTGACGCCTCGACCAGCATGGCGTCGAGGTTGCCGATCCGCTGGGTCTCCTCGGTGTCCTCGGGGCCGGCCGGCTCGCCCTGCGCGAGTGCGCGCAGGTAGGCCCGGCGGTACGCCTCGGCGTACTCCGGGGACACGTCCGGCGGCAGGTCGCCGGGGAGTCGGGGCTCGGACACAGTCCAGCAGCCTACGGACCCACGGCCGTGTCGACAAAGCGTCCTACCGCCGGTCGCATCCCCCGGGGGTGCAGCGGCCCCGGCCCGCCCGGGAGGAGCGGGGCCGGGGCCGGTCCTGCCTCAGATGCCGATGGCCACCTCGGCGACCACGCCGGTCTGGGCGGTCACCTTCTGGTCCACGGCCTCGGCCGCCGGCGCCAGGGTGCGCAGCGTCCACTCGCCGGGACCGGCGAAGAACCGGAAGTGCCCGGTCGCGGACGTCGGCACCTCGGCGGTGAACTCACCGGACGTGTCGAGCAGCCGCACGTAGGCGTTGCCGACCGGCTCGCCGCCACGGACGACCTGGCCCTGGATGATGGCCTCCTTGGCGACGTTGATCCCGTCGAGGGACAGCCCGCCCGTCGTCGCGCCGCACATCAGGCCTCACCCGCCTCGTCGCCGAGGGCGACCGGGACGCCGACGAGGGAGCCGTACTCGGTCCAGGAGCCGTCGTAGTTCTTGACGTTCTCCTCACCGAGCAGCTCGGCCAGCACGAACCAGGTGTGGCTCGAGCGCTCGCCGATGCGGCAGTAGGCGATGGTGTCCTTGCTCCAGTCCACGCCGGCCTCGGTGTAGAGCTTCTTCAGCTCGTCGTCGGACTTGAACGTGCCGTCGTCGTTGGCCGCCTTGCTCCACGGCACGTTCGCCGCGGTCGGGATGTGGCCGGCGCGCTGGGCCTGCTCCTGCGGCAGGTGGGCGGGGGCGAGCAGCCGGCCGGCGTACTCGTCGGGACTGCGCACGTCGACGAGGTTCTGGGTGCCGATCGCGGCGACGACCTCGTCGCGGAACGCGCGGATGGAGGTGTCCTGCTCCTGCGCGGTGTACGTCGTACGCTCGCGGTCCGGCGCCTCGTCGGTGAGCTCGCGGCTGTCGAGCTCCCACTTCTTGCGGCCGCCGTCGAGGAGCTTGACGTCGGAGTGGCCGTAGAGCTTGAAGTACCAGTAGGCGTAGGCGGCGAACCAGTTGTTGTTGCCGCCGTACAGCACGACCGTGTCGTCGTTGGCGACGCCCTTGCCGGACAGGAGCTCCTCGAACTGCGCCTTGTTGACGAAGTCACGACGGACCTGGTCCTGCAGGTCGGTGGTCCAGTCGAGCTTGATGGCGCCCTTGATGTGGCCCTTGTCGTAGGCGGTGGTGTCCTCGTCGACCTCGACCAGGACGACCTGGGGATCGTCGAGGTGGTCCTGGACCCAGTCGGCGGTGACGAGTGCGGTGTCGCGGCTCATGGCGTGTTTCCTTCGTTGAGTGTGGGGTTGTTCGCGGGTGAGTGCGGGGTTGTTCCCGGGTGAGTGCGGGGTTCTTCCCCGGTGGTGGGTTTCGGGCTAGCTCGCGAGGCGCTTGCCGAGCAGGTAGACCTCGCAGCCGAGGCAGAACCCGAACGCTGCGTTGAGGAACGCCGCGGCCAGGGCGGCGCCGGTGGCGACGGCCCCGAGAAGCGTCGCTCCGGTGAGGAAGCCGGCGAGCGCCACGACGGCGAACCCGAGGCCGACGGCCTGGGCGAACCGCGGCGGCGTGGCGTCCTCGAGCTCGTCCGGCGGGCCGAGCCGGGGACGGAGCAGGGTGCGGAACGCCCATCCGTAGGGGGTGTTCTGGATGCCGGCGAACGCCCCGATCGCGAACAGCACCGCCTGGGCGGCGAGCAGTGCGACGGTCAGGGCGGTCGTCGTCGAGAGCAGCGCCACGGCGAGGACCAGGGTGGTCAGCGTCGCGGCGAACCGTGGCCCGCGGGGGTCGATCCGACCCGAGGGCCGGCTCTGCGTGAGAGCCGGCCCGATGGCCGAGCTGGTGGTGGCCGAGCTGGTGGTGGCCGTGCTGGTGGTGGCCGTGCTGGTGGTGACGGACATGGTTCTCCTGCGCGTGGTGGTGTGCGTGCGGCCTGGTGCAGCGGGTGTGCAGCGGCACGGGACGTCGTGCGTCGTACGCCGGCAGGGGGCCGGGGTGAGACTGGGGCCCGGTTCGCTCAGATGGAGCCGGGTCGGCCGGGATTCAGCCGGGGAGGTTGCGACGTCCCGTCAGGACATTCGACACAGCGCCGAGCGCACGCGGCAGTGGTCCACTGCGCGGCGCTTGGTCAGCATGGTCGAGGGCATGACGAAGAGAGTACGGGGACTTGTCGGGCGCTGGGAATCGTCCGTCTCAGGATGTGAGCGTCTCGTCCGAGATGTGGACTCGGCGTCGGTTCGGGCGCGCGGGATCAGCGCAGCTGGGGGCGGACGTGCAGCCCGACCTCCGGGTCGACCACGACCTCCTGGGCGGCCGGGATCTCCTCGACGGACAGCGTGGCCTCGAGCGCGACGTTGCGCTTGACCATGCCCAGGGCGATCGGACCGAGCTCGTGGTGCCGCGCCGACGTACCGACGAAGCCGACGACCTTGTCGTCGAGCACCAGGTCGGCGCCGCGGGTCGGCAGCCGGTTGCCGGACCCGTCGAGGTGCAGCAGGGTGAGCCGGCGCGGCGGTCGGCCGAGGGTGTGCACGCGGGCGACCGTCTCCTGGCCGCGGTAGCAGCCCTTGTCGAGGTGTACGGCGGGACCGATCCAGCCGGCCTCGTTGGGGATGGTCCGGTGGTCGGTGTCCAGGCCCAGGCGGGGTTCGCCGCGGGCGATCCGGAGCGCCTCGAAGGCCCACATCCCGGCGGCGGGGCCGGCGGCCTCGGCGTACTTCTCGAGGTCGTCGCGGCGGACCAGCTCGTAGCCGGAGTACGGCGCGCCCTCGACCCGGGCGGAAGGACGCCAGGTGACGGCGAGCTGGTCGGTCAGGTCGGCGACCTCGACGCGCATCATGAAGCGCATCCGGTCCAGCCACTCGACGAGTCCGGGCGCCTCCCCCGGCTCGACGTGGGCGGTGAACGACTCGCCGTCGTCGATGCCGTACATCGCGTGCTCGACGTGGCCCTGCGGACTGAGCACGAGCGTCGCGGTCCAGGTGTTCGGCGGCAGCGCCTCGAGGTGCTGCGAGGTCAGCGAGTGCAGCCAGGTGAGCCGGTCGGGGCCGGTGACCCGGACGACGCCCCGGTGCGACAGGTCCACGAAGCCGTCGCCGCCCTCGAGGGCGCGCTGCTCGAGGTTGAACGACCCGTAGTGCGCGGCGACCGGTGCGTCGATCCCGTCTCCGGAGACGGCGTCGGGGAGGTCGAGCAGGGGGCTGCGGTAGTCGTCCATGCCTCCAGTGTCGCAAGCGCCGACAAGTGCGGTCGGGGCGGCGGCTGGTCAGGCGACGTCGAGGCGCGGCGGGATGTCCGCCAGGTCGCCGGGCCGGGCCAGCAGGTAGCCCTGCACGTAGCCACAGCCGGTCGCCCTCAGGGTCGTGAGGTGCTCGCGGGTCTCCACGCCCTCGCAGATCGTGGTCAGCCGCAGACCCTCCGCGAGCCCGATCATCGCCCGCAGCAGCACCTGGTCGTCGTCGGCGCCGGCCGGTCCGGGCCGCAGGAACACCTGGTCGATCTTGACCATGTCCACGGGCAGCTCGCGCAGGTAGCTCAGCGAGGAGTACCCGGTGCCGAAGTCGTCGATCGCCACCCGGATCCCCCTGGCGCGCAGCTCGCTGATCGCCGCGCGGCCGGTGTCGACGAGCAGCAGGCTCTCGGTGACCTCGAGGACGAGCGCCGACGGCTCGAGCCCGCTGGCCTGCAGCGCGGACTCGACGACCCCGGCGAAGTCGTCGTCGAGCTGCAGCGGCGAGACGTTCACGCTGACGTAGGCGTCCGCGCCGGTCCGCTCCCGCCAGCCCGCCAGGCCGTGGCACGCCCGGGTCAGCACCTGGTGGCCGAGCTGCTTGATCAGCCCGGTGCGCTCGGCGACGGCGACGAACCGGTCCGGCGGTACGACGCCCAGCTCGGGGTCGGTCCACCGGGCCAGAGCCTCCAGGCCGACCACGGCGCCGTCGGCCAGGTCGACGATCGGCTGGTAGGCGACCGTGATCCGCTCGTCGGCCAGCGCGCCCTGCAGCGCCTCTTCCATCCTGAACCGGGTCACCACCTCTTCGTGCAGGCCCTGGTGGTAGCGGAACGACCGGCCGCGGCCCTGCCGTTTCGCCCGGTACATCGCGAGGTCGGCGTTGCGCAGCAGCGTGTCGGGGGTGTCGTCGGCCGCGGCCTCCGCGATCCCGATGCTCGCGGCCACGGTCACGGTGAGGTCGCCGAGCCGCATCGGGGACCCGCGCAGCACGTCGAGCAGCCGGCCGGCGAGCACCTGCACCTCCTCGGCGGAGGACCCCTCGAGCAGCAGCGCGAACTCGTCGCCCCCGAGCCGGGCCGCGGTGTCGTCGCTGCGGACGCAGGCGCGGATCCGGTGCGCGGCAGTGACGATGACCTTGTCGCCGTACGCGTGGCCGAAGGAGTCGTTGACGGTCTTGAAGTGATCGAGGTCGACGAACAGCACCGCGACCGACCCGCCCGCCGCCGCGGCACGGTCGAGCGCCTGCCCGACCCGTTCGCGGAACAGCCGCCGGTTCGGCAGCCCGGTCAGCGGGTCGTGGAAGGCCTGGTGACCGAGCCGGGCCTCGAGCTGCTTCTCGCGGGTGACGTCGACGAGCACGCCGTGCCAAGTCACCCGTCCGCCCGGCGACCACAGCGCCATCGCGTCGTCGCGGACCCAGAGCAGGCTGCCGTCGCGGTGGTGCATCCGGTAGCTCGTCGAGTGCGTCTCGTCGTCGGTGGCCGCTGAGATGACGCGGGTTTCCTCGTCGAGCGCGTGGCAGCGGTCCGCGGGGTGCACCTGGCGCAGCCACAGGTGCGGGTCGGCCTGCCACTCCTCGGGGGTGAAGCCGAGCATCTGCTCGATCTGCGGGCTGACGTAGTGCCAGCGCGCGTCGGGGCCGGCGTCAGCGATGTAGACCACGGCCGGGACCCGTTCGACGAGCAGTCGGTAGTGCTGCTCGGCCGAGCGCAGCTCGTGCTCGAGCGACTTGCGCGGGGTGATGTCCTGGACCATCCCGATGATGTAGGCGGTGCTGCCGTCCGGGTTGCGCACCATCGAGGAGGTCAGGTCCGCCCACAGCAGCCGGCCGTCGCGGCAGATGAACCGCTTCTCCAGGGAGAAGTGGTCGGTCTCGCCGACCTCCATCTGCTGGTACAGCTCGGTGTTGCGGTCCACGTCGTCGGGGTGGGTGTAGTCCGCCCACGACATCCGGGCGAACTCCTCCGTGGAGTAGCCGAGCAGCACCCGGAGCGTGTCGTTGGCCATGATCGTGCGGCCGCGTCCGTCGACGATGCCGATGCCCAACGGGGCCATCCGGAAGATCGTCTCGAGCCGCTCAAGCCGCGCGGCGTGCTCCCCCGCAACGAGCGCACGGCCCTGCGCGCCGGTCCCGGCGGGCGGCACGCCGGGATTCATCGCGACCCGGCTCGCTTCGACGAGCGGTGCGGGCGCCCGGGGAAAACGCGCATACCCCCACGATAGGGGTCCTCGGCGGGTCCGGTCCGGCGTACGCGTGGATTCGTGTGGATCGGTCAGGGGGTGAGGACCCGGGCGAGCGTGGCGAGGACCTCGTCCTTCTTGGGGGCACCGCTCGCGCGCGAGACCTCCTGGCCTTCGGCGTCCAGGATCAGCGTGGTGGGCGTGCGCAGGACGCCGAGCCGGCGGACCAGCTCGAGGTGGTGCTCGGCATCGACCTCGACGTGGACGACCCCGGGGACGATCCCGGCGACGTCGGTCAGCACCCGCTTGGTGGCCCGGCACGGCGCGCAGAACGCCGAGGAGAACTGCAGCAGGGTGCCGCGCTCGCCCAGCTCGTGCGCGATGTCGGTGTCGTGCAACACGCTCACCTCGTGCTCATCGGTGCTGGGCCCACCCTTGACCGGGTGCGTGCCGCGGAACCGGCCGTCACGGGCGGCCCGGAGCAGACCGAACGCGGTCGCCAGCACCAACGCGGCGACGAGGACCCAGGCTCCTTGGCTCATGTGCGGATTCAACCACCGAGCGGCGGTGGGCATTCCCACGTCTCACCCGCCCGCCGGACTGGGTCGGCGGGCGACCACTACGACGTGCAGCCTCCGCGGTTCGGCGCCGTTTCGGGCCGCGCCGGCCCGGGGTTGCACGTCCGTGTGGTCGCCGTCGTACGTGCCGACCGAACGTGCCTCGAGGCGGCCTGCCTGGGAGGATGCCGACCGCCCCGAGGGGTCGAGACACGGACGTGTCCGCGTCTGCCGCTCCCCCGTGCCCAGGAGAAGGCATCGCAAACCCGCAGGCCAGGACGCGCCGGGTCAGCGGACGTGGGCAGGGCCGGTCGGCCACCCGACCGGCCCTGCGACGTCCGGTGTCCCGCGTGGCGACGAGCCCGGTGGCGGCTCCGGGAGGGGAGCCTCCGCACGACCGCGGGGACAGGTCCGACCGGCTCGGGTGAGCCGACCCGTGGTCGTGAGTGGGTGCGGCGGCCTGGGCTGGCCGGGACGCCCGCCCAGGGACCCGGCTGCTCGGCCGCCTCGACGCGGGCGCCTCCCCCGCGGGCGCCGCGCCACTCAGCCGGCGGTCAGGAGCAGCTGCTCGTGCTCGAGCCGAGCGGCCAGCGAAACATCCGCGCCGTACTCGTGCTCGTCCGCCTGCTGAAACTCGTGGACGTTCTCGGTGCTGTACATGGTGCTGCTCCCCAACGGTGTACGCCGCCGGCCGACAGCCGAACCCCCGATGACCCGCTGCCGTCCGCTCAGGCCCCCCTGATGACGGCTGGTGGTGGGCCGGCTGGGACCGGCCCACCTCGAACGTAGGCGAGACGGCGCGGCTCGTACAGGGGAACGGACCAACACTGTCCCTTCGGACACGGCGCCAGCCCCTTACGGGACTAAATTCCGACATGACCCGATCGGGCCATCTCCTGACCCCAACGGAACTCCGGCTACGTCGATCGCCGTAGCCGGCCCCGCGGGACGGCAGGCTCAGCCCCCGGCGAACGGCGGCAGCAGCTCGACGGTGTCCCCGGCACGGATCGGTACGTCGGACGGGTCGGTCGAGCCGACCGGCCGCTCACCGACCAGGACCGAGCAGACGCCGATCACGTCGAGGAGCCTCGGCCGGTCCGGGTGGGCCTCGCGGACCCGGTCCAGCACGTCGCGCAGCGTCGTACCGTCACCCACGTCCAGCGTCTCGGAGTCGACGCCGGCCGCGGCCCGGGCCGCCGCCCAGTAGCGCACGACCACGCCCCTGTCACCGGCCCCGGCGGCGGACAGATCGGACGGCGAGCTGCTCATGTTCGGTATCCTGCCTTATCGCACCAGCGCGTCGGGACCCTCCCGTCCGGGCCGGCGCGATGATTCAGCGGCTCAACGACGAGCCGGCGTGATCCACCGGAATCGTCCGGGAGGTGCCGATGAGCACCCTGTTGTTGCTGACCAGCACGACCCAGCCCTCCGCCGAGGTGCTGCCCGCCCTCGCGCTGCTCCCGCACCAGGTGAAGATCCTCGCCGCCGAGGGCAGCGCGCTGCTCGAGGCACCCGACGCCGACCTGGTGCTGGTCGACGGCCGCAAGGAGCTCGCCCACGCCCGCGACCTGTGCCGGCTGATCCGTACCACCGGCTCCGACAGCCCGGTGCTGATGATCGTCACCGACGGCGGCCTCGCGGTCGTCGCGGCCGACTGGGGAATGGACGACGTGCTGCTGAGCACGGCCGCACCCGCCGAGGTCGAGGCCCGGATCCGGCTCGCGATCGGCAGGCTCGCCGCGCAGCGCGACGCCGACGACCCCGAGGCGCACGTGATCCGCTCCGGCGAGGTCTCCGTCGACGAGGCGACGTACACCGCCCGCCTCGGCGGCCGTCCGCTCGACCTGACGTTCAAGGAGTTCGAGCTGCTGAAGTACCTCGTGCAGCACCCCGGTCGGGTCTTCACCCGCGATCAGCTGCTGCAGGAGGTGTGGGGCTACGACTACTTCGGCGGCACCCGCACCGTCGACGTGCACGTACGACGCCTCCGCGCCAAGCTCGGGCCCGAGCACGAGACGCTCATCGGGACGGTCCGCAACGTCGGTTACCGGTTCGTGCTGCCGCCGAAGGACACCTCCACGGCGGAGCGGGAGCCGGCCGACCGCTGAGGCATGCCGGGCCGGGCGCCCGCTGTCCCCCGATGCGGAGCCCCCCACCGCGGTGGTCGCGATGGGGGGGCTCCGGTGCCGTCCGGCGGCCGGTGTGGGGGGGCCACGCGGCAGCGCCGACGGCGGCTCTTACCGGGATCTCACCACCTTCGTGACACTCGCCCTGCCGGCACCCATGTCGGTGAGTGCGCGGATCTTGAACCGGTAGTGGCCGCGGTGCAGGCGCATCTTCACGCCGTGCACGTCGGCGTCGAGCTTGGTGCCGTGCCGGCTCACGACCTGGCCGTGGTGGAGCCGCAGGGCCACCACCTTGTAACCGAGGATCGGCATGCCCCCGGTGGTCGTCGGCGCCCACCTGACCTTGGCGGTCGACTTGCCACCAGGTGCCCCCGAGGCCACCTTCTTGATGCGGACTGCGCCCGCCCGTCGCGGTCGGCACCAGCGTCGGGTCGGACGTGGCGCTCTGCGCCGCGCCGTCACCGTCGGTGTAGGAGACCACGGCCCGAACCCAGGCTGCCCCGAAGAGCGTCGGTCATCGGCAGGGTCGATGAGGTGGCACCCGGGATGTCGATGAAGCCGTCGTCGCCCTTCGCCATCACGACCGGCACCCGGTTGCCTGACCATCCCGGCGACAAGGGCAGCCGGCGCGCCGGCGTTCACCTGCCACTGGACGGCTGCCCCGAGCAGGCCGTTGAGGTTGACCGCTAGGACCTGGTTGTTGACCGCGATCACCGGAGCGAACGCGTTGCCGCCGCCGTTGCCGCCGCCGCCACCATTGCCGCCGCCACCATTGCCGCCGCCACCGCCGTTGCCTCCGCCACCGGTGCTCGGGACAACTGCGAGCTCGGCCGAGACCGACTTCGCCGAGAGGCTCGGGAACTCCCCGCCGTAGCCGACCGTGTTGAGTGCGACCACCCGGTAGGCGTAGGTGCGGTTCGTCCGAGAACTCGGGTCTCTCAGCGACCGGACACCGTGCCCGTTGGGCTGGTCCAGCGGCGACAGGCTCGTCGCCACGTCGGCCCAGGTGGTGCCGCCGTCATCGCTGCGCTGCAGCACGAAGGACGTCTCGTTGATCGAGTTGTCAGTCCACCGCACGGTGACCCGTCCTTGACCCGTGGTGAAGCTCAGGTTCGTCGCCGCCCGCGGTGGGGTCGCCACCGACTCCGGCCGCATCATGTCCATCTCCTCGTGGCTGAGGATGTGGCAGTGGATGACGTACTCCCAGCCGAAGTTCACCAGGTTGTTGACGATGTTCCCGGTGGGATTGCCGTTGACGTCGATGTTGTTGAACATCGTGGTGTCACCCAGCGGCATCATCGGGTTGAGCGGCCGCACCGAGTTGGGCACCTCGAAGGGCACCTTCGGCATGATCGGGCGCAGCGCCACAATCGTGTCCTCGAGCGGGCTCATCCGGACGGTGTCCTTCCAGCCGAGCTCGTTGTCGTCGGGCGGGATGATGATGTTGTCCCACGTGACCCGGTTGAGCACCTGCACGTCGTACAGATGGAAGTGGATCGGGTGGGTGTCCACCCCGTTGTGGGTGAAGCGCCAGATCTGCGTCCCGTCTCCCGCGTCCGCGATCGGCTTGACCGACACGTCCGGGTCGTACGTCGGCAGGTTGGTCGCATCGATCAGCTCCGTCGCCGGGTTGACGTACGGGTACAGCGTCACGTTCTGCAGGCCCGGGGTCGGCGGCTGCGCCTCGATGCCGAGGTTGGCCGTCATCCGCCCGTATTCGTCGAACGAGCTGGCGTTCATCTCGTCGTGGATCGCCTTCGGCTGCAGTGGGATCGACATCTTCTGGTTCGGCGCACGGAGCGTGTTGAAGCCGAAGTCGGTGGTGTCGTTGACCCGGACGAGCCCGTCGCACACGGTCTTGGTGCTGCCGCCGTTGCAGTTGCTGCTCGAGACGAACGACTTGCCGTAGGCCGAGTTGTAGGCCGACTGACCCACGATCACCGGGTTCTGCCCGGACTCGAAGACACCCGAGCCGTTCGCGTGGTGCTTGAACGCGTT
The DNA here is from genome assembly GCA_963801125.1 of uncultured Actinomycetota bacterium. Lineage (GTDB taxonomy): Bacteria > Actinomycetota > Actinomycetes > Propionibacteriales > Nocardioidaceae > Nocardioides_B. The sequence continues at coordinate 33,406 of CAWDDL010000008.1, forward strand.
GCGGAGCTTGGCCAGGTCGAACGCCTGTCCCGGAGTGTCGTTGGCGACCGTCACCTGCATCACCGTGCGGGTGTTGGGGCCGTAGCCGGCCAGCGGGGTCGGCGCCCCGGCCGGGCTCAGGTCAGGCGCACCGGTGTAGTAGTCGTACTGCGGCACGCGGGCCGGGTACGCCGCCGGGGCGTCGTTGTAGAGGATCAGCGTCTGGCCGGCGAACTTCGAGAAGTCAACCAGCACGTCGGCCCGCTCCGCCGGCGCGATCGCCAGCGACGTCTTGTCGACGTTGCCGACGTCGAACCGGGTCGGGTCGGTGATCCACGTGGTCGGCTGCTGGCCGTCGATCACCGCGGGCGCGGGCAGGAACCCACCCTCGTTGGCGATCTGGATCCAGTCGGGCCCGTAGCTGTCGTCGTTGCTGCCGACCGGCGTCGGGAAGACCACCGGGTCGGTCTGGGCGGCCGCGACCTCGTTGGGCTTCAGCGCGACCTCGGTCGTGCCGTCGCCCTGACTCGGGTCGGCCTTGTACCACTGGAAGTTGAAGAACCGGTCGTTCGCGGCGTTGAGGAACCGCATCCGGTAGGTCTTCGGCTCCAGGGTGACCTTCGGGTAGGCCACGCCGTTGACGATGGGCGTGTCGTTGAACTGCTCCATCCCCATCGAGATGTTCGGCGTCCCGGGGATCTGCTCCGGCTCGCAGTACGGGTCGGTTTGGTAGGTCCAGGTCGTCGGGTCGTCGAGGTTGCAGGCAGGGTCGTAGTACGGGTTGGCGATCGGGCCGTACTTCGCATCCTTGGCCGGCGGCCAGAACCACGGACCGTACATCCACCGGCCGTAGGCGCTCATGCCCGAGGGGTCGCCCGGGTTCTGCGCCGGCATGTAGACGTGGTGGTACCAGAAGTTGCCCTTGGTGCCCCACTTGTCCGCGTCCCAGGTCGGGTCCTGGGCGGCGAGCTGCGCGTCGTCAGGTGTGAAGGTGCGGTCCTGGACGATCAGCGGCAGCGTGTCGTCCCCATTGGGGATGACGCCGTCGGCGACGAGCTTCTTCTCGGTGTCGTCGGTGATGGTGTAGCCGGCTGCCTCTCCGGCGTAGACGTTGAGCCGGGTGATGCCCCATGCGTGGTCGTGGTAGAACATCAGCCGCGCGCTCTGCTGGTTGGTGTAGTAGAACGTCGAGCAGCCGTCGTCGGTGGCGGCGCAGATCTCGGCGCCCTGGGCGTCGACCATGTCGGGCACGGTGCGGGTGCTGACGCCCTGCGGCCACGCGGTGTCCTCGCCGGCGGGCGTGATCCACTGGTGCGGGGTGCCGTCGCTGATCCACGGGGTGATGCCGCCGTGCAGGTGCAGGGTGGCCCGGTTGTCCTTGAAGCACACGCGCCCCTTGGCGCCGCCGGTGTCACCGGTCGTGCAGACGGGGTTGCGCACCTCGTCCAGGACCGTGCCGGCGTTGGCCGGGGACGACATCGCCATCGGGCCCATGCCTGCGCCCATGCCGGAGCTGTCGACGGGCAGGAACAGGTCGCCGTCGGCACCGGTGGGCAGCAGGTTGCGGAAGACGATCCGCACCGGCCGGTCCTTGGTGGCGGCGATGAGCGGGCCCATCCACTGCGGCGAGGTCACGCCGGTGTAGCCGGCGATCTGCTGCCGGGTGCCGTCCAGCAGCTCGTTGTAGAGCGTGACTCCCTGGCCAGGCACGGCCGTCGTCGAGAGCTGGACGTAGCCGCGCACCAGGGTGGCCGGCAGGTCGGTCGAGAACTTGGTGCGGTACTGCACCAGGCCGATGACGTACTCGTCGGCGGTCTCGACCTTGCCGGTCTCGGTGTTGGTGTAGTCCTTGGCCTCGGGGACGGCCAGCGGGATGAACTTGCTGGCTGCGCCGGTGGCCGGCTCCGCGGTCATCGGGACCGTGGGGCAGCCGGTGCCGTCGGTGCCGGGGTCACACGTGGTCGGCAGCTCGTCCTGGAACTTCTTGATGCCCGGGGAGAGGTAGCCGTCCCCGGCGGCCGTCACGTTGACGGACTGGATCACGCCGACGTCGATCTTGGCCGACGCCGCGGCGCCGGTTCCCGATCCGGTCGGGTCGGTGACCGCCACGACCGGCGCAGCCCGATAGTTGCTGCCGGCCGTGTCCACGCTGACGCCGGAGAGCATCAGCGTGCTGGTGACGGTCGCGGGTCCGCCCGGGGCGCCGGCGCTGTCGGTGGTGAACGGCATGGGGTCGGCAAGCGTGCCGTTGTGGATCGCAACGCCCGGTGCCTCGGTGTAGCCCGATCCCGGATCGTCGATCACGACCTGCGTGATCGTGCCGTTGGCGTCCATCCCGTCGACCGCGTCGCCGTTGTCCGTCATCGGCACGTGGCCCTTGGCTTGGGTCCCGTTGGGGTCAGACGGCAGGTCGAAGTCGACCGTCGGCATGGTGTAGCCGCTGCCGCCGTCGGCGAGGGTCAGCGCGTCCACGCCGCCGGTGGCGCTCGCGGTGGCGCCCCCGCCGGGGTCGCCAGCCGCGGCGGTGATGTCCACGTGGAAGGAGTCGTAGCCTCCGCCCGCGGAGTCGACCGCGATCGAGACGACCGACCCGGTCTGCGTGATCACCGGAGCGGCCAGCGCGGTGTTGGTCGAGTCGGTCCCGGTGATCTGGACCGTGGTGCCCGCGCTGTAGTCGTGACCGGGACTGGTCACGGTGATTCCAGAGATCCCCCCGGTGGCCGGGTCGACCTGGGCGGTGGCCTCCGCACCGGCCCCGGTGCCGTTCGGGTCGACGAAGCTCGACCTCGGCCGTCGACGTGGTCAGCGGGCTGTTCGCCCAGTTGGGCCACGGCCCGAAGTAGTGCGGCACCTTGGACTCGTCCGTCGCGCTCGACGGCAGCGCCGGCCGCGTTGGCCGTTGCCACCGGACCGGCGACGAGCGCCGCCGTACCGGCCAGTGTGCCGAGGACCAGCGCACCGGCCCCGGCGAGCGCGGTGAACCGTCTCCGCGCTGGGAAATGGGTATTCATGGTTGTCCCCTCCTGCGGCCCCGGCGGCGTGATCACGCACCGGGTGCCGCTGATGTCCGGCGTCGCCCCGACGCCTCATCGCCAGTAGAGGTCTGCGCCGGGGCTGACCCGCCAACGTGAGCCGACGATCACCGACCGGTAAGAAATCCGTCATGGTCGATCACTGTCGGGCCACAGAGAACCGCCCAAAGGGGCCAGACGCGGGTGGGCCGTTCGGCCCTTCCGCCGGGGTCGATGGGCCATTTGTCGACCGGCCCTCTTCTCTTTCGGACTGCGGGTGGCCCATAGTCATGGAAAGCCAATGGGGGGCTCACATGAGCACAGTGATGGTGGTCGACGACCAGGAGCGCATCCGCGAGATGCTCACCCGGATGTTGACCTCGGAGGGGCACACCACCGTGACCGCGGCGGATGGGCTGCAGGCACTGCAGGAGCTGGCGCGCCGAGATGTCGACCTGATCCTGCTGGACCTGGTCATGCCGAACAGTCACGGCATGCAGGTGCTGACCACCTTGCGCGCGCGCAACTCGACCACGCCCGTCATCGTGCTCTCGGCCGTGACGGACGTGGCCGCCCGCGTCGAGGCGTTCGACCTCGGCGCGATCGACTTCGTGGGCAAGCCGTTCCACAGCGCCGAGCTGGTCGCGCGAGTGCGACGCCACCTGGCGACGCCGGCCGTGCCGGTGGGATCCGGGGGGCCGTACGGCATGCCCGGGTTCCGGCCCGGCGACGACCGCAGGTTCCTGGTCGCCGGCGGGGTCGAGCTCGACCTCGACCGTCGTCGGGCGCTCTACCGCGGTCGTCAGGTCGGCCTGACCGAGCGGGAGTTCTCGCTGCTGGCGCACCTGATGCGCCGGCAGAGCCAGGTGTGCTCGCGGACCGAGCTGCTGCACGACGTGTGGGGACTGGACTTCGACCCGGGCACCAACGTGATCGAGGCGTGCGTGCGCCGGCTGCGCGGCAAGCTGGCCGAGCTTCCCATCGAGACGGTGCGGTCGGTCGGGTACTGCTTCGACGGGGCGTGACGCCGTTGCCCGGCGTGGGCGTCGAGGAGCCGCCATCTCGGGCCACCCGCCGCGGCCAGCGGCTGCTGGTGCCGTGGCTGGTGGTGTCCGCCCTGTGCCTGTGGTGGATGTGGGCCGCACCCGGCAGCGAGGTCGTGCCCTACCACCTGATCTGGATCACCTTCGCGCTCGCCTACGGGTTCGAGGCCTGGCCGGTCGCGCGGACGCTGGTCTCGCTCGGTGTCGTCACCCTCCTCACCGGCGGCCTGCTGATCGCCCGGGCGACCGACGGCGCGATTCACTGGGAGGAGACCACCGAGATCCCGCTGATGCTGACGCTCGCGCTGCTGGTGGTCTGGCACGTGCAGCGCCGGGCGGCGGCGACCCGGACGGCCGTGGCTCTGGCGCGGCGGGAGGCGGATGCAGCGAGACGCCGCGAACGGCTCGGCCGGCTCACCTCGCACGAGATGCGCACCCCGCTGACGATCGCGTCCGGGTACGTCGACCTGCTGTACGAGCGGGAGGACCGGCCGGACCGGCTCGCCGACCTGGGCGTCGTACGCGACGAGCTCGGCCGGCTCGCGCGGGCCGGGGACCGACTGTTGCGGATGATCCGGCTGCAGGACCACCTCCCGCGCTCGCCGGTCGACGTCGACGACCTGCTCGAGGAGACCGCGCACCGGTGGTCCTCGGTCGCGGGGCGCAGGTGGCTGGTGGAGGCGAACGCCGGGACGGTGCAGGCGTCCCCGGAGCGGCTGCGGGCGTGCCTGGACACCCTGATCGAGAACGCGCTGCGCTATACCTGCGACCAGGACACCGTCCGGCTGCTGGCGTTCCGCCGCGACGGCCACCTGTGGATGGGGGTGGCCGACTCGGGGCCGGGTCTCGCCGAGTCGGTCGCGACGCGGATCAACACCAACGGCGCGCGGACGGCCGGTCCGACCGCCGACGGGGTCAAGCCCGACCCGCGTTCCCAGACCGGTCTGGGCATCGGGCTCGTGCAGGACATCATCGAGTCGCGCCACGGCCGGGTCTTCGCCGGACGGTCACGCGAGGGAGGCGCGCTGATCCTTACCCGCTCCCCGCTCGCGTCCTGACCTCGCATCCCCGTCCGTGCCCGTGCCCGTGCGCGAGCGCGAGCGCTCGCGCGGGCAGGCGGCCGCGTCGTACGACGACCGTGACGGTGCGCGATTCTTGCGCGGGAGGACGGCCCCGGTCCGCTCAGGCGGCGCGCACGTGCGGACGCCGGGCGCCGCTGCCCGCCGGGGCGCTCGTCTGGGCCCGCCATCCCCCACCGACGGCGGCGTCCCAGCCGAGCACGCCGAGGGTCACAGCAGCCGCCCCGGACACGGCCTGCATCACACTGAGGCCGAGGAACGGGATCTGCACGAGCAGCTCGAGCGCGAGCAACGCGCTGGCTCCCAGGACCAGCGCGGGTGTCCGCGCCCAGCCGCGCCAGGCCGACCAGACCGCCAGCCCCGAGGGGACCACGACGGTCGCGAACAGCCAGACGGCAGGCAGCCCCCAGCCGGTGACCCCGAACCGCTCGAACGGGTCGAGCGCCGAGTCGGGCGGGGTCGCGACTCCGGCCAGGAGCTGCGCCGAGCCGGCGGCACCGGCGAGGGCCACGAGCCCCTCGCCGACGACGAACGTACGGCGCCAAGGGCGTCGTACCGGGTCCTGCCGCACCACCAGGTGCCGCAGGCCCCACCCGGTCAGGCCGGCCATCGTCACCGCCATGAGTGCGCCCCCGAACACTCCGACGCCGATGACGGTGACCGTGCCCTGACCGGGCTGCCACAGCGGTGTCGCCACCGCCATGAACACGCCCAGGCCGGCGCCCCAGCTGACCGCGGTGATGACAACCCACCGCGACGCCCGGGGCAGGTGTCGACGAAGCTCCGTCCACTGGGCCAGTCCGATGCTGGCGAGCAACAACGTGCCCACCAGGACCGCGACGAGGACCGTTACCAGGGTCGGCCATGTCGACCACTGGTCGTGGAAGGTGCTGGGCAGCATCCCCAGCAACCACGCGCCTGCGGCGGCGAGCGCCGTCGCACCGATCCAGCGGGTCTCGTTGAACCCGTCCAGTCGGTGCTTCAGGACACGTGCCTGGGACCAGCCGAGGACCGCACCCTCGACCGAACCAGCCAGCACCACGGCTCCGAGGACGAGCAGCGGGGGCGCCTCACGAAGGAGACCACCTGCCAGCGCGGGGACGCAGAACCCCGCGAACTCGCCCAACGACACCGAAACCATCCAGGCCCGCAGAAGGCCGTGCTCGGGAGCACGGCCGGGCGACACACGCGGAACCAGGACGCCGGTCATGTCCTTGACGGTAGGTGTGGGCACCTCCGGGCGGACCGGGCGTTCGCCCCCACGCGAGGTGACCTAGGTCCCGGTGGAGGCGGCCTGGGCGGCCGGGGCTGCCGTCGCGACGGGTACGGCGGGCGCCGGGGCGTCCGTCGCGACGGGTACGGCGGGCGCCGGGGCGTCCGTGCGCTGGGCCGGGATCCGCAGCACCGGCTCGGGATCTGGCCGACGCAGCGACCGTGCGACCGAGGCGGGGATGGTGTCCTCCATGCGGCCCATCCACAGCACGAAGCCGAGGCAGACCGCGGGGAAGACCGTCGCGGCGACCAGCACTAGCAGCAGGTCCATCTCTGCCTCCCGTGTCGGAACCTAGGGTGGGAGGCATGACCTCCACCACGTCCGTTCGTGCCGTCGACCCCGAGGCTTTCGACCCCTCCCCGCTGGCGGCGGTCGTCGCGGCAGCGGCCGAGGCCGACGGCGCCGAGCCGCTCAACGAGGCGGCGCTCCTCGCGCTGCGTCACCACGGGCTGGCCGGGTCCACGCTGCACGCCGCCGGCGAGGACGAGGCACCGGAGGGGTTCGCCTGGGTGCACGGAGAGCCGCCGGCCACCGAGGTCGACCTGGTGGTGGCCCCGGACGCGCGCGGACGCGGGGTCGGCGCGGCGCTCGCGGCGGCCGTCGACGCGGACCGTCCCGAGGGGCCGTTGAGCGCCTGGTCGCACGGGAACCACCCGGCGGCGGCCGTGCTCGCGCAGCGGTTCGGGTTCGACCGGGTCCGCGACCTGTGGGTGATGCGGCTGCCGCTCTCGTCGAGCCGTCAGGTTCCGCCCGTCGAGACGCCAACTTCCGCGGACTTCGTCGTACGCACCTTCGAGCCCGGCCGCGACGAGGAGGCGTTCCTCGCGCTCAACGCCGAGGCGTTCGCCGGTCACCCCGAGCAGGGCAGGATGACGCGAGGCGACCTCGACCAGCGGATGGCGCAGGCGTGGTTCGACCCCGCCGGCTTCTTCGTCGCCGAGGCGCGGGCCGGCGTGGAGGGGGTCGATGCGGGGGACCTGCTCGGGTTCCACTGGACCAAGGTGCACCCGGGAGAGCCGGCGCACGGGGAGGTCTACGTCGTCGGTGTGTCGCCGAAGTCACAGGGGATGGGCCTCGGCAAGCTGCTCACCCGCGTCGGGCTAGACCACCTCGCGCGGCTCGGCCTCGAGGAGGTCGTGCTCTACGTGGAGTCCGACAACGCGGCGGCGATCGCGGTCTACTCGGGGCTCGGCTTCACCCACGAGGGGCGGGACACGCACGTGATGTACCGCCGCGGCTGACCGTCGAGTGCGGGGTTGTTCGCGGTCGAGTGCGGGGTTGTTCGCTTCAGACGGGGCCGTGCAGCGCCTTCTTGAGCTGTGCGGCGATCTCCGCGGCGGCCGCCCGGTTGGTCCGGCCGATGCCGACGATGTTGAAGAACCCGTGCATCAGCCCCGGGAAGCGCTTCAGCGTCACGTCGACTCCCGCGTCGGCGAGCCGGCGCGCCCAGGCCTCCCCCTCGTCGCGGAGCGGGTCGAACCCGGCGGTCGCGACGTACGCCGGGGCCAGGCCGTCCGGGATCTTCTCGGTGAGCAGGACCGACACCAGCGGGTGGCGCATCTGCGCCGGGTCGGTCAGGTAGGACCGGTTGGCGACGTCGATGAACTCCTGGCTGAGGTAGAAGCCCTCCGCGAAGAGCCGCCGGCTCTCGGTGTCGGCGGCCATGTTGGTCATCGGGTAGACCAGCAGCTGGAACCGGCACGGGACCCCGGCCTCGGCGGCCTTGAGCGCGACGACCGCGGACAGGTAGCCGCCGGCCGAGTCGCCGCCGACCGCGATCCGCTCCGGGTCGACGCCGAGTTCGTCGGTGTGCTCGGCCACCCACTGGTAGGCCGCCCAGACGTCCTCCACCGCGGCCGGGAACGGGTGCTCGGGGGCGAGCCGGTAGTCCAGCGACAGCACGCGTACGTCGCACCGCTCGGCAAGGAAGCGGCACGCGGCGTCGTAGGTGTCGAGGTCCCCGTAGACCATCCCGCCGCCGTGGATGTGCACCAGCAGGGGGCCGGGACGTCCGTTCCGGCCGGCCGGGGCCTGCGAGCGCGGCACGAACAGCCGCGCGCCGATCGGCCCCTCGGCGCCCGGCACCAGCAGGTCGCGGACCTCGCCGATCGGCTGCTTGCCCCCGGCCAGCACCGCCTCACGCCGGATCGCCGTACGCCCCTGGGGGATCGGCAGCGACTCGACGCGAGGCTCCCGGAGCAGGTGCTTGACCCGCAGCATCCACTGGGACTCCACGTCGAACAGCTGCCCGTCGAGCACCACCGGCTTGCCGGCGAGCCGGCGGATCAGGGCCGGCGGGAGGGCGGCCAGGGCCTTCAGGCCGAGAGCCTCGAGACGAGGGACGAGGGGGTGCGCCATGGCGGGAACCTACCCGGTTGTCTACCCGCTGTTCACCTCCCGGTGTCACGATGCAGGCATGACTGTCGAGAGCCAGACCCGGTCGCTCAGCGTCGTCAACGAGGACTCCTTCGACGTCGAGCCGCCCTACGACCTGCGCTCCGACGACCTGCCCGCCGACCGGTTCCTCGACCGGGAGCTGTCCTGGCTGCACTTCAACACCCGGGTGCTCGAGCTCGCCGAGGACCCGAACCTGCCGCTGCTGGAGCGGGTGCGGTTCCTCGCGATCTTCGCCTCGAACCTCGACGAGTTCTTCATGGTGCGGGTGGCCGGCCTGAAGCGACGCATCGCCGCCGGGGTCGCCGTACCCTCGGCGTCCGGACTGCTGCCGCGCGAGGTGCTGGAGCGCATCTGGAGCACGACGAGTGCCCTCATGCAGCGGCACGCGGAGGTGTTCGGCAACGAGATCATCCCCGCCCTCGCCGAGCACGACATCGAGCTGCTGCGCTGGTCGGACCTCGACAAGGACGAGCAGAAGGAGTGCAAGAAGCTCTTCCGCGACCGGGTGTTCCCGGTGCTCACCCCGCTCGCCGTCGACCCGGCCCACCCGTTCCCCTACATCTCCGGGCTGTCGCTGAACCTGGCCGTGCTGGTGCGCAACCCCAAGACCGGCAAGGAGCACTTCGCGCGGGTCAAGGTGCCGCCGATCTTCAGCCGGTTCGTGCCGGTCGGGCGGCAGCGGTTCGTGCCGCTCGAGGACGTCATCTCCGAGCACCTCAGGCGGCTGTTCCCGGGCATGGACGTGCTCGCCGTCCACACGTTCCGGGTCACCCGCAACGAGGACCTCGAGGTCGAGGAGGACGACGCCGAGAACCTCCTCGCCGCGCTGGAGAAGGAGCTGCTGCGGCGCCGGTTCGGGCCGCCGGTGCGGCTCGAGGTCGAGGAGTCCATCGACGAGCACGTACTGGACCTGCTGGTCTCCGAGCTCGGCGTCTCGGCGGCGGAGGTGGTCCGGCTGCCCGGGCCGCTGGACCTCACCGGCCTGTCCGACATCGCGGACCTGGACCGGGCCGAGCTGAAGTACCCGGCCTTCGTGCCGACCACCCACGCCCAGCTGGCCGAGGTGGAGTCGGCCTCGCCCGTCGACGTGTTCGGCGCGCTGCGGCGCAACGACGTACTGCTGCACCACCCCTACGACTCGTTCGCCACCTCCGTGCAGCGGTTCATCGAGCAGGCGGCCGCCGACCCGAACGTGCTCGCGATCAAGCAGACGCTGTACCGCACCTCCGGCGACTCGCCGATCATCGACGCCCTCGTCGACGCCGCCGAGGCCGGCAAGCAGGTGCTGGTGCTGATCGAGATCAAGGCCCGGTTCGACGAGCAGGCCAACATCAAGTGGGCCCGGCAGCTCGAGCACGCCGGCTGCCACGTGGTCTACGGGCTGGTCGGGCTGAAGACGCACTGCAAGCTCGCGCTGGTGGTGCGCGACGAGCCCGACGGGATCCGCCGCTACGTCCACCTCGGGACCGGCAACTACAACCCCAAGACGGCCCGGACCTACGAGGACTTCGGACTGCTGACCGGCAACGACCGGATCGGCGAGGACGTCGCCCACCTGTTCAACAACCTGTCCGGCTACTCGCGCAACGCCTCCTACGACAACCTGCTCGTGGCGCCCGACTCGGTCCGCGACGGGCTGCTGCGGCGGATCGCGCTCGAGGTGGAGAACCACCAGGCCGGGCTGCCGGCCCGGGTCCGGATCAAGGCCAACTCGATCGTCGACGAGGCGACCATCGACGCCCTCTACCACGCCTCGCAGGCCGGCGTTCCCGTCGACCTGCTCACCCGGGGCATCTGCGCGCTGCGGCCGGGGGTGGAGGGATTGTCGGAGAACATCCGGGTGCGCTCGGTGCTCGGACGGTTCCTCGAGCACAGCCGGATCTTCTGGTTCGAGAACGGCGGCGAGCCGGCGGCGTGGATCGGCTCGGCGGACCTGATGCACCGCAACCTGGATCGGCGCGTGGAGTGCCTGGTCCAGCTGCCGGGGGCGGCCCAGGTCGAGCAGGTCGGGCGGGTGTTGGACCTGGCCTTCGACCCGGGCACCTCCACCTGGTGGCTCGAGCCGACCGGCGAGTGGACCCGGCACCACCTGGCCGAGGACGGGTCAGCGCTGCGGGACATGCAGGAGGTCCTCGTCACGACCCCCCGCCGCCGGCGTACCCCGGCCACGCCGGCGCCGCGCTGACCTGGCGCGACTCGAGGCCTCCCGGTCGGGCGCCGCCGCGGGTCAGCAGGTCGCGAACAGCACCGGCCCGCGCGAGATGTCGCTGAACACGAAGTCGGCGCCGGCGACGGGCTCGAACCGGAGTACGACGCTGCGTCCGTCCGCCTCGCCCGACGTCACCCGGAACCGGTCCGCGTAGGACCCGCCCTGACCCGGCGCGGCCCCGGCGGCCAGGTCGACCCGCGGCTGGAGGTTCTTCGAGGCCTGCTCGGAGGTCTCGAACAGCATCCCCACGGTGAGCGTGCGGTCCTCCTGCTGGGCGATCACCAACCCGGTCAGCGGGCTCACCCCGCCGGCCTTCTCCACCAGCTGCGAGGCGACCCGCTGGTCCTCCGCGTCCACGGACGCCATCGCCAGGTCCTCGCAGGCGAAGTCGGAGGCCCACAGGGTCGCGGTCACGGGCTCGCCGGCCACCGAGGTCAGCCCCGAGACGTCGAGTCCGTCGGACTTCCCCTGGATGATCGCGGCCGTCGACGTCACGGGTTCGGGGGCGTCGGACATCAGCACCAGCCGCTGCTGCGGCAGCACCGCGAAGTTCTGCTGCACGGGCGTCAGGTCGGGCTCGATGGAGGCCACCAGGTCGGCCGACCCCCTCCACGTGCCGCCGGAGCCGATCCCGTCCGCGGGCTCGTCGTACCCGAGGCCGCGCAGCCGCTGCTCGATCCCGCCCGGATCCACGTCCTGCGGCAGCGCCAGCACCACCACCTGGCCCGCGCGCGACTGCCCGAGCAGCTCCCAGGATGCGTCGAGCGGGGAGAAGCCGTAGCGCGACGACAGCACGTAGGTCGACTCCGCGAGCGCCGAGTCCGAGGTCAGGTCCTGGTCGAACGCGCGGCTCAGGAACGCCTCGACCTTCCGCCGCGGCGACGAGGCGTCCAGGCCGTCCCCGCGGGCCGAGGAACGAACGGCGGCCCAGTCGGTCCAGCTGGCCCGGAGCGTGTCGGGCGGCAGGTAGCCCACCGCACGCTCGTAGTCGCCGGGCCGGTCCAGCAGCCGCCAGACGACTACGCCTACGGCGACCAGCACGACGAGCGCGATCACCGCGGCGACGACCCGCACGCGGCCACCGCGCCGCCGACGACCCGACCTGCGCAGCACGTCCACGTCGTGTTCACCCTCCCGTTGCGCCACGGACGGGCGCTGGGATGTGAGACTAGCGGCGTGGACAGCCGGGAGATCGTCGCGGCCGGGGCCGTGGTCTCCCGCAAGGGGCCCGAGGTGCTGCTCGTGCACCGGCCGAAGTACGACGACTGGTCCTTCCCGAAGGGCAAGCTCGACCCCGGCGAGCACGCCGTCACCGCCGCGGTGCGCGAGGTCGCCGAGGAGACCGGGCTCGACATCCGTCTCGGCCCGCCGCTGCGCGACCAGGAGTACGCCGTCGGCAACGGCACGGTCCGCCCCAAGCGGGTGCACTACTGGGTGGGCCGGCTCGTCAACGGGGACGACATCGACGCCTACCGGCCCAACCACGAGATCGACCAGCTCCGCTGGCTCCCGCTGAAGGAGGCCCGCGACCTGCTCAGCTACGAGCGCGACCGGGACACCCTCGACCAGTTCACCCGGCTCCGCAAGCGCTCCACCCCGCTGGTCGTGCTCCGCCACACCCGGTCCCGCTCCCGCAAGTCCTGGCGCGGCGACGACCGCGAACGCTCGCTGACCCAGGCCGGCGAGCACGAGGCCGAGCGGCTGGTGCCGCTGCTCGGGGCGTACGGCGTGGAGCGGGTCGTCTCGAGCAGCAGCCGTCGCTGCTGGACCACCGTCGCGCCGTACGCCGACGTGGCGGACCTGGCTCTGGAGGTCACCGACGACCTCGCGGAGGAGGACGCCACGCCAGCCGGCGTCGAGGCGGTCGTGCACGACCTGCTCACGCGCAAGGAGCCCGCCGCGCTGTGCACCCACCGGCCGGTGCTGCCGGGGGTGTTCGCCGCTCTCGGGGTCCGCGATCCCGGGCTCGAGCCGGGCGCGATGCTGGTCGTCCACCACCGCAACGGCCAGATCGTCGCGACCGAGGTCCACCTTCCCTGATCCCGCGACGTCGGAGGGTCGGAGCCGCGGACACCGAGCGCGACCCATACCGACGTGGGAGCGGGCGCTGTGGCGGCAGACACACGGCGTCGCGAAAGCGGCGGCCACCGTTCACCTGCCGTTCACCTGCGCTGGGAGGTTGCTTCACCTGCGCTGCCTAACTTCGCAGATGAACGCAACCGATGTGTCTTCTCAAAGATCACAGGAGCAAGAAGTGAACACCACTTCCATCCGCCGTCTGGCAGCCCCGGCCGCAGCGCTCGCGCTCGGCCTGAGCCTGACGGCGTGCGGCGCCGCGAACGAGACCGGTGCCTCGAACGACGCCACCACCGGCGCCGACTCCACCGGCCTCTCCGGCACCCTGAGCGCCGGCGGCTCGAGTGCGCAGGAGGCCGCCCAGAACTCCTGGCGCGCCGGCTTCCAGCAGGCCAACCCCGACGTGACCGTGAACTACGACCCGATCGGGTCGGGCGGCGGCCGCGAGCAGTTCATCTCCGGCGGCTACCCGTTCGCGGGCTCCGACGCCTACCTCAGCGAGGACGGCGACGAGCTCGCCAAGGCCAAGGAGCGCTGCGGCGGCGACGTCATCGAGATCCCGGACTACGTCTCGCCGATCGCGGTCATCTACAACCTCGACGGCGTCGAGGACCTGAAGCTGTCGCCCGACACCCTGGCCGGCATCTTCGCCGGCGACATCAAGACCTGGGACGACGCGGCGATCCAGAAGGAGAACCCGGACGCGTCGCTGCCGTCCGAGCCGATCAACGCCGTGCACCGCTCCGACGACTCGGGCACGACCGAGAACTTCACCGACTACCTGTCCGCGGTCTCCCCGGACGGCTGGTCCTACGGCCCGGTCGAGACCTGGCCGGTCAAGGGCGGCGAGGGCGCGAGCGGCACCTCCGGTGTCGTGTCCGCGGTGAAGAACGGCGCGAACTCCATCGGCTACGCCGACGCCAGCCAGGCCGGTGACCTCGGGGTCGCGAGCATCGGCGTCGGCAACGAGTTCGTCGCCCCGTCGGCCGACGCCGCCGCGAAGATCCTCGAGGTCTCCCCGCGTGTCGAGGGCCGCAGCGACTCGGACATGGCGTTCGACCTCGACCACGAGACCACGGAGTCGGGCGTCTACCCGATCGTGCTGACCTCGTACCTGATCGCGTGCCCGACGTACGACGACCAGCAGACCGCCGACCTGGTCAAGGGCTACCTCGGCTACATCCTCAGCGACGAGGGCCAGCAGGCCGCGTCCGAGGCCGCCGGGTCCGCGCCGCTGGCCAGCTCGCTCGCCGAGCAGGCCCGGTCCGTGGTGGACGGCATCAAGGCCGGCTGACCCTGACCACGGACCACCGCCCCGGGGTCCGTGCCGGACAGCGCGCAGCTTCCGGCACGGACCCTGAGGTGTGTCCACCGGCGGGTGACCGCCATGCTGATCCCACCGAGCAGCCCCGCCTGCTCACGAGCCTCCGGGGAGGAATACCGACGTGGCTGTGACCGAAGCGCCTCCGACAGGGGTTCGCCGCGCAGGCGACGTCGTGTTCGCCGGCATCGCCCGCGGCGCCGGTGCCGTGATCCTCGTGGCGCTCGCCGGGGTCGCGATCTTCCTGACCATCCAGGGCGCGCCCGCCATCACCGCGCCGCCCGAGGCGATGAACGGCAAGAGCGGCGTGGTCCTCTACGTCTGGCCGCTGCTGTTCGGCACCCTGCTCGCCGCGCTGCTGGCGATGCTGGTGGCCACGCCGCTTGCGATCGGGGTCGCGCTGATGATCTCCCACATCGCGCCCCGACGGTTCGCCAAGACGATGGGCTACCTCATCGACCTGCTCGCCGCCGTACCCTCCGTGGTCTACGGACTGTGGGGCATCGACTTCCTCGGCTACCGGATCGTGCCGTTCTACGGCTGGCTGGAGGACCACCTCGGCTTCCTGCCGTTCTTCAAGGGTCCGGCCACCTCGGGGCGCACCATCCTCACCGCGGCTCTGGTGCTGGCGGTGATGGCGCTGCCGATCATCACCGCGATCACCCGCGAGATCTTCGCGCAGACACCCACGCTGCACCAGGAGGCCGCCCTGGCGCTGGGCGCCACCCGCTGGGAGATGATCAAGCTGGCGGTCTTCCCCTACGCCCGGTCCGGGATGATCTCCGCGACCATGCTCGGCCTCGGCCGCGCGATCGGCGAGACGATGGCGGTCGCCATGGTCCTGTCCGCCACCGGCGTGGTCACGTTCAACCTGATCTCCACGACCAACCCGTCGACGATCGCCGCGAACATCGCCCTGCAGTTCGGCGAGGCGTCCGGGCTGAAGGTCAACGTCTTGATCTTCAGCGGCCTGGTGCTGTTCCTGGTCACCTTCGCGGTGAACTTCCTGGGCCGGATGATCGCCTCCCGCGGCACGAGGGAAGGGAGCACCCGATGAGCACCCCGACGACCACGCAGACCCCGCCGGAGGCAGCCCCGCGCCCGAGCGTGCCGCTGACGCACCCGACCCTGCCCCGCTACGCCCCGGCCCTCGTCGCGGTGATCGGTCTCGCCGCCGCGGCGCTCGTCGGGCTGACGCTCGGCTGGGGCCCGGTCGCGATCGGGTTCGTGACGATCGTGTTCTTCGGGGTCGCCTGGCCGTTGTGGACGCTGGCCATCGAGGGTCCGCGGGCCGCCAAGGACCGGTTGATGACCGCGCTCGCGTGGAGCGCCTTCGGACTCGCGATGGTCCCGCTGGTGACGTTGCTGTACGAGGTGGTCTCCAAGGGCGCCGGCGTGATGAGCACGCAGTTCTTCACCTACTCGATGCGCAACGTCGTCGGCGAGGGCGGCGGCATCTACCACGCGATCATCGGCACCCTGCTGATCACCGCGGTGGCCACCATCATCTCCGTGCCGGTCGGCATCATGGCCGCGGTCTACCTCGTGGAGTACGGCGGCCGCAGCCGGCTCGCGCGCGCGATCACCTTCCTGGTGGACGTGATGACCGGCATCCCCTCGATCGTGGCCGGCCTGTTCGCCTACGCGTTGTTCGTGATCATCTTCGGGCCGGGCATCCGGCTGGGCTTCGGCGGCTCGATCGCGCTGTCGATCCTGATGATCCCGATCGTGGTCCGCTCCGCCGAGGAGATGCTCAAGCTGGTGCCCAACGACCTGCGCGAGGCGGCGTACGCCCTCGGGGTGCCCAAGTGGCGCACGATCCTCAAGGTGGTCATCCCGACCTCGCTGGCCGGCATCGTCACCGGCGTCACGCTGGCCGTCGCGCGGGTGGCCGGTGAGACCGCGCCGCTGCTGATCATCGCCGGCGACACGGACTCGGTGAACTTCAACGTGTTCGCGGACCGGATGGCCACCCTGCCGGTGTTCATCTACTACTCCTACATGCAACCGGGCGTGCCGCCGGAGTTCGGCCAGGAGCGCGCCTGGGGCGCCGCCCTCGTGCTGATCGCGATCGTGATGCTGCTGAACCTGGTGGCCCGCGCGATCAGCGCGTTCTTCTCCCCCAAGACCGGCCGCTGAGGCCACGCCGCAAAGAAGAGAGACGACTGACATGGCCAAGAGCATCGACGTGTCCGACCTGGACATCTACTACGGCGACTTCCTCGCCGTCGAGGGTGTCTCGATGACGATCCCGGCGCGTTCCGTGACCGCGCTGATCGGGCCGTCCGGCTGCGGGAAGTCGACGTTCCTGCGCTCGCTGAACCGCATGCACGAGGTGATCCCCGGCGCGCGGGTCGACGGCAAGATCGTGATCGACGGGCAGAACATGTACGACGCCGACGTGGACCCGGTCCAGGTCCGCCGGCAGGTCGGCATGGTCTTCCAGCGGCCGAACCCTTTCCCCACGATGTCGATCTACGAGAACGTGCTCGCGGGCAGCCGGCTCAACTCCAAGCGGATCCCGAAGTCCGAGGCGGACACCATCGTGGAGAAGTCGCTGGCCGGTGCCAACCTCTGGGAGGAGGTCAAGCACCGGCTGAACAAGCCGGGCGGCAGCCTCTCCGGCGGGCAGCAGCAGCGGCTGTGCATCGCGCGGGCGATCGCGGTCGAGCCGCAGGTGCTGCTGATGGACGAGCCGGCCTCCGCGCTCGACCCGATCTCCACCTCGGCGATCGAGGACCTGATCCACGAGCTGCGGGTCAATTACACGATCGTGATCGTCACCCACAACATGCAGCAGGCGGCGCGCGTCTCGGAGAACACCGCGTTCTTCAACATCGCCGGGGCCGGCAAGCCGGGCAAGCTCATCGAGATGAACCCGACGAAGAAGATCTTCTCCAACCCCGACGAGCCGTCGACCGAGGCCTACATCTCCGGCCGCTTCGGCTGACCGACCTCAGGGCGTCCGTCGAGCCGTCAGGTTCCGTCCGTCGAGCCGTCAGGTTCCGTCCGTCGAGCCGTCAGGTTCCGTCCGTCGACGACCGCCCCCCGTCGTACGACGCAGCCGAGCACCGCTCGGACCGCGAGAACTGACGACTGAACGGACGGAAGTCGACGACTCAACGGTCAGGGCAACTGGAAGATGAAGCGGCAGATCCAGTACGCGATCGCGGCCATCATCCCGGCCATCGGGAACGTCAGCACCCACGCGGCCACGATCGACCGCGCGACCCCCCACCGCACCGCCGAGAACCGCTTCGTCGCGCCGGCGCCCATCACCGACGAGGTGATGATGTGCGTGGTGGAGATCGGCGCCTCGAACACGAACGCGGTCGTGTAGAGCACCGACGAGGCCACCGCCTCGGAGGCGAACCCGCGCGGCGGGTCCAGGTGGATGATCCGGCGTCCCAGGGTCCGCATGATCCGCCAGCCGCCGGACCAGGTGCCGAGGGAGATCGCGGTCGCCGCGGCCACGATCACCCAGATCGGGAGCCGGTCGTCCGCACTGACGTACCCGCCGGTCAGCAGGGCCAGGAAGATCACGCCCATCGTCTTCTGCGCGTCCTGCAAGCCGTGGCCGAGCGCCATCGCCGCGGCCGAGACCGTCTGCGCGAGGCGGAAGCCGCGGCTGACCCGGTTGGGGTTGGCCCGGCGGAACAGCCACATGATGCCCAGCATCAGCGCGAAGGCGAGCAGGAACCCGACGACCGGCGAGGCGACCATCGGGATGACCACCTTGTCGATGATCGTCTGCCAGTGCACGAGGCTGCCCGACACCATCGCCGCACCCACCAGGCCGCCGATCAGGGCGTGGGACGACGACGAGGGCAGGCCGAAGTACCAGGTGATCAGGTTCCACCCGATCGCACCCGCCAGCCCCGCGACCACGACCACGAGGCCATGCGTCTCACTGCCGCCCGGGACGATCGTGTCGCTGACCGTGTGCGCCACCTTCTGGCCGAGGAAGGCGCCGACGAAGTTCATCACCGCCGCCATCAGCAGGGCGACGCGCGGCGTGAGGGCACGCGTCGACACCGAGGTGGCGATCGCGTTCGCGGCGTCGTGGAATCCGTTGGTGTAGTCGAAGACGAGAGCGACGACGACGACCGCGACGATGATCGCGAGCTCCACGCTCAGGACTCCTTGACGGCGATCTGCTCGACGATGTTGGCGACCTTCTCGAACGCGTCGATCGCCGCCTCCAGCGAGTCGACGACGTCCTTGAGCTTGAGCACCTCGAGCGCCTCGTACTTGCCGCTGAAGAGCTTGGCCAGGATCCGCCGGTAGGACTTGTCGCCCGCGTTCTCGAGCCGGTTGATCTCGATCCAGTACTCCTCGAGGTCCTTCATCGTCTTCAGCCGCGGCATCGCTTCGGCGGTCAGCTCCGAGCAGCGCTGGAGGACCTCGACCTGGTTGGCCAGCTCGGAGGGCAGCGAATCGACCTCGTAGAGGAGGACCAGGTCGACGGCCTCCTCCATGAAGTCCATGACGTCGTCGAGGCCCGAGGCGAGTGAGTAGATGTCCTCGCGGTCGAACGGCGTGATGAACGTCGTGTTCACGCGCCGGATGATGGCGTGCGTCGACTCGTCGGCCTGGTGCTCGGCGTCGCGCATCCGCTGCGCGATCCCCTCGCGGTCGTTGCCGTCAGCGAGCATCTCGGCGAGCAGCGCGGCGCCGCCGACCAGGTGCTGGGCCGACTGCGCGAACAGGTCGTAGAACGTCGAGTCGACAGGACGGAAACGCAGGGCCACAGCGAACTCCTGGTGAACGGGACAGAACCGGGGATCATGCTAGGTGCAGCAGGTCCGATCCCGCGAACCCCACCCCGCACACGACGTCGGCCGGCCGCGCCACGGCCTCGGGCAGCGGGTCAGTCCTCGCGCTGCTTCTGCTCGGGGATGGTCGGCGCCTCGACGCCGAGGAGGTGGTCGATGTCCTCCTGCGAGAGCGTCGCGTCGGACTCGCTCGCCGCGATGATCAGGTTGGTGGTGAGCTCCACCTCGGCCAGCAGCTCGGAGTCCTCGAGCGGCACGTTCAGCTGGTCGTCCATGACGGCGCTCCTCCCGTGTCTCACGACGCTCGTCGCTCCCATCGGCGTTCCTCGGTCTCGCGGTTACTTTCTCGCTACACGTATTGTCGCCGACGCCCTGAGGTTCTACCCATAGTCAATTCGGACAAACAGCAGGGCCCCGACGGCATCCGTCGGGGCCCTGCTGCGAATGCCTAGGCGGCGTTCTCCTCGATGAGGATCAGACGGGGCGAACGTTCTCGGCCTGGGGACCCTTGGGGCCCTGGGTGACGTCGAACTCGACCTTCTGGTTCTCGTCCAGGGACTTGTAGCCCTGCGACTGGATCGCCGAGTAGTGCACGAAGACGTCGTCGCCGCCGTCCTCCTGCGCAATGAAGCCGAAACCCTTCTCGGCGTTGAACCACTTAACGGTGCCCTGAGCCATGCTCGTTTACTCCTACGTACGGGGGCTTGACCCCGCCACTTCAGCGGGGCCAGCGTCAGATGCGGTGAAACGCCGTGCCCCTCGAACAAGCATGCTGCTCAACTCAAGAGAAAACGCCGTCGGATCACAAACTCCGCGGGCGTAACCTGCTGGAACTTGCATCTGCTGCAGGGATGACACTACCAACTCCGGGGCCGGATTCCGAGCGGGACCGAAACTCGGCGCGCAAACGTCCCGACGGCCTCTCGAGGACCCGGACTAGACGGCGAGGCAGACTCGACCGCCCGGGCGTCGAAGTTCCGACACCGGCGGGTCCGGGCCGCTACATTTGTGAGAACGAACCAGCGCGCCGAGGTCCGGGGGGACCGGGTCGACACGGAGCGCTCGAACCCGACACCATCGAGGGGGGCCTCATGGGTGCGCCTGCCAAGCTGCCGTCTCGCCGACGCCTCGGCGCGGTCGTGGGCGCGGTGCTGGCCGTGGGCGTCATCGTCGGTGGCGCCGCGGTCGCGAGCATCGGCGGGAAGAACGCCCCGGGTGAGGCATCCCCGGCCGGGTCCGCCTCCCCGTCCGGCTCGCAGACTGTGGACCCGCGACTCGCCCTGGACGCCGGCGAGCTCTCCGCAGCGCAGGCGCTTGCGGCCTGCAGCACCGGTGCGTTCGCGGCAGGCGGCGACGTCACCGTGCTCTACGCGGTGCGGCAGCAGTCCCAGCACGGCGACTCCCCCGTCGTGCTGCTCCGCAACGCGGCGGGCGAGCTGCGCCTGTGCGACGCCGCCGGGCCCGACGCACCGGCCGTGCTGCCGTTGCCCGAGGCCTCCGAGGCCGATCCGGTGGCGTTCCTGACCAACGGTCGCGCCGCGTGGGACTGCTCGGGCAGCACCGTCGACGGCTACACCGCCACGCTGTGGCTCGCGGTCGGCCCGCAGGTCGACCGCGTCGAGCAGCGGTACGTCGTCGAGGGCGAGCCTGGCCCGTGGTTCAGCACCACCGCCCGCAACGGGTACGCCCACCTGCAGACCTGGATCGACGGGCCGGTCGGCCCCGACGGCGCGCTCGCCGTACAGCAGCGCGTGCTCGACGCGGACGGGGCACCGGTGCCGCAGGGCGCCCTGCCGACGACACCACAGCCGCTCGCCGGGTGCCGCGGCGGGGACGCCCAGATCGGCTGACCGTTCCCCGGCGCGCCCGCCGGAACCTGCCCACTCGACGGACCGGACCTGCCCACTCGACGGACCGGACCTGCCCACTCGACAGGGCACGGGCGCGATTCTGGTTCAAAACCCGACAAAGGGGCACCATGGTCACAGGACCACCGGCAGCCAGACCAGCCCCACACAGCACGGTGGCCCCAGCGTCACCTGCAAGCAACCGTCCGGCGAGGGGTCAGCATGGTTCCCAGGCTGTGGATGTACGTCCTCGCCGCGGCGCTCACCGCGGACCTGGTGCTGTCCGGCGTCGGCCAGGTCGCCGAGGTCGGGGACGTGCTGGCCGGCGATGGCCGCCCGCACGAGCTCCTCGCCGCGACCGGCCTGCTGGCCACCGTCGTCTCGGTCGTGGCCGGCCTGGTGGTGGCGCGCTCGTTGCTCCGCGCCCGCACCGAGCTGGGCCGTCGCGAGCAGATCATCGACGCCGCCGCCACCACCTCCGGCGAGTGGCAGTGGGAGTCCGACGTGGACGGCGTGATCACCTACTCCAGCCCGGGGGTGACGGCACTGCTGGGCCACCGGCCCGCCGACCTGGTCGGCCGGTCCTCGTTCGAGCTGCTGCACGACGACGAGGCGAAGAGCGAGGCGCACCGGCTGCTGGCCAAGCACCTGGCGGCGCGGACGCGCTGGGAGGACGCCGTGCTGCGCTGGCGGCACCGGGACGGTTCTGCGGTGGCACTGCACGGCGCCGCGGTGGCGATCACCGACCCGAAGGGGCAGGTCGTCGGCTTCCGGGGCGCCCGCCGCTCCGCCGCTCCCGACCTGGTCCTTCCGCAGCAGCTCAGCGAACCGCGCGAGCGCATCCAGGCGGTCCTCTCCACCCGCGACGTGGACGTGGCGCTGCAACCCCTGATCAGCCTGGTGACCGGCGCGGTGACCGGGGTCGAGGCGCTGGCCCGGTTCCGGGACGGCCGCGGCCCCGACCGCTGGTTTGCGGACGCCCGGGCGTGCGGCCGGGGCAAGGAGCTCGACGAGCTCACCTTCCTGGCCGCCCTCCAGCACTTCGACGAGCTACCCGGGTCGGTGCACCTCTCGGTCAACGCCAGTCCCGAGCTCCTCGTCGACCCGTCCTTCCGCCGCCGGCTCACCGGGTCCGGCGCTCCGCTGGACCGCCTGTTCGTGGAGATCACCGAGCACGCCCGGGTCGCCGACTACCCCGCACTCAACGCCGCAGTGACCGCGCTGCGCGAGGAGGGGGTGCGGTTCGCGATCGACGACACCGGCGCCGGATACGCCTCGCTCAACCACGTCCTCCAGCTGCGACCCGAGGTGATCAAGCTCGACCGGGCCCTGATCGACGGCGTCGACACCGACCCGGCGCGACGCTCCCTGGTGACCGCGCTGGTGCTGCTCGCCCTGGAGATCGGCGCCTCCGTCACCGGGGAGGGCGTCGAGACCGGCGACCAGCTCTCGGCCCTGTCGACCCTCGGGGTGGACCAGGCCCAGGGCTACCTCCTCGCGCGCCCGTCGACCGACCGGGAGCAGTGGTCGTCGTGGTGGGACCGCCGCTGGCTGGGCGCCCTGACCGCCGAGCGATGACGCCCGCCGGAGTACCTTCTCTCCCATGAGCGACGAGGACCTCGTGGAGACCGCCCGGCGGTTGGCGGAGTCCCTGCAGCCCGGGGACCTCGACCAGACCCTGTCCGCGATCACGCAGGCAGCGGTGGAGCTGCTGCCCGACGTGTCGTCGGCGAGCATCACGGTGCGGCACCGAGACGGCCGACTCGACACCTTCGCCCAGACCGACGACGACCTGCTCGCCGTCGACGCGGCGCAGTACGCCCTGCAGGAGGGCCCGTGCTACGAGGCCGCGTCCGAGGACGTGCACGTGCTCTCCCCCGACCTGGCCCACGACGACCGGTTCGACCGCTACGCCGAGGTCGCGCTGCAGTACGGCGTGCGCGCGCAGGCCGGTCTGCGGCTCTTCGAGACCGGGAAGTCCAGCGGAGCGCTCAACCTCTACTCACAGCGGCTCGGCTCGTTCGAGGACTTCGACGCGCTCGGTGCGCTGTTCACCCACCAGGCTGCGATGGCGATCGGCTATGCGCGTGAGGTGCACAACCTGAACGAGGCGGTGGCCACCCGCACCGGGATCGGCCAGGCGGTCGGGATCGTGATGGAGCGCTACGGGCTCACCGACGAGCGGGCGTTCGCGTTCCTGGCCCGGCTCTCCCAGCACCGTAACGTGAAGCTCCGGCTCGTCGCCCAGGAGATCATCGCCGGTGCCGAGCAGCTCGGCGGCGAGGACGGCGAGCAGCCGCCCCGGCCCTGAGCCACCCGGGCCGACCCCACGCCTGCCGACCCCACACGGCCGGGGTCACTCGGGCCGCAGCGTCGCCCGGAGGGCCTCCCGCGCGGTGTAGCGGGGGGTCCAGCCGAGCTCGGTGCGCGCCCGCGTGGTGTCCATCACCGCCGGGTGACTGCCCGCCTCGATCCACTCCGCGGCCGACGGCAGCAGGGGGAGCCGGGCGAGCACCCGCGACACGGCGTACGTCGGTCCGGCCGGCAGGCGCACCGGCAGCAGACCGACCTCGCGGGCGATGTCGAGGGCGCTGAGCACGTCGTCCGCGGCGATGTTGTAGGCCCCCGGAGGTCCCGCCGCGACCACGCACTGCAGCAGCGCCCGCCCCACGTCGTCCTGGTGGATCAGCTGCACGGGCAGGTCGGGCACCAGCAACGGCAGCGGGACCGGCAGCCGGCCGTCGGCGCCGAGCACCTTGCGGCCCAACCAGGCCAGCGGCGCCGGCAGGTCCACCTTTGCCCCGACCGCCTGCGGACCCAGCACGATCGGGGGCCGCAGCAGGTACAGCGCCGTCCCCGGGTGCTGCTCGGCCTCCGCGGCGAGGAGCTCCTCGAGCTCGGCCTTCTCCTGGGCGTAGAACAGTCGGTCCGCGGGCCGGGTCGGCCAGTCCTCGGTCATCCCCACGGGGTTGTCGGCGTGGAACCCGTAGGCCGCGATCGACGAGGCGTAGACGAACCGGCGCGCCCCGACCGCGGCGGCGGCCCGGAACGCGTTCAGCGTGCCCTCCACGTTGATCGCGCGGGTCGTGGCGCGGGCGCCTCCGACGATGAGGAAGGCGAGGTGCACGACGACGTCGGCGCCGGCGAAGGCCTCGGCCATTGCGTCGGGGTCGCGTACGTCGCCTTGTCGGTACTCCATCTTCGACCAGCCGTGCTGCGCCGGGTCGAACGGCCGGCGCGCGATGCCGACCACGTGACGGACCCGCTCGTCGGCCTGCAGCAGCGGCACCAGCCCGTGGCCGAACGTGCCGGTCGGACCGGTCACCGCGACGGTCAGGTCGTTCTCTCCCTCGTCCATGGAGCGTCTCCTACCCGGTGCAGGCCGCGGCAGAACGTGCGGACGGCCCGCCGGTCGTGAACGCCGTCCGGCCGTCGCGGGCCACGGCGTCGACGAAACGCAGCTCGCCCCGCAGCCAGGTGAGGCAGCCGTCGCGCCGGGCGCGGATCCCGCCGTGCAGCGGCAGCACCCGGACCGACCGGCAGCCGGCGAGGGCGTCCGCCACCGGACCGGCGGTGCCCCGGGTCGCGCCGCTCACCAGCCGGTAGAGGTCGGTCCGCAGCGCCGGCTCGGCGGTGAACAACGTGGGCCGGACGTAGCCCACCATCGAGGAGATCCGGCCGCGCGCCGCGGCAACCGCCCCCGCCGCCTGCGTGGCGCACCCGCTCACGGCCCGGTCCTCCCCGGCACGCACCTGCCGGTCGACGACCCACCCCGCAGCGAGGGCGACCACGAGCGCGACGACCAGGGCACGACGTACGACCGGGGCGAGGAGGGGCGGCCGGCCGTCCACCGCGAGGACGTCGACGGGGCTCCGCTGCTCGGAGGCGACCACCGCTCCAGTGTCACGCGTGCTGCAAGCCGGCAGGCGGTTCGAGCCGCGTGCCTAGGGTGGATGCATGCAGCAGAGACGACTCGGGACCAGGAACGTCAGCGCCGTCGGCCTGGGTGCGATGCCGATGTCGGTGCGCGAGCGCAACGACGAGGACCGCGCCATGGAGACGATCAAGCGCGCGCTCGACGAGGGCGTGACGCTCATCGACACCGCGGACGCCTACTCGCCCGACGAGGCGACGTTCGGCCACAACGAGATCCTCGTCGCCAAGGCGCTGGCCCGGTTCGGGGTCGGGCCCGACGAGGTGCTCGTGGCGACGAAGGGCGGACACACCCGGCGCGGCACCGACTGGGAGCTCGCCGGCCGGCCGGAGTACCTCCGCGAGGCCTGCACGGCGTCACTGAAGCGGCTCGGCGTGGACCAGATCGCGCTCTACCAGCACCACCGGCCCGACCCGGAGGTCGACTACGCCGAGACGATGCAGGGGATGAAGGCGCTGCTCGACGAGGGCCTCGTCGCCGCCGTCGGCATCTCCAACGCCGACCCCGACCAGATCCGGCTGGCTCACCACGTCCTCGGCGACGGGCTCGTGTCGGTGCAGAACCAGTTCTCGCCGGCGTTCCGCAGCTCACGCCCGGAGATCGACCTGTGCGCCGAGCTCGGGCTGGGTTTCCTCGCCTGGAGCCCGCTCGGCGGGATGTCCGACGCGGGCGAGCTCGGCAGCCGCTGGCAGCCCTTCGCCGACGTCGCGACGAAGTACGGCGTCAGCCCGCAGCAGGTCTGCCTGGCGTGGGAGCTGTCCCTGTCCGACGCGGTCATCCCGATCCCCGGCGCCAGCCGGCCCGAGTCCGTGGCCGACTCGGTGCAGGCGGTGCGGCTCGAGCTCGACGCGGAGGACCGGGCCGCGCTCGACGCGCAGTAGCGGGACTCGGGGCGCGCCGGCGGGTCCGAGCCGCGGCGCCCCCTCGGCCGGCTCAGCCGCCGCCGTTGTCGCCGCCGAGCGAGCCGGGGGTCGTCTCCGGGCCGAGGTCCCCAGCGCCACCTGTCGCCGTACCGGGGCCCGCGTCGGTGGCGGCGTCGGCGTGCGAGGGGCAGTCGGGGTTGGGGCAGAAGTCGACCGCGACCATCTCGCCGGGTCGCATCTCGGGATGATCGGCGTTGGTCTTGTCGAGGTCGACCACGGCCGACTCGAGCGCGGTCCCGCACACGGGGCAGTTGCGTGGCCAGTCCTGGTCGGGCGTGGTGTCAGTCATCCCGCCACGCTACCGACCCTGCGGGCTCGCATGCCGACCCGGCGCCTCATCACGCCGGACCGGCTCGGACTTCCCTCGGTTACCTGTCGCTTCCCCCGGAATGCATCCCGGGGAAGTGACAGATCGCCGACATCCCCTGGTAATCAGGGCGCGGCGCGCAGCACGGCCAGCGTCTGCCGGGCGATCTCCCACTCCTCGTTGGTGGGTACGACGAGCACCGCGACCTCGGCGTCGTCCGGCGAGACGACCGCTGGCCCTTCGTGCGGCGCCTCGTTCCGCTCCGGGTCGACGGCGATGCCGAGCCGCTGCAGACCGGACAGCGAGGCGGCTCGGACCTCCGGCGCACGCTGTCCGACCCCGGCTGTGAACACCACCGCGTCGACGGTGCCGAGCACGGCGTAGTAGGCGCCGACGTACTTGCGGATCCGGTAGCAGTAGACGTCGAACGCCAGCCGGGCCCTGCCGTCGCCGGCGTCGCGGAGCCGCTCGAGCTCGCG
This sequence comes from uncultured Actinomycetota bacterium, assembly GCA_963801125.1. GTDB lineage: Bacteria > Actinomycetota > Actinomycetes > Propionibacteriales > Nocardioidaceae > Nocardioides_B. The sequence goes on from CAWDDL010000008.1 coordinate 60,059, forward strand.
GAAGTCGTTGTGGCCGGTCAGCCCCTTGAGCCCGGACTCGCGGTTCAGCGCGGTGTCGATCTCCTCCAGCGACCAGCCGAGCTGCCGGTGCAGGTGCGCGTGCAGGGCCGGGTCGAGGTCGCCGGACCGGGTGCCCATCACCAGACCCTCGAGCGGCGTCAGTCCCATCGACGTGTCGACCGAGTGCCCACCGCGAACGGCGGTGGCCGAGCAGCCGTTGCCGAGGTGGAGCACGACCAGGTTCGTCTCGTCGACGGGCTTGTCGAGCAGCCGGGCGGCCTCGCCGGTCACGAACGCGTGCGACGTGCCGTGGAAGCCGTAGCGGCGGATCCGGTGCTCGTCTCGCCAGGACAGCGGCACCGCGTAGGTGTAGGCGTGCTCGGGCAGGGTCTGGTGGAACGCGGTGTCGAAGACGGCCACCTGGGGGAGGTCCGGGAACAGCTTGCGAGCGACCTGTAGGCCCTCGAGGTTCGCCGGGTTGTGCAGCGGCGCGAGCGGCACGAGCTCGGTGACCTTCGCGATCAGCTCGTCGTCGACGAGCACCGGGTCGGCGAACCGGGCGCCGCCGTGCACCACCCGGTGACCGACCGCGACGACAGGCGTCTCGGTCAGCGACGGGCCGTGCTCCTCGAACGCGTCGATGGCGGCACGCAGCGCGTCCTCGTGGGTCTTCACCTCGCGCTCGGTCCGGTGCTTCTCTCCGTCCGGCCCGGTATGGGTGAGCACGCCGTCGCCCTCGCCGATCCGCTCGACCAGACCGGTGGCCAGGGCGCGACCGGAGCCGGCCTCCACGAGGGAGTACTTCAGCGACGACGACCCGGCGTTGACGACGAGGACGTTGTCGCCGCCGGCGGGGCCCTCGGGCCCGCCCTGCGCACCGCTCACCGGGACGCCACGTCCTCGGACGTGCGCTCGGGCTGGGCCGGTCCGGTCGGGTCGGCCGGCCGCTGCGCCGTGGCGGTCACGTCGGCGATCCGTTGCTGGGCCTGGATCGCGGTGATCGCCACGGTGTTGACGATGTCGCGGACCGTGGCGCCGCGGGACAGGTCGTTGACCGGTTTGCGCAGACCCTGCAGCACCGGGCCGACCGCGACGGCGCCGGCGGAGCGCTGCACGGCCTTGTAGGTGTTGTTGCCGGTGTTGAGGTCCGGGAACACGAACACCGTCGCGTGGCCGGCGACCTGCGAGTCGGGGAGCTTCGTCTGCGCGACGGCCGAGTCGATCGCGGCGTCGTACTGGATCGGGCCCTCGACGAGCAGCTCGGGCGCACGCTCCTTGACCAGCGCGGTGGCCAGGGAGACCTTCTCGACGTCGGTGCCGCTGCCTGACGCGCCGGTGGAGTAGGACAGCATCGCGACCCGCGGCTCGATCCCGAACGCGGCGGCGGTGGCGGCCGAGGAGATCGCGATGTCGGCGAGCTGCTCGGCGGTCGGGTCGGGGTTGACCGCGCAGTCGCCGTACACGAGCACCTGGTTCTCGAGGCACATGAAGAACACCGACGACACCACGGACACGTCGGGCAGCGTCTTCACGATCTCCAGCGCCGGCCGGATGGTGTGGGCCGTGGTGTGCACCGCGCCGGAGACCATCCCGTCGGCGAGGCCGAGCTCGACCATCAGCGTGCCGAAGTAGGAGACGTCGCTGACGATGCTGCGCGCGTCGTCCAGCTCGACACCCTTGTGCTTGCGGCGCTCGTAGTACTCGCGGGCGAACCGGTCGACGAGCTCACCGTCGTTGGGGCTGAGGAACTTCGCGCGCGAGACGTCGACGCCCAGGCTCGCCGCGCGGGCGTTGATCGAGATCGGGTCGCCGAGCAGGGTCAGGTCGGCGACGTTGCGGCGCAGCAGGATGTCGGCGGCGCGCAGGATCCGCTCCTCCTCACCCTCGGGGAGCACGATGTGCCGCCGGTCCGCCATCGCGTCGTCGAGGAGCTGGTGCTCGAACATCAGCGGCGTCACCGCGTCGGTGCGGGCCACCTCGAGCCGGTCGAGCAGCGCGTCGCCGTCGACGTGCTCGGCGAACAGGGACAGCGCGATCGAGACCTTGCGGGTGGAGTCGACGGTGAGCCGGCCGCGCACCGAGCTCAGCAGCGACGAGGTCTGGTGGGTGCCGTGGGCAGTGGCGACGATCGGCAACGTCGCGCCGGTTCCTTCGAGCAGCCGGGCGACCTGTTCGGGCAGCTCGAACCCGCCGTTGAGGATGACGCCGGAGACCTGAGGGAAGTTCGCCGACAGGTGCGCCATCAGCACGCCCAGCACGACCTCCGGGCGGTCCCCCGGCGTGATCACCACGCAGCCGTCGAAGAGCCGGTCGAGCACGTTGGGCATGGTCATCGCCGCGACCACGATCCCGGTCGCCTCGCGGTTGAGCAAGGTCTCGTCGCCGCTGACGAGCGTGCCGTCGCACACCGACATCAGGTCCGCGAGCGAGGGCGCGCTGAGCAGCGGCTCCTCCGGGATCACGTACGCCGGCACGTCGCCGTGCCGGAGCGCCTCGACGTCTCGGGCGACCTCGGCGCGGTCGACCCGGTTGGCGATCACCGCGAACAGCGTGCCGTGGTTCGCGGTCAGCTCCCCGATCGCCATCTCGGTGATCGTGTGCAGGTCCTCCGGCGAGCGGCCCGAGCCGTTGAGCACCAGCAGCACCGGCGCGCCGAGGTTGGCCGCGATGCGTGCGTTGTAGGAGAACTCGGTCGGCGTGCCGACGTCGGTGTAGTCGCTGCCGACGATAACCACCGCGTCGCACTGGTCGGCGACCCGGTGGTAGCGCTCGACGATCCGGTCCAGCGCACCGGCGTGGTCGGCGTGCACCTCGTCGTACGTCACGCCCGCGCACTCGTCGTACGACAGCGAGACCGCTTCGTGGGCGGTGAGCATCTCGAGCACGTAGTCACGGCCACCGTGGTACGACGCACCGTCTCGGCGCACGATCGGCCGGAACACCCCGACGCGTTCGACCCGGCGCGACAGCTCGTCGAGGACCCCGAGCGCCACAGCTGACTTCCCCGTGTAGCCCTCGACAGAGGCCACGTACACGCTGCTTCCCATGCGGCGAAGCCTAACCGCGCCACAACCGCCGGTCCCGGGGCCAAAGGTCCTAGAGTCGCGTCGTGCACATCACGTCACTCGGCTTCCGCACCGACCTCGCGCTGCTCCGGCACGGCGGCAGCACGGTCGAGGACCGCGGCGACCACCTGGTCATCCGGTCGCCGCACAACCCGGGGTTCTGGTGGGGCAACTTCCTGCTGCTCGACGGCGCCGGGTCCGCCGCACCCGCCGGGCACTGGCTGGAGGTATTCACGCGGGAGTTCCCCGACGCCGAGCACGTCGCGATCGGGATCGACGGGACGTCCCTGACCGCACAGGACGCGGCGGACTTCGCGGAGCGTGGCGTTCGTGCCGAGACCTGCGCGGTGATGACCGCTTCGTCGGTGCACGAGCCACCGCGACCGAACCGCGACGCGGCCTACCGACCGCTGAGCACCGACGACGACTGGGACCAGCTGGTCGACCTGCGGATGGCGACGATGGACGAGGGCCACGACCCGGAGGAATACCGCAGGTTCAGCGAGGCCAAGGTCGCGACGATCCAGGCGTTGGTCGGTCACGGTCTCGGCGAGTGGTTCGGGGCCTTCGAGGCAGGCCGCCTGCAGTCCGGGATGGGGCTGTTCCGGGCCGGCGAGGGACTGGCCCGGTTCCAGAACGTCGAGACCCGACCGGAGGCGCGCGGCCGTGGACTGGCCGGCACGCTCGTGCACCACGTCAGCCGCTTCGGTCTCGACGAGCTCGGCGTGCACACGCTGGTGATGGTGGCCGACCCGGAGTACCTCGCGATCCGGGTCTACCGGTCCGTCGGGTTCGCCGAGACCGAGTCGATGCTCCAGGTCGAGCGGCCGCCGGCGAGCGCGGTGCGCTGACCGCTCGCCGTACGTCGCAGCCGCTGAGTGCGATGCCGAGGTCGTGCTCGTTGACCGGGCCGGCGCCTGACAACGCCGAGGCGACTCGTGGGCGGTGCACGGGCGACCGTTGCGGCACGGCGTGCGGGCTACCTACCATCGAAGGAAACCGGGGGCTCGACACTTCTCGGGACCGCTCCCGGCGTCGACGGACCGACCGGCGACGAGAGGGGCGGTCATGTACCCGCAATCGCCTACGGACGCAGGTGCGCACAGGCTCACGTTGGCGGTGGCCGGCGCAGCAGTGCTCGCTGTACTCACGGCCTGCAGCGACGACGGCGCCGACGGTCGTGCCGACGGAGAACCCTCCGGCTCCTCCGCCGCGTCGCTCTCGGCGGACCCGTCGACGGCCGGGGTCACGGGCGACCCCGCTCTCTACGACTACGACAGCGACGGAGCCGTGCGGCTCGCGACCAGACGCAGCCGGACCGTCGGACCCATGACGGTCCGGGAGGTGACCTATCCGAGCCCGCAAGGCGGCACGGTCACGGCGACGCTCACTTCCCCGGACGTCGACCCCTCCGACGCCGCAATAGTGCTGCTGCACGGCATGCCGCTCGACCGCAACGACATGCGCGAGCCGGCCCAGGTCTACGCCTGCGCCGGTGCGACCGCGCTGGCGATCGACGCGCCCTACGCCCGAGGACGCTCGCCGCGGACCGAGGACGCGATCACCCTCACCCACCAGGACCGGGTCGAGCAGATCCAGTTCATCGTCGACCTCCGCCGCGGGATCGACCTGCTCCAGCAGGAGGGTGCCACGCGCGTGTCGCTGATGGGCATCAGCTACGGAGCCTCGATGGGCGCCCTGCTCGCGGGAGTCGACCACCGCATCGACAGCGCCGTGATGATCGTCGGCGACGGCGGGCTCGTCGCGCACCTCACCCGCCCCGACGGGACGCCGTTGCCGGGGCTCGGCATGCTGCCAGACGCGGAGGAGTCCGCCTGGCTGGACGACATGCGGCCCCTGGAACCGGTGCTGTACGTCGGGGACAGCGACGCCGACCTCCTGTTCATGAACGGTCGCCACGACACGATGGTCGAGCCGGCGGACGCCGAGCAGCTGCACGCCGCTGCTGGAGACGGCAGCGAGGTTCGCTGGTACGACACCGGCCACGACCTGCCCGTCGAGGCGTTCGCCTACCAGTTCGACTGGATCGGCGAGCACCTCGGCCTCGATCCCGAGCGGCTCGACAAGTGCGTCGAGGAGTACGGCCACCTCGACCAGTTCTGAGGGCGTGTCCGTCAGGAGAGCCGCCTCAGGTCGCCAGCTCGAGCACGAACATCCGGACCCGGCGTCCGGTGATCCGCTGCTGATACCTCTGGTAGCCGCCGTACACCCCCGCCGAGTTCGCGAGAATCTGCTCCCGCTCGTCGTCGGTCGCCGGGCGCGCCACCACCGCCCGGGTGACCTGGTGGTAGCTGACGCTGGCCCGCGAGTCGGCCTCGAGGTTGAGCACCCACGCCGGCGTGCGCTTCTGCCCGAAGTTGGTGCCCAGCAGAGCGAGCGTGTCGCCGACCGGTACGGCGATGAGGTGCGTCGAGCGCTGCTGCCCGGACTTGCGGCCGGTCGTGGTCAGCACCAGCGACGGCAGGCCGGCGAGCACCTCCGGCAGGCTCACCCGCCCCCGGGCCAGCCGGTCCACGGTCCGGTCCATCCGCGCCAGGGTCTTGGAGAAGAGCCAAGCGCCCGGCCGGGTGGACGCGAACGCCTGGAGCCCGCGCTGGAAGGCGTTGCCACGCCGGTGGATGTAGGCCAGCTCGGCGACGAGGCTCATGCGGTCAATGTAGCCGCGGCCCCGCGCGCGTGCGCAGCCTGCGCATCGTCCAGACCGCGCTGATCCCGACGACCCGAGCCCGCGAGGCGTGCGCGAGAGCGCCACAGCCGCGTCATCGTCTGGGCGACTGCATCGTCGGGGGCCGCGTGCACGCCGAGGATCAGACGCTGACTCAGCTCGCCTCGGTCCACAAGACGCTGGCGGCCGGGGGCAGCGGCAGCGCCTCCCGGTCCAGACACCGACGACCGAGCGCGCGTAAGCGAGTTCCCGCCAGGCTCACTCAGGGAGAGCGACTAGACAGCGAACAGACCGGCATCCACCGGCCCGGGGTAGGGTGCCCGCCATGGTCGAGCGCGCAGGGGCGCTGAGCGGCATCGGCCGCACGCCGGTCGTGCGACTCTCGAAGTTTCCTGGTCCGGACACAGCCGAGGTGTGGGTCAAGCTGGAGGCCGCGAACCCGACCGGCTCGTACAAGGACCGGATGGCGCTGGCGATGATCGAGGGCGCCGAACGGCGAGGTGACCTGCAGCCCGGCCAGACCGTCGTGGAATACACCGGTGGATCCACCGGGAGCTCGTTGGCCTTCGTGTGCAGCATCAAGGGTTACCCGCTACGGATCGTCACCTCGAATGTCTTCGCCGAGGAGAAGCTGCAGACGATGCGCGCGTTCGGCGCCGACCTGGAGATCATCCACAGTGACGACGGCATCCACCCGGGGCTGATCCCGGCGATGCAGGAACGCGCCGCTCAGATCGCCGAGCGTGAGGGAGCGTTCCAGACCGATCAGTTCAACAACCTCGACACCCTCGACGGCTATCTCGGCATCGGGCGCGAGCTGGTGCAGCAGATCGACGGTGAGATACACGGGCTCGCGGTGTACGTCGGCGTCGGTGGGGCCTACATGGGCACCTACCGCCCGATCCGCGAACGCTGGCCGGCGGTGCTGGGGACCGTCGTCGAACCGGCGGAGTCGGCCGTGATCGCCGGCGGCCCCGCGGGCAGCCACCAGATCGAAGGGGGCGGTGTCGGCTTCGTCCCGCCACTCCTCGCCCCCGGAAGCTACGACCGCCTCGACGCCGTCAGCACGGAGGATGCCTTCCAGGCTGCACGCGACCTGGCCCGGACCGAGGGGGTCTGGACCGGCCCCAGTGGTGGTGCGAGCATCGTCGCCGCCTGCCGCCTGGCCCGCGAGCTCGGCCCTGGGCACACGGTCGTGACGCTCCAGCCCGACTCCGGGCTGAAGTACCTGAGCGGTGACCTCTACCGCTGACCCCTGTCGCATTGCGGCCCGGCAGGGAGCGAACCGGATCGTGTTCGTCGCAGAACTCGGCGTGCTGCTGGCCGGCGGCCCGGCGGACGCCGAGGAGTTGCACGCCGCAGCCACCTCGACCAGTTCTCCTGATCGTCCTGACCCGACGGACACCGGCGGGCGAGGATGGGTCCATGCACTCTGCCGTACCGCCCGACGCCATCACCTACCTCGACCGCGCGACGGTGCGCCGACTGCTCCCGACAGCGCTCGAGCAGATGGATCTGCTGGCGCGCACCTATCGGTCGATGACGTCGGGCCGTGTGGAGAACCCGCCGAAGATCGGCGTCCACCCGCGCCCCGGCACGTTCATCCACGCGATGCCCAGCCACCTCGCCGACGAGGACGTCACCGCGCTCAAATGGGTCAGCGCCTACCCCGGCAACCCCGCTCGCGGTCTGCCCTACGTCTCCGGGGTCATCGTGGTCAACGACTCCGGCACCGGGTCGCCCATCGCGATCATGGACGCCGGCGAGATCACCGCGACGAGGACCGCCGCGGCGAGCGGCGTGAGCATCCGACACCTGGCTCATCCGGGTTGGCAGCGCGTGGCAATCCTCGGGTACGGCGAGCAGGGCCGCCAGCATGCCGCGGTGGTACGGGCCCTGAACCCGGATGCCACGATCCGGGTGTACGGCGGGCCGCGGCTCACCGGACCACTTCCCGATGTGGAGCTCTGCGGAACCGCCAGGGAGGCGGTCACCGGAGCCGACGTGGTCATCACCGCCGGTCCGATGAGCCCGGACCCCACCAGGCGGCTCCCGCGCGAGTGGTTCGGCGAGCGTGTGCTCGTCGTACCGGTGGACTTCGACGCTTACGTGGGGGCCGACCTGGTTCGCGAGGCGGACGACCTCGTCACCGACGACATCGAGCAGTTCGAGCACTACCGGACGCTCGGCCACTTCGACGGCTGGCCGGCACCCGCCCGGTCCCTGGGCCTGTCGCTGGACTCGCCGCCGCGGGGAAGACTGCGGGTGTCGTGCAGCCTCGGGGTGGGCGCGGTCGACGCCGTGCTCGCCGCCGCGGTCCTGGACAGGGCGCTCGAGGCCGGAGCCGGTGTCCGGCTGGACCGCTGACGCCCACACACCCTCCGGGTCAATTGTGTGCGCCGTCAACATCCACGGTGCCGGGTTCGGTCCGTAGGTTCTCTGACCATGCAGACCAGCGCATCGCTCCCCGACCTCCGCGGCAGACGCGCTGTGGTCACCGGCGCTGCGAGCGGGATCGGTGCGGCCGTGGCTCGTAGGTTGGCTGCCCACGGAGCCGCCGTCGTGGTGTGCGACCGGGACGCCGACGGCGCGGCCGGTGTCGCCGAGGAGATCTCCGGCGATGTGTGGGTCGTCGATCTCGGCGAGACTGCGGCGCTGTCCGAGTTGAAGCTGGAGGCCGACATCCTGGTCAACAACGCGGGCATCCAGCATGTGGCACCACTCGAGGAGTTCCCCCCGGACCGGTTCGCGCTGATCCACCGCATCATGCTCGAGGCGCCGTTTCTGCTCACCCGCGCCTGCCTGCCCCACATGTATGCGCGCGGCTGGGGACGGGTGGTGAACGTCTCGAGCGCCCACGGCCTGCGCGCCAGCCCGTACAAGGCGGCATACGTCTCGGCCAAGCACGGTCTCGAAGGCCTGTCCAAGGTGATCGCCCTGGAGGGCGCGACGCACGGGGTGACCAGCAACTGCGTCAATCCCGGGTATGTACGCACGCCCCTGGTGGAGAGGCAGATCGGTGACCAGGCGCGGGTGCACGGCTTGTCCGAGGACGAGGTGATCTCCCAGGTGATGTTGACCCAATCTGCCGTGAAACGGCTGGTCGAGCCGGAGGAGGTCGGCGCCGCGGTGGCCTACCTGTGCTCCGAGGACGCGTCGTTCATGACTGGATCAAACATGGTGATCGACGGCGGGTGGTCCGCCCGGTGAGTGCACCGCCGTGACCGACTCCCGGCCGCTCCCTGGCGCGCGTGGGCGGGCGGCGGCGCCGGTGCCACCGGCATCGACCAGAATGGGCCGGGTGTCCGGCACCGAGTTCCTCGAGCTGCTTGCCCGCGAGGCCGCCCCCGTCGAGTTCGAGGGGCCGCTGCTGGCAGCCCGCGCAGCCGGCGCCGACGCCGAGCAGGTCCAGGACCTCGAGCGCGCCAAACTTCTCGCTCTCCAGGTCCGGACCGTCCTCGAGGCCAGGCGGCGCCGCGAGACCGAGCTGTCCGCCCTGTACGAGACCGCCAGCGACCTGGCGGGGTTGACCGACGTGGACGCCGTCCTCGAGGCGATCGTGCACCGGGCAAGGCAGCTGCTGCACAGCGACGTCGCCTACCTCTCCTTGAACGACGACGAGCGCGGAGACACGTACATGCGTGTCACCGAGGGGGTGCTGGCCCAGTCGTTCCGGGAGGTCCGGCTGCCGATGGGCGCCGGGCTGGGCGGTCTGGTCGCACAGACCGCGACGCCGTACTCGACGGCCGACTACTTCGCAGACGAGCGCTTCCGGCACACCGGCTCGATCGACACCGCGGTGGCCGACGAGGGACTCACCTCCATCCTGGGGGTGCCGCTGCGGCTGGGCCAGCAGGTCATCGGGGTCTTGTACGCCGCAAACCGCACGGTCCGTCCGTTCGGCCGCGAGGACGTCGCACTGCTGGTGTCGCTCGCCGCGCACGCGGCCGTCGCGATCGACAACGCCCGGCTCCTCTCCGAGACACAGCTCGCACTCAGCGAGCTGGAGAACACCAGCGAGCTGCTGAAGGCGCACACCGACAACGTCGAGCGCGCTGCTGACGCGCACGACCGGCTGACCTGGGTCGTCCTCCACGGCGGCGGCGTGGACGACGTCGTGCGCGAGGTACGAGAGGTACTCGGTAGCGAGGTGGTCGTGGTGGACCCTGCCGGAACCGTCATCGCCTCGACCGACCCGGCAGCGGCGCCGACCGAGCAGGAGCTGGCCACCGCCGAGGGGGCTCTTTCGACGAGCCGGACCGTCGAAGGTCCCGGCGTCGTCGCCGCCCCGGTGCTCGCCGGGGCCGATCAGCTGGCCGTCTTGATGCTGCGCCGGGACGGGGGTCTGGAGCAGGGCGACCAGCGGATCCTGGAGCGCTCCGCGCTGGTCACCGCGCTGCTGCTGCTGTTCCGGCGCAGCGTTGCCGAGGCCGAGGGCCGGGTCCGCGGGGAGCTGCTGGAGGACCTGCTCACCGGCGCCGACCGCGACCCCGACGCGCTGCGGGAGCGGGCCCGGCTCCTCGGTGCGGACCTGCAGCAGCCGCAGGCCGTCATCGTCGCCCGGCTCGCCGGTGACCGCGCGCGCGTCGGCCAGGCCGCGGCGTACACCGCGGCGGTCAACCAGGGCTTCGCGGCGGTGCGCAGGGGGCACCTGGTGTTGCTTCTGCCCGGCCGGGCCCCGCGGGAGGCCGCGGCCCTCGTCGACGAGGGGCTCAGGCACACCATCGGCGCCCCGCTGACCGCCGGGGTGGCCGGTCCCGTCACCGGTCCTGAGGAGATCACCGCGGGCTACCACGAGGCGCTGCGCTGCCTGGAGGCACTGGAGGCGCTCGACCGGCACGGCGAGATCGCCTCCACCGAGGAGCTCGGCTTCGTCGGTCTCCTGCTCGCATCCGGCCACGGTGACGCAGAGAGGTACGTCGCCTCGGTGCTGGGGCGGGTTCGGGACTACGACCGCAGCCGCAGGACCAAGCTCGTCGAGACGCTGGAGGCCTACTTCCGCGCGGGCGGCAACCTGACCCGGACGGCGGTCGAGCTCCACGTCCACGTCAACACGGTGACCCAACGCCTGGACCGGATCTCGCACCTGCTCGGCGACGGATGGCAGGAACCGGAGGGCCAGCTCGAGCTGCAGCTCGCCCTCCGGCTCAACAAGCTCGTGCGTTGAGTCCCTCAGCGCGTCCTGCGCACCGCCGCGAGACGCCGCGCCTGCCACTGCAGCCAGTAGTGGCGCGCGGTGCCCCAGATTCCCCGGCGGAACAGCAGTACGACGAGGACGAACACCGTGCCGGTGATGATCCCGATGCCGTCGAAGCCAGACGACGCCAACTCGTCGGCCATCGTGACGATCACGAAGGCGCCCACGATGCCGCCCCACAGCGTGCCGATCCCGCCGAGAACGGTGATCAGCACTACCTCCCCGGACGTCGTCCAGTGCAGGTCCGGCAACGCGACGAAACCGTGGCTGATCGCGAACACTCCGCCCGCGAGGCCCGCAAGACCCGCGGACAGGACGAAAGCGATCACCTTGTAGCGCTCCACGTCGTAGCCGAGGGCCCGGGCACGTGGAGCGTTGTCACGAATCGCGACGAGCACGCGGCCGAACGGTGAGTGCACGATCCGCCAAGCAGCCCACATCCCGAGCAGGATGATCGGCAGGGCGGCGTAGTAGAAGTAGAACGAGTCGGTCTCCACCAGCTCGACTCCGAAGAACGACCTCGGGACGCCCTGCAGGCCGTTCTCGCCGCCAGTCAGGCTGCTCCACTGGTTGGCGACGAAGAAGAGCATCTGACCGAAGGCCAAGGTGACCATCGCGAAGTAGATGCCCGAGCGTCGTACCGAGAGGTAACCGATCGGCAGGGCCAGCAGCATGGCGAACAGCGCCCCGGCCAGCACCGCCAGAGGGAACGGCACACGCAGGTGGATCGCGACCAGCCCGGTCAGGTACGCCGAGCCGCCCCAGAACGCTGCGTGCCCGAACGAGAGCAGGCCCACGAAGCCGAGCAGGATGTCGAGTGAGACCGCGAACAGCGCCATCGCGGCGATGTCCATCGCCACCGGCGGGTAGATGAACCACGGGAGCGAGAGAGCGGCCGCCAGGCCGACAGCGAGCAGGACCCAGCGTTGCCACGGCCGGCCACCGGCCACGGCGGCGTGCGCCTCCTCGGCCGAGGACTCAGGAACCACCGACGTCGTCATGTCGCCTCCTCCCGCCCGAACAGGCCGGCAGGTCTCACCAGCACCACCACGGCCATGAGTACGAAGATGAGGATCTGGGCGAAGGTCGGCGCGTAGGCCTGGCCGAACGCTTCCACCAGGCCCACCAGGAACCCGGCGACCACCGCGCCGACGATCGAGCCGAGTCCCCCGATCACGACCACGGCGAACAAGATGATGATGAAGTCGCTGCCCATCTCGGCGGTGATTGCCCGAAACGGAGCGGCGAGCACCCCCGCCAGCCCGGCAAGAGCCACCCCGAAGCCGAAGACCGGGGTCACCCAACGACCCACGTTGATACCGAGAGCCCGCGCGAGGTCGGGCCGCTCGGTCGAGGCGCGCACGATCATCCCGATCCGCGTTCGGGTCATCAACAGCCAGACCAGCACGCAGACAGTCAGGGAGAAGGCGAACACGAACAGCTGGTAGCGGGGCAGCACCACGCCGAGGAGCTCCACCCTGCCCTGCAGCACCTCGGGCCGTTGGTAGGGAAGACCGGAGACTCCGTAGCGCCGTTTGACCAGGTCGACCAGCAACAAGGTGAGCCCGAAAGTGAGCAGGAAGTTGTAGAGCGGGTCCAGCGGCAGCAGCCACTGCACGAGCAGTCGCTCCACCAGGACGCCGAACACGAACATCAGCAGCGGGACCACGAGCAGGCTCCACCACAGGTTCAGGTCCAGGGTGTCGAGCAGCACCGCAGCCGTGACTGCGCCAAGCATGTAGAACGCCCCGTGGGCGAAGTTCACCACGCCCAGCACCCCGAAGATGATGGCCAGGCCGAGCGCTGCGAGTGCGTAGAAGCTTCCCGCGGCGAGGCCCTGGACGGTGTACTGCAGAACTGCGTTCATGGATTCCTTCTCCCGGGTGGTGCCCCGGGCGTCGTCAGGAGACGACCCGGGGCACCGGCGGCACAGGGACGGCTCACATGGAGCAGCCGGAGTCCTCGACCGGCTGGAAGGCCTCCGCCGCGGGGATCGTGGTGACGATGTCCTCGTAGTCCCAGTCCTCCGTGACGTCGGACTTGTCCTTGACCTTGGCCAGGTAGGCGTCGTGGATCACTCGGTGGTCCTGCGCGCGGATCTCGCCGTTGCGCAGGAACACGTCGTTGACCTTCTTGCCCTCGAGCTCGTCGACGACCGCGTCGGCGTCGTCGGTACCGGCGGCCTGGACGGCCTCGAGGTACTGCAGGGCTGCGGAGTAGTTCCCGGCGTGTGCGAACGAGGGCCGCGTGCCGGTCTCCTCCTGGAAGCGGTCCGCCCACTCTCGGGCCTGGTCGTCCATGTTCCAGTACCACGCGTCTGTGAACATCGTGCCGGCGAACTGCTCGACCCCGAGCGAGTGGATGTCGGTGATGAACATCAGGCCCACCGCGAGGTCGATCCCACGGTCGCGCAGACCCGCCTCGTTGTACTGCTTGACGACGTTGATCAGGTCGCCACCGGCCTGCATCGTGCCGATCACGTCGGGTTTGCTGGACGCGGCCTTGGTCAGGAAGGTGGCGAAGTTGTCGTTCGGGAACGGCGTCGCGATCGTGCCCTGCACCTTGCCGCCCGCCGCCTCGATGGCCTTGGTGAACTGCTTGGTCATGTCCTGGCCGAAGGCGTAGTCGGGGTAGATCAGCTGCCAGGACTTGCCGCCGTTCTCGGTCGTCGCCTTGCCGGTTCCGTTGGCCAGCATGTAGGTGTCGTAGGCCCAGTGGAAGGTGTACTTGTTGCACTGGGCGCCGGTCAGCTCGGTGGTCGCCGCGCCGATGTCCATGAAGAGCTTCTTCTTCGCCTTGGCCTGGTTGGCCACGGCGAGCGCGGCGGAGGACGTCGGGACGTCCAAGATGACGTCCGCGCCCTCCCGGTCGTAGAGCTCCTGGGCCTTGGTGTTGGCCACGTCGGGCTCGTTCTGGTGGTCGGCGGAGGTCACTTCGATGTCGTCGACGACAGCCTTGTCGCCGTACTTCTTCTTGTAGTCGGCGACGGCCATCTTGACGGCGGTGACGCTGTTGGGACCCGAAAGGTCCTTGTAGACGCCGGACTGGTCGTTGAGGACGGCCAGGACGACCTTGTCGTCGGTGAAGTCACCTCCCGAAGCGCTCGGCCCCCCGCCGCCGCAGGCACTCAGCAGCGCGGCCCCAGAGATCAGTGCTGCTGTTCCAGCCGCGATCTTCTTGCTCATAACGTTGTCTCCCTTGTTGGTGCTTGCAGCGATCAGATGCCGAGGTGCTCGAGCAGCTCGTGCTCGCGCTCGACGAAATCGTGGTTGTCCAGGGACTCGACGACGCGTCCCTGGGCGAGCAGGTAGTGCCGGTCCGCGACGGTCGCCGCGAACTTCACGTTCTGCTCGATGAGGAGGACACCGGCGCCGGACTCCTTGACCTCGCGGATGATCTCGCCGATCCGGGCCACGATGACCGGGGCGAGACCCTCCGAGGGCTCGTCGAGGAGCAACAACCGCGCGCCCGTGCGCAGCACGCGGCGATGGCGAGCATCTGCTGCTCTCCGCCGGACAGCGTCGTCCCGGCGGCACGGCGTCGGTCAGCGAGGACCGGGAACGATTCGTAGACCCGTCGATCGGCCACGCCCGCTCGGACACCTTGGGCGGAAGCAGGAGGTTCTCCTCGACCAGAGGTTGGCGTAGATGCCACGGTCATCCTGAACCCAGCCCATCCCCGCTCTGGCGCGCTTGTGCGGCGGCAGACCGGCCATGTCGCGGTCGAGGAACTGATGCGGCCGGCCACGTGCCGGTGCAGCCCGATGAGGCTGCGCACGACGGTGGTCTTCCCGGCGCCGTTGCGTCCGACCAGGGTCACCACCTCACCCGCTGCGACCTGCAGGGTGACGTCGTGCAGTGCCTGGGCCTCGCCGTACCAGGCCTGGAGACCCTCGACCTCAAGCATCGGC
>CAWDDL010000009.1:0-18557 GCA_963801125.1 uncultured Actinomycetota bacterium
ACAGCAGGAAACTTACGATTGTTGATGGTTGCAAAGGTCGCACGAATGGCACGAGGATTGTTCGGATCGTCAAACGAGAACGTGTAAAAACCAGATGGCGCCTGGAACCTCTTGCCTGTTTCTTTCAACTGCGTCTGCAGCGTTGAATCCAACCCCAATCCGTACCCCACCTTGGAAGCAGAAAATCGAAGGTAAGGAAGATACCTTTTCAGAACAGCCTTGGCAAGATCGGATTTTGGATTTTGATACGCCTCTTCAAGTGCCGCACGTTCCTTTGGATTCTCCATGAGATCTCGAATCGCTTTCTGGGCTTCTTCGTGCTTGCCAACATAGGTATTGACGCTATTTATCGACGACAACCTGGACGTTGCATCGAACAAATACAGCAAAAACCTCCTGCACTTACTCGGGACCATCGTAAATTGATGCAATAGGTGGTGCCTAGCATGCCCACACAGCCTTCCCATCGGTTTTTTGTACGCAGTACCCAACATGAAAACAGTAGGAAATGCAGCGGTAACAATAGAATCTGGTTCCAAGAACTCGTTCACGGGATCAGACTTACGACGAATCCCGTGCAAAACGCCCTGCTCTTGTTCGACACCAGAAGCACATGGTCCGATACCAAATCTAGCTCGGATTCCATCAACATCAATGCCAATTTCCTCACTGTCGTTACTTCCTCCATCACACCCTTCTTCGGACGAACAGTCTTCATCATCTATATCGTTCTTTTCGTAGGAGATCGCCCCAGGACCAACCAAATTTTGCAGCGACTTTAACCGAGCAAACCGATATACCTCATCTTCTTGTAAACACCGCTCGGGAGGCTTTATTGCGCACGAAACCCTTATACCTACATTATTGCTCCCTCCGTTGTCCTCGCCCATTCCCGCATCCAACGAAGTGAATCTCGCTTCCACCCCATCGTCCACTTGCTGTACTTGAGCAACATCCGTACCAACCATTCTTTCCACTTCGTTAACATCCACTTCGTCCACTCTAGTTGCATTCTTCAAAATAGAATTGTTAGTCTTGTCGATCCTTTTCATAATATCAATCACACTCGGAACCTGTATATCCTTGTAATACACGTGAACATGGATCAAAACAGTAATCCACTCCGCCACGACACTCGGCCGAGCCAGTATATCAGCACGTCCACACGCCATGCGAACCAAGTTATCTAACTCGCCCTTGTCGTCCAGTAAAAATATTTGTATCAATAGCTCCAATCCCTTTTCGTCAAACATCTGGTGACCGCTTAGCATCTCGGACAGTTCCTCGAACTTCTCCTGACAAAACAATATGGCGTTGCACTGCATCTTATCGCGTGTCATGGTACGGCATCCACACATGTTCGATTTTATTTTGTAAGAAGCTATAACAGCCCTGACACGTCCCAATATAACCTCTTCGTGTAAGTTAGGAGCAGTAAGATCCAATCGCTTGTAGTACCCAAAATCGATACCATTCGCAATCGAAAACCAAGGAACCCTTTTCAAAGGATCCGCATCAACATTTTTAACCGAATCACTGCAGTACGGACACAAAAGCACCGACTCTATTCCACCTTCGCCAACATCCACCAACTCCGGATGTAAATGAAAGAGGCCATGTTCTTTCGACTCGTACATCGACATCACGCGCCACGGTTCGATATTTCTCAAATCGGCCGTTTTGGTCTCTTCGTTCCAGCGCGGGACCATAACTTGATTTTCCCCGTAGTATTCTTGTAAGTTCCTCATGGTTTTTGTCTGTTCTTCGTTGTACCTCAAAGGAACCAACTCGTCCGAATCCAAGCGATACCTTACGTACTTGACAGGACGTCTATCGGTTGAACGCTCCCTTATTCGATAACCGCATGCACCGCACGAATACAAACAGGCATTGGTATAACTGTGATCCAAAAAGAAACCACCAAACATACGGAAATAATCATCAGACGTCGATTTATGCGCATCGACCTGCCTGCGAATATCCTCTTGATCGATTGGTTTTCCCTCCCACTGCCTATCGTATTCCCGAAACTGGCCGTTCTCTCCACAACCCGAATTCGCATAAAACAGATGCACTGCCTTTGCAAGACTCTTGGCCGAATCACAAAAAACGACATCGTAATCGACATTCTCTTCGTTCATGATTTTGAAGTATTCTTCCTCCGTAGTATCAAAGCGCATCTCGTATTTCTTTGTTTCTTCAGTTCGGGATCTGCGCCGTTTAGCCCGATGTGCTTCTGTGTTTTCGGCTTGGATACCAGCACGTTCTTGTTCCGAAAGTTGATCGCGATAAGACTCCATTCTAACCCTTGCTGATTCTCTCTTTGCCGCAACACTTCCTCCTCCGGCATATTTGCCCTCACGCGAGCATCCTCGTCGTCGCCCTCCCAGGCGAGGATGTGGGTGGCGGCGCGGTCGAGGAACCACCGGTCGTGGGAGGTGATCACGGCGCAGCCGGGGAACTCCAGCAGCGCGTCCTCCAGCGACTGGCAGCGTCTCGACGTCCAGGTCGTTGGTGGGCTCGTCGAGCAGCAGCATGTTGCCGCCCATCTTCAGCGTCAGGGCGAGGTTGAGCCGGTTGCGCTCACCGCCGGAGAGGACCCCGGCCTTCTTCTGCTGGTCGGGGCCCTTGAAGCCGAACGAGGCGATGTAGGCCCGGGAGGGCATCTCGAAGTTGGCGACCTTGATGAAGTCGAGCCCGTCGGAGACGACCTCCCAGACGTTCTTGTTCGGGTCGAGGCCGCCACGGCTCTGGTCGACGTAGGAGATCTTCACGGTCTTGCCGACCTTGAGCTCGCCCTCGTCGGGCTTCTCCTCGCCGGTGATCATCCGGAACAGCGTGGTCTTGCCGACGCCGTTGGGGCCGATGACGCCGACGATGCCGGCCCGCGGCAGCGTGAAGGCGAGGTCGTGGATGAGGACCCGGTCGTCGAAGCCCTTCGCGAGGTCGTCGGCCTCGAGCACGACGTCGCCGAGCCGCGGGCCCGCCGGGATGTTGATCTCGGAGGTGTCGATCTTGCGCTTGCGGTCGGCCTCGGCCGCCATCTCCTCGTAGCGGGCCAGCCGCGACTTGCTCTTGGCCTGGCGGGCCTTGGGGTTGGAGCGGACCCACTCCAGCTCGCGCTCGAGCATCTTGGCCCGCTTCGCGTCCTTGGCGCCCTCGACCTTGAGCCGGTCCTTCTTGGTCTCCAGGTAGGTCGAGTAGTTGCCCTCGTAGGGGTGGGCCTTGCCGCGGTCGAGCTCGAGGATCCAGCTGGCCACGTTGTCGAGGAAGTACCGGTCGTGGGTGACGGCGAGCACGGCGCCGGGGTAGGAGGCCAGGTGGCCCTCGAGCCACTGCACGGACTCGGCGTCGAGGTGGTTGGTGGGCTCGTCGAGAAGCAGCAGGGAGGGCTGCTGGAGCAGCAGCTTGCACAGCGCCACCCGACGGCGCTCACCACCGGAGAGGTGGTCCACGAGCGATGTCCGGCGGCGGGCAGCGCAGCGCGTCCATCGCCTGGTCGAGCCGGCTGTCGAGGTCCCAGGCGTTGGCGTGGTCGAGGTCGGTCTGCAGGTCGCCCATCTCGGCGAGCAGCGTGTCGTAGTCGGCGTCGGGGTCGGCCAGCTCCTCGGAGATCGCGTTGTAGCGGTCCAGCTTGGCCTTGATCTCGCCGACGGCCTCCTCGACGTTCTCCAGCACCGTGCTGCCCTCGCTCAGCGGCGGCTCCTGCTGGAGCATGCCGACCGTCGCCTCGGGGTCGATGATCGCGTCGCCGTTGGAGGCGTGGTCGAGCCCGGCCATGATCTTGAGCAGGGTCGACTTGCCCGTGCCGTTGGGTCCGACGACGCCGATCTTGGCGCCGTGCAGGAACGAGAGGGTGACGTTGTCGAGGACGACCTTGTCACCGTGGGCCTTGCGCACGTTGCGCAGCGTGAAGACATACTCAGCCATGATCCGCAAGCCTACGGGCGCGCGGCCGGCCCGAATCGGCCGGCGCGCGCGGCCGGCCGACGCCGTCAGCGCGCCCCGCGCGTGCGGGTCGGCCGCGCCTCGGCGCCGGCTTGGGTCGCGCGGCTGCCGGCGCGGCCGGCGTCGAGCCGTCGGCGCCGTCCTCGTGCAGCCCGCGGCGCCTCGGCCTCGCGTCGACGGTCCGCTCGGTGCGCCTTCACGAAGCGCTCGTGCCCCGGGTCAGGTCGTGGCCGAGGTAGCTCGCCTCGACCACGTAGGTGACCGAGCTGCTGCCATCCTCCCGCTCCCACACGTCGGTGCGCAGCCGACCGTGGACCAGCACCGGCGTCGCCCTTGCGCACCGAGTCGCGCACGTGGTCGGCCAGGGCGCGCCAGCAGGTGACCGAGAACCACGACGTCTGGCCGTCGACCCACGTCCCCGTCCGCCTGCGGAGCCGCGGGGTGGACCCCACCCGGAAGGTGCGCCACGCTGCCCTGCGCGGTCTCGCGGTGGACCACGTCGCTGCCGACCCAGCCCTGGAAGGTCACGATATGTCTCGTTCATCGTCTGGCTCCTCGTCTCGTGTCGGTGCTGTCCGACGCAGGCTCCGGCCGGGCCCCGACGTCGGCGACCAGCGTCCTGCCGCCGGTGGACGACGGCCGCGACTCCGGCGCGCCTGTGGAGAGCTGGCCGGCTTCAGCGCCGTAGCGGCCACAGCCAGTCCCGCGCACGGGCCCGGCGTAGCCGGCCAGCTCGGCCTCGACGGGCTCGACGACGAGCGCTCGGTGACCTCGGCGATCGCCGCTCGCAGCCGCCGGTCGGCGGCCCGCGCCCGCGCGTCGGGCCGACCCCGCGACCAGCGCCGCGGACAGCAAGGCCAGCAGCACCCCGGCGGCGCCGCCGCACGAGCAGCATCAGGGTCGGCACGGGCAGCCCGGTAGTCCGGGGCGTCCGGGCGTCGAGCTGGAGGTAGCCGAGCACGGCCAGGGCACCGAGCCACAGCCGCACCGACGAGCGCCGCCAGCGACCAGCACCCACTGGAGCGACCCGGACCAGCCGCCACCAGACCGGGGTCCGCGCGACGCCGAGGTCGGTGGCGGCCACGGCCTGGTCGAGGGCGTCCTCGAGGTCGGCGAGCCGGGAGACCGAGGCCCGGCGCACCGCGTCGCGCCCAGGGCCGGCGCAGCTCGGAGCCGACGTCGGCGCACAGCGACCGCACGGCGGTGTCCACCCGGGCCCGCTGCACCGCGCGGCCTCGGGCACCGACGCGCGCGCCGCGGCGGTGAGCTCCTGCCCGGCGGCGCCCAGGTCGAGGTGCAGCCGGCGCAGCGGGTCGGGCTTGAGCCGGCGTCAGCCAGGCGAGTCACCGGCCAGCCGGTGGCCTGGCCGGCGCGACGCCGGGTGGACCGCTCGACCGCCCGGACCACCGTCGGGACGCCGGCGGCGTCCGCGAACGCGTCCACGAGCTCGCCGCGCGGGCCCGGGCGCAGCGTCGCCGGGCTCGGCGTCGCCGCTCGGCCTCGCGATCCGGCCGCGCGACCGCGGCGACGTCGGCCATCAGCCGGGCCGCGCGGCCTTCTTGGCCGGCGACCCGGCGGGCGATCACCGCGCGCAGCTCGTCGATCGCCGGCGCCGTCGCGGCGCCGAGGTGGCGAGCACCGGGCACGCCGCCGAGGCCGTCGTCGGCGAGCAGCCGCGCGAGGTCGGCGAGCATCGCCGCCCGGCGCTCCGGCGGCACCTCGTCGATGTGGTTGAGCACGACGAGCATCACCTCCTTGTGCGCCGCCAGCGGGCGCAGGTAGCGCTCGTGGACCGCCGCGTCGGCGTACTTCTGCGGGTCGAGCACCCAGACCAGCAGGTCGGCCAGCTCGCACCAGCCGGTCGACCTCGAGGTGGTGGGCCACCTCGGTCGAGTCGTGGTCGGGCAGGTCGAGCAGCACCAGGCCGTCGAGGTCCGCGGGCCTCGTGGCCGGTGCCAGCAGGAGTCGCGCTGACCCGGTGGCGCGGCGGGACCCCCAGCCAGTCCAGCAGCCTCGGCGGCCTCGTCGTGCCCCAGATGCAGGCGGTCGTCCAGGACGTGGTCGGCCGTCGCACGCCGACCGCGGCGAGGTCGAGGCCGGTCAGCGCGTTGAAGGTCGAGGACTTGCCCGAGCCGGTGGCCCCGGCGAGCGCCACGACGGTGTGGTCGGCGGAGAGCCGCAGCCGCGCCCGGCGCGGTCGACGACGGCCGCGGCCCGGTCGACCAGCGGCGTCGTCGAGCCGCCCGCGGCGGCGCCGACCGCCACGGCTCGAGGCCGGCCAGCCGTCCGGCGACCGCGGGATGCAGCCTCGGCCCCACGAGCGACGCTCGGCACCCGGCTCCAGCGACGCGCTCAGCGGGACGGCCTCCGCCGTGGCCAGCCGCAGGTCGTCGACCCGGCGGACGGCCTCGCGCAGCGCCCGGCCCGCGCCGGGTCGGCAGCCGCGAGCGCGTCGAGCACGCGCGAGGAAGCGCGCCCGCTCCTCGGCGTAGCAGCTCGGCGACCCGCTCCGCGAGGTCGGCTGCGGGCCTGCTCGGCCAGCCGGCGCACCGCCTGGTCGCCGAAGACCGCCTCGAGCAGCTTCTGGCCCAGCACGGCGCTGCCGCCGGCCATGCCGACCTCGGCGCCGGTGCATCCCGGCGGTGTGGGCGAACACCACGACCATCAGCGCCACCGAAGGCCGTTGACCCCGAAGGCGAGGAAGCGCGCGGTGGTGCGCTTGTCGGCGCCCTCGGTCCGCACCATCTCCAGCACGGCCTGCTGCCAGTCGCGCACCGTCCGCTCGGCCCGCCGCGGAAGTCGCGCGAGGCGCGACCGAGGTCGCGGTCCGCCGGCCTCGAGCAGCCGCTGCCGGCCTCGACGGAGCGCCAGACCGCCTCGGCCCGCTCGGCGGCGGCCTCGGCGTGCTCGACCAGCAGCGTCTCCAGGCCGGACTCGACGGCGACGGTCACCCGCTCCGCCTGCTGCGGCTTGCCCCGGACCGCAGCCGCCGACCCGGTCGCGCACCCAGCCGACCCTGGTCTCCAGCGACGCGCAGCAGCTCGCCGGTGCCGACGAACTCCTGCCACCGGGCCAGCACCTCCCCGCGCAGCAGGCGTGCCGTCGGCGCAGGCCCGGTCGACCGCACGCCCGCCTCGTCGTAGGCGCGCTCGACGTCCGCGCGCAGCCGGTCGGCCATCGCCACCTGGGCGTCGGCGGCCGTCGGCCACCTCGTCGGCCGGCGGGCCACGACCGGACCGCGCCGTCGAGGGTCTGGCGCACGACCGCGGCGCGGGCGTCGGCGTCGGCCGCGAGCCGCTCCAGCCAGGCCGGATCTCGCTCGACGCGCCTCGGGCGGGCAGCAGGCCGCCTCGTCGACCGCGCCCTCGGTCGACGGTGAACAGCGGCGAGTCCGCGCAGCCCGCGCTCGGCGCAGCATCCGCGCCGAGGTGGGTCGGCACCTCGTCGACGGCTGCGGGGGGGGTGCGGTCCAGCACGATCGCGACGGCGGCGCTGCGCTCGGCGGCGGCCCGCAGGAAGTCCCACGGCACCTGGTCGGCGTAGCGCGCCGCCGAGGTGACGAAGAGCCAGAGGTCCGCGGCCGCCAGCAGCTGGGCGGCCAGCGTGCGGTTGCGCGCCTCGACCGAGTCGATGTCGGGGGCGTCGAGGAGCGGCCAGGCCCGCGGGCACGGTGTCGCCGGCCACCAGCTGCAGCGCGCCGGGGTCGCCGGTGGCGGCCTGGTGCGCGCGCAGGTCCGGGAGGATCCGCGCGGCGGTCGAACCAGGCGACGTCGTCCGGGTGGTGCACCAGCACCGGCGACCGCGTCGTCGGGCGCAGCACGCCCGGGCTCGGTGACCCGGCCGCCCGACCAGGGAGTTGACCAGCGTCGACTTGCCGGCGCCGGTCGAGCCGCCGACGACGGTGAGCAGCGGGGCCTCGATCTGCCGCAGCCGGGGCAGCACGTAGTCGTCGAGCTGGTCGAGCATCTCGGCTGCGCGTCGGCGCGGTGCTCGCCCACCGCCGGCACGTCCAGGGGCAGCGCGAGCCGGCAGCGCCTCGCGGAGGCCGGTCAGGGCGGCGACGCAGCTCGGCTCCCGCGCGCTCGGGCCAGCACCGCGGTGCCCGGCGGCGGGTCATGCGGGGCCGGTCCCGGGTCGCCGGTGCTGCCGGGCGCACGCCGGGAGCCGCGTGCCGGCGGGTAGCACCAGCGTGGGCGCCGGAGGACGGCCAGGCGAGTCGGGCCGACGCAGCAGGCTCGGCTCGCGTCGGCCATCGCCGAACTCGCGGAGCCGCGACGTGCCGCGCAGTGCACGCCGGTCGTGCAGGAACGCCGAGCTCGATGGCCTGCTGCTGGTAGTCCCGCATCGCGCCGCTCCGCCTCCGGTCCTCCGCGCACGCGGCGTTGCGTCCGGGCCGACGCGGCGAGCCGGGAGCCGCACCAGCCAGGGCACCTCCGCGGCGTCGAGGTAGCCCGGCGGGCCAGGTCGGTCAGCGACCGGGCCAGCATCCGGCCCTCCGGACTCCGGAACCAGATCGCCAGCCCGACCAGCACCAGGAAGCCGGGCACCATCGCGAACGAGGTAGGTCAGCACGGAAGAACCGCCCGTCGGCGAGGAACGCCGAGCCGTTCCAGGCCGCGTGGGCAGGCCACCGCCACGAGCGTAGCCGAGCGAGCGGGGCGAGCACGCGCAGCCTGCGGCTGCGCGAGCCGCACCACGATGCCCGACCCCGATGCCGATGGCGGAGGTGAACAGCGGGTGGGCGAACGGGCTGAAGATGCCGCGGAGCGACGAACATCGCGGTCGCCGCGCCGAGGCCGCCCGGGCCCAGGCCGTCGTCACCGGTGTAGGCACCGGCGAAGTAGAGGATGTTCTCGGTGAACGCGAAGCCGACGCCGACCAGCCCGGCGTACACCAGGCCGTCGAGCACCCCGTCGATCACGTGCCGCCGCAACCACAGCAGCAGCAGGACGAAGAGCACCCTTGGCCGGCCTCCTCGGTGACGGGCGCGACCACGACGGCCGGACCAGACCATCGCCGACGCGCCGAGCAGCACGTCGGTCGGCCGCCTGGAGGAGGAGCGCGGCGGCGGTGGCCACCAGCGCGCCCCAGCCGAAGGCCACGCCAGCAGCCGCGCCGGCTCGGGCTCGTAGCGGTCGAGCCAGAGGTAGCAGGCGACCAGCGGTCCGACGGGCAGCAGCGCCAGCAGCGAGCCCGACCGCCGAGCGCGTCCGGCGCGCCGGTGGCGAGCAGCACGAGCGCCATGACGACGCGCCGACCGAGCAGCGCCATCGCGACCAGGACCGCGAAGACGGCCACCAGCGCACGCGGCTGCGGACCGCCGGCGGGATCGCGGGAGGCGCCCGGGTGGCCTGCGGGGGCAGGCGACCGTGCCGTCGACGGCCGTCCAGCGCGTCGTCGACGGTCCAGGTCACTCCGCAGCCTATCAGCAGGCGAGCCGAACCGTGAACGCCGACGTAGCTGGCCGAGCAGAGCACGCGAGCCGAGCATCCGCGGATCACCGCAGACGCCACGACCAGGCCGTGCCCGAGGCGTACGCCGCCTTCATGCGCACCGGCTGGGGCGACCGCGAGCTCGACCTCCCCGCCGCACCCGGTCGCCGACTGGGCGGCGCAGCGCGCCGCGAGCGGCTGGCCGAGACTTCCCCGGCGAGCGGCTGGTGGTGCCCGCCGGCAGCTACAAGGTGCGCTCCAACGACACCGACTACCGGTTCCGGCCGTAGACCGCGCACACCCACCTGTCCGGGCAACCAGACCAGCGACGCCGTGCTCGTGGTCGAGGACGGCGAGGCGGTGCTGTACGCGCGCCCGCGGTCGTCGCGCGACACCGACGAGTTCTTCCGCGACCGCGTGTACGGCGAGCTGTGGGCGGGCCGGCGTCCCTCGCTGCAGCGAGATCTCGGACTCCCTCGGCCTCGAGGTGCCGGCACATCGACGACCTGCCCGGCGCGCTCGGCGCGGCTCGGGCAAGACCCGGGTGCTGCGCGGGGTCGACGCCGGCGTCGACGCGCCTGGTGCCGCCGACGACGGCCGCGACCGACGAGCTCGCGAGCGGGTGCTGTCCGAGCTGCGCCTGGTCAAGGACGAGTGGGAGGTCGGCCAGCTGCAGGAGGCCTGCGACATCACCACCCTCGGCTTCGAGGACGCCGTGCGCGAGTGGGACCGGGTCGCTCGAGTACGGCGAGCGCTGGATCGAGGGCACGTTCTTCCGGCGGGCCCGGGCGATGGGCAACGACATCGGCTACGACTCGATCGTCGGCGGCGGCCGGCACGCGACCACGCTGCACTGGATCGAGAACACCGGCCCGATCACGCCCGGCGAGCTGGTGCTGCTCGACATGGGCGTGGAGGCGACCAGCCTCTACACCGCCGACGTCACCCGGACGCTGCCCGTCGACGGCCGCTACACCGCCGCTCCAGCGCGACCTCTACTCGCTGGTGCTCGACCGCCCAGCAGGCCGGCATCGACGCGGTCCGCCCCGGGCGCCGCGTTCCTGGCCCCGCACGACGCCGCGATGCGGGTGCTGGCCCACGGGCTCGAGGACCTGGGGCTGCTGCCGGTCTCCGCCGAGGAGGCGCTCTCACCCGACAGCAAGGTCTACGCCCGCTGGACCCTGCACTCCACCAGCCACATGCTCGGCATGGACGTCCACGACTGCGCCGGCTCGCGGCCCGGAGGCCTACACCGCAGGGCACCCTGGCCGAGGGCATGGTGCTCACCGTCGAGCCGGGCCTGTACTTCCAGGAGGACGACCTGCTCGTCCCCGAGGAGATGCGCGGCATCGGCATCCGGATCGAGGACGACATCGTCGTCACCGCCGACGGCTCGCGGAACCTCTCCGCCTCGCTGCCCCGCGAGCCCGACGAGGTCGAGGAGTGGATGGCGTCGCTCCGGTCGTGACCGGCCGCAGCCCGACAGTGCCAACTGCTGGTCCCCACAGCACCCGCGCTTGGCCTCGTCGACCAGGCTGTCCCGGAGCGTGGCCCGGAAGTCGCGACGGGGGCGGATCAGCCGCTCGCCGTCCAGGCCCAGGAGCTGCAGGCGGGCGACGACAGCGCGCTCGTGCCGGGTGGGTGGGAACGCGAAGCTCATGTGCGGCAGGTCCTTGTCCGAGACATCGTGGTGCGGGGTCGATCCGGTCGCGGGGTGGGGTACCCGGCAGCACACCGGCCGGAAACCGGATGTTGCGTGTGACGGCCGTCGCCCCACCCCGATCCCTGCCTCAGGCGTGAGCGAGGTCATCCCCCAGGGGCCGGGTACTCCGAGGCATGGACCTGCTCGTGCTGCTCCTGTCGCCGCCGCCGTCTTCTGGCTCGTCTCCTCGAGCTCACGGCGGTCGGTGGGGCCGGCCAGAGCGGCCCGGCCACGCATCTCCCCCTGCCGACCTCGACGCGGCCCGTCGAGCCGCCGAGGAGGACGTGACCCGCTTCGGCGAGGAGCTCCAGCGGCTCGACCTCGACGTCGCAGATGGCCGGTGCCGACGAGGCGATGCTGCAGGACTGGCAGCGAGCCCTGGACTCCTACGAGTCGGCCTCGACGTTCACTCGAGACTCGGTGCAGGAGCCCGACGAGTCCGGCACGTCACCGACGGCGCTGGAGGACGGCCGGTACGCGGTCGCGTGTCGTGCCCGCCGTGAGGGCCTGCCGCTCCCCCACGCCGGCCGCCCTGCTTCTTCAACCCCGCCCACGGGCCTTCCAGCATCGACGTCGACTGGGCGCCCCCGGGCGGGCAGCAGCGCCATCCCGGTCTGCCCCGCCGACGCCGACCGGTTGAGCCAGGGTGCGGAGCCCGACATCCGCACGGTGCCGCAGGGGGCGGCGGGTGCCCTACTGGCAGGCCGGGCCCGCGTACTCGCCCTGGGCCTCGGGCTACTTCTCGATGTACGCCGCGACCGGTCTGCTGCCCGCCTTCATGCTCGGCAGCCTGCTCGCCAGCGACTGGGACGGCACTCCCGCCGACGGCTTCGACACCGGCGAGGGCGGGGCTGACGGCGGGGCTGACGGTGGGGCAGACGGCGGGGCTGACGGCGGTGACGGCGGCGGGTTCGACGACGGCGCCTCCGGAGGCGGCGACTTCGGGGACGGCGGGTTCGGCGACTTCGGGGACTTCGGCTTCTGACGGACTGCCCCGCCGGACGCGGCTGTCAGCGCAGCCGCACCGCCACCAGGGCGACGTCGTCGTCGGGTCGCTCGGGCAGCATCCGGCGGAGCACCAGCGTGCAGAGCCGGTCCAGCGCGACGTCCATCGTGGCCAGCTCCAGCAGGGTGTCCCGGAGCAGCCGCAGCCCCACCTCGAGCGGCTGGTCACGACGCTCGACCAGCCCGTCGGTGTAGAGCAGCACCGTCGTGCCGCGGTCGAGGGTGACCACGGACTCGACGCGTCTGGCGTCCGGGTCGAGCCCCAGCAGCAGGTCCGACTCCGCCGCGCTCAGCTCGACCACGCCGCCATCGGGGTTGATCACCATCGGAGGCGGGTGGCCGGCGTTCGACCACCTCAGCCGGGTCACCGCCCGGGAGCTCTCGTCCTCGGTCTGCTCGAGCCGGGCGACCACCGCGGTGGCAGTGGTGTCGGCCCCCAGCGTCTCCATCGCGCGGTCGACACCGCGGAGCACGTCCGCAGGGCCGTCGCCGGTGTGCACGCCGATCGCACGCAGGAGGCTCCGCACCTGCCCCATCGCCGCCGCGGCGGCCGTGTCGTGCCCGACGACGTCGCCGATGACGATGACCGTCGCGCCGTCACGCTGCAGGAACGCGTCGTACCAGTCGCCGCCGACCTGGGCGACCTGCGCCGCGGGCTCGTAGCGGACCGCCAGCTCCACGCTCTCCGGCTGCGGCGGTTCGGTGAGCAGCGCACGCTGCAACCCTTCGGCGAGGTCGCGTTGCTGCTCGAAGAGCCGCGCGTTGTCGAGGGCCAGGCCGGCACGGGTGGCCACCTCGGCGAGCAGCTCGAGGTCGGCCGGGGTGAACGGTGCGCGTCCCACCCCGCGGCACGAGGTCAGCAGGCCGACGATGCGGCCGCGTCCGCGGAGCGGCTGGACGCTCACCGCCGACGGGTTCAGCTGCATGCACAGGTCCCGCGCCTCGCCAGGGACGAGCACCCCCGCGAGCACCTCGGCGGCGTCGTACAGCGCCACACCCGGTTTGCCCGTGCGCAGCGCCTCGGCCAGCAGCGAGCCCTCGGTGAGTGCCGGCACCCGGGTCTCGGCGTACCGCTCGACGAGCGGGCGCAGCTCAGGGTCCGCGTGCCAGCTGCCCACGTCCCGGAGCCGGCGGCGCCAGTCGGGGTGCAGGTCGTCGTCGACCAAGGTGACCACGCACCAGTCGGCGAGGTCGGGAACGACCATCGCGGCGAGCCGACCCACCCCCTTGGATGCATCGAGCGACGCGGTCAGCTCCGCGGTCAGCCTGGCCAGCAGCGCACTCCTGGTGGCCGAGCGTTCGAGCTCCTCCTGGGCCTCGCGACGGGCGGTGATGTCGACGAAGTAGACCGAGAGTCCGTCCGGGCTCGGCCAGGCGCGCACCTCGTACCAACGGTTCAACGGCTCCGGGTAGTACGCCTCGAACGAGATGGGTGCTCCCCGGTCGACCGCGTCGCGGAAGTGGGTCTCGAAGTCGCTGCCGAGCGCCGCGGGGAACAGCTCCCAGAGCAGGCCGCCCACCAGCTCGTCACGGCCGGCGCGGAGCAGCCTCTCGGCCTGGGAGTTGACGTAGCTGAACCGCCAGTCGCGGTCGACGCTGTAGAACGCCGTCGGCATCGCCTCCAGGATGCGGGTGACCCTGGCCTCGCCCTCCTGCACCGCCGTCGAGTCGTACGCCGCGCCGATCAGCCGGGTCGCCACCCCGGTGTCGTCACACAGTGCCTGGCCGCGCGCGGCGATCCACCGCACCTGCCCTCCGGGATGGACGATGCGGTACTCGGCCTGGTACTCCCCGCAGCTCTCGATCGCGCCCTGCAGCGCCAGCGTCACGCGGGGCAGGTCGTCGGGATGGACGGCCTCGTTGAACGCCTCGATGGTGCCGGCGAAGGACTCACGCTCGAAGCCGAACAGCTCGAGGAGCCGGTCGTCCCACCGCAGCTCGCCGGAGACCAGGTCCCAGTCGAAGGCACCCACTCCCGCTGCGTCGACCGCCAGCTGCCAGACCAGCCGGCTCGCGTCGTAGTCAGCGCTGAGTGCGGCGAGCTCGAGCTCGGCGACCACGGGGGCAGCCAGCTGCTGCAGCAGGGCGGCGTCGGACTCGGCCCAGCTGCGCGGCTCCGGGTCGAAGACGCACAGCGCCCCGATCGTGTTCCCGTCGTCGGCGGTCAGCGGTACGCCGAGGTAGGCACCGACCGCTCCGGAGCGCACCGGTGGCAGCTCCACGCACCCGTTCGTCGTTCGTGGCGTCGGCCACCAGCAGAGGCCCACCGGACGCGACGGTGACCGTGCACAGCGAGCCCTCGATCGGCCCCTCGACACCGATTGACGCCAGGGCGTCCCCGGCTCCCGCGGCGACGAGCTGCACGTCGGAGTGCAGCGACACCTGGGCGGAGCCGGCGCCCAGCAGCCGCGCGGCCAGCTCGGCAAGACGGTTCAGAGCCGGGTTGCCCTCCTCGCCCGGAGCGAGCCGGCGAGCCGCCGTGGCCCGGCTGGACGCAGCGGGCTCCTCGAACAGCCGGACGGCCGGACCACGGGAGCGAACCGCGTCATCCGGCGCTCGCACGCTCTTGCCCGAGGGGACCACGCGGTGCAGCATCGCATCCTGCACCCAACGGCGCCACACGCAGGGGTCGCTCGGGTGCCCTGTCAGAGTGCCCTGTCAGAGCTGACGCTGCGCCTGCTCGAGGAGCTCCACGATGCGGACGCCCAGCCGGAGGTCGGCCTCGTGCGGCAGGCCGGTCGTGGCCGACGCGACCAGCGCCCGGGCGGCCCCGGCCAGCGCGGCGACCTCTCCGCTCGGAACCCGGTCCGGCATCCGACTGGTGCCCTCCGCACCCCACACGAGCACCTCGTGCTGCGCGGCGGCCGGGGGCGCGGACAGCGTGAGTGTCGCGGTGCTGGTGGCACCGGACCGGTGGCGGAGCACCAGGTTGACGAGGTCCTGATGACCGCCCACGCAGGTGATCTCCTGGACCGGCCCGAGCGCGGCGATCAGCGTGGACAGCGCGTGCGGGCCGATGTCCCACAGTGCGCCCTTCTCGTGACGCCACGGGGACTCGGTGACCTGGTCGCCCGGCAGAGAGGCGAGCCAGCGGGCCGAGGCCCCCGACCACCGGTCACCGCCGAGGGTGGCGAACCAGTCGGCCGACCCCTCGGAGAAACGGTCCGTGAAGAACACCACCGACGCGACGTGCTGCTCTGCGACGACCTCCGCCAACCGGTGTGCCGCGACCGCCGAGGTGGCGACCGGCTTGTCGAGCAGCAGGTGCCGGCCCGCAGCCGCCGCCTGGCAGGCCAGCTCCACCTGTACGCCGGGGGGTACGGCGAACGCGACCGCGTCGACGTCTCGGACCATCGACTCCAGGGAACCGTGGGCGGTGACCCCCAGCCGCTCCGCCAGCGCGCTGGTCTTCGCCGGGTCCCTCCCCCAGACACCGGCGAGCTCGACGCCCTCCGCGGCGAGCAGTCCAGGACCGTGCACCGCGGTCGCCCAGGGCCCGGTGCCGACCAGTCCGAAACGCATGGGACTCAGGCTACGGCCCGGTCGCACCGTGGTTCCCGCCCCCGCGCACGGGGTACGCCGATCTCATGGACGTCCCGGTGCTCGTGCTCTGCTTCGCAGCGCTGCTGGTCGTGGGCGTGCTGGTCTCCGAGCTGGCCAACCGCACGGTGCTGTCGACCGCCGTGCTCTTCCTGGTCGGGGGTTTCCTCCTCGGACCGGCATGGCGGACCTCGTCCACGTCGAGTCGGGCAACGACGCGGTCTCGGTGCTGGCGGAGCTGGCGCTGTTCGCAGTCCTCTTCAGCGACGGGATGAAGGTCGGGATCCGCGATCTTCGCAGTGCCTGGCGGTTGCCAGGGCGTGCGCTGTTGCTGGGGCTCCCCCTCACGTTGCTGGTCACAGCGGCGCTCGCTCACTGGGTCGCCGGTCTCCCCTGGCTGGAAGCCTTCCTCCTCGGCGCAGTCCTTGCGCCCACCGACCCGGTCTTCGCCTCGGCGTTCGTGGGCCGCAACGAAGTGCCCTACCGGCTGAGGCACCTGCTCAACGTGGAGTCGGGCATCAACGACGGGCTGGCGCTGCCGGTCGTCCTGGTGCTGCTCGCCGCGGCGGAGGGCACCGACGCGAACGGTGCGTCCCTGGCCGGCGAGCTCGCGCTCGGCGTGGCCATCGGCTTCCTGGTTCCCTACGCAGTCCTCGGACTCGAGAGGCTGCCGTTCCTCGCCGCGACCAGGAACCTGGAGCCCCTGCTACCGACCGCCATCGGTCTCCTCGTCCTCGGCCTGTGCCTGACGACGCACGCCAACCTCTTCCTGGGGGCCTTCGTGGCCGGCGTCACGGTGGCCAGCATGAGCGAGGAGTTCCGGCACCAGTTCGAGCAGCTCGGGGAGCTGATCGCCGAGCAGCTCAAGCTGGTCGCGATCCTCGTCTTCGGGGCGCTGATGACGCCGACGTTCCTGTTCCAGGAGACGCCGTGGACGGGGTGGTTGTTCGCCGTCCTGGCGCTGGTCGTGGCCCGCCCGGTCGCGCTCCTGCTCTCCCTGGCCGGCTCCACGATGGGTCGTGAGGAGCAGCTGGCGGCGATGTGGTTCGGCCCCAAGGGCTTCGCCTCGGTGGTCTACGGCCTGATCGTGCTCGAGTCCGGGATCGCCATGGCCGACGAGCTGCTTCCACCTCGTCGCCATCACCATCGTGCTCTCGATCTTGGCGCACTCCTCGACCGACGTGCTGGTGGCTCGGAGGTTCGAGCGGCGGGCCGGGGATCCCGTCTCACGCTGACCTCCGCAGGACTGGATGGGGCGCGTCCTCCTCAGCCGCGGCCGAACGTGGCGGCGAGGTCCCGCTGCCCCCACTCAGGGCCGCGGTCCACGACCCGGGCAAGGAGCTACGACCGGGTTCAGGACGTTCGGACCAGTGCCTCGGTGGGCCTGGCGAGTCCTACCGACAGGGCGCACACCGCGGGGGTGTCCCATCTCACTTCCGCGTCGTCGACGCTGCGGAACACCCGGCCTCGCAGGACGGTTGTAGGGACAGACTCTTGAACTGGAGCAACCTCATGACGCTTACCTCCCTGGCTCGCAACGCGACCGCCGCCGCAGCCCACGCGCTCCACCACCGCGAGCGCCCGCACCCTGCGGTCGGCATGGACCCCTACACGGTGTGGATGATGCAGAACCTCAAGAGCTCGCGCGACTGGCACCGCTGAGCGTCCGGCCCGTCCCTCGCGTGGGCGTTGCGGCATACTGTCCGCGGGTCGGATCGGGCCAAGGACAGGGCCTCGCCGTTGTTCAGCCCGACGCGGACCGACCACCCGCCTCCGTAGCTCAGCTGGATAGAGCGACAGACTTCTAATCTGTTGGTCGCAGGTTCGAGTCCTGCCGGGGGCGCCCGACGCCCGGGCTGTCGACAGGCAGGTCCGCGGCACGACCACGCGGGTGGCCTCCTTGTCGGGCAGATCGGTGACGAGGACGCAGGCTCCGGCCTGCGCGCGACCGGGGGACGTCAGCGGCGCTGCGCGGCATAGCCGTCGATCTGGTCCAGCAGCGCCTGCTTGTCAGCGTCCGTCATGAACGAGGCCGACACCGCATTCCTGGCGAGGGCTCGACGAGCCCGGCCTCGTCGAGCCCGAGCAGGTCGGCCGCGATCTCGTACTCGCGGCAGAGGGTCGTGCCGAACATCGGCGGGTCGTCGGAGTTGATGGTGACCAGGCAGCCCGCCTCGACCAGCTGGCGCACGGGGTGGTCCTCGAGCCGTTCGACCGCGCCCGTGGCGATGTTGGAGGTCGGGCAGACCTCCAGCGGTACCTGGCGCTCGGCGACCTCCGCGAGCAGGGCGGCGTCGCGCACCAGGGAGGTGCCGTGGCCGATCCGCTCGGCCCCGAGGTGCTCGAGGGCGTCCCGGATGGTCTGCGGACCCGTCGTCTCGCCGGCGTGCGGCACCGAGTGCAGTCCGGCGGCGCGGGCGCGGGCGAAGGCGGGCGCGAACGGCGGCCGCTCGACGCCGATCTCGGGCCCGCCGAGCCCGAAGCCGACCAGCGCCGACGGCGCGTGCTCCAGGGCGTACGTCGCGGTGGCCTCCGCCGCGGGCACGCCGAACTCGCCGGGCACGTCGTAGATCCACCGCAGCACCACGCCGTGGTCACGCTCGGCCGCGACGCGGGCGTCCTCGACGGCCTCGGTGAAGGCCTCGATCGCGATTCCGGTGAGCACCGACGTGTGCGGCGTCAGGGTCAGCTCGGCGTAGCGCACCTGCTGGGCGGCGAGCTCGCGGGCGACCTCGTAGGTCAGCAGCCGGAGGTCCTCCGGTGTCTTCACCAGGTCGACGACGGCCAGGTAGACCTCGATGAAGTGCGCGAAGTCGCGGAACGAGTAGAAGTCGCGCAGCGCGTCGAGGTCGCTGGGCACCGTGCCGGGGTGCCGCTCGGCCAGCGCGCCTTCGTCGGTTCGTCTTTGCTACCCCTCCACCAGATGGGAA
>CAWDDL010000010.1:0-400224 GCA_963801125.1 uncultured Actinomycetota bacterium
CAGCACGTGGCTCGATCCAGTGAGGTACCGCTGCCCGGTCTTCGAGCAACCGAGGTGGTCGACTGAGATTCCCAATGGAACAGCGTCGGGCTGATCGGGTAGTCGCGGTAGAGCGTCGTCGGCGAGTAGTCAGCCTCGGACTTCGTCAGGGTCACGAAGAACGCATCGACGTTGAGCTCAGGAACGTAGAGGACGCCTTCACGGAACGAGTTGGGCTTGCGCTCGAGGCTCGCGTAGTCCAGCGCGGCCAGGACCTCCTCGCGCTGATACTGGGCATGCACCTTGAGCGGCACGTCAGCCAGCGGGCCGGCCAGATCCAGCGCATGGTGCCGGGCGGCGTCGAACGACAGATCCACCACCGACCGCAGCTCGTCGCGGGTGTCCCGCTCCGCTGCGCAGGGCGGTCAGTCCCTCGTCGTACGACGGGTGCCGTCCGCCGTCGGGCCACAACGAGAAGAACAGCATCCGCGCCATTCGCTGCTCGACCTGCGGACAGCTCGGCGTAGGGCGGAGCATCGTCGGTCAAGCAGGCGTTCGTAGGCCTCCGCGCGGAGCCGGTCGTCGACGTGGGCGAAGGCGCGGATCCGCTTGAGCAGGCGCTCCTCGAGCACGGATCCGCCTCGGGTCGGCAGGCCCGCGTCACGGCGGAGCCGGGTCCAGGAGTGGCTGCCGCGGCGCAGGATGTCTGAGAGCTCGAGCCCCGACTCGTTCAGGAAGGAGCTGAGTTCGCGGTCGCCGTACGAGCGAAGCTCGGCCACCATCTGCTGCCACCGGTTCGCGATCTGCGAGCGGATGTTCTCCAGGACGAGCGACTGGGCCTGACGGTCCATCACGATCTGACAGCCAGACGGCAGGAACGGGAACCCGCGCTCGATCTCGCGCTGGAGCCCTCGTCGGGTGTGGCCGGTCAGAGCGCGGAGCTTGGCGTCGAAGCGGAACTCCTTGCGGTGGTAGCCAACGAAGTCCAGGACGGTGAGCACCGGCTTGGTCCGCGTACGACGAAGGCCGCGGCCGAGCTGCTGCAGGAAGACCGTCGCGCTCTCGGTCGGCCGCAGGAACAGCACGGTGTCGACATCGGGAAGGTCCAGACCCTCGTTGAAGAGGTCGGCTGCGAACAGGATGTTCACCCGGCGCTCGCGGAGGTCGGTGAGCGCCGCGCGCGTTCGGCCGGCGGAGTCTCGCCACTGACAGCGCGCGCGGGCACGCCGGCTTCGTTGAAGCACTGCGCCATGAACTCGGCATGGGCGACGCTGACGCAGAAGCCAAGCGCCCGCATCGCGCCCGGGTCCAGGACCTTGTCCCGCAGCTGCTTGAGCACGATCGCGGCTCGGGCATCGTTGCCGGTGTAGACCGAGGACAGTTCGTCCTCGTCGTAGCGGCCGCGCTTCCAGCTGATCTGTCGCAGGTCGGTGCCGTCTGCGACCGCGAAGTAGTGGAAGGGACACAGGAGGTCGGCTCCGAGTGCGTCCCACAGCCGCAGCTCCGCCGCGGTGCGGCCGTCGAAGAACGCGCGCACGTCGGTGCCGTCCGTGCGCTCGGGGGTTGCGGTCAGGCCGAGGAGCTCGCGAGGCGCGAAGTGGTCGAGGATCCGCCGGTAGGTGCGCGCCTCGGCGTGGTGGAACTCGTCGATGACGATGACCTCGTAGGCGTCGGCCGGGATGTTCGTGACGCCGTACGAGGTCAGCGACTGCACGCTGGCGAACACGTGCCGCCACCGTTCCGGTCGGGCACCTCCGACGTAGAGCTCGCCGAAGCTCGCGTCTGCGAGCACCTCCCGGTAGGTCCGCAGGGACTGCTCGAGGATCTCCTTGCGATGCGCCACGAACAGCAGCGATGGGCGCTCGCCGGTCTCCTCGTTGCACAGACCTCGGTAGTCGAGCGCTGCCACGACGGTCTTGCCGGTACCGGTGGCGGCCACGACGAGGTTCCGGTGCCTGCCGTGGACGGTGCGCTCGACGTCGAGTGCTTCGAGCATCTCCTGCTGGTAGGGGTAGGGGCGCACCTCGAGGCCGGAGAGCGAGATGCGTGACTCGGCTGTGTTGCGTGCGGCCCGACGCTTCGGCCAGGGCGTCGTCGAGCCGGTCGCGATCCCTGTCGGGGTCGTACGTCTCGAAGGATCTGTCGTTCCAGTAGGTGTCGAATGTCGCGCGGAACTTCTCCAGCAGGCCGGCGTGCCGACATGGGACAGCCGGACGTTCCACTCCACCCCATCGAGCAGGGCGGCCCGCGACAGGTTCGACGAGCCGACGTAGGCGGTGTCGAAGCGAGTGTTGCGGCGGAACATCCAAGCCTTTGCGTGGAGTCGCGTGCGTTGCGCGTCGTACTGGATCTTGACCTGGGCTCCGAACTCGCGGACCAGCCGGTCCAGGGCGGCACGCTCGGTGGCGCCCATGTAGGTCGTGGTCACGACTCTGAAGGGGGTGCCGCGTTGCTTGAGGCGTCCGAGCTCCGCTTCGAGAAGCCGGATTCCGTGCCACTTGACGAAGGCGCAGAGCAGATCGACGGTGTCGGACGTATCGAGCTCGGCCCGCAGCTCTGCCCCGAGGCTCGGTTCACCGTGCGCGTTGGTGAGCAGGGCCGCGTCGGACAGGGGCGTGCGGGGACGGACCTCCGCGATCGAGCCCTTTGTCGAACGGAGAGCTGTCGAAGAGGCCGAGCAGTTGCCGGGGCGGGTCGGAGACCAGGTCGGCAGTCTCGCTGAGTTGGTCGACAAGCAGGTTGACAAGCTTGACTCGGTCGGCTGGTTCCTTGGTGCCGTGGAGGGCGCGCTCGATCAGAGACTGGAGGTAGCGTGCGAGGACTTGCGGCTGATCTGCCTCGTCGATGTCGTCGATTACGGCCCGGAGGTCCTCGTAGGACGTCAAGCGGTTCTGGAGTCCGGTGGTCAGCAGTGATTCGTAGAGTCCCCGTTGCACCCGTCGAAGCTTGCCAGAAGTCGTGAGCGTGCAGAGGTGATCCGCGCGTTACGTGGACGAGCGGGTCAGGAATGGGCCGGATCAGCTGTCGGAATCTGCGGTTTCGCTGCCAAGCAACATGCGACTCCCTAACCTTGTCGAGGGTCACGGATCGGTGGCTCATCGCACTCAACGGGGGTTTCGCTAGGCATGGCAAAGAACTCGGGACGCTTCCACTTCGACGGCGGCGCAGGTACGTACATCGGTACTGGCATCCTCGCTGTGCTCATCACCGTAGTCACTCTGGGAATCTGCTACCCGTTCGCTCTCGTCCTCAAGGAGCGTTGGCGCGCGAAGCACTCCTACATCGACGGCCAACGCTTGGTGTTCACAGGCTCTGCGATCGGCCTGTTTGGCAACTGGATCAAGTGGTTGCTCCTCTCCGTCGTGACGCTCGGCATCTACCTGTTCTGGGTTGGCCCACGAATTTCGCGCTGGAAGTGGGAGCACACCGATTTCGACCCCACCTGGCGTGCTAACACGCTTGCGGGCCACGGCGGCCTGAACGTTGGGGCGATCGGGTCTCCTGGCGGTGCCTCCGAACTGGGCGCCTACCAGGTCCCTAACAGCGCCCCGCAGTCATTCTGAGCGGATCGTCATGGCAGAGGCACCGGCGGGTTGGTACCCCCAGGGTGACGCCACCTTGCGCTACTGGGACGGAGCAGCCTGGATCAACACGTTGCCCCGGATCCCGCTGCTGCAGGAGCGCCGGGGCAGTCCGGGTCCACTATCTCAAGGGCTGCGAGCGGTCCTGTCGACTGACGTCCCGAGTGACCCCGAGGCCATCTGGCAGGCAGTCGGCAAGCCGCTGACCGGCGTTGGGGCCGGCAGGTACAAACTCACTCGGCACTACCTCTTCTTCGAGAAGGGAATCGTGTCCACCAATGGACAACAAGTTCCCGTCTCCGCGGTCATCGACGTCGACGTGAAGCAGAACCTTGCGCAGAAGGCGCGGGGGCTTGGGACGCTGGCGGTGCATGTGCAGCGGATGCGTGGCGTGGAAATCGTCCACCTGGAAGACATTGAAGACTTCCGGCGAGTGCAGATGCTGATTAACCAGACGGCGCACGCTGCCCGCTTGAGCATCCAGAAGAACAACAACACCCACCGGTACGAAAACACGCATCTGGTGGGCCACCTCGGTGCTCTCGGCAGCGCCGGACGGTCCCGCACCCGAACCACCGGGGAAGGAACTGCCGACTGCGGGAGGCCCGATGGAGCAACTCAAGGAGCTGCTCGGTTGCCCGAGGAAGGTGTCCTCACCGAGGAAGAGTTCGCCGCGAAGAAGTCGGAGATCCTGTCTCGCATCTGATTCGCACGCTTCCTCAGGTCGTTTGTGAGATCGGCGCGTCGGGACGCTCTCACCGTCGTCCTTTCGGTCGCCATCGCCTGGAAGAGCGGCGCACCGGTCGCCGCGCGCTCCGCTGTCACCCCAGTGCATCCGCTTGCGCAGTGTCGGCCGGCCCTCCCACGCAAACTGTGTAACGGTGGTGATGCGGAGCGCCGTCGATCAGCATGGCCACAGGTTGGTGGTGTCGCTCTCCGTGGCAGCCACGAACGCTGCCGCCGTACCGAATTGTTGTCGACGAGTGATGTCGGCCGGATGCCGCGTGGCGGGCTGCGACGTCTTGTCCCGCTTGTGGTGTGTCCCGAGCCTCCAAGTACCACCTGGCGGCTGGGCAGGCCGATCCGATGCGGAGGCATTCGAGCATGTGGGCACAGATGCAACGAGTCAGGACGGACCCGAAAGGAAGCACAGGTGCTCGAGATCTTCGAGCAGCTGCGGGCCATCGAACAGGAAGACCCGGGCTCCTGCAGACGCTGGTCATGCGCAGCCAGGCCGACCCGGCGGAGGTGTTCGTCGTGGTCGTGTTCGAGAGCGAGGAGAAGGCTCGGGCGCGGGACAAGGATCCGCGGCGCCAGGAGCCGCTGCAGCGCATCCGCGCCGCCATGGGAGACGTCCTGGACGGGCCGCCGGAGTTCTTCGACTGCAACGTCGTGTTGAACCGGTAGCGCCCTCGGCTCGTCCGCGGATTCGGCCGCGTCCCGGGGACGCGTAGCCACATCTGGCTATTGACCAAGAACATCCCCGCCGTGCTTTGGTTGAGTCGTGAGTCGCACGGTGGATGCCGACTACCTGGTGGTGGGGGCCGGCGCGATGGGGCTGGCTTTCGTCGACGCGCTGACCGAGCACGCCGACGTACGCGTGGCGATGGTCGACCGCCGCCACAGCGTCAGCGGACACTGGCTCGAGGCTTACCCGTTCGTCCGCCTGCACCAGGCCTCCGCCTTCTACGGCGTCGCCTCGACCCTGCTCGGCGGTGGCCAGGTGCAACGGCGCGGACCCGAGGAAGGTCTCCACGAGCGAGCCACCCAGGCAGAGATCTGCGCCTACTACGCCCGCGTGCTCGACCGGCTGCTGGAGTCGGGGGAGGTCGAGTTCTTCCCCAACAGCGAGTACGTCGGCGACGGGACCATCGTGTCGCGCGTCTCAGGCGAGCGTTTCGAGGTGCCCGGCTCTCGAGTCGTCGACGCCCGCTACCTGGCTCCGAGCATCCCCGCCGAGAAGCCGCCGCCGTTCGGCGTCTCGCCGGACGCGCGGGTGGTCCCGGTCAACGACCTGGCCCGCCTCGAGGAGGCCCCGAGCCAGTACGTGATCGCCGGATCGGGGAAGACCGCCACCGATGCGTGCATCTGGCTGCTCGCGCGTGGCGTGGACCCCGACGCGATCTGCTGGGTGCGCCCGCGCGACCCCTGGATGCTCAACCGGGCCGTCGTCCAACCCGATCCCGCGGTCTTCCTCGGCATGGCCGCCGACACCATGCAGGCCGCCGAGGAGTCGACGTCGCTCGAGGACCTGTTCCTGCGCCTGGAGGACGCCGGGATCATGCTGCGGGTCGACCGGACGGTCACGCCGACGATGGCCAAGACGCCGACCCTGGCGACGTGGGAGCTCGAACAGCTGCGGACGCTCGAGAACGTCGTACGACGCGGCCACATCCGGAACGTCGAGCGCGGCAAGCTCACCTTCGAGGACGGGTCTGTCGACGTCCCCGACGACGCCCTGGTCGTGCACTGCGCCGCGGACGGCCTGAAGTATCCGCCGCTGGTCCCGGTCTGGCGCCCCGAGGCGATCACCCTGCAGCCGATCAGGGCCGGCTTCCCCTGCTTCGGCGCCGCGATGGTCGGGTACGTCGAGGCGACCCGCAGCACCGACGACGAGAAGAACAGGATCTGTCCGCCGTCGCCGCTGCCCGACACGATGGCGACGTGGGCGAAGATGAACGTCCTGGGCACCCGAGCGGTCCAGTCGTTCTCGGCCGAGCCGGACATCAAGGAGTGGGCGAACCAGGTGCCGCTCAACCCGGCTCGGGTCGCGCCCGGGCCATCCCGGATCCGCGGCCCTGGACGACGCGCTCGCGCGCCTGGCGAAGCACACCGAGCCCGGTCTCGCCCAGCTCGCCCTGCTGGCCGAGTGAGCCGACGGCGTCGTCTGGAGCGGCCTGGCTACTGTTGCAGCGTGAGCGTGTACCCGTCGCCCGCACCGGAGCGGCGTCCCTCGACCGCGGGGACCGCACTGCGGGTCATCGTGCTCTTCGTCGGCAGCCTGTATGCGGTGGAGCTGCTCGATCAGCTCTCCGGAAGCCGGCTGCAGCGCGTGGGCGGTGTAGAACCGCGGGAGACCGACGGCCTGGACGGCATCCTGTTCGCGCCGATGCTGCACGGGACCTGGGGGCACCTGCTGGCCAACACGGTGCCGCTCCTGGTGTTCGGCTTCCTGCTCCTGCTGGCCGGGGTACGGCGCTGGCTCGCGGTGACGGCCGTGGTGTGGCTGGTCGGCGGCGCCGGTGTGTGGCTCACCGGCGGCGCCGGGACCATCCACGTCGGGGCGTCGGTGCTGGTCTTCGGTTGGCTGTGCTACCTGCTGCTGCGCGGGGTCTTCTCCGGGCACCCCGGGCAGCTGGCACTGGGGCTCCTTCTGCTGCTCGTCTACGGCGGGGTGCTGTGGGGCGTGCTGCCGGGGCAGCCGGGCATCTCCTGGCAGGGGCACCTCTTCGGCGCGATCGGGGGCGGCGCTGGCTGCGTGGTGGTTGGGGCGCGCCGACCGGTCACTTCGTCGCGCCTGACACCGTCCTCTGCGTCCCTTCAGCGGAGCAACGTCAGCTGCTCGAGCACCCGCTCAGGGGAGGCTGCCGCCGGGATGGCGGCGATCAGTGCGGCCGCCTCCGGCAGTTCGGCCCCCTCCAGCCAGAAGGAGTCGGGAACGAGGCCGATCGACGGTTGATCCTTGCCGACCGCGACGGCCTCGTCGCCGCGCATCGCCAGGGACCAACCGAAGTGGTCGGCCACGTTGGTGATGGACGTGTAGCCGTCGAGGTCTTCCTCGGTCTTGACCGGAGTCTCCCCGTCGCCACGAGCGTCGAGGAGCAGCAGGCCCACCGGGAGGGAGCCCAGTCGGCCCAGCCACTCGGCGAGGTACATCGACGCCTTGTCGGCGCCGTCCTCGTCGACGACCTCCAACGGCGTCCCGGCCACTCGGTGAGTCTGGGCCAGCCACCGCGCCGGCGAGGGCAC
This sequence comes from uncultured Actinomycetota bacterium, assembly GCA_963801125.1. Lineage (GTDB taxonomy): Bacteria > Actinomycetota > Actinomycetes > Propionibacteriales > Nocardioidaceae > Nocardioides_B. The sequence goes on from CAWDDL010000010.1 coordinate 7,530, forward strand.
CGAGAGCACCACCGGTCGACGCGACGCCTCGCTCAACGTGGCTGCCGTCCGCAGCACCAGGTCGAGGCCCTCGTCGTCGGCCAGCAGGGTGCGCATGGCGTAGCCGGTGCGCGTGCGGCTGCCCATCGCGGCGACCAGGGCGTCTCGACCGCCCAGGTGAGCGGAGTACAGGGCGTCGACGTCGACCCAGGTCGTGTCGGGGGCGAGCAGGCCGTTGAGCTGGCCGAAGTAGCCGGTCAGCTCTGCGAGGTCGGTCCACGGGATCGGGCGACCTTGCCGGATCACTGCCGTGCCGTACTCGGAGTGGTCGAGGAGCAGGGGGCGAGCGCGCCCGCTGGGTGAGGCGCCGATGAGCGTCTCCAGTGACGAGGCCATGGTGTTCCTTCCGATTGTCGGGCCGCCGGCGCGGTGGGCGCCTGCTGACCGGAGGGGGGTGGTGGCCCGGGCAACGCTGCCCGGGCCGCCACCGCAGCTGCGAGTCGGTCAGGCGAGCCGCCGGACGTCCTCGCCGTACTTCTCCTCCAGCTCCAGGACACGTGCCTCGAGGTCGGAGATCTTGATCTCGCGGCGGTCCGGGATCATCACGATCGGGAGCTCCTGCAGCGGCGCAGAAACCCGTTCCGGGCCGTCGATGGTGAAGACCGTGGCGGTGATGTCGTCGGTGTCCGAGCCCCAGGAGCCGTAGTAGTGCAGGTCCTTCGGCGGCTCCGGCGTGACGAACTCCGCGCAGAACTCGGCGTACGGCTTGCCGCGCTGCAGACGCGCCTGGCGGGCTGCCTGACGTGCCGCCTCGGTGCCCTCCACGTCGAGACGGAAGGTCTCCGGGTCGTAGCGCACCCCGAACAGCTCCTCGGCCACCTTCTGGCTGATCCGTCCCAGCTCGGCGTCGTGCACGACCGACTCGGGGAGTCGCTCGAGCGGGTCACCGTAGCCACCGCCGGCGCCCTGGCTGATCATGTACAGCTCGCCGTCCTTGGCGAGGTCGAACTGCAGCCCCATGTGGGAGGTGGAGTACCGGCCGTCGGGGAACGGTCGCTCGTTCATCACCTTCTCCATGGACAGGTCGAACTTGCTGGAGTCCTGGCGGATGTGCTCGTAGACGTTGGTGCCCTTCACCATCGCCAGGGGGTACGTCCCGCAGCCGTATCCGCCGTACATGCCGTAGATGGAGGAGAACTTCGACCCGGACGTCACCGTCATGAAGCCCCACTGCGGGCTGCCCTCGGCCGCCACGATCATCTCGTAGCCCATGCCGCCGTTGAACTTGCCGAAGCCCATGTTGTCGCGGACCAACCGCTTGGACACCAGCTGCATGAACGGGACCTCCTCCTCCATGACCTCCTGCTCGGCGGTGTCGGCCATGGCGCAGAACAGCGGCGAGACCGCGTCCTCGCCGTCGCGGAACGGCTTCGCCCCACCGGGCATCCCGTTGAGGTCCGCACACAGGTTGCCGACCATGTCGCCGTGCTGGGTGATGCCGCCCCACAGGAACGTGTTGATCTGGTTGAACCAGTTGGCCACCACGTTGCTGTACTTGTGCGGGGTGGAGAACGACATCCGGCCGTAGAGCGCCTGCATGGCCGAGAAGCCGCGGAAGGACGCCTGCAGGGACTGTCCCATCGGAGCGTCGTACGACGCGTCCGCCCAGGTGCCCTCGTCGGAGATGATCTCGATGCAGCTCATCGCCGAGGTGGTGCGCGGCAGGTCCGGCCACCAGAAGGCCAGGATCGCCTGCACGAACATCGACTTGACCGAGCAGAGCGGTGAGTTGATGGCCCGGTTGAGGATCTCGGGGCCCGTGCCGCGCAGGTCGACCGTCATGTGCTCGCCCTTGACGGTGATCTTGCAGGCGAACTTGATGAGGATGTTCTCCTTCAACGTGCTGTCCATGAACTGGTCGAGCCGGTAGGTGCCGTCCGGCAGCTCCCCGATGCGGCGGCGCACCTCGGCGTCCACGTCCTCCACCGTGGTGCGCAGGGCGGCCACGAAGGTGTCGACGCCGACCTCGTCGATGACCTTGTCGATGCGTTCCATGATCTTGCGGACCGCGGTGATCTTGACCTTCAGGTCGGCCAGCTGCAGCTTCGGGTCGCGCACCGAGTGCTGCAGGAAGGTCAGCAGGTCCCGTCGGAGCTCACCCTCCTCGACGATCTTGAACGGGCTCATCCGCAGACCGTCGTCGAAGGCCGTCTCCGAACCCGAGGGCATCCCGCCGGGCTCGCAGGCGCCGTTCTCCCCTTCGTGGATCGTCGCCGCCACCCACGCGAGGATCACGCCGTCGCGGATGATGGGCATGATCATGGACTGGTCGGTGTTGTGGATGTTCCCGTAGCGGGCGTCGTTGTGGATGAAGCCGTCGCCGGGGCGGATCCCCACCGTGGGCTCGTCCTTCCAGTACTTCATGATGTAGCGGATCGGGTGGTGCAGGATCGCGCTGAACGCGATGACGCCGTGGCAGGACAGGTAGGACACGTCGCCGGCGGCGGTGTAGATGGCCGTGGTGAGGTCCCCCCACTTGGCGCCGGGCGCGGCGCCCTGTGCCTCGCACATCTCGTACCCCTCGTCGAGGGCACCGGCGATGCGCTTGCGGATCCGCTCCACCTCCATCCGGTCCACTCCGGCTGCGATGGCGAGCTCTTCGTGGTCGGAACGGGCAGCGATGCTGTGGTCACGCATGATCTCCGGGTCGGGCCCCAGGAACAGCGTGGTGTCGTCCATGAACTTGTCGACCCACTCCTGCTCCTGCGGAGTCAGGGTGCGAGCCGGGTTTTCGTTGACTGCGGTCATGTCGGTTTCTTCCTTAGCTGTGAGTGGGTACGGGCCGCGTCAGTCCTGGAGGAACCAGACGGCTCCTTGCGTGGTCGGCTCCAGACGCCAGCCAGGCTCGACCAGGAACGTGGTGTTCTCCGTCGTGACGATGGCGGGCCCGTGTACGACGTGCTTCTCCGTGAGGGCCGTCTGGTCGTAGACCGGGGTGTCGACCGCGCCTGAGTGGCCGATGAAGTGGGCGGACCGCCGGCTCACCGGGGTGGGTTCGCGGCGCTCGCCGCCGCTCTCGAGCGACTCGAAGTTCACCACGTCGCCGTCGACGTAGGAGGCGACCCGGATCGTGTTGCAGCGGATGCCCGCCTCCGGCGCGGCCGAGGCCGCACCGAACCGGTGGCTGTAGACGTCGCCGAAGATCTTGATCATCGCGAGCACATCGCCCACGCCGTCGATCCGGTCGATCTCCTGCAGCGCCACTGCCTGGGTGAGGAGCTGGTTGCCGTATCGCATGTCCAGCTCCAGCCGGTGGCGAACGTCCTCGGGACGGAAGCCCTGGCGGACCAGGTCCTCCCGGCCGCGCGCCTCCAGCTCCTCGACGACCGTGTTGAACTCGGCGTAGTCGTCGTAGAGGGAACGGTTGGTCGAGTTGTAGAGGGTCACGTGGACGCCGCGCTCGTGGAAGTGCAGCTGCTTCATGTTCCCGGCGCCGCATGCGGAGAACACCGACGAGAACGGCGGCGCGAGCACCCGCTTGATGCCCGCGTGCCGGGCGATACCGCACGCGTGCAGCGGGCCGTTCCCGCCGTAGGCAAGCATGGTGAAGTCCTCGGGCAGGTAGCCGCGCACGCGCAGCTCCTTGCCGATCCCGATCGCCATCTGCTCGTCCACGCTGTCCTTGATGACGCGGGCGACGTCGAGGATGTCCATGTCGAGCGGGTCGCACAGGGTCTCCTCGATCGCGAAGACCGACCGCTTCGGGTTCAGCTTGATGTAGCCGTTGGCGTAGTTGTCGGGGTCGAGGTAGCCCAGCAGCAGGTCCGCGTCGGTGACGGTCGGTCGCAGCCCCCCGCGGTCGTAGCAGGCGGGGCCGGGGTTGGAGCCGGCTGACTCCGGGCCGATCCGGATGGAGTCGTGGATCCGGTCGTAGCTGGCGATGGAACCGCCACCGGCACCGAGCGTGTCCAGGTGCACCATCGGCACCGACACCAGCCAGCGGTCGATCGTGGGCAGGAAGTCGTAGTGCTTGACTCCTCCCTCGGGGACCAGGCCGATGTCGAAGGACGTGCCGCCCATGTCGGTGGAGATGACGTGGCCGAGGCCGGTCTCGGTGGACAGGTGCTCGGCGGCGCTGACTCCGGCGATCGGACCGGAGTGGATGGTCTGCAGCGCGTCCGTGGAGTTCATCTGCGCCATGCCACCCGAGTTGTGGATGACCAGCATCGGCTTGTCGTATCCGAAGTCGCGAAGGTTGTTCGACAGCTGCGAGAGCGCGTGGAACATGATCTCGTGCAGGAAGGCGTCGATGATCGTCGAGGTCGCCCGCACGTACTCACCCTTGCGGCCCGAGACCTGGTGACCCAGCAGCAGCGGGATGGCACCGAGCTCGTGCGGCGGGAACTCGTCCAGGATGATCTCCTGGATGCGCAGCTCGTGCTCGGGGTTCTCGGTGGCGTTGACCAGTGACACCACCAGCGCCTCGGCGCCGGCGTCGACCAGCTCGCGGACGACCGTGCGGACGTCCTCGGGGTCCAGCGCCGCGACCACCTTGCCGTCGGAGTTGATGCGCTCCTTGACCGACCGGATCATCGCTCGCGACACCAGCGGTTCGGGCCGCTCCGCGGCGGGCAGGTTCTGCTGCATCGAGTAGTCCAGGCCCTCGCCGTACCCGCGGCCCCGAGAGAGGGGGATGGTGTCCTCGAAGCCGTGGGTGACGATGGCCGCCACCTTCGGTCCCTTGCGCTCGATGAGCGCGTTGGTGCCCAGAGTGGTGGCGTACCGAACCGAGTCCACCTCGGACAGGACCGAGATCCGGTCCAGCCCGGCGCGCTTGCACGCCAGGTCCAACGCCTCGTTGAACCCGAGCGCGAGGTTGTGATGCGTCGTCAGTGCCTTGGCGTCGACGTAGATGTCGTCCCAGACGAAGAAACAGTCGGTGAACGTGCCACCGATGTCCACGGAGATGCGCTTCATGTCGTGTTGCTCCTTGAGTCGATGTGTCCGGGCCGGTCAGCGGATGTGGCCGATGGCCTTGAAGGCCGCGGTGTACTTCTGGGCGTCCTCGCCGGGTCCGTAGTTGTGGACCTTCTCGGCGTCCAGGCCTCGCTTCTCCCACTGGCTGCGCAGAGCGGGGACGTCGATGACCAGGTCCTCGGCCGGCGGGTGGCCCGGCGGGACGTACTCGACCTCGATCTGGGTGCCGCACCCGGGGCAGTAGTACTCCAGGATCCGGCAGTAGCTCGGGTCCGGGCTGAAGGTGTACTCGTAGCGGTCGGGGTCGATGATGGGCTGGTGGATCTCGCGCGGGTCCCGGTCGTACACCAGGGTCCCGGGCTTGTAGTTGTCGTGGGCCGATCCCATGTCTTGCGAGCAGACGCGGCACGCCCACCGTTCGCTGTCCAGATCGATGACGAGGTACTCGGTCATGGGGACTCTCATCGGAGTCTCCTTTCGTGTTGGTCCGTCGGGGTTGGCGGTGGGCGGTCAGTACGTGGTGTCGGTGAGCAGCAGGTCGCCGGCGGAAGTGACGCAGAAGTCCCAGCCGGGCAGCACCCGGGCGGTGAAGAACGGACCTTCGACGATCGCCGGGCCCACGCCCGCATGACCGGGAACGAGGTCGTCGAGAACGTGCACCGGGACGGTGTCGACCTGTTCGGCGCCCGATCGGACCTGCCGGGTTCCCGCCACCGGGGCCGGCACCTGCTGCACGGGTGAGTCCGCGGTGAGCTGCGGCTGGCTGAGCGACGCGCTGGCCGTCAGCTGCAAGGCGGCGTGCAGGCCGGGACGGTCGACCGCGTCACCGGGCTCGTAGGCCTTGTGCTCGATGATGGCGCCGGACTCGTCCTCCAGGACCACACTGCAGTCCACGCTGCAGTGCTCCAGCTCGAAGCCCTCCTGGAACATGTCGCGTCGGGCACGGAGCAGCAGCTCGCGGTACGTGGCCTCGGTGGCCTCGGTGGTCGGTTCGGCCACGCGCACCTCGTAGGTCTTGCCGATGTCGGAGAAGGAGATGCCGAGTGCGGAGAACACCGCGGCGGTCCTGGGCACCAGCACGCGCTTGACCCCGGCCGGGCGGGCTGCGCCGGTCGCGCTCATCGGGCCTGCTCCGCCGAAGGCAGCCAGGGTGGTCGCGGGCGTCACCAGGTGGGCGAACGAAGCGGAGACGGCCTCGAAGTAGGCCTGCTCCATCAGGACCAGGGCCTCCTCGAGGCTCACGTCCAGAGGCTCGGCGACGGTCTCGGTGATCACCGCCCGCGAGCGGTCCGCGTCCAGCTTGAAGGTGCCGTCCAGGTAGGTGTCGGCGTCCAGCACGCCGAGGAGGAGGTTGACGTCGGTGATCGTCGCCTCTTTGCCGCCGAAGCCGAAACAGGCCGGCCCCGGGGCCGCGCCCACCGAGTGCGGGCCGACGGTGACCCGGCCGTCCGTCACCGCGATGACCGAGGAGCCGCCCACGCCGCGTGAGTGGACGTTGCTCATCGGGTAGGAGATCGGGACACCCCTGATGGTGCCCCGGTCGTGCACGCCGACCGTGCTGCCTTCCACGACTCCGACATCGGTGGTCGTGCCGCCAATGTCCATCATCAGCGTGTGCTGCAGGCCGTAGGCCCGGGCCAGCGCCGCCGTACCCTCCAACCCGCCCCGCGGTCCCGAGGAGTAGGTCTTCAGCGCCACCGACTTCGCCACCCGGGAAGAGGCACCGTCGTTGCGGTAGACCAGGAGGGGGTTGGTGACCTTGTACTCCTTCAGCCGCCGCTCGGCGCCGTACAGGAAGCGCTCCATGGTCGGGTGCAGGAAGGAGTTGATCACGCAGGACCAGGTCCGGCGGGCGTCGTCCCGGTCGCCGGCCATGTCCCAGCTGTAGATCAGCGGCACCGAGCCCAGCAGGTGACGCGGGAACTTCCGCAGCAGGACCTGGCGCAGACGGTGCTCGTCGTCCAGGGTCCGCGCGGTGACCACGATCCGGCCGGCGCCGAGCGTGGTGAGGCGGTTGACCAGCTGCACGACCTCGAAGTCGATCGTCGCCTCGTCGGCCTCCGTGTCGATGGTGAACACACGGTCCGCCACGAGGTCGTCGAAGAGCTGTCGCTGGGGCGACGTCTCGTTCATGGAGGCCGCGAGATCGGGCAGCGTGGTCAGGATCCCGACCATCGGGCCGCGACGCTCCACCAGTGCGTTGGTGCCCTGGGTGGTCGAGTACCGGATGTGCTTGGTCGCGTGGAGCAGCCGCTCTGTGTCGGCCTCGCCGTACAGGGCGCCCGAAGCCTTCTCGATGCCGGTGAACAGGCACTCGGAGAGGTCGTGCGGCGTGGTCAGGGTCTTGGCAAACGTGAAGTCCGATCCGTCCCAGACACAGATGTCGGTGAGCGTCCCACCGTTGTCGATGTTGATGAGCGTTTCCATCCCGTTTTTCCTTCTTGTCGGAGGCCATCGCCGACGCCGGCGATCCGGCGGGCTGTCAGTGCGACATGGATCACTCTCATCGGTGTCCGGGGCGGGGCAGGTGTCCCAATTTGGGACACGGGACCCGGTTGGTTGTTACGCACGTCACTGTCACGATGGGAGTACGGGGCCCCGCCAGGAGAGGGACGTGAATGCCGAACAGCGAGAACCGTCTCCTTCGGGTCGCCGCGGCACGAGCCGACTTCCTGGAGAGCGGTCGCGCCGGAGCCGCCGGTGTTCCGGACGTTCTCGCCGCGTCCTGGGAGCGCAGCCAGGCCGCCGGGGTCGACATCGCGCACCCGCACACGGACTACGACCAGGAGTACGACACCGGCTCGCTGCTGATGCGCTGTGCCAGGCCGGTGCTGCAGCAGCTCGGCAGCGACACCGCCGAGCTCCCCCTGGTCATCGCCTTGACCGACCACCGCGCACGCCTGATGCAGCGGATCGACTCCTCCTCGGCGGTGGGACGGTTGTTGGACCGCGTGGACTTCGCGCCGGGATTCAGCTACGCGGAGTCGGCGATGGGCACCAACGGAGTGGGTACCGTCCTGGAGGCCGGTCAGCCGGTCAGCGTCGTCGGGCCCGAGCACTTCACGGAGAACCTGCAGGCCTTCGCCTGCACCGGTGCGCCGATCCTGGACCCGGTGACCGGACGCGTCGGGGGCGTTCTGGACATCTCGTCGCTCACCCATGCGTGGAGCCCGCTGATGCACACCCTGGTCAAGAGTGCCGCGAAGGACATCAGCCGGAACCTGCTGCTGGACCGGAGCCAGTCCCAGCAGGCGATCTTCGACACCTACCTGAGGGTGGTGGCACGTGCTTCGGGACAGGCGGTCTTCGCGTTCGGCCCCACCGTGTTCACGGCGAACGTGCCTGCTCAGACCATGTTCGACGGCCAGGAGCAACAGATCCTGCGCGACCACGCCACGTTCCTGACCCGTCGACGTGGGCGGGCCAGCGACACCGTGATGCTGCCCGACGGCCGGATGGTGCTCATCCGCGGTACTCGCATCCTGGCTGACTCGGAGGTTGCGGGCATGGTCGTCATCGCAGAGGTCGTGACGGACCGGCACGATGCCTCATCGGACGGCTTCGCCGAGCGGGTGCTTCCCCAGGTCGCGGTGGCCACGCCACAGACCTCGAGGATCGCCGGTGACCTGCACCGTCCCCACGACACCATCGCAGGGGGCAGCTCTCCCGCCTGGGTGCGCGCCTGCAACGAGCTGCGGGAGGCACTCGAGTACGAGCGACCCGCGGTGGTGCTCGGGGAGACCGGCACCGGGAAGTTCACCCTCGTGGCCGAGACCTTCCATGCCGCCTACCCGGCCGGGCGGAGTGTCTCGGTCGACGCTGCCCAGCTCACCGGCGAGGGGTCGGCCACCGACATCGAGTCGTTGCTGCCCCAGCAGGGGGAGCCGACGCTCCTGATCGTTCGCAACGTCGACGAAGCCAGTACCGACGGCGTGGAGCAGCTCGACGCCTTCTTCGCCGCGATCACCCGTCGGCAGGGTCCGACCTGGTTCGTGGCGACGCTGTCGGACTCGTCCTTGGACTCCGACCTTCCGTTCCACACCCTGTTGGGCCACTTCGAGGTGGCGATCACGCTGCCGCCGCTGCGGTGCCGCACCGAAGACCTCCCCGCGATCACGGCCTCGGTGCTCCGGGAGATCGCGCCTTCACGCCGGGTGCGGGTCAGCCCTGAAGCACATCGCGTGGTGGCGCGCTACAGCTGGCCGCGCAATGTCTCCCAGCTGCGCGACGCGCTGGTCCACGCACTGCGCCAGCGGCCCGTGGGGGAGATCCAGAAGCAGGACCTGCCCGGTTACTGCCACACCGCCTCCCGGCACGTGCTCACGCCGCTGGAGAGTGCCGAGCGCGACGCGATCGTGACCGCGCTCCAGGACCACGAGGGCAACAAGGTGGCCGCTGCCGAGAACTTGGGGATGTCTCGGTCCAGCCTCTACCGCAAGCTCAAGTCCTACGAGATCACCGTCTGAGGCCTCCACCGGACTGTCCCAATTTGGGACCTCCGTGGCCCGCAGGACCTGCCTAGCGTCTGGTCCATGGCAACTGCCCTGACATTCAGCGATCTGTGGGATCGAGCCGTTCAAGAGCACGGGCCCCGGCCGTTCCTGGTCTTCCGGGCCGCCGACGGCGCGCTGAGCGGCTGGACCTATGCGGAGTTCGACGCGCTCGTGGATCGGGCCGCCTCACGACTGCACTCACTCGGAGTCGGCGCCGGCTCGGGGGTCCACCTGGTCCTGCGCAACTGCCCTGCCTTCGTGGTGAGCTGGTTGGCCGTGAGCCGCCTCGGCGCCTGGATGGTCCCGGTGGACCCCGCGTCGACCGCTCGCGACATCAGCAACCAGGTGGCCCGGACCAGGCCCACGGTCACGGTGTTCGCGGCGGACCGACGCGACGTCGTGGAGGCGGGGGCCGCCGGTCGGGTGCCCCATCTGCTCGCCCTCACGGAGACGGCCGCTGATCTTGCGCCCGGATCGCCGCTGCTGGCCCCTCCTGGCGACCGGGCGCCGTCTGACCGGCCGGCCCCGGAGGACCGCATCGCCCTGATGTTCACCTCGGGCACCACGTCGGAACCCAAAGGTGTGGTCCTGACTCAGGCGAACTATCGGCACGTTGCCGACGTGATGGCCGGGCTGGCGCGGTTGGAGCCCGAGCACCGCTGGTACGTCTGCCTGCCCCTGTTCCACGCCAACTCGCAGTACTACTGCTTCGCCTCGGCGATCGCCGTCGGCGCCTCGGTGGGGTTGACCGCGCGGTTCACCGCCGGCCGCTGGTCCCAGGAGGTCGCTCAGCTCGAAGCCACGCACGCCAGCCTGTTCGCCGCGCCGATCCGGATGATCCTGGCCCGCCGCACGGAGGACGCGCCGCGGTTGCGGCTTCGGCATGTCTGGTTCGCGCAGAACCTCGGCCGGGGCTCGTGGCAGGAGATGGCCGACCTGTGCGGTGTGGAGCCCCGGCAGATCTACGGGATGACCGAAACGCTCGCGGTGGTGACCGCGGCACCGGCGGACGCGCCCAGTCACGACCGGATGGGCAGGGTGGTCGAAGGACGTGAGGTACTGCTGCTGGACCCACGCACCCGCCGCCCCGTCGATGACGGCGAGCCGGGTGTGCTGACCGTCGCCGGACGACGGGGCGTCGACCTCTTCGCCGGCTACCTGGAGAACGAGGCCGCGGATGCGCGGGCGTTCGACCAGGTACCGCGACCTGCCCCGGAGCCGGACCAGGTCTGGCTCAGCACGGGGGACCTCGTCCGACACTGCGCCGACGGCCAGCTGGCCTTCGTCGGGCGGGTCGACGACGTGGTCAAGGTGGCGGGGGAGAACGTCTCCCTCAGCGAGGTCGAGGCGGCCGTGTCGGAGGCGCCGGGCGTTCTCGAGGCAGCGGTCGTCGCCGTCGCCGACCCGGTTCGCGACCACGTCCCCGCGGCGTACGTCGTCGCCAGCGACGCTGCCCGTCCCCCGAACGCCGCGCAACTGGCGGCCTGGGCCGAGCAGCACCTCACCCCGGCGGCGAGGCCGCGCACCTGGACGGTCATCGACGAGCTGCCCCGGACCTCCGTCGGGAAGATCCGCCGCTTCCGGCTCCCTTCGCCCGAGCCGTCGTGAGGCGCCGGCAGCCGGGCTACCTGTTCGCGCCGGAGACCCGGCGCCACAGCCAGCCGGACGGGACCATCCGTCCCTCGATGACGTAGGTGGCCGTGGCCACGTCGCCCAGGATGGCGTCGAGGGCGCGTCGGGCGGAGGCGGTGCCCGCGAGGAGCAGCTCGTCCCCGACCTGCAGCAGCTGGTCGTCGTCGGGCGTCACGATGCCCTCGCCGTCGCGTACCAGCGCCAGGGGTACGACGCGCGCCGGCATCTCCCGCCCCTCCGGGCTGCGCAGCACGTCCCCGAGCCGGAGCGCCCCGTCGCCCAGCCAGTGCCTCAGGGCGGGCGCCTCGTCCTCGGTGAGACGGGCCACCCACATGTCCGGCGTTCCGGGTCCGCAGCGGTCCACGAGCAGGGCGACGAGCTGCGTCGACCAGTCGTCGTCGTGCCGGGGCACCTCGGGCAGGAACTTCATCAGCGCCGGGTTCGCAAGCCGCGCCAGGACCTCGTGCACGATGATGTCGGCCGGCTGCATCCCGAAGTCGAGGTGGACGGCGTCGAACAGCGGTGAGTTCCCGGCCCGGTTCTGCAGCGCCACGATGAACAGGTCCGGGTTAACCCGGCGAGCGGCCTCGACGAGCCACAGGTTGGTGGTGTCGCTCTCGGTGGCGGCGACGAACGCTGCCGCCGTACCGACTTCGGCTCGCGCGATGCGTGCTTCCTCGAGTGCCTTCTTCTGGTCGTCGACGTCGGAACGCTCGCCGATCATGGTCACGTCGATGTCCTCGGCGCGCAGGTCGTCGGCGAGCTCGCGGCCGAAGCGTCCCTTGCCGTACACGACCCAGCGACCGCGGGGGAGCGGCGCGTGTCGGGGCGGCAGCGGGGTTCCCGGGGCGCTGGTCAGCCAGACCATCAGCTGGTAGGACGACGGAGACCTGTAGAGGATGCGCAGGTGGTCGCCGAAGCGGTCGAACGGGTTGATCACCTGCGGCTGCCCGAAGGTCTGCATCCGCTCGGCCACATCGCGCGAGTGCGCCCGCGCGACGACGGACAGCTCCGGCCGCAGCAGGGCCGTGGTCATCGCGACGTCGAGGTTCGTCTGCTCGTCGCCGGTGAGCGCGACGACCCCTTCGCAGTACACGTGCCCGATGCCGGCCAGCACCAGCCGGTTGGTGTCCCGGGCGTCACCGACCATCGCGGGTGTGTCCGCGTGGTAGGAGTCCAGGTCGACTCCCGCGACCCGGGTCTCGTCGCGGTCGACGATGACGAACCGGTGACCCATGCCGTCCAGCGACCGAGCCAGCCGCTTGGTGGCCTGCCCGTAGCCCACGAGGATCAGGAAGGGCTCCCGCAGCCGGGCCACCTGACGGGTGAAGTGACGTCTCGCCAGCGCGCGACGGAACGACCGGTCCTGCATCAGCGCGAGCAGCGATCCGATCGCGTAGGCCCATCCGATGACCGAGAGGAAGATCGCGAAGGTGACCCACATCCGCTGCAGCGGAGTGAAGCTGTGGGGCAGCTCACCGAAACCGATGGTGGTCGCGGTGTAGCTCATGAAGTAGAACGACTCGAACAGCGACATCCGGTCCGGTCGCCCTCGCGCGTCCTCACCGGGGATGAGCGAGAGGCCGAGCACGCTGATGGCGAAGACCGCGATCAGCACGATCAACGGCGCGCGCATCCGCCGCAGGACCATCAGGATCCGGTCGGAGGGCTGCTGCCCGAGCTCTCCGGGAAGTGCGGCCGTCGCGTGGTTGCCGGAGGCCTCCTCGTGGTCAGAGTCCTTGCGCTCGTCGCTGAACAGCCGGAACACCAGCGCGAGAAGCGGGCTCGCCATCAACGGCTCCTAACGACGGCGGAAGGAGACCGTCTCGATCACGAGGATGACCACGGAGACGATGTTGGCTACCAGTGCGCCTCCGGAGAGCGACACGACGCTGGCAGTCATCGAGTGGGACATCGGGCCGTCCGTGACGTTGGTCGCGTAGGCGTAGACGATCGCGGCCGCGATCAGCTGCAGGCTGGCGACCAGGCTGGTGGAGAGCTGGACCGCGCCGATCTGCGTGCGGTCGCCGAACTTCAGCACGGTCGCGATGAGGTTGACCACCACGGCGGCGAACAGCTCGTAGACGTTGTGGAGGTGCGGGTTACCGATGTCCCCGATGAAGAACCCGAAGTTCAACGTCGCGGCGAGCACGACGAAGAAGCCGAAGACCACCTTCTCCAGGTTCACCGAGCCCTCCCGTCGTTCGCCTACCGCATCGTACGGCGTGCGGTCCGGTTGGGCGCGGACGCGCCGGAGCGAGCCGTGGCAACTCAGCACCGCTGCTCACGGCTGTTCAGGAGTTGCCTCACCACCCACCGACACGGCGTTCGAACGGCTACGGCAAAGGCGGTAAACCCCACGAGGAGGCTATCTGCGGGCCGGTCACCGCTTCCTGGATCCAGATGCACACGGGGAATCGCGGCGGTGTGGGGCGGTTGCGGATTCCCGACGTCCCCTCAGGGTCGCCGCGGCTCGCTTCCTTGCCGGAGGCGCGCAGCGATATCCGGCACGTCGTCAAGCTGACCCGAGGCGACGTCCATGATGAGCGTGTAAGCCTCGTCGTTGGTGAGCGTGAGGCGGCGGCCGTTGACACCCAGGAACGCGATCGTGCCGGCGAGCGCGAGGCGCTTGTTCCCGTCCACCAGAGCATGATTGCGCGCCAACGAGTGCAGCAGCGCAGCCGCCTTCTCCTCCAGGCTCGCATAGGCGTCGGCCCCGAATGCGGTGGCTCGGGGACGTGCCAGCGCCGACTCCAGCAACCCGTGATCGCGGACCGGTACGTCAGGCCCGAGCGTTCGCTCGGCGACATGCAGGAGCTCGGACAGGGTCAGGTAGATCACTGACCGAGCCGCTCCAGGGCCTCGGCGTAGCGCGGCAGCTCCTCGTCCAGAACCTGGTCGAGCAACTCTGCTCGGCTGTGGCTGTCGATGTACTCGCGAACGGCCTGCCTGGCCACGTCCTGCATCGAGCGTGCCTCACGCTGAGCGCGGCGGCGCAGCGCCTCAGTCTCCTCGTCAGTCAGCCGCAGGGTCATTGCCATGGGCCCATGGTATCACTCATGACACCAGCCGTCAGGCCGCTGCACTGGGCGGTCGGTCTCTGTCCGCGGAACGTGGTTTCGAGACGGTCGCTGCGCTCCCTCCTCAACCACCGGGTCGTGCCGCTGCGCTCCCTCCTCAACCACCGGCGTCGAGGGGGCCGTCGCGAAGGGCGGTGGCGAGCGTCGGGGTGCGGTCCGCGTGGGCGGGGATGCGGGGAGTAGCAGCGCCGGTCACCCGCCGTCCACTGCGCAGAGCGTGTCGCTACCCGGAAACCGGGACTGGCTCTCCGGTGAGGATCGGCGACGGCCGGAAGCTCCCGATCAGCAGCCGCAGACTGAGAGACAGCTCCCAGATCGCCTCGGGTGCCGTGAACAGCACGGGAAGTCCGTCGTGCATGCCCCAGGCGCCCAGCAGTACGCCCACCCCGGCGATGACGGCCAAGGGGCCTCCCACGAGGCCCAGCATGACCATCTTCCGGGGCAACAGCTTGCTGCGCCACATCAGGTAGCCGAGCAGGATCCCGTTCCCGAGGCCAGCGCAGAACTGTGTCGTGGTCCCCGCCGACGATGTATTGAGCGTGATCCAAGAGCGGGTCGTAGAACCAGAACGCCGGGATCGAGAAGACGAAAGTGCCGAGGAACCAGGCACCCATGATGTGGCCGGTCCGCTTCTCTGCTGGGCTGGGCCGATGCAGGCTCGGGCTGACAGAGGCATCGACATCTCGCGGCGCCTCCACCTGGTGGTGGCTCGTCATGCCGCGCTCCTCAGAGCGCCCGAGGCGGCTGCAGGCTTGGTGCAGGGAGGACGTCGGTGGGAGGTCGGGCGGCTGCCGCTGCCGATGGCCAGGACTCGGCTGGCGACTGGGTGGTGCGCCACAGGGAGAACACGAGACCGATCATCGCGATGGCGTTGGGGATCGCCAGCATCCGATAGAACGCGTCCGGCATCATCGAGAGCACGATGGCGGCGAGGCCCCCGAGCGCCAGCAGGACGCAAGCCCAGCGTGCCAGAACGTAGGCCCGGTAAAGCGCGATGCCGAAGATCAGGCCGCCGGCTATGTAGGCGAAGCCTTGCAGCTGAAGCACGATGTCGAGAGTCGCACATGATGCCGATGTAGCCCGCAGTCATCACCAGATAGCCGATGAGGCCCAGGACTCCGTTCCGGCGAATTTGGCTCACGTACATGCCGGTGAAGCCGGCAAGCGCCAGCGCGCTCATGAGCACCTTCACCGTGTCACGGACTTCTACGTTTGTGCTCTGGATGGAGGTCGCGTCGAGGTCCGGATGACCGATCTGGATGACGATGAACAACACACCGGCCAGGGCGGCAGCTGCCCCGGAGCCTTTGGTGATGGCGGCGGGCGTGACGGTCATATCCGGTGCTCCTGGTTCCTCAGGATGCCCCGTGGCACCTGAGTTCACGTTCAGCCCGGACCCTGACGCCCGGCAATGGCCCACTCGGCAGTACGGCCGGTAGCCCAGCCGACACAGCTCTTGGCGAGCCACCGCAGGAGTCGCTCGCTCCTCAGCCTCTCGTGTCGAGAAGTCCGTCGCGCAGCGCAGTCGCCAAGGTCGGGGTCAGTGGCAGGCGGGGGATCAGCGTGGCCTGGAAGGCGTGGTAGGTGTCGGGTTTGCCGTTCCAGGTCACGCCGCTGGGCCGGTTGCTGGGGTCGAGCTCGTGGCGCCAGGATCCGAGGTCGTGGTCGAGGAAGACGTCGGCGATGTGGTCCCACCAGGTGCGGTACGACTGGTCGTACGTCGGGTCACCGGTCGCCTGGAACAGCGCCGCCGCGGTCGCGGTGGACTCGGCGGCGACCCAGTGCATCCGCTCACGCACGACCGGCCGGCCCTCCCAGTCGACGGTGTAGACGAACCCGTCCGCGCCGTCGACGGCCCAGCCCTCGGCGACGGCGGCGTCGAACAACCCGCGGGCGTCGTCGCGCATCCACGGCGGCGCATCCTCGCCCAGCGCGGCGGCGACGTGCAACGTCAGCCGACTCCACTCGAGCCAGTGGCCGATCGTCGCGCCGTAGGGCCGGAACGGGTCCGCCGGGCTCTCCTTGTTGTAGTCGAGCAGCGGCTGCCAGTCGGTGTCGAAGTGCTCGGGGATCCGCCACGAGTTGCCGCGGGCGAGGTCGTGCACGACCCGGGTGGTGATCCAGTGCGCCTTGTCCAGCAGCGACCGGTCACCGGTGACGTCGCCGGCGGCGAGCAGCGCCTCGACGGTGTGCATGTTGGCGTTGACGCCGCGGTAGTCGTCGAGCTCGGTGAAGTCCTCGTTCCACTCCTCGACGACCATGCCGTGCTCGTCGTCCCAGAAGCGGGTGAGCAGCACGCCGAGGGCGTCGTCGAGCAGCTCCTGGCCACCCGGGTGTCCGGCGGCCGCGGCGCTGGAGGCGGCGATCACCACGAAGGCGTGCGGGTAGGCCGCCTTCGTGGTCTCGACGGGACCGTCGGCGTCGACGGAGGCGTACCAGCCGCCGTGGGCGTGGTCGCGGAACCGGCCCCGGATAGCGCTCAGGCCGTGCTCGACCAGCGGCCCGCATCCGGGCCGGCCGAGCAGCTGGCCGAGTGCGAACACGTGCGTCATCCGGCAGGTGATCCACAGCTCGACGGCCCGGTCGAGGTCGGGCCGGCCGGCGACGTCGAGCCAGGCGAACCCGCCGGACGGGTGGCGGGAGGCCCGGCTGAACTCCAGCAGCCGGTCGCCCTCCGCCTCGAGCCAGCGGAGGTGCGCAGGGTTGGTCAGCCAACCGGCCATCGCCTGCCCTTTCCGGCCGATGCTCCAGCCGAGCAACGTGAAGTGAGTTCTCCTGTCAGCACGACTCCCACCACAGTCGGCCGTCGAAACCCCTGGGCCCACTCGGAGCCCGCCGTCCCGGGGGTCAGCTCACCTGGCTCGACGGTGCGCACCGCCTCTGGGCCATTGGTCCTATTGCCGCCACGACCGCGCAGGTCTAGCGTCGCATTTATCGATTCTCTCGGGTGCCGGTTTTGTTGTCTAGGGAGGCCCGATCATGGCCGAGTCAAAGAAGCCGGTACGCCACGCCGGCATCGAGTCGCAGGCAGAAGGCGCCGAATACTTCGACAAGCGCCAGCTCCAGGGGGGAGTCGCCGGGTGGGTCCTCCTGGCCGGCCTCGGCGTCGCCTACGTCATCTCGGGAGACTTCGCCGGCTGGAACTTCGGCCTCGCCCAGGGCGGCTGGGGCGGGCTGCTGGTCGCCACCGTCGTGATGGCGATCATGTACCTGTTCATGGTGTTCGGCCTCGCCGAGCTGTCCTCGACCATCTCCACGACCGGCGGCGGCTATGCCTTCGCCCGGCGGGCGATGGGCCCGTGGGGTGGCTTCATCACCGGTACGGCGATCCTCATCGAGTACGCCATCGCGCCGGCGGCGATCGCCAACTTCATCGGTGCCTACGTCGACTCGCTGATCGGCCTCAACGGCTGGTACGTCTTCCTGATCTTCTACATGATCTTCGTCGGCATGCACCTGTTCGGCGTGGGCGAGGCGCTCAAGGTGATGTTCGCGATCACCGCGGTCGCCGTCCTCGCCCTGGTGGTCTTCGTCGTCGCCGCGGCGATCAAGTTCGACCCGGCCAACCTCAACAACATCGCGGTCGACGAGACCGCGACGGGGGCGAGCACGTTCCTGCCGTTCGGGGTGGTCGGGATCTGGGCCGCTCTGCCCTACGCGATCTGGTTCTTCCTCGCGGTCGAGGGCGTGCCGCTGGCCGCCGAGGAGTCCAAGGACCCGGCCAAGGACATGCCGAAGGGCATCATCGGTGCGATGCTCGCGCTGATCCTCTTCGCCGCGCTCATCCTGACCGTAGCCCCCGGTGCAGCCGGGTCGGACTACCTCAAGGAGTCCGGCAACCCGCTCGTCGAGGCATTGGAGGCGCCGCTCGCGTACGGCGGCCAGAACCTGGTCAGCGGGTTCATCAACGTGGTCGGACTGCTCGGCCTGATCGCAAGCTTCTTCTCCATCATCTACGCCTACTCCCGGCAGACCTTCGCCCTGTCCCGGGCCGGCTACCTGCCGAGGGTGCTGTCGATCACCGGAAAGCGCCGGACCCCGACGCTGGCGCTCGTCGTCCCCGGCATCATCGGCTTCATCATGGCCGTGCTCAACGAGGGCGACCTGCTGATCCTGGTGGCGGTCTTCGGCGCCACGATCTCCTACGTGATGATGACGCTGTCGCACATCATCCTGCGCCTCAGGGAGCCTGACCTCGCACGCCCCTACCGGACTCCCGGAGGGGTGGTGACCACCGGAATCGCCTGCGTGCTCGCGGTCGTGGCACTGATCGCCGGCTTCCTCGTGGACACCCGCGTCCTGGTGATCACCGCGGCGATCTACGCGATCGCGATCGCCTACTTCGGCCTCTACAGCCGCCACCACATCGTGGCTACCGCTCCCGAGGAGGAGTTCGAGCTCATCGAGTCGGCCGAGTCCGAGCTGCACTGACGTCAAGCGGAGGGAACCCCATGCGCATCGCCCGGGTCGTCGGTTCGGCAGTGTCGACCGTCAAGGAGAAGAGTCTCGTCGGACACAAGCTGCTGCTCGTCCGTGAGGCCGACGAACACAACGAGCTGACCGGTCCGGTGCTGGTGGCCGTCGACGTGGTGGGCGCGGGCACCGGCGAGCTGGTGATGATCTCCGAAGGGAGCGCGGCGCGGCAGAGCGGAACGACGTCGAACCAGCCGGTGGACGCCGTGATCATGGGCATCCTGGACTCGCTCGAGGTCGACGGCACCGTCACGTTCCGGAAAAGCTGAACGATGCCTGTCGGGCAGCGGGAAGTCCTGAGCGTCGGGATCGACGTGGGGACGACGACCACGCAGGTCGTCTTCTCCCACCTCCTGCTGCACGACGTGGCGCGTCCGGGACAGGTGCCGCGGATCCAGGTGGACGAGAAGGCCGTGGTCTACCAGGGCGACGCGCACGCCACCCCGCTGTCGGCGCCCGACCTGGTCGACGCCGACGCGCTCGCGGACCTGGTGAGGCGGGAGTACGACGCCGCCGGCATCGCGGCGAGCACCATCGAGACCGGCGCGGTGATCATCACCGGCGAGACCGCCCGCACCAAGAACGCCGAGGCGATCCTGCGTGCGCTGTCGGCCGAGGCCGGGGACTTCGTGGTCACGATCGCCGGCCCCAACGCGGAGGCCCAGATCGCCGGACGCGGGTCCGGCGCCGCCCGCTGGTCCAGCGACCACTACGAGCAGGTGACGAGCATCGACATCGGGGGTGGCACCTCCAACGCCGCCGTGTTCAAGCTCGGGCGGCACCTCGGCTCGTCGGCCATCGCGGTCGGCGGGCGGCAGGTCGAGATCGACGCCGGCGGCCAGGTGTTGCGGCTCGCCCCGCCGGGCCGGTCCATCATCGACGACCTCGGACTGGGCCTCAAGGAGAGTGGCCGCGCCACCGTCGACCAGCTGAGGGCCTTCTGCGACGTGATGGCCGACCTGATCGTCGACCTGGCGACCGGCAAGGAGGTGCGGGTCGGGCACGGCGTACAGCTCACACCGCCCCTGCAGGACACCTCCGCGTCCACCTCGGTCTTCCTCACGGGGGGTATCGGCGCCCTCTACTACGACCCGATCCCGGCGAGCACGACAGCGGAGGTCGCGCGCTACGGCGACGTCGGGCCGCTGCTGGCCGACTCTCTGCACCGGAACGACCGACTGCAGCGGCTGACCGTGCGCCGGCCCCCGGAGACGCTGCGAGCCACCGTGCTGGGAGCCGCGGGGCAGACCGTGACGCTGAGCGGCTCCACCATCTGGGTGGCGAAGGAGCTGCTGCCGCTGCGCAACCTTCCCGTGCTGCGACCCGCGATGCCAGGCCGTGGTGGTGGTCCGACGTTCGCGGCGGCCGTGCACGACGCGCTGGTTCGCTGGGATCTCGACGACGACGTGCTCGCGGCCGTGGTCGTCGACCTCCCCACCGAGCTCGGCTACGCGGCACTGCAGTCCGTCGCCGCCGAGATGGTGGACTACCACGACGCCGGCGACAGCCACCGGCCACTCGTGCTGGTCCTGCAGCAGGACTACGCCCAGGTGCTCGGCCAGACCATCCAGACGATCCGGCCGGGCATGCCGTTGATCGTGATCGACCAGGTGGGCCTCGGCGAGGGCGACTTCATCGACATCGGTCTTCCCGTCCTGGACGGGCGTGCGGTGCCGCTGTCCATCAAGACGTTGGTGTTCTATGACTGAGCTGATCGAGCCTTCGGGGGGTGAGGGCGCATGAAGCTTGCCGCGACCTTGTTCGGTGCGCGCTACGAGTTCCGGGACGTCAAGGAGCTGCTCGCCAAGGCCAACGAGGAGAAGTCGGGCGACCAGCTCGCCGGGGTGGCGGCCGAGAGCGCCGCCGAGCGGATGGCCGCCAAGTTCGTGCTCTCCGAGGTCACGCTCGAGACGCTGCGGCAGAACCCGGCCGTCCCGTACGAGGAGGACGAGGTCACCCGGGTCATCGACGACGCGGTGAACGAGGCGGTCTACGCCGAGATCAAGGGCATGCAGGTCGGCGAGCTGCGCGAGTGGCTGCTCTCCGACAGCACGACCGGCGAGATGGTCAAGCGGCTCAGCAACGGGCTCACCTCGGAGATGGTCGCCGGCGTCACGAAGCTCATGTCGAACCTCGACCTCATGCTCGCGGCGAGCAAGATCAAGGTGGTCAAGCACGCCAACAACACCATCGGGCTGCCGGGGACGTTGGGATCCCGCTGCCAGCCGAACAACCAGACCGACTCGGTCGAGGGGATCCGGGCGGCGATCTACGAGGGGCTCAGCTTCGGGTCGGGCGACAGCGTGATCGGGATCAACCCCTCCGACGACTCGCTCGGCAGCGTGGCCCAGCTGCTCGAGATGACCCACGAGGTGATCACCCGCTGGGAGATCCCGACCCAGAACTGCATCCTGGCCCACGTCTCGACGCAGATGGAGGCGATGCGCAAGGGCGCCCCGGTGGGGCTGGTGTTCCAGAGCCTCGCCGGGTCGGAGAAGGGCAACACCTCGTTCGGCATCGACGTGGCGATGCTCGACGAGGCCTACGCGCTCGCCAAGCGGTACTCGGTGGCGACCGGCCCCAACTTCATGTACTTCGAGACCGGGCAGGGCGCCGAGCTGTCCGCCGACGCCCACCACGGCGCCGACCAGCTGGTCATGGAGGCCCGCTGCTACGGGCTGGCGAAGCGCTACGACCCGTTCCAGCTCAACACCGTGGTGGGCTTCATCGGGCCGGAGTACCTCTACGACGCCACCCAGATCACCCGGGCCGGGCTCGAGGACCACTTCATGGGCAAGCTCACCGGGATCTCCATGGGCGCGGACGTCTGCTACACCAACCACGCCCGGTCGACCCAGAACGAGCTGGAGAACCTCGCGGTGCTGCTCGGGGCGGCCGGTGTCAACTACATCATGGGCATCCCGATGGGCGACGACTCGATGCTCAGCTACCAGAGCTCCAGCTACCACGACGCACCCAGCCTGCGGCAGCTGCTGAACCTGCGACCGCTGCCGGAGTTCGAGGCGTGGATGGAAGACATCGGCCTGCTGCGCGACGGCCGCCTGACCGAGAAGGCCGGCGACGCCTCCTTCTTCCTGAGCCGGTGAGGAGGTGACCGTGAACGGCAGCGTCTCCGCAACCGAGGTCCGCAGCATCGTCGAGGCGGTGCTCGCCGAGCTCGCGCACGCGGCCCCACCCGAGCAGGGGCAGGCACCGTCCACCGGCGCCCGCACCGACGCCGCGCCCGGGCAGCCCCGGGTCGCGGCTCCTGCGCCGCCTCCGCCCGCGGCAGCTCCGGGAGGAGAGGTCTCGATCGAGGTCCCCGACCCGACCGTGCCCGAGGAACGGCGCCGGATCGGCGTG
This sequence comes from uncultured Actinomycetota bacterium, assembly GCA_963801125.1. Classification (GTDB taxonomy): domain Bacteria; phylum Actinomycetota; class Actinomycetes; order Propionibacteriales; family Nocardioidaceae; genus Nocardioides_B. Next base: position 29,527 of record CAWDDL010000010.1, read on the forward strand.
ACGAACCCCGCCAACGCCAGTGGCCTGGCCAACCTTGCCTCGACGACGTACGCGCGGCTCGCCGTCGGCCGCGCCGGCCCTCGCCCGCTCACCCGCACGGCGTTGCTGTTCTCGGCCGACCACGCGGTGACCCAGGACGCCATCTTCGGCGACGTGCCGACCGAGCTGCTCGACCAGTTCGGGCTGTTCACGGTGCAGACCAGGGTCACGAACCAGGACGAGTACCTGCTCCGTCCCGACCTCGGCAGGCTGCTCGACGACGAGGCCCGCAAGACCGTGAGCGAGCGCTGCGCCAAGAAGCCCCAGGTGCAGATCGTCGTCGGGGACGGACTGTCCGCGGCCGCGGTGACCAACAACCTCCCGCAGATCTACCCGGTGCTGGAGCAGGGGCTGACCAGCGCGGGGCTCAGCGTCGGTACGCCGTTCTTCGTGCGCTACTGCCGGGTCGGCGTGATGAACGACATCAACGACGTCATCGGGGCGGATGTCGTCGTGCTGCTGATCGGCGAGCGGCCCGGGCTCGGGGTCGCCGACGCGCTCAGCGTCTACTCCGGCTGGCGCCCCGAGCCAGGGAAGTCCGACGCGCACCGCGACGTGATCTGCATGATCACCGCCAACGGCGGCACGAACCCGCTCGAGGCCGGCGCGTTCGTCGTCGAGCACGTCAAGACCGTCGTCGCCGCCCAGGCGAGCGGCGTCGAGCTCCGGCTGAAGCAGACCGAGGAGCGGTGATGGCCGTCCTGGACCCGATCAAGCCCACGATCCTGGCGACCCGGGTGATCCCCAACGTCGACCGGGGCCTCGCGGCGAAGCTCGGCCTGCGCGAGGACCAGCGGAGCATCGCCCTGGTCACCTGCGACATCGACGACAGCCTCTACGTCTCGCTGGACGAGGCGACCAAGATGGCCGACGTCGAGGTCGTGTACGCGCACAGCTTCTACGCGGGTTCCGCGCACGCCTCGGGTCCGCTCTCCGGCGAGATCATCGGCATCCTCGCCGCGGCCGACCCGGCCGAGGCGCGCGCCGGACTGGCCGCGTGCATCGACTACGCGACGAACAAGGCGTGGTTCCACGCGGCCGACGACGCGGGCGACCTGGCGTTCTTCGCGCACACCATCTCGCAGACCGGCAGCTACCTCAGCAAGGAGGCCGAGGTGCCGCAAGGGACCTCGATGGCCTACCTGATCGCGCCTCCGCTAGAGGCGACGTACGCCCTCGACGCCGCCCTCAAGGTGGCCGAGGTCGAGATGGCGGTGTGGTTCGCGCCGCCGTCGGAGACGAACTTCTCCGGCGGCTACCTGGTCGGCGAGCAGAGCGCGGTGGCTGCCGCCTGTGCCGCGTTCCGCGACGCCGTCCTCGACGTGGCCGCTGCGCCGAGGGAGGTGTGAGATGGCCGAGGAGTACGACAGCGACCTGAGGTCCGTGCAGGAGGCCCGGCGGCTGGCGGTGGCCTGCCGCACCGCCCAGCGTGAGTTCGCCACCGCATCCCAGGCGGAGGTGGACCGGATCTGCGCGGCGATGGCCGACGCGGTCTTCCGGGACGCGGCCCGCCTCGGGCAGCTCGCGCACGACGAGACCGGGTACGGCGTCCCCGAGCACAAGCGGATCAAGATCGAGTTCGCGTCCCGGACCGTCTGGGAGTCGATCCGGGACCTCCCGACGGTCGGCGTCCTGCGCCGCGACCCCGAGCGTCGGGTCGTCGAGATCGGCTGGCCGGTGGGCGTGATCGTCGGGCTCTGCCCGTCCACGAACCCCAACTCCACCGCGGTCTACAAGGTGCTGATCTCGGTCAAGGCACGCAACGGCTGCATCATCGCCCCGCACCCGTCGGGCAAGGCCTGCACCTACGAAGCGGTCCGGCTGATGATCGAGGCCGGCGAGCGGGCCGGCATGCCCAAGGGGCTGGTCGCGTGCATGCAGGAGGTGAGCCTGGCCGGGTCGCAGGAGCTGATGAACCACTACGCCACCTCGCTGATCCTGGCCACCGGCGGCACCCCGATGGTGCGCGCGGCCCACAGCGCAGGCAAGCCCGCGCTCGGCGTCGGGCCGGGCAACGTCCCGGTGTACGTCGACCGCAGCGCCGACGTGCTCGCGGCGGCGAGCGACATCGTGAACAGCAAGTCATTCGACTGCTCCACGATCTGTGCGACCGAGCAGTCCGTCGTGGCCGACGAACCGATCGCCGCGCAGCTGCGGGCGGAGATGGAGCGACTGGGCGCCTACTTCGTCTCGCCGGAGCAGAAGGCGGCGTTGGAGCGGACGGTGTTCAACCCCGGTGGTGGGATGAACCCCAAGGCGGTCGGCAAGACCCCGCAGCAGCTCGCGAGGCTCGCCGGGATCGAGGTCCCGGCACATGCCCGGATCCTGGTGGCCGAGCTGTCCGGGGTCGGACGCGACCACCCGTTGAGCGCCGAGAAGCTCACCACCGTGCTCGGCTGGTACGTCGAGAAGGGCTGGCGGGCCGGGTGCGAGCGGTGCGTGGAGCTGCTGCGCTTCGGCGGTGACGGGCACTCGCTGGTCATCCACGCCACGGACGAGGACGTGATCCTCGCGTTCGGTATCGAGAAGCCCGCCTTCCGCATCCTCGTGAACACCTGGGGCACGCTCGGCGCGATCGGTGCCACGACCGGCGTGATGCCCGCGATGACGCTCGCCCCGGGTGGCATCGGTGGCGCCGTCGTCAGCGACAACATCACCGTCACGCACCTGCTCAACGTCAAGAGGCTGGCCTATGCGCTGCACCGGCCGCCCGACGCGGCGTACCGGCACGCTCCCGACGTGCAGGGCGCGCCGCGCGAGGGCGAGCCCCGCGGGGAGACGCCCGCCGCGGCCCCATCCCGGGGGGCAGGTCCGGCCGACGACCGAGTGGACCGGATCGTCCAACGGGTGTTGCAGGAGCTGGGGGGTGGTCCATGACCTGGCACTCAGCGGGCCGACCGCCACCCGGCGGGCGCAGGCCGGACCAGAACAGAACATCCGCACATCCCCAACGGCAGCAAATGAGTGAGAGGAAACCCCAGTGGCCAATCCCCAGATGATCGCGCTCGGCATGATCGAGACGCGTGGGCTGGTCGGCGCCATCGAGGCGGCCGACGCCATGGTGAAGGCAGCGAACGTCACCCTGATCGGCAAGGAGGAGATCGGCGGCGGCTACGTGACGGTGATGGTCCGCGGCGACGTCGGAGCGGTCAAGGCCGCCACCGACGCCGGGGCGGCAGCCGCGCAGCGCGTCGGTGACCTGGTCAGCGTGCACGTGATCCCGCGTCCGCACGGCGACGTGGAGTTCATCCTCCCGGCGCAGAACCCGGGGGCGGACGCTCCGGCCAAGTGAGACCGGACGGGCAGCTGAGCTCCGGGCAGTGACATGACGCGCCGGGTCCATACCGCCGACGACGTGCTCCGGCACGCGCTCACCGGCGCGACGGAGCTCATCGTCGCGCCCGGGGACCGGCTCACCCCGTTGGCCCGGGACGTGGCGAGCGAGCGCGGCGTCACGGTGGTGGAGGAGAAGGGCGCCGGAGCCGCCGAGCGTGGTGCCGAGCGCGCTGCCGAGCGGGTCAGGCACGGACCGAGGCCCCGGCTGCACCACGTCGCCGGAGTCCACGCGATGGCGCTGCCGCCGTTTCCGGTCGAGCTGCACAAGCCGGAGATGGACGTCCGGCTCCGCGACGTCCTCGGTGCCGACGAGGGCCTTCCGATGGCCGCCGGCGTGATGAGCCTGCGTGAGGGCAGCTTCCCGTGGACGCTGGACTACGACGAGGTGGAGTACGTGATCGAGGGGGAGCTGCACATCACCACCGCGGACCAGCAGGTCGTGGGCCGCCCGGGTGACGTGATCGCGGTGCCCAGAGGGTCGTCGATCACCTTCGGTACGCCGTCCTGGGCGCGCTTCCTCTACGTCACCTATCCCGCGGACTGGGGAGGTGCGGCATGAGCAGTGTCTCGCTCGCGCGCACCATGGCGGCCGTCGACGCCGCCCTGACGTCGGGACCGCCGTCGACCCGACCGGAGTCGGTCAGGGTCGGTGTCGACCTGGGCACCGCCTACACGGTCGTGACGGTGCTCGACGAGCACGACCGGCCGCTGGCCGCGGCCTACGAGCGCGCGGACGTCGTACGCGACGGGGTCGTCACGGACTTCATCGGCGCCGTCGACGTCGTACGCCGGCTGAAGGCCGACGTCGAGGCCCGGCTCGGACTGCGGCTCGGGGTCGCCCACGGGGCCTACCCGCCCGGCGTCCCCCTCGCCGAGGTCCGGGCGGTGCAGCACGTCATCGAGGCGGCCGACATGGAGTGCAGTGGCCTCGTCGACGAGCCGACGGCGGCCAACGCCGTCCTCGCGGTCCGCGACGGGGTCGTCGTCGACGTCGGCGGGGGCACGACCGGCGTCGCGGTCGTCCGGGACGGGATCGTGGTGCACACGGCCGACGAGGCGACGGGAGGCACTCATCTGTCCTTGGTGATCGCCGGGGCGCTCGGGATCTCGTTCGAGGCGGCCGACGCGATGAAGGTCGACCCGGCGGAGCAGGGGCGGTTGCTTCCGGTGGTGCGCCCGGTGATGGAGAAGGTGGCCAGCATCGTGACCCGCAACACCCAGGGATGGCAGGTGCCGGTGGTCTACCTCGTCGGCGGCACCGTCGCGTTCCCCGGTTTCGCCGAGGTGGTCGCCGAGCACTCCGGCTTCGAGACCGTCGTACCGGTGTCCCCCCTGTTCGTGACACCGCTCGGCATCGCGCTCAGCGCTCCGGCTCAGGAGCCCGCCCACGGGCTCATCCACTCGAGGGAGATGTCCCGATGACCAAGGAGAAGTGCCGCTGTGGCCGATGACTTCGAGCTCCGGGCGTACTGCTACATCGACAGGATGCAGCCGCAGTACGCGTCCTTCGTCGGAACCGTCACGCAGGGCGACCTGCCGATCGAGGGAATGGCCGCGTTGTACGTCGAGATGGCGCCGGGCAACCACGTGTTCCGGGTCGTCGACGTCGCGGTGAAGTCGACCATGGCCCGGCCCGGCGCGCAGATCGTGGAGCGGCAGTTCGGCATGTTCGAGCTGCACTCCGAGTCCCAGGCGGAGGTTCTGCAGGCGGGTGACGCCGTGCTCGGCGAGCTCGACCTCGAGGTGGCCGCCCGCAAGCGTCCCCAGATCGCGTCGATGCAGGTGATCACGAACGTCAGCCCCTACCAGTCCCAGCTGCTCAACCGCTTCACCCGCGGCATGATGCTGGTGGCCGGGCAGACCATGCTGGTGCTGGAGTGCACCCCGGCCGCCTACATCAACCTCGCGGCCAACGAGGCGGAGAAGGCAGCCGCGGTCAACCTCATGCACGTGACCTCGGTCGGTGTCTTCGGGCGTCTGTGGATGGCCGGGACCGAGTCGGACATCATCGCGGCGCGCAACGCCGCGGTCGCCTCGTTGGAGGGCATCGATGGCCGCGACTGAGCATGAGCGCCGCCGCTTCATCACGCGCCACGACGTGGAGGACGCGGCCGCGGCCGGGCGAGCGGTGCAGGTGCATGGTCGTGACGTGCTCACCGACGAGGCCGCGCAGCGCGCACTGGACCTCGGGGTGGCCATCGAACGCGACGGCTCCACGTCGAGGCGGAGCGCTCCTCCCGCGCCGAGCGGCGGCGGGGCACCGGCGTCGACGGAGGACCTGCGGCGTGCGGTGCGCGCAGCCGTGGTCGCGGAGCTGGGCAACGAGCCGGCTGGGCTCGATGCCGCGATCGACCGGGTCCTGGAGCGTCGCGGCTGAGGGACGTTCCCCTCCCGCGCATCGGGCGCCACCTCTCGTGACGCCCCCAGTGTGCCGAGCCGGCGGGTAGCGGATCCGCCGGACACCGCGGCCCGGGCTTGGAAGACTGCCTCCCATGGGGAACGGACCACAGCTTCGACCGGAGAAGCCGAGTTTCACCACGCCGTCGGAGGAACTCGTCTGGGAGCGGCTGCGCCGGTCGTTGCAGGGTGAGGCGGTGCTGATGGCGAACCTCCGGATCACCGACGAGCGCAAGGACCACGAGGCGGACCTCGTCGTGCTGATGCCCGGCGTGGGCGTGGTCGTCGTCGAGGTCAAGGGCGGCTCGGTCTGGCGGGACGCGGACGGCTGGCACCAGCGGATGCAGGGCGGCCGGGTGCGTCGTACCGACCCGGTCGAGCAGGCGCGCACGACGAAGTACGCCGTGCGGGAGTACGTCGAGCGCGATCCGCGCTGGCGCGAGTCGAGCCGGTCCCGGATCGTGTGGGCGCACGCACTCGTCGCGCCGTACTCGTGCTTCGACGAAGACTTCGCCACACCCGAGTGTCCGCGCTGGACGGTCCACGGCAAGGACGACCTGGACGACCTATCCGGCCGGCTCTGGGACACCGCCCGGCGCCAGGTCAACAACGCCCGGCCGCCGACCGACGACGACATCGAGCTGATCGTCGAGATCCTCACCGGCCGTAACTTCGGGCGGCACGACCTCAATGCGGAGTCGGACGAGCGTGCCGCGCAGGCGGACCGGCTCACCGACGAGCAGGCGATGATCCTCGGCGCCACCCGGCTGCTGAACCGGGTCGAGATCCGGGGCGGCGCCGGGTCGGGCAAGACGGTGCTCGCGATGACGCAGGCGAAGGAGCTGACCCGTGGACGCGAGGGCCGTCCGGCCCAGCGGGTGGCCCTGCTCTGCTACTCGATCGGACTGGCGGAGTACTTCAAACGGGTGGTGTCCGGCTGGCCGCACCGGCAGCGGCCGGCGTACGTCGGCAGCTTCGCCGAGCTGGGCCGCTCCTGGGGCGCACCCGACGGCGACCGCACGAACAGCGACTTCTGGGAGATCGAGCTGCCGCAGCGGATGACCGAGCTCGCGGCCGAGCTGGAGCCCGGGCACCGGTTCGACTCGATCATCGTCGACGAGGCGCAGGACTTCGCCGACTCGTGGTGGGCGCCGCTGCTCGGTGCGCTCAAGGACGAGGAGCAGGGCGGCCTGTTCGTCTACTCCGACGAGAACCAGCGGATCTTCGCGCGGTTCGGCCGGCCGCCGGTGCCGCTCGTTCCACTGGTGCTCGACCACAACCTGCGCAACACCAAGCAGATCCACGCCGCGTTCGGGCCGCTGGCGCCGAGCCGGATGTACGCGCGCGGCGGGGAGGGCCCCTCGGTCAGGTTCGTCGAGGCGGTCGACCCCGACGACGCGCTGGACAAGGCCGACGACGAGATCGGCCGGATGCTCGACGACGGCTGGCATCCGGAGCACGTCATGCTGCTCACGACCGGCCACCGGCACCCGGTGCAGATGGAGCGGACCGGCGAGGACGACGACCAGGAGAGGTACTGGCGCACCTACTGGGAGGACGAAGACGTCTTCTACGGCCACGTGCTCGGCTGCAAGGGGCTCGAGCGGCGCGCGGTCGTGCTGTGCGTCAACGAGTCGAGGATCCGCGAGCGGTCCCGGGAGCGGTTGTACGTCGGGATGTCGCGCGCCACCGACGAGCTCGTGGTGATCGGTCGGCCGGACATGATCCGTGAGGTCGGGGGAGAGGCGGTGGCGCGGCAGCTCGGGCTGTGAGTGCAGGCGCACGACCGATCGCCCGTCCCACCTCGGGGCCGTGGCGTGGTCCCACCCCGAAGTCGGGACACGGCTCCCGTGTGCCCGGGACACGTCCGGCGAGAACCTCGAGGTGCCCGAGAACCCCTCGGGTCGTAGCGAAGGAGCAGCCATGTCCATCCACGTCGAGACCCGCTCGGAGACCGCGAACCGCCCCCAACCGTCGACGCCCATCCAGGGCAGCGCCCGATGGAGTGCCGTCATCCTGTTGACCGCGGGGTCCTTCCTCCAGGTGATCGAGTTCCTCCTCGAGCCGGCCGCCGCAAGCACCGGCCAGCGCATGGCCTGGTGGGCGGACCACTCCACGCGGATCTCGCTGTCACAGGCGGCGGGCATCGTCGCGATCCCGTTCCTGATCGGCGGCTTCTGGACCATGGGCCGGTTGGCGCGTGAGCACTCGCGACGGACGACGGCGGTCGCGGTTTCGATGTTGACCGCCGGCATGGTCGGCCTCGCGATCGTGCACGGTGTCGAGCTGGTCGCCAACTGGCTCGTTCAGGGCGGTCAGGTGGAGGCGGCCCGCGTGGTCCTCGAGGGCAACGACACGGGCGCCGCGACGATCGCGACGATGGTGCTCTTCATGGGCGGCGCGATGGGCGGCAGCCTCGTGCTGCTGGTCCCGCTGTTCCGTTCGCCCTACGTGCCGCGGCTGGCACCGGCCTTCCTCGCGCTGTTCATGGTGCTCGACTTCGCGCTCGGAAGCGGTGTCGCGGGTCACCTGGCCGGCTTCGCCGGCGGTGTCGTCCTGGCCTGGGCCGTCGTCGTGGGATATATGCGCACGGCTCCCTCCAAGGGCCCTCAGCGAGGACACTGAACCCGTGACCAGGCTCGCGCGCAGCACGGTGGCCCCGCTCGTCGCAGCGACGGCCACCGTGCTGTGCGCCGCCGCGACGGTCGCGGTGGCGGTGGCGAACGGAACCGGCCCGGCCGAGTGGTTCGACGGCAACCAGGCCAACCAGTGGTTGGGCGGCCTGGGTTTCGGCCTGATCGGAGCGCTCGTGCTGCGGGCCCAACCGGGCGGTCTGCTGGGTCTGCTCTGCGCGGGGTCGGGCGTCGTCGCACTGGCGAGTGCGCTCGGCCTCCAGGTCGCCGAGCACGCCGGCCCGCAGACCTCGCTGGGAGCCGTCGCGGCCTGGTGCGGCGCGGTGCTGTGGTTTCCGCCGTTCGTCACGCTGCTCGTCGGCCTCCCGCTGCTCTTCCCCGACGGTCGGCTCCCCTCGCCGCGGTGGGGGCCTCTCGCGCGGGTCGCGGTCGGCACCGGTGCGGTGGCGGTGCTTTCCTTCGCCACCACGCAGGAGGCGCTGGACGACTCCGGCTTCCCGGGGGTCAACAACCCGCTCGACCTGCCGCTGTCCGACTCGGTGCAGCTCGCCGTCGGCAGCGTCGCCTTCGTGGTCTGTCTCGGGGTCGGGGTCGCCGCGCTGTTGTCGCTGGTCCTGCGGTTGCGGCGCTCACGTCCTCCCCGCCGGGCGCAGTACGCGTGGTTCGTCGCGTCGATGCTGCTGGCCGCGGTGGCGGCCTTCGCGCCGGTCGCCGACTGGCTGGCCCTCCTGGTCAACGCCATGAGCTTCGGCGCGCTGGCGGTCGGCATCGTCCGACACAACCTCTTCGACATCGAGCTGGTGCTGTCGCGCACGCTGGTCTACCTGGCGCTGACCGCGCTGGCGCTGGCCGGCTACTTCGTCGCCGTGGCCGCGCTCGGCTCCGGCTCCAGCGGAGGAGTGGTGCCGGCACTGGTCACCGCCGTCGTCGCGCTGGTCCTGGCCGGCGGCCGGCAGCGGCTGCAGCAGGTCGTCGACCGGCTGATGTACGGGGAGCGCGACCAGGGCCGGGCGCTGACCGACCTGGGGGACCGGCTCGCCTCGGCGCTGGACCCCGACCAAGTGGTCCCGGCGACGGTCGAGGCGGTGCGGTCGTCGTTCCGGCTGCCCTATGCCCAGCTGACGATCGCCGGCGAGGACCACGCGGCCTACGCGTCGGGAGGGCGGCCGGCGACCACGGCGGCGTTCCCGCTCGCGCACGCCGGGGACGAGGTCGGGGTGCTCGAGGTCGGGCTGCGGCGGGGCGAGCGGACCCTGTCGGCCGACGACCGCACCCGCATCGAGTCGTTCGCGCGGCAGGCCGCGGTAGCGGTGCACGGCGTCCGCGCGAGCCGGGAGGTACGACGCTCCCGCGAGCGGATCGTCGTCGCCCGAGAAGAGGAACGCAGCCGGATCCGCCGCGACCTGCACGACGGTCTCGGGCCGGCCCTGGCCGGGATCTCCCTCGGCCTCGAGACGGCCGGCCGGGCCGCGGCTCCGGACAGCCCGCGGGTGGCCGGCCTGCTCGACGAGCTGCGCGCCGACACCACCGCCTGCCTCGACGAGATCCGCCGGATCGTGGCCGACCTGCGGCCTCCGGCGCTCGACGGGGACGGGCTGCTCAGCGCGTTGCAGGCTCACGCCGAGCACCTCACGAGCCGGAGCGGCGGGGAGCTCCAGGTCTCCGTCGCGGACGGCTCCCCGCTGCACGGGCTCCCCGCGGCGGTCGAGGTGGCGGCGTACCGGATCGCCACCGAGGCGATGACGAACGCGGCCCGCCACGCGCAGGCCGGCCGGTGCCGGATCACCTGCATCCCCGACCCGGTCCGGGGCTGCCTGCACCTCCAGGTCGAGGACGACGGCACCGGGGTCGCGCCCGCTGCGCCGGGGAACGGGCTGGTGTCGATGCGGGAACGTGCCGAGGAGCTCGGCGGCACCTGCGTCGTCACGTTTCGTCCCGGTCAGGGGACCCGCGTCACCGCCGACCTGCCGTGCACCGGGAGGGCCGCGCCGTGATCCGGGAGGGCCGCGCCGTGATCCGGGTGCTGGTCGCCGACGACCACCCGGTGTTCCGCCGGGGCCTCGTCGGCGTGCTCGCGGAGAGCGAGGACATCGACGTGGTCGGCGAGGCCGCGGACGGCGAGCAGGCGATCGCCCTGGTGGATAGGGACACGCCGGACGTCGTGCTGATGGACCTCAACATGATCGGCACCGGTGGGGTCGAGGCCACGCGCCGGATCCTGGAGTCGGCGCCGCAGGTCGCGGTCCTCGTGCTGACCATGTATGCCGACCGGGACTCGATCACCGCCGCCCTGCGCGTCGGCGCGCGCGGCTACCTGGTGAAGGGGTCGGCGGGCGAGCGGATCGTCGACGCGGTGCGCGCGGTTGCCGCTGGGGAAGCGGTGTTCGGCGCCGGTGTCGCCGGGGAGGTGCTGGGCCGGTTGGCCGAGCCCCCGCGAGGAGCCAGGTCCGGGCCGTTCCCGACGCTGACGGAGCGGGAGCTGGAGATCCTCGACCTGATGGCCGGCGGCAGCTCCAACCCCGAGATCGCCCGCACCCTGGTGGTCTCGGACAAGACCGTGCGGAACTACGTGTCCAGCATCTTCGCCAAGCTCGGGGTCGCGGACCGGGCGCAGGCAATCGTCCGGGCGAGGCAGGCCGGTCTCGGGTGAGGGCGTGTCACGCCGGCGCCAGGAAGAGCCGGCCTCGGGTGCGGACCATGAGCACGATCGCGGCCAACGCGGTGATCGCCGTGGCGGTCCAGATCATCGCGTGCTCCGAACCGACCACACCGAGGTAGGAGTAGCTCGCGTCGAAGGAGGCGTGGAACAGCGCAGCGACGACGACGCTCCCGTGCGCCGCGTTGACCAGGCCGGAGATCAGCACGCTCGTGGCGACCACCAGGAGCAGGAACGGCAGGACCGGCAGCCCGTGGTCGCCGGCGTCCGGGACGGACAGCAGCGGCAGGTGCCACCCGGTCCAGATCACCCCGAGGACCAGGGCGGCCTGCCAGGGCTGCATCCGCTGCTGCAGCCGCGGCAGCACGGCGCCGCGCCAGCCGGCCTCCTCGGTGAGCAGGAACAGCCCGGTGCCGTAGCCGAGGTAGACCAACGCGGCGGGCAGGGTGATCAGCTCGCCGACCGGTACGTCGCGCCCCAGCGCGGTCGTCACGGCGGCGGCGAGCCCGGCCACGAGCACGGGCGTCGCCAATGCCACGACCCAGGTCCAGCCAGGGACCCGGACGCGAACGATTCGCCGACCGAGGTCGGCCAGGGCGCTGCGCCCGCCGGTGACGGCGAGGGCGGCCACCAGCAGCGGCGGCATCGTCCACAGCGCGAGGCCCTGGGGGAGGTGCCAGCCGATCACGCCGTGGTCCTGGGCGATCCGGCTGAACCACCAGGTCCAGGGGCCGACGAACAGCGCGAGGGTGACCAGGACGATCCCGGCCGTGCCGGAGCGGGCGGTGTGCGTCGTACGGGTGCGGTCGCGGTCGGCAGCGGCCAGCACCGCATCGAGCAGCTGGTCGGCGACGTCGGCCTTGTCGAGGTACGACGCGCCAGCGACCTCCGCGACCTGGGCGGCCGTCCGGTCGTTGCCGAGCACGACTGTCGGGAGCCCAGCGGGCAGTCCGCGGAGCTGCTCGCGGTGGCTCTCGGAGGTGGCCGGGGCGAGGTCCAGGACGACCACGTCGACGTCCGCCCCGACCACGGCGGGACTGGCCGCCGGACGCGGGCCGGCGGAGTAGGACTCCACCACCACGGTGCCACTGCCCGACGTGAGCATGTGCCGCAGGCTGGTGCGCACCCGCTCGTCGGCGGCGACGACGGCGACCCGGAGGTTGCGGGAGGAGGTGTCCAGCGACGTCATGCCGCACCTGCCTCGACCATCGCGGCCGACGACGACCGGTGCGCGGAGATCTGGACGCCCGTGACCACGAGGCGGACGGCCACCATGGTCAGCGCCATCAGGACGAAGGCAGCGGTCCACGCGTCGGCGCCGGTGATCTGGTGGCGCATCGAGAACTCGCCGATCGTGCGGGCACCGTCGTGCGTGGCCCACTGGGCGAACAGCATCCGCCCGCCGATGGTCGCGACCCAGACCGCGGCGAACGCCTGTCCGGCGCTGACCACGAGATCGCCCTGGCGGCGGTGCATCCGGGTCAGGGCGGCGGCCAGCGTGCCGAGCGCGAGCCCGGCGGCGACGCCGACCAGCTCGAGACCGACGTCGTGGCCGGCGGTCGGGAGGTCCCGGAGGAACCAGCCGCCCGCTGCTGCGACGACGGCGAGCGGGACGAGGAACGTGGCGCGGGTGACCCGGCGGGTGCCGAGGTTCCGGCTGAGGACCCAGCCGAGGAGGGTGAGGTTGAGGATCCATTGCGCGGTGGACATGGCGGTCGTGCCTTTCAGGACTGGGTGGAACGGTGGACGAGGTTGGCGAACGGGCGCCCGGTGCGGCAGGAGTGGGCGCGGCGTCGCTGCTCGGCGTCGGTGACCCTGCGGGTGATCTCGACTCGTGCGGTGAGGAGGTTGAGGTTGTTCATGGCGACTTCCTTGCTTCCTGGTGCTCCGGGCCGGTGCACACCAGAAGCGTCGCGCCGCAGAGGGGTCCGCCGCGTCGGCGCAGTGGCCGGATCGGCCTCGGCGCTGTGGCCGAGCGCCGCATCGGCGCAATGACGTAGAGGCGTCAGCGGGGGAGCGGGACGGTGACGGTGATGCGTGCTGCCGCGACCGGGCGCGGAGTCGACGGCGAACGTCGCGTCGATGGCGTCCGCGCGCTCGTGCATCGTGCGCAGCCCGAGGTGTCCCGGCCGGTCGAGGCCCGGGTCGAACCCGGCGCCGTCGTCGCTGACCCGTAGCTCGAGCGCGTCGTCGCCGTGCTCGAGGTGTACGTCGACCCGCTCGGCTCCGGCGTGCTTGACGGTGTTGTGCAGGGCTTCCAACGCGATCCGGTACAGGTGCTCCTCGACCGTCGGTTCGAGCCGGACACGGCCGTTCGGCCCGTGTACCTCGACGACGAGCTGCTCGCGCGCGGCGACCGCGGCGGCCTGCTTGGTGAGGGCCGCGACGAGCCCTTCCGCCTCGAGTGCGCCGGGGCGGAGCTCGAAGATCAGCGCGCGCATCTCGGCCAGGGCGGCCTGGGTGAGCCCGTGCAGCTGGTCGACCTCGATCGCGACGGGGTGGTCCGCGGCCAGGCCGGCGGTCTCGAGGTGCCGTTGCGCGGTGCGGGCGTGCAGGGTCATCGAGAACAGCGCCTGGCTCACCGAGTCGTGCAGCTCGCGGGCGAGCCGGTGCCGCTCCTCGAGCGCGGCCGTCTGCTCCGCGGCGCGGTAGAGGGTGCTGTTGCGGACGGCGACTGCCGCCTGGTCGGCGAGCGCGCCGAGGTAGCCACGGTCGTCGTCGTCGAGGTCCTGCCCAGCCGCGAGGTAGACCGCGATCTCGCCGACCACCGCGCCGGAGGCCGCCAGCGGGAACAGCGCCATGTCCTGCCAGGGCGCGTCCTCCACGAGGAACGGGTGGACCGGGGCGAGCGACGGGTCGGCCAGTGCCTCGTCGCGGAATCCTCGGGCGATGGCGCCGTCGTACTCCTCGAGGTCGACCGGGCGCATCCCGCGGACCCGCCACACCGCCTCGAGCGCCTCGGCGAACCCTTCGCCGAGCACGGCGTCCGCGTAGGCGGTGGCGGGGCGGCTCCAGTCCTCCTCCCAGCACACGATGCTGCAGGCGACGGCGTCGCTGGTGCTGCGTACGGCGTCGACCACCTGCGACAGCGTGGTGGACAGCGGCTGGTCGACGCTCATTCCTGCGGCGACGTCGGAGAACGCCGCGACCCTGGCCTCGAGGCGTTGGAAGGCCAGCACCCGGTCGGTGGCGTCGGTGACGATGTCGACCACGCCGACGACCCGGCCGTCGCCGAACAGCGGCGCGAACACGACGTCCCAGTAGGTCTCGGTGCCGGGGATCGCGATCCGGTGGGCGGCCTGGCGGATCACCCGGCCAGAGAGGGCCGTGTCGACCAGCTGCTGGACCGTCTCCTCGTTGCCGGGGATCAGCTCGTTGAGGTGGCGGCCGGGTGCGGTGTAGTCCGCGGGAACGCCCAGGTAGTGCTCGTAGAACGCCGTCCAGGTCTTGTTGCAGCGCTGCAGCCGCATGTCGGTGTCGAACACGGCGACGCCCATCGGCACCCGGTCGAAGAACAGCTCGAGCAGCTGGGTGTCGAGCGGCGAGCTGCTCGGCGGGACCTCGTCGACCACCGGCTGCGTGGGCATCGAGGTGCTGCGCAGGAAGCCGGGTGACGGCTCGGGGGCCGGGGCGCGGGTCATCGGGCCGGCCGGTCGGACTCGTCGACGAGCCCCTCGCGCACCGCCCACATCGCGGCCTGGGTGCGGCTGGTCAGGCCGAGCTTGGCCAGGATGTTCGAGACGTGGGTGCGCGCCGTACGCTCGCTGACCCCGAGGTCCCGGGCGATCTGGCGGTTGGTCGCTCCGCCGGCGATCGCGGCGATGACCTCGCGCTCGCGCGGGGTGAGCGGCGCCTGCTCCTGCTTGGGGGCGCGCAGCGACGCCGTGAGGGCGCGGGCCGCGACCGGGTCCAGGTGCACCTCCCCGGCGACGGCCGCCCGGATCGCCGCAGCGACGTCGGCCGCGTCGGCATCCTTGAGCAGGTAGCCCGCTGCGCCTGCCTCGAGGGCGGCCCGGATCTTCTCCTCCTCGATGAAGCTGGTCACCGCGACGACCTCCGTCTCCGGCCACCGGCGCTTCACCTCGGTGGTGGTCGCGATGCCGTCCATCCGGGGCATCATCAGGTCCATCAAGATGACGTCGGGGCGCTCGCCGGCACGGTCGAGGACCGCGATCTCGTCCAGGGCGGCCTGGCCGTCCGCGGCCTGGCCGACCACCCGCATGCCGGGCTCGACGCCCAGGTAGGCCGCCAGCCCGGTGCGCACGACGCGGTGGTCGTCGACCAGGAACACGCGGATCTCGTCCACCCTCAGCCCTTCCGCCTCAGTGTGCGGCGACCATCTTCCTCGCCTCGGCAGTCCGGCGGCGCGGAAATCTCGGATTCGCCGCGGGCCCCGACGCGGCCCGGTTCTCGTCGTCAAGCCTGCGAGACGTTGTCGACGTGCGGATACTCGCAGTCCGGGCACTGCCAGACGACCAGCTCGTCGTCGGTGAAGTTGGCCACCTGACCCCTGGTCGCATCGATCTCGAGATCTGCCTGACAGCCCTTGCATGCCCTGGTCATGCCCGGACACCCCCCTGTGTTCGGGTGGTCGTCCCAGCCGTCGTGTCCCCCGATCACGGCGGTCAGGACGAACCACTGCTCCCGACCGCTGTGTGAGCGGGACCGGCTCACTTTGACCAGGCCAGGGCGTTGCCGTGCCGGAATCCGCGTGATGGGACGTGCGGCGGGTGCGGGACCGGGAGCCGCTCGGGGCGGGCCGTGGTCATCCGCTTGGACCCGGGGCGGCGTCCCGGGGCGTCAGTTCTGGCGTGTCAGGTCGGCCGGGCGGAGTACGACGGGGTAGGGCAGCTCGAGCGCCAGCGCCTCGTCGTCGACCGCCCGACCGGCCTCGTCGTACGACCCGTCGTGGAGCTCCCACGCTGTCACCGAGGGGGCGTCCGGATCGACCACCCAGTAGGACGGGCAGCCGGCGGCCTCGTAGCGGTGCCGCTTCAGGTGCAGGTCGATGGTGCGGGTGCTGGGGGAGAGGACTTCCACGACCAGCAGGGGCGTACCCCGCAGCTCGTTCGCGGCGAAGTCCTCCCGCCGCGCGACCAGCAGATCAGGTTGCAGGACGGAGTCGTCGGCGAGCGTGACGTCGAAGGGCGCGAACAGCAGCACCAGGTCCCGGGGCCGCGACGCTTCGAGCAGCAGGTGCAAGCGACCGACGACGACCTGGTGTCGCAGCGAAGGCGCGGGCGTCATGATCAGCGCGCCGTCGACCAGCTCGTGACGCCACCCGTCATCAGGCAGCGCCTCGAGCTCGGCGCGGGTGAGCTCCCGGCCGCGGGGCAGCGTCGTCACGACTCCCATGGTGCCTCCTCGTGGTCATGCCGACCAGGATGCGCGAAAGCCGACGAGCTCGGTGCGCGTTATCCACAGGCGCCGCGGCAAGTGCTGCTACATGTCCGTGCTCGCTCCTAGCGTCGTTTCATGGACCAAGAGACGACTCACAAGAGCAGCATCCTCGACGAGTTCCACGTCTGGGCACAAAGGCATGACCGCCCGGTCAACCTGACAGTGATCGAGACCCTCCTCGCCGGTAGAGGCGCCCACGACACGGCGCGGCCGATATGGAGAGCAGGCGACGTCGCGGCCGCGTTGGACTGCGCCGTTGGCTTGGCACCCGTCGCCTTCCTCGTGGAGGCGAACGTGCTCGAGGACTCTCTGGACGGGTGGTTCCGGTTCTTGCGCAACACGGGGAAGCTCGGCGCCGGGTCCGCCGACGTCGGGGTCCTGCTGCGGGAGGCTCGACGGGCGGCACGGACAACGAGAGACAAGGCCTTCACGCTGGCCGCTGAGCTGTTCGACAGCGGCGACGAGCCGGAGGACCCGTGGGACGATCCTGACGACTTCCGTGACGAGAACGTCCGGGTGCTGCGTGACCTGGGCATCGACAGCTTCGATGTGCTGGCGCGCAGCTGGGGGAGCCTCCCAGACCCCGAGCGGGCGGCGGAGGTTGGCTGGTCGTCCGGCTACCTGACCCGTCTGCGGCACCTCGCGCGGGGAATCGGTTCGTCCGTCGAGATTGAGGGCCTGATCTTCCCTTCAGTGGCGGCCGCTCAGGGGCTCAAGTCCTGCTGCCCGCCCGGGACGTTCGACGGTGAGGTCTGCCGGCCGAGTCCGCGCACGGGAGAACTCGCACTGACCCACGAGTTCATCAGCCTTTGGTACGACGCGCACACCGCCGGACTCATTGCGCTGAAGGATCACCGAGCGGTGCCTGGTCCGGCCTGCTCCGGTCAACTGGGGAAGTCCGAGTCGCAGCGACTGCAGCCGGTGGTACGCGTGGGCCGGGTGCGCCTCGACGACCTGATCTCCGATGGCGAGTTCGGCGCGGGGCTGGTCTACCTGGTCGTGAAGTCCCTCTGGTCGGGGTGCGGCTGGGTGTCGCTGCCGGACGTGCCTGCGGCAACGCCCTGGCCGTGGTTCGTCGGACGTGCCGACGGTGAGTCACCGCGGACCCTCGACGAGATCCGCTCGGCCGTCCGCTGCCTGGGCGAGGTGGGAGTTCTCGAGGACGACCTCGATGCTGACCGGGCGCGGCTCACGGCCTTCGGCGTCTGGGTCGTCGACAGCTGGTTGTGTGAACAGTTCGACCCGGAGTTGTGATGACTGGATGTTGTCCACAGCCAGGAAAGTCGCTCTCGCCGTCAGCGGGCGGGACGACTTCAGTGGGGGCATGCCGAAATCACGAGGACGACGTCAGCGCAAGCGCACGCAGCACCGCCCACGAACCCGGTGGACGCGACCCGAGCCGGGGTCACCCGAGGAGCTCGCCGCCGTCAGGGCTTTGATGCCACTGGTGGCCGCGGCAGACGCCGCCGAGACGCGCGGAGACGCCCACGGTGCGTTGGAGCTGATGGGCTCGCTCGAGAGCCAGCTCGGAGACGACGTCTTCTGGCGGCCCGAGCGGGTGGAGCGACTGACCCAGCTCGTCACCTTCGGCTCGTTGCTGCCGCGCTGGGCGACCTCGCGGTGGATCCTCGCGCAGGCTCTGCAGACGCTCGACGAGAGCAGCCGACCGCGCACCCGCCGGGCGCTGCAGATCGCTCAAGAGATCCAGGACGCCGTCCCCGCCGAGCTCCGGCCACCCGACGACGGCGTCGACCGGCGCCCCGAGACCATCGACCACGACTGGGTCTACCGGCAGGTGTACCTCTACGAGCTCGGCGGCCTGCGGCACTTCATTCGCGGGATCGCCACGCCAGACCTGTTGGCCGGAGCCGACCAGATCGACCAGTGGGCGGCGACGCCGATGGGCGGCTTCAGGTTGGTCGGGAAGGGGGAGGGTTGGCTGGAATGGCAGGAACTCGCGACCGGCGACCAGCACGGGACCGAGGATCTCGGCGCGGCTACGGCGATGCAGCCTGGCGACACCGTGATCGGTCGCCTCG
Organism: uncultured Actinomycetota bacterium; assembly: GCA_963801125.1. Lineage (GTDB taxonomy): Bacteria > Actinomycetota > Actinomycetes > Propionibacteriales > Nocardioidaceae > Nocardioides_B. The sequence goes on from CAWDDL010000010.1 coordinate 48,027, forward strand.
TGCCTACCGGAGAGGGGCCGATGTTCGAGTCGGTCCCGCTCTGGGTGCCCGAGGAGGTGGCGCGCGGCGTGGCCGCGGACCCGGCGGGCTGGATCGACGTCCTGGGTGCAGCGGTCGGTGCTCCCGGCAACGAGGTGCTGGCTGCTTCCGTGGCGCACTACGACTTCCGGTTGCTCACCGATGTGCCGTACTGCGTGCAGCACGTCGTCTGCGTCGACTTCGTGGACTGGACACAGGCTCGATGGCTGGCCGACTCCGACGGCGGTCTTGCGGAGCTGGGTTTTCGTCTTGTTCGTGCCGCGCTCGACGACGAGCTCCGGGGCGGGAGGCGGGCGTTCGACCCGTCGCCCTCGGTGGCGGCCGCCCTGCTCGACGTACAGGTTCTCGACCTGCTTCACGACCGTGTGCAAGACGGTGACGACGTCAAGTTGCGCGCGCTGTCCGCAGACCTCGCGGATCCCGCCGCGGGCATCTGCTGGGCGATCGCCTCGGCGATCTCGGCGGCGGCATGATGGCTTTACGGTCTCGCGCGCGTTTCATATGGTCATGAGGTGACGCAGGACTCAGGGAGCGAAGGCATCGAATACCTGCTGGCGGACTGGCGCGAGGAGGTAGGGCCGCCGACCGCTGATGAGACAGCGTGGGCGGAGCACGCGCTGGGCCTCGAGGATCGGCGATGAGCGCTCTCGGGTCACGTGACCTTCGGCGCCGACTTCCGTCCATTCCGATGTTGGCTGGGTAAGGTCGTCGCCGTAATCCGTTACGGCCCGACAGTGCGCGTCGACCACGACAAGCCTCCACCCGTGCGGGAAGACAGTGATGCCTTCCTGGAGTGGTCGTGCCGTTGTACCGCGCGTCGGTCGCGCGCCTTCGATCGGAGATCGAGCGGGGGACTCTCGTGCCCACGCTGACCGAGCAGTTCCGCCACCAAGTCGGTCATGCGCCGCACGCCGCCGAGGTCCGGTCGTGGGAGCGCAGCCTCCAGGTGCTCTCCGCCGACCTCGTCGAGGCCGGACTGACCGAGGTCGAGACGTTCGTCGAGTACCAGCTGCCGTTGAACAGCAAGCGTGCCGATGTGGTCCTCTGCGGGCAACACCCGCGGACCGGCGAGCCGTCGTACGTCGTGGTCGAGCTGAAGCAGTGGAGCCGCGCGCTGATGCTCGACGGGTCCGACGACGTGTGCATCCTCGAGGGGATGGGGGAGCGACTCCACCCCGCCGAGCAGGTACGACGCTACTGCGTGCACCTCAGCGACTTCGCCGCCGTCCTCGAGGACCGTCCCGAACGTCTGGCCGGGGTGGCCTACCTGCACAACGCCACCGACCAGGACGTCGCCGCGCTGTGGGACCTGCCGGCGTCCGAGTGGAGCCAGATGTTCACCGGTCAACGGCGAAGCGAGTTCCACGCGTTCCTGCGGAGCCGGCTCGCACCGTCGCCAGGTGTCGAGGCGGCCGACGCCTTGCTCGGCACAGCGGTGCGGCCAAGCAAGCAGCTGCTCACTCTTGCGGCGGCGGAGGTGCAGGAGCGCGAGCAGTTCGTCCTGCTCGACGAGCAGCGGGTTGCCTACTCGCTGGTGATGCGCGCCGTCGAGCGTGCCCGAACGGGCAACCACAAGGAGGTGCTCGTCGTCACCGGCGGGCCCGGCTCCGGCAAGAGCGTCATCGCGCTGTCACTGCTCGGTGAGCTGTCGCGGCAGGGCCGGTCGGTGCTTCACGCCACGGGTTCGAGTGCGTTCACCCAGACGCTGCGCCGTGTCGCCGGTCACCGGGAGCCGCGGGTGCGGGGGATGTTCAAGTACTTCAACCAGTTCGCAGGGGCAGAGCGCAACAGCCTCGACGTCCTGATCCTCGACGAGGCACACCGGATCCGGGAGACCTCGGCGAACCGCTACACGAAGGCGGCGCTGCGCACCGGCCGGCCGCAGGTGGAGGAGCTCATCGACGCCGCGCGCGTGCCGGTGTTCCTGCTCGACGAGCACCAGGTCGTGCGCCCGGGCGAGATCGGGACCGTCAGCGACATCAAGGCGGCAGCTTCGCGACTGGGGCTGGACGCTCGCGTAGTCGAGCTCGACGGCCAGTTCCGGTGCGGAGGCAGCCGCGCCTACGAGCACTGGGTGCTGCGACTGCTCGGTCTCGAGGGCGACGGCCCCGTCGAATGGGAGGGCGACGAGAACTTCGAGTTGCTGCTCGGTCATGGGCCGAGTCAGATGGAGGAGCACCTGCGCGGGATCCTCGACGAGGGGTATGCCGCCCGCCTCGCTGCCGGCTACTGCTGGAAGTGGAGCGACCCGGTGCCCGGCGGACTGGTGGCCGACGTGCAGATCGGCGACTGGCACCGTCCCTGGAACAACAAGAAGCCGTCGTCGCACGCCGGCGCGCCCGGCACGCCGTACTGGGCCAGTGACCCCGCCGGCTTCGGGCAGGTCGGCTGCGTCTACACCGCACAGGGCTTCGAGTATGACTACTCGGGCGTGATCATGGGGCCAGACCTTGTGTGGCGCTCGGGTCGCTGGGTCGCGCGGCCGCAGCACAGCTTCGACACCCAGGTGAAGCGGGCCGACGGGGACCAGTTCGACCGCGCCGTGCGCAACACCTACAAGGTGCTGCTGACCCGCGGCATGCGCGGGACGCTCGTCTACTCGACCGATCCGGAGACACAGGAGCTCCTGAGCTCACTGATCCCGAGCCACGTGCGAGTCTGAGCCACATGTCGGACCTGACCCGCCTGCGAGATGCCATGCGCACGTTCACGGACGCACGTGACTGGGAGCGGTTCCATGACCCCAAGTCGCTGTTGCTCGCGCTCGTGGGGGAGGCCGGCGAGCTCGCGGCGGAGTTCCAGTGGCTGCCGGCCGACAAGGCCGCGGACCTGGTCTCCGGGGAGCCGCGTCGTACGGCGGTCGCGGACGAGCTCGCCGACGTGCTGCTCTACCTCGTGCGCCTCGCCGACGTGCTGGACATCGATCTGGGGGCTGCGGCGGAGGCGAAGCTGGTGAAGAACGCGGTGAAGCACCCGGCAGTCGAGAGCTGACCGGGCACGGCCGCGACCAGACTAGGGCCGGTGAATAAGGGCAGATGTGACTCGGACAGAAACTGTCGGACCTCTCTTCTAGTGTGGTGATCGCTGGAACGCGGCGGGGGCCGAAGCTCAGGAGGCCGCATGCCCAGCGAAGACGTTCAGGCACACGCACCCGCTGGCCGGGCGAGCGCACCGCGGAGGTCTGTGACCGTTCGCGACGCCCGTTCATCAGGCCCGTTTTCGTCCACAGCCTCGGTAGGCGGCTGCTTATCCACCGTTCGAAATCTCGTTCTGCGGCAGACGATCTGCGCTCCTAGCGTGGGGTCATGAGCTTGACGATCGCACCGCCTCCGCCGCCGGCCGGCACCCCGCCGCCGCCGGCGCATCAGGTGGTGCGGTTCCTCGACTCCCTCTCCGGTGCGTTGGACCGGTTGGCGGATGCGCCGTTGTGGTCGATGACCCCCGATGAGCAGCGCCACGGACTGGTGAAGATCCGCCGGGAGCGGGCGCGGTTGGAGGAGCTGGAGCTGCGGCTGCTCGGCCAGGCCGACCGCGACCAGGTCGGCGCCGAGTCCGGTGCGACCTCCACCCCGGCGTGGTTGGCGCACGAGACGAAGACGAGCCGGGCTGCCCGGTTCGCCGACCTGCACCTCGCCGAGGACCTCGCGGACGGGTTCGAGACCACCCGCCAGGCCCTCGCAACCGGCGGGATCGATTCTGAGAAGGCGCGGATCGTCATCAATGCGGTCAAGACCCTCACGAGCGAGTACGACGACCTCCCGACCGGCACCCACCAGCGCGCCGAGGCGCACATGGTCGACCTGGCCACACGGTTCGAGGCCGCCGAGCTCCGCAAGTGCGGCAAACGCCTCTTCGAGGTGGTCTGCCCCGAAGGCGCCGACGCCGAGGAAGGCAAGAAGCTTCAGAAGGAAGAAGCCAAAGCGAGGACACTCGCCTACTACTCGACCCGGGACAACGGCGACGGCACCAGCGAGGGCCGGTTCAAACTGCCCACCCTGCACGCCCACCTCTTGAAGAAGGCGCTGGAGGCACTCACCAGCCCGCGGCGGATCGGGGAGGGCCGCATCGACCCCGAGACCGGGAAGAAGCTGCCGCATTCCACGTTGCTGGGTCAGGGGCTGATGGAGCTGCTGGAGAACCACCTGACGGATCTGCCGTCGGTGAACGGGTCCCCGTTCACCCTCGTGGTCACCGTCCCGCTGCAGGTGCTGATGACCGGGCTCGGGGTCGCGACACTCGACACCGGCCACCGCATCTCCGCCGGAGAGATGCGCCGGTTGGCCTGCAAGGCCGGGATCATCCCGATGGTCCTCGACGGCGACTCGATGCCGCTGGATCTGGGTCGTGAGCAGCGGTTGTTCGGCCGCTACCAGAAGCTCGACATCAACCACCGCTACGGCGGCCGCTGCGCGACCACCAACTGCGACAGGCCCGCCGCCTGGGTCCAGTACCACCACCGCAACCCCTGGGCACTCGGCGGGGAAACCAACGCCGAGGACGGCATCCCGCTGTGCCCACCGCATCACCACATGGCCGACCACCCCGAGTCCTGGGACATGACCCGACTCCCCGACGGCACCTACCGCTTCCACCGACGCCAATAAGCCGGGGCTCGGCAGAGGAGCAGGGCCGCAGACAACCGCGCTCTTCGGAGATAAGTCGTTCCGACGCTTGCAGGAGCGGTCTGTTGCTGACTGAGTCGGCGTGCAACCGGACACCATTGGTGAGCCGGAACTGACGCCTGTCATTGCCGCTCGTCCACCCCTGTCCGTCCCTGCGACCAAGCAGCGCGACCTGCCAGACTCGCTGAGTGGACCTGGACGACTTCCATCAACGGGCGACGTCCCTTACCGGAGTCCGGCGAACGGTGACCGGCGGGCGGTCGCGATGGCAGCGCAACGGGCGACTCATCGCCCGGGAGCTGGACGCCACGCACGTCGTCGTGCGAGCGCCCTTCGACGCGAGGGATGTGTTGCTGCATCAGTACCCGCACGTGTTCTCCGTGCCGCCAAGGTTCGCCAAGCACATGATGGTCGTCGCCGATCTCGCCGCCGGTGACGACGGCGCTGTGGAGGACGCATTGGCCGTGGCGTGGCGACTGCAGGGATAGGGGAAGGCGCAGGTTCTCAGCTCCTGCTGTGCGTCAACGACCAGAACACAACGAGCAGCACGGCCAAGGCCAGACCGATCCAGGCGATCACGAGGTGCCCCCCTCGTTCGACAACGGCAAGAAATCGATCCTCCGTCGACGCATCTGCGGGGACAACGGCTCTCCGGCACCATTCGGCATAGCCCGTTCGGGTTCGATCGGCAGGAGGATCCGGCCATTCTGCGCAGAACGGCGCGCCGAGGCGGCGTCGTACGCCATCCGCGACCTGTCGGCCACACTGGATCACATGCCCGACGACTTCGTGGTGGCACGCAACCCCGAGCCTGACTCGACGCTGCCTTACCTGCTGCGGATCCCGCTCGGTGCCGACGGCATCATCCTCAAGGCCAAGGAGACCTGGCCGCGGACGAGCAAGGTCTACTGCCACCGGGTGGAGGAGTGGCCCGACGACGCGGAGATCGTGGAGCGGGTGCCGACCCGCTCTTGCGTACGCCGGGGTGCGGCGATCGACCTGGTGCTCGACCGGGGGCGCGAGAACCGGTCGCAACTCGTCATCACCCAGATCCGCGGCGGCCGGCAGGCGATCTTCTGGCAGACGGCCCGCACCACCAAGCAAGCGCGACCTGCCGTCAGCCTCCCGAGCGCCCGCGCCTCGGGGATCGCCGACCTGGAGATCGTCATCGACAGCCATGAGCGTTACGGCTACGCGTTCAAGGACCAGCAGGTGACGACACGGCGAGCGGGGCTGGCCGCGGGGGACTACGGCGTGATGGTGGACGGCGAGCTGGTCGCGAGCGTGGAGCGCAAGAGTCTCGCCGACCTGGTGTCCTCACTGACGACCGGCAAGCTGAAGTACCAGCTCGCTGACCTCGCCGCCCTGTCGAATGCGGCCGTGGTGGTGGAGGACCGCTACTCGCAGATCTTCAAGCACTCCCACGTGCGCCCCTCGGTGATCGCCGACGGGCTCGCGGAGTGCCAGGTCGCCTGGCCCAACGTCCCGATCGTCTTCCTCGAGACGCGCCCTCTGGCTCAGGAGTGGACCTATCGGTTCCTGGCCGCCGCCCGATCGGCGCGGGAGCACGATATCGGCGGCGACCTCGCCGTCCGTGACCTGGTATCCGCCAAGCCGCTCGCACCCGCGGAGCCGACGGTGGCAGAGGTCCGTGCCTGGGCACTGCAGCAAGGCTGGGACGTGTCCGATCGCGGACGGTTGCCACGCGAGGTCGTCGAGGCCTACCGAGCCGCGCGGCTCTCGGAACGAACCTGAGACCCGGGGGGGGCAGCCGACGGGGACGGGTTCATCCACAAGCTGGAGGCTGCTCGAGTGGGACTGTCGGTGCCCGGGGTTCTGCTGAGAGGCAGACACCCCGATCCCGAGGAGCGGCCATGACACTTCGACCCATCGATGACAGCCCGACGGTGCCTTTCTGGCGCGTGCAGAGCGTCTTCGACACCGAGGGCAACGGCAAGGACTTCGCCTACACCATCGGCCTTTTCGACGAGGGTTTCCCGGAGCTGCACCTGTGGGGCCGACCCAGCCTGGGCGAGGACCCGGGGGAGGATTGGATGCTCGGGATCGACGACCGCGGCCGGGTGCTCAACGAGCTCGTCGAGCTGCTGGTGTCGGGCCGGCTTCACGTCGGCGACGAAGTGCGGCGCGGGCTCCCCGGCGCATCGATCGGCGAGATGCCGGAGCTGCGCGGCTGGGCCACGTGCATGACCACGGCGCTCAGCCACCGAGCGCGCCTCTCGGCCGACGACGTGCGCACGTTGGCCCTGCCCTTCCGGGCGGACTGCCCGGGGTTTGAGGAGCTCCTCAACACTCCGCTGTGACGAACAGCGCCGCTGAGTGACTACGGTGCAGCCATGACGCGGCCTGTCCCCACCATCGTGCTGGTCGACGACGCTCCCGAGGTCCGCACGCTGGTCCGCACCAGCCTCCGGCTGTCCGGCGAGCTCGAGGTCGTGGGCGAGGGCGGCAACGGTGCCGAGGCGATTGCGCTGGCCCGCGAGCACCGGCCGGCGCTGATGCTGCTGGACGCGTCCATGCCGGTGATGGACGGCCTGCAGGCGCTGCCCGCCATTCTCGAGGAGTCCCCGCACACCACGGTGTTGATGTACACCGGCTTCGAGGAGCAGGGGCTCGCGGAGAGGGCCGTGGCGCTCGGAGCTGCCGGTTTCGTGCCCAAGGCGGTGCCCATCGACACGCTGAGCGACCGGCTGCTGGGTGCGCTCGGCGGTGAGCCGGTGGACGGATCCTCGGCGCACGACGTCGACCCGGCGGCCACCGATGCTGAGCACCAGCTGAACGAGCACCTGGAACGGTTCCGTGAGGTGTTCGACCAGGCGGCCATCGGGATGGCCACGATGACCCTGACCGGTCAGCTCGTGCGCGTGAACGCCGCCTTGGCTGCGCTGCTCGGCCGCGAGGGCGACGAGCTGATCGGCACGTCGTACGCGGATCTCATCCGAGAGGAAGGGGCGGCGATCCAGGCGGTCCTCGACCAGATCATCGACGGTCACCGCGACGTGGTGGAGCTCGAGCACGGGCTGGCGCGTGCCGGCGAGGAACGCCGTGTCCGGGCGACCTTCGCACCCGTGCGCGACGCCGGCGGCCGGGCGCTCTACCTGTTCCTCCAGGCCCAGGACGTGACCGCCGAGCGGGTGGCGGTCGAGCAGCTGCGGCGCAGCGAGGAGCGGTTCCGGCTGCTGGTGGAAGCGGTCCAGGACTACGCGATCTTCATGCTCGACCCCGGCGGCCACATCGTCAGCTGGAACATCGGCGCGCAGCGGATCAAGGGCTACACCACCGACGAGATCGTCGGTCGGCACTTCCGGATCTTCTACCCACCGGAGGTGCAGGTCGCCCAGCACCCGGAGCACGAGCTGCAGCTCGCGCTGCGCGACGGTCACTACGAGGAGGAGGGCTGGCGGATCCGCAAGGACGGTTCCCGGTTCTGGGCGAACGTGCTGATCACCGCGGTGTCCAACCCCGCCGGCGAGCACATCGGCTTCACCAAGGTCACCCGCGACACCACCGAGCGCCGACGGCTCGAGCAGGAGCGCGAGGGAGCCCTCGAGGCCCTCGCCGTGGCCAACCGCGAGCTGGCCTCCCTCAACGAGCGGCTGGAGCGGGCCGCCGACGACCAGGCCCGCTTCCTGGCCGTCGCCGCGCACGAGCTGCGCACGCCGGTCAACGTGCTCGGAGGAACCGCCGACATGCTCACCCAGCACTGGGAGCAGCTCGACGACGAGACCCGCACCGAGCTCCTGGCCGGCATGGAGTCGAGCACCCAGCGGCTCCGACGGCTGCTCGAGGACCTGCTCACCGCCTCCAAGATCGAGGCCGGTGCCACCGAGCTCCGGGCCGACCGGGTGTCGGTCATCGACCTGGTCGACGACGCCGTCGCCTCGGTACGACGTACCTGGCCCGACGCGGACGTGGAGGTCGACGTGGACCCGGAGCTGGCGACGACCGGGGACGGGGACCGGCTCGCCCAGGTGCTGGACAACCTGCTCAGCAACGCCATGCGCCACGGATCGCCACCGGTGCACGTGTCGGCCCTGCGTCGCGACCGCGACGTGCTCCTCCAGGTGGCCGACTCCGGCCCCGGAGTCGCGGACCACCTGCGGGACCGCCTGTTCGACCGGTTCGCGACGGGGGCGGCGAGGGGCGGGACCGGGCTCGGCCTGTTCATCGCCCGTGAGCTGGCCCGCGCCCACCGCGGTGACGTGACCTACGAGGCGCCGACCGCGGAACGGCCCGCCGGCAGCTTCGTGATCCGGCTCCCGGCCGGCTGAGGCCGGCGTCAAGGTTGCGACACAGGCGGAATACGCCGCGAGATCGTTGCCGCAGGTGAACTAGGCTGCGTCTCGTGGCGATGCGCGTGCTCCTGGTCGACGACGCGCCGGAGGTGCGCGTCCTGGTCCGGACCGCGTTGCGGCTGCGCCGAGGCTTCGAGGTCGTCGGCGAGGCCGGTGACGGTGCCGAGGCGATCCGGCTGGCGGAGCAGGAGCAGCCGGACGTGGTCGTGCTCGACCTCGGCCTGCCGGACCTCGCGGGGCGTGAGGTGCTCAGCCAGATAAGGGCGCGCTCGGCCGGTTCCCAGGTCGTCATCTTCAGCGGCCTGGACCTCGACGAGCGGGACTGGGACGAGCGGGACTGGATGGAGGACCAGGTGGCGGGCTACGTCACCAAGGACTCGCACGTCGACCAGCTGATCGACCTGCTGGAGACTCTCGGGCACGGGCCGGGGGTCGAGGCGGTCACGGAGCTGCCCCGCACGCCGGCCAGCGCCGGACGGGCACGAGAGTTCCTCACCGCCAAGTTGCGGGAGTGGAAGCTCGATCCGCTGCTCGACGGCGCGCTCGTCGTGGTGAGCGAGCTCGCGGCGAACGCCGTCGTCCATGCGCACTCCTCGCTGCGGATCCGGCTCCTGCTCGGTCCGCGGACGCTGCGCATCGAGGTGATCGACCAGGGGGGCGGCACCCCCGAGCCGCAGCCGAGGAGCACCACCGAGGAGCACGGGCGGGGCCTGCTGCTGGTCTCGGCGCTCAGCCGGGCCTGGGGGATCGACCACGGCCCTGGCGAGGGCAAGACGGTGTGGGCGGAGATGGAGCTGCGCCGGGGAGCGCCCGCGGCGTCGTGAGCACGTCGGCCGGCGCCGGAACCGTCCAGGTGTCGCCGGTTGCGTCCCCCGTCGGCGTTAGGGTCGGGGCACGACCGACCCAGGGGGACGCGTGCCACTGACCCTGCACCGCGCCGAGCGCTCCGACGCGCTCGTGCAGCGGCTGGCCGACGTGCTCGCTGCCGTCCCTACGGACCCGTTCACGCCCGACGTCGTCGCGGTGCCGTCCCGGGGCGTCGAGCGCTGGATCGCCCAGTCGCTCTCGTCGTCGCTCGGTGCGGGCACGCACACCGACGGCGTGTGCGCCAACGTGGTGTTCCCGTCGCCGGGCCGGTTGGTCCGTGAGGCGCTCGCCGCGGCGTCGGCGATCGAGCCGGACGACGACCCGTGGGAGGAACGGCGGCTCCCCTGGCCGCTGCTGGAGACGATCGACGGCTGCGTGGGCGAGGACTGGTGCCGGACGCTGGGACGCCACCTGGGGGTGCTCGGGGACGCGGCTGCTCGGCCGGCGGGGGCGGGGCGTCGGATGGCGGTGGCACAGAAGCTCGCCGGTCTGTTCACGACGTACGGTGCCGAGCGGCCGAGCATGCTGCAGGCCTGGCGCGACGGCCGGGACGAGGACGGGTACGGCGAGCCCCTCGACCCGGACCTGGCCTGGCAGGCCGAGCTGTGGCGGCGCTTGCGCGTCCACCTCGACGTGCCGAGCCCGGCGGAACGGGTCGCTCCGGCCTGCGACCGGCTCCGCGATGAGCCCGACCTGGTCGACCTGCCCGAACGGTTGTCGATCTTCGGGCCGACCCGGCTGAGCACCACCCAGCTCGTCGTCGTCGACGCGCTGGCCGAGCGGCGCGACCTGCACCTGTGGCTGCCGCACCCGTCCGACGGCTTGTGGCAGCACGTCTCTGCCGGGCTCGAGGCGTCGGCGGTTCCTACGCGACGGTCGGACGGCACCGCGGCCCTGGTCGCGCACCCGCTGGCGCGGTCGCTCGGGCGCGACGCCCGCGAGATGCAGGTGCGGTTCGGTGCGAACACCTCGGCGCGGGCCGACGAGCACGTCGCAGCACCGGCCACGCCCGACACGTTGCTCGGGGCGCTGCAGCACGACCTGCACACCGACGTGACGCCGCGCGGTCAGCACGAGCTGAGTGCCGACGACCGGAGCGTGCAGGTGCACGCCTGCCACGGCCGGCACCGTCAGGTCGAGGTGCTGCGCGAGGTGGTGCTCGGGCTGCTGGAGGACGACCCGGGGCTCGAGCTGCGCGACGTGATCGTGATGTGCCCGGACATCGAGGCCTACGCCCCGCTGATCAGCGCCAGCTTCGGGGTGGAGGTCGATGCGCCCGACGGCACCGGGCTCGCCGACGACTCGCTCGACGGCGCGCTCGACGGCGGGCTCGACGGCGGGGAGTCGCAGCAGCCGCACCCGGGCCACCGGCTGACGTTCCGTCTCGCGGACCGCTCGCTGCGGCAGACCAACCCCGTCCTCGGCGTCGCCGCTCGGCTGCTCGAGCTCGCCGACGCCCGGTTGACGGCTTCGGAGGTGCTCGACCTCGTCGCGCTGCCGCCCGTGCGGCGCCGGTTCCGGCTCGACGACGACGCCCTCGAGCGGGTCGGTGACTGGGTACGACGGGCCGGGGTGCGCTGGGGGATGGACGCCGACGCCCGCGCTCCCTACGGTCTGGCCGGACTGGTGCAGAACACCTGGCAGAGCGGGCTGGACCGGATCCTCACCGGCGTGGTGATGGACGAGGAGGACCTGCGCACCATCGGTGCTGCACTCCCGCTGGACGACGTCGACTCCACCGAGATCGACCTGGCCGGCCGGCTCACCGAGATGCTCGACCGGATCGGCGCGGCGCTCGACGCGCTCGACCGCGAGCAGTCCCTGGACGACTGGATCCGCGCGCTCGACGAGGCCGTGGACTCCCTGGTCGACGTCGTGCCGAGCGACGCCTGGCAGGTCACCCAGGCCAAGGCCGTGCTCGCGAGCGCGGTGGCGGCGGCCGGCGACGGCGGGTCCGCGACCAGGCTGCGGCTGTCCGACGTACGCGCGCTGCTCGGCGACCGGCTGCGGGGCCGTCCGACGCGGGCGAACTTCCGCACCGGCCACCTGACGATCTGCACGATGGTGCCGATGCGGTCGGTGCCGCACCGGGTGGTGTGCCTGCTCGGGCTGGACGACGGGGTGTTCCCGCGCGGCACGCGCGTCGACGGCGACGACGTGCTCGCCCGTCGGCCGCGGGTGGGGGAGCGGGACCGACGCTCGGAGGACCGGCAGCTGTTCCTCGACGCGCTCTTGGCGGCGAAGGAGAAGCTGGTGATCCTCTACACCGGCGCCGACGAGCGGACCGGCGCCGTGCGGCCGCCGGCGGTGCCGCTCGGGGAGCTGCTGGACGTCCTGGACCGGACCGCGGTGGTGCCGCCGGACGGACCGTCTCCGGCCGGCGTGCGCGTACGGGACCGGGTCGTCGTCCGGCACCCGCTGCAGCCGTTCGACGCGCGCAGCTTCGAACCGGGCCGGCTGGCCGGTGCGGACCCGTTCAGCTTCGACGCGGCGTCGTACGCCGGCAGCGTGGCGATGCGCGACGGGCAGCGGGAAGTGGCGCCGTTCCTGACCAGGCCGCTGCCCGAGGACGTCTCGATCCGGCCGACCGGCCCGAACGGCCAGACAGACCCGACCGGCCCGAACGGCCAGACAGACCCGAACGCCTCGACCGGCGGGGCCGGGACCGTGGAGCTGGAGAAGCTGATCCGGTTCCTCGAGCACCCGGTGCGCGGCTTCCTCCAGCAGCGGCTCGACCTGCGTACCGCCGACGAGGAGGAGCAGCCCTCGGACGCTGTGCCGGTCGCGCCGGACAAGCTCGAGGAGTGGACGGTCGGCGACCGGCTGCTCCGGTCGGGGCTGCGCGGCCGCAGCGGTCGCGACGCGGTGAGCGTCGAGCTGCTCCGCGGCGAGCTGCCGCCGGGGCGGCTCGGCCACGGGGTGGTCGACCCGATCGCCGACAACGTCGCGGCGATCCTGGAGAAGACCCAGCGGATGCTGTCGGTGGACGCGCGGACCATCGACCTGTCGGTGACGCTGCCGTCCGGCCTGACTGTGGCCGGGACGGTGCCGCGCGTGTACGACGACCGGCCGATCCGGGTCGAGTACTCCAAGCTCTCGCCCAAGCACCGGATCCGGGCCTGGGTGCAGCTGCTCGCGCTCGCCGCCTCGGACCCGAGCCGGCCGTGGCGGTCCGCGGTGATCGGCAGGGGACCGAACCGCAAGGAGCCGGTGATCGGGTCGTTCCTGGGTGGTGTCTCGGCCGAGGCGGCGCGCGGGCTCCTTGACGACCTGGTGCGCATCTACGCGCTGGGGCTCACCCGACCACTGCCGGCGCCGCCGAGGACGGCGTGCGCCTACGCCTCCGCGCGGGCGAGGAACGTGTCGCCGCAGAACGCCTGCGCGTTCGCCGACAAGGAGTGGCGGACGCGGGCGAGGTCTGGCGCGGTGTGGGGCGAGTTCGACGACGGCGACCACCGCAGGGTCGGTTTCGCCGACCTCGCCGACCTGCTCGTGCACCCGGCCGACGGCGCGCCGCTGGACAACCCGACCGACGAACCGCACCTGTTCGGACTGCTGGCCACCACGATCTGGACCCCGTTGCTGGCGCACGAGGACCTGACCGGCTGAGCGGGCCGCGCGCTGCGGCAGTGCCGCGCACGAGCTCCGCGCCCGGGTGCGATCGGCGGCTCACGCCGGCGAGGGAGAGCCCCCGCGGGCTGGCCCGAAGAGACCAGCCCCATCCGGGACCTCCGGCACTGTCCGGCGCGCGCACGGCGTACCTACGTTCGGCGCAGGATCGAGCCTTTGGAGGCCGGCATGACGACACAAGAAGCATCGACGCCGACTCCGACCCAGAGTCGACGCCTCCCCACCCTGGACCCCGAGGTCCGCCTGAAGCTCTACGAGACCATGGTGCTCAGTCGCACCTACGAAGAGGCCGTCCTGCGTGAGTACCACGCGGACAAGGGCCCAGGCTTCGACATCGGCAAGGGACTGATCCCCGGCGAGATGCACCTCTCCGCCGGCCAGGAGCCCGTAGCCGCCGGTGTCTGCGCCCACCTGAGCACCGACGACGCGGTCACCGCGACGCACCGGCCGCACCACTTCGCCATCGCCCACGGCGTCGACGTCAACAAGATGACCGCGGAGATCTTCGGGCGCGAGTCCGGGCTCGGTCGTGGCCGCGGCGGGCACATGCACCTGTTCGACCCGGCGGCGCACTTCTCCTGCTCGGGCATCATCGCCGAGGGCTACCCGCCCGCGCTCGGCCAGGCGTTCGCGTTCAAGCGCCGGGGCACCGACCGGATCGCGGTCGCGGTGACCGGTGAGGGCGCCGCCAACCAGGGCGCGTTCCACGAGTCCCTCAACCTGGCCGCGAAGTGGATCCTCCCGGTGGTCTTCGTCGTGGAGGACAACGACTGGGGCATCTCGGTGCCGCGCTCGGTGTCCACCTCGGTCGGCTCCAACGCCGACCGCGCCGCCGCCTACGGCATCCCCGGCGAACGCGTCGAGGAGAACGACGTCGAGGCCGTGTACGACGCTGCCGCGCGCGCCGTCGCGCGTGCTCGTGCCGGCGAGGGCCCGACGCTGCTCGAGGTGCACACGCTGCGCATGTGGGGCCACTTCGAGGGCGATGCCCAGGGCTACCGGCCCGAGCTGGCGCAGGTGTCCGAGCACGACCCGATCCCGCGCTACGAGAAGGCCCTGCGCGACGCCGGCCTGCTCGACGACGAGAAGGTCGCCGAGATCAGGGACCTGTGCGTCAACGCCGTGGAGGACGCCGTGACGTTCGCCAAGGGCAGTCCGCTCCCCGACCCGGCCTCGGCCACGTCGTACGTCTTCGCCTGAAGGAGCCACGATGACCATCACGCAAGCACCCCACGCCACCCGTCGGCTCACCACCTCCAAGGCGATGGTCGAGGCCATCGAGCAGGAGATGGCGCGTGACCCGTCGGTGTTCTACATGGGCGAGGACGTCGGCGCCTACGGCGGCATCTTCGGCTCGACCGGCGGTCTGCTCGAGCAGTTCGGGCCCGACCGGATCATCGACACCCCGATCTCCGAGACCGCGTTCATCGGCCTGGGCATCGGCGCGGCGGTCGAGGGCATGCGCCCGATCGTCGAGCTGATGTTCACCGACTTCATGGGCGTGTGCCTGGACCAGATCTACAACCACATGGCCAAGATCCACTTCGAGTCCGGCGGCAACGTACGCGTGCCCATGGTGCTCACCGCCGCGGCCGGGGGTGGCTACTCCGACGGCGCCCAGCACTCGCAGTGCCTGTGGGGCACGTTCGCCCACCTGCCCGGGATGAAGGTGGTCGTGCCCAGCACGCCCGCCGACGCCAAGGGCCTGATGACCTCGGCGATCCGCGACGACAACCCGGTGGTCTACATCTTCCACAAGGGCGTCATGGGCCTGCCGTGGATGGTGAAGAACCCGCGCTCGATCGACGAGGTCCCCGAGGGGGAGCACGTCGTACCGATCGGCAAGGCCAACGTCGTCCGCGAGGGGACCGACGTCACCGTCGTCACGCTGTCGCTGTCGGTGCACCACGCGCTCGACGTCGCCGAGAAGCTGGCCCTGCAGGGGATCAACGTCGAGGTGCTCGACCTGCGCAGCCTGGTACCGCTGGACCGCGAGGCGATCTTGACCTCGGTCGGCAAGACCGGACGGCTCGTGGTCGTCGACGAGGACTACCTGTCCTACGGCGTCTCGGGCGAGGTCGTGGCCACGGTGGCCGAGACCGACCCCGGGCTGCTCCGGTCGGCGCCGCGGCGGGTCGCGGTGCCCGATGTCCCGATTCCCTACGCCCACGGGCTGGAGTACGCCGTACTGCCCCGTCACGACCGGATCGAGCACGCGGTCCGCGAGGTGATGGGCCTGTGACCGAGGTGGTCTTCCCGCCCCTGTCGAAGGAGACGCCGGACGCCGAGGGGGTCCTCGCGACGTGGTTCGTCAGCGAGGGCGCCCGCGTCGCCGTGGACCAGCTGCTCGCCGAGGTCCAGGTCGACAAGGTCTCGGCCGAGGTGGTCGCGCCCACGGCCGGAACCGTGCACCTGCTCGTCGAGGAGGAGGCCACGGTGCGGCAGGGGGCAGCGATCGCGCGGATCGAGTGACGCACGGGCTCTCGACACGGAGCCCCTCCGCGCGGACGATGGAGTTCTGCGGGGTGTGTCGGGGAGTCGCCGGACTCGGACCGGCGACCGGCCACCCCCTGACGGGATCGGGGTGAGGATCATGGGAAACATCGGCACCGAACGCCGCGAGGTGGAGTTCGAGCCGCTGCCGGACAGCGTGCCGGCCGAGCCCGGCCGACGCAGGGAACAGCCACAGCCCGAGCCGGAGCCGGCCCCCTCGTCGCCGTGACCGAGGCGGCGCCGCGCCCGTTGGACGGTCCGGACCTGGTGCCGGGAGAGCTGCGCGGCTACCGCCAGTTCGAGCTCCGCGACGACGGGCTGTACCCGCTCGTGCACGCCGAGTTCGGCGCGTGGGACGGCTCGCTCGAGGAAGCCCGGTGCGCGCTCCGCAAGGAGCATCCGGCGCCCTCCTCGGACTGCCGGTGCGGCCTCTACGGCTGGTACCTCCCCGGCAGCGCGACGGTCGCCGTCGGGCCGGTCAGCGCGGTGGTGTCGGCCCGTGGCCGGTGCGTTCTCGGGGACCGCGGGTTCCGCGCCGCGGCGGCGCACATCGAGGCGGTCGCGCTGCCGGCCACGGTCCGGTGGCACCCGCCGTCGGCGCGTCGGGTCCACGAGATGCTCGCCGCGAAGTACCCGGACACGGCCGTCTACGGGTCGGTCCGGCGGATGCTGCGCGAACACCCGCCGCACGACGTCAGCGCCCTGGGCGTGACACCGCCGCGCGACCGCAGCCGCGGCTACCGGATGGCGGTGGTCGGCCTCTGGCTCATGGTGCTGATGACCACCTACGGACTGGCGGCGCTGTCCCGCGACGGCGTCGTGGTCTCGCGCTGGTGGCCGCTCATGCTCGTGCTCGCCGTCGCCTGGCAGACCGGGATGGTGCTGCTGTTCTCCAGGCTGCTCAGCCTGCAGGGGGCCAAGCCGCCCGGGCCCTCGACCGCCCCGAAGTGAGGGACCCGGTCACCGCTCCCGTGCGGGACTGTCGGACCACGTCGGTAGGCTCCCGCGAGAGGAAGGGGGCCGAGGAGTGGAGAGCACCGAGCAGGACGCCGGCACGGCCGCTGCTGCCCTCGCGGTGTTCGACCTGTGCGGTGACCTCCCGGAAGGTACGACGGTCCTCGAGGCCAGCGCCGGCACCGGCAAGACGCACACCATCGCCGGGCTCGCGTGCCGCTACCTCGCCGAGGGGCGGGCGCTGATCGACGAGCTGATGCTCGTCACGTTCGGGCGGGCCGCGACCGCGGAGCTGCGCGAACGGGTCCGCGAACGGCTGACCGAGGTCACCGTCGCGCTCGTCGATCCCGCCTCGGCACGGACCTCCGGGGACGACCTGGTCCGGCACCTCGCGGACGCATCCGACGCCGAGGTCGTCGTACGCCACCGCAGGCTGGCCACCGCGCTGGCCGACTTCGACGCCGCCACCATCGCCACCACGCACGGGTTCTGCCACCAGATGCTCGCCGGGCTCGGGATCGCCGCGGACCTCGACCACGACGTGACGTTCGCGGAGGCCACCGGCGACCTGGTCACCGACGTGGCGACCGACCTCTACGTCGACGACTACGGCCGCGACGACAGCCCGGGGCCGCCGGACGGCTTCGGCTTCGGGATCGCCGCCGACCTGGCCGGCAGGGCGGTCGGGGACCCGTCGGCCGAGCTGGCGCCGCGGGACTACGACGCCGGCAGCGAGCCCGAGGTCCGGGTCCGGTTCGCCGAGCGGGCCCGGGTCGAGGTCGCGCGGCGCAAGCGGTCCATGCGGGTGATGGACTACGACGACCTGCTGACCTACCTGCGCGACGCGCTGACCGACCCCGAGACCGGCGAGGATGCGTGCGACCGGATCCGGACGCGCTACCGGATCGTGCTCGTCGACGAGTTCCAGGACACCGATCCGGTGCAGTGGGAGATCCTGGAGCGCGCCTTCCACGGGCACCGGACGCTGGTGCTGATCGGCGACCCGAAGCAGGCGATCTACGCGTTCCGTGGGGCCGACGTGGTGACCTACCTGGCCGCCAAGGACGTGGCCGCCTCGGAGGCCACCCTCGGCACGAACTGGCGCAGCGACCGGCCGCTGGTCGACGGGCTGCGGCACGTGCTGCGCGACACGGCGCTCGGTGACCCGCGGATCCGCGTGCACGAGGTGGGCGCCCACCACGCGGAGGCCTCGCTGGTCGGTGCGCCGGTGGCCGCGCCGGTGCGGCTGCGTCGGGTGCCTCGCAACCTGTTCGGCGTGGACAACGGCAAGCACATCGGCGTCGACGTCGCCCGGCCGTTCGTCGCCCGGGACGTCGCGGCCGACGTGGTCGCGCTGCTGTCCTCCGGCGCCGAGGTGGTGGAGCGCTCGGGCCTCCGGCGGCCGGTCGAGGCGGCCGACGTCGCCGTGCTCGTGCACCGCAACGACGACGGCGCCATGGTGCGCGACGCCTTGGCGGCGGTCGACGTCCCGGTGGTGCTCAGCGCCGTGTCGTCGGTGTTCGCCTCGGACGCGTCGTACGAGTGGCTGGCGCTGCTCAGCGCCCTCGAGCAGCCCCAGCGCAGCGGCCTCGCGCGCAACGCCGCGCTCACCGGCTTCGTCGGCTGGGACGCCGAGCGGCTCGCGCTCGCCTCCGAGACCGAGCTCGAGGAGCTCGGCGCCCGGCTGCGCGCATGGGGCGAGACGTTGACGACCCGCGGGGTGGCGGGTCTGCTGGAGGCGGCCACCGCGACCGGGCTGGCGCGCCGGATGCTCGCGCGTGAGGGCGGCGAGCGCGACCTGACCGACCTGCGGCACATCGGGCAGGCGCTGCACGAGGCGGCGGTAGAGGGGTACGGCGGAGTGTCCTCACTGGTGCAGTGGCTGCAGCACCGGATGGCCGAGGCCGCCGGCGACGTCGACGAGGAGCGGAGCCGCAGGCTCGACTCCGACGCCAAGGCCGTTCAGGTGATGACGATCTGGCGCGCCAAGGGGCTGGAGTTCCCGGTCGTCTACGCGCCGTTCCTGTGGGACAAGAACGTCGGGGTCTACGAGACGCTGCGGCTGCACGGCCCGGACGGCCGGCGGGTGCTGGACGTGGGCGGCCCGTCGGGATCCGGGTACGCCGGGCGCCGGGTCACCCACCTCGCCGAGGACGTGGGGGAGTCGCTGCGGCTCGCCTACGTGGCGCTGACCCGGGCCCGCTGCCAGGTGATCGCGCACTGGGCGCCGGGGTGGAACTGCGTCCAGGCGCCGCTGACCCGGCTGCTGTTCGGGGACCGCGCCGAGGACGGGTCGCTCCCGGAGAAGGTGGACCGGCCGCGCGAGGACGCCGCCCGGGCACGGCTCGAGGCGATCGCCGCGTCGTCGGGCGGCCTGGTCGGCGTCGAGACCTGCACCGACCCGTCGGTCGCTCCGCTGGTCGTGCCGCCGGCGCGGGTGGGGCAGCTGTCCGTGCGGTCGTTCGACCGGGGGCTGGACCGGCTGTGGCGGCGCACGTCGTACACCGGGATCACGGCCGGCCTGCACGAGGCGGGTCTGGGGGCCGGGGGTGCGGTGTCGGCGGCCGGGAGCGAGCCGGAGGAGCCGGGCGTCCTGGACGAGCCGGACGGGGTTCCACGGGACACGACCAGCGGGACGGGCACGGGCGCGAGGCCCGGCGGGGCCGAGGGACCCGACTCGCCGGCCGCGGACCGGGTCTCGCCGATGGCGGCGCTGCCGGTCGGCGCGGCGTTCGGCACCTTGGTGCACGCGGTGCTGGAGCGGGCCGACTTCGCCGCCGACGACCTGCCGGCGGAGCTCACGGCGGCCGCCGCGGCGGAGGGTTCCGCGCGCTTCGCCGGTATCGACCCCGCCGACCTGGCCACCGCGCTGGCGCCGGCGCTGCAGACCCCGCTGGGACCGCTCGCCGGAGGGGCCCGGCTGGCCGACGCCGGCCGGAAGGACCGGCTGGACGAGCTCGAGTTCGAGCTTCCGCTGGCGGGGGGCGACGTACCGACCGGCGACGTGCGCGTGGCCCAGGTCGCGGACCTGCTCCGCCGGCACCTTGTCCCGGGGGACCCGCTCTCCGGCTACGGCGACGACCTCGACGTGCCGCTCGTGGCCGACCGGCGGCTGCGGGGATTCCTGACCGGGTCGATCGACGCGGTGCTGCGCGTGCGGCGCAGCCCCGAGGAGCCCCCGCGCTACCTCGTCGTGGACTACAAGACCAACTGGCTGGGACCGGTGCCGGGCGACGGCGACCTCACCGCGGAGCACTACCGGCCCGACGCGATGGCCGCCGCGATGCGCCACGCGCACTACCCGTTGCAGGCGCTGCTGTACTCCGTGGCCCTGCACCGCTACCTGCGCTGGCGCCAGCCGGGTTACGACGCAACGTTCCACCTCGGCGGAGTGCTGTACCTGTTCCTGCGCGGGATGTGCGGGCCGGGCACCCCCGCCGTGGACGGGACGCCGCACGGCGTCTTCGCCTGGACCCCGCCCGCGGCGCTCGTCACCGAGCTCTCCGACCTGCTGCACGGAGGCACGCGGTGACATCGCAACCGGTGACGGCGCAACCGGTGGCATCGCAACCGGTGACGGCTGCCGGGGAACGCCCCGACCTGCTGGTCGAGCCCGTGCTGCGAGCGCGCGGCTTGCTCCGTGAGTTCAACCTCGCCGGCGTGCTGGGCTACGCCGACGTGCACGTGGCGATGCGGCTGTCCCGGCTGGGCGGTGAGACCTCCGAAGCGGTGCTGCTCGCGGCCGCACTGGCGGTGCGCGCCGTGCGGCAGGGATCCTCCTGCCTCCCGCTCACCGAGGTCGCCGAGGCGACCGCGGTCGACGGACTCGCCCCGGAGGACGTCGCGGCGCTGCCCTGGCCCGAACCCGACGGATGGCTGCGCGCGGTGACAGCGAGCGATCTGGTGGGAGTCGGCGACGGCGGCCCGCCGGGCATGCCGTTGCGACTGGTCGGCGACCTGCTCTACCTCGACCGCTACTGGCAGCAGGAGTGCCTGGTCGCCGACCACGTCGACGCGGCGATGGCGGCAGTCCCGGTGTCGTACGACGCCTCCGCGCTGTCGGCCGGGCTGGCCCGCCTGTTCGGCTCGCCCGAGCCCGACCGGCAACGGCTCGCGGCCGTGGTCGCGGCACACCGACGGTTCAGCGTGGTGGCCGGCGGTCCAGGCACCGGCAAGACCACCACGGTGGCGCGGCTGCTCGCCCTGCTGCAGGACCTGGCTGGCGGCTCGCTCCGGGTCGCGCTGGCCGCACCGACCGGCAAAGCGGCCGCCCGGCTGACCGAGGCGGTGGCCGAGGCTTCGTCCCGGCTCCCCGAGGAGGACCGCGACCGGCTCGGCAGGCTGACCGCCTCGACGATCCACCGTCTGCTCGGCAGCAGGCGAACCGAGCGCACCCGGTTCTGGCACAACCGCGACAACCGGCTGCCCTACGACGTGGTGGTCGTCGACGAGGCGTCGATGGTGTCGCTGACCATGATGGCCCGGCTCGTCGAGGCGCTGCGGCCGACCTGCCGGCTGGTCCTGGTCGGCGACCCGAATCAGCTGTCCTCGGTCGAGGTCGGCGCGGTGCTCGGTGATCTCGTGCAGCGGACCGCGCCGGCCGCCGCCGTACCGCTGGACCTCGACGCGCTCGCCCCCGTCGACGCGCCGGCGCTGTCCGAGGCGGAGCGGGTCGCCGCCTCGCGCGGGGCGGTGGTCGAGCTGACCTTGGTGCACCGGTTCTCCGAGGAGATCCAGGCCCTGGCCGAGGCGATCCGTGCCGGGTCGGTGACCGACCTCGAGGCGGTCCTCGCCGCCGGCCACGCCTCGATCGAGCTGATCGACGCGGATCCGGGGGAGCCGGGCTTCGCTGCCCCGACCCTGCACGCCGACGTCCTGGCCTCCGGGGCCCCGCTGGTCGAGGCCGCCCGGTCCGGCGACGTCGCCTCCGCGCTCGCAGCCCTCGACCGGCACCGCGTGCTGTGCGGCCACCGTGAGGGCGCCTACGGCGTCGAGCGGTGGGGCCGGCAGGTGCAGGACTGGCTGGCCGCGGCCGTCGACGGCTACGGCACCGACGGCACCTGGTACGTCGGGCGGCCGCTGCTGGTCACGTCGAACGACTACCAGCTGCGGCTCTTCAACGGGGACACCGGCGCGGTGGTGATGACCGCGGACGGCCCGCGGGCGGCGTTCCGTCGCGACGGCGCGGTCGAGCTGCTCGCGCCGAGCCGGCTCTCCGACGTGCAGACCGTGCACGCCATGTCGGTGCACCGTAGCCAGGGCAGCCAGTTCGACAAGGTGACGCTCGTGCTGCCGCCGGAGGGGTCGCCGCTGCTGACCCGCGAGCTGGTCTACACGGCGGTGACCCGGGCCAAGCGGCACGTCCGGATCATCGGCACCCGGTCCGCCCTGCTCGCGGCGGTGCAGCGGCCGATCCAGCGCGCGAGCGGGTTGCGGGGGTGAGTCTGCCCCCGCAACCCCTCAGGATTCAGGCCGCAGCGACCGGCTGGTCGTGGAGACGGCGGAACGTGTAGGCCGCGCCGAGGAGGACGATCGGGATCGCCGCCAGCAGGCCGACGCCGCACAGGATCGCGCCGGCGATGATCACCACGACGCCGAGCAGGTAGAAGACCAGCGTGTTCGAGAGATTGGCCATGACGAACGAGACACTGGCCTTGACCGCGTCGACCGGGGCCATGCCGCGATCCACGACGAAGAACATCGTGTACGACGTGAGGAAGCCGACCACCAGGCCGGGCAGGTAGCACAGCAGCGTGCCGATCGCGGTCGCGACCGCGACGATGAGCGCGGCGACCAGGACCGCTCCTCTGTCCCAGCCCTCGAACATCCCCCCGACCGAGACGGGCTTGCCGTCCACGGTGTCCAGGGCGCCCTTCACCAGGGCGGCAAGGATGAGCTGAGCGATCAGCCCGACCAGCAGCGAGATCACCATGCTGACCAGCACGCGGGCGAAGAAGCCGCTGCCGCCGTTGATCTGCAGGGTCCCGTCGGAGTTGATCACCGTGCTGGGGTCCGAGACGAACAGACCGGTGGCGATCAGGTTGGCGATGAACGAGACCACGCCGGCGACCACCATCAGGATCAGGGTGCCGATCAGGAGCGGTGCGGGGTTGGCCTTGAACTTGTTCCACCCGTAGCCGATCGCGTCGGGCGGGCTGTAGGCGCCCGCAGCCGCACCGGGCGGGGGCGGAGGAGCGGCGCCCCAGCCGCCCGGCTGCCCGGGAGGCGGCGGGGGCGGGGTGCCCCAGCCGGTTCCCTCGGAGGGCTGCTCACCGGGGGGAGGAGAGGCAGGCGGGCTCTGTTCCGGCTCGTTGCCGCTGTTGTCCTCGGGCGGGGGCGGGGGAGGGGTACCTTCGCTCATGGGCGAAACCCTAGGGGCAGAACAGGCGCTCCACCGCGGTTCCGGCGGCATTTTGCCTGGCGGGACCCCTCGCGCCGGACCGCGTCGTGGCTGCGGGGCGGGTCGGGGACGGGGTGTCGATGAGCCGCCGCGGCGTGTGCTCGCCGACCCGGCGCGTTCTCACGCCTGCGCCCGCCGACCCGGTGGCTTCTCACGCGTGTGCCCGCTGACCCGGCGGCTTCTCACGCGTGTGGGTGTCGACCCGGCGCCTTCTCACGCGTGATGGGCGGGGCCGGGTTTCGTCAACAGGGAGGGGGGTGTGGGAGTTTTCCACGAGTCGAAAACGAGGGCCGAAATCGTCGGTGTCGGCTTCTAGCGTGGTGGCATGACCTCGACGATCGCACCGCCTGTTCCGCCGGCCGGGCCCACGGGTCCGGGGCCGGTGGGGCATCCGGTGCCGCGGTTCACGGTGTCGTTGGCGGGGGCGTTGGACCGGCTGACGAGGTGCCGACGTGGTCGATGACCCCCGACCGAGGAACGCGCCGTGCTGGTGGGGCTGCGCCGCCAGCGGGCCCGGCTGGAGGAGCTGGGCTGCGGGTGCTGGCCCAGGCCGACCGCGACCAGATCGGTGCGGATTCGGGGGCGACGTCGACGCCGGCCTGGCTGGCGCATGCAGACGAAGCACGAGCCGACGGCCCGGCATCGCCGACCTGCACCTGGCGGCCAAGCTCGACGAGACGTTCACCGCCACCCGGGCCGCGTTGGCGGCCGGGGACATCGACGTGGAGAAGGCCGTGATCATCACTGCGGCGGTGGAGGCGTTGACCGAGGAGTACGACGACCTGCCGGCCGGCACCCACGAGCGGGCCGAGGCACACATGATCGACCAGGCCAAGGCATTCGACGCTGCGACGTTGCGCAGGCTCGGCAAACGACCTCTTCGAGGTGGTCTGTCCCGAGGCCGCCGATGTCGAGGAAGGCAAGAAGCTGGCGAAGGAAGAGGCCCGGGCGCGGGGGTTGGCGCACTTCTCGACCCGGGATCACGGGGACGGGATTAGTCAGGGCCGGTTCACGCTCCCCACCCTGCACGCCCACCTGCTCAAGAAAGCACTCGAAGCACTGACCTCACCGCGGCGGCTCGGGGAGGGCCGGGTCGATCCGGCGACAGGGAAGAAGCTCCCGCACGCGACGTTGCTCGGGCAGGGTCTGATCGAGCTGGTCGAGAACCACCTCTCCGCCCTGCCCACCGTGAACGGGTCCCCGTTCACCCTGGTGGTCACCCTCGGCATCGACGCCCTGACGTCCGGGCTCGGGGTCGCGGTCACCGACACCGGGCACCGGATCTCCGCGGGCGAGGCCCGCCGGCTCGCCTGCAAGGCCGGGATCATCCCGATGGTCCTCGACGGCGAATCGATGCCGCTCGACGTCGGCCGGGAACAGCGACTGTTCACCCGCTACCAGAAGATCGCGATCAACCAGCGCTACCGCGGCTGTGCGGTCGAGGGCTGCGACCGGCCACCGGCCTGGATGGAGTACCACCACGACGACCCCTGGCACCAAGGCGGCCCCACCGACGCCAAGAAGGGCACCTCCTACTGCCCACCCCACCACCACATGGCCGACCACCCCCAGACCTACGACCATGACCCGACTCCCCAACGGCAAAGTCCGATTCACCAGACGCCAATAGGCCTCGGACCGGGGTTTGGGAACAACGGCAAAGGGTAGGTTGTTGACCGTTCAACAGTTCCTATCCCACAGGAGTCGCACCCCATGCCCCGTCTGCTCGTCATCATCGGTTCCACCCGTCCCGGCCGCGCCGGGCTCCCCATTTCGGAGTGGTTCGTCGGGCGCGCTCGCGAGCACCGCGGCTTTGAGGTCGAGGTTGCTGACCTGGCGGAGATCGGGCTGCCGTTCCTCGACGAGCCGAACCACCCCCGGATGCAGAAGTACGTCCACCAGCACACCAAGGACTGGAGCACCCAGGTCGACCGCGCGGATGCGATCGTCATGGTGACCCCGGAGTACAACTTCGGCTACCCGGCCGCGCTGAAGAACGCGATCGACTACCTGCACAACGAGTGGAAGGACAAGCCGGTCGGCTTCGTGTCGTACGGCGGCGTCGCGGCCGGCACGCGCGCGGTCCAGCAGCTCAAGCAGGTCGTCACCACGCTCAAGATGATCCCTGTCACCGAGAACGTGAACATCCCGTTCTTCTTCCAGCTCATGGACGACGAGGGGAGGGTCCAGGCCAACGAGGTGATGGAGTCCTCCGCGGACGCCATGCTCGACGAACTCGGCCGGGTCGGCCGCGCGCTGGGCACGCTGCGCGAGGAGCGCGAGGAGCGCGAGGAGCAGGCCGCCTGACCCTGGGCCGCCTGGGCCTGTCGGACCTGAGCCCCTGGCGGGACGGCAGTGAGGCCCCTAGGCTGCGCAGCAGGTTCGGTGTGAGCCCCTCCTTCTCACAGCCTGGAGATACCGATGCGTCGACAGCGTCGTCTCGCCTCACTCGTCTCACTGCTCGTCCTCGTGCTCGTCGCGGCCGTGCTGGGCGCGGTTCCAGCGGCCGCAGCCAAGGGCGGTCCCAAGTCCCGGACGTCCTACCCGGCGTCCATGGCCGCGCTCGGCGACTCGATCACGCGCGGCTTCGACGCGGCCGGTTGGTTCAGCGACTGGCCGGCGCTGTCCTGGTCCACCGGCAGTGACTCCTCGGTGAAGAGTCACTACTCCCGGCTTCGCGCTCTGAACCGCAAGATGGGCAGCGGCTACAACGACGCGAAGACGGGCGCGAAGATGGGCGCGCTCGCCGGTCAGGCGACCACCGCCCGAAGCCAGAACGCTCGCTACGTCACCGTCCTGATGGGCGCGAACGACGCCTGCACCGACACCGTCGACCAGATGACCGACGTCTCGACCTTCCGCGACCAGTTCGCCGCGGGCATGGCGATCCTTGCCGGCCAATCCGCCCCTCCCCAGGTCCTGGTCGCGAGCATCCCCGACCTGAAGCGGCTCTGGTACGTCGGCAAGGGGAGCGCCTCGGCCCGGTCCGCCTGGTCCGTCTACGACATCTGCCAGTCGATGCTCGCCAACGCCGCTTCCACCGACCCGGTCGACCAGGCCCGCCGTGACGAGGTCCGGCAGCGCGTCATCGACTACAACGCCGTCCTCGCCTCGGTGTGCTCGGACTACTCGTTCTGCAAGTACGACGGGGGCGCGGTGTTCAACTACCCGTTCCAGCTGAGCCAGCTGTCGGGCTGGGACTACTTCCACCCGAACACCTCGGGGCAGGCGGTGCTGGCCGATGTGACGTGGAAGGCCGGGTTCTGGCCGACGAAGTGACCCTGTTCTCGTCGTCGGCGGATGGCGACCGGCTCAGGGCGGTCGGATCCGCGGGATGAATGATTGCGCGCTCGCAAGGGTACGGGGGTGATGTTGGCGGCCGGTCCGGCCAGTCGTCGTACTTCCCGTCCGGACCACGTGCTGCCCGCCAACCCCGCTATCGATCGAGGAGAACCGCGTGACCGACCCCGCCAAGATCGTCGAAGACCTGCACAAGGTGATCGCCAACGAGGACCGGGACATCGCCGAGTTGCTCGAGCGGTCCCTGCGTATCGCACACGAACGGGCCGAGGCCGATCTGGACCGCCAGCTCTACGACGCGTTGGAGTGGCCCCAGGACCTCGACGCGTACGACGACTTCCTGCGCCGGTTCGTCCGCTGGATCCCGCAGCAGTCCGACCACCCGGCCTGGCGGACCTCGGCGCCAGAGGAGCGCTACGCCAAGGAGGTCAGTGACCGGCTCAACCACTTCTTCTGGCTCATCGACCAGAAGGTCGACGAGGACGGCGCCGCGGTGGCGCAGACCTGCGCGGCGTTCCGGGACTGGCTGACCCGGTTCGGCCGCGAGTGGGGCAGCTTCTTGAACACCCAGGACAGCTTCAGCGACGAGCTGCTGACGTCGTTCCTCGAGAACGCCCCGGAGTACACCGTCGAGGAGTCCCTGGTCGACGGCCGCCCGAACGAGCCCAGCGGCTGGCTCACCTTCAACCAGTTCTTTGCCCGCCGGCTCAACCCCGGGCTGCGCCCGATCAGCGATCCGGCGGACAACACCGTGGTCACCTCTCCGGCGGACTGCAGCTTCCGCCACGCCTACGACATCGACGCCGAGTCGAACATCCCGGACACGACGATCAAGCACACCCACCGCTACGGCAACATCGGGCAGCTGATCGAGGGGAGCAGGTACGCCGACGCCTTCGCCGGTGGCACGTTCGTGCACTACATGCTGCCGCCGTCGGCCTACCACCGCTACCACGTCCCCGTCGCGGGTCGTGTCGAGGAGTCGTTCGTGGTCAGCGGCCGGACCTACCAGCAGGTCGACCTCGCAGGTGGCGAGCTGCAGTCCAAGGACAACACCGAGTCGGGCTACGAGTTCACCCAGACCCGCGGCGTGCTCACCCTGGACACCGCCGCCTCCGGTTACGGCGACCTCGGGATCGTCGCGGTGATCCCGGTCGGCATGGGACACGTCGCGTCGGTCAACGTCTCGGCCGTCGAGGGCACGGAGCTCGCCAAGGGCGACGAGTTCGGGTTCTTCCAGTTCGGCGGGTCCGACATCATCGTGCTCTTCCAGGAGGGCGTCGACCCCGAGGTGGACACCAGCACCGACTTCCGGCACGTCGGGTCGGTCATCGCGCGCGGCCGGACCCTCTCCACGACCCCGGCCTAGTCTCCGGTGCCAGTCGGGTCCCGGTCGGTCCCGGTTCCGCCCGCGTCAGCCCGCACGTCGCCCGCTCACGCCGTACCAGCGGTGGGACGCTTCGCCGACTTGTACCAGCTCAGCCGCAGCTCGAAGCCGACGGCCGCACCGGCCTCCGTGAGCGGTTCGCCGGCGGTGCTCGCGGCGTCCCAGATCCACGGCCGCACGTGCGCCAGGGCGCTGCTGCGCTCCTGCCGGATCAGGTCCGCCACGTCGGCGCGCAGCTCCTTGAGCTGTTCGAGGTCGGTCGCCTCGAAGTCGAGCGCCCGCTGCCCCCGGTCCTCGGCGGTGAGCCGGGCGAGGGCGAGCGTCTCCTGCTCCGGGTCGCGCTCGTCCCACTCGGGCTCGACCGGGATGGACAGCCGCTGCGCCCGCCACTCGCGCCACGGCGTGCCGAGCGCGCCGAGCACGTCGTGCAGCTGGTCGATCAGCAGCCGCTGTTCCTCGGTCCGCTCCGGCCAGGCCTCCGACATCAGGGGCAGCACCTCGCTCCAGTGGACGTGGGCGTAGCGAGAGGGCCGGGTCGGCTCGAAGGGCGCATCGAAGCCAGGACCGGTCAGGTAGGTCAGGTCGACGCTCAGCTTGGGGTGGTGGTGGCGCGCGAGGTCGATGTAGGTCTGCGCCTGGTCGGAGCGATGGCTGCTGCGCTCGGTCTTCAGCTCCACCAGCCACAGTCGCTCGGACGTGACGACCGCATAGTCCGGCGCGGAGCCGCAGGCGTCCTTGGGCCGCGCGGGGAGGTCGAACTCGTCGACGAAGACGGCGTCGGCCAGGTCCCCGGGGTCACCGAACGACAGCCGGCCGAGCGCGGCGAGGAACGCTCGTCCCTCGGCGCTGAGCGACGAGCGGGTGTTCCACCGCGGGTAGGCGTCGTTGAGCAGCAGCATGGTCAGGAGCCGCTGGCAGTACTCCTCACGGCCCAGCTTCAGCCGCTTGAGCAGGATCTCCGGGTGCTCGATGGACATGCCCTCAGCTCCTCGCCCGACGGAGGTGGAGTCGGTCGGCTCCGTTGACCAATGTAGGAACGTCGGACCCGGGGCGTGGTCGTTTTCGCCCAGTTGGTCAAGAGAGCGTTACTGAGCGCAGGGCGGTCAGGTGCAGAAGTCGCACACCCCGGTGGCGGGCAGCGCGGTGTAGCAGGTCGGGCAGATCTTGACCTCGCGCTCGGCCGGCTTGATCCGAGCGGGCTTCTTCTCCGCGGCCTTGCGGGCCGGCGCCTTGCGGGTCGTGGCCCCGCCCGCGGCGGACGTCGAGGCGCCGGAGCCGGCCCGGGTTGCGCTCGTCACGGCCCTCGCGGCCCGCGCCCGGCCGGCCCGTTCCTCACGTTCGGCCTCCTCCTCGTCGACCGCGATGTCGAAGCCGAGCCCCTCCAGCACCTTCGCGCCGCCGCCCAGGCTGCCGCTCAGCTCGTCGCGGGTCGCGGCACGACCGGTCGCGTGCAGGTAGGCCACGCCGAGCACCGCCTTGGAGTCGTACTCCTGGCCGCCGTGCCAGAGCGTGTACGCCGTCGACCTGCCGAAGCGGTAGCGGCTCAGGAACTCGCGTGCGCCGAGCCGGTCGTACTCGTCGAGCGCCGCCAGGACGTGCGCCCGGTTCACCAGGTTCCAGTCAGGCATGGGTCAAACCTACGCGCTGCTCCTGCCGCCGCGGGAGGCGGCTACGAGCCGTTTCTGTCGGCGCTCGGCGATAGCGTCGTGGCCCGAGGCAGGGTCGGAGATGGCTCGGGAGATGGCTCGGGAGACGGGTCGAGAGATGGGGAGGGCCATGGACGAGACGACATCCGCGATGGGCCGTGCGGCGGCGCAGGCGTGGCGGGAGTTCCAGGCCGGTCTGGCCGACCGGTTGGCGGAGCTCGGGGTCGACGACGTGTTGATCGTCGACGTGCTGGCGGGAACCGAGCCCGACGGTGGCGCCGCGCCCTACGTCTCGTTCTGCGCCTGGGGCGAGGAGATGCTGCGGGGCGAGGTGGCCGGCAACCAGGTGCTGGGATCGCCGTACGAGCTGGACGCCGTCGGGGAGCGCGCTCTGCTGGATCTCGGGTACGGCGCTCCCACGTACGCCCCTGACGAGGAGGCCGACGGCGGGTCGCTCAACTTCCACATCGACGTCGTCCGGTCGGCGGCCGACCGCCTCGCGGTGATGTCCGTGCGCGCGCTGCGCGAGGTGTTCGGGGTGGCGCACCCGGCGCTGCTGTCCGGGGACCTGGTCGAGGCCGCTCCGCGGGAGCCGGACGCGGCCGAGCGGGCGCGGACGGACGAGGAGGCGGCCGCGTTCCCCTATGGAGGGGAGGAGGAGCTGACCGAGCTGGTCGACGCGGCGCTGACGCCCTACTTCGGGCATCCGCCGCGCCACGACGACGACGGGGACATCCCGGTCGACCTGGGCGACACCGTGCTGTTCGTGCGGGTGTGCGAGACCGTCCCGGTGGTCGAGCTCTTCGCGTGCGTGGCGGTCGACGTGCAGGACCTCGACCGCGCGACGTTCGAGATCAACGTGCTGAACCGGGACATCCGCTACGTGAAGTTCCGGTTGGTCGGCGACAGCATCCTCGCCGACCTGCACCTGCCCGCGTGGCCGTTCGCGCCCGAGCAGCTGCGGGCGATGCTGGCGGTGATGACCGGGGCCATCGAGCAGGTCGCCGAGGATCTGCAGGCGCGGGTCGGGGGCCGCGCGCTGCTCGCCGGCGCGGAGGTCGACGTCGAGGACCACCCCGCGGGCGAGTCGGAGGCGCCCGGCGCGCCGGACCGGCTCGACCTCGAGGGGCGAGCAGGCTCAGACGATCCGGCCGATCCACGCCAGCTTCCCGACCGGCTCGGCCCGGACCGCAGGGCTCTGGCGAGCGAGGTGCTCGCCCAGCTCGAGGCGGAGACCGCCGGCTCGGTGACCCCAGAGCTGGCGGCGAGCATCTGCGGCCACCGGGTCGAGCTGATCCTGGCGCTGATCGGTGAGCAGGAGCGGTCGGCTGCCTCCTGGCGCGAGCTGCGCGACGGCCTGTCCACCGCCGGTGCGACCGGAGACGAGGTGGGCTGCGACCACGAGATCGACCACGCCGATCGGATGATCACCCTGCTGCGCCGGGCCCTGCGCGTCGCGGTCGAGCGACAGGCCGCGCGGGAGGGACCGCCGTCGGTGTCTCCCGGCCTGGGAGCTCGCCCGACCGGTTCGACCGACCGGCTGCCGGGGCAGGGTCGACGCTCCCGGCCGCGGCGCGTGCCCGACCCGACCATCGAGGAGGTGGACCCCGACATCTGGGGTTGAGCGCCACGGCGTGGGCTTCCTCCAAGGGAGCGCTCCCGGAATGGACGGCGGTGGGCCCGTTTGGACGGGCTTGTCCCGATGGTGGCTCGCCGACCGGTCGTCCTAGCCTGCAGGGATGGCGAAGGACACCGACGGGGGTCCGGACCAGCTGTTGCGGCCGCTGCTGCTGGCTGTCGTCGCCGACGCCGGCCAGCTCGACCGGGTCGAGGACGAGCTGCAGCGAGCCTTCGGGCGCGACTTCCGGATCAGGGGGGAGCGCAGCGCCGCCGACGCCGTTCGTGCGCTCGACGCGGCTACCGCGGACGGTCGGCGCGTCGCCGTCGCCCTGGTCGACTACGCGCTCTCGGAGACGGACCGGGCCGACCTGCTGGGCCGGGTCCGCATCGGTTTCCCCGACGCCCGCCGGGCGATGCTGGTCGACTGGGGGTCGTGGTCGGACCGCGCGACCGCGCAGGCCATCTTGCAGGCGATGTCGGTCGGCGACGTCAGCTACTACGTGCTGAAACCCTGGACCGCCCGCGACGACCTGTTCCACCGCACCGTCGCAGAGTTCGTCCAGGAGTGGTCACGCAGCGACTCGAGCACCCGGCGGGAGGTCGTGGTCGTAGCGGACCGGGCTTCCCCGCGCGCCGCGCACGTGCGCAGCCTGCTCACCCGCAACGGGATCCCGCACGGCTTCCGGGCGAACGGAACTCCGGGGGCCGACGAGGTGCTCCGCGCGGCCGGCCACCCGGACCTGCGCGCAGCCGGCGCCGAGGTGCTGGTGTGGATGCCTGCGCTCGGGGGCACCGTGCTGCTCGACCCGACCGACGTCGAGGTGGCCCGGGCCTGGGGCGTGCCCACCGACCTGGCACCCGAAGCCCGCCACTTCGACCTGCTGGTCGTCGGCGCGGGGCCCTCGGGGCTGGCGGCAGCGGTCTACGCCTCCTCGGAGGGCCTGCGCACGCTTGTCGTCGAGCGGGAGTCGCTCGGCGGCCAGGCCGGGTCGAGCTCGCTGATCCGCAACTACCTCGGCTTCTCCCGGGGCGTCACCGGCGCAGACCTCGCCCAGCGCGGCTACCAGCAGGCGTGGGTGTTCGGGACGCACTTCTTGTTCATGCGCGAGGTCGAGGAGCTCTCCACGGACGCCGCCGGCTTCACCGCCCGGATCGGCGACGTCGGGGAAGTGACCGCCCGGGCGGTGATCCTCGCGACGGGCGTCTCCTACCGGCGGCTGGGCGTCCCGGACCTGGAGGCGCTCGCCGGTGCCGGGGTCTACTACGGCGCCAACGTCTCGGAGGCGCAGGGGCTGGCCGGGCTGCACGCCGTGGTGGTGGGCGGGGGCAACTCGGCCGGCCAGGCGGTGCTGCACCTGGCGCGGTACTGCGAGCAGGTCACCCTCGTGGTGCGGTCCGAGGACCTGGGCGCAGGGATGTCGTCCTACCTGGTCGAGGCGATCGAGGCGGCCGGCAACGTCACCGTGCGGCTGCATGCCGAGGTGGTGGGCGGGGGCGGCGACGGCCGGCTCGACCGGGTGGTCCTGCGGGACCGTGCCTCGGGCGAGGAGCAGACCGTCCGCGCCGACGGGCTGTTCGTGATGATCGGCGCGGTCCCGCGCACGGACTGGCTGCCCGACGTGGTCGGCCGGGACCGGTTCGGCTTCGTGCTCGCTGGCAACGACGCCGTCCGGCAGGGCGGGTGGCCGCTGGAGCGCGCGCCGTACCCCTACGAGTCGACCGTGCCGGGGATCTTCGCCGTCGGCGACGTGCGGTGCGGCTCGGTGAAGCGGGTCGCGTCCGCAGTCGGCGAGGGCTCGGTCGTGGTCTCGCAGGTGCACGAGCTGTTCAAGGCCGCGCCATGACCTCGGTGCACGCGCCGGGGGAGAGAAGGTTCGCCTACTCCCTCGGCATGCTCGTCGTGTCCGGGGCTGTGCTGGCGCTCCCGATGCTCGGGTTCCTGCTGCTGATCTCCCGCC
The DNA here is from genome assembly GCA_963801125.1 of uncultured Actinomycetota bacterium. GTDB lineage: Bacteria > Actinomycetota > Actinomycetes > Propionibacteriales > Nocardioidaceae > Nocardioides_B. The sequence goes on from CAWDDL010000010.1 coordinate 81,256, forward strand.
CGTCGCTGGACCTGCGCTGGGAGCACCACCCGTCCCACTTCTGGCTGGTGCTGGCCACCGGGGCACTCAGCGCCGTGCTTGCCTACGCCACCGGGGCCGCCGCGGAACGACGCGGTGACGCCCGCGTGCTGCTGGTCTCCTTGGCGTTCCTCTCCGCCGCCGGGTTCCTGGGCCTGCACGCGCTCGCCACCCCGGGGGTGCTGCTCGACCAGCCGAACGCCGGCTTCGTGGTCGCGACCCCGGTGGGGATCGGGCTGGGCTCGCTGCTCGCCGTCGGGTCCGCCCTCGACGTGTCGGGGGACAAGGCGGTCCGTGCCGTGCGGGTGGCGCGCCGTCTCCGGTGGGTGCTGCTGGCGCTCATGGCGCTCTGGGCCGTCGCCTCGCTCGCGCAGCTGCCGCCACTGCAGGCCGACCAGGCCGTGCCCGAGCAGGCGGGCGGCGTGCTGGGGGTGCTGGCGGTGCCGGCGATCGCACTGTACGCGGTCGCTGCCGTGCGCTACCTGCGGCTGTGGCTGGCGCGCCCCTCGGTGATGCTGCTCTCGATGCTGTCCGCGTTCGTGCTGCTGGCCGAGGCGATGGTGGCGGTGGTGTTCGCCCGGAACTGGCAGCTGTCCTGGTGGGAGTGGCACCTGCTGCTCCTGGCGGCGTTCGGCCTGGTCGCCCTCGGTGCCCGGCTGCAGTGGCACGAGGAGCGGTTCGCCGACCTCTACCTCGAGGACACCGTTGCCGGGACCCGGGACATGAGCGTGCTGTTCGCGGACCTGCAGGGGTTCACCACGTTCTCCGAGCAGCACTCGCCGGGCGAGGTCAACGCGATGCTCAACGCGTTCTTCGAGGTGGCCGTCCCGCCGGTCGTACGACGCCACGGCGGCGAGATCGACCGGATCATCGGTGACGCCCTGATGGTGACGTTCAACAAGCGCGGGGACCAGCCGGACCACGCTCGTCGGGCAGCCGGGGCGGGCCTGGCGCTGCAGGAAGCGTCCCAGGAGGTGCTCGCCGCGCACCCCGACTGGCCGAGGTTCCGGGTCGGTATCAACAGCGGACCGGTGCTGGTCTCGGTGCTCGGCACGACGGGAGGGCGCACCCACACCGTCATCGGCGACACGGTCAACGTCGCGTCGCGCATCGAGGGGCAGGCTCCGCCCGGAGGCGTGGCGATCGGGCCGGCCACCAGGGCGCTGCTGCCCGACGCCCAGACCGAGTCGCTGGGACCGCTGCGGCTCAAGGGCAAGGCCGAGCCGCTCGAGCTGCACCTGCTGTTGCGGGTCGGTTAGCGCGCCCGTGCGCCCCGGCTCACCGTGTGGGCGGCCTCGGCGATCTGCGCGGCCAGCTCGTCGTGCGCCTCGCGGACCAGCCCGGCGGTCACCCGGATGTGGCCCCGCTGGCCGAGTCCCGGGGGCGAGGGCAGCACCGCGAACGGGGCGCCCGCGCTGACCCCGATGCCCTGGCCGGCGAGCCGGGCGACCGCGGCGGTCTCGTCCTCGACCGGGACCCACACGTTGAGACCCTCACTGCCGCGGACACCGATGCCGCGGGCGGCCAGGCCGTCGACGAGCCGGCGGCGGCGCTCGGCGTACACCTCCCGGGCCGTGGCCACCTGCGACACCGCGCGCGGCTCGGTGAGCAGCCCGAGCAGGATCCGCTGCAGCAGCCGGCTGCTCCAGCCCTGGCCGAGGTGCCGGCGGGCGTCGACGGCCCGCATCAGCTCAGCCGGCCCGCTCATCGCCGCCAGCCGGAGGTCGGGCCCGTAGGACTTCGAGAAGCTGCGGACGTGCACGGTGCGTTCCGGCAGCCACTCCCCGAGGCTGAGCGGCGCGCTCGGTGAGAGCCCGTCGACCGAGTCGTCCTCGACGACCAGGGCGCGGCCGGGGGCGAGGAGCCGGGCGATCTCCTTCGCCCGCCGAGGGGTCATCGTGACACCGGTCGGGTTCTGCGCACGCGGCTGCAGGACCACCGCCGCGACGGGACCGGCGTCCAGGGCGCCGGCGAGGACTGCCGCGTCGAGGCCCTCGTCGTCGAGCGGCACGCCGATCACGTCCACGGACAGCGCCTCGAGCAGGTCGAGGAACGGCGGGAAGCACGGGTGCTCGACGACCACGCGGTCCCCGACCCGCAGCGCGGTGCGGGTGAGCAGGTCGAGCCCATCCATCGCACCGTCGACCACGGTCAGCGCAGGCGGCTCGTAGGGCCACCGGCCACGCAGCAGGTCGGCCAGCTCGGGCACCACCGGGTCCTCGAGGTAGCTGGTGGGGGAGCCGGCGCGGTCCAGCTGCGCGAGCACCTCGCGCAGCGTGGGGAGCAGCGTGTCGTCGGGTACTCCGGTGGACAGGTCCTGCGCGAGAGCCGCGGGTCGCTCCAGCGCGCGGCGGTACCTGCCCGCGCCGGCGCCGGTGGTGTCGAGCACGGTCGTCCCGCGGCGGCCGTCTGCGCGGACCACGCCCAGGCGGCTCAGCTGCGCCCACGCCGCGGAGACGGTGGTGGGGGAGAGCGCGAGCTCGGTCGCGACGACCCGGATCGGCGGCAGCTTGGTCCCCGGCGGGAGCACCCCGTCGCCCACGGCCCGGCTCACCGCGACGGCCAGGCCGCGGGCGGTGGGGCTCTCGAGCCGCTCCTCGACGGCGGAAAGAAGCGTGCGCACGATTTGTAACGTAACAGAAGAACCTTTGTGCCACCTGGAAACGGACCTAGGCTTCGGACATGAGCACTCGCATCCCGCACTGGATCGACGGTCAGCGCACCCCGGGCACCTCCGGGCGCACCTCTCCGGTCTTCAACCCCGCCACCGGCGAGCAGACCGGCGAGGTGGAGCTCGCCGGCGCCGACGACCTCAAGCAGGCGGTGGCCAGCGCGGCCGCCGCGGCGCGGGAGTGGCGCACCGCCTCGCTCTCGAAGCGGTCCGGGGTCCTCTTCGCATTCCGTGAGCTGCTGCACGCGCGCAGCGACGAGCTCGCGGCGATCATCACCGCCGAGCACGGCAAGGTGCTCGCCGACGCGGCCGGGGAGATCGCCCGCGGGCTCGAGAACGTCGAGTTCGCCACCGGGGTGCCGCACCTGATGAAGGGCGGCTTCTCCGAGCAGGCCGGCACCGGCGTCGACGTCTACTCGATCCGGCAGCCGATGGGCGTGGTCGCGGGGATCACCCCGTTCAACTTCCCGGCCATGGTGCCGCTGTGGATGTGCGCCAACGCGATCGCCACCGGCAACGCGTTCATCCTCAAACCGAGCGAGAAGGACCCGTCGGCGGCGCTGTTCCTCGCCGAGCTGTGGCAGGCGGCCGGACTGCCCGACGGCGTCTTCACCGTGCTCCAAGGCGACAAGGAAGCCGTCGACGGGCTGCTCGAGCACCCCGACGTAGCCGCGATCAGCTTCGTCGGCTCCACCCCGATCGCCCGCTACATCTACGAGACCGGCACCGCGAACGGCAAGCGGGTGCAGGCCCTGGGCGGGGCGAAGAACCACATGGTGGTGCTGCCCGACGCCGACGTCGACATGGCCGCCGACGCCGCGGTCTCCGCGGCCTACGGGGCGGCCGGTGAGCGGTGCATGGCGATCTCGGTCACCGTCGCGGTGGGCGACGTCGCCGACCCGCTGGTGAGCGCCGTCGCCGACCGGCTTCCGAAGCTGCGGATCGGGAACGGCGCCGAGGAGGGCGTCGACATGGGACCGCTGATCACCGGCGAGCACCGGGACAAGGTCGCCGGCTACATCGCGTCCGGCTCCGAGGCGGGGGCTCGGGTCGTGGTCGACGGGCGCGAGGCCGACGTACCCGCCGACGGCTTCTTCCTCGGCACCACGTTGCTCGACGACGTGACGCCGGACATGACCGTCTACACCGACGAGATCTTCGGTCCGGTGCTGTGCGTGGTGCGGGTGCCGACGTACGACGAGGCCGTGGCGCTGATCAACGCCAACCAGTACGCCAACGGCACCGCGATCTTCACCCGCGACGGCGGGGCGGCCCGGGCGTTCCAGTTCGACGTGGAGGTCGGCATGGTCGGGATCAACGTGCCGATCCCGGTGCCGGTGTCCTACTACTCCTTCGGCGGCTGGAAGAGCTCGCTGTTCGGCGACCAGCACATGTACGGGCCGGAGGGGATCAACTTCTACACCCGCGGCAAGGTGGTGACCTCGCGCTGGCCCGACCCGGCGACGTCCGAGGTAGACCTGGGTTTCCCGAGGACCCGATGAGTACCGACGCGAGCACCGGCGTGAGCACCGGCGTGGGCACCGGCGTGGGCACCGGCAGCGTGCTGCCCCAGGGGCTGCGCGAGGAGCAGGTCCGCCGCGACGACCGTGCGCACGTGTTCCACTCCTGGTCGGCGCAGGCGCAGATCGACCCGCTGCCGATCGCGGACGCACAGGGGTCCTGGTTCACCGACTACCAGGGCAACCGGTTCCTCGACTTCTCCTCGCAGCTGGTCAACGTCAACATCGGCTACCAGCACCCGCGGCTGGTCGCGGCGATCCAGGAGTACGCGGGGCGTCAGTGCACGATCGCCCCGTCGTTCGCCAACGACATGCGCTCCGAGGCGGCGCGGATGCTGGCCGAGCTCGCACCGGGCAGCCTGGACAAGGTGTTCTTCACCAACGGCGGCGCCGACGCCAACGAGCACGCGATCCGGATGGCGCGGCTGCACACCGGTCGGCACAAGGTGCTCGCGCACTACCGCAGCTACCACGGCGCCACGTCCGGCGCGATCATGCTCACCGGCGACCCGCGCCGGTGGGGGTCCGAACCCGGCATGCCCGGGGTCGTGCACTTCTGGGGTCCCTACCTGTACCGCTCGGCGTTCCATGCGCAGACCGAGGAGGAGGAGACCGCCCGCGCGCTGCAGCACCTGCGCGAGACCCTCATGGTCGAGGGGCCCGGGACCGTCGCCGCGGTCGTGCTCGAGACCGTGGTCGGCACCAACGGGATCCTGGTGCCGCCGCCCGGCTACCTCCAGGGTGTCCGCGAGATCTGCGACGAGCACGGCATCCTGCTGATCGCCGACGAGGTGATGGCCGGGTTCGGCCGCTGCGGCGAGTGGTTCGCCGTGGACCACTGGGGCGTGACGCCGGACCTGATCACCTTCGCCAAGGGCGTGAACTCCGGCTACGTGCCGCTCGGCGGGGTGCTGATCTCCGACGAGGTGGCCGCCACGTTCGACGACCGGCCCTACCCGGGCGGGCTGACCTACTCCGGGCACCCGCTCGCGTGCGCCTCGGCGGTGGCCTCGATGACGATCATGCGCGAGGAGGGGATCGTCGAGCACGCCCGCGACCTCGGCACCGACGTGATCGGGCCGGCACTGGCCAAGCTCGCCGAGAACCACCCGAGCGTGGGGGAGGTCCGCGGGCTCGGCGTGTTCTGGGCGCTGGAGCTCGTGCGCGACCGGGAGACCCGCGAGCCGCTGGTGCCCTACAACGCCGGCGGCGCGGCGGCGGCCCCGATGGGCGAGCTCGCGGCGGCGTGCAAGGAGCGGGGGCTGTGGCCGTTCACGCACTTCAACCGGCTGCACGTCGTACCGCCGTGCACGACGACGGCCGAGGAGGTACGCGAGGGGATCGCGATCCTGGACGAGGCGCTCGAGGTGGCGGACCGCTACTGCACCGGCTGACCCCCTCGTTGAGTCGTCAGGTTCCGTCCGGCGAGTCGTCAGGTTCCGTCCGGTGACCCGCCGCAATCGGCACCGGGAGTATGCCGCCGCCCGGATCGGGCACGATGTGGCGCATGACGAGCGACGAGCAGCACGGACTGGTCTTCCCCACCGACGAAGGAGGGCGCCGGAGCACCTCGGCACTCGGCCGCGCCGTGGTCGCGGATGCCCTGCGCCGGGTCGACCCGACGGGCGCCCTGGCGGCCGAGCAGGAGACCGCGTGGCGCTCGGGCTACCTCGCCCACTTCCGGCGGCTGCTCGAGGCCGGTCTGGCCTCGCCCGAGGCCGCGACGACGATCGCGCGCGACGGTCTGGAGTCGCTGCACGCGCGGATGCGGGTCCACGACGAGACGGGAACCGAGCACGGCGTTGCCCAGTGGCCAGCCGGCGGACCGCACGTCGAAGGCGTCGAGGTGACCGGCACGCGCGAGCCCGTGGGCGAGCTGGTGCTGCCCTACCGCGGGGAGCGGCTGCGCGGTGACGAGATCCGCCGCCGCATCGACGCCTGGACCGAGGCGGGCGTCGTGGAGCCGTCCCTGGCCGAGGCGGTCGAGGCGGTGCTCGCGAATCCCGACTGGCTCCGGCTGGAAGGCCACACGGTCGCGGTTCTCGGCGCCGGCGCGGAGATGGGGCCGCTGCCCTCGCTGCTGCGCTGGGGCGCGCGGGTCGCGGCGGTCGACCTGGCTCGCCCGCCGATCTGGCAGCGGGTGCTGCAGCTCGCGCGCGAGGGCGCGGGCACGCTGGTGGTGCCGTTGCCGCACGGGTACGACGGGGACCAGCTCGACCACGTGGCCGGGGTCGACCTGCTGGGCGACGTCCCGGCGATCGGGGAGTGGCTGACCGGACAGCCCGGGACGCTCGTGGTGGGCAACTACGTCTACGCCGACGGTGCCACCAACGCGCGGGTGTCGACGGCGGTCGACGTGCTGACCACCCGGCTCCTGGGCGGGCGCGACGACGTCGCTCTCGGGTTCCTCGCGACGCCCACCGACGTGTTCGCCGTGCCGGGCTCGGCCGTCGAGCAGGCGACCCTCGCCTACGAGAGCCGGTCGCGGCGTGCGAAGACGCTCGGCCGGCCGCTGCGCGCGCTGTCCGGCGGGCGGCTGCTGCGTCGCGCCTACGCCCCCGGCTCGGATCCCGGGATCAACGACGCGCTGGTGCCGCAGCAGGGCCCGAACTACGCGCTCGCGAAGCGGCTGCAGCGCTGGCGCGCCGCGGTCGCCCGGCACGACGGCGTCACGGTGTCGATGAACGTGGCCCCGCCGACGAGGACGCGCTCGGTGATCAAGAACCGGGCCCTCGCCGCGGCCTACGCGGGCGCGCACCGGTTCGGCGTGGAGGTGTTCGAGCCGTCGACCTCGAACGTGCTGATGGCGGCGCTGCTGGTGCACGACCTGCACACCGGCGGCGGCCCGCGGCACGACCACCCGTGGCAGGACGAGGCCTTCGCCGCGGTGCACGGCGGGCTGTGGCGCACGCCGTACGCCCCGAGGAGTGCGCTGGGCCTCGCCGCGATGCTCGGGTACGGCGCCGCTCGGTGAGCGGGCGGCTCCCACGCGCCCGCTGCCGGAGTACCTGGCCGAGCGTGGGGGCCCGTTCCGCGGCGCGCTGAGCGACGACCAGCGCTGGCGGCGCTGCCGGAACAGACCTGGCCGGCCAACCGCCTTGGTTGTGGTCCCGGCGACGATTACCGTCGCTCAGGTGGTCTACAGGAGTGAGTACCCGATCTTCTCCGTGACGGTGGACGTGGTCTGCCTGACCGTCCGGAACGGGTCGTTCCAGGTGCTCCTGGTGGAGCGCGGTGGCGAGCCGTTCGTGGGCCGGCTGGCCTTCCCCGGGGGCTTCGTCGGGATCGACGAGGACCTCGATGACGCCGCCCGTCGCGAGCTGCGCGAGGAGACCAGCATCGAGGCGCCGCGGCGGATCGAGCAGCTGGCGACGTACGGGCGGCCCGGTCGTGACCCGCGCGGGCGCACCGTGACAGTTGCGCACCTCGCCATCGCTGCGGAGATGGGAGAGGCGACCCGAGGCTCCGACGCTGCCGACGCCGGGTGGTATGACGTGGCCGGCTTGCTGGGCGACCCGGACGCTCTCGCGTTCGACCACGCGGACATCCTCGTCGACGCGGTCGACCGGGCGCGCGGGAAGCTGGAGTACTCGCCGATCGCCACCGACTTCTGCCTGCCTGCCTTCACCATCGGCGAGCTGCGGCAGGTCTACGAGGTGGTGTGGGACGTCCGTCTCGACCCGGCCAACTTCCACCGGAAGGTGACCCACGCGGAGGGGTTCCTCGTCGCGGCAGGAGGTACGACGGACCGCGGGGGCGGGCGGCCCGCGCAGCTGTACCGGCGTGGTGACGCCGACCGGATCCACCCACCGCTGAACCTGAGCGCGATGGAGGCCGTCCGCTGACCCCGACCCGGCGCCGGGTCGGCGGGTCAGGCGGGAACCACCTGGGTCCTCAGCTCGTGGCTGCCGTCGGGCAGCGGGGCCTCGTAGTAGAGCCGGTAGCCGCCCGCGGCCAGAGGCACCACCTCGAGGTAGCGGGCGTCGCTGAGCGGAGCGTCTCCGCCCGCCACGAGCGTGCCGGGCTCGGTCCCGGGAAAGGCCCAGCCGGTGCGCTCGGAGAAGTTCTCCTCCTTCGTCGCCCGGCCGTCGTAGGCCGCGGATCCGTCGGGCAGAACGGCGGTGACCCGTGCCCCGCGGGCGTCCCAGGCGCCGGGCCGTCCGGTCATGGACACCTCGCCCCAGGTCCAGTCCAGGCCGTCGGCAGAGGTGGCGTGGCGCGTGGTCATCCGGTCCTCGTCGTCCACCACGTCGAGGGGGTGGCAGCAGATCCACGCCTCCCACCGGTGGTCGTCACTTCGGATCACCGGATCCTTGACCCCGGTGACCTCGTCGCCGGGGAAGACCGTGCGGGCCTCGGCATCCGCCAGGCCCGTCGGGTCGTCGGCCTCCAGCACGTCGATCCGCCAGTGCTTGCTGCCCGGCGTGGCGCACGAGACGTACAGGCGCCAGCGACCCGACGCTGTGCGCACCAGGGCCGGCCGCTCGAGCGACTCGGCGCCGAGGCGGTCCTTGTCCAGTCGTGCCACGGTCGTCAGGTGCTCGCCGTCCGGTGTGTGTGCGACCACGGTGGCCGATCCTCGCTGGTCCGCGGTCCGCAACCGGTAGGCGACCACGAACCCGCCGTCGTCGTCCTGCACGGCGCTCGGGGCGCCGACCCAGTTGCCCGGACCGGTTCCAGGGGCGGGCACGGCGACGGCGTAGCCGTCAGGGCGGGGCACGGGAAGCGCACTCATGCTTCCAACGTACGACGCCTCCGCGTCCAGAAGAATCAGGCCACGGAGCACCGCGAGGTCAACCGACCCGGACCACCGTCATCCCGGCGGCACCGGCGGGGCGGCTCATTCCGGCGAGCGCCGCACCGGCGTCCTCGAGCCCGATGACCCTGCCGACCAGCCGGTCCGGGCGCAGCGCCCCGGACTCGACGAGCGCGAGCAACCCGGGGTAGCCGGCGGCCGGCATCCCGTGCGAGCCGTGCAGGGACAGCTCCCGGGCCACGACGCGGTCCATCGGCAGCGGGGGAGTGGCCTGCTCGCCGAGCAGGAGTCCGAGCTGGACGTGGCGCCCGCGCGGCCGCAGGCAGCGCACCGACGCCACCGCCGTGGCGGGGGAACCGACCGCGTCCAGGGAGACCGCTGCGCCCCCGCCGGTCGCCTCGACGATCCGGGCGACGACCGCGTCGTCCTCGCCGGACGCGCTGCCGCGGCCGGACGCGTCGGCGGCGTCCGGCTCGTCGCTCTCGGACGCCTCGACCAGCACCTCGGCCCCGACCTCGGCGGCCAGCGCCAGCGCAGCCGGTGAGCGGTCCACCGCCGCGACGCGGGCCCCGAGGGCGGAGGCGATCATCACCGCGGAGAGACCGACACCGCCGCAGCCGTGGACGGCGACCCACTGCCCGGGCTGCACCTGCCCGTGCGTGGTCAGGCCCCGGTAGGCCGTGGCGAACCGGCAGCCCAGCGAGGCCGCGGTCACGAGGTCGACGCTGTCGGGCAGCGGCACCACGTTGAGGTCCGCCGCGTGCACGGCCACCAGGTCCGCGAACGAGCCGGGCCCGGTGAACCCCGGCTGGGTCTGCTGGGGACACACCTGGGCCTCGCCGGTGCGACAGAACTCGCACCGCCCGCAGCCGCAGACGAACGGCACCGTCACCCGTTGACGGGGGTGAACCTCGCGCACGTCGGGGCCGACCTCGACGACCACCCCGGCGAACTCGTGCCCGGGGACGTGCGGCAGCCCGACCGGGTCATGGCCCTGCCAGGCGTGCCAGTCGGACCGGCACACACCGGTCGCCGCGACCCGAATGACCGCGCCGTCGGGGGGACACTCCGGCGCCGCGATGGTCACGAGCTCGGGGAGCTCGCCGTACGCGGTGTAGCGGACCGCCCTCATGCAGCGCCGTGCCCGGAGCCCCGTTCCGCGCCGCGACCCGGGTCCACGGATCCGGTGGTGTGCGGGTCCGCGAGCGCGCCGGTCACCGGCTCCACCGCCTCGCGGAGCCGGACGCGCAGCCGGTGCAGGCGCACACTGACCGCGCTCGGCCGGATCCCGAGCTGGCCGGCGATCTCGTCGCGGGTGAAGCCGGTCGACTGGAGCCAGAGCAGGCGGGCATCGGCGGCGCCGAGTCCGCGCAGGTAGGAGTCGGTCAGCGCGTCGTCGACCGTCGGCGGGATCAGCCCGTGCTCGGCCGCGAGCCAGTCCTCGAGGAGGGCCTGCAGGTCGGCCGGGGCGCCGGAGCGCCGCGGGCGCAGCATCCGGCTCTGCCGATGGGACTCCATCATGGCCGCGTACAGGCCGCGGGCGAGCCACGCCTCCAGGTCCGCGGGTCGACCCTGCGGTCCCCAGGCGTGGGTGTGGGCCTCGACCCCGACGTCCACGAGCTCCGCGCGCTGTTCGTCGGAGAGGTCGGAGAACATCCGTCGGCCCACGATGCGCAGCGCGAGCTCCCGGACCGCCTCCTGCGAGACGCCCGCACCTTCCGTCGCCCCCGACGGTCTCTCGGTCACGTTCCCCACCTGCTTGGCTTGCCACTCGCCCTCAGGATGGCAGCCCGCGCCGACGGTTCCGGCCAGGCGACACGGTCGTGTCGGCAAAAAGTCTCCGGTCGCGCCGGCGATCGGTCCGCCAGGGGCACGTCGGCCGACGTCAGTCCCGGGTGTAGCGCAGCGACCACCAGTGCTGGCCGAGCTCGGCGTTCTTGTGCCAGCCGGAGTCCTGGAGCTGCTCGTCGAGCTCGCACAGCCGGGCCACCGCCCGCGAACCGGTGGCGGAAGGCTTGTCGTCGACCTCGGCGTCCTGGCGGGCCATCGCGAACGCACGGCCGCATACGTCGTACCCGTCGTCGGAGAGCACGTGCCCGGTGAACCGGTAGACCCCCGAGCCGAACGCGCCGGTGACCGCGTCCGCGAGCGCGTGGCTCCAGAACCGGCGGTCGAGCTCCTCGAGCTCTACCTCGAGCCTCTGCTGCGTGGCCTGCATAAGATCAGGCTGCGCCCGGGGGGACGGGGCCGGGATGGGGACAAAGGCCCCCAGACACCTGCCACCCGGCACGACCTGGTCAGCCGCCGCTGCGCCCGGTTCCGGCCCGGCGACGGGTCGGCCCCACGTCGGAAGTGAGGTTGAGGGCGGTGCTCACCAGCGCCAGGTGGGACAGCGCCTGCGGGAAGTTGCCGACCAGGCGCCCGGACTCGGTGTCGAACTCCTCGGAGAGGAGTCCCACGTCGTTGCGCAGATCGAGCAGCCGCTCGAAGACCTGGCGGGCCTCGTCGGTGCGTCCCTGGGCCGCGTAGCAGTCGGCCAGCCAGAACGTGCACGGGAGGAAGGCGCCCTCGCCGGGGGGCAGGCCGTCGAGCTTCTCGGCATCCCCGTCCGTGGAGTAGCGCTGCACGAAGCCGTCCTGGCACAGGTTCTTCTCGATCGCCTCGACCGTCCCCCGGATCCTCGGGTCGTCCGGTGGCAGGAACCCCACCTCGCTGATCAGCAGCAGCGCCGCGTCGAGGCCCTGGGAGCCGTAGTACTGGGTGAAGGTGTTGCGACTCTCGTCGAAGCCCTTCGTGCAGACCTCGTCGAAGATCTGCCGGCGCACCTCGCGCCACCGGTCGACGGGCCCCGGGAGGTCGAAGTTCTCCGCGTCCTGGACCGCGCGGTCGAACGCGGCCCACGCCATCACCTTGGAGTGGGTGAAGTGCTGCGGGTCCCCGCGGATCTCCCAGATGCCGTAGTCCGGCTCGTGCCAGTGCTCCTCGAGGTAGTCGAGCAGGTGACGCTGGACGCCCCAGGCGTGCTCCTCGGGCGGTACGCCGTGCGCCCGGGCCTGGTGCAGCGCGTCCATCAGCTCGCCGAACACGTCGAGCTGGAACTGCTGCGCGGCGCCGTTCCCGGACCGGACCGGGGCGGAGTCCTCGTAGCCGGACAACCAGTCGAGCTCGGTCTCGGTGAGGCGGCGCTCGCCGGCCACGCCGTACATGATCTGCATCTGCTCGGGACGGCCGGCGAGCGCCCGCAGCAGCCACTCCCGCCAGGCCCCGGCCTCGTCGTTGTAGCCGGCGCCGAGCAGGGACAGCAAGGTGAACGTGGCGTCGCGGATCCAGCAGAACCGGTAGTCCCAGTTGCGCACCCCGCCGATCTGCTCGGGCAGCGAGGTCGTGGGCGCCGCGACGATGCCGCCGGTCGGGCCGTAGATGAGCGCCTTGAGCGTGATCAGCGAGCGCAGCACGGCCTCGCGGTAGGGACCGTCGTAGGAGCCTCGAGCCGACCATTCCTCCCACCAGCCGGTGGTCCGTTCCAGGGCGCCCCCGACGTCGACCGTCTCCGGGGGGTCCTCGTGCGAGGGCGTCCAGGTCAGCCCCAGGTCCACCACGTCTCCCGCGGACACCTCGAACTCCGCGACCGGGTCGCCCTCGCCGTCGCCGCCCCGGTGGCTGACGTCGGAGTCGAGCGTCATCGCGTCGGGCCCGGTGAACGCGCGGATCCGCCCGTCGCCGTCGTGCACCCACGGTACGTCGTGGCCGTAGTCGAAACGGAGGACGAGCTCGCTGCGCATCCGGACCGAGCCGCTGACCCCCTCGACCCGCCGCACCAGCGCGGGGGAACCGTCGCGGACCGGCATCGCGTCGACGAGGCGCACCACCCCGGAGTCGGTGTGCAGCTCGGTCTCCAGGACCAGCGTGCCCTCGCGGTAGCGACGCTCGACCCGGGCCGGCTCCGTGGTCGGTGCGATCTTCCACCGGCCGTTGTCCGGCGATCCGAGCAGCGCCGCGAAGCAGGCGCCGGAGTCGAACCGCGGGACGCACAGCCAGTCCACGGACCCGTCCTTGCCGACCAGGGCGGCGGTGTGGGTGTCGCCGATCAGGGCGTAGTCCTCGATGCGCACGTCGCCCGCCTCAGCGCTTCAGCAGGCGCACGGCGGCAGCGCCGACGGCGGCGCCCGCGGCAGCGCCGGCGGCGAGCAGACCATGGTGCTGCGAGGCCCAGAGCTGGACGCTGCCCCCGTGCGCGCGGGCGTCGAAGCGGCCGTGCGCGCCGAAGTCGTGCCCCGCGGGCCCGTCGGCAGGATCCCAGAGGTTGACCGCCTGGTCGGGGTCGCGGTCCTCCTGGGTCTGCTGGGACTTGTAGCCGGTCCTGGCCAGGTAGCGGTCGAGCAACCCGGGGGCGATCGCGTTGGCCGCCAGGGTCGCGGCGGTGGACTCGCCGACCCAGTACTCGCGGCGCTTCGGGTGGGCCGCGGCGTACAGCACGCCCTTCGCCGCCACCTCAGGCTGGTAGATCGGCGGCACCGGCTGCGCCTTCTTGGACAGCCGCGAGAGCACCCAGTCGAACTGGGGTGTGTTCACCGCCGGCATCTGCACCATGGTGACGTGCACGTTGCTGCGGTCGTGCAGCAGCTCGCAGCGCAGCGACTCGTGCCAGCCCTGCAGGGCGTGCTTCGCGCCGCAGTACGCCGACTGCAGCGGGATGCCGCGGTAGGCCAGCGTCGAGCCGACGTGCACGATCGTGCCGCGGTCACGCGGGAGCATCCGTTCGAGGACCGCCTTGGTGGCGTAGACGTAACCGAGGTAGGTGACCTCGGTGACGCGGCGGAACTCCTCGGGCTCGATCTCGCTGAACGGCGCGAACACCGACGAGAACGCAACGTTGACCCAGACGTCGATGGGCCCGAGCTCGCGCTCGATCCGGTCGACCGCCGCGCTCACCTGTTCGTAGTCCGCGACGTCGGTGGGTACGACGATCCCGTCGCTCCCGGCGTCCTTGACCTCACGCAGGGCGCGGTCGAGTCCGGTCTCGCCACGTGCGATCAGGGCGACCCGGTCGCCGTTCTCGGCGAAGGCCCGGGCGGTGGCCCGGCCGATGCCGCCCGAGGCGCCGGTGACCGCCACCACCCGGCCCGGTCGGCGGCTGGTGGTGGGGGACGGACGGCTCGCGGTCTGGGTGGCCATGGCAGCAACCTCTCCCTCGGGTGTGGACGTGCGCCGAGGCCGGACGGCCTCGTCACCTGTCCCGTTCCCGAAATGTGCTTGCGTAAACGCAAGCAGATGAGGGGTCCGGACGCCGGGGGTGCCGAGCGCCGAGGGATCAGGCCAGGACGAAGTACCGCAGGGCCAGGTAGGCCCAGGCGATGGTCACGGTGGTGCCGGCGACCACGATGCCGTACTTCGTGAACTGCCAGAACGAGATCGGGTGGCCGTTGCGCGCGGCGATGCCGAGCACCACCACGTTGGCGCTGGCCCCGACCGCCGTCGCGTTGCCGCCGAGGTCGGCGCCGAGGGCGAGCGACCACCACAGGGAATCGACGCCCGCACCCCCGTTGCCGGACTGCACGAGGTCGGCCACCAGCGGGCTCATCGTCGCCACATAGGGGATGTTGTCCACGATCCCGGACAGGATGCCGCTGGCGAAGACCAGCACCGTGGAGCCGGCGAAGTAGTGCTCGCCGATGGTGGAGGTGGCCCAGCTCGCCGCGTCGCCGATCACGCCGACCTCGACCAGAGCGCCGACCATGATGAACAGCCCCATGAAGAAGACCAACGTGCTCCACTCGATGTCGCCGAGGTAGTCCTCGGGGTCCATCCGCGAGATCGCCACCAAGGCACCCGCGCCCAGCAGGGCGACGAGGGAGGGTTCGAGGCCGACGAGCTGGTGCAGCACGAACCCGACGAGCACGAAGAACAGCACGATGCCCGAGCGGATCAGCAGCGGCACGTCGCGGATCGCCTCGCGCTCGTCGAGGGCCATCAGCGCCTCCACCCGCTCGGGGTGGAAGGTGAACGCCGACCGGAACATGACCCGGCACATCACGATGAACACGGCGATGAGCACGATCACGACCGGCCCGAGGTTGAGCACGAAGTCGTTGAACCCGAGACCGGACCGCGACGAGATGATGATGTTCGGTGGGTCACCGATCAGCGTCGCGGTGCCGCCGATGTTGGAGGCCATCGCCTCCGCGAGGAGGAACGGTATCGGCGGTGCGTCGATCTGCTCGCACACCAGCAGCGACACCGGCGCGATCAGCAGCACGGTGGTGACGTTGTCGAGCAGGGCGGAGGCGACCGCGGTGATGACGACGAGCATCACCATGATCGCGAAGGGCCGTCCCTTGGCACGCTTGGCGGACCAGATCGCGACATACTCGAAGGCCCCGGTACGTCGCAGCACGCCGACGATGATCATCATCCCCAACAACAGGAAGATGACGTTCCAGTCGACGCCGGTCTCCTCGCTGAAGAACGCGACCTTGGCGTCGACGACGCCGAGCAGCACCATCACGGCGGCACCGCCCAGCGCGGCGGCGACCCGGTGGATGCGCTCGGTGGCGATCAGTACGTAGGCGGCCAGGAAGGCAATGATGACCAGGGCCGTCGTCACGACGTGCGGTCCTCCTCGTCGTTGTCGGTGGGGTCGTCGTCGGGTCTGTCGCTCGGCAGGTCGGGGAACAGATGCTCGAAGAGCCGGCTGACCGTGATGGCCCCGTTCACGTGGCCGTGCTCGTCCAGCACGGCGACCACCGGGCTGCGCATCTGCGCCATCACCGCGGCGATCTCCACCGTGGTCGCGTCGTGGTCCACGGCCGGCAGATCGTCGCGGTCCTGCTTCTTGGGCAGCAGGTCGTGCACGGTCTTGGCCTCGAGGCCGCCCAGGAGCTTCTCCGAGCCCACCTCGTCGTAGACGCGGGCGAGGGTGGGATCGTCCTGGATGTACTGCGGGACCATGAAGCGCAGCACCTGAGAGCCGCCCAGCACGCTGTGCGGCGAGCCGTCCTCGTCGACGACGATGAGGCCGGGCAGGCGCGCGTCGCCGATCGTACGCGCCGCGGTGAGGGCCTCCGTGTTCAACGAGACGGTGGGGAAGGGTTCCGCCAAGTCAGCAGCGATCACGTCGCCTCTCCTTCGCTCAGGTGGGTCGCCAGGTCGCAGGATGGCACAGGATGCGAATTCCTGCGCGGTCGCCACCGGCCGGGAGAGACTCGGGGGATGCGTCATGATGGGCGCAGCGCAACCCGACGAGTGAGGAGAACCGTGGCTGCTTCGGAAGGTCGCAAGTCGACCCGCGGGCGCGTCCCGTCGGGCCAGGTCGAGACCGTCCTGGCCGGGACGCGAGCGGTGGGGGCGATCATCGCCGAGTCCCTCGCGAGCGTCGAGGAGGTGGTGACGATGCCCCAGCTGCGTGTGCTGATCCTGACCGGGCGGGAGCCGCAGAGCATGTCGTCGATCGCCGAGGACCTCGGCGTGCACGCATCCAACGCCACCCGCACCTGCGAACGGCTCGTCCAGGCCGGTCTTCTCCACCGCGAGGCCGACACCGAGGACCGGCGCCGCGTCGTGCTGACGCTCACGTCCGCGGGTGAGCACCTGCTCGCCCGCGTGATGGAGCGCCGTCGCGAGCGAGTCGTGGCCATCATGGAGCAGATGAGCCGCGAGGACAGGGCGGCGCTGGCGGCGTCGCTCGCGGCGTTCACCGAGGTCGCCGGGACCGAACCGCTCGGCCCGCACCCCGTCTCGGCCCGGCACGCCTGAGCGGGAGGTCGGCCCGGCACGCCTGAGCGGGGTGTGACGGGCAGGTGGCTGGGTACAGGACTGATGCGCGTGCGCAACGGTCTCCTGCCCGGACCTTCCCAGGGCAGTTGGTCCGCGGGCGCGTGAACCGAAGTCCGGGCCAGCGGGGCGCGGACGCCGCCGACGGGAGGTCTCGTGCCGGATCGAGCCCATGCCGCAAGCCGGAGCTCGCGGTTCTCACCCGCACACCTGCTGCTCGTGCTGCGGAGCCTGTGGGGCGCCGTGCTGCTGACCCGGCCGCGCCGCGTCGGCGACGCCCTCGGGCTCGAGCTCGCCGAATCGTCGGCAGGTCGCGGCGTGATGCGGGCGCTCGGCGGTCGTCACCTGGGCCAGGCCGCCGTGACCGCTCTGCGTCCCACCGCCGCGGTGGTCGCCCTGGGCGCGGCTGCGGACGGCCTCCACTCGCTCACGGCGCTCGGTTGGGGCGTGCTCGGCCGCTCCCACCGGCGCGCGGGCCTCACCGACGCCGGCCTCGCTGCGGGCTTCGGGGTCGCCGGAGCGCTGGTGGCCCGCCGGGCGAGGTCGGCGCGTCGACCCCTCGACGACAGCGCGATGTCCCCGCGCGGAACCTCACGGAAGGACGAGTCGATGAACCCCACCTCGGCCAGCACCCCCCACGGCCCGACGCGGACCGGAGCACGGGGCGATGACGGCGCCGACACCGCCGATCGGACGGACAACCGGACGGCCCAGCGGAAGGAGTCCGAGCGGCCGCGGGCCCGGGTCCGGCCGCGCCTGATGTGGGCGGGGGTCGGCCTCGCGCTGCTCGCGATGTTCGGCATCGGCTGGGCGATGATCGTGCACGACGCGCCCGGCGAGATCGCCGGTGTGGTCGCCCTGGTCGTCGGCGGGCTGCTCGCCTGGCGGGGAGGGGTCCTGAACGACGTCCAGAGTTCGCAGCCGGTGAGCCACGAGGTCGAGGCGGCCGTGCACGGTCGCGAACACGCCGGAGTCGAGCCGGGCGAGCGGCTGCACGATCCCGAGGCGCGGGCGCGAGCGGCGGAGCTGACCAGGCGCAAGCAGGCCGTTCTTCGTTCCCGGGTGGCGGCACAGGGTCCACCCGTGCGCCCGGTCGCGACGCTGGGGCTGCTGCTGCTCGGGGTGTGGCTCTTCGTCGGCACGTTCGTGCTGCCCTACTACTACACGGTCACCGGCGTGAACGGCGTCCAGCGGGCGCTCGGTGGCTCGATCGTGGTGATGCTGTGCGCCTTGTGGCTTCGCCACGTCGGGCCCAGCATCGTGGCGGCTGGGCTGGCGGCCCTCACGGGCGGGGCGCTGGTCGTCGCCGCGTTCCTCGCGCCCCACGGCAGCCTCTGGGTCGACCTGCAGGAGGCCTGGACCGGCTCGCTCGTCGTGCTGGCAGCCGCACTGGCGGCCGGGAGCCGCCCCCGGTGAGGCCGTCAGACCAGCCGTGCGAGCGGGTGGAGGTCACCGGTGGCAGTGTCGATCACGGCCGCGGAGCACAGCTCGACGGTGAGCGGCAGGATCTCGAAGCACACCCGCGCCAGCGTCGACAGGTCGTCGAGGTGCAGTCGCGGGGCAAGGGTGAGGTGCGGGAGCCAGGTGCCGGGCTCGTAGTTGCGGTGCACCACTGCGTCGCAGGCCTGGACCGTTCCGACGACGGCCGCGTGGCGGGGCAGAAGCCCCTCGGGCACAGCGGGCGCCAGCCAGCAGCGGCTGCGCGGGAAGATGCCGAGGCCGTCGAACCGGATCGTGGTCGGGTCCCGGGCCGGGAGCCGGTCCAGGGCGTCGACGACCCGGTCGAGGTCGGCGCTGAGCAATGACGCGAAGGTCAGGTGCGGGACGTGCCGGCCGTGCGTGTGAGTGGCGAGAGTCGCGACCCCGGCCTGCTCGAGCCGGTCCCAGAGTCGGCGTACGCGTACCTCGCTCCTGCGGTCCAGAAGCAGGCACACCGACAGTGTCATCGGAGTGTCGTCCCGTCGGGCTGGGTCACCCCGCCACTGTGGCACGCCTGTGCCGCGGTCTGGTGCCGACGCGGCAGTGTCTCCACCGGTCGCGGACCGGCCGACGCACGGCCGGGACGGACGAACCGTGGCCGCTTCCGTACGAGGGTGTTTCCGGTTCCTCCTCGGGGTACGTGTCCCCCGATCGCACCCGACGAATCGAGCGCCCGCAGGCGCGGGCCAGGAGGCAGAACACAGATGACCGAGCAGCCCGAGAGCGTCTCCGAGCAGATCGGCACCGACCCCACCGCAGTCGAGGCCGGTGACGCAGGCGAGCAGGGGAACTACCACGGCTACAGCGTCGACGACGAGACGCAGCCCCAGACCGGGGGTGACGACCTCACCGCCGACCGGGGGCTGGCGGACCCGCTCGACGAGGGCTACTCGCCGCCGGAGAAGTGGTCGCCTGCGGAGAAGTTCGGCAACACGCCGCTCGAGGAGGAGATGGGGGAGACGCTCGAGCAGCGGGTCGCCCAGGAACAGCCGGAGCCGGACCCTTACGAGGCCGCCGCTCGTGAGGGCGAGAACGTGGGCGGCGAGGTGGGTGACGCCCGTGCCGGCCGGCTCGTGGCGGAGGACGAGGGTGTCCACGAGGACACCGAGAAGGACCTGGTCGCCGAGGACGTCGGGATCGACGGCGCTGCGGCGAGTGCCGAGGAGGCCGCCGTCCACGTCGTCGACGAGGATCCGGACCTCTGAGGCGCCTACGACGGGCGCCGGGGCCGTTCGGCGCTCAGCGCCGACCCGCCACCTCGCGGCGGTCGTCGACCAGCCGCCGGGTCAACGCGGCGCGGTCCAGGTGGTCCAGCAGCGGCAGCACGACCCGCCGGCTGGTGCCGAGGGCCTGACGCGCCTCGCTGGCGGTGAACGGTTGGGGGAGCTCGGCGAGTCGCTCGGCCGCGGCCTCGTCGGCGCCCGGGAGGAGCACGATCCCCGGGGCGACCCGCAGCAGCCGTCCCGCCTTGGCCGCCGCGGCGACGGTCCGGGTGTCGAGGCCGAGCTCGGCGAGCCGGCCGGCGGTGGGGGCGGCGAACGGCTCGTCGGCGAGGTCCTCGGCGAGCAGCGCGAGCGCCTTCTCCACCGCGGGGGGAAGGCCGCCTGTGGCCGGGCCGAGGACCTTGCCGTCGACGAACCGCAGCGGGTGGCGCACGAGTGCGACCACGAGTGCGGGCGACGGCAGGTCTGCCCGGTCGGACAGCACGGCCGGAGTCAGCCCCCGGTCGAGAGGCGTCGTCCGGTCGTGCTCGAGCACCGACTCGGTGATGACGCGGGCGGCCTGGTCGGCACGTGCCGGGCTGACGAGCCAGCCGTCGGCGCTGATCACGTCGGCCGGCAACGTGTCACCGACCGGGACGCCGATGCGACGCAGCACATCGGCTTGCACCAGGCCCCGGCGAGCGACCTCGGCGGCGGCGTCGGGGCTTCCGGAGTGGCCGGAGAGCAGCCCGGCGCGCCGGGCCGCGGCGCCGCGCCGACCGAGGGGCGGCGGGGCCGGGTCGAGGACGCGGACCCCCCAGATCCTGCGGTCGCCGGGATCGCGCAGCAGTGCCCGGTCGCCGACGCGCAATGGCATCGGTCGGTCGAGGACGAGCCGGACCAGCTGCTCGCCGCCACCGTCGTCACCGCCCGCGCCGCCGAGGGGACGGCAGTGCGTGCCGACCGCGGTGGCGCCCAGGTGCAGCAGCGGCCGCTCGGGCGGGACCGACGCGCCGCGCGAACGGAGGCGGACGTCGACGAGCCGGGTGAGCCGCCAGGCGTCCGGGGTGAGCAGCGCGTCGCCGCGCTCGAGGTCGTCGACCCCGTCGCCGGTGAGGTTGAGCGCAACCCGGGCGACGCCGTGCGCGCTGTCGACGGGCCGTTCCAGTGACTCGATGCCGCGGACCCGGACCCGCTTGCCGCCGTGGTCGAGCAGGTCGCCGCGTCGTACCGTCCCGGCCGGGAGCGTGCCGGTGACGACCGTGCCGGCGCCCTTGACGGTGAACCGGCGGTCCACCCAGAGCCGCACGTCGGCGCCGGGGTAGGCCGGCGGCACGGCCCGCAGCATCCCGGCGAGGCGCTCCCGCAGCTCGTCGAGCCCCTCGCCGGTGCGCCCGCTCACCGCGACGACCGGCGAGCCGGCCAGCGAGGTGCGGGCCAGCTCCTCGGCGGCGCGCCGCGTCGCCGGGCCGGGATCGGCCAGGTCGGAGCGGGTCACGGCCACCACCCCGTGCGTGACCCCCAGCGCGTCGAGGGCGGCCAGGTGCTCGGCGGCCTGCGGCATCCACGGGTCGTCGGCAGCCACGACGAACATCACCGCCGGCACCGGACCGATCCCGGTGAGCATGGTGGCGACGAACCGTTCGTGACCGGGCACGTCGACGAACGCGACGTCGCCGAGCCCGGGCAGCGTGGTCCAGCAGTAACCGAGCTGGATGGTCAGCCCGCGGCGGTGCTCCTCCTCCAGCCGGTCCGGGTCGGTGCCGGTGAGGGCGCGGACCAGCGTCGACTTGCCGTGATCGACGTGCCCGGCGGTCGCGACGACGTGCACCTCAGGCCTCCCCGCGAGCGCGACCCGTGGTCCGGCCGGCGCGGTCGCCGACGACCGAGCGGACCGCCTCGACCAGCTGTGCGTCGTCCCGGGCCGGCACGGCGATGAGGTCCAGCAGCAGCTGCCCGGCCTCGACCCGGCCGACGACGGGTGGCCGGGCCTGCCGGAGAAGCCCGGCCAGCTCCTCGGGGAGCGCGACCGCCGCACTGGGCAGGTCGACTCCGGGGGCGCCGCCTCCGCCGACCGCCGCCGACGATGCCACCGCGCGGGCGTCGATGAGGTCCGCGAGCGACGCAGCGATCGCCTCGGCCCGGGCCATCAGGCCCTCCGGGCTCGTCGCGAGTGCCAGGGCCACCGGGGACGGGGGCCCGGTGAGCGTCGCCTCCAGGGCGGCCAGGGTCAGCTTGTCGACGCGCAGCGCGCGAGCGAAGGGATGCCGTCTCAGCGGCTCCACCAGGTCGGCCGTGCCGAGCACGAGCCCGCACTGCGGACCGCCCAGCAGCTTGTCGCCGGACGCGGTGACCAGGTCGGCGCCGGCCTGCAGCGCCTGCGCGGCGCTCGGTTCGTCGGGGAGTCGGGGAT
Source organism: uncultured Actinomycetota bacterium (assembly GCA_963801125.1). Taxonomy (GTDB): domain Bacteria; phylum Actinomycetota; class Actinomycetes; order Propionibacteriales; family Nocardioidaceae; genus Nocardioides_B. Next base: position 103,085 of record CAWDDL010000010.1, read on the forward strand.
GCGGCGCGAGCAGGCCGGAGCCGATGTCGACGACCACCGGCACGGGCAAGGTGGCGAGCTCGGCCACGCCGACCTGCGAGGTGAACCCGCTGACCCGGAAGTTCGAGGGGTGCACCTTGAGCACGAACGCGGTCTCGTCGTCGAGCGCGTCGGCGTAGTCGGCCAGTCGCACCCGGTTCGTCGTACCCACCTCGCGCAGCCGCGCACCCACCGACTCGAGCAGCTCGGGGATCCGGAAGCCGTCGCCGATCTCCACCATCTCGCCGCGCGCGATGACGACCTCGCGGCCGGGCGCGAGCGCACACGCGACCAGCGCGAGTGCCGCCGCCCCGTTGTTGACCACGTGCACCCCGCCGGCGTCAGGGACCGCGGCCGCGAGGGCGCCGAGCGCCGATCGCCCCCGCCGTCCTCTGCGGCCGGTCTCCAGATCCAGCTCCACGTCGGTGGCACCGGCGGCGATGCCCAGCGCGTCCACCGCGGCGTCGGACAGGGGCGCGCGGCCCAGGTTGGTGTGCACCACCACGCCTGTCGCGTTGACCAGGCGGTGCATCGCGGTCGCGGAGACGGGCAGGGCGGCGACCGCGACGTCCGCCACCTCGGCCGGGGCCACCTCGCCGGCGCGGCAACGGTCCAGCGTCTCGGTGACGGCGCGCTTGACCAGCTGCGGGCCGAGCCTCCGGGTGGCGTCGACGAGGCGGGGATCGGCGAGGACGTGGTCGGTGCGTGGGGTTTTGCGTCGCGGGTCCGGCACGCCGGTCATCCTAGGCAGGCGCCCGACGGAACCGGCGGCGCAACCGACTGGCCGGTCTCGTCACCGCCGGCGGCTCGCCGCCGGGCGCCGGCGCTACGTCGACCCGGATCTCGTCCCCGAGACGCGCACCGCCGATCAGCTCCAGCTCGTCGCCGGACCAGAAGGAGCCGGGGTCGTAGTAGTTCGTGGGCCGGTCGGTGCCGAGCAGCCCCATCGCCTGGTAGGTCGCGGCCACCACCTCGGCGCAGTAGGTCGTCTCGATCGGTGCCCGCCGCCGGACCCGGCCGCGCAGCCAGCGCCCGGCGAGCGCGGCGGTCCGCGGGAACGGCCATCCGTCGAGGCGGGCGACGGTCCGCAGCACCGCGTCCTCCTGGGCGCGGGTGACGGGCGAGTGCAGCTGTCGCATCCACGGCCGCTGCCGGTAGCGGGTCACCCACTGCTCGACCGCCTCCTGCGCGTCGTGCAGCTGGACGCCGCGGTGGTGGTCGCCGGTCCACACGTCGAGCAGGCCGTGGCTGAGCTCGGCGTGCCAGATCAGGGGCGGCAGGTCGTCGATCACCACGCTCATGCCGACGTGATTCACCGGACTGTTGGTCAGTGCCCGGATAGCGTGGTCCGCGGCCGAGCGGCCGCGGAACAGCCACAGGTCTCCGGTGCGCGTCCCGGCGAGCGCCTCGTCCAGCGTCAGTACGGTCTCGGTCACAGCGGAAGGGCCCCGTTCCATGGCAGGTCTCACGGCAGGTGGTGCTCGGTGAACAAGTGGAAGCTGCTCGGCCTGGCCGGTCTGGCGGGCGTCGCGGCCACCGGCGCCATCATCGCGCGTGACCAGCGCCGGCGTGCGCAACTGACCCCCGACCAGGTGCGGGCGCGCCTGCGGGAACGGTTCGCCGAGATCGAGGAGCGCGAGAGGATGGGCGGCAGCTAGAGCTGCTTGCGCACGCCCGATTCGTCGGCGATGCCGTGCAGCTGAGCGTCCTCGTCGCCGCTCACGGCGGTCCGGGCCTCGCCGTGCCGGCCGATCGGCAGCACCTCGCGCTCTTCGGTGCCCTCCAGCTCGAAGGCGAGGGCGGCGTAGAAGCTGACCGTGCCCAGCCCGAGCCCCACCCAGCCCGCCGCGGTCATCCAGCCCGAGGCGCCGGTGAGCTCCGCGACCCCGGTCACCGAGAAGCGCAGGGCGGTCATCGCCATCACCGCCGCGGCGGCACGCTTGGCGCGTCCTCCGGTCGCGGGCACGAGCATGGCTGCCGCGGCGGCCAGCAGCACGACACCCAGGCCCGGGCTGGTCACCCCGGCGGGCGTGGTGAGGGTGGCCAGCGCGACGGTTCCCCAGGACCCGGCCAGGATGCCCATCCCGGAGCCCGCGACGGGATCTCGGGAGAGGAAGCCGAAGACCGAGGCGACCAGCTGGACCGGCACGGTCAGCACGAGCGCGGCCAGCGCCACCGGGTGGCCCTGGCCGGGGGCGATCCACCGGAGCTGGAGCGCGCTGAACGAGATGGTCGCCACGAACTGGCCCAGGAAGCCGAGCGGCAGCGGGTTGCCCAGCGGGCGGAGGACGACACGAGCGTTGTCGACGGTGTCGTTCATGGAGGCGTCCGTACCCCGGTCCACGGCGCGACAAACCGGCCGCAGCGGCTGCTCGTCTGCGGGTGCGCCGGCGAGCATGCCCGCGCGCCGCGTCAGCGAAGGCCGGGCGTGGACGTGTGGCGGAGGCGGACGGGAATCGAACCCGCCGGACCCGGATACCGGGCCCCTACGGTTTTGAGGACCGCGCCCGTCACCAGACGAGAAACGCCTCCGCCGCAGACCCTAGTCGGCGTCGGACGCCTCGCGCCGGGCGGGCAGCTCGAACCGGCGCCGCGTAGATTGTCGGGGTGAACGCCAGCTCGGAGCCGAAGCCCAGACTCACGCAGTACGCCGCCGGCGGAGGGTGCGCCTGCAAGGTCCCACCCGGCGAGCTCGAGCGCATCTTGGCGGACCTGCCGACCAGCCGGGAGGGCGGGGACCTGCTGGTCGGGCTCGACCACGGCGACGACGGGGCCGCGGTCCGCATCGACGACCAGCGGGCCGTGATCGCGACCGCCGACTTCTTCACGCCGGTCGTCGACGACGCCTACGACTGGGGCCGGATCGCGGCCGCCAACGCCCTCTCCGACGTCTATGCGATGGGCGGGACGCCGGTGGTGGCGATCAACCTGCTCGCGTGGCCGCGGGACAAGATCCCGTTCGAGCTGGCCGCCGAGGTGCTGCGCGGTGGAGCGGACATCTGCGCGGAGGCGTCGACGCACCTCGCCGGCGGGCACAGCATCGACGACCCCGAGCCGAAGTACGGGCTGGCCGTCACCGGCATCGCGCCGGCCGACCGGCTGCTGCGCAACGACGCCGGGCGCCCGGGAGTCCCGCTGACGCTGACCAAGCCGCTCGGGCTCGGGGTGCTGAACAACCGGCACAAGGCCACGGGGGAGCGGTTCGACGAGGCGGTCGCGGTGATGACCACCCTCAACCGGGACGCGTCCCGTGCGGCGCTCGACGCCGGTCACACGTGCGCGACCGACGTGACTGGGTTCGGCCTGCTCGGCCACCTGATGAAGCTTGCCCGGGCGTCCGGTGTGACGGCGGTGGTCGACTCGGCCGCGGTGCCCTACGTCGCGGGCGCCCGGGAGTCGCTGGCCGCCGGGTACGTCCCCGGCGGCAGCCGCCGAAACCTCGACTGGGTCCGGCCGTACCTGGCCTCGAAGCTCGACGAGGACGAGCTGGTGCTGCTCGCGGACGCGCAGACCTCCGGCGGGCTGCTGGTCGCCGGGGAGGTTCCGGGACATCCCGTGGTCGGTGAGCTCGTGCCGCGCGGCGAGCACCTGCTCGAGGTGCGCTGAGCCGACTCGTCACGGTTGCGCGGGCTTCCCTCGACGAGCCGTGCATGGAAGCGTGAGCCTCTGGGTAGGTCACCCCCGACGACGAGGAGAAGGTGGCGGGTTCGTGGCAGTCGGCAAGACGTTCCTCAGCTGGCCCGTGGTGCGCCAGCTCACCGGCAGGGACCCCCTGGGTCGTGGTCCCGCGGTGCGCTCCCAGCAGACCGAGGAGCTGACCGCCCGCACCACGACCGCGGACCGGGTGGCCAAGAGCGTCTGCCCCTACTGCGCCGTCGGTTGTGGACAGCGGATCTTCGTCAAGGACGAGAAGGTCGTCCAGATCGAGGGCGACCCGGACAGCCCGATCTCGCGGGGCCGGCTGTGCCCCAAGGGGTCGGCCAGCAAGAACCTCGTCACCAGCTCACTGCGGCAGACCAAGGTGCGCTACCGGCGCCCGTTCGGCACCGAGTGGGAGGACCTCGACCTCGACACCGCGATGGAGATGATCGCGGATCGCGTGGTGAAGGCCCGGGAGGACACCTGGCAGGAGTTCGACGAGCAGGACCGCCGGGTACGCCGCACCCTCGGCATCGCCAGCCTCGGAGGGGCGACCCTCGACAACGAGGAGAACTACCTGATCAAGAAGCTGTTCACGGCGATGGGCGCGATCCAGATCGAGAACCAGGCCCGCATTTGACACTCCGCCACCGTCCCCGGTCTGGGGACCAGCTTCGGTCGCGGCGGCGCCACGACGTTCCAGCAGGACCTGCAGAACTCTGACTGCATCATCATCCAGGGCTCCAACATGGCCGAGGCCCACCCGGTCGGGTTCCAGTGGGTGATGGAGGCCAAGGCGCGCGGCGCCAAGGTGATCCACATCGACCCGCGGTTCACCCGCACCAGCGCGCTCGCGGACACCTACGTGCCGCTGCGCGTGGGCACCGACATCGCGTTCCTGGGCGGGATCATCAACTACGTCCTGCAGAACGAGCTCGACTTCCGCGAGTACGTCGTCGCCTACACCAACGCGTCCATGGTCGTCGGGGACGACTACGCCGACACCGAGGACCTGGACGGCCTGTTCTCCGGCTTCGACCCGAAGACCCGCACCTACGCCCCCGACACCTGGCAGTACGCCAGCAAGGACGGCAGCGGCGGGTCCAGCACGAAGGGCCAGGAGCAGGACCACGAGACGCAGCGGGAGACCGCGAGCGCGTTGCAGCACGAGACCCACGGCGCGGGCATGGAGAGCGACCCGATGCGTGACGAGACGCTGCAGCACCCGAACTGCGTCTACCAGATCCTCAAACGACACTTCGCCCGCTACACCCCGGAGATGGTGGAGCAGACCTGCGGTGTGCCGCAGGAGATGTTCCTCGAGGTGGCCAAGGCCTGGGCGGAGAACTCGGGACGGGAGAAGACCGCCGCGCTGGTGTACAGCGTGGGCTGGACCCAGCACAGCGTCGGGGTGCAGTACATCCGCGCCGGCGCGATCCTCCAGCTGCTGCTCGGCAACATCGGCCGTCCCGGCGGCGGGGTCCTGGCGCTGCGCGGCCACGCGAGCATCCAGGGCTCGACCGACATCCCGACGCTGTTCAACATCCTGCCCGGCTACCTTCCGATGCCGACCGCGGGCCAGCACGACTCGCTGCAGGAGTGGATCGACGGGGTCAGCCACCCGGGCTCCAAGGGGTTCTGGGCCAATGCGGCGTCGTACGGCATCAACCTGCTGAAGGCCTACTGGGGCGATGCGGCGAGTGCCGACAACGACTACTGCTTCGACTACCTGCCGAAGATCACCGGTGACCACGGCACCTACCGCACCGTCCTCGACATGATCGACGGCAAGGTCAAGGGGTACTTCCTGCTCGGACAGAACCCCGCTGTCGGCTCCGCCCACGGCCGCGCCCAGCGGCTCGGGATGGCCAACCTCGACTGGCTGGTGGTGCGCGACCTGTTCGAGATCGAGAGCGCCACGTTCTGGAAGAACTCCCCGGAGATCGAGACCGGGGAGATCGTGCCCGAGGAGTGCCGCACCGAGGTGTTCCTGCTGCCCGCCGCCTCCCACGTGGAGAAGGAGGGGACCTTCACCCAGACCCAGCGGATGCTGCAGTGGCGCGAGAAGGCCGTCGAGCCACGGGGCGACTGCCGCTCCGAGCTGTGGTTCTTCTTCCACCTCGGCCGGCTGATCCGGGAGCGCCTCAAGGACTCGGGCGACGAGAAGGACCGGCCGCTGCAGGACCTGGCCTGGGACTACCCGACCCACGGGCAGTACGACGAGCCCAGCGCCGAGTCCGTGCTGATGGAGATCAACGGCTACGAGGTCGAGTCCAAGCGCCCGCTGTCCACGTTCACCGAGATGAAGGACGACGGCTCCACGCTGGGGGGCTGCTGGATCTACACCGGCGTGTTCGCCGACGGGGTCAACCAGGCCGCGCGGCGCAAGCCGGGCAAGGACCAGTCCTGGGTCGCCCCGGAGTGGGGCTGGGTGTGGCCGGCCAACCGCCGGATCCTCTACAACCGGGCCTCGGCCGACCCCGACGGCAAGCCGTGGAGCGAGCGCAAGGCCTACGTGTGGTGGAACGCCGACGCGGGTGAGTCCGGCGAGTGGACCGGCCACGACGTGCCCGACTTCCAGAAGACCAAGGCGCCGTCCTACCGCGCTCCCGAGGACGCCGACGGGGTGGACGGTCTGGAGGGTGTCGACCCGTTCATCATGCAAGGCGACGGCAAGGGGTCGCTCTACGTCCCCAAGGGGCTGATCGACGGACCGATGCCGACGCACTACGAACCCGTCGAGTCGCCGTTCCGCAACCCGATCTACGCCCAGCAGGCCAACCCGACCCGCAAGCAGTACGAGCGCACCGACAACCGGATGAACCCGAGCCCGCCGGAGCCGAACTCCGAGGTGTTCCCGTTCGTCTTCACCGTCAGCCGGCTCACCGAGCACCACACCGCGGGCGGGATGAGCCGCTACCTGGAGTACCTCTCCGAGCTGCAGCCGGAGATGTTCGTCGAGGTCTCGCCCGAGCTCGCCTTGGAGCGCGGCCTCGACCACATGGGCTGGTGCCACGTCGTGACCGCCCGGGCCGCGATCGAGGGCAGGGTGCTGGTCACCGACCGGCTCCGGCCGCTCAAGGTCGAGGGGCGGGTCGTGCACCAGATCTGGATGCCCTACCACTTCGGCAGCGGCGGCCTGGTCACCGGCGACTCGACCAACGACCTGTTCGGGATCACGCTCGACCCCAACGTGCTGATCCAGGAGAGCAAGGTGGGCACCTGCGACATCCAGCCGGGCCGGCGGCCCACGGGACAGGCGCTGCTCGCCTACGTGCTCGACTACAAGGAGCGCGCCGGCCTGCTCGGCGAGAGCTACCCCGACATCGTGACCACCGGCGCCGGTCCGGGCACCGGAGTCCACGGTGAGGCCGACCAGGGCTCCGGCGACCCGACCCCCGACCCCCACCAGGAGGCGTGAGCCGTGGTGCTGCGCACGAACAGCCTGTTCGGCCCGATCGACCCGGCCGAGGAGTCCGGCTACGTCGACGCCCCCGCACGGAAGGGGTTCTTCACCGACACCAGCATCTGCATCGGCTGCAAGGCCTGCGAGGTCGCGTGCAAGGAGTGGAACGAGATCCCCGACGACGGGTTCGGGATGCTCGGCTACTCCTACGACAACACCGGGGCGCTCGGTGCGAGCACCTGGCGCCACGTCGCCTTCATCGAGCAGCCAGCCGGCCGGTCCGGCACGACCCAGAGCGGCACGCACCGCGAACCGGTGGACCTCGGCATGCCGGAGGTCGGGCACGGGGGGCCCCCCGACCTGCCGGCGGGCGGCCACGGCCCGGACGGGGAGAAACCGGACTTCCGCTGGCTGATGTCGTCCGACGTGTGCAAGCACTGCACGCACGCCGCCTGCCTCGACGTCTGCCCGACCGGGTCGCTGTTCCGCACCGAGTTCGGCACCGTCGTGGTGCAGCCGGACATCTGCAACGGCTGCGGGTACTGCGTGCCCGCCTGCCCGTACGGCGTGATCGAGCGACGCACCGGCGACGAGGGCACCAAGAACGTGGGGATCGCCCAGAAGTGCACGCTGTGCTACGACCGGCTCGGCGAGGGCCAGCGGCCGGCGTGTGCCCAGGCCTGCCCGACCGAGTCGATCCAGTTCGGCGACGTCGAGGAGCTGCGCGAGCGGGCCAACGCGCGCGTCGAGAAGTTGCACGAGGCCGGGATCATGGACGCCCGCCTCTACGGCAACGACCCGGAGGACGGGGTCGGGGGAGCCGGGGCGTTCTTCCTGCTCCTCGACGAGCCCGAGGTCTACGGCCTGCCTCCGGACCCGGTGGTGACCACCAGAGACTTGCCGCACATGTTCAACCGGGCGACCACGGCGGCCGCAGCGCTGCTGGCCGGGGCGGCCGTCGCGTTCCTGGGGAGGCGTCGATGAGCGGCACGCAGCCGCACGAGACCGCGACCGGGCCCGAGCAGGGCGTGGTCGGCGAGCAGCCGGGCGGGCGTCAGCCCCGGGCGGTGCCCGGCGGGGTGCAACGGGGCAGCAGCGGCACGCGCCGCCGCGGCCAGGGCGGGCGCGGCGGCGGCGACCGGTCGATGGTCCCGGAGGCGGAGTTCACCTCCTACTACGGCCGGCCGATCGTCAAGCCGTCGCCGTGGGAGGCCGACATCCCGGCCTACCTGTTCTCCGGCGGACTCGCCGCCGGCTCCTCGCTGCTGGCGGCCGGCGCCGACCTGACCGGGCTGCCGTCGCTGCGCCGCGCCGGCCGGCTCGGCGCGCTGGGCGCCCTCGGGTTCAGCATGGCCGCCCTGGTCCACGATCTCGGCAAGCCCTCCCGGTTCGTCAACATGCTGCGCACGGCGAAGCTCACCTCGCCGATGTCGGTGGGCACCTGGATCCTCTCGCTCTACGGACCGTTCGCCGGTGCCGCCGCCGCCGCCGAGGTGGTCGACCTGCTACCGGACGGCGCGCGCCGGGGACCGCTGCGGCTGCTGTCGGCGGTGGGCCGTCCGGCCGGCGTCATCGCCGGGCTCACCGCACCCCCGGTGGCCGCCTACACCGCGGTGCTGCTCGCCGACACCGCGACGCCGTCGTGGCACTACGCCTACAAGGAGCTGCCCTTCGTTTTCGTCGCCTCGGCCGCGTCGGCCGCCGGCGGCTACGGGATGCTCACCACCCCGGTGGCCCAGGCCGGACCGGCCCGCCGCTTCGCCGCCGGAGGGGCCGTGGCCGAGCTGCTCATGGAGCAGCAGATGGAGCGCTCGATGGGCATCACCGCCGAGCCGCTGCACGCGGGCAAGGCCGGCCGCCTGATGAGAGCGGCGCGGGCCCTGACGATCGGGGGCGCGGCAGGAACGCTGCTGGCGGGCCGCAGCCGCACCGCGGCCGTGCTGTCCGGGGCCGCGCTGATGGCGGGCTCGGTGGCCACCAGGTTCGGGATCTTCGAAGCGGGCCAGGAGTCCGCCCGCGACCCGAAGTACACCGTCGTGCCGCAGCGCGAACGCATGGCCCAGGGCACGCAGGGGCACCACCGCGAGTAGCGGACCCGGCCCACCGACGTGCCGTCGAAGTCTCCCGCAGCTCGGGCGGGTCGAGGACGGGGAGAACACATGGCGGACCAGACGGAGGGCACGGCTGCCCGGACAACCGGGGACAACCCCACGGCGGGCAGGTGGCTCCTCGTCGGGGCGGCGCTGCTCCTGCAGTTCTCGATCGGCGCGGTCTACGCCTGGAGCGTGTTCGCCAAGGCGCTGAAGGAGGCCGGGCCGTTCCAGATCAGCTCGCTCGAGGCCTCGGTGCCGTTCGAGGTGATGATCGGGATGATCTTCATCGGCACCTACATCGGAGGCCGGATCCAGGACCGCAGGGGTCCGCGGGTGGTGGCGCTCACCGGCGGCGTGATCTATGCGATCGGCGTCGTGCTGGCCTCCTTCGCGGGCAACGCCGACGAACTGTGGCTAGAACCCGCCGCAGGGATACCACGTGCCGGGGCACGGCGCGGCCGGGTCGGGAGCGGTCTGTCGACTCCTCGAGCGGGGCCGGGATCATCGGCCCGATCATCGCCTGCTGGCTGATCGGCGACGACGTGAACTTCACCTCGGCCTACACGGTGATCGGGATCATCGCGCTGGTCTCGGTGGCCCTGGCCTTCGTGACCGGGCTGTCGGCCAGGCGCAAGGAGGCCCTCACCGCGGACGCGTGAGCTGCTGGCCCCCGTGCGACCCGCGGATCGTGCCCGTGCGCGATTCTTGAGCGTCGCGCGGTCGGCGCGTGCCGACTCAGCCTGCCGTCCGCCGTGCCGGCCGTCTCGTCACTGGTCGGCGCGGACGTTTGTCGCCCCCGACCCCGGGTACGACGGCACCGACGCCGCACCGTGCGACGAAGTCAGGAGGAACCATGACCACCACTCCGAACGAGCCCGTGGCCGACGAGGACATCGAGACCCTGCCCGGATCCGGCAGCGCCCCGCAGCCCGGCGGCGACGCCGACGGCACGGATGGCGACTCCACGGACAGCACCGACGGAGACGCCAGCGACGGTGACAGCACGGACAGCACCGACGGCGACTCCACCGACGGTGGGGACGCCGACGGGACCGACGCCTGAGTGAGCGCCTTCGATTCCCCGGAGCGCCGCGCTGTCTCGGGCCGCGGTGCGCTGGACCTGCTCAGCGGTGACGCCCAGACCTTCCTCGCGAAGATCTGGGCGTCCCGGGTGCACCTGCACCACACCGACCCCGCCACGTTGACCGGCCTGCTGAGCCTCGACGACGTCGACCACCTGCTCACCTCCGTGGCGCTGCGCGCGCCGGCCCTGCGGCTCGCGCAGGACGGCGAGGTGCTGCCGCCCTCACGGTTCACCCGGTCGGCCACGATGGCCGGCTCCCCGCTCACCGGCCTGGTCGACGCTCGCAAGGTGATGGACCTGTTCGAGGCCGGCGCGACCGTCGTGCTCCAGGGCCTGCACCGCTACTGGCCGGCGCTGACCCAGCTGGTGCGCGACCTCGAGCTCGAGCTCGGCCACCCCTGCCAGGCCAACGCCTACCTGACCCCTCCCGGAGCGCAGGGGTTCGCCCGGCACAGCGACACCCACGACGTGTTCGTGTTCCAGACCCACGGCCACAAGCAGTGGGAGGTCGTCGACCGCGGCGCCGGGGACCACCGGGGCGACGACGAGGGCGACGGAACGGTCCGTCAGGTCACCCTCGAGCCCGGGCTGAGCATGTACCTGCCGACCGGCACGCCGCACTCCGCGCGCAGCGAGCGGGAGACGTCGCTGCACGTGACCATCGGCGTCAACCAGCTGACCTGGCGTGACGAGCTGCGGCGCACGGTCGAGCGGCTGCTCGCCGACCCGGCGTACGACGCACCCCTCCCGGCCGGCTACCTGACCGACTCCGGTCGCCTCGCCGAGCCGCTCGCCGGGGCGCTGACCGGACTCGCGGACGCGCTGCGCGGCGCTGACGCCCTCGCCACGGCCGAGCATCGCATCGAGGCGTTCCTGTCCGAGCGGACCCCGGCGCTGCGGGGCGGGCTCACCGACCGCGTCGCCCTCGACCTGGTCGACGACGCCACCGTGCTGGCCCGCCGTCCCAGCGCTGCTTGTGTGCTCCGGCCCGGTCCGGAGAAGCTGCTGGCACTGCTCGGTGACCGCACCCTGCGCATGCCGCTGCGGCTGCAGGCGCCGATGGAGTTCGTCGCGGCCCACGACACGTTCCGGGTCGACGACCTCGCGCCGTGGCTCGACGAGCGGAGCCGGCTGGTCGTGGCCCGGCGCCTGGTCCGTGAGGGCCTGCTGCGGATCACTCCGTGAGCGCGGGCGTGGCCGCCACGCCCTTCCGCTGCTCGGTGGCGAGCCGCGGCCGCGACGAGCCCCTGGCGGGCAGCGCCTCGACGGTTCGCGCCTTCGTGCTGGTGGAGGCGCCGGGCGCGTGGGGGGTCGACGCGGCCTCCGGCAGCAGGCTGCCGGACCCGGTCAAGGCGCACCTGGCCGGGCTGACCCGCGCGCACGGCATCCGGACGTTGATGATCCGCGCGCACGGGCGCCAGCGCCTGCCGGGCCGGACCCGAGTGTTCGCCGGCTACGCCGATGCGCACCGGCCCTGGCTGGAGACCGCCCTGCTCGACGAGGTCGAGGAGCTGGTCGACCTGCGGCTCGAGGGGCTTGCGCGCGGCACGCGCCCGGGCTTGACGCCGTACGACGAGCCGGTGTTCTGCGTGTGCACGCACGGCAAGCACGACGCCTGCTGCGCGGAGCGCGGCCGACCGTTCTGCCGGGCGCTGCATGCGGCTGATCCCGAGCACACGTGGGAGGTCTCGCACATCGGCGGCGACCGGTTCGCCCCCAACGTGCTGGCGCTGCCGCACGGGCTCTACTACGGCCGCCTCACGCCCGAGCAGGCGCCGGACCTCGTCGCGGCACACCGCCACGGCGAGCTGCTGTTGCCGCACCTGCGCGGCCGTAGCGGGTTCGCGTTCCCGGTGCAGGCCGCGGAGATCGCCCTGCGCGAGCACCTGCGGGTCCGCGGGGTGGGCGCGTTGCCGGTGGTCTCGACGCGCCGGGACGCCGACGAGTGGACCGTGGTGTTCTCGGTGGACAGAGTCGGCTGGCAGGTCCGGGTCCGCTCCGCTCGCGGCGCGCGGCACCAGCTGACCTGCCGGGCGCTGCGCGAGAACGCCGGTCTGGAGCACACCGTCCTCGGCATCGAGCGGGTCGGCTGAGCCGGGTCAGCGCCCCGGTGCGGTCGCCGCTATGACGCCGCCGAGCGCCTGGGCGACGAGACCGGGCCGCAGACGGGGCACGATGTGCTCGGCCGGACGGGCAGCCGTCGCGCGGCGGAGCGGACCCAGATCGCCGTGGACCGACACCCCGGTCGAGGTGACCGCAGCCATCAGGGCCTCGGACTCGCTGCGGACCCACGCGGCCGCGGCCGCGTCGAGGGGGTAACCCAGGTCGAGCTGTGCCGGCGGCGCGGACAGCAACCAGGGCAGTGCTCCTTCGCGCACGTACTGCTCCCAGAGAGCTTCGTCCCGGCTTCGATCACGCACGACCTCGTCGATGCGTCGCAGCAATTCCGACTCAGACCAGCTCAGCAGGGCGCGGCCGGCGGACGGGCGGAGCGGCGAGCCGGTCTTGACGGAACCGAGGGCAAGCAGCGTGGCGCCGGTGCGTTCCGGGGCGTAGGCGTCCGCCACGAGCACACTCACCCGTTGGCGTCCCCAACGCCGCACAGCCTCCTCGATCACCTCCGGGAGATGGCCGGGGACGAGGTGGGCGCCCTGCCACTCCTGACGCGGGGTGCGGCCGCGCGAGAGGACGTGCTCCTGCCACCGACCGGCGAGCAACTGGCGGGGGGGTAGGGCGACCACGACGACCCGGGGGGCGCGACCACGCACCTCGTCCAGGCTGGCGACCGGGCGGGTCGGCCGCCTCGCGGCCGCGAACGCATCTGCTGTCCCCACGATCCAGGAGCGCAGCCGGTCGCCCTCCGGGCCCGGCGGCAGGACGAGCTGGAGCTCGGTCCGGCGGGGGACCGGCTTCACGGCGGCGATCTCAGGTGGGCGGGCCGGTCCTCCCGCGACTCTCGTCGTGCGCGGACGTCTGCCCTTCCGAAGGTTGACCGCTCCGTGCTCCTCAGCGCGGTCGACGACGGCGGTGAGGGCAGCCGCGGCGCTGTCCACGGCGACGGTGGGGAGCCCACCCGGGCCGTCGGCCCAGCCGGCGTCGTCCCTCGCGGGAGGTCTCAGGAGATCGGTGTCACCCACCACCCGCACCCCGAGCCGGGCGAGCGAATCGAGGTCGCGTTCGGTGGCCTCTACGAGCACGGGTCGGAAGTCTGCGGGAACGGCGATCCGACCGCCATCGGGGTCCGGGGGCAGACGCCGCATCGCGGGCGAGGCCGAGAGTCGGACGTACTCGAAGTGCACCCGGTCGGTCCAGTCCTGGTGCTTCCGGATCTGGTTGAACCGGCGGAGCAGCTCGACCTCGCCGCGAGTGAGGGAGCGGTTGGACCGTTCGGCCTGAGGCCGCAGTGTCCCGTCGCGAAGCCCCACCATCCGCTCGACGACGCGAAGCAGCCACTCGCGGTCTCCTTCGTCGACCACGACGATCGTGATGTTCTCCGGGCCGAGCACGTCGGCCCAGCGGCGGGTCAGCTCGGCGAACCCGTGCCGGCGCCAGAAGCGGTGGCGCGGATCGTCACTAATCTTCTCCAGGTAGGTGTCGAACGGCTGGCGTCCGCCAGCGGCGATGCTCTGCTGCCACTGGGAGGGGATCATCTTGTCGTAGCGGCGGAGCATGCGCACCACGTGGACGCGGTCCCGACCGAGATCTTCGGCCAGGCGCTCGATGTGGGCGCGACCTGCATTGGAGAACGACTCGGAGCTGATCACCACCCGACGGTCCTGCTCCGCCTCGACCTCCGCCACGAGGCGCCGCCAGGGCTTGTCGTCGACTTTCGGTCCGCCGATGCGGCCCTTGAGCCCCGTCAGTGCGATCGCCGGCTTGTATGCCTGGGGCCGCGGGTGCGCGTAGTGGACTCCCTGGTCGTGCAGAGCCTCGCGGGCGTTGTGGAGGGCCCACTGAACGGCGGTCGTTCCGGTCTTGTGGGGCCCGATGTGGACCAGCCGGGTGCCCGGAGGAAGCAGCAGCGGGTCATCCATGCCGGCGTCGCTCGTGCGGTGACGTGCTGCCCCCAGGGAGGGCGGCGGGGTCGGTCATCGGTCGTGGCGCTCCTGCGTCGGTGGCGGAGCCCCGAGACTACCGGTCACAGGTCGAGCACCGACTCGTCGTCGGCGTCCCACTCGTCGACCAGGTCGATCAGGTCGGCAACCGACTCGCGGATGTAGGTCGGCCGGTAGGGGAACCGGTCCACGGCGTCGGGCCGCGTCGATCCGGTGAGCACCAGGATGGTGCGCAGCCCGGCCTCGAGACCCGAGACGATGTCGGTGTCCATCCGGTCCCCGACCATCACCGTCGACTCGGAGTGGGCGTCGATGCGGTTCAGCGCCGAGCGCATCATGAGCGAGTTGGGCTTGCCGACGAAGTAGGGTTCCACGCCGGTCGCCCGGGTGATCAGTGCGGCGACCGACCCGGTGGCGGGGATGGGACCCGCCGGCGATGGACCGCTCGGATCCGGGTTGGTGGCGATGAACCGAGCGCCCTTCTCGATGAGCCGGATGGCGGTGGTGATCGCCTCGAACGAGTACGTGCGCGTCTCGCCGAGCACGACGTACTCGGGCTCGCGCTCGGACAGCACGTAGCCGATCGCGTGCATCGCCGTGGTCAGCCCGGCCTCGCCGATGACGTAGGCCGTGCCGCCCGGTCGCTGCTTGTCGAGGAACTGCGCGGTCGCCAGGGCGCTGGTCCAGATCGACTCCTCGGGGACGTCGATGCCGCTGCGTGCGAGCCGGGCCTGCAGGTCGCGCGCGGTGAAGATGGAGTTGTTGGTCAGCAGCAGGAACGGGCGGCCGCGGTCACGCAGCCGCCGCACGAACTCGGCGGCGCCGGGGATCGCCTCCTCCTCGTGCACGAGCACGCCGTCCATGTCGGAGAGCCACGTGCGGACCGGCTTCGGGGACTCCATGCCCCGATGCTGTCAGAGACCGCGTCGTCGGCGCACGCACCGCGGTGCGGGTCCGGTCAGTCGATCGGGGTGACCGGCTCTCCGCACATCGGGCACTGGACGGTCTCCACCGGCTCTGCGTCGTCGATCCTGCCCTGGTGGCCGCAGTAGTCGCAGGCGTAACGGGTGCTCATCAATCCTCCGATCTCGTGCCCATGACGGTACGACGCAGAACCGACGCAATCGCCCTGGTTGATCCTCTCGGAGCGGGACCGACGACCCGTGACCTGGGCATCGTGCCTGGCTAGGGTCGAGTCGACCAGTGTCGACCGGAGGGACCTGACGTGACGAGCACGAGCGAGCTGGAGCAGACCCGCAGCACCGTGACCGGCACTCCGCTGGGTGCGGAGGAGCTGCACCGGATCAACGCTTGGTGGCGCGCCGCCAACTACCTGTCGGTCGGCCAGATCTACCTGATGGAGAACCCGCTGCTGCGTGAGCCGTTGCGGCCCGAGCACGTCAAGCCGCGGCTGCTCGGCCACTGGGGCACGACTCCCGGGCTCAACTTCGTCTACGCCCACCTGAACCGGGCGATCACCGCGCGGCAGCAGAAGATGATGTACATCATCGGCCCCGGCCACGGCGGCCCCGGACTCGTCGCGTCGGCCTGGCTGGAGGGCACCTACAGCGAGGTCTACCCCAACGTCAGCCTCGACGAGGAGGGGCTGGACCGGCTGTTCACCCAGTTCTCCTTCCCGGGCGGGATCCCCAGCCACGTCGCGCCGGAGACCCCCGGCTCGATCCACGAGGGCGGTGAGCTCGGCTACGCGCTCACTCACGCCTATGGTGCCGCGTTCGACAACCCCGACCTGGTGGTCGCGGCGATCGTCGGCGACGGCGAGGCCGAGACCGGCCCGCTGGCCACGAGCTGGCACTCCAACAAGTTCCTCGACCCGCGGCGCGACGGCGCGGTGCTGCCGATCCTGCACCTCAACGGCTACAAGATCGCCAACCCGACCGTGCTGGCCCGGATCGGAGACGACGAGCTCGAGGCGCTGATGCGTGGCTACGGCCACACGCCGTACTTCGTCGAGGGATCCGACCCCGAGGAGATGCACCAGGCGTTCGCGGCGACCCTGGACCGCTGCCTCGACGAGATCCGCGGCTACCAGGAGGAGGCCCGGACCAACCCGACCTCGGCGCCGAACCGGCCGCCGTGGCCGATGATCGTGCTGCGCTCTCCGAAGGGCTGGACCGGCCCCAAGGAGGTCGACGGCAAGCGGGTGGAGGGCTACTGGCGCTCCCACCAGGTGCCGTTCGCCGACGCCCGCAAGGACGACGGACACCGGCAGGTGCTCGAGGAGTGGATGCGCAGCTACCGCCCCGAGGAGCTGTTCGACGCCACCGGCGCCCCGGTGCCCGAGATCGCCGAGCTGCACCCGCCCGGCGAGCTGCGGATGAGCGCCACCCCGCACGCCAACGGGGGCATCCTGCTCCGTGACCTGCGGATGCCCGACTTCCGCGACTACGCCGTGCCCGTGGAGGCCCCCGGCACCGGAGCGGTCGAGTCGACCAAGGTGCTCGGCACCTTCCTGCGCGACGTGATGGCAGAGAACATGGACACGTTCCGGATGTTCGCGCCGGACGAGAACAGCTCCAACCGGATGCAGGACGTCATGGAGGTCACCGGCCGGACCTGGAACGCCGAGACGCTGCCGTACGACGACCACCTCGCCGTCGACGGCCGGATCATGGAGATCCTCTCCGAGCACACCTGCGAGGGCTGGCTCGAGGGCTACCTGCTCACCGGCCGGCACGGGTTCTTCTCGTGCTACGAGGCGTTCATCCACGTGATCGACTCGATGTTCAACCAGCACGCCAAGTGGCTCAAGACCACCGACGACATCCCCTGGCGGCGCCCGGTCGCGTCGCTGAACTACCTGCTCACCTCGCACGTGTGGCGCCAGGACCACAACGGCTTCTCCCACCAGGACCCCGGCTTCGTCGACCACGTGGTCAACAAGAAGGCCGACGTGATCCGGGTGTACTTCCCGCCGGACGCCAACACGTTGCTGTCGGTCGGCGACCACTGCCTGCGCAGCCGGCAGTACGTCAACGTGATCGTCGCCGGCAAGCAGCCCGCGCTGCAGTACCTCTCGATGGGCGAGGCGGTGGTGCACTGCACCAAGGGGATCGGGGTGTGGGACTGGGCCAGCACCGACGAGGGCGAGGAGCCCGACGTGGTGATGGGGTGCGCGGGCGACGTACCGACGATGGAGGCGCTCGCGGCGGTGGAGCTGCTGCGCGGGTTCTTCCCCGACATCAAGATCCGGTTCGTCAACGTGGTGGACCTGATGCGCCTGCAGGACCACGGCGAGCACCCGCACGGCCTGCCGGACGCCGACTTCGACGCACTCTTCACCAAGGACCGGCCGGTGATCTTCGCCTACCACGGCTACCCCTGGCTGATCCACCGGCTGACCTACCGGCGCAACAACCACCACAACATCCACGTGCGCGGCTACAAGGAGGAGGGCACCACCACCACACCGTTCGACATGACCGTGCTGAACCAGCTCGACCGGTTCAACCTGGCGATGGACGTGATCGACCGGGTGCCGCGGCTGCAGGCGACCTCGGGCCACGCCCGCGAGACGCTGAAGAACAAGCTGATCGAGCACCGGGTCTACGTGCGCTCGCACGGCGAGGACATGCCGGAGATCCAGCACTGGCAGTGGGGCGAGGGCGGCCGCGGAACGGTGGCCGGTCCCGAGGTGACCACCGACGACCAGCCGGCCGAGGCGCCGGAGGGCTGAGCCTCAGGCGGCGGCGTCCTCCCGGGCGCGGTCGAGCCACTTCATCACCGGCGTCGCGGTGATCCCGTGCAGCACCACCGAGAGCGTGATCGTGAAGCCGACCGCGGCCCACATGCGCCGGTGGTCGCCGAACGACGCCTGGCCGGTGGCGTAGGCGAGGTAGTACAGCGACCCGACGCCGCGGACTCCGAAGAACGCGGTGGCGCGGCGCTCGCGTCGGTCCAGGTGCTCGTTGCCGGCGCGGTCGCGTCCCTTGGCCACCCCGAGGGCGAGTACGGCGCTCACCGGGCGGATCACCAGCACCAGAGCCGCACCGACCACCACGCCGCGCCAGCCGAGGGCGTTGAGCAGGCCGTTGGTCAGCGCGATGCCGAGCAGCAGCAGCACGATCAGCGTGATCAGCCGCTCGAGCCGCTCGATCAGCTGGTGCATGTGGGCGTGGTAGTCGTGGTTGCGCTCCGCCGAGCGCAGCGTCATGGCGCAGGCGAAGACGGCCAGGAACCCGTACCCCTGGGCGGCCTCGGCCACACCGTAGGACAGCAGCACCGCCGCGAGGGCGAGCAACGGTTCGCCGGTCTCTGCCAGTCGGAGCGACTGGCGCGGCGCCCGGAACGCGACCTTGACCAGGAACCAGCCCACCGCGGTCCCGATCAGCGCGCCCACCAGGACCTTCCCGACCATCTCCCAGGCCAGCCAGCGCAGGCCCCACTCCTGCACGCCGCCCACGGTGGCGAGGAAGATCGCCGCATAGACGAACGGGAACGCGAGCCCGTCGTTGAGGCCCGCCTCCGAGGTGAGCGCGAACCGCACCTCGTCGTGCTCGTCGATCTCCGTGACCTCGTCACTCTCGCCGACGGAGGGCCCCTCGACCTGGACGTCGGAGGCGAGGACCGGGTCCGTGGGCGCCAGTACGGCGCCGAGCAGCAGTGCTGCGGCCGGGGACAGGCCCATCAGCCACCAGGCCAGGAACGCCACGCCGGCGATCGTCAGCGGCATCGCGATCCCCAGGAGCCGCCAGGTGACGGCCCACCGCTTCCAGGTCGACCAGTGCAGCCACTCGAGTGGCCGGTCCAGGGCGAGCCCGACGCCCATCAGCGCGACGATGACGCAGAACTCGGTGAGGTGCTCGACGAAGGTCAGGTTCTTCGTGGGCGCGAGCGAGATCCCGTCGGGGATCGGCAACAGGCCGATGGACATGCCCACGATGAGCAGCACCATCGGCGCGGACACCGCCATCCGCCGCAGTGCCACGGGCAGCACCACGGCGAGCAGCAACGAGGCGCCGAGGAACAGGTACACGAGGGCGTCGGTCACATCCCTTGGTATACCGGGTCGGGCCTGACCGGCCGCGGGACGGACGGAACCTGACGCCTCGACGGACGGAAGGTGGCGGCTCAACGGTGTCGGCGGGACGTCGTAGGGTCGCGGGTGTGGTGGACCTGTCGCTGGCGCTCGAGGACGCGGACCTGCGTCGGCGCTACGGATCGGTCACCCTCGAGCGAGCCTGGGACTACGTCCGGACCGGCCAGGTTCTCTCGGTGGACCACGAGGTCGACGGCGAGGGCGACCTCGACATCCGGGGGACCGTCGCGGGATCGACCAGCGCTCCGTACTCCACCTTCGTCAGCGTCGGCGCCGGCGAGCGCGGGCTGTGGGTCTACAGCCGGTGCAGCTGTCCGGTCGGCGAGGCGTGCAAGCATGCGCTGGCACTGCTGATCACCGTCCGCGCCGAGCAGGAGGTGTCGTCGTACGCCGCCGGCGACCGTCGCTGGGAGCGGCAGCTCACCCAGGTCCTCGACGAGCTCGACGACCGGGAGGAGCCCGGGGGCGGCGGGAAGCCGCTCGCGCTCCAGGTCGAGCTGGCCCGCCCGGCGGCGTCGCGGGGCTACCGCGGCTGGTCGGACCCGTCCGCCCCGGTCCGCGGCCCCCTGCGGATCCGGCCGCTGCAACGCGGCGCGCGGGACAACTGGGTCAAGACCGGGGTCTCGTGGCAGGAGGTGCCCTACCTCGGCACCCGGCGCAACGCCTCGGCGGACCAGGCAGGCGTGCTCGCCGAGCTGCTCGCCGCCTACCGCGCCGCGTCGCGGCAGACCTACTTCGGGTCCGAGAGCCACCTGCCGCTGGCCGTCTTCGGGCCGTCCTTGTGGAGCCTGCTCGGGCGGGCGCAGGCGGCCGGCCTCGTGCTGGTGCCGGGCAACGGCGTCGACAGCGTCGAGGTGCACCCGGAGCCGGTGGCGCTCGAGCTGGACGTCAACGCCGGCGAGAGCGGCGACGCTCACCTGCGGCTGGGCGTGCACGTGGAGGGCGAGTGGTACCCGGCCGAGGACCTCGACGTGCTCGGTGACGCCGGCCACGGCGTGGCGCTGTGGTCGCCGACCGACCGGCCGCACACCTGGGCGTTGACGCTGGCGCCGCTGGCCAAGCCCGCCGGCCCGCAGGTGCGTCGGCTGCTCTCCGCCGGCGACACGGTCGTGCCGGCAGCCGACCGCGACGACCTGGTCGCCGACTTCCTGCCCCGGCTGCAACGGCACGTGCCGGTGGTCTCCTCCGACGGCTCGGTCCGGCTCCCCGAGCCCGCGGTCCCGCGCCTCGCCCTCACCGTCACCTGGGTCGCCGTCGACGAGGTGCGGCTCGCCTGGTCCTGGCGCTACGCCTCCGGCGGCGACGACCGCGTCTACACCCTCGGCGAGACCCGCGGGCTGCGGGGTTTCCGGCGCCCCGACCGCGAGCGCGAGCTGCTCGACGCCCTCGAGCTCGGCGACGCGGCGGTGCACCGGGTGTACGACGCCCACCGGCGCGACCACGGACCCGTGCCGGAGCAGCACCTGACCGGCACGGCCGTGCTGGGCTTCGTCGAGGAGGCGCTGCCCGACCTCGAGCGCGCCGCGGCCGCGGGCCGGCTCGAGCTGACCGAGGTGGGCGGCCGGCCCGACTACCGGGAGGCACGCGAGGCGCCGGTCGTGCACTTCGCGAGCCGGTCCGCCGGCGAGGACGACGAGCCCGGTCGCACCGACTGGCTCGACCTGGAAGTGGTGATCAGCGTCGACGGCGACTCGCTCGCGCTCGCCCACCTGCTCGAGGCGCTGACCCGCGGCCAGGACCGGGTGATCCTGCGCACCGGCGTGCACGTCGCGGTGGACCGGCCCGAGTTCCGGCACCTGGCCGAGCTGGTCACCGCGGCCGGCGAGCTGCACGAGCAGCCCCGGGACGGCGTCCGGGTCTCCCACCACGACCTCGGGCTGTGGGACGAGCTCGCGGAGATCGGCCTGGTCGACGCGCAGGCCGCCGAGTGGGTGCGGGCCGCCCAGGCACTGCGCGGGCTGACCACGCTTCCCGAGGTCCATCCGGTCGGCCTCGAGGCGCAGCTGCGGCCCTACCAGCTCGCCGGGTTCCGCTGGCTGGCCTACCTGTGGGCGGCGCGGCTCGGTGGGATCCTCGCCGACGACATGGGCCTGGGCAAGACGCTGCAGACCCTGGCGCTGGTCGGCCACGCACGGGCGCAGGGTGCGGCCCCGTTCCTGGTGGTGGCCCCGACGAGCGTGGTGTCGACCTGGGCGCACGAGGCCGCCACGTTCACCCCCGGGCTGCGGGTCCGCACCGTGACCGAGTCCCACGCGCGTCGTGGCACCTCGATCGCGCAGGTCGTCTCCGGTGGCGGGGCCGGCGGCGTTGCGGGCGCGGCGGAGGCCGACGAGGAGGGCGAGGCCGACCTGGTGATCACCTCCTACACGCTCTACCGGCTCGAGGCCGACGCCTACGTCGCTCAGGAGTGGGGCGGCCTGGTCCTCGACGAGGCGCAGACGGTGAAGAACCACCAGGGCAAGACCTACCAGGCGGTGCGCCGGCTCGACGTGCCGTTCCGGCTCGCCCTGTCCGGGACGCCGATGGAGAACCGCCTGATGGAGCTGTGGTCGCTGTTGTCGATCGTCGCGCCCGGGCTGTACCCGTGGCCGCAGCGGTTCGTCGAGCTGGTGGCCAACCCCGTCGAACGGCTCGGCGACCAGCAGGTGCTCGACCGGTTCCGTCGCCGGGTGCGTCCGTTCCTGCTGCGTCGTACGAAGGAGCTCGTCGCCGCCGACCTGCCCGCCAAGCAGGAGCAGGTGCTCGAGGTCCGGCTGACGCCGCGGCACCGGCGCATCTACGAGACCCACCTGCAGCGCGAGCGGCAGACCGTCCTGGGGCTCGTCGACGACTTCGACAAGCACCGGATCGCGATCTTCCGCTCGTTGACCAAGCTGCGCCAGCTCAGCCTCGACGCCGCGCTGGTGGACCCGGCGCACGACGGCGTGGGGTCGGCCAAGGTCGACGTGCTGGTCGACCACCTGGTCGAGCTCGCCGCCGAGGGACACCGGGCTCTGGTGTTCAGCCAGTTCACCTCGTTCCTCGGCCGGGTCCGCGACCGGCTCGACCGGGAGGGGCTGGCGACCGTCTACCTCGACGGCCGGACGCGTCGACGTGGCGAGGTCGTCGCGGAGTTCAAGGACGGCGACGCCCCGGTGTTCCTGATCAGCCTCAAGGCCGGGGGAGTGGGACTCACCCTGACCGAGGCGGACTACGTGTTCGTGCTCGACCCCTGGTGGAACCCCGCCGTCGAGGCGCAGGCCGTCGACCGCACCCACCGGATCGGCCAGCAGCGCCCGGTGATGGTCTACCGGCTCGTCGCGGAGCAGACCATCGAGGAGAAGGTGATGGAGCTCAAGGCGCGCAAGGCCGCGCTGTTCGCGCAGGTGGTCGACGGCGACGGGGTGATGTCCGGGGCGATCGGCGCCGACGACGTGCGTGCGCTGTTCGAGGAGTGAGCCAGCCGGCCCGATGCCCCTCGGCTTGCCTCTGCGCAGGGCCGCGTGGAGTTCGAGCGGTTCAGGAGCTGATCGCCGATCGGGTCGAATCGCGCTCGCGCGCTCGACGTCGGTGGAGCGACCGGTGTCCAGGCCGCCCAAGGGCGAACAAGGGCCATGACGTCGTTCTGATCGACCCGGTCGGTACGACGTGCACCCTCCCGCTCCGCGGCGACGGAGGTGCCGATGTGGGTGGGGCTGCACGTCCTTGTGGACGAGGCCGCCGGGACGCGCCGGCGCCCGCGGTCGGCGCTTCTCAGATGAAGTGGTTGTCGTGCTCGGCGAAGAAGGCCTGCAGCTGCTCGCCGGTGGGCCACGCGTCAGCGGCGCCGAACCGGGCGAGCGCCTCGAAGTAGGCCTCCCGGGGCGCGCCCGGGGTGAACAGGATGAGCATCGACGAGGTGGTCCCGGGGATGTTGCGGAACCCGTGGACACCGCCGGGTGGGACGTGCAGGAAGTCACCGGGCCCGGCCTCGCGCCACTCCTTGCCCTCGAAGAGCCGGACGGTTCCCTCGAGCACGTAGAACGCCTCGGACATCGTCCGGTGGAAGTGCGGTGCCGGCCCGCTCGGTTCCGGGCCCATCTCCCACCGGTAGAGCCCGTAGTCGCCCCCGGTCCCTGCGCCGGTGGCCAGGTAGTGCACCGCCGACTGGTCGCCCGGCTCCAGGTTCGGCGCGGAGTCCGCCGGACGGAGCGTGGCCGAGACCTCGCCGCGCTCGCCGAGGTAGCGCGGTTCCGGGTAGGACATCTGCACCACTCCTGCTCGATGTTCTCGCCGCCGACAGGCTTGCGGTGAGCCTACTGCCGCCGGGAACCGGGAGGCGGCGTTCCGCGTCCGAGGGGCATGGCCACGCAGACCCGCGTCCGCCGAGCACTCGCCCGCCCGCTGCCGCGCGACGCGATGACCCTGCTGTGTGGCGGTGCCGGAGTCGGGGTGTTCCTCGTGGTGCTGTCGACCGGCTGGCTCGCCCTGGTCAACCTGTACGGCCCGTTCGGTGAGTCCACGCTGCCTGGCATCGTCCTGGCGCTGCTGGCCGCCGCGCTCGGCGGGGCGATCGCGCTGGTGCTGCTCGGCCGGGTCGCCCGGTGGTCCGGCGCCGGCGCGGTCGCCGTCCTCGTGGCCGGGGTCGTCGCCGGCGCGGTGCTGCTGCCCCGGCCGGTCGACCGGCACGAGAGCTGGGTGCCCCGACCGAACGAGCGGTACTCCTGCACCGGGTGGAGCTTCGAGCACTACCCGCCCGGCGTCATGGACCGAACCGGGACGACGTACTGCGTCGGGCTCGAGCACCGGCTCCCGGACGGCTGAGGCGAGTCGGCCTCACGCCAGCGTGATGTTCACCGCCGGCGGCGTGGTCAGCGTGTTGTGCACGGTGCAGTGGGTCGCCATCGCCAGCAGCGCGTCGCGCCGGATCTCGGGGATCCCGGCGGGTACGACGATCCGCATCGTCACCTCGCCGACCCGGGACGGCTTGGTGGCCAGGGAGTATCCGACCTCGACGGCGAGGCCCTCCGCGTCGAGGTGGTGACGGGCCAGGTAGCGCCGGGCGTAGAAGCCGACGCAGGAGGCCAGCGAGGCGATGAACAGCTCCGTAGGGGTGGGGCCCAGGTCGTCGCCGTGCATCTCCGGCGGCTGGTCGACGACGACTTCGTGGTCGCGGATGTCGATCGCGAAGCGGTCGCCGCTGTCGTAGCGGACGTGCATCGTCAGGGTCTCGGTGTTGGCGGGCGCGGTCGTTGCGCTGGTCGTCATGGAGGCTGCTCCTTGTCTCGGGTGCACCGCAAGCCTCACACCCAGGGGGGTATGACCCCAGGGCCGAACGTCCCGTTGTGACCAGGTCGGCGCTCCAGTCCGCGCAGGGAGCACCCACCCGGTTAGCCTGGTGCCCATGAGCCAGGACCCGAACGGCCCCACCCCGACTCCCTGGGCCCCCTGGGTCCGCGTGGTCGCGCTCGTGCTGGTCGTGGCCCTGGTCGGGCTCTACGCGTTGTCGCTGTTCTGACCCCGGCCGCGGCGGCCGTCCGCGTCGCGCAGCCAGCTGCCGAGCTCGGCGTCGGTGAGCAGCTCGCGGGCCTCGGCCTCCCGGTCGTCGGGCACGAGGATCCGGATCTGGATGACCCCGATGGAGCCCTCGAGGATGCTCATGTTGCGGTCGGCCACCTGGTAGGGGATGTCCGCCTCGCCCAGCAGTCCCTCGACCACCGAGATCATCACCGGGTCGTTGGTCCGGACCAGCTCCACCATCGAGGGCACCCGGGACATCAGGCGACCCCCGCAGCCTGCTCGAGGGCGGCCAGCTCGTCGTCGAGGTGGGTGAGCAGCCGTTGCAGGCGCGGCACGGTGCGCCGGCACCCGGTCAGGCCGAAGCCGAGGCTGCCGGCGTACGACGTGCAGGTGATGTTGAGCGCCATCCCGTGGATCGGGATCGACAACGGGTACATCCCGACCAGCTCGGCGCCGTTGTAGTAGTGCGGCGTCCTGGGTCCGGGAACGTTGGAGATGATCAGGTTGAACGGCGGTCGGGTGATGCCCTGCAGCCGCAGCATCGGGGTGACCAGCGCCGGTGCCATGCCGATCGCGCTCATCGCCAGGATCTGCATCGGGGACATGCTGCCGAGCGCCTCCTTGCCGGCCAGCATGGACGCGTGGATCGCGTGCAGCCGGTCCGCCGGGTCCGCGAGGTCCGTGCCGAGCTTGACCATCACCGCGCCCACGGCGTTCCCGCCCTCGGCGGAGGCACTCTGGGAGTGCCCGGCCTTGAGCCCGACCGGCACCATCGCGACCAGCGTCGAGTCGGGCAGCGCGTCGAGCTCGCCGAGGTAGCGGCGCATGGCCCCGCTGCACATGGCCAGGACGACGTCGTTGATCGTGGTGCCGGAGGCCTTCCCGATGGCCCGCATCCGATCGATCGGCCAGTCCTGCGCGGCGAACCGGCGGGCGCCGGTGATCCGGTCGTTGATGATCGTGCGCGGGGCGTAGAGGGACAGCGCGGACGTCTCGTTGCGCACGCCGCGGCTGATCGTCCTGACCAGGGCCGCCGGCAGTCCCGCGGCGTCGGCGGTGATGCTGAACGCGGAGCGGAACGCGCTGAGCGGCAGGTCCATCAGGTGCTGGTCGTGCTCGGACCGCCGCTGCTCGGCGCGCGCGGACGCGGGCCGAGAACCCCACGGTGGCGGCATGTCGCGCCGGTCGGGGTCGGTGCTCAGCACGCTCTGCAGCAGGCGCATCGAGGACACCCCGTCCACGAGGGCGTGGTGCACCTTGGTGTACATCGCGATCCGCCCGTCCCGCATGCCCTCGATGACGTGGGCCTCCCACAGCGGGCGCTCGCGCGCGAGCCGGGTGCCGTGCAGCCGTGAGCAGAGCTCGAGGAGCTCGCGCACCCGTCCCGGCTTGGGCAGTGCGCTGTGCCGGACGTGGTACTCGATGTCGAACTCGGTGTCCTCGGTCCATACCCACTGGCCGGCCGTGGACAGCGACCGGCGCGGTCGCTTGAGGAACAGCGGGGCGATCTGCTCGACGCCGGTCATGGACTCGTACATGTCGCGCACGTAGTCGCGAGGGGCGCCCTCCGGCTTGCGGAACAGCTGCAGGCCGCCCACGTGCATCGGCTGCCTGCGGTTCTCCGCGAGCAGGAACGCGGCCGAGGTCGGGTCGATCGGTGCCGGCACGGTGCCCCCCTTCGTCGTGGAGACGGATCCTTCCCCGTCTGCGTGCTTCCACACAAGGGCAGGGTGCAGCCCGTGGACCGGGGGGGGGGAGGAGGTCTGGTCAGAAGCACCGGCCGCGGCCGAGCGCGGCCAGGCCCTCCCGGTCACCGGGGCCGAAGTCGAGCAGGCCGACGTTGTCGGCGTACATCAGCTCCGCGCGGTCGTCGACGTGCCGAAGGCCCACCACGTGCCCGAGCTCGTGCATGACGATCGCCCGCACCACCGCGCGACCGTCCTCGCGCGCCAGGACCCGAGTGAGCTGCGGGGCGTCGAGCGACACCGATCCCGTGACGTAGTGCCGTGGCTCGGACCGCATCGCGGGCGCGGTCTGGCTCCCGCCGAGCCCCGCCACGTCGCCGGCCAACCGTGGCACCTGGCCGGGGTCGGTCCAGGCGACGAGCACGGGCGACCAGCCACCTCCGTACCGGTCTCGGTCCCGGGCAGGTCGACCGGGGTCCGCGTGCTCGTCGGTGGTGCCGACCACCGTGAGACGCAGTCCGGTGGCGTCGGCGACCGCGGCCACCGCCTCCTCGACGATGCCCGGGCTGCCCGCCGGCGCCTGGGTGTCGTTGACCACGACGTCGACGCGCCGGCAGGGGTCGTAGGCGACCGGCTGCGCGTGGTCGAAGGGCTGGGTCGCCACGAACCGGAACGGACCGGCTCCGGTCGCCACCGACGGTGGGGAGCCCAGCGGAGCCCTGCGGTGCAGGCCCTGGGCATCGATCCGGATGCCCCACTGACGGTCCAGTACGACGACCGCCATCAGGACCACCACGGCGAGGGTCGTCACGCCGACCAGGGCACGCCGAAGCCCGTCACCTCGGCGGTAGGGACGCATCCGCACCGGACGGGCACGGCCGCCCGCTCTCTCGAGGGCGTCGAGCCGGTCCAGCGCCCGCAACCGGCGCACCATCCGCCTCCTACGGCGTGCCGGGCCGAAGGTGACGTCGTCCCACAGCTTCCCCCTCGGCACCGGGGCATCGTGGCAGAGGAAGGGCGCCGGCGCAGCGGAACAGGAAGATCCCCGGGGGTGGACCGGGCCACCTCAAGACGGGCGTGCCGCGGTCCGATAACGGGGGTGAGCCATCACCCTGGGAGAACCGCATCGTGTCGTCAAGCGCTGTCGCGCGCCTTGTCGTCGGCAGCCTTGCCGCCGTGGGCGCCGTGACCTTCGCCCTGCACCTCGCCGGCGAGCCCGCCGCGCCGGACACGGCGAGCCGGCCCGTCGTCCGCCCGGTCGTGCCCGCGGGTGACGACAGCTGGCTCGACCCGGTCCAGTCTCGGGCGCCCCGGGCGGTGATCCGCGCGGTCCCCGCATCGGCCCGTGCCGTGCTCGAGAGCACGGTCCCGCACCCGGCGCCGCCTGCCACGCCCGACCGCTCGGGCCCCCAGCCGGTGGACCTGAGCGGCGCAGCCGAGGCGATCCCGGGCTACGAGGGGCTCGGCCCCGTGCACGTCGACCCGGCGCCGGAAGGCGTCAGCCTGTCCGACCCGACCGACACGGCGTCGCTCTACGAGGCCGCCGGGCTGTCGGCTCCGGACGCGACGGACGCGACGGACGTGGCTCCTCAGATCGCCGCGGACTCCGGCCTGGACGCGCCGAGCGGCATCGACGGCAGCACTCCACGGGCCGCGGACGCCGTCGACACGGCTGCCACGGCTGCCGGCGCCGTGCCGATCGGCACGCCGAGCACCCTGGGCCTGACCCAGCACGTGGCGCCGTCGTGCAGTGGGACCGGATCGGACGGCAACCGGGTGCAGGTGCTCTACCTCCGGGAGTCGACGAAGTCTTCGCGGTACGCCGACGTGCTGCCGCTGCTGCGCAACGAGATCGCCAACGTCGACGACGTGTTCGCCCTCTCGGCGCGGCAGACGGGCGGTGAGCGCCGGGTGCGCTGGGTCCACGACGCCCGCTGCGTGCCGGTCGTCCTCGAGGCCGTGGTGCCGGCGGGTTCGCTCGGGGACTTCACCTCGACCATCAAGGCGCTGCAGTCGCTGGGCTACAAGGACCCCGCCCGCAAGTACCTCGCGTTCACCGAGGCGTCGGGGCTGTGCGGTGTGGGGACGCTCTACGAGGACCCGTCGACGTCGAACAACATGAACGACGGCCGAGCGGCGTCGTACGCCCGGGTCGACGCCCCCTGCTGGTCCCCGAGCGGGCACTCGGTCGCGGCGCACGAGCTCACCCACACGCTCGGCAGCGTGCTCTCCGGCGCCCCGCACTCGACGCCGGCCAGCCACTGCACCGACGAGGCCGACCTGATGTGCTACGTCGACGGCGCGGGCGTGACCATGCGCAGTGTGTGCCCGGCCGCCCAGGAGCAGCTGCTCGACTGCAACCACGACGACTACTTCAACACCGACCCGCAGCCGGGCAACTTCCTGCGCGACCACTGGAACACCGCCCGCTCGAGCTTCCTCGACGCGGAGATCGCCGACGACGGCCAGATCGACGGCCCGATCGACGGCGGAGCCCCGTCCACGACCGGGACCGCCGTCTGGAGCGATCCGACGGTGACCTCCCACAACCCGGTGACGGTCAGCGCCGTGCTCAGCGAGCAGAGCACCGGCCTGGCCCTGGCGGGGGCACCTGTCGAGCTGCAGACCCGGAAGGGCTCGGACGACGCGTGGGCAACCGATGCCGGCGGAATCGTCACGGGCTCGGACGGTTCGGTGCGGGTGACCCGCGACCGCACCGGGACGGCCTGGTACCGGTTCGCCTACGCGGGTGACGCCAACGCCGGACTGGCGCCGAGCACGTCCGCCGGCGTGCTCGTCAAGGCGCGCACCCACGTCAGGGCACGCTGGAAGGCACGCCGCCACGTGGTGGCCGGCCGGATGCTGCGCCTCGACGGCACGCCGGTGGCGGGCGCGCGCGTGGTGCTGCAGCGCCGGTACGTCGGCCACCGCTGGGTCCGCGTCGGCCGGGACGTGACCTCGTCGACGGGTCGGGTGCACCTGACGCAGCGGCCGCGCCGTGCGGCCTACTTCCGGTGGGTCTATCGGGGCGACGAGCTGTTGCTGGGCAGCCGGAGTGCGGCCGTGCGCGCCCGGCGCTGACCGAGGCCCGGGCGCCGGGTCAGTCCAGCTGCGGCATCACCTGGGCGGCGACGAGCTCGAGGTGGTCGAGGTCGGACATGGTCGGCAAAGCGGGCCGCGAGCGCCGGCGTGCGGCGCGGCCCCTTGCCGCCCACGATCACCGGCGGGCCTGGGCTCTGCACCGGTTTCGGCAGGGCGGGGGAGTCGGTCAGGTCGAAGTGCGTGCCGTGGAACGCGAAGTTCTCGCCGGGCGGCGTGCGCCACAGCCCGGTGACGACCTCGAGCGACTCCTCGAGCCGGTCGAACCGTTCTCCGGTCGGTGCGAACGGGATGCCGTAGGCCGCGTGCTCGGCCTCGAACCAGCCCGCCCCGATCCCGAGCTCCACCCGGCCGCCGCTCATCTGGTCGACGCCGGCCACGCTGATCGCCAGGACCCCCGGGTGCCGGAACGTCGCGGAGGTGACCAGCGTGCCGAGCCGGATCGTCTCGGTGTCGCGGGCCAGCCCGGCCAGGGTGATCCAGGCGTCGGTGGGCCCGGGCTCGCCACGCGTGCCCATGCCCAGGTAGTGGTCGGACCGGAAGAACGCCCCGTAGCCCAGCTGCTCGGCGGCGCGGGCGACGGCCAGGAGGTCGTCGTACGTCGCGCCCTGCTGCGGTTCGGTGAAGACCCTGAGCTCCATGGGGCCACCCTGGCAGAGGTGAGGGAATCTGGCGGTCCGCCCGTTTCGTAGGCCCGATCCGGGGAACTCTCCCGGCACGTTCGGGGGTCGGCCACAGGAGGCGGAGATGCTCGGAGTGCTGGCGTGGATGGTGGAGCAGGCGTGCCGGTTCGCCGACGCGCAGGTGTGCGCGGTCGCGAACCTCACCGACGAGGTCGAGCCCGCCGACTGACCCGAGTCAGACCCTTGCGATGAGGCTCATCGCGGCGGATCGTGGAGACATGCACGCCAACGTGGGAGACCAGCTGCTCGTGGAGGGTCGCACGGCCGAGACGCCGCGGCGCTCGGGGGAGATCCTCGAGGTGCACGGCGAGGACGGCGGGCCGCCCTACGTCGTGCGGTGGTCCGACGGCCAGGAGGGCCTGGTGTACCCGGGCCCGGACGCGCACGTCGTGTCCGGAAGCACCCCGGCCTGAGCCGTCGCCCGACGCTCAGCCGTCGTAGGGAAGCTCCGCGCGCCACTGCGACTCGTCCTGGTGCGCCGCGGCGAAGATCGCCTCGGCGACCAGCCCGGGGTCGAAGGCGGTCCCGGGCTGCAGCGTGCCGTTCACCGTGACCGAGACCGCGCGGATCCCGTCGGGGCGCAGCGTGGTGTCGATGCTGCGGACGAGGTTGCGCAGGCCGGATTTCTGCACGCCCAGCGAGGCTGCCTCGTTCCAGGGCTGGTCCGCGGCCATGCTGCCGGTGGCGGTGATCCGGGCTCCAGCGGCCAGGAACGGGCGCGCCGCCTGCACCGCGGTCAGCAGCGCGCCGACCCCGAGCCGGACGTCTTGGAGCAGGTCCTCGGGGGTGAGCGAGAGGGGGTCCTGGTGCCGGAAGGCGCTCGGGTTGAAGTGGAGGACGTCGAGGTGACCGGCGTGCTGCCCGAACCGTGTCACGGCCGCACGCAGGGCCGCGTCGTCGGTGACGTCGAGCGCGGTCCAGCCGGTGGTGATCCCCGCCGCCTGCAGGTCCGCGCCCAGCTCGTCGAGCTGCTGCTGGCTGCGCGACAGCAGCGCCACGTCGTACCCGGCCCTGCCGTAGCGCCGTGCGAGGGCCGCACCGAGCCCCGGGCCGGCGCCGACGATCACGATGACCGGGTTGTCGCTGCTCATGCAGCCAGAACCTACCGGCTCGCAGGGCACACTGGCGCCATGGCGCCCTGGGTCCTGCACGTCGACCTCGACCAGTTCATCGCCGCGGTGGAGGTGCTCCGTCGGCCCGAGCTCGCCGGTCGGCCGGTCGTGGTCGGCGGGCGCGGGGACCCGACCGAGCGCGGCGTCGTCTCGACCGCCTCCTACGAGGCCCGCGAGCACGGGGTCGGGTCCGGGATGCCGTTGCGGACGGCGGCGCGCAAGTGCCCCGAGGCGGTGTTCCTGGCCGTCGACGCGCCGGCCTACGACACCGCCTCCGCGCGGGTGATGGACACCTTGCGCTCCTTCGACGTGCCGGTCGAGGTGCTCGGCTGGGACGAGGCGTTCCTCGGCGTCGACACCGACGACCCGCAGGGGTTCGCCGACGCCGTCCGTGCGGCGGTCCTCGACGCCACCGGCCTGCACTGCTCGGTCGGGATCGGCGACAACAAGCTGCGCGCGAAGATCGCCACCGAGTTCGGCAAGCCCCAGGGCACGTTCACGCTCACCGAGGCGAACTGGTTCGCGGTGATGGGGGACCGGCCGACCGACGCGCTGTGGGGGATCGGCCGCAAGACCGCCCGGCGGCTCGCTGAGCTCGGGGTGGGCACCGTGCGTGAGCTCGCGCGGACCGACACGGCGTTCCTGGCCGAGCGGCTCGGGCCGCGGATGGGTCCGTGGTACCGCCGGCTCGGGCGCGGGGTCGACACCTCACCGGTCGACCCATCGCCCTACGTGCCGCGCGGCCACGGCCGCGAGACCACGTTCCAGCACGACCTCACCGACTGGGACCAGGTGGCACGAGAGGTACGGCGGCTCGCGACGCACGTGCTCGACGACATCCGGGCCGAAGGGCGCCCGGCGGTCCGGGTCGGGCTCAAGCTGCGCTACGCGCCCTTCGAGACGCGCAGCCGCAGCCTGACCCTGTCCGCCCCAACCTTCGACGAGGCCGAGGTGACCGCGGCGGCCGTCGAGCTGCTCGACCGGCTCGACCGTTCGCGGGCGGTGCGCCTGGTCGGCGTGCGCCTGGAGATGGCGCCGCCCGGACCGCCCGGACCGCCCGCACCGGCGTGACCGGCCGGAACCGCACCGGGCTGCCGACCGGCTCGCGGGCGCCCACGGGACCGGGCTGGTCCGCCCGAGCCAAAATTTGGACATAACGGTCTAGCGCGGACGCTTCGGATGGGTCATTCTGGTCATGGGAGTGGAGGAGTTTTCTCAAAACGGACACCTCCGTCCGCATGGCGCCCTAACGTCATGATCACCATCCGAATGTGAGACTGGGAGTTCACATGTCGAAAATTGCTCAATCCGCGCCGCGCGCCCGCGCGCTGCGCATTGCCGGTGCCGTCGGTGCCGGTGCGATGGTGCTGGGCATGGTCACGGTCGGTGCAGCTGTCGCCGACTCGGGATCTGCGGACCGCGTGTCGGTCTCAGCTCACCACCACAAGATGGCACGCAAGGCCGGTTCTCTGGACGGTCCGGGTGCCAAGAAGTCGCGTGAGGCCGCTCCGATGTTCAAGAACGGTCCCGGCGGCAAGAGGTCGCGTGAGGCCGCTCCGATGTTCAAGAACGGTCCCGGCGGCAAGAGGTCGCGTGAGGCCGCTCCGATGTTCAAGAACGGTCCCGGCGCCAAGAGGTCGCGTGAGGCCGCTCCGATGTTCAAGAACGGTCCCGGCGGCAAGAGGTCGCGTGAGGCCGCTCCGACATCCTCGGACTGACCGAGCTCGTCGCGAAGAGCCCCCCCGCCCCTGCGGCGAGGGGGCTCTTCTGATTCGTGCGTCCTCGGGGTGAGCAACCCCACGTGTCCCGGTTCGCGCAACGAGGCTCCCGTTCGGGAGACTGCCCTCGATGCCCGAGAACAGAGAGATCTACAAGACGCTCGACCTCGCCCTGCGCGTGGGCGAGGTGCTGCTGTCCTCCGGCGCCGGGGCCGCCGACGTCACCGCCACCATGTGGTCGGTGACCCATGCGTGCGGGCTACGCGGGGTCGAGGTGGACGTGACGTTCACCAGCCTGACGATGAGCCATCAGCCGAGCTACGAGGAGCCGGCGATGGTCCAGGTCCGTCACGTCCGGCACCGGGTCATCGACTATGAAGACCTGACCCTGGTCGACCAGATCGTGCGGGACCTGATCCGCGGGGACATCGACCGCGACGAGGCGCGGACCCGGCTGGCCCGGGTGGTCTCCTCCGGGCACCGGCTGCCGCGGTGGGCGGTGACCATGGGGTACGGCGTGATGGGGGCCGGGGTCGCGCTGCTGCTCGGCGGCACCGGGATCGTGCTGGCCATCGCGTTCGTGGCGTCCGCGGCGATCGACCAGCTGACCCGGCTGATGGCCCGGCGCCGGCTGCCGGGCTTCTACCAGCAGGTCGCCGGCGGTCTCGTCGCGACGCTGATCGCCGTCGCGGCCGTCGGCGCCGGCATCGACGTCGACCCGTCGTTCGTGGTCACCGTCGGGATCATCATGCTGCTCGCCGGGATCGGCTTCATGGGGGCCATCCAGGACGCCTTGACGGGTTTCCCGCTCACCGCCTCGGCCCGGATGCTCGAGGCGCTGCTGGCCACCGCCGGCATCATCGCCGGGGTCAGCGGCGGGCTCACCGTCGGACGGATGCTGGGCGTCGACCTGGGCCGGCTGAACCCGGGGGTCGGCTCCCTGTCGCAGGCCGGTGCGGTGCTCGCCGGTGCGGCGGTGTGTGGAGCGGCGTTCGCGTTCGCCAGCTACGCTCCGGTGCGGGCGCTGGCGCCGATCGCGCTGGTCGCCGGTGGGGCGGCCTTCGTCTCCCTCCTCGCCCAGACGCAGGGGCTCGACCGCGCCTGGGCCGTCGCACTGGCGGCGGTGATGATCGGTGTCACCTCCTACTCGCTGTCCCGGCTGGTGCGGGTGCCTCCGCTGGTGGTCGTCGTCTCGGCCATCGTGCCGCTGCTCCCGGGCCTGTCGATCTATCGCGGGCTGTCCCTGCTGGCCGCCGGCGGGAACGGCATCTTGTCGCTGATGGCCGCTGCCGCGATCGCGATCGCGCTGGCCTCCGGGGTGATCCTGGGCGAGTACGTCGCCCAGCCGCTGCACCGCGAGGCACGCCGGCTGGAGCACCGGCTCGCCGGGCCCCGCCTGGTCGGTCCGCTGCGGGCTGCCGCGGTCAGGAAGCGCAAGCCTCCGCAAGCCGGCTGAGCCAGCGCGGGCCGACGACCCCGTCGTACGGCGGCAGCCCGGACGACACCGCGGCATGCACCTGGTCGCAGGCCGCCCCCGCGAGCCGGACCAGCTCCGGAGGGTAGCCGAACCGGAGCCGATGGTCGGCGAACTCGTCCTCGTCGTCGATCCAGACCCGGCCGGTGGGTCCGCGGACCACGTCCAGGTCCAGGTCGACCATGCTGACGCCCTGGTCCGTCCAGCGGGGCACGGTGGTGATGTCGACGTAGACGTCCACCGGGTTGGCGCTGCCCGCCCAGGCGACCGGGTCGTAGAACCTCGCCACGAAGGGCTCGTCCCGCGGGACCAGGGAGACGAAGTCGCCCGGGGCGGTGAACCCGGCCCCGGGCCGCGACAGCCGGGTGCCTGCGGGGGCGCCGATCCAGGTGCCGTGCTCGTCGGCGCCGAGGTGGAGCGCGTCGTACTCCCAGTGCGGCCGGTCGCCCCACTTGCGGAACAGGACGCGCACCGGGCTTCCCGGGGTGCTCAGGACCCGTCTGCTCCCGCTTCGGGCCGGCAGGGCGTGAAGTCGCCCGGGGCGCAGTTGAACCAGTAGGGACCGACCCGCAGGGCGTGGAACTTCGGGTACACGACCCGCGATCCCGGGAACAGGCCGAGCACCGAGCTGAGCCGCTCTGGCTCGTGGTGGTGGTAGTCGAGCTGGTCGCTGCCCTCGAGCACTACGATCACGCGGTCGCCCTCGACGATCACGTTGCTCGCACGCACCGACGGGGAGCGCAGCGCCTGGCCCTGGTGGATGTAGTGCATCTGGTGACCGGGCGCGTAGCTGGCGCAGACCTCCCCGAGCGCGGGGTCGGCGAGCAGCGTGCTCGCGGCCGGCGCAGGCGCGGGCGCGGGGCGTCGGGTGAAGAAGCGGGCCATGGAACCCCCGTGACGGATGTGTGTAATGCCAAAGGTAGGGGTTGCCCACCCGTTTTGGGGAGACCCTCGCGCCGGTCAGGGGGCGAGCCGCGGTGCCAGCTTGGCGAACAGGTCCTGGTAGCGCGGCCCGACCACACGGACGAGGGCGTCGAGGACCTTGGCGTCCGCGCCCACCACGACGCGAGGGCGTTCGGCGAGGACGCCGGCCCAGATGATCTCCGCGGCCCGCTCCGGTGTGGTGCGGGCCAGCTTCGTGTCGAAGTGCCGGGCGACCCGGGCCGGCTCGTGGGAGGCCGTCGTACGGGCGTTGCGGGCGATCGCGGTCTTGATCCCGCCGGGATGAACGCTGGTGACCGCCACCGGGTGACCGGCGACGAGCATCTCCTGGCGCAGGGCCTCGGTGAAGCCGCGCACGGCGAACTTCGCCGCGTTGTACGCCGTCTGCCCCGGCATGCCGAGCAGCCCGAACAGGCTGGAGATGTTCACGACGTGACCGTCACCGGACTCGATCAGGTGCGGCAGGAACTCTTTGGTGCCCTGTACGACGCCCCAGAAGTCGACGTCCATGACCCACTCGAAGTCGGCGTAGTCGACCTCGGTGAAGTCTCCGTGCAGGGCGACCCCGGCGTTGTTGACCACGACGTTGACCCGGCCGAGCTCCTCGCGGACGGAGCCGGCGTAGCGGGCCATCGCCGCACGGTCGCGGACGTCGAGCTTGTCGGTGCGCAGCTGACGGCCCGCCTGCACCCGCACCAGGGCGGCAGTCTCCATCAGCCCGACCTCGTCCCAGTCGGTCAGCGCCAGGTCGGCACCCGCCTCGGCGGCCTGCCGGGCGAGGGCCCGACCGATGCCGGAGCCGGCTCCCGTGATCACGACGACCTTGCCGTCCAGCGTCTTCATGCGGATCCCTTCGTCAGGTAGGCGTCCTGGTCGAACCGGGCGAGCTTCGCCCGGAACGAGAACGTGGTGCCCGGCCACAAGGTGGTGTTGCGGCCGTGGGAGTCGAGGTACCAGCTCGAACAGCCGCCGGTGTTCCACACCGTGCGGGCGAGCCGGTGCTGAAGGGCGTCGTTCCAGCGGCGCTGGGCCTCGGGCTTCGGCTGCACCGCGGTGAGCCCGTCCGCCTTCATCCGGGCGAGCGCGCTCAGGATGTAGGCGATCTGCGACTCGATGATGAAGACCATGCTGGAGTGACCGAGGCCGGTGTTGGGGCCGACGATCTGGAACAGGTTGGGGAACCCGGCGATCGTGGTGCCCTTGTAGGCGGCCATCCCGTGGCGCTCCCAGACCTGGGCGAGGCTCTGCCCCGCCTGGCCGGTGATGTGCTCGGCGATGGGCTGCTCGGTGGTGTGGAACCCGGTGGCGACCACGATCGCGTCGACCTCGCGCTCGGTGCCGTCTGCGGTGACGACGGCGTTGCCGGTGACCTTCACGATCGGGTCGGTGACCAGGTCGACGTGGTCCCGCGCGAGTGCGGGGTAGTAGTCGTTGGAGATCAGGATCCGCTTGCAGCCGATCTGGTAGTCCGGGGTGACCTTCTGGCGCAGGCCCGGGTCGTCGATCGCACGCTCGATGTTGTGCAGCGCGGCCTTGCGGGCGGGTGCCGCGAGCCTGGGGTTGATCGTGAAGCCCGGCACGAACGTCTCGCGGCCCCAGTAGATGGCGGTCCGGTAGAGCTTCTGCAGCCCGGGCACGAAGCGGAAGCCGAGCTTCTCGACCGCGGTGTAGTCGCGGTCCCGGCGCGGCATCACCCAGGGGGCGGTGCGCTGGTAGACGTCGAGCCGGTCGACCTGCCGGGCCAGCTCGGGCACGAGCTGGATGGCGGAGGCGCCGGTGCCGATCACGGCGACCCGCTTGCCGGCCAGGTCGTAGTCGTGGTTCCAGCGGGCGGAG
Organism: uncultured Actinomycetota bacterium; assembly: GCA_963801125.1. GTDB lineage: Bacteria > Actinomycetota > Actinomycetes > Propionibacteriales > Nocardioidaceae > Nocardioides_B. Next base: position 140,466 of record CAWDDL010000010.1, read on the forward strand.
TGGAACACCTCGCCGCAGAAGCCCGCGAGACCGTCGATGTCGGGCATCCGCGGCTCGGACAGGCCTCCGGAGGCGGTCACCAGCACGTCGGCAGTCAGGTCACCGGCCGAGGTCCGCACGCGCCAGAGTGCCGCGTCGGCGTCCCAGCGGGCCTCCTCGAGCGCCGTCTCGAAGACGAACCGGTCCAACACGCCGGACTCGCGCGCGGTGCGCTGGATGTAGTCCTGGATCTCCGGCTGCGGGGAGAACGAGCGCGACCAGCCCGGGTTGGGCGCGAACGAGAAGGAGTACAGCTGCGAGGGGACGTCGCACGCGGCACCCGGGTAGGTGTTCTCGCGCCAGGTTCCGCCGACGTCGCGTCCCTTGTCGACGACGAGGAAGTCACGCTCGCCGGCTCCGTCGAGGCGGATGGCCATGCCGAGGCCGCCGAACCCGGCGCCGACGACCAGGACGCGGACGTGCGTGGGGAGCGGACGGTTCGCCGGTGCGTGCGAGGTCATGCGCGGCAACATACCGGCGGTATTGAACATCCGTCAATAGCGGTGTTGAATCGTGTTCAGTAGGGTGGGTCACATGACGGCGACCCCCACCGGACGCGTCCGGATGACTCCCGACGACCGGCGCGGCCAGCTGCTCGACCTCGGCGTGCGGCTGCTCTCGACACGCTCCGTGGACGAGCTCTCGATCGACGTGCTGGCCGAGGAGGCCGGCATCTCGCGCGGCTTGCTGTACCACTACTTCGGAAACAAGCACGACTTCCACCGGGCCGTGGTCCGCAAGGCGGCGGACGACCTCATCGCGGTCACCGCACCGCCGTCCGAGGGCGATCCGCTCGAGCGGCTGACCCGTTCGCTGGAGGCGTACGTCGACTACGTGGTCGCCAACCATGCCGGCTACACCTCGCTGGTACGGGCGGCGGCGGGTGGTGACCAGGCCATGCGCGAGATCTACGACGAGGCGCGCGGGGTGCTCACGGCCCGGATCTTCGAGGTCTCCGACGCCGAGGGCGGGCGGCTGCTCGACGTCTTCGGGGTCGCCGACGACTCGGCGGCCCGGCTGATGGTCCGGGGCTGGTCGGCGATGGCGGAGGACGTGGTGCTCGCCTGGGTCCGCGACCCCGAGGGAGTGACGAAGGACCGGCTGCTCGCCATGCTCGCCGCGGCGCTGCCGGGTGCGCTCTCCGGCTGCTGACCGCGGTCAGACGGATCGTCCACGACGAAGCCGGCCGCTCCCTCGAGGAGGGGGCGGCCGGCTGGTCGTGAGGTCTTACGGTGTTGCGCTATTTGAAGATGCTGTAACCGCCGGGGCCGATGATCAGGCCGAGGACGATGAGCACGATGCCCATCAGGACGCCGCCACGGACCAGGGTGATGATGCCCCAGACCACGAGTGCGACCGCGATGAGCCACAGGATGAATGTCATGTTGTTCTCCCTTCCGGACTCAGATGTGCCCCGGGGGCGAGAATCTCAAACCTGTGGTTCTGCGAGGTTTGTCGCGCAGCACCTCGTGGGGGTCCCGCTCAGGCCTGCGGGGCGATCGTGAACTGGACGCCGCCGTTCTGATCGACCTGGGCGTCGAGGATCTTGTCATCGAGGGTCATCGCAGCGGTCTCCTCGAGGAAGACCTTGGCGCCGCTTTCCTCGACGACCTGGTCGCCGGGCTGGGGCTCCTGCGTCGGGATGACGTGCAGGGCGGGGGAGTCGGGGGCGTCCTGGCTGATCCGCAGACCACCCACGGCGGCCTCCTGCTGCTCGACCAGGGTCTTGACGACGGTGCTGGCGTTCTCGGTCAGGGTGAGCACGGGTGCATCTCCTTCGTGTGATCGCTTCGCTGAACCCCCCAGCCTGCAGGCCGGGCAGCGCAGGATCAACCCGAGCCGCCCTCGGCCTATGCGCTCACGCACGGGTCCGGTGTCGAGACGCCGGGTGCTCGATGGATTCGCGGCGCGCAGGTCATCCGAGCCATGGAATCCGTCGTCATCACGGTGTCATCCTCCGTCCATTCCGTCGGGCTCCTACCGCCGCAGCCGTCTCGCTGCGCGGAGAGCACGGCTCTCCGGATCCGCCGAGACGATGTCCACCGCCCGCTGACCCGGCGCGTCCTCGCGCGGTGCGGTGGTCGACCCGGCGCGTCCTCGCGCGGTGCGGTGGTCGACCCGGCGCGTCCTCGCGCGGCCCGGCCCGGGAAACCCGTTGCCGCCGGTCCGTAGACTCGTGCGCGTCATGTCGGAGGCCAGCCAGCGGGAGCGTCGTACGCCGCGCCGCCCACGTCGGGGCCGCCCCCGCAAGCCGGACCAGCCCCGCCCCGGCCGCCGCGCACTGACGCCCGCGCAGGTCGAGGCTCGCCGCGCGCTCGTGCCGCGGGTGCACTACCCCGACGAGCTGCCGGTCAGCCAGCGCCGCGACGACATCGCCGCCGCCATCCGCGACCACCAGGTGGTGATCGTGGCCGGCGAGACGGGCTCGGGCAAGACCACCCAGCTGCCGAAGATCTGCCTCGAGCTCGGCCGCGGCGTGCACGGGATGATCGGGCACACCCAGCCGCGCCGGATCGCCGCGCGCAGCGTCGCGGAGCGGATCGCCGAGGAGATCGGCACCGAGCTCGGCGAGGCGGGCGTGGTCGGCTACCAGGTCAGGTTCACCGACCGGTCGAGCAAGGACACCCTGGTCAAGCTGATGACCGACGGCATCCTGCTCGCCGAGCTCCAGCACGACCGGACGCTGTCCGCCTACGACACGCTGATCATCGACGAGGCGCACGAGCGCAGCCTCAACATCGACTTCATCCTCGGCTACCTCAGGCAGCTGCTGCCGAAACGGCCCGACCTGAAGGTCGTGATCACCTCCGCCACCATCGACCCCGAGCGGTTCGCCGCCCACTTCGCGCAGCCGGACGGCACTCCGGCGCCGATCGTCGAGGTCTCCGGGCGGACCTACCCGGTCGAGGTCCGCTACCGCCCGCTCGTCGAGGAGGGCTACGAGGACGACGAGGGCGAGCCCGTCGTACGCGACCAGACCGAGGCGATCGTCGACGCGGTCAAGGAGCTCGTCCGGGAGGGTCCGGGAGACATCTTGGTGTTCCTGCCCGGCGAGCGGGAGATCCGCGACACCGCCGACGTGCTCGGCAAGGTCACGTCGAAGGCCCGACCGGTGGACGCCTTCGAGGTGGTGCCCCTGTTCGCGCGGCTGTCGTCCGCCGAGCAGCACAAGGTGTTCGAGCGGCACAGCAACCGCCGCGTCGTACTCGCCACCAACGTCGCCGAGACCTCCTTGACCGTGCCTGGCATCCGGTACGTCGTCGACGCCGGCTACGCACGGATCTCGCGCTACTCCTACCGGACCAAGGTCCAACGGCTGCCGATCGAGCCGATCAGCCAGGCCTCGGCCAACCAGCGCAAGGGTCGCTGCGGCCGCGTCGAGGCCGGCGTGGCGATCCGGCTGTACTCCGAGGAGGACTTCGAGTCGCGCCCGGAGTTCACCGACCCGGAGATCCTGCGCACCAACCTCGCCTCGGTGATCCTGCAGATGACCGCGCTCGGGCTCGGCGACGTCGCCCGGTTCCCGTTCGTCGACCCGCCCGACCAGCGCAACGTGAAGGCCGGCGTCCAGCTGCTCGAGGAGCTCGGCGCGATGGACCCGCGCGAGTCCGACCCGCGGCGCCGCCTCACCCGGCTCGGCCGCCAGCTCGTCGCGCTGCCGGTCGACCCGCGGCTGGGCCGGATGGTGCTCGAGGCGGACCGGCGCGGCTGCCTGCGCGAGGTGCTCGTGGTCACCGCCGCGCTGTCGATCCAGGACCCGCGGGAGCGACCGACCGAGGCGCGGGCGCAGGCCGACCAGAAGCACGCCCGCTTCCGCGACGAGACCTCCGACTTCCTGACCCTGCTGAACCTGTGGCGCTACGTGAAGAGCCAGCAGCGCGAGCTCAGCTCCGGTGCCTTTCGGCGGATGTGCCGCGCGGAGTATCTCAACTACCTGCGCATCCGGGAGTGGCAGGAGCTCGAGTCACAGCTGCGCCAGGTCGCCAAGCAGCTGAAGCTGGACACCAAGCCGAAGCAGGAGTCGGCGAGCGCGGAGGAGCCGTGGGACGCCGACGCGATCCACCAGGCGTTGCTGGCCGGGTTGCTCTCCCATGTCGGGCTGCGCGACCCCGAGCGGCGCGACTACCTCGGCGCCCGCAACGCCCGGTTCTCGATCTTCCCCGGCTCGGGACTGTTCAAGAAGCAGCCGCAGTTCGTGATGGCCGCCGAGCTCGTCGAGACCTCGAAGCTCTGGGGGCGGATCAACGCCAGGGTGCTGCCGGAGTGGGCCGAGGAGCTCGGCGCGCACCTGGTGAAGCGGACCTGGTCCGAGCCGCACTGGAGCAAGAAGCGCGCGGCGGTGCTGGCCTACGAACGGGTGACGCTGTACGGCGTACCGCTGGTCGCCGACCGGCTGGTGTCCTACGGGAAGGTCGACCCGGCGCTGTCGCGCGAGCTGTTCATCCGGCACGCGCTCGTCTACGGGGAGTGGCACACCCGGCACAAGTTCTTCGCCGAGAACCGGGCGCTGCTCGAGGAGGTCGAGGAGCTCGAGCACCGGGCCCGGCGCCGCGACATCATGGTCGACGAGCACACCCTGTTCGCCTTCTACGACGCGCGCGTGGGTGCTGACGTGGTCTCCGGCGCCCACTTCGACTCGTGGTGGAAGAGGACGCGGCACGAACAGCCCGACCTGCTCACCTTCGACCCGGAGATGCTCGTCAACGAGACCGCGTCGTCGGTCACCGCGGACGACTACCCGGACGCCTGGCGGCAGGGTGACCTGGCCCTGCCGCTGAGCTACCAGTTCGAGCCGGGCACCGCCGCGGACGGCGTCACCGTCGACGTCCCGGTGGCGACGTTGAACCAGGTCGACCCGACCCCGTTCACCTGGCAGGTGCCGGGGCTGCGCCACGAGCTGGTCGTGGCGCTGATCCGCTCCCTGCCCAAGCAGCTGCGGGTCAACTTCGTGCCAGCGCCCAACGTCGCGCGGGACTTTCTCGACGGGGTCCCACCCGGTGAGGAGTCGCTGCTCGGTGCGCTCGAACGATTCCTGCGCGGCCGGACCGGCGTGCACGTGCCGCGCGACGCCTGGGACCTGAGCAAGGTGCCGGAGCACCTGCGGCCGACGTTCCGGGTCGTGGACGCGGACGGCGGCGTGGTCGGCGAGGGCAAGGACCTCGAGAAGCTCAAGGAGCCGCTGCGGCCGACGTTCCGGGCCGCGATGGAGGAGGCCGCGTCGTCCTCCGGGCTGAGCGTCACCGGTCAGACCACCTGGACCTTCGACGCCATCGACCAGACGTTCACCCAGACCCGCGCCGGCCACGAGGTGCGCGGCTTCCCGGGCCTCGTCGACGAGGGGGCGACGGTCGGCCTGCAGGTGTTCGGGTCGGAGCCGGAGCGCGACGCGATGCACCGCCACGGACTGCGCCGGCTGCTGATGCTGACGATCCCGTCGCCGGCGAAGGCGATCGCCGACGGCCTCTCCAACGCCGAGAAGCTCTCGCTGGCCGGCTCGCCGTACTCCGGCGCCTCGGACCTCCTCGAGGACTGCGTCGCCGCCGCGGTGGACGCGCTGGTCGAGCGGCACGGCGGGCCGGTGTGGAACCGCCCGTCGTTCGAGACCCTGGCAACCAGGGTGCGCGGCGACCTCGCCGAGACCGCACGGGTGGTGATGTACGACGTGGTCCGGGTGCTGGCCGTGTGGCGCGACGTCGACAAGCAGCTCAGCGGGTCCGCCGACATGACGATGCTCCCTGCGTTGGCGGACATGAAGGCCCAGGTCGGCCGGCTCGTGCACCGCGGGTTCGTCGCCGAGGCGGGGGCGGCCCAGCTGCGCCAGCTCCCGCGCTACCTCGCGGCGGTCGCCGAACGGCGCGCGAAGCTCGCGGCCTCGGTCGGACGGGATCGGCTGCTGATGGACCAGGTCGCGGGCCTGCAGGACGCCTACCTCAACCGGGTCGAGGCATTGCCCGACGGGAGGCCGCCGGGCGCCGCGCTGGTCAAGGTCCGGTGGATGCTCGAGGAGTTCCGGGTCAGCCTGTGGGCGCAGTCGCTCGGCACGGCGTACCCGGTCTCCGACACCCGGATCCGCAAGGCGCTCGACGCCGCCTGAGTGCGAGGAGGGGCCGGGTCGGCACGTTCTCGGCGCGACGAGGCGCCGGGTCAGCGGTAGGCGGCCGCTGCCGCGACGACCTGGTCGAAGATCGCCCGGTCGAGCGCCGCGCCCTCGCGCCGCACCTCGGAGGCCGGGATGACCAGCAGCCGGTCCAGCCGGATCTCGCTCTCGCGACCCTCGCGGTCCCAGCCCCCGGTGCCGACGTCCATCCAGTACCGCCCCCATCGCGCCTCGTCCTCGGCGTCGCGGTCGTGGTCCTTGCTGGTCATGTACAGGCAGCTGAGCAGCTCCGGGTCGGTCTCGGAGCGGCTGAGCACCAGCACCGGTCGATCCTTGCCCTGGTCGGGGTCGTCCTCGTAGGGCACCCAGGTCCACACCACCTCCCCGGGGTCGGGCTCGCCGTCCATCTCGGGGGAGTAGCTCGTCATGGGCGTCACCGTACCGGCGGCCGGCTGGCAGGATGCCCCGCGTGGACCCTCGCACGCTCACCGTGGCGACCTACAACCTCTACCTCGGCGCCGACCTGGCCCGGCTCTTCGACGTCACCTCCCTCGAGCAGCTCGCGGCAGAGGTCGACGTGCTGCGCGACCAGCTCGCACGGACCCGGTTCGTCGAGCGCGCTGCCGCGGTGGCCAGGATCCTGGCGCGCGAGAAGGTCGACGTCGTCGGGCTCCAGGAAGTGACCCGGTGGACCCTCGCGCCGGTCGCCTCGACGGGCGAGCCGGGCCCGGAGCGGGCCGTCGAGGACTTCCTGCCGGTGCTGCTCGACGCGCTGGCCGCAGCCGGGACGCCGTACGACGTGCACGCGGTCGATCGTGGCTTCGCCGGCAGCCTGCCGGTCCGCGACGGGGTGATGAGCGTGTCCGGCTCCGACGCCGTGCTGGTGCGCCGCGGGGGTCGCTTCGCGGTGACGGCCGAGCGCGTCGGGAACTACACCGCCGCGCACTCGGTCCGCACCGGCATCGACGGGGTCAGCTTCCCGGTCCGGCGCGGCTGGGGGATCGTCGAGGGCGAGGTCGACGGCAGCCGGGTGGTCGTCGCCAACACGCACACCGAGGCGTACGACGCGGCCGTGCGCGACCGCCAGCGCGACGAGCTGCTGGCCCTGCTCGCCGGGGTGGACGGCCCAGTGGTGCTCGTCGGGGACCTCAACGCCACGCCGGAGCTCGTCGGGGTACCCGCGCCCTACGTCGACGCGTGGCTCGTCGCGGGGGCCGACCCGCACGGCGGACACACCTGCGGCCAGGCCGCGGATCTGGCGAACCCGGTGGCCACGCTGGGTGAGCGCATCGACTACGTCTTCGTCCGCGACGCCGACGTGGGGGAGTGCCGGGTGGTCGGGGCCGACGCGGGGGACCGGACCAGTCCCGGCCGACTCTGGCCGTCCGACCACGCCGGGGTGGTCGCGCGGTTAGGGTGGTTCGCGTGAAGCTCCGCCTCCCCGCCGCCCTGGGTGTCCCGCTGGCCGTCGCAGCGCTGGTCGTCTCCGCGGCGCCCGCGGCGAACGCGCAGGAGCTCACCCTCGTCGACGGCCGCGGCGACGTCTGGGCCTCCGACCAGGCCGGCTCCGCGCAGCCGGCTCCGAACGCCAGCCTCGGCGACCTGCGCCGTGCCAAGCTGGTCCACCGCGACGACCGGATCGTGGTCCGGCTGGCGTTCGTCGACCTCGCCAAGCGCGGGACCTACGCGCAGTACGCCGTCACCCTGCAGGGCCGCCGCGCCGGCGCCCACGTCACCCGCGAGGTGGTCATCGCGGCCAGCCCGCGGCACTGGTCCGGCCGGGCCCGCGTCTACAAGCCGCGCGGTGACCTGGTCGACTGCACCGTGCACCACGTCATCGACTACGACCACGACATCGTGCGCCTGCGGGTGGACCGGGACTGCCTCAAGCGGCCGCGAGCCGTCCGGATGAACGTGAACACCACCCGGGCCGACGGCGCCGGTGAGTTCTACTCCGACAACCCGCACGACGACCAGGGCTACTCGCGCGACCGGTCCGGCTGGGTACGCCGCAGCCACTGAGCTCCAGGGCAGCACCGCTCACTCGGCGTCGGGGCGGCGTCGCATCGCCTTGGTCTGCCCGCGCCGCGACTTGGCGGCGAGCCGGCGCTCCCGCGAGCCCCGGCTCGGCTTGGTGGGACGGCGACGCGGCGGCGGGGGAGCGGTGGCCTCGAGCAGCACGTCGACCAGCCGGGCCCGCGCCGCCTGGCGGTTGCGGTGCTGCGAGCGGTACTCCGAGGCCGCGATGGTCAGCACGCCGTCCACCAGCCGGTTGCCGAGCCTGGCCACCGCCCGGTCCCGCAGCCCGCCGGGCAGCGACGGAGAGCGGGACACGTCGAAGCTGAGCTCCACCCGCGAGTCGGCGGTGTTCACCGACTGCCCGCCCGGTCCGCCGGAGCGGCTGAACCGCCAACGCAGCTCGTCCTCGGGGATCCGCACGCCGCGCACCACGAGGCCGCTCACGCGAGTGCCTCCGGCTGGGCACCGACCTGGGCCACGCACGCCGCGGCGGTGCTCATCGCGAGGTCGGCCCCGCCGACGAGGTAGCCCGCGGTCAGCGAGTCGCCCGCACCCGTCGTGTCCACGACGTGCCCGGCGAGCGACGGCCGGTCGTCGCTGACTCCGTCGATCACGAAGCTCGCGCCGCCGGGTCCGTGCTTGAGCACCTCGGGCCGGTTCGACCGGAGCAGCGCGTAGCCCGAGACCATCAGCCAGTCCACGTCGTGGACCCAGGGGCCCGGCGCCACGTGGTCGAGCCAGCTCGCGTCGCCGGGGTCCGAGGCCAGCGACCGGGTCACCAGCGAGACCACCGTGCCCGGGTGCCCCACGTGCGGGCCGACCACCTCCACCCCGCGACCCTCGAGGGCGTCGGTGACGAGGCCGGCGCGGCCGTGGTCGGAGTGCGGTCCGAAGACCCGGGCTCGCCCACCGGGCGTCTCCACCCAGGCGGCCACGTTGGCCGCCTGCCCGCCGGCCGCGAACGTGATCGTCGCCGGGGTGTCGTCGTCGGCCACGAGCCCCTGCGGCGCCTGCACGATCACGTCGAGCATGACGTCGCCGAGGCACGCCACGCGGACGGCCGGCGGCGTCCGGTCCGCGTCCCCGTCGTGCACCACGCGTACTCCTCCCGCAGCCGATGCCGGTCTTCGGCACAATGCCCGGGTGACCACTCTCCCGCTCCGCGTCTCCGCGGAGGTGTCCGACGCTATTGCATCAGCGACCGGCGTCGTGGCGCTCGAGTCCACGCTGATCAGCCACGGCCTCCCGACCGAGTCGGCCGCAGCCACGACGCGCGCGGTCGAGCAGGAGGTACGGCGGGCCGGGGCCGTGCCGGCGACGATCGCCGTGCTCGACGGGGTGGTGCGGGTCGGGCTCGACGACGACGGCCTGGGCCGCGTCGCGGAGGACCCCCGTGTGGCCAAGGAGAGCACCCGCGACCTGGCCGTGCTCCTGGCGAGGAAGGCGAGCGGCGCCACCACGGTCGCGGCGACGTCGTACCTCGCCCACCTGGCCGGCATCCGGGTCTTCGCCACCGGCGGCCCCGGCGGCGTGCACCGCGGAGCCCGCGAGAGCTGGGACGAGTCGGCGGACCTCGGGGCGTTGGCCGCGGTGCCGGTGACCGTGGTCTGTGCGGGGGCGAAGTCGGTCCTCGACGTCCCGGCCACGCTGGAGCGGCTCGAGACGCTGTCCGTGCCGGTGCTGGGCTACGGGTGCGACGTGTTCCCGGGGGTTCTACGTCCGCGACACCGGCGTCGCCGTCCCGTGGCGGGTCGACGACCCGGCCGAGGTGCGCGCGGTGATGGCGCACCGCGACCTGCACGGGCTGCGCCAGGGCATCGTGGTGGCGAAGCCCGTCCCTGCGGACGACGAGCTGGACCGGGCGTTGCACGACGCCACCTTGGCGTCCGGGCGAACGCCGCGGTGGCGGCACGGATCGCCGCGGGTGCCGAACCAGGGGCCTGAACGGCGCCGCGCGTCACTCGGCTAGCGTGTCCGACGATGAGCAATGGACGCCGGATGACCGCGTGGACCTACCACCCGGCGCTCGACGGGGTCCGGATGCTCGCTGTCGTGCTCATCGTGCTCTTCCACGCAGGCGTCTCCGGCGCGGAGAACCTGTTCATCGGCGTGGACGTCTTCTTCGTGCTCTCCGGCTTCCTGGTCACCAACGTGATCATGAGCGAGATCGACGCCGAGGGGACCTTGCGGCTCTCCCGCTTCTGGGCACGCCGGGTCCGGCGACTGCTCCCGGCTGCCGTGCTCACGATCGTCCTCACGTGCATGGTGTTCGTGCTGGTCGTCTCCCTGCCGGAAAGGCTGAACTTCGTCCGGCAGGCGCAGGCCGCCCTGCTCTATGTGGCGAACTGGCAGTTCATCCTGGAGGCGCGGGACTACTTCGCCGCGGACGCGGCCCACAGCCCGTTCATGCACTTCTGGTCGCTGTCGGTGGAGGAGCAGTTCTACGTGTTCTTCCCTCTGCTGGTGCTCCTGGTGCACCGGTTGGCGCCACGGCGGGAGAAGGTCATGTTCGCCGCGTTCCTGTCCGTAGCGGGGCTGTCCGTGGCGGCGCAGGCGATCCATGCTCGCCGTGACCCCACGCTCGCCTACTTCGCCACGGATGCCCGGCTCTACCAGCTCATGGCCGGTGCGGTCGCGGCGCTCGTGCTGCGCGGCCTGGTGCGTCGTGGTGGGGGACCGGAGCGCTGGGCGCGACCCGGTGGTCTCCTGGCCGGAGCCGGCCTGCTCGCACTGACGGTCGTGGGGATGCAGGCGCTCGACCTCACGGTGTCGATGATCGGGATGCTCGCGACTGGAGCATCCGTGGCACTCGTGACCGGGCTGTACGCCGCACCCCAGTCCCTGGTTGCCCGGCTCCTCTCCCTGCCCGCGCCGGTGTACCTGGGCAAGATCTCCTACGGGATCTACCTGTTCCACTACCCGGTGATCCTGGTGCTCGAGCAGGTGCTCGACGTGCGCCCGCTTGTCGTGGCGGCGATCGGCGGTGTCCTCGCCGCCGCGCTTGCGGCGCTGTCCTACCAGCTGGTCGAGCTGCCGATCCGGCGCAGCCGGCTGCTCGACGCTTTCGGCTGGCGGACCGTCGCCACGGGCGTCACCGCCAGCGTGGTGGCTGCCGCTCTGGTGGTCGGGCCGGTCCTGACGAGCGAGCGTGCGCCCGCGGTGGCTGCCGCCGGGCGAAGCAGCCAGCTGCCGGAGGCGCACGGTGAGGCGTGGATGAAGCGACCGGTGCCGGCCGGCCTCGACTTCGCTGCGATCAGCGAGGAGAAGGGACCGGGCGAGACGTGGTGCACGGCGGACCAGGCCGAGGACTGCGTGGTCGTCGAGGGCGGCAGACCTCACGTCATGCTCGTGGGCGACAGTCACGCCCGGATGCTCGCCGCCGGATTCATCCCCCTGGCCCGCGAGAAGGGCTTCACGCTCTCCACGGACATCGTCCTCTCGTGCCCGTGGCAGCTCGGAGTCCTCAACGACTCCGCGTCGCCGGGCGCCGTCGAGAGCTGCAAGAAGTCCCGGTCCGATCTGCGTGCGACGATCGAGCGGCTCGACGTCGACGTCGTCGTCCTCTCCTCGTTGGCTCGCAGCGATGTCGACGGCTGGCAGGGCAAGCTGGTCGGCCTCGACGGGAAGCCGGGACCCCTGCCGGACATGCTCTACGACGGAACCGTCCGCACCGTCCGGATGATCGAGAGCACCGGCGCCAAGGTCGTGATCGTCAAGAGCGTCCTCGGCACGGTCGGCTATGACAAGGACGGGTGGAATCCCCTGGACTGCCTGGCCCGGGCGAAGCGGCTCGGGGACTGTGCGGTGTTCGCCTCGCTGGACGTGCCCGTGGTGGACGGGTACTACGAGGCGCTGGCGGCCGGGAACCCCGACGTGGCCACGGTGGACCTCGACCAGGTGATCTGTCCCAGCGAGCAGGTCTGTGCCCCCGTGCGCCGCGGCCAGGTCGTATGGCGCAACCACACGCACCTGGCGTCGGGATTCGTCCGGATGATCCGCGAGGAGATGTGGGACAGGGTGACGAAGACCGGCCTGGTGTCGAGCGGCTGACGAAGTGGTGCGCCGGACCGGGAGCGCCTCACGGCGCGTGGCCGCTCGCAGCGGCTTATTTTGGGACCCGGGGCTGCCGCGGTCCGGCGCGTCCCCCACTGTACAACCCGGTCAAGGCCACCGGGGGGAACCCGCGAGAGCCGCTCCGGCCTGGTTCAGGCCAGCTGGTCCAGCGCCTCGAGGCGGGCGGCGTGCTCGAGCTGCTCGGCCATCGTGACCAGCTTCGCCGCCGCCAGGTCCGAGGCGTACGACGCGGACCCGGACGTGGCCGGCGTGTCCAGTTCGGAGCAGGCTCCCAGGTGGGCCCGCCCGGCCGCGACCACCCGGGCGAACGCGGCGGCCCGCCACAGCGTGTCGGCGAAGTCGCCGCGGGCCACCCCGGTGAGCACCAGGTCGACGAGGTGGCGCACCTCGGCCGGGCCCGGCGGGTCGACCACGCCGGCGACGACCTCGTGCACGGGCGTGTGGGCGCGGCCGGCGTCGAACTCGCGCGCGGCCGCGGCCGGGTCGACGTACACCCAGCTGCGCAGCAGGTAGAGCCGCCACAGGCACCCGGCCAGCGAGTCGGCGGGGGAGCCGGACCACAGGTCGGCCAGCGTGTCGAGGCCCTCGGTGTCGGCCAGCGAGACGACCCGTGCGACCAGCGCCTCGTCGGCGTGGTCGCGGGCGCCGCGGACCAGCAGCGTGGCGCACCGGTCGGCGGCCTCGCTGCGCGCGGCCGGGTCGATCTCGCCGGTCAGCCCGTCGAAGTGCTGGGCACCGGGCATGGCCGGACGGCGGGGGCGTGGTTGTTCGGACATCCGTCCCAGCCTAGGGGACCTCAGCGAGCGCGTCCGGCGTCTCCGCGGACGGCGACCCGCGGACCGGCGCCGCCGGGCTCGTGGGCGGGTCCCGATACGGTGTCCCGAGCACGCCGCGTCAGGGGCGGCGTGCTCACGGGGACGGACGAGGGGAGGCGGAGACGAGGTGCACGTGTCGCGACGGGCGCTCTCGGTCGCCACGGCGGCGCTGGCCTGCCTGGTGGTCGCCGGATGCACCACCGATGCCGCGCCTCCGCCGAGGCCGAGCCCGTCGGCGTCGTCGGCCTCGCCGTCGGCCGCGTCGCAGTCCCCCTCGGCATCCGGGCCGGTGACCCTGACCCTGGGTGTCTACGGCGATCGTGAGCTGCGCAACGGCTTCGTGCGGCTCGCCGACGCCTACACCGCGGAGCACCCCGAGGTCACCGTCGAGCTCGAGCACGAGGACACCGCCGAGGCGTTCACCGACCGGCTGGAGCGGGAGGCGTCGGTGGGCGACGAGCCCGACGTCTTCGTGGCTGCCAGCGACCAGGTCCCTCGGCTCGCCGCCGAGAACCGGATCCAGCACGTCGACGGCCTGCTCGAGGCGCGCGGCATCACCTTCGGCGACAACTACCAGCGGCTGGGCCTGGAGGCGCTGAGCGCCGACCAGGCGCTGCAGTGCATGCCCTACGACGTCTCCCCGCTGGTGGTGCTCTACAACCAGGGGCTGGTGCCCTTCCAGCGGCTCGTCGAGGACGGCGACGACCCGCTCACGCCGGAGACCGGCTGGACCTGGGAGGAGTTCACCAAGGCGGTGCGGCTGATGTCGCACGACGGCGTGAACGGCGTGTACGCCGAGCCGCGGCTGTCCACGCTGATGGCGCTGGTCCGCTCCGCGGGGTCCGACATCGTCGACGACCCCCGTCATGCCACCACGCTGACCCTCTCCGACGGCGGCACCCGCGGCGCGCTCGAGCAGATCCTCGACGTGCTGCGCCAGCCCCGGTTCACCCCCTCCCGGGCGAAGCTCGCGCGCAAGGACGCGCTCAGCCGGTTCCGGGACGGCGAGATCGGGATGATCCTCGCGACGCGCAAGGTCGTGCCGGAGCTGCGGCGTGCCGACGACCTCGACTTCGACGTGTTCCCGCTGCCGCGCCTGTCGCGGACCCGGACGGTGGCCGACGTGTCCGGGCTGTGCGTGTCGGCCACGACGGCCCACGTGGACGCCGCGGCGGACTTCCTCGCCTTCGCGACCGGTCCGGAGGGCGAGGCGATCCTCGCCGAGACCGGCGAGGTGGTTCCGGCGCACCTGCCGACGCTGAACTCGGACGCGTTCGTCCAGCCCGGGCAGCAGCCCGAGAGCGTGTCGGTGTTCGGCAACGCCGTTGCGCACGCGGGGGTCGCGCCCTACGTGCCGAACTGGCCGGAGGTGGTGGACGCGACGAGCGCGGACCTGGTGCGGATGTTCTACGCGCCGGTCATCGACCTCGATGCGATGCTGCCGCGGCTGGACGAGCGCTCCCGCGAGATCCTGGCGCCGCCGACGGGGTCTCCCGCGCCGTCCCCGTCCGGGGGCTGATCGCGCCGCTACTGCGGCTGGGGGGCGGCGGGCGCCTCCCCGGCCGCGGAGTCGGCCTCGAGGATGGCCTCGACCAGCAGGTCGCGGGTCAGCTCGCGCTGCCACAGGCGCGCACCCAGGTCGGCCAGCCGGGCGTCGACCGTCCCGGCCAGCTCGCCGGCGTCCCGCTCGGCGGGCGGCTCCCAGAGCAGCCGCCGGACGTAGTCGGGGGTGAGCAGGTTCTCGACCGGGAGGTTCAGCTCCTCGGCCCGATCCTTCAGCGCGGCGCGGGCGTGGGTGAGCCGGGCGGCGGCGACCGGGTCACGATCGGCCCAGGCACGCGGGGGCGGGGGACCGTCGTACCGCGCCGCGATCGGGGGCAGCTCGGCGTCGGGCAGCTCGCGCGCCGTGCGGAGCGCGCGCAGCCACTGGTTGACGTAGCGCTCGGCGCCACGGCCGCGAAAGCCCTTCAGGCCGAGCAGCGAGGCCTTGTCGCGGGGGAGGGCGTTGGCGGCCTCGACGATCGCGGCGTCGGGCAGGATCCGTCCGGGGGTGACGTCGCGCTGGGACGCGATCGCGTCCCGGGTCTGCCAGAGCTCGCGGACCGCGGCCAGCGAACGCCGGCCCCGGGCCCGGTGCATGCCCGACGTGCGCCGCCACGGGTCCTGGCGGGGGCCGCCGGGCACGGCGTGCACGAGGTGGTGGAACTCCTGGCGGGCCCACTCGCTCTTGCCGGTCTCCTCCAGCTCGGCGGCGAGGGCCTCGCGCAGCTCGAGCAGGACCTCGACGTCGAGCGCGGCGTAGTCGAGCCACGGCTCGGGCAGCGGCCGGACCGACCAGTCGACCGCCGAGTGCTCCTTGCGCATCCGTCGGCCCACGATCGTCTCGACCAGGGTGGCCAGCCCGACGCGGGGGTAGCCGAGCAGCCGCCCCGCGAGCTCGGTGTCGAACAGCGAGGTCGGTCGCAGCCCGATCTCGGTGAGACAGGGCAGGTCCTGGGTGGCGGCGTGCAGGATCCACTCCGCCTCGCCGATCGCCCCCTGCACCGCGGAGAGGTCCTCGAACGGGATCGGGTCGATCAGCGCGGTGCCGGACCCCTCGCGGCGGATCTGCACGAGGTAGGCGCGCGCCGAGTAGCGGTAGCCCGAGGCCCGCTCCGCGTCGATCGCGACCGGGCCGGACCCCGAGCGCAGCTTGTCGACGGTCTCCGCCAGCGCCTCCTCGGTGTCGATCACCCCGGTCAGCCCGTCGCGCAGCTCGAGCAGGGGAGCAGGCGGGGCCTCAGGCTCCTCGGGCGTCTGCGCCGTGCGGGGGGTCTGGGGTGTCTCGTCGGTCATCAGCCGCGGCCACGCTGTCCTCGTCGGCTCGGCATGGAGGCGACCCCCTCGGGGACCGGCGGAAGGCCGGAGGCGGTGCACAGCAGCTCCGCCCAAGCCTCGACGTGCGGCCCCAGGTCCAGCGGGCTGCCGAGAAGGCCCGCTGCCGGGGTCAGGGGTTCGGGGAGGGGCGTCCAGGACGCCCGGATCTCGAGCTGGGCGGTCGCCTCCTCGTCGGCCATCGAGCCGAAGCTCTCCGAGGAGACCTTGGTGACCGTGCCGGAGGGGGCACCGTAAAGGGCGCCGTGTGCGGCGAGCGCCTCGGTCAGCCAGGACCAGCCCACCTCGCCGAGCAGCGGGTCGTTCGCCATCTCCGGGTCGATCTCCGCGCGCGCGTAGGCGACGCAGCGGAACGTGCCCTCCCAGGCGTCGTTGCCCGCGGGGTCGTGCAGCAGCACGATCCGGCCGGTGCCGATGTCCTCCCCGTCGACGGTGACGTCGGCGGAGAGCGCGGAGGCGTACGGCGCGATGCGCTGCGGCGCGGGCATCTCCTCGCAGAAGATCTCCGGGCGCAGCCGTGCGGCGCGCATCTGTGCGACGGCGACCCGGAACTCCTCGGGGAAGGCGGAGGGGTCCACACGAGGTTCTTGACGTGCGGCCATGACCTCACACTAAGCGGGATTCCGCCGGGCGGTCGCCCGACACGCGGCCTGACCTGGGAAGATCGAGCCGTGACCAGCACCCCCGAACCCCACCCTGCACATCAGCCCCATCCCGCACTCGCCGACTCGGCGTTCCTGCGGGCGGCCCGGGGTGAGCCGGGACCGCACACGCCGGTGTGGTTCATGCGCCAGGCGGGCCGCTCGTTGCCGGAGTACCGCACGGTGCGCGAGGGGGTGGCGATGCTCGACTCGTGCATGCGCCCCGACCTGGTCGTCGAGATCACGCTGCAGCCGGTGCGGCGCTACGGCGTCGACGCGGCGATCTTCTTCTCCGACATCGTGCTGCCGATGAAGGCGGTCGGCGTCGACCTGGACATCAAGCCGGGGGTCGGGCCGGTGGTGGCCTCGCCGGTGCAGACGCTGGCCGACGTGGCCGCGATCCCGGACCTGGAGCCGGGCCACGTGCCCTACATCACCGAGTCGGTGCGGGCCCTGACCGCCGAGCTGGGCGGCACCCCGCTGATCGGGTTCGCGGGGGCGCCGTTCACGGTCGCCTCCTACCTCGTCGAGGGCGGCCCGTCGAAGGAGCACGCGAGGACCAAGGCGATGATGTTCGGCGCGCCCGACGTCTGGGACGCGCTGATGCGCAAGATCGCGTCGATCTCCGCGGCCTACCTGAAGGTGCAGGTCGAGGCCGGGGCGTCCGCAGTGCAGCTGTTCGACTCGTGGGCCGGGGCGATGTCGCCGGCGGACTACGAGCGCTACGTGATGCCCTACTCCGCCTCGGTGCTCGCCGCGGCCGGCGAGCTCGGTGTGCCGCGGATCCACTTCGGCGTCGGCACCGGGGAGCTGCTCGGCCTGATGGGCGAGGCCGGGGCCGACGTGGTCGGGGTCGACTGGCGGGTGCCGCTCGCGGAGGGGATCCGGCGGGTCGGCGGACGCGTCGTACAGGGGAACCTGGACCCGTCGCTGGTGTTCGCGCCGACCGAGCTGATGCTCGAGCGGGCCGCCGAGGTGCTGGAGGCGGGGAAGGCCGCCCCGGGGCACATCTTCAACCTCGGCCACGGCGTGATGCCCTCGACCGACCCGGACCAGCTCGCCCGGCTCACCGATTTCGTCCACGAGCACTCCGCCCGCTGACGCCCGCGCCACCGATGACCAGGGTCCCCTGGTAATCGGTGACTTCCCCGGGGATGCAGGCCCGGGGAAGCAACCGAACGCCTACATACCCTGGTGTTCAGCAGCGGTGGGGGCCGGGGAGGCCGGGACCCGGTTCCGGAGGGTACGACGCACCAGCAGCCACACCGGGATGCCGGCCAGCACGAGCACCACGAGGAACGGCAGCACCGCACCGACCACGGTGAGGACGACGACCACCGCCGCCGTCAGCGCGTGCCAGCCGCTCTTCAGGCCGGCGAGGAACCCCGCGTCGTCGAGCGAGCCGGGCGGCACCACGTGCTCGGGCGGCACGGACAGGTACAGCGAGATCGTCGACATCGCGGTCTGGTCCGCCAGGTAGTCCTGCTGCGCCTTGAGCGACTGCAGCTCCGACTCGCGCTGGGTGATCTGCTGCTCGAAGCGGATCAGCTCCTCGAGGTTCGCCGCCTTGCGCTGGTAGGACTGCAGCCGGTCCAGGCTGTTCTGCAGGGTCTGCACCCGCTCGTCGACGTCGATCACCTGGGTGGTGACGTCCTTGGCCGCCGAGTCGGAGTGCTGCACCTTGCCGAGGTCGGCGAGCCGGCTCATCGCGGTGTCGAACCTGTCGACCGGGACCCGCAGCACCAGCGTCGACCGCTTGAGGTCGCCGTGCCGGTCGTGGGTGCTGCGCTCGCTGTCGATGCTCCCGCCGAGGCTCACCAGCAGACCGTCGACCTTCGCGCGGGCAGCGTCGAGGTCCTTCGCCGTCAGCGCGATCTCGCCGGTCTTGATCACCGAGCGCACCGTGACGACGGTCCGGTTGGCGCCGGCGTCGCCCTTGCCGTCGGCCTGCGGGGCGTCGACCGGGCCGGCCACGTCGCCTCCGTCGCGGCTCCCGGACCCGCCCGCGGCGCCCTCGGACACCGTGCCCGTGTCGGCGCTCATTGCGTCGCCCGCCGCCGCTGCACGCCGTGGTGAGAGCGAGCAGTGCGGTCGCGGCGCCGGCGACGGCCACTCGGGTCAGCTGTCTGGTCATGCCGGTGTGACGCACCCCATCTCGGTCCGGTTCCGCCCGAGTGGCGGGTGCTTGCCGGTGTTTGCGAATCTGTTACCTGTGACCCGTCGCCCCACCGCTCCCGCCCCGCCGCACGTGGTCGTCGTCGGCGGTGGCATCGCCGGGGTCGCCGCGGCGGCGTCGGTGCGCCGGCAACGGCCCGACGTGGAGGTGACGATCCTCGAGGCGTCCCCGCGCCTGGGGGGCAAGCTGGCGCTCGCCGAGGTGGCCGGCGTCACCGTCGACGTGGGCGCCGAGGCGATGCTGAACCGCCGCCCGGAGGCGGTCGACCTGGCTCGTAGCGCCGGTCTCGCCGACGCGCTCGTGCACCCGGCCACGATCGCCGCCAACCTGTGGACCCGCGGCCGCATCGTGCCGATGCCGCGCACGCTGATGGGCGTCCCGACCGACGCTCGGGCTCTGGCCGAGAGCGGGGTGATCTCCAAGCCGGGTCTGGCCAGGGTCGCGATGGACGCCGTGCTGCCCGCGACGCGGCTCGACGACCGCGACGTCAGCGTCGGCTGGCTGGTCGAGGAACGCTTCGGCCGCGAGGTGGTCGACCGGCTCGTCGAGCCGCTGCTCGGCGGGGTCTACGCCGGGCACGCCCGGGAGATCTCGGCCCGTGCCGCGGTGCCGCAGGTCGTCGCGCTGCTCGACCGGGACAAGTCGATGCTGCGCGCCGCCGCAGCAGCCACGCAGGCCACCTCCGACGTGCCGGTGTTCGCCGGCCTGGTCGGCGGGATGGGCCGGCTGCCGGGAGCGGTCGCGCGAAGCGAGCGGAGCCGTCGTACGCACCGGGGCCACGGTCCGCGACCTGGCCCGCGCCGCCGAGGGCGGCTGGAACCTCGTCGTCGGTTCGACCCGCGACGCCGAGGTCGTGCATGCGGACGCGGTCATCCTCGCCGCGCCGGCGCGGCCCGCCGGACGGCTGCTGTCCGACGTGGTGCCCGATGCCGCCCTGGAGCTGGCCCGGATCGAGTACGCGTCGATGGCCGTGATCACGCTGGCGTTCCGGGCCCGCGACCTGCCCGCCACCGAGGGGTCGGGCTTCCTCGTGCCCCCCGTCGACGGCCGCACGGTCAAGGCCGCGACGTACTCCTTCGCCAAGTGGGACTGGGTCCGCGAGGCCGGCCGCGACGGAGACGGGGAGGATCTGCTCCTGCTGCGCACCTCGATCGGCCGGCACCGCGAGGAGTCGGTGCTCCAGGTCGACGACGATGCGCTGGTGTCCGCCGCGCTCGACGACCTCTCCGACGCGATCGGGCTGAGTGTCCGGCCGGTGGAGGGCCACGTCCAGCGGTGGGGCGGCGGGCTGCCGCAGTACGCCGTGGGCCACCTCGACCGGGTCCGCAACATCCGGGGCGCGGTCGCCCAGGTCCCCGGCCTGGCGGTGTGCGGCGCGGCGTACGACGGCCTGGGCATCCCGGCGTGCATCGCCTCCGCCGAGCTGGCCGCCACCCAGGTCCTCGACGCCTTGTCCCGCTAGAGGAGAATGACCCCATGAGCGAGACCCCCACCAAGCCGAAGGCACGCGACCTCAACCAGGTGATCCGCTACACGATGTGGTCGGTGTTCCACCTGCGCGACGTGATCGGCGAGGACGACCGCGCCGCCGAGGCCAACGAGGTCGAGAAGCTCTTCGAGACGCTGGCCGCCGACGACGTGACGATCCGTGGGCTCTACGACGTGTCCGGGCTGCGCGCCGACGCCGAGCTGATGATCTGGTGGCACGCCGAGACCGCCGACGCGCTCCAGGACGCCTACCACCGGTTCCGCCGCACCGCCTTCGGGGCCCGGCTCGAGCCGGTCTGGTCGCAGATGGCGCTGCACCGGCCCGCGGAGTTCAACAAGGGCCACATCCCGGCGTTCCTTGCCGACGAGGAGCCGCGCCAGTACGTCTGCGTCTACCCGTTCGTGCGCTCCTACGAGTGGTACCTCCTCGAGGACGCCGAGCGGCGCCGGTTGCTCGCCGAGCACGGCATGATGGCGCGCGACTACCCCGACGTGCGGGCCAACACGGTCTCCTCCTTCGCGCTCGGCGACTACGAGTGGATGCTCGCGTTCGAGGCCGACGAGCTCTACCGGATCGTGGACCTGATGCGGCACCTGCGCGGCTCGGAGACCCGGCGGCACGTCCGCGAGGAGGTCCCGTTCTACACCGGACGGCGCCGGACGCCCACCGAGCTGATCACCGACCTGCCGTAGCGCGGCCCGCGCCCGCCCGCGCGACGGCACGCACCTGCCGGTCGGCCGCTGCGGCGCGGACCTCGCGAAATGGGTCAAGGACTGCAGGTTCTCGGGCCACGACGGTGCAGTTCTCGACCCATTTCCACGGCTCGGCTCAGGGTCGGCACCGGGTTCACCGCACCAACGGCGCTGTTCCCGGTCAGTCCCGGGGGCTGACCGTCCGCGCGAGGGCGGCGGCGCGCTCGGAGGTGAGCACGTCCTCGAGGCGGATCGGCTTCTCGTCCGGCCCGGCCAGCGGGACCCGCCAGTTCGGGTACTCGTTGTGCGTGCCCGGCTGGTTCTGGGTACGCCGGTCGCCGACCGCGTCCGTCAGCGCCACGTTGCGCAGCCGCGAAGGCGTCAGCGTCAGGTAGGCGTGCAGCGCGGCGACCGTCTCCTCGATGCCGGCACCGTCGGCGAGCAGGCCGCGCGAACGCAGCTCGGCCAGCCAGGCCTCGCGGTCGGCGACGTCGGCCTCGAGCTCCTCCTCGACGGGGCGGCCGAGCAGGCCGAGGGAGTTGCGCAGCCGGACGTGGTCGCCGGCGAGGTAACCCGCGGACGGCGGCAGGTCGTGCGTGGTGACCGAGGCCATGCACAGCTCGCGCCACTGCTCCGCCGGGAGCGGCCGGCCCTCGCCGTCACGCTCGAACCAGAGGATCGACGTACCCAGAACTCCCCGCGAGCGCAGGAAGTCGCGGGCGGACGGCTCCACCACACCGAGGTCCTCGCCGACCACGACGGCGCCGGCACGCTGCGCCTCGAGCGCCAGCACGCCGATCATCGCCTCGTGGTCGTAGCGCACGTAGGTGCCTTGGTCCGGGGTCATCCCGGCGGGGATCCACCAGAGCCGGAACAGCCCGATGATGTGGTCCACGCGGATGCCGCCCGCGTGCCGCAGCACGGCACCGACCAGGTCCCGCAGCGGCGCGTAGCCGAGCTCCTCGAGCCGGTCGGGACGCCACGGTGGCTGCGACCAGTCCTGGCCGCGCTGGTTGAACGGGTCGGGCGGGGCGCCGACGTTGGTGCCCAGGGCGTACGTCGAGCGCATCCGCCAGGCGTCCGCGCCGCCGGGGTGCACCCCGACCGCGAGGTCGTGCATCGTGCCGAGGGCCATCCCGGCGCCGACCGCCTTGGACTGGGCCGCGGCGAGCTGCTCGTCGAGCAGCCACTGCAGCCACAACTCGAAGTCGACGTCGTCGGCATGCGCGGCGGCGAAGTCGGCCACTGCGGTGCCGTCGACGTCCTGCAGATCCGTGGGCCAGTCGCGGTAGTCGCTGCCGAGCTCGGCGGCGAGCACGTTCCAGCGGGCGAAGTCGCGCAGGGCCACCCCCTCGCGCCGGACGAACGCGCGGTAGTCGAGCTCGCGGCCCGCGCTGCGTCCGGCGGCGTGGACCAGCCGGAGCGCGTCGCGCTTGGCCGACCAGGAGATGTTCCGGTCGATCACGTCGGCGTCGTCGAGCGCGGCGTGCACCTGCTTGCCCAGCTTGTCGACCTTGCTGCGCGTCCGGGTCGGCAGGCCGGCGTACTCGGGGACCCGCTCGACGCGCAGGTACAGCGGGTTGAAGAACCGGCGCGAGGTCGGCAGGTAGGGGGAGGGCTCCATCGGAGGCACCGGCTCGGCGGCGTGCAGCGGGTTGACCAGCAGGTAGTCCGCCGCGAGCTCGGCGGCGGACCACACCGCGAGGTCGGTCAGGTCGGTCAGGTCGCCGACGCCCCAGGACCCCTCCGAGCGCACGCTGTAGAGCTGGGTGGCCAGGCCCCACGAGTGCCGGTCGGCCAGCGCCGGCGGCAGCCCGAGCCAGGCGGGGGTGACGATCAGCTGGGTCGAGACCTCGACGTCGCCGAGCCGGGCGACGAGAGCGTGGTAGCCGGCGGGCAGGTCGGCCGGGATCTCGAACGCGGCCTCGCCGACCAGGCGGCCGGCCACCTCGCGTGGGCCGACTCCGTGGTCGAGCTGGCGCAGGTCGTCGCGGCGCCCGCCGTTCTCGAGGCGCACCCGGACGGTGACGGGGGAGCCGTGGTCGACGTGCACGTGTACTGCCCGGGTCCGGCCCTCGGTGGCGACCACGCAGGTGGGCAGCGTCCGGCGCCACGGTGCTTCCCGTCGCCGCTCGAGAGCTGCGGCAGGGTCGCTCACGTCGACGCCCATGGCGGTGAGCACCGCGGTGACGGTCTCCTCGGACACCTCGACGTGCCGCCCCTGCCAGTCCCAGTAGTCGACGGCGACGGCGTAGGCCTCGGCGAGCTCGCGGAGGTCGGGGGCTGGGGAGGTCACCGCGCGATCATGTCATCCCCGCGACGACGTCCGGGTGGGGGCGCCGCGGACCGGTGCCGGTGCGGGCTCAGGCCTCCGGTTCGAGGGTCAGGCTGATCGAGTTGATGCAGTACCGCTGGTCCGTCGGCGTGCCGTAACCCTCGCCCTCGAAGACGTGCCCGAGGTGCGAGCCGCAGCTGGCGCACCGGACCTCGACCCGCTTCGTGCCGAGCGAGGTGTCCTCGATGTACTCGACCCGGTCCTCGGCGAGCGGTGCGTAGAAGGACGGCCAGCCGCAGTGGCTCTCGAACTTCGTCTCGGACCGGAAGAGCTCGCTCCGGCAGGCCTTGCACCGGTAGACCCCCACCGTCTTGGTGTCGGTGTACTCACCGACGAAGGGCCGCTCGGTCCCGGCCTTGCGCAGGACGGCGTACTCCTCGGGAGTGAGCTGCTCGCGCCACTCCTCGTCGCTCCTGGTCACCTGGTACGTCATGACCACGAGCCTACGGCCGAGGCGCAACCGTCGCGCCGGTCGAGACCACTAGAGTCGACGCCATGGCGAGCCCGAGCACCGAGGTCGACGCGGGCGGGCGCGCAGTGCGCGTGTCCAACCCGGACCGGGTGATCTTCGAGGCCACGGACCGCGGACCCGAGGTGACCAAGCTCCAGGTCGTCGAGTACTACGTGGCGGTCGCGGACCCGATCATGCGGGCGCTCGGGCAGCGGCCGACCGCCCTGGAGCGCTGGCCCTCCGGGGTTCGTGCCGGGATGCGGCTGGCCACCGGGCCGCAGGACCGTGACGCGGACGCGTTCTACCAGAAGCGGATGATGAAGGGCGCGCCTGAGTACGTCGAGGCCGCGCGCGTCGCGTTCCCCTCCGGTCGCACCGCGGAGGAGATGTGCCCCACCGAGATAGCTGTCGTGGCCTGGGCCGCCCAGATGGGCACGCTGACGTTCCACCCGTGGCCGAGCCGGCGGGCCGACACCGACCACCCCGACGAGCTGCGCCTCGACCTGGACCCGCAGCCGGGGACCGACTTCGCCGACGCCGCCCGGGTCGCGCTGGCCGCACGTGACCTGCTCGACGAGCTCGGTCTGGTCGGGTGGCCGAAGACCAGCGGCAACCGCGGCGTGCACATCTACGTGCGGATCGAGCCGCGGTGGGAGTTCGTCGACGTGCGGCATGCCGCCATCGCGTTCGGTCGCGAGCTGGAGCGTCGTACGCACGGCGTCACCACGGCCTGGTGGAAGGAGGAGCGCGGCGAGCGGATCTTCGTCGACTACAACCAGAACGCCCGCGACCGGACGATCGCCAGCGCCTACAGCCTCCGCCCGATCCCGGGCGCGCCGGTCTCGACCCCGGTCACCTGGGACGAGGTGTCGTCCGTCGACCCACGCGCCCTGACCCTGCACACCGTCCCGCAGCGGCTCGCCGAGCTCGGTGACCCGCACGCCGGGATCGACGAGCACCCCGGGTCGCTCGAGCCGCTGCTCGCGCTGTACGGCGAGCAGGTGGCGGCAGGCCAGGGGGAGCTGCCCTACCCCCCGGACTATCCGAAGATGCCCGGCGAGCCGCCCCGGGTGCAGCCCTCCCGGATCAACCCCCGCAACTGGGAGAATGACGGGGCCGGAGGCTAGACGCCCGGCAACCCCGACGAGACCACCCGTGGTTCTGCCCCGGGGGAGCAGGATGCGTACCCGCCCGCTGGTGCCGACGACGTAGTGGTGCCATCACCTCGGGCCATGCCGAGCGCCACGTCGGGCTACGCCGAACTGGGGAAGCCGACCCCGCGGCGGCGTGGTTCCCTGGGGCAAGCACTCGGTCCGGACTTCTCCCTCGACGGAGCACGACGACCAGACGGTGTCCCACTCCGGCGGGCTCGATCCTCGCCCAGCGAGGCGTACCCGTCGCGGGGGACGTCTAGACCGGCAGGTTCCGTGCCCCTGCGCAACGGGAACGGCTCATGCGCGGGGACGCATCCAAGGGAGAGGAACGCCGATGTCGGCGCTTCAGGACCAGGACACCGAGTTGTGTGACATTCACGTCTGGACCTGCATCTGGTGCTCGATGTCCCCGCCGATCTGCGGGTCCTGTCGTCCGGCGACGACCTGCCCGGCGGACGGCAGCCGGCACGACTGCGCGTGCCACGCTCGCGACCACGCCTCGGCCACGGCCTGAGTGGTGGGTCGACGGTGCCGGTGACGAGCGAGTCCGGGTAGGCCGATTGCCCTGACGCGCTCCGGGTAGGAGCCGGGCATGAGCAGCAACCCTCAGGTGGCAGTCGTCGGCGCCGGCATCGTCGGCCTGTGCACGGCCTTCGCGCTCCTCGAGCGTGGCGCGGACGTCCGGGTCTACGAGCGTGGCGTTCCAGGGAACGGCCAGTCGGGTGGCGAGTCCCGGATCTTCCGGCACGCCCACGACGACCCCCGGATGGTGCGCTACGCCCGGGAGAGCCGGGAGGTCTACCGCGAGTGGCAGCAGCGCCTCGACGTGGAGCTGGTGTCCGACGACGGCGCGGTCGCGCTCGGCGGGTCCGGTGCGAAGCGGCTGCGGCTCCTCGAGGAGGCCGGGGTCCCGGCCCGGATGATCGACGCCGACGAGCTGCGCTCGCGCCTCCCACTGCTGGCGCCGTACGACGGGCCGGCGATGCTCGACGAGCTCGGCGGGTCGATCCGCACCACCGCAGCGGTCACGGCGCTCGCCGCCGCGCTCGGGGACGCCGTGGTCGCCGACGAGGTGCTGGCGGTCCGCCCGATCGTGGACGGGGTCGAAGTGCGCAGCGGTGGACGCACCGACAGCTACGACCGGGTGGTCGTGGCGGCCGGCCGCGGCACCGCGGCGATCGCGCGGTCGGTCGGGGTCGCCCTCCCCGTCGACGACGCCGCCCACGTTCGGCTGAGCTTCGCGGTGCGGGGCGACCCACCGGCGCGGCTGGCCACGCTGCAGGACTCCAGCGGTGTCTTCGGGGAGACCGGCGTCTACGCCGCCGCCCTGCCCGGAAACCTCGGCCTCGGCCTCGGGCTCAGCGACACGACCCCGGGTCGCACCGACGGCAGCCTGCTGCAGCCCGAGGAGCTCGCCGACCTGGCGCGCCGGGCCGCCGACTACGTGCGCGAGGCGCTGCCCGGCCTGGACCCCGAGCCGGTCGACGTCCGGCACTGCTTCACCACGGAGCTGGCCTGGGGCGAGGACGGCATGGCGGTGTGGGAGCACGACGGCGTCTTCTTCCCCGCCGGCCACAACCTGTTCAAGCAGGCGCCGGGCCTGGGCCGCAAGCTCGCGGCCGCGGCCTGTGGTGAGCCGCTGCCGGACGAGCTCCGTCCCGAAGCCCGGCTCGGCGCCCCCGAGGCCGCGGCGCCGCAGGGTCTAGCATCGGCGACGCGATGAGAGACCTGTCCGAGCCTCGGCCTGACGGCGGCGACGTGGCGCGGCTGTTCGCGAGCTACCTGGACTGGTACCGCGAGACCGCGATCGCCAAGGTGATGGCGCTCAACGAGGGAGACCAGCGCCGGACCGAGCTGCCGTCGGGCTGGTCGCCGATCGAGCTGCTCGCGCACCTGGCCTACATGGAGCGACGCTGGTTCGTGTGGGGGTTCCTGGGGGAGCCGGTCGACTCGCCGTGGGGCGACTCCGACGGCGAGCGGTGGCACGTGCCCGCACAGGTCCCGGCCGAGCAGGTCGCCGGCTTCTTGCGGTCGGTGGGTGAGCGCACCCGCGACACCTTGGCGCGCACGCCGCTGGAGGAGCGGGCCGCGCTCGGGGGCCGCTTCGTGGCGGACCCGCCGCGGCTGGCGTGGATCTGCTTCCACGTGCTGCAGGAGTACGCGCGCCACGTCGGGCACCTCGACATCGTGGTCGAGCTCAGCGGCGGGCCGACGGGGGAGTGAGCCGGGCCCGCAGTCGCGCGGGCAGCAGCCGGCGCAGGTCGTGGCCCTTCACCAGCCACGACGCCGCGAACGCGTAGAGCGCGACGACCTCTCCGAGGTACAGCGGCGTCAGTCCGGCAACGTCGAGCGGCGCCACCAGGCCGAGCAGGATCCAGCCGACGGCCACCAGGATGGCCACCCCGCAGGCTCGGTGGAACACCACTCGGGACCGTCGTACGTCGTGCCGGGCGTCCCGGTGCGCGAACACGAAGCAGACCGCCGCGAGGGTAAGGATGAACACCGCCGCGCTCGTGTAGTGGATCGCGGCCACCGTCGTCTCGCCCCACGCCGACTGCAGCGCCGTGCACCCGCCGGGCACCGGCGTGACCTCGGGACCGCACATCGGCGCGCTCGCGGCGACACCGGGCCGCTCGGTGGGGAAGAACGCGACCCCGAGCGCGGCGACCCCCGCCAGAGAGCTCAGCCAGAAGTCCCAGGTCCGCACCTGCCCGGCCAGGTAGGTGACCAGCAGGACCCCCGCCGTGCACATCACCCCGACGAACAGGTCGCGCGCGGGCGTGAAGTAGTAGGCGCTCAGTGAGCCGCGCACCGTGGCGTCACCGCGCAGGAACGCCCATTCGATGAGGAACAGCAGCGTGGGGAGCAGGGCGCCGAGCCCCCCGACGGCCGTGCGGATCAGCAGGTAGGACCGCACGTAGAGAACGCGTGGGTCGCCGTCGTCGTGCACGCCGTCCGGTCGCGCGAACGTGTCCGTGGTCAGGTGCAGCACCGTTCCCCCTCGGGTGGAGCGGCGGGACGGCTACATCCCGCTGACGCCCTCGCCGCCTCCGGCCTGCTCGTCGAAGTTCTCGTGCTCGAGCAGGTGCAGCACCGGGACGCCGAGCTTGCGCCGGGCCCGGGAGGTCCAGTCGAGGTGGAAGAACTCCGACACCACGTGCGGCCGGGTCAAGATGATCGCCTCGGCGGCGGACACCTCCTTGACCTTCAGGGCCAGCGCCTCGATCGGGTCGGCGGTCACCACCTCGCCCCCCACGTCGCAGCCCTCGGTCGAGAGTCGCTCGATGCAGGAGCTCATGTCACCGCGGGCCTGTTCGAGCAGCTCGCGCTGGACCTCCTCGATGTTCTCACTGTCCATCATCAGCGACGGGCTGGCGAGCACCTCGCTGGCGGCGATGGAGCCCATCGCGGACTCGACGCGGGCGGCGGCGTCCTCGACCGGCAGCAGCACGTGGTAGCGGACCGGGTCGGCGACGTCCTGGTGCAGGCCACGGACCTGCCGGGCGTCCTGGACGGATAGGGGCTGTTCGACGAGGAGAACCACGTCGTAGGTCGGCGTGCTCATGTGTCGAGCCTAGCCCTCACCGCCGCCGTTGTGGCTCAACACGGCGGCCAGGTCGTAGCTGACCGGTTCGTCGAGCTGGTCGTAGCCGCACGACTCCGGGTCGCGGTCGGTGCGCCACCGCTTGAACTGCGCGGTGTGCCGGAACCGGCTGCCCTCCATGTGGTCGTAGCCCACCTCCAGGACGAGCGCTGGGCGCAGCGGCACGAACGAGAGGTCCTTGCCGGCGCTCCACCGGCTCTGGGTCCCGGGAACCCTGTCAGGGTTGGCGATCGCCCAGTCGCTCCACTCTCCCCAGGGGTGCTCGGAGAGGTCCTCGACCACGAGCGGCGC
Organism: uncultured Actinomycetota bacterium; assembly: GCA_963801125.1. GTDB lineage: Bacteria > Actinomycetota > Actinomycetes > Propionibacteriales > Nocardioidaceae > Nocardioides_B. The sequence continues at coordinate 169,217 of CAWDDL010000010.1, forward strand.
GAGCTCGTCGATCAGCTCGGCGCGTCGCTTGGCGGTGAAGGAGGCGGACACGCCGATGTGCTGCAGCCGACGCTGTCCGTCGTACAGCCCGAGCAGCAGCGAGCCGAGCAGTGGCTTGTCCGGGGTCGAGGTCTTGTGCAGCCGGTAGCCGGCGACCACCACGTCGGCGGTGCGCTCGTGCTTGATCTTCAGCATGGTCCGCGCGTTCGGCTGGTACGGCGCGCCCAGGGGCTTGGCCACGACGCCGTCCAGGCCTGCCCCCTCGAACTGCCGGAACCACTCCTGCGCCTCGGCGGGGTCGGTCGTGGTCCGGGTGACGTGCACCGGCGGCGCTACACCGGCCAGCTCGGAGACCAGACGCGCGCGGCGCACCTCGAACGGCTCGGCCATCAGCGACTGGTCGCCGATCGCCAGCAGGTCGAAGGCGACGTAGGACGCGGGCGTCTTCTCCGCCAGCATCCGCACGCGCGAGTCGGCGGGGTGGATCCGCTCCTGGAGCACCTCGAACTCGAGCCGGTCCCGCCCTCCCGGACTGCTCAGCGCGACGAACAGCTCCCCGTCCACGACGCACCGCTCCGGGAGGCTCGCCCGCATCGCCTCGACGACCTCGGGGAAGTAACGGGTCAGCGGCTTGGTGTTGCGGCTGGCCAGCTCGATCTCGTCGCCGTCACGGAACACGAGGCAGCGGAAACCGTCCCACTTGGGCTCGAACATCAGGCCTCCGTGCTTCGCCGGGTCGGGGACTCCCTTGACGGACTTGGCGAGCATCGGCTGGACCGGGGGCATCACGGGCAGGCGCACGGGAGCAGCCTACGATGCTCGGGTGCCGATCCAGCTGTGCGAACGCAACCCGTCCGTGCCGAAGGACCGGCTGCTCGGAGAGCTGGTCCCGCCGCCCCGGTTCGCCGACGTCAGCTTCGACTCCTACCGTCCCGACCCGGACCAGCCGTCGCAGCAGGAGGCGGTCGACGTGCTGCGCGAGTTCGTGACGACGCTCGACGCACCACCGAAGCGCAGCTGGTGGCCGCGCCGGTCGGCCAAGGAGTCGGGCACGCCGGGCGGGGTCTACCTCGACGGGGGCTACGGCGTCGGGAAGACCCACCTGCTGGCGTCGCTGTGGCACGCCGCACCCGGACCGAAGCTGTTCGCCACGTTCGTCGAGCTGACCCACCTGGTCGGCGCGCTCGGGTTCCACGACGCGGTCGCCGCGCTGCGCCACTACCGATTGGTGTGCGTCGACGAGTTCGAGCTCGACGACCCCGGTGACACGGTGCTCGTCTCGACCCTGCTGACCCGGCTCCGCGAGGCCGGTGTGCACCTGGCGGCGACCTCGAACACGCTGCCCGGCAAGCTGGGGGAGGGCCGGTTCGCCACCGCCGACTTCTTGCGCGAGATCCAGGGGCTGGCCGACTCGTTCACGTCGGTGCGCATCGACGGCGACGACTACCGGCACCGCGGTCTACCCGAAGCGCCGCCCGCCCCGTCGCTGGACGAGGTCAACCAGCGCGCCGACCAGGACGGCGCCAGCTTCGACCACTTCGTCGACCTGTCCCGGCACCTCGCCGACGTGCACCCGTCGAAGTACGGCGCCCTGCTCGACGGCGTCTCCGTGGTCTGCCTCGAGGACGTGCGCACCGTCGAGGACCAGAACGTCGCGCTGCGCCTGGTGGTGCTCGCCGACCGGCTCTACGACCGCGACCTGCCGGTGGTGGCGAGCGGCAAGACGTTCGACGAGCTGTTCGCTCGGCCGCTGCTCGAGGGCGGCTACCGCAAGAAGTACTTCCGGGCGGTGAGCCGACTGGTGGCGCTGGCCCGCGAGGGCGCCGGGCTCGCCGACCGCGGCTGAGCACCGCGGCCGGGTCGATCGCCGGCATCAGACGCCGGGAAACGACCCGGTGGCGCGCCTCAGCCCCTAGGATTCTGCGGCACGCGCCCGATCGGGCGCCTCTCTCGGAGGAACCACCCCCATGAAGATGCCCCTGTTCCGGGCTGCCCTCGTCGTCTCCGCCGCCGCACTCGTCGTCCCCACCGGCGCCGCTGCGGCCGCCACCTTGTCGATCGGCGACGCCACCGGCGACACCTTCCTCGGACAGTACGACGAGGCCAGCGACACCACGACCTACGAGCCGGCCGGGGCGCAGGGGAACGTGGACCTGGAGAAGGTCGTCGTGAAGCACAAGGGCAGGGTGATCGTCGCGAAGGCGTCGTACACCGAGCTCGCCCGCTCGGGCCACCAGTTCATGTACGCCCTGCGGCTGCGCACCAACGAGGGCCTCAAGCGCGACGTCAACGTGGACACCCTCTTCTCCGGCTGGAAGGGCGAGGTCACCCTCGCCCGGCCGAACGGCAACGAGGTGACGTGTCGCGGGCTGTCACACGCCATCGACTACGCCGCCGACACGGTGACGGTGAAGGTGCCCCGGAGCTGCCTGAGCGCTCCGCGCTGGGTGCAGGTGTTCACCGCCGCGATCGGGTTCTCCGACTCCGGCGACTTCTACATCGACCACGGCCACATGTCGGGCATGAAGGAGAAGGTCGTCTGGAGCGACCGGATCCGCAAGGGCTGAGGAGGCATACTGCCGGTCATGGCGAAGAGCGACAAGACCCTGTCCGAGGCGCTGCGGCTGCCCTCGGGCACGGTCGACCTGACCGACCACGACGCCCGGGCCACCCCGCAGTTCGAGGGTGGGAAGAAGGACGGCAAGAAGGCCCTGAAGAAGCTCGGCGACCCGCTCGCCGACCTGCAGGAGCGGCTCTTCGCCGAGGGCATGAGCGGCGGGCGGCGCAGCGTGCTGCTGGTGCTCCAGGGCATGGACACCTCGGGCAAGGGCGGCATCGTGCGGCACGCCGCCGGCCTGGTGGACCCGCAGGGTCTCAGCATCAAGTCGTTCAAGGCGCCCACGTCGGCGGAGCTCGCGCACGACTTCCTGTGGCGGATCACCCGGGAGCTGCCCGCCGCCGGGCAGGTCGGGATCTTCGACCGCTCGCACTACGAGGACGTGCTGATCGTCCGCGTGCACGGCCTGGTGGGCTCGGAGCTGCTCGAGAGCCGCTACGAGGCGATCAACGACTTCGAGCGCCGGCTCGTCGACGAGGGCACCGTGGTGGTCAAGTGCTTCCTGCACATCTCGCCCGACAAGCAGGAGGAGCGCCTGCTCGAACGGCTCGACGACCCGCACAAGCACTGGAAGTTCAACCCCGGGGACGTCGACGAGCGCGCCCTGTGGCCGTCGTACCGCCGCGCCTACGAGATCGCGCTCGAGCGGTGCAACACCGACCACGCGCCCTGGCACGTGATCCCGGCCGACCGCAAGTGGTACCGCAACTGGGCGGTCGGCACGATGCTGCACGAGACCCTCGAGGGCATGGACCTCGGCTGGCCGGAGGCCGACTTCGACGTCGCCGAGCAGCGCCGGCGGCTGCTGGAGCTGGCGCTGTGAGCCTGCGCCGGGTCACCGCCACCCGGTACGTCGCACCGCTGCGGGAGGGCGGCTCGCTGCCCGGGATCGTCGAGGCCGACGATCTCGGCACCTACGTGTGCAAGTTCTACGGAGCCGGCCAGGGTCCCAAGGTGCTCGTCGCCGAGGTCGTCGTCGGCGAGCTCGCCCGGCGGCTCGGCATCCTCACCCCCGACCTGGTCGAGGTCCGGCTCGAGGAGGCGATCGGGAAGTACGAGGCGGACGAGGAGGTGCAGGACCTGCTCACCGCGAGCATCGGCGCGAACCTCGGCGTGGACTTCCTGCCGGGGTCCTTCGGCTTCGACTCCGGGTGCGAGCCGGACCCCGAGGCCGCGGCGCGGATCCTCTGGCTCGACGCGCTGACCGCCAACGTCGACCGGTCCTGGCGCAACCCGAACCTGCTGGTGTGGCACGGCAACCTGTGGGCGATCGACCACGGTGCGTGCCTGTACTTCCACCACGGCTGGAGCGGCGGGATCGGCTCGGCCACCCGGTTCGCCGCCCAACCCTACGACCCGTCCGACCACGTGCTGGCCGAGTTCCTCCCCGGTGTCGCCGCGGTCGACGAGGAGCTCGCCGGCACGGTCACCGAGGAGCTGCTCACCGAGGTCGTCGCGGCCGTTCCCGACCTCTGGCTCGAGCCGGTCCCCGGCGCGGAGACCCCGGAGGCGCTCCGGGCCGCCTACGTGGAGTTCCTGCTCGCCCGGGTGAGCGGCGAGCGGTCCTGGCTCCCCGTCGAAGGCGCGGCATGAGCGGCACCCGGATGGGCTTCCAGTACGTCGTGCTCCGCTGCGTGCCGCGCGTGGACCGTGAAGAGTTCGTCAACGTCGGAGTGGTGCTCTACTGCCAGAAGGCCGACTTCCTCGAGGCGCGCTGCCACGTCGACCGGGAACGTCTCGTCGCGCTCGCCCCGGAGGTCGACGTCCACGCGGTCTCCTCGGCGCTGCACGCGATCGAGGCGGTCTGCCGCGGCGACGAGTCGGCGGGAGCCGCCGGGCACGCCGCCATGGGGACCCGGTTCGGCTTCGTGAAGGCCCCGCGCAGCACCGTCGTACAGCCCGGGCCGGTGCACGGCGGCACCACCGGCGACCCGGGCCGCGAGCTCGACCACCTGCTCGACCGGCTGGTGCGCTGAGGCCGGCACGTGGGATCTCCCGCGGGTTTCGGCGAGAAGGCCGGGATCGGGGGGTCCGGTGGCGTAACCTCGAGAGGTAGCGGGGCAAAATGTCGGGATCGTTCCCGGACCCCCCATGTCGTCGACCGTGCGTCCGAGGTAACCCGTGGAGCAGCAAGAGCCGCGTGAGACCGCCGGCACCACGACGCGGCTGATCGTCGACTACGTGCGGCGCCACGGTGGTGACTCCGCGGTCCACCGGCTGCTGGCCGAGGCCGGGGAGACCCGGCCGCTGAGCACGCTCGAGGACGAGGGCGCCTGGTGCTCCTACGACGCGAAGATCAGGCTCTTCGAGGCCGCGGCCCGGGTGACCGGCCAGGGCGACGTGGCCCGCCGCATCGGCGAGGGTGCACTGGCCTCCAGCGTGGGTGGGTCGGTCAAGCTGCTGATCGGGCTCGTGGGCTCCCCGGCGCAGGTGGCTCGAGGCATCGCCCGCGCGCACAGCAAGTTCTCGACCGCGGCCGAGATGACCGCGCTCACCGTGACGCCCACCTCGGCGATCATCCGCTACCGGGTCCATGACGGGTACCGGCCCAGCGTGCACGACTGCGCGTACACGATCGGCCTGCTGACCCAGATCCCCGTGCTGTTCGGACGGCCGCCGGCCACGGTCCGCCACGACGTCTGCCAGGTGCGCGGTGAAGACGCCTGCCTGTACGCCGTGACGTGGGACCGGCGCCGGGGCCGTCGACGTGGTCACCGCAACCACGTCGTCGGCTCGTCGTCGGCGGTCGTCCTGCAACGGCTGCACGACCTGCAGGAGACCGTGGCGGACCTCGTCGCGGACCGGGACGTCGACGAGGTGCTGGCGGCCGTGACGGCCCGGGCCCGGTCGACGGTGGGGGCGCAACGGTTCCTGCTGGTGGCCCGGCTCGAGGAGGGCGAGCCGCGCATCCACGCCGACGGGTTCACCTCCGCGGAGGCCGCCGAGACGGCCGAGGCGCTGCTGCGCGACGACGTGCCGCCGACGGGGGAGCACATGATCGTGGCTCCGGTGCGCTCCACGGTCCGGGACTACGGAGTGCTCGCGGCCTTCGGCCGGGTGGCGTTCTTCGATCACGAGCAGGAGCTGCTCCGCTCCTACGCGGCGCTGGCCGCCACCGCGCTCGACACGGTCACGGCACTCGAGGAGGTGCGTGACGGCCGGCTCCTGGCCGAGGCCCTCCTGGGTTTCGCGCGGGCCGTCCTGGAGACGCGGACCCTCGCGGAGGTCGCCGAGGCCGCGGCGGCCGCCGCTCTCGCCGTGGCCGGGGCGGACAACGCGTCGCTGCTGCTGCTCGACCCGCAGCACGGGGTGCTGCGGATGGCTGGGTACGCCGGATTCTCCGACGAGGAGGCCAGGATCCTCGACGGCCTGGTCGTACGGCCCGAGGACACCGGGGAGATGGCCGACCTCGTGGCCAATCACCAGCAACCCCGCCGCTACCTGCCGGACTCGGACGACCCGTTCATCCGCAACATCCTGGAGACCTTCGGGGTCGGTCAGATGATCATCGTGCCGCTCTGGTCGGGGGTCCGGCTGTGGGGCATCTTCCACCTGGGCTGGGCGGGAGCGGCCACCCTCCCGAAGGACCGGCTGCTGGGGCGGCTCTCCGGGCTCGCGGACCAGGCCGTGGCCGCGCTGGACCGCGTGGAGCTCGCCGAGCAGGTGCACCGGCAGGCCACTGTGGACCCGCTGACCGGTCTGGCGAACCGCCGCGCGTTCACCGACACGCTCCAGCGGGCGCTGGCCGGTGAGGATGGCGACGTCGAGGGGGCCGCCGTCGTCTTCTTGGACCTGGACCGGTTCAAGGCGGTCAACGACACCCTGGGCCACGGAGCCGGTGACGAGCTGCTGTGCACGGTCGCGCGGAGGCTGCGGGACGTGGTGCGCGCCGACGACCTGGTGGCGCGGCTCGGCGGCGACGAGTTCACGGTCCTGCTCAGGTCCGTCGAGGGTGTCGACGAGCTGCGTGAGGTGAGCGGGCGGATCTGTGCCACGTTGACCGAACCCGTCGTGATCGAGGGCCAGCTGGTCGTCGCTCCGCCCAGTGTGGGCGCGGTGCTGCTCGGTGCGACGTACACCTCGGTCAGCGACGTGCTGCATGACGCGGACGCGGCGATGTACGCCGCCAAGTCGGCCGGTGGTGCCCGGCACGTGGTGGCGTCCGGGTAGCCGCCCCCGAGCGGGCGGGTCACATGTGGATCATGTGCCCGGCGAGACCCTCGACGGCCTCCTTGACCGCCTCGGACAGCGTCGGGTGCGCGAAGACGTTGCGGGCCACCTCGTCGGCGGTGAGGTCCCACCGCTGCGCCAGGGTCAGCGCCGGCAGCAGCTCGGTGACGTCGGGGCCGATCAGGTGCGCGCCGATGATCTCGTTGTACTTCGCGTCGGCGACCAGCTTCACGAACCCGGTGGTGTCGCCGAGGCCCTTGGCCTTGCCGTTGGCCGAGAACGGGAACTTCGCGACCTTGACGTCGTACCCCTTCTCCTTGGCCTGCTCCTCGCTGTAGCCGAAGGAGGCGATCTGGGGCTGGCAGTACGTCGCGCGCGGGATCATGTCGAACTCGATCTCCATCGTCTCCGCGCCGGCGATCGTCTCGGCGGTCACGATGCCCATCGCCTCGGCCGTGTGCGCGAGCATCAGCTTGCCGGTGACGTCACCGATCGCCCAGACACCGTCGACGTTGGTGCGGCCGCGCGCGTCGACCGTGATGGCGCCCCGGTCGGTGGTCTGCACGCCGGTGTTCTCCAGGCCGTAGCCCTCGAGACGCGGGGCGAAGCCGATCGCCTGGAGCACCTTGTCGGTCTCGATGACCTGCCGATCCCCGCCGTTGGCGGGGGAGACCGTAACCTTCACCTTCTCGCCGGAGTCGTCGATCGACTCCACCTTGGTGGAGAGCATCACGTTGACGCCGAGCTTCTTGTAGTGCTTGAGCAGCTCCTTGGAGACCTCCGCGTCCTCGGTCGGCACCATCCGGTCGAGGAACTCCACGATCGTGACGTCGACGCCGAAGTTCTTCATCACGTAGGCGAACTCGACGCCGATCGCGCCGGAGCCGGCGATCACGATCGAGCCGGGCAGCTGGTCGGTGAGGATCTGCTCCTCGTAGGTCACGACCCGGTCCGACAGCGACGTGCCGGGCACCAGCCGGGTCGTGGCACCGGCGGCGATGATGATGTCGTCACCGGTGACCTCGGAGGTGTTGCCGTCGGAGTCCTTGACCGCGATGGTCTTGGCGTCCTTGAACGTGCCCCACCCGTGGATCTCGGTGATCTTGTTCTTCTTCATCAGGAAGTGGACGCCCTTGACGATGGAGTCCGAGACCTCGCGGCTGCGCGCGTGGGTCGGCTTGAAGTCCATCGTGGCGTCGCCGGTGATCCCGAACTTGTCCTTCTCATGGGTGAGGATGTGCGACAGCTCGGCGTTGCGCAGCAGGGCCTTCGACGGGATGCACCCGACGTTGAGGCAGACGCCGCCCCAGTACTTCTCCTCGACCACGGCCACGGACTTGCCGAGCTGGGCCGCGCGGATCGCGGCGACGTACCCACCGGGGCCCGCGCCGAGGACGACAACGTCGAAGTGTTGGCTCATGGGGCCACCTTATTGGGTGCTTGGGGGGGACCGGCTCCCGGTGGTTGAGGAGCGAGCGCAGCGAGCGTCTCGAAACCACGGTCCCGGTCACACGTGCGCCAGCAAGCCCTCCAGCGGCAGCGGCGCGACGCCGGGGGGCAGCGCCTCGACCAGCGCGCGGGCGTACTGCGCCTTGCGGCCGCTGTGCGTGCCGAGGAACCGCCGCAGCTGCTGCTCGACCGGCTTCTCGCGCTGGGCCGGCTGCTTCTGGAACATCCGGAACAACGCCAGCTCGCCCTGCTCCTCGACGACGCGTACGACGTCGTCGGTTCCGAGGCTGCGGATCAGCTCGTCCTCGAGGTCGCGGGCGCACACGAAGAAGCCGTGCCGGGCCAGCGACTCCGGGGCGTGGTCGGCGGCGAGGGCCCGGGCCACGCCGGTGCGCTCGAGGGCGCTGCGGAAGTAGCGCGCCTCGGCCAGGTCACACAGGCCGGCGAGTCGCACGGAGGCTCCGCCGGGGCCGAACTCGCGCAGGTAGCGGCCCACGTTGGTGGCGCCGCCCATCGGCACGACCTGGACCCCGGCGGCGTCCAGGTCACGACCACGCCGGCGCGCGAGCGTGGTCAGCGCGACCAGGTCGCTGACCCCCTCGACGAGCACCACGGTGTCGGGCACGTCGCCCATCATCCCCGATTCGTCCGAAGCCGGCCCGGTGCGGGCCGGCTCGGATCCGCGGACGAATCGGGGAGAAGGGTCAGACCGGCACCAGCTCCACGGCCCCCACGGCGTAGCGCGCCAGGATCGTCCGGGCCACCTCCGGGTCCGCCCCCAGCGGATCCGAGACGGCGACGGCACCGGCCTCGAGCGCGAGCTCCGCGGCCCGGTCCGGCAGCCGGCCCGGCGCCAGGAACAGCGACCCGACGGCGATGTGGCGACGGCCCTCGGCCCGGAACTGTCGCACCGCCTCACCCGTCGCCGGGGGAGCGGCCGAGGCGAAGGCCGCCACCGTGGGCAGCCTGTGCTTGGACCCCCACAGCCGGGCGAGCCGGGCCACGGCCTGGTTGGCGAGTGCGTCGGACGAGCCGGCGGCCGCGAGGACCAGGGCGTCGAGCTCGCGGACCCGGGCCTCCTTGAGCGCCGAGCGCAGCTGCCGGTCGAGGACCTCGAGGAACACCGGCTCGAGTCCGAGCACGCGAGTGCCGCGGATCTTCAGGTTCTCGTGCCGAGCGGTCGCAGCGGCGATCGCCTCAGGCACGTCGACCTTGGCGTGGAACGCCTCGGTCAGCAGCAACGGCACGACGACGATCTCGTCGTACCCGGCCCGGACCAGCCTGTCCACGGTGGTCTGGAAGGACGGCTTGGACAGGTCGAGGAAGGCCGGCTCGATGCGTAGGTCGGGACGCATCGTGCGGACCTCGCCGACGAGGGCCTTGATCGTCGCGGCCGAGCGGGGGTCGCGGCTTCCGTGGGCCAGTGCCACCAGTGCTGGAGCGGTCATGATGTGCCGTCTCCCTTCCGTGCGGAGGAGCTGAGGCCGACGCCGTTGTCGTCCGGGGTGTGGGTGGTGCTGCGGTGAGTCGTCACTTGTGGATCCCGCACTCGGTCTTGCCGGTGCCGGCCCAGCGCCCGCTGCGCGGGTCCTCGCCGGGCGCGACGCGGCGCGTGCAGGGAGCGCAGCCGATCGACGGGTAGCCGTCGTACTGCAGCGGGTTGACCAGCACGCCGTTCTCGGCGACGTAGCGGTCGACGTCGTCGCCGGTCCAGCGGGCCAGCGGAGACACCTTGACCTTCTTCTTCTTCTCGTCCCAGCCGATGACCGGGGCGATGATCCGGTGGTGGGTCTCGGCACGCCGCAGGCCGGTGGCCCACGCGTCGTAGCCCTGCATGGCGTCGTTGAGCGGCGCCACCTTGCGCAGCGCGCAGCACAGGTCGGGGTCGCGCGCGAAGAGGTCCTTGCCGTACGACGCGTCCTGCTCAGCGACGCTCTGCACCGGCTCGATGCTGATCAGGTTCACCGGCAGCGTCGCGGCGACCGCGTCGCGGGTCCCGACCGTCTCGGCGAAGTGGTAGCCGGTGTCGAGGAAGAGCACGTCGACCCCGGGCGCCACCTGGGCGGCGAGGTGGGCCAGCACGGCGTCGCCCATCGAGGAGGTGATGGCGAACCGCTCGCCGAAGGTGGCGACCGCCCACTCGATGATCACCTCGGCCGGGGCGAGCTCGAGCTCGGCGCCGGCGTGGCGCACCAGCTCCTCGAGCTCGGCCTCGGAGCGGCCCTCGGTCACGGTGCCCTTGAACGCCCGGGCGGCGGTCGTGGTCGGCGCGCTCATGACGGCACTCCCGGCCCGGCCTCAGCGGCGGACCCGGGCCGCGCCAGCATCCCGAGCATCTTGACCGAGAACGCCCGCAGGCAGGCGTGGCACTCCCAGGCCCCGTGACCCTCGTCGGACGGCCACAGGTTCTCGTCGCCGCAGTAGGGGCAGTGGAAGGGCACCGCGCGTGCGCTCATCTCACCGCACCTCCAGCGCACGCTCGCCGCGGAGCGCGTCGTCGTCCGCGCGGGCGACCCAGGCGGCGAACGACTCGCCGTCGTCGCGGTCGGCCAGGTAGGCGGCGACGACGTCGGTGACGTAGTCGTCGAGGCCGGCGCTCGTGACCTTGTGCGCGCGAAGCTTCTTGCCGAACTGCGGGTCGAGGCCGAGACCGCCGCCGAGGTGGACCTGGAAGCCCTCGACCTGGGTGCCGTCCTCGTCGAGCACGAGCTGGCCCTTGAGGCCGATGTCCGCGACCTGGGTGCGGGCGCAGGCGTTCGGGCAGCCGTTGACGTTGACGGTGATCGGGGTGTCCAGGTCGGGGAACCGTTGCTCGAGCGTGGCGACCAGGTCGGTGGCGCGCTGCTTGGTGTCGACGATGGCGAGCTTGCAGAACTCGATGCCGGTGCAGGCCATCGTCGAGCGGCGCCAGTTCGACGGGCGCGCCGAGAGCCCGATCTCCTCCAGGTCGGGGAGCAGCGCCTCGACGCGGTCGGGGTCGACACCGAGCACGACCAGCTTCTGGTAGGCGGTCAGGCGGACACCGGCGGCGTCGTACCTCTCGACGAGGTCGCCCAGCGCGGTGAGGGTCCGGCCGTCGATCCGGCCGACCGTCGGGGTGGCGCCGACGTACAGCTGGCCGTCCTTCTGGGCGTGGACGCCGACGTGGTCACCGGAGGTGGCGGGCACCGGGGGAGAGGGACAGTCGACCAGGCGGCGGTCGAGGTACTTCGATTCGAGGACTTCCCTGAACTTCTCCACGCCCCAGTCGGCCACGAGGAACTTCAGCCGCGCGCGCGAGCGCAGCCGGCGGTAGCCGTAGTCTCGGAAGACCGAGATGACGCCTTCCCAGACGTCGGGCACCTCGTCGAGCGGCACCCACACGCCGAGCTTCTGCGCGAGCATCGGGTTGGTGGACAGCCCGCCGCCGACCCACAGGTCGAAGCCGGGGCCGTGCTCGGGGTGGACCGTGCCGACGAACGACACGTCGTTGACCTCGGGCGCGACGTCGTGGCTCGGGTGCCCGGTGAGGGCGGTCTTGAACTTGCGCGGCAGGTTCGAGAACTCGGGGTCGCCGATGTAGCGCCGCTTGATCTCCTCGAGCGCGGGGGTTCCGTCGACGATCTCGTCGGCGGCGACCCCCGCGACGGGGGAGCCGAGGAAGCCGCGGGGTGAGTCGCCGCAGGCCTCCTGGGTCTGCAGGCCGACGGCCTCGAGCCGCTGCCAGATCGTCGGCACGTCCTCGATCCGGATCCAGTGGTACTGGATGTTCTGCCGGTCGGTGAGGTCGGCGGTGTTGCGGCCGAAGTCGGTCGAGATGCCCCCCAGCACGCGCAGCTGGTCGGCGGACAGCAGCGCGCCGTCGCTGCGGACGCGGAGCATGAAGAACTCGTCGTCGAGCGCCTCGGGGGCCAGCGCACCGGTCTTGCCGCCGTCGAGACCGGGCTTGCGCTGGGTGTACAGGCCCCACCAGCGGAACCGGCCGCGCAGGTCGCCGCCGTCGATGGAGGCGAATCCGCGCCGGGAGTAGATGTTCTCGATGCGGGCGCGGACGTTGAGCGGGTTGTCGTCCTTCTTGGACTGCTCGTTGGCGTTGAGCGGCTCGCGGTAGCCGAGCGCCCACTGGCCCTCGCCGCGCTTGGGGCGGGGACGCGGGGTGCGCCCGGGGCCGGACGGGGTGGGGGACTGCTTCACGGTGGTCATGAGGTCGCGTTTCCTCGAAGTCTGAAGAGGGGAAGACGCACGAATCGCAGAGGATCCACCCGACACCGTTGTCGAGGTGCATGCCAGCGCTCGCGCGCCCTGCTGGTCAGCGGGGCGGTCAGGCGGAGTGCTGGTGCATACACATCATGCTGCGCGTACGACCGAGGTCCACGTGGCGGCGGGCCACGAGGTACGTCGTCGTTGCAGCGGTCATGCCGAGGAGTCTCACGGCTCGGACGTGGTTCCCACAAACCCCGATCTCGTGTCGTGAGACGACTGTCCGATATTTGGTACGTCGGACCTGCCGCCCAGCGCGGCCCGGCCGCCTCACTAGGCTGGGCGGCATGACCGAGTCGAAGACCTCCACCAGCCCGGTTGCAGGCGGGAACTACAGCGCTGCCACGGTGAGCGCCGCCTACAACGCCGCCCTCGAGGTCATCGCCTCGGTCGAGCCGCGTGTGGCCGAGGCCACACGAGCCGAGCTCGCCGACCAGCGCAGCTCGCTGAAGCTGATCGCGTCGGAGAACTACGCCTCGCCGGCCGTGCTGCTGACGATGGGCACCTGGTTCTCCGACAAGTACGCCGAGGGCACCGTCGGCCACCGGTTCTACGCCGGGTGCCAGAACGTCGACACCGTGGAGTCGCTCGCGGCCGAGCACGCGCGCGAGCTGTTCGGCGCGCCGTACGCCTATGCGCAGCCGCACTCGGGCATCGACGCCAACCTGGTCGCGTTCTGGTCCATCCTGGCCCACCGGATCGAGTCGCCGGCGCTGGAGAAGCTCGGCGCCAAGAACGTCAACGACCTCTCCGAGGCCGACTGGGAGACACTGCGCCACGAGTTCGGCAGCCAGCGGATGCTCGGGATGTCCCTGGACGCGGGCGGCCACCTGACCCACGGCTTCCGGCCGAACATCAGCGGCAAGATGTTCCACCAGCGCTCCTACGGCACCGACCCCGAGACGGGGCTGCTCGACTACGACCGCGTGGCCGCCGCCGCACGCGAGTTCAAGCCGCTGGTGCTGATCGCGGGCTACTCGGCCTACCCGCGTCGGGTGAACTTCGCGAAGATGCGCGAGATCGCCGACGAGGTCGGCGCGACGCTGATGGTCGACATGGCGCACTTCGCCGGGCTGGTGGCCGGCAAGGTCTTCGCGGGCGACGAGAACCCGGTGCCGTTCGCCCACATCACCACCACGACCACGCACAAGTCGCTGCGCGGTCCGCGCGGCGGTCTGGTGCTCGCCCAGGAGGAGTACGCCGACTCGGTCGACCGCGGCTGCCCGATGGTGCTCGGCGGCCCGCTGTCGCACGTGATGGCGGCCAAGGCCGTCGCGTTGGCCGAGGCGCGCCGGCCGGAGTTCGCGGACTACGCGCAGCGGATCGCCGACAACGCCAAGTCGCTGGCCGAGGGCTTCTTGTCCCGTGGCGCCAACCTGGTCACCGGCGGCACCGACAACCACATCGTGCTGCTCGACGTGTCGTCGTTCGGCCTGACGGGCCGCCAGGCCGAGTCGGCGCTGCTCGACGCCGGCGTGGTCACCAACCGCAACTCGGTCCCGGCCGACCCGAACGGCGCCTGGTACACCTCCGGCATCCGGTTCGGTACGCCGGCGCTGACCACCCGTGGATTCGGGCACGACGAGTTCGACCGGGTGGCCGAGCTCGTCTTCGAGGTGCTGTCGAACACGACGCCGAACACCACGAAGGCCGGCGCGCCGTCGAAGGCGACGTACACCCTCGCCGACGGGGTCGCCGACAAGGTGCACGCGGCGAGCGCTGAGCTGCTCGACAAGCACCCGCTCTACCCCGGCCTCGAGCTCACCTGACCTGTCCGGTGGTTGAGGAGCGAGCGCAGCGAGCGTCTCGAAACCACCGCCCGTCCACAGATCTCCGACGTCGCTGTTGCCCGACACCCTGGTCCGGCGCACGATCGCGAGATGGCATGGACCTAGATCGTCCGGTGCGCCGACGACTCCTACTACGTCGGAAGCACGATCGACCTCGAGCGCAGGCTGAGCGAACACAACCTCGGCATGGGCGCGGCGTACACCCGACGTCGACGGCCCGTCGTCCTCGTCTGGACGGCGGAGTTCGAGCGGGTCGACGAGGCCTTCGCCTTCGAGAAGCAGGTGCAAGGGTGGGGTCGGCGCAAGCGAGAAGCGCTCATCGCGGGTGAGCTGGGCGTGCTGCCGAGGTTGGCGAGTCGGAGCCGCAAGGCGCGGGCTTCGCGAGGGCAGGGGTGGCCAGGGTGGGGTGGTTTCGAGACGCTCGCTGCGCTCGCTCCCTTCGAGACGGGCTCGTGCCTCGCCCTCCTCAGGGCATCTCCTCAACCACCGGGGCGCGCTCGCTCCTCAGCCGGCCGTCGGGGTGGTGCGGCTGACGATCGAGGCGAGGTCGGTGCCGCGGGGCAGGGTGCCGAGCGTCCCGCCGTACTCCGAGCCGAGCCGCGTGGCGCAGAACGCGTCCGCGACCGCCGCCGGGGCGTGCTGCACCAGCAGCGCCCCCTGCAGGCACGCCGCCATCGCGCCGGCGAGCCGGCGCGCGCCGACCTCGAGTGCGGAGGTGTCGGCCAGCGTCTCCAGCACCGACTCGATCGCCCGGTCCAGCCGCGGGTCCTCGCCGCGAGCCCGGCCGACCTCCGTGATCCAGGCGTTCAGCGCCTCGGGCTCGCGGGACAGGGCGCGCAGCACGTCGAGGGCGTTGACGTTGCCCGAGCCCTCCCAGATCGAGTTCAGCGGCGACTCCCGGAACAGCAGCGGCATCCCGGACTCCTCGACGTAGCCGTTGCCGCCGAAGCACTCCAGCGCCTCGGCCACCATCATCGGGGTCCGCTTGCACACCCAGTACTTCGCCAGCGGCAGCGCGATCCGGCGCAGTGCCGCCTCGTGCGGGTCCTGCAGGTTGTCCACCGCGGCGGCGAGCCGGATGCCCAGCGCCGTCGCGGCTTCGGACTCGACGGCGAGGTCGGCGATCACGTTCTGCATCAGCGGCTTGTCCGCGAGCAGGCCACCGAACGCCGACCGGTGCGCGACGTGCCAGGACGCCTCCGCCAGCGCGCGCCGCATCAGCGACGCCGAGCCGAGCACGCAGTCGAGCCGGGTCGCGGCGACCATCTCGATGATCGTGCGCACCCCGCGGCCCTCGTCGCCGAGGCGCTGGGCCCACGTGGTGCGGAACTCCAGCTCGGAGGAGGCGTTCGAGCGGTTGCCGAGCTTGTCCTTCAGGCGCACCACGTCGAACTGGTTCCGCGTGCCGTCGGGCAGCACCCGGGGTACGACGAAGCAGGTCAGCCCGCCCTCGGCCTGCGCCAGCACGAGGAACACGTCGTTCATCGGCGCCGAGGTGAACCATTTGTGGCCGGCCAGGGTGTACTCGCCGTCGACCGACGTCGGGACTGCGGTCGTCACGTTGGCCCGCACGTCCGAACCGCCCTGCTTCTCGGTCATCCCCATCCCGGCGAGCGCCCCGGTCTTGGACCCCACCGGCCGGACGCCGAAGTCGTACGACGGGGCCGCGAGCTTGGGGGTCCACTCCTTGGCCACCGCGTCGTCGACCCGCAGCGCCGGGATAGCTGCGTAGGTCATCGAGATCGGGCAGCCGTGACCCGGCTCGGTCTGCGACCACGCGAAGAAGCCGGCGGCCCGCCGGACGTGCGCGTGCGGACTGTCCGAGGTCCAGGGCGCCGCCTGCAGACCGTGGCCCACGCCGCGCTCCATCAGCCAGTGCCACGACGGGTGGAACCGGACCTCGTCGACCCGGTTGCCGTAGCGGTCGTAGGGCACCAGCTCCGGCTCGAACCGGTTGGCGAGCATCCCGTGCTCGCGGGCCTCCGCCGTGGTGGCCTCCGCGCCGAGGGGGGTGAGGTCGGCGACGACCTCCGCCGAGGCATGCCGGGTGACGGCCTCGACGAGGGCCAGATCCGAGGTGACCGCGTTGTGGTCGACGAGCGGGGGGACCTGGTTCGTGGTTGAGCGGATATCGGCTGCCATGTGGATACCGTAGAGCCATGCCAGGAGATGCGGAGGCCGTAGGGCCCTCCGAGCTTTCGCGCTGGCAGGTCGCCCGCGACACGGTGTGGCGGCTGGTGGTCTCGACGGTGGGCACCAGCTTCCGCAACCGGGTCACCGGCCTGGCCGCGGAGGCGGCGTTCTTCGCCCTGCTGTCCCTTCCGCCGCTGATCTTCGGGCTGGCCGGCTCGATCGGCTACGTGTTCGACAGCTTCAGCGCCGCGCAGGTCGAGCAGGTCCGCAGCTCGATCCTCGAGCTGGCGTCGCGGGCGCTGACCGAGCCGACCGTCAACGCGGTCATCAAGCCCACGCTCAACGACGTGCTCGGTCCCGGTCGCTTCGACGTGATCTCGATCGGTTTCATCCTGGCGCTCTGGTCGGGCTCCCGGGCGCTGAACGTCTTCGTCGACACGATCACCATCATGTACGGCCTGGGTGGCCATCGCGGCGTCGTGCGCACCCGGGTGCTGTCGTTCTTCCTCTACGTGATGGGTCTGGTCACCGGAGTCGTCACGCTGCCACTGGTGGTTGCCGGCCCGCGCCTGGTGGACAAGGTGCTGCCGCCGCAGGCCGACTTCCTCAACGAGTTGTACTGGCCGACCGTCATCGTGCTGTGCATCTGCTTCCTGACCACGCTGTACCACGTGTCGGTGCCGGTCCGGACGTCCTGGCGCTACAACATCCCCGGCGCCGCGCTGACCATGCTGTTCTGGATCTTCGGGTCCTACCTGCTGCGGGCGCTGCTCACCGCCACAGCGGGGCAGTCGACCTCGATCTACGGCCCGCTTGCTGCGCCGATCGTGGTACTGCTCTGGCTCTACCTGCTCTCGATCGCAGTGCTCATCGGCGCCGCGCTCAACGCCGCGTTCGATCGGGTCTGGCCCGAGAGCGAGACTGCGCGGGCGCGGTTGGAGACGGTCCGCAAGCTGCGCCTCAAGGCGATGATCCCGCGGCTGCGCCGGCTGCAGGAGGAGCACGAGAAGCTCCCCGACGGGATCGAGGAGACGTTGGTGCTCGCCCAGTACGACGAGGGCCGCGACCACGACGAGACCGCCGACGCCCTCGACCGGTCGCGCTCCGCACAGTCGGGCCGCCCGGGCCGTCGCCGCCGCACCTGACGGGCCGGCACCTGTCCCGCGGTCGAGGCGCGTTCGCACCCGGTGCGGGTAATTGGGGTGCCCCGGGACGGCCGGCTGCGTAGATTTCCCGGTGTGCTCGAGACGATCGGATTCGACGCTGCGGTCGCGGCGTCGTTCGCCCCCTGGCGTGCCGCCGACGCCTCGGTGGGCCGCGTCGTGCGGGTCGACCGGGGCGTTGTCATCGTGCTCACCGAAGCCGGCGCCGAGCGAGCGACCCTGGGCGGGGCGCTGCTGTCCGAGCTCGCCGAGGACCCGGCCGGTACGCCGTGCGCGGGGGACTGGGTGGTGGTCCGGTCGTGGCCCGACGGTCCGCACACCCTCGAACGGGTGCTGCCGCGCCGCAGCCTGGTGCCCGGCGCCGGAGCGGCCGGGCACGTCACCACCGAGGGCTGCCCGGTCCGGGCAGCCAACGTCGACGTCGTGGTGCTGCTGCCGGACGCCGAGCCGTCCGCACGCCAACCCGTCCAGCAGGGCGGCGTGGTGGTCGTAACGGTGGACCCGAGCGCCCCCGATGCCCTCGACCTGGTTCGCGAACGGCTCGGGGAGCGCCGCACCGTTGCCTTGCTGGGCGCCGCGGGGACCATCGGCGGGGTACTCGACCGGCTGGTCGGCACGAACCGGATCGGCGGCCGGAAGCACGGAGCCGAGCTCGTCCTCGTCCCCGGCGGTGGTGCGGTGCTCGGCCTCGCCACGACAGCCCACGCACCGGCCGCGGGGGGCCGGCATGCCGCTCGACCCTTCTCGTGAGGTGAGCCGTCGCGCGGACGGTGCGACGGTCCGCCCCGAGACCCCCGCAGACGTCGCCACGGTCCGCGACGTCGTCCGCGAGGCCTTCGGCGGCGACCAGGTGCCGGACCTGCTCGACGACCTGCGGCGAAGCGTGGCCTGGCTCGACCTGTCCCTGGTCGCCGAGCACGACGGCGACGTCGTCGGTCACGTCAGCCTCAGCCGCGGCTGGGTGGACGACCCCGAGAGGGTGGTCGAGGTGCTGGTCCTCAGCCCGCTCTCGGTGCGTGCGGACATGCAGCGGCGCGGGGCAGGTGCGGCACTGGTGAGCGCGGCACTGGCCGCCGCGGACCGTCGTGCCGAGCCGGTGGTGTTCCTCGAGGGCGACCCGCGCTACTACTCCAGGCACGGGTTCGTCGAGGCCGGGCCGCTCGGCTTCACCCGGCCCTCCCCGCGGATCCCCGAACGGGCGTTCCAGGCCTGGCTCACCCCGGCCTACCGGCCCGGCATCACCGGCGCACTCGTCTACCCCGACGTGTTCTGGCGCCACGACTGTGTCGGACTGCGGCCCTGACGCTGGGACGGCGATCCCCTCAACGTAAATTTGGCGCCATGGGAAACGTCAACCTGCCGACCCCGGTGGCACTGGCCGGCGGCGCGTTCTGCGTCCTCGGCGGCTACCTCCTCGGGGTGGTCGCCGGGCCGGACACCGCGAGCCGCACCACGGCCGTGGTGTCCAGCTACGACCCCGCATCCAGCCGGCTGTGCCTGGAGGGGGACGGCGTCGACGGGCAGGAGGGGGCCGTCGTGGACGGCCAGCTGTGCGGCACCTGGCGCCGCACCGGGGGTGACCAGGCCGCGCCGCACCCGGGCGACACCTTCCGGTTCGTCTCGCTGGCGGTCCGGGACCCGCAGGGCACCCTGCCGGAGGGACAGCAGCCGGCCACGGTGATCTACGGCAACCTCGTCCGCTAGATCTGCCTCCCGGTGCCGTAGATTGCCCCCGTGCCCGACCAGCTGAACGACGACGCGCGAGGACGGGTCCGGCTCCCCGCCATCGTCCGTTCCCCCGTGTGGGAGCTGACTCGTCGGCTGATCATGGCGATCGCGCTTCTCGCGTTCACCGTGGCGATCGTCTACGTCGACCGGGACGGCTACAACGACGCCAACGACCCCACCCACCAGGTCGACCTGGTCGACGCCATCTACTACACGACGGTGACGCTGAGCACGACCGGGTACGGCGACATCGCACCGGTCTCGCCAACGGCCCGGCTGGTCAACGCCTTCGTGATCACGCCGCTGCGCATCGCCTTCCTGGTCTTGCTGATCGGTACCACCATCGAGGTCCTCGCCACCCAAGGGCGCGAGCTGCTGCGGGTAGCCCGCTGGAGGAAGAACATGGACGAGCACGTCGTCGTCATCGGCTACGGCACCAAGGGCCGCAGCGCGGTCGACACGCTCATCAACAACGGGATGAGCAAGGAGGCGATCGTGGTCGTCGACCCCTCCAGCACCGCCCTGGGGGAGGCCCACGCCGACGGCCTGGCGGTCGTCACCGGCGACGCCACCCGCCGCGAGGTGCTCCGCCGCGCAGGCGTGGCCCGGGCCAGCCAGGTCATCATCACCACCGACCGGGATGACTCCACCGTGCTGTCCACCCTCAACGTGCGCCAGCTCAACCCCGAGGCCTACGTGGTAGCCGCGGTCCGCGAGGCCGACAACGTCGAGCTGGTCCGGCAGAGCGGTGCCGACTCGGTCGTCACGTCCTCCGACGCGGTCGGCCGTCTGCTCGGGCTCTCCACGCTGAGCCCCACCCTCGGCTCGGTGATGGAGGACCTGCTGACCTATGGCGCGGGCCTGGAGGTGGCCGAGCGCGACCTGCTCGTGCCCGAGGTCGGCAAGACCCCGCAGAGCCTGCCCGACCAGGTGATCGCGGTGGTCCGCGACGGGTCCGTGCACCGGTACTTCGACCCGGCGGTGACGCAGCTGGCCCGCGGCGACCGGCTCATCGTGGTGCGGCCGGCGGAGGAGCTGCCGTGGGCGCCGCGTCCGGGAACGCACGGCGAGGACTCCACGGCCGACGAGGACTGAGCCGAAGTCGGCCCCTTGCCCGGTCTCAGGCGGGAGTCGCCTCGGTGAAGCCGGCACGCTCCTCGGACCCGATGACGGTGAGCACCTGGTCCAACCCGGTGATCGCGAACAACCTGAGGACCCGGGGCTGGCTGCACCGGACGGTCAGCGTGCCCCCGACGGAGGCCACGCGCTTGTGGGCGCCGATCAGGGTGCCGAGGCCCGAGGAGTCGATGTAGGTGACCCCTTCGAGGTCGAGCACCAGGTGCCGAGCGCCCTCGGAGATCGCGTCCGTGACCGCCGAGCGCAGGGTGTTCACGGTGGCGAGGTCGATCTCGCCACGGGCGGTGATGTCGGCGGTGTCGGCCACGACCGAGCGGTCAACGTGAAGCAGCATCACGCCACCCCTCGTCGGGCCGGATGGCGGTGCGGGGCGGGGCCGCGGTGGTCAGCGACGTCATGTCGCACCTGGCAATCTGACGAGACGAGAGGTGAAGCCCGGAGCGTCGGTTCATCGTTCGCCGCGAACGGTCACGCCCTTGGCCGGCGTACTCGAGATGCTCGCGGTCTCTCCAGGATACGCACAGATGCGCATTTGTCGCTCTCGTCCGCTCGGGTCGGAGCCCGGCGACCTGCGCGGCGGCGCGCCGGGGACCAACGGTGCGGATGCTTGACAGGCCGGTTGCCGACGCCTAGGTTCCGTAACCTGAATCAGGTCTCAGGTCAGGATGGCCGGGGCACCCGGAGCGAAAGGCACGGACATGCGGATGAGCAGGAGACGACTGTGGGGAGCCGCGGTGGGAGCGGGGGTGCTGGCGCTCACTGCCTGCGCACCCGGGACCGGGGACGACGCGAGCGCCAGTGACCAGGAGGCCAAGACGGTCGAGGTCGGCCTGATCACCTCGCAGACCGGTCCGCTGGCTGCCTACGGCAAGGCGTTCCTCGACGGGTTCGACGCCGGCCTGGACTACGCGACCGACGGCACGGGTGAGGTCGACGGCGTGAAGATCGACGTCCGCAAGGGCGACGACGCCGGGGACCCGGACAAGGGCGTCCAGCTCGCCAAGCAGTACATCGGCGACGGCGTGGACATCCTCACCGGCAGCGTGTCCTCCGGTGTGGCGCTGCCGCTCGCGGAGCAGGCCGCCCAGAACAAGGTGCTGTTCGTCTCCGGTGCGGCCGCGGCCGACGCGATCACCGGCGTCAACGGCTACACCTTCCGTTCCGGCCGGCAGAGCATCCAGGACGTCGCCACGGCCGGTACGTTCCTCGACGACCTGGCCGGCAAGAAGGTGCTGGTCTTCGCCCAGGACAACGCCTTCGGCCAGGGCAACGCGGCCGCGGTCACCGCCCTGCTGGGCCCGGACGGCAAGGGTGCCAAGGTCTCCTCCCTGCTCGTCGCGGAGGACATCAAGGAGTTCACCTCGTTCGCCCAGCAGATCATCGACAAGAAGCCCGACCTCGTCTTCGTGGCCTGGGCGGGGGAGACGACCGGCGCGATGTGGCAGGCACTCGAGCAGCAGGGCGTCTTCGACAAGGCGCCGATCGTGACCGGCCTCGGTGACATCGCCTCCTACGGCGCCTACGGCCCCGTCGCGGAGAAGATCAGCTTCCTGAGCCACTACTTCGCCGCCGCTCCCGACAACGCGGTGAACGACGCGATGGTCGAGGCGGTCCAGAAGGCCGGCTCGCAGGCCGACCTGTTCACTCCCGACGGCTTCGTCGCCGCCCAGATGGTCGTGCACGCGATCCAGGAGGGCCAGGGCGACGTCGACGCGATGGTGTCCGCACTGGAAGGCTGGACGTTCGACGCGCCCAAGGGTCAGCAGACGATCCGCGAGAGCGACCACGCCATGCTGCAGCCCATGTACCAGGCCAAGCTGGTCGCCGACGGGGACGGGTTCAAGCCCGAGCTCGTCGAGACCGTGCCCGCCGACGAGGTCGCCCCGCCCGAGGCGGGCTGAGGTCCGAGCCGGAAGGGAAGCGACCAGCACATGTCCACCGCAGCCACGCCCGCGCTCGAGGTCCGCGACCTGAGCCTGCAGATCGGCGGCGCCCGGATCCTCGACGAGGTGAACCTGGCCGTGCCGGCCGGGTCCTTCGTCGGGGTGATCGGGCCCAACGGTGCCGGCAAGACGACGCTGTTCAACGTCGCCTCCGGCATCGCGCGGCCGACCGCCGGCTCGGTCCACCTGGCGGGCCGGGACGTCACCGACGCTCCGGTCCACCACCGGGCGCGGGCGGGGCTGGGGCGGACCTTCCAGACGTCGAGCCTGTTCCCCGGCCTCACGGTGCACGAGAACGTGCGGCTCGCGGCGCAGTCGACCCTCGGCGGGAGCCTCTCGCCGCTGCGCTTCCCGCGCCGGTCGGACCAGGCGGGCGCCACCGCCTCCGACTGCCTGGCAGAGGTCGGCCTCACCCATCGCAGCGGTGTGCCGGCCGGTGGGCTCTCGCACGGCGAGAAGCGGAAGCTGGAGATCGCGGTGCTGCTCGCCACCTCGCCGTCGGTCGTGCTCCTCGACGAGCCGATGGCCGGGGTGGGGTCCGCCGACGTCGACGGGCTCGGCGAGATCATCCGCGCGTTGCACCGCGAGCGCGGCTGCACGATCCTCATGGTCGAGCACCACATGGAGGTCCTGCTCGGCCTCGTGGAGAAGGTGGCGGTGATGTACTTCGGGTCCGTGATCGCCTACGACGAGCCCCGTGCCGTCATGGCCGACCCCGTCGTCCAGGACGCCTACCTCGGGAGCGGCGTGTGAGTACGACGCACGACGCGGTGCTCACCGTCGAGCAGCTCGGCGCGAGCATCGCCGGCCAGCAGGTCGTCGAGCGCGTCGACCTGACCGTGCCGGCGCGCGGGATCACGGCGATCCTCGGCCGCAACGGCGTGGGCAAGACCAGCACCCTGCGCGCGGTCATGGGGCTGGTCCAGCGGTCCGGCCGGGTCACCCTGCTCGGGGAGCGGATCGACGCGCTGCCCACGCACCGCATCGTCCAGCGCGGAGTCGGCTACGTCCCGGAGGACCGTGAGGTGTTCGCACGACTGACCGTGCGCGAGAACCTCCGGCTCGCCGAGCGGCAGACGAAGCCCCGGCGCGACTTCGTGGACGAGCTGTTCCCCGACCTGGTCGAGCGGCACGCCCAGATGGCCGGGACCCTGTCCGGTGGCCAGCAGCAGATGCTCTCGCTGGCCCGGGCCCTGATCAACGACAACGAGATCCTGCTCGTCGACGAGCCCACCAAGGGCCTCGCGCCCCGGGTCGTCGGCCAGGTGGCCGAGGTGCTGACGGAAGCGGCCCGGACGGTGCCGATCCTGCTGGTGGAGCAGAACCTCGAGGTGGTGCGCCGTCTCGCCGACGACGCCGTGGTCATCGCCGGCGGTCGTGTGGTGCACACCGGCAACGCCCGCGAGCTGCTCGCCGACCGCGGCCTGACCCAGCGGCTGCTGGGCGTGCACGCCGACACGGAGAACGAGGGAGCCCTGTGAGCACGTTCGTCCTGCTGCTGGTGACCGGGCTCGGCCTCGGCTCGCTGTACTTCCTGGTGGCCTGCGGACTCTCCCTGATCTACGGCCTGATGCACGTGCTGAACTTCGCCCACGGCTCGTTCCTCACCATCGGAGCCTTCCTGGGCTGGGAGCTCGCCCGCCGGCTGGACGCCACCAGCTGGCCCGCGTTCGTGCTCTCCCTGCTGGCCGGCGTGCTGGTCGGGGCGGTCGTCGCCGCCCTCACCGAGCTGTTGCTGATCCGGCCCCTCTACGAGCGGCACATCGAGCAGGTGCTCATCACCGTGGGACTCTCCCTGGCCACGGTGGCCCTGTTCGAAGGGATCTGGGGCACCGACCCCGACTTCATCAAGGGCCCGCCGTGGCTGGACCGGACCACGACGCTGCTCGGGGCGCGGATCCCGAACGACCGGTTCCTGATCATTGCGCTGGCAGGCTTGGTCCTGGCGGCCCTCGTCATCTTCCTGCGCCGCACCCGCTACGGGATGATCATCCGCGCGGGCGTCGAGAACCGGGCCATGGTCACCGCGCTCGGCATCGACGTACGCCGCGCGTTCACCCTGGTCTTCGCGATCGGCGGCGCCGCGGCCGGTCTCGGAGGCGTTCTCGCCGCGCACTACTTCGGCTACGTCTCGCCGAGCCTGGGCGGGTCGCTGCTGATCTTCGCCTTCATCGTCACGGTGATCGGCGGGCTGGGGTCCCTGCCGGGCGCCGCCGTCGCCTCGGTGGGGGTCGCGCTGCTGCAACAGTTCGCCAACTACTACGCCTCCGGGACGGGTGACTTCGTGGTGGTGCTCGCGCTGGCGGTCGTGCTGCTGGTCCGCCCCGCCGGGCTGATGGGGAGGGCGGCGGCATGAGCGCCTCGACCACGGCCCCCGAGGGTGCCGCCCGGACCCCGGTCCGCCGCCCGCGCCTGCCGCTGCTGGCCGGCGCGGTCCTCGTCGCCGTCCTCGCCGTGCTGCCGCTGCTGAACCTCAGCGTGCCGGGCGTGCTGCCGGGCCCGACGTACACCCCCGGCGCGTTGCAGCTGCTCGCGCTGTGCATGGTCTTCTCGGCGCTGGCGCTCTCCTACAACCTGCTGCTCGGTACCGCCGGCTTGCTCTCGTTCGGCCACGCGCTCTACTTCGGTGCCGGTGCCTACGGTCTGGGGGTGCTGTTGCGCGACTCGACGCTGTCCCTGTGGCCAGCGGTCCTCGTCACCGTCGTGTGCGTGGCGGTCCTCGCGTTCCTGACCGGCGCCGTGAGCCTGCGGGTCAGCGGAATCCCGTTCGCGATGGTCACCCTCGCGTTCGCGCAGGCCGGCTCGGTGCTGGTGCGTCGCAACCCCGGCGGGCAGACCGGTGGTGACGAGGGCCTCTCGCTGAACACCGACAGCGTCCCGGCGGCGCTGGTCGGCGTGGTGAACACCCGCAACCTGTACTGGCTGGCGCTGGTGACGGTCGTCCTGGTCTACCTCGTGGTGCTCTGGATCGACCGGTCGCGCCTGGGTCACGTCGCCGCCGCGGCCCGCGAGAACGACCTGAGGGTCCGGGCCCTGGGGTTGCAGCCCTACGCCGCCAAGCTCGTCGTGTTCACCGTCGCCGGACTGCTCGCAGCGGTGGGCGGCGCGACGTACCTGCTGCTGCAGAGCGGCACCGTGCCGCGCGCGGTCGCCGCCGACCTGACCATCACGGTCCTCGTGATGGTGGTCCTCGGCGGGGTCGGCTCGCGCTGGGGCGCGGTGGCCGGTGGGGTGATCTACACCCTGCTCAACCAGCGGCTGACGATCGTCGCGCACTCCGACGCCGTCGAGTCGCTGCCGCGCGCGCTGCGCGTGCCGCTGTCGGAGCCGATGTTCATCCTCGGCACCCTGTTCGTCCTCGTCGTGCTGTTCCTGCCCGGCGGCATCGCCGGCGCCGCGTCCTCGCTGACCGGCGGCCGGCGGCGCCGGGACCCCGAGGGCCTGCTGGCCGGGGCCGACGACGACAGGGACGAGCCCGTGCTGGAGGTGCAGCGATGACCGGGACGCCCGTGCCCGCAGCCGCGGGCGCCCACACCGTCGGCCGGTGGCTCACCGACAGCGCCCGTCGCCAGCCGGCGAAGGTCGCAGTCGACGACCGCGGGGTACGCATCTCCTACGCGGAGCTCGACCGCCGCAGCGACGAGCTGGCCGCTTCCTTCGCGCGGGCGGGCTACGGGCCCGGCGACCGAGTCGCGACGGTGGCCGGGAACTCCGCGGACCAGGTCGTGGTCTTCTTCGCCTGTGCGAAGGCCGGGCTCGCCCTGGTCCCACTGTCCTGGCGGCTGACCGCGCCGGAGCTCGCCACGAACCTCGCCACCGCCGCTCCGGCGCTGCTCCTCGTCGAGGAGGCCTGGCAACGGGTGGCCGCCGAGGCAGTACGTCGCAACGCGGCCTCGCTGCCCACGACGACGCTGGGCTCGACCGGCGTCGAGTCGACGGTCCCGGACCGGTTCCTCGCGCCGGGCGAGTCGTGGCCCGCTTCGCGCCCGGTGCACGACGACGACCCGCTGCTGGTGATCTTCACCTCCGGCAGCGAGGCCACGCCCAAGGGCGTCGTACTCACCCACGCCAACTGCTTCTGGAACAACCTGGCGCTCGCGCAGGCACTCGAGCTGACCGCCGCCGACGTGGTGCTGGCCACGCTGCCGCAGTTCCACGTGGCCGGCTGGAACTGCCAGCCGCTGGCCGCCTGGTGGCTCGGGGCGACCGTCGTGCTCGAGCGCACCTTCGAGCCCTCACGCGTGCTGCAGCTGGTGGCGGACCGGTCGGTGACCACGATGATGGGCGTGCCCACCCAGTACCACCTGCTGGCCGCGGACGCCGGGTTCCACGACGCCGACCTGTCCTCGCTGAGGCAGGTCGTGGTCGGCGGCTCCACGATGCCAGGCCGGCTGCTGCAGGTCTGGGCCGACCGCGGTGTCCCCGTCCTGCAGGGCTACGGACTCACCGAGGCATCGCCGAACGTGCTCTACCTCCCGCCCTCGCAGGCCGCGTCGCACCCGGGCGCCGTGGGCTGGCCCTACCCGTACGTCGAGGTGCGGATCGTCGACCCCGGCACCGGGGAGCCGCTGCCGGGCGAGGCGGCCGGCGAGCTCCAGGTGCGCGGGCCGGCGGTGTTCGGGGGCTATCTCGGCTCACCCGGCCGGACGGCCGCGGTCTTCTCCGGTGACTGGCTGCGCACCGGCGACCTGGCCGCGCGGGACACCGACGGCTGCCACCGGATCGTCGACCGGCTCAAGCACATCTACATCTCGGGGGGCGAGAACATCGCCCCCGCCGAGGTCGAGGCGGCCCTGCTCCGGCACCCGCTGGTCGCCGAGGCGGCCGTGGTCGGGGTGCCCCACGAGGTCTGGGGCGAGGTCGGGGTCGCCTTCGTCCAGCCGGAGCAGGGTGCGCTGCTGGCCCCCGGCGAGGTCCTGGCCCACGCCCGCGAGCACCTCGCCGGCTACAAGGTTCCCCACCAGGTGCACATCGTCGCCGAGCTGCCGCGCACGGGGATCGGCAAGGTGGCGCGGGGCCGGTTGAAGGGCACCATGACGAGCGAGAAGACCGAGGGACTCCGATGACCACGCCCGACTTCGCCGCGCTGGAGCGGCGTCACGACGCGGAGACGTCGCCGGAGAAGCGGCGCACCAAGCGCGGCGAGGCCACCCGGCGAAAACTGCTCGAGGCCGCGGAGCTGGTCTTCGCCGACCTCGGCTACCACGAGGCGTCGATCGTCAAGATCACCGAGCGCGCCGGGGTCGGCCTGGGCACGTTCTACCTCTACTTCGACAGCAAGCAGACCGTGTTCGAGGCGCTGGTGATCGACCTCAACCGGCGCGTCCGGCACTCGATGGCCGAGGCCATGCAGGGCGCCGCGAACCGGCTGGAGGCCGAGCGCGCGGGATTCGCGGGATTCTTCCGGTTCACCGCGGAGCACCCGGCGCTCTACCGGATCATCCGGGAGGCCGAGTTCGTCTCGCCGGCCGCGCTGCACCTGCACTACACGCGGATCGTGGAGGGCTACGTCGAGGGACTCACCAAGGCGCAGGCCGCCGGCGAGGTCACCGACATCGACCCCGCCGTGGCCGCCTGGGCGCTGATGGGGATCGGCGAGCTGATCGGGATGCGGTTCATCCTCTGGGAGCGCGACGAGCATGGTCGGGCGCCGACCGAGCTCCCACCGGAGGTCTTCGACGACATGATGCGGTTCATCAACAACGCTCTCGCCCCCCGGCGGAGCATCCAGGAGGAAGACGCGTGAGCGAGAGCTATCTCGAGGGCAGGAAGGCTCTCGTGACCGGCGGCGGCAGCGGGATCGGCCTGGCCACCGCCCGGCACCTGGCAGGTAGGGGGGCGCACGTCATCATCGCCGACATCGACGGCGAGGCCGCCCAGAAGGTGGCCGCCGAGGTGGGCGGGAGCGCGTGGACCGTCGACCTCGGTGACACCGACGCGCTGGCCGGGGTCGACCTCGACGTCGACATCCTGGTCAACAACGCGGGCATCCAGCGGGTTGCGTCGTTGCCGGAGTTCGATCCCGGGGCCTTCCGCGCGATCCTGCGGATCATGGTGGAGGCGCCCTTCTTGCTGATCCGCGCCGCGCTGCCCGGCATGTACGAGCGCGGCTGGGGACGGGTCGTCAACGTGTCCAGCGTGCACGGCCTGCGCGCGAGCGCGTTCAAGTCGGCCTACGTCAGCGCGAAGCACGCGCTCGAGGGCCTGTCCAAGGTCACCGCGCTGGAGGGCGCCGGGCACGGCGTCACCAGCAACTGCGTGAACCCCGGCTACGTCCGGACCCCCCTGGTCGAGAAGCAGATCGCCGACCAGGCGCGGATGCACGGGATCCCCGAGGACGAGGTCGTCACGAAGGTCCTGCTCACCGAGAGCGCGGTCAAGAAGATGGTGGAACCCGAGCAGGTCGCCTCCCTGGTCGGCTGGGTGTGCTCGGACGCGGCCGGGATGGTCACGGGTGCGTCGTACACGATGGACGGGGGGTGGACCGCGCGATGAGCCACACCTACCGGACCGTCGCCGTGCCCGTGGACGGCGGTCACCTGCGCGTCGGCGTCTGGGACGTCGACGGCGACCCCCATGCCCCGACCGCACTGCTCGTGCACGGCGTCACCGCCTCGCACCTGTCCTGGCCGCTGGTCGCCGACCAGCTGCCCGACGTGCGGCTGGTGGCTCCCGACCTGCGCGGCCGCGGCCGCAGTGAGGCCGACGGCGAGGCGGGCATGTCCGCGCACGCCGCCGACCTCGTGCGGGTGCTGGACCACCTCGGCATCGACTCGACCCTGGTCGTCGGCCACTCCATGGGTGCCTTCGTGTCCGTGGTCCTGGCCCACCAGCACCCCGAGCGCGTGGACCGGCTCGTCCTGGTCGACGGCGGGCTCCCGCTCGACGTCCCCGCGGGCCTGACGGCCGACGAGGTCGTCCGCCTGGTGCTGGGACCGGCGGCGGAGCGGCTCGCGATGCGGTTCGCGTCGGTCGAGGACTACCTGGACTTCTGGCGCGCCCACCCGGCGTTCGCCGACGCCTGGTCCGAGACCGTCGAGGACTACCTCGCCTACGACCTGGTGGGGGAGCCGCCCCGGCTGCGGCCGGCGACGCGCTACGAGGTGATGGCCACCGACACCGAGGACCTCAACACCGGCTCGGCGCTGGTCCGGGCGCTCGAGGAGCTCCGGCACCCGGCGGTGCTGCTCACCGCCCCTCGTGGGCTGCAGGACCAGGTGCCCGGGCTCTACACCGAGGACCGGTTGGCCTCGATGCTCGCGCAGACACCTTCCGTGCGCGCAGCGGAGGTGCCGGACGTGAACCACTACACGATCGTGATGTCGCCCCACGGTGCCGCGGCGGTGGCGGAACGCGTGCTGGCCGAGCTCCACCGGCCGCCTGCCGCGGGCTGACCGCGGAGCGGCGCTACGGTGACCCCCATGCGCATCCTCATGATCGGCGGGACCCGATTCGTCGGCAAGCACATCGTGGAGCAGGCACTCGAGCGCGGCCACGAGGTGACCATCTTCCACCGTGGCCGGACCGGGGTGGACCTGTTTCCCGGGGTCGAGCACCGGCTCGGCGACCGTGACGCGGACCTGTCGGCGCTGGCCACGGGGGAGTGGGACGCCACCGTGGACACCTGCGCCTACGTCCCGCGACAGGTGCACGAGCTCGCCGACGCGCTGGGCGGACGGGGCGGCCACCACCTGCTGGTGTCGAGCGTCTCGGCGTACGCCGCGCCCGAGGGCCCCGGCATCACCGAGGACGCGGAGCTGCTCGAGCTCGACGACCCGAGCGTCGAGGAGGTGACGGGGGAGACGTACGGCGGGCTCAAGGTCCTGTGCGAGCGGGCCGCCGTCGAGAGGCACGGTGCCGAGACCGTGCTGGTGCGCCCCACCTTCGTGGTCGGCCCGGACGACTACACCTGGCGGTTCCCGTGGTGGGTGGCGCGGATCGCCCGCGGCGGGGAGGTCGCCGTCCCCGGGCCGCCCGACACGCCGCTGCAGGTCATCGACGTGCGCGACATGGGCGCCTGGATGGTCCGGCTGCTCGAGGACCGGCGCTCCGGGGCGTTCCACGCGTGCAGCCCCGAACCGGTGTTCACCTGGGCCGAGGCGATGCAGACCCTGGTCGACACCGTCGCCCCGGAGGGCACCACGCTGACCTGGCTGGACCCCGACGACGTGTCCGCGGCCGACCTGCCCCCGGGGGCGTTCCCGCTGTGGCCGGGCGGCGACCCGGACATCTGGGTGATGGCCTGCGACCCGGCACGGGCCTACGCCACCGGTCTCACGCCGCGCCCGCTGGTCGACACGGTCCGCGACACGCTGGCGTGGACCCGGACCGCCGAGCCGCCGGAGGGCACGGGGGTCTCCCCGGAGGCCGAGTCCGGACTGCTCGCCCGGGCTCACGAGGAGTGACCTCCGACCCGGGTCCCGGACCGGTGGTCGCGGCTAGAGTCCTGGCTGTGGCTGAACCGAGGAAGACCGCGCTGCTCGATCGGGTCCGGGAGTCGCTGATCGGGGACGACCAGGTGATGCACGGCCCGTTCGGGCCCCGCCGCGTCACCTACGCCGACTACACGGCGTCCGGACGCGCGCTGTCGTTCATCGAGGACTTCATCCGCGACGAGGTGCTGCCCCGCTACGCGAACACCCATACCGAGTCCAGCGGCACGGGCCTGCAGACGACCCGGCTGCGCGAGGACGCGCGCGGGATCATCCACGCGGCGGTAGGCGGCGACGACGAGGTCGTCGTGATCTTCTGCGGCTCGGGCTGCACCGCGGCGATCGACAAGCTGGTCGGGATCCTCGGGCTGCGGATCCCCTCCCGGCTGGAGGACGACTACCACCTGTCGGCGGCGATCCCGCCCGAGCGCCGGCCGGTCGTGTTCATCGGGCCGTTCGAGCACCACTCCAACGAGCTGCCCTGGCGCGAGTCGATCGCGGACGTGGTCGCCATC
Organism: uncultured Actinomycetota bacterium; assembly: GCA_963801125.1. GTDB lineage: Bacteria > Actinomycetota > Actinomycetes > Propionibacteriales > Nocardioidaceae > Nocardioides_B. The sequence continues at coordinate 200,533 of CAWDDL010000010.1, forward strand.
CCGGCGGACGCCGACGGCCACATCGACGTCGAGGTGCTCGAGCGGTGCCTGCTCGAGCACGCCGACCGGCCGCTGAAGATCGGGTCGTTCTCGGCGGCGAGCAACGTCACCGGGATCCTCAGCGACACCCGGCGGATCAGCGCGCTGCTGCACGAGCACGGCGCGCTGTCGTTCTGGGACTTCGCGGCGGCCGCGCCCTACATCGACATCGATGTCTACGACGCCGAGGAACCGGGGGCCTACAAGGACGCGGTGTTCCTCAGCCCGCACAAGTTCGTCGGGGGACCGTCCACCCCCGGGGTGCTCGTCGTACGCCGTGAGCTGCTGACCAACCGGGTGCCGGTCGTGCCGGGCGGAGGCACGGTCGCCTACGTCAACGAGGCGGAGCACCGCTACCTCGACGACCCGGTCCAGCGAGAGGAGGGCGGCACCCCGGCCATCGTCGAGGCGATCCGCGCCGGCCTGGTCTTCCAGCTCAAGGACGCCGTCGGGGTCGACGTGATCCGCGCCCAGGAGGACACCTTCGTGCGGCGGGCGCTGGAGGTGTGGTCGGCCACCCCCGGCCTGCAGGTGCTGGGCAACCCCGACGCCGAGCGGCTGTCCATCGTGTCCTTCGTCGTGCGCGGGCCGAGTGGACGCTACCTGCACCACAACTACGTGGTGGCGCTGCTCAACGACCTGTTCGGGATCCAGTCACGTGGCGGCTGCTCCTGTGCGGGGCCCTACGGCCACCACCTGCTCGGCATCGACGTGGACACCTCGCACCGCTACGAGCGGCAGATCGCGCGGGGCTGCGAGGGGATCAAGCCGGGTTGGGTGCGGGTGAACTTCAACTACTTCATCTCCGAGCCGGCCTTCAGCTATGTGGTCGAGGCCGTGCGGCTGGTCGCCGCGGAGGGCTGGCGGCTGCTGGGGGAGTACCGCTTCGACGTCACCCGCGGCCTGTGGCGACACCGGGGTGGCGCGGTCGAGCCGCCGCTGCGGCTGGACCAGGTGGGGTACGACGAGCACGGCGTGATGACCTATCCACGTCACCACGACCAGGCGCCCGAGTCCGCGCTGGCCGGCTACCTCGAGGAGGCCAGAGAGATCCTGGCGGCCGCGACGCCGCCGGACCTGAGCACCCACCCCGGCGACCTGTCCCCGGACGTCGAGCACCTGCGCTGGTTCGACCTCCCCGCCGGCAGCCTGACCGGCTGACCGTCCGCAGGGCTTCCCCGGGTCAGCCGGCGCTGGGGAGCGGCCCGGTCAGGTAGCGCTGCAGGTTCCCCGCGAGATCGGCCGCGACCGCCTCGGCCGGCGCGACGGCGAGCGGCTCGATGCGCACGACGTAGCGGGCCATCACCAGACCCACGATCTGCGACATCAGCAGAGAGGCCCGGTAGGCCGGTCGTTCGGCGCCGATCCCCTCGGCCAGGGGCAGCAGGATGTCGGCGGTGAGACGTTCCCGGATCATCTCCGCGGCCGCCGGCTCGGCCGTCGCCGCGCGGACCACGGACACGATTCGCGCGCGGCCGGCCTCGGACTCGAGCAGGCCGAGCGCGAAGTGGGCGAGGGCCGCGCCCGCGGAGTCCGGGCCCTTCGCGAGCAGTCGGGGGAGCACCTCGGCGCCGGAGAACGGGAACTCGGCCGCCTCGGCGAACAGTCGCGGCTTCGAACCGAAGTAGTGGCTCACCAGCGCCGGATCGACCCCTGCCTCCTTCGCGACCTGGCGCATCGAGGCCCGGTCGTAGCCGGACTCGGAGAACTGCCGGCGGGCGGCCGCGAGGATCGCCTCGCGGGTGTCGCTCTGCCCGGGCCGGCGTCCCCGTCGCTCGGTGTCCACATGCCCTCCCACAATAATTCTTGACGTGATGAATTCAATGTGTGCAGAATTATCGTACCGCTTCGAACTCGAGGGAGCCCGCCATGGACCACAGCCTCACCCCGCGCCACCGCACATTGATCCTCGTCGTCGTCGCCTTCGCGCTGATGATGGTGGTCTCGGCGGTCAGCGGGCTCAACGTCGCCCTGCCCGACTTGGCCGTCGACACCGGCGCGAGCCAGACCCAGGTGACCTGGATCGTCGATGCCTACACGCTCGCTTTCGTCGGGCTGCTGCTCCCTGCGGGCGCGATCGGGGACCGCTTCGGCCGGCGCGGGGCGCTGATGGCCGGACTGTCGGTCTTCGGCGCGGCGGCCGCCTCGGCCATGTTCGTGAACGATCCGAACGTGCTGATCGCGTTGCGTGCGGCGATGGGGGTCGGCGCGGCCGCCGTGATGCCGTCCACGTTGTCGGTCATCACCACCTCGTTCCCTCCCGAGGAGCGGGGCCGGGCGGTCGGCGTGTGGGTCGGTGTGGCCGGCGGCGGCGCCGTACTCGGACTCTTTGCGTCCGGCGCCCTGCTCGAGCTCTTCGCGTGGAACTCCTTCTTCGGCCTCAATGTCACGCTCGCGCTGCTGGCTCTGGCTGGCACGGTCGCGTTCGTGCCCGGGTCCCGCGACCCCGAGGCGGCCAAGCTGGACCCCGCCGGCGCAGTGCTCTCCCTGGTGGGGATCGTCGGCGTCGTGTACTCGATCATCGAGGGCCCGGAGCAGGGTTGGGCGGATCCCGCGACGATCACAGGCTTCGTCGTGGGAGGCGCCTCACTGGTCGGCTTCGTGCTGTGGGAGCTCCACGCCGAGCGTCCGATGCTCGACCCGCGACTGTTCCGGCTGCGCGGCTTCGGCACCGGCAGCCTGGTGCTGGCCGTGCAGTTCTTCGGCAGCTTCGGGCTGTTCTTCGTCGTCATCCAGTACCTGCAGTACGTCGCCGGGCTCTCGCCGCTGGAGTCTGCCGCCGCCCTGCTGCCGCTTCCGCTGGTGATGGTGCCGCTGGCCCGCAACGCGCCGCGCATCGCCCAGAGGGTGGGCCCGGCACGAGTCATGACGGTCGGTCTGGCGCTGAGCGGCACCGGCATGTTGCTGATGCGCCGCCTCGAGGTGGACTTCAGCTACGGCGATCTCGCGCTCGCACTGGTGGTGTTCGCCGCCGGGATGGGGCTGGCCGGCACACCGGCGACGACGGCGATCGTCTCGTCGCTTCCGGACTCCAAGCAGGGCGTCGGCTCGGCGGTGAACGACACGGCGCGCGAGCTTGGCAGCGTGCTCGGCATCGCCGTGCTGGGCAGCGCCCTCAACGACGCCTATCGCAGCGGGATGGCCGAGGCCGTGCAGGGCCTGCCGCACGCGATGGCCGAGCGGGTGCTGTCCTCGGTCTCGTTCGTCCGGCTCGGCGGCGACCGGCTCGACCAGTTCGGGGCGGCGGGGGATCGCCTGGTCGCCGCCGCGCAGCAGTCGTTCGTCGACGCAGCCTCGACCGCCTTCCTGGTGGCGGCGGTCGGTCTGTTCGCCGGCGCCGTCGTGGCCGCCTTCCGGGCCCCGCGGCGCAGGGACCGGGAGGAGCCCGCACGTGAGCAGCAGCCGGTCACGGCCGAGACGACGTCGTGACGTGCTGACCGCGTGACCTCCGGCCCGCCGCGGGCGATAACGAAAGTGGGGGGTAACCGGGGAAGCGGCCCGTCCGGGTCTTGGGCGGGCCGTCCTCGCGGAGCCGGTTGCCCGTCCACGGTGCACGCGGGGGTGCAGCGCGTGCAGCGTCAGCCCCAGTTGGCGGCCTGAGTGAGGCAGAAGGGGTGGCCGCTGGGGTCGAGCAGCACCCGCCAGGTCTCGCCGGGCTGCTCGCCGGGCAGACTCGCGCCAAGGCCGACGCACTGTCTCGCGGCGGCATCGAGGTCGTCGACGGCGAGATCGAAGTGGAACTGCTTGGTGCCACCGTGGTTGGGCCACTCGGGTGGCTGGTGGTCGGGGACCTGACCGAGTCCCAGCGCGACCTCGCCGGGGCCGGCGAGCATGGCGTACTCGTCCTGCTCGTGGGCGATGTCCCAGCCGAGGACCGCGGACCAGAAGCGGGCGTCCCGCCGTACGTCGGAGCTGTCGAGGGTGACCATTCTCAAGGTGGCGACTGACATGACGCCATCGTCTCTACGCTGGCCGCGTGAGCGATTGGAAAAACGCGACATCCGCGCCGCCCCCGACGGCGTCGGTGGCCGGCATCCTGCGCCCCGATGAGCTGGCCAGGCACCTTCAGCTCGACCGGCGCCCTGCCGGAGACGCGGTCGCGCACTGGGTGGAGAACCACTGGTTCCTGTCGTGGGACCTGCCGGCCGGGGTCTGCCGCGCCGGCCAGGTCCTGGGCCACCCCACCGTCTCCCTCACTGCCGAGCTGGTCGACCAGGCACGCCCCGGGGTTCCAGAGGGGAAGGTGGTGGTCGTCACCGGCGTGGCTACGCGCCGTTTCGACGTCGAGCTGAGGGGCCGAGGGCGAGTGGCCGGTGTCCGGTTCCGCCCCGGTGGTCTCGCCGCGCTGACCGGCCTGTCGGCCTCGAGCTGGACCGATCGCAGCGTGCCCGCCGAAGCTGCCCTCCCCGAGGACCTGTGTCGACAGCTCGCCGACCCCGGACTGGTCGCCACGCCTGCGGACTGGGCCGCGGCGGCCGAGCAGGGGCTCGCCGGTCTCGACCCCGGCGGTGACGCGCGGTACGAGGAGCTGCTGAGGATCGTCAACCGCATGCTCGACGACCGGACGCTGGTCACGGTCGCCCAGGTCGCCGAGCGTCACAACCTGGCGACGCGCAGCCTGCAACGGCTCTTTCTCCGCTATGTCGGGGTCAGCCCGAAGTGGGTGCTGGCCCGCTACCGCATGCATGACGTGGTCACCGAGCTCGACGCCGGCTATGTCGGGACGATGAGTGACCTCGCCCACCAGTACGGCTGGTACGACCAAGCCCACTTCACCCGCGACTTCGTCGCCCTGGTCGGGGTCACCCCGACCGCCTACCGCCCGCACGCGAACCGATGACCCGTTGTCCCTCTGTCGTCGGGCTCGCCCACAGGCAGACTCGCCTGCATCGGCCGAACCTTCCGATCAGAGTGACTGATCGGGTGATTTCACCTGAACTCGCAGGCCTTCGACCAGGCTGCCGCGTTCGGTCAGGTGATCTACGGCGCCCGCAAGGCGCGCAACCTGCGTCAGGCCGACCACCCAGACTCTCCTGAAGCTCACGACGGCGCTCGGCGTCGAGATCCGATTCGTTCTCACCGAGTCCGCTGGCGCTCCGGCTGAATCGATCAGCCTTCGTTCAGTGGGATTGTTCGCCGGTGTCCGCGTCGGGGCCGCCGGTGGACAGGCCTGCACAACTCGGGTGCAGAACCGCTGGTCCCGGCCAGCGTGGCGCACGGTGGCCTTGACGAAAGCGAGTGATCGGTCACTCACGAAGTGACTGCTCGGAAATTGGGCGGCGGGCCGCATGCAAGAGCCGAACAGGCGTGGGCCTGTGACCGGTGCGCCCCAGACCGCAGGGTGGCCAGCCAGGCCGGCGGTGCACCTCAACGCTTGCGCCAGCGTTTCGTCGCCAGGACCGCGAGTCCCGCATATCCCCACGTGACGGCGCAAAAGGACCCTGCGGCGGCGGCTTGGTAGGCGGGACTGTCCTTCCAATCTGGTCTGAATGCGAGTACGCCGAAGGCGTTTGCATTGGTCCAGGCTCCTACGGTGAGCGGCCACGCGACTCGTCGTGGCAGATCGGGCACCGCGGAACCGACCAGGACACTCAGGCCGCCGAGCGCGATCAGGTCCAGGTGCCACTGGCGAAGCCTGGGGACCGACCGGATCCCGAGTGCTCCGATGCGATCTGGATTGTTCACCGCGAGTGCGTACGGCCAGCCGGTGAGGGCACCGACCGCCAACTCCAAGATGCCGGACAAGACGAGCGTCTGGTTGGTCTCCGCGCTCGATGGCGTGTTCATGGGGATTCCTTCGGAGCGGTTGTCGTAGGGCCTGAGCAGCCTTCCGGCGAACGATACAAGTCCGCCGCTGAATGCTCGCGGCACCTTGCTCTGGCCGGCTCCGGGACGCAAGGGCCGTTCGAGCATGAGCATGTGGACGCAGCCTTCGAGGACGATGGTGCGAGCGTGGGGGAGCTTGCGCTGCAACGCGTTTCGTCGTTGACGGCCGCGTCGGCAGGCACGCCCGCGGGGTGCCGGACGCAGGATCTCCCGCCGACTCGTCTCGGTCGCCGACACTGCCGCGGCGCTCGCTGAGTCGAGGCGGACGAGCGCAAGAGCACCTGTGCCGCGGCCCGCACCATCGGCGCAAGGTTGCGACGCCGTAGGTCAGCCAAGGCGCACGCTCCCGGCTGGTGCGAGCGCGGCCATGGAGAACTTCTTCAGCCTGCTCCGGAAGAACCCCGTGGGAGCCTGTCGAACATTTGTTGAACAAGCGCTACGATGAAGGCATGCCTGGATCGATCGGCTTCCGGCCGACCCAAGACGACGAGCGCATCCTTCGCGAGGCCGCGAGGCCTGGCGAGAGCACGTCGGACACGCTGCGACGCGCGCTGCGGCTGTTGGATCACGAACGGTGGCTGACGCAGTTCAGGGCCGACGCGGAGACGCTCAAGGACGAGGACCTCAACGCGGAGCCCGAAGCCTGGTGATCCGTGGCGCCGTCTACCGGATTGACCTTGGCCGGAACCGGGGCCACGAGCAGGGAGGCAACCGTTTGGGGCTGGTGGTTTCCCCCTCGGATTCGCCTCTGTCGGTCGTGACGGTGATCCCTACCTCGACCTCAGCCGGGGCTTCCATTCATCGACCCGAGCTTGAGGTCGCGGGACAAATGACGCGGTTGCTGGTCGACCAAGTCCGCTCGATCGATTTCCGCTATGTCGTGGGTGACCCAGTCGATTACCTGACCAGAGATCAACTCGTTGGGGTCGAGTTCGCCTTGGCCCACTACCTGGGCGTTCAAGACGCTGCACCGCCGCGACCCCCGCAGGTTTGAGACCCCAAGCCGATCCCCCAATCGGTGACGGACGCGGCCGAGGGCACCTCGAGGCCGTACGGCTCGGGCGAAAGACGTTGCGGATCAAACTCGACTCGATCGAGGGGTTCATCGACGCCCGACCGGTCGGCGGGTCGCGCCGGGCTGGATGAGTGTCCCGAGCGTGCCCAGAAGGGCCCGCTGGCTGTTCGCCGTATGTTCCTCGAAAACAAGTCAGAGGCCCTCGAAAGGGCCTCTGACCTGGGGTTTCTCTGTGGGCGATACTGGGTTTGAACCAGTGACCTCTTCCGTGTCAAGGAAGCGCGCTACCACTGCGCCAATCGCCCGTGACGACCCAAAATCCCACACCGGGTGACTTCTGGGCAATCGAGGTGGAGACGGGATTTGAACCCGTGTAGACGGATTTGCAGTCCGTTGCCTCGCCTCTCGGCCACTCCACCAAGGAGAGAACCTGCGACCCTTCTCCGAGCGGACGACGAGGCTCGAACTCGCGACCTCAACCTTGGCAAGGTTGCGCTCTACCAACTGAGCTACGTCCGCTTGCGTTCCTCCGGCCTGGGTTACCCGGACCGGCGGTGCGTGAGAACTTTAGCCGACATCGCGCGAATGACAAATTCGCCCCCAGGAAGGCGTGTTTCCGGGTCATATCGGTCTAGGGTCGCTGCATGCGCGCATGGGTCAACGGGCGGCTTCTGGACGATGCGGCGACTGCGGCCATCAGTGTCCAGGACCACGGGTTCACCGTCGGGGACGGGGTTTTCGAGTCGGTCAAGGTGGTGCACGGGCGGCCGTTCGCGCTCACCCGGCACCTGGACAGGCTGGCCAGGTCGGCTGCCGGGCTCGGGCTGCCGACCCTCGACGAGGACGCGCTGCGCAGGGGAGTGGCGGCCGTACTTGAGGCGGAGCAGCTGCCGCTCGGTCGTCTCCGGATCACCTGCACGGCCGGGGCGGCCCCGCTCGGCTCCGCCCGTGGCGACAGCGCGCCGACGCTGGCCGTGGTGGCGGACGCGATGACCCCGTGGGACGGGCCGACCGAGGTCGTGACAGTTCCATGGCCTCGCAACGAGCGCGGAGCCCTGTCCGGGCTGAAGACCACGTCGTACGCGGAGAACGTGGTCGCCCTGGGCTATGCCCGCGAGCGCGGCGCGGGGGAGGCCGTGTTCGCGAACACCGCGGGCAACCTGTGTGAGGGGACGGGATCGAACGTCTTCTACGTGGTCGACGGCGAGCTGCGGACCCCGACGCTGTCGTCGGGCTGCCTGCCCGGCATCAGCCGCGCGCTGTTGCTGGAGTGGCACGGAGCCCGCGAGGTGGACGAGCCGGTCGGCGTGCTGGGTCGCGCAACCGAGATCTTCCTGGTCTCCACGACCCGCGACGTGCAGGCGGTACGACGTTGTGACGGGCGTGACCTGCCAGCGCCGGGACCGGTGACTGCGCAGTGCGCTGCCGCCTGGGCGATCCGTGAGGCGGCCGACCTGGACCCGTGAGGTCCCTCGGCTGCCGAGGTCGGCCCTCCCCTGCCGACCTCGGAGCCTCAGGCGTTCTCGGCGGCGAAGATGGCGTCGATGGCAGCGTCGACGTCGAGCAGCGCGGACTCCTTGTCCGTGGCCACCACCGCGTACATCCGGTCAACGAAGCTCCGCAGGTCCCCGGTCTTCGCCTGCACCAGCGCCTCGCCGTCCGGCGAGCACAGCTCGATGATCACCACGGCGTGGCCGGCGCTGTCGAGGCAGGGCCAGACGTGGACGTCGCCGTCGCCGGCGGGCTCGTAGAGCCCGGCGGCGAGCAGGTCGCGACCGAATGTCCAGCGAACCTGGCTCGCGCCGGTCATGAAGACCGTGGTGACGGCGTAGGGGTCAGCGGGGTCGTAGCGCAGCTCGGCCTCGATCGGCGTCGCGGCCCCTGCGGAGTCGATGAGCTCCAGCTTGACCGGCTGTGTCACGGTCGGTGCGGTTGTCTTCGTCGTGCGTTCCATGATGTTCCTCCCAGTCGTCCCCTCCGGACTTCATAGAGGAGACGTCGATCAGTGGGCGCTATGACGGCGTTCCAAACGAATCTCGGGACTTTTTTCGAGGGGATTTCTCACGGCGAGGCGATGTGTCCGGATTGCTTCGTATTGATGCTGGGGAAATCCGCGGATCAGACGGCTAGGCTCGACGCAGATCGCTTCGAGGAATCCGTGGAGAGGGCACGTGACGGACAACGCGACGGGACTTGCCCGCGGCAGCGACGAGCCTGCCCACGGGGTCCCGGCCGTGACCGGCCCGGCGGACCCCCCGGTGGGACCGTCAGGTCGCCGAGGCCGGCTGCACCGCCGACTGCACGCGCACCCGGTGCTCTCGGCCGCCACCAAGCTGGTGGTCACTCTGGTCGGGGGACTGGTGGTGTTCGCCGGCGTGGTCATGCTGTTCACCCCGGGCCAGGGGATTCTCGCTATCGTGCTGGGGCTGGCGATCCTCGCCACCGAGTACGCCTGGGCGGAGCGGTGGTTGAGCAAGGCGAAGCACCGGGCCGCCGAGGCCAGGCGGCGGGCCGCGGAGATGGACTCCGCGGTCCGTCGGAGGCGCTTGCTGCTGGCCGGGGCGGTGCTGCTCGTCGTCGTGGGCGCGGCGGTCGCGTACCTGGTGGCCTTCGGCTGGCCGAGCGTGGCCGTGGACGGGTGGGACTGGGTGCAGAGCCTCGCCGGCTGGGTGCCCGACCTGCCCGGGATGTGACGGGGCGCCCACCGCGCGGTCGGGCCTCGGATGTGAGTCCGGGCCGGCCATGCGCTAATCTTTCGGCGCACCCCACGAGTCGTGGGTGCCACGGGGCGATTGGCGCAGTGGTAGCGCGCTTCGTTCACACCGAAGAGGTCACTGGTTCGAACCCAGTATCGCCCACCGAAGACCGTCAGCAGAGGGGCCCGACGCGGGCCTCTTCGCACGTCCGACGACGGCGTCGCGGCGTCGGTTGCGCTGTTCACGGCGCCGTCCGCGACCCACTGTCGGTGAAGCTTCCGCCCGACGTACGCACGAACTGCCAGTTGTAGGAGCCGTCGGTGTGCAGCACCAGCTTCAGCCACCCGTACGCGTTGGCCTGATGGGTCGCGAGGTTGGGCGCGCTGTTGCTCCAGGAGTAGAACCCGATGCCACCGGTGCCCACCACGAACTGCTGGGTGCCGGCCGTGTTGTCCCGGGTCCCGTCGGCGTCCTGAGGGTAGAAGCGCTCGTAGCCGTGCTGGTGGCCGCTCAGCACGAGCGGTACGTCGTACTTGTCCAGCACGTTGATCCAGGGCTTCACCGCCGTCGTGGGGCCGTGGCCCGACGAGGTGCTCGTCCAGTAGGGCTCGTGCCAGATCACCAGGGGATGGTCGCCGGCGGCGACTGCGCTCGCGAGCGCAGAGTCGAGCCAGCTGGTCGCGGCGTTGGCCTTGGCCGAGTCGTAGCGCCACAACGCGGAGGACAGCGAGAACACCCGCCAGCTCCCGAGGTCGACCCAGTGCGAGGTGTCCGGTCCGACGTCGACGCCCGTCGCGCTCGACGACAGTGACCTCCCGGATGACTGTCCGGAGCAAGCCCCGGCCAGGTGCGATCGGTAGTTGGCGACGTCCGAGGCGCTGCTCCAGTCGTGAGTGGCCCCGGCGGTGCCGATCACCTTCGACATCAGCGCACCCCACCCGGTGCGGTCGAACTCGTTGACCAGCGAACCGCAATCACCGTAGCTGTACTGGAAGTCGCCCAGGACGGTGACCGCCTGAACACCTGCGGCCTGGATCGACGCGGCGTTCAGTCCGGCGGCCCCGGTCGTGGAGCTTTGTCCGTCGGGGTTGAGGTCACCCACCGCCGCGATCGTGATGTCTGCACTCGGCGGCGGTGCCGTGACGATCTTCCAGGACCAGGTCGCCGGAGCGGTCTCCACGTTGCCCGCGGTGTCGGTGGCGCGCACCGCGAAGGTGTGCGAGCCGAGCGCGAGGCCCGTGTACTGCTTCGGGGAAGTGCAGGCGGTGAATGACGCGCCGTCGAGCTGGCACTCGAACGTGGCCGGCTCGCTGGAGGTGAATGCGAAGGTGGCGTTCGTCGAGGACGTCGTCGCGGCGGAGCCGCTGGTGATGGTCGTCTGCGGAGCGGTCGTGTCCGGCGGTGCTGTGACGATGTTCCAGGACCAGGTCGCCGGAGCGGTCTCCACGTTGCCCGCGGTGTCGGTGGCGCGCACCGCGAAGGTGTGCGAGCCGAGCGCGAGGCCCGTGTACTGCTTCGAGGAGCTGCAGGCGGTGAATGACCCGCCGTCGAGCTGGCACTCGAACGTGGCCGGCTCGCTGGAGGTGAACGCGAAGGTGGCGTTCGTCGAGGACGTCGTCGCGGCGGAGCCGCTGGTGATGGTCGTCTCGGGAGCGGTCGTGTCCGGCCCGGCGAGAGTGACCTCGAGGGTCGGCGGGGTCGCAGACTCCGAGGACCCCAGGTGCAGGCCGTCGCTGCTCGCCGAGTCGATGGCGAGGGTGACCTCGCCGGGCCCGACCGCCGACGGTGGCAGCGTCACGTCGACGTCACTGTCGAGCGAGGTCGGCCCGAAAGTCGCCAGCGCCGATCCCACGGCGGGACGGTGGCTGGCCGTGATCGTGTTCTCCGACCAGGAGTTGTCGGCCACCGAACGCACGGTCTGCGTGCCGCCGGACCTGTTGTCGGTGACGTGCAGGTGCAGCGTTGCCGAGTCGACGCTCTGGCCGGAGTAGGCGGACAGGTCGAACTTGAGGTAGGAAACCTCGACGGGGCTGGCGTCCACCAGCAGGTCGGGGCTGGCGCCGTAGTTCGTGCTCGAGGCGCCGCTGTTGGTGTACGCGTCCTCGGTGGGCTGCACGGTCACGGTGTTGGAGCCACCGCCACCGCCGCCGCTGCCGCCGGAGGGGTTGTAGACGCGCACCCAGTCGACCTCCATCCAGGACGGGCTGGTCGCGGTGCCGTCGGGGAACCAGTCGAGCTGCACGGTCTGGTGCATCGAGCCACGGGGCTGGTGGTCGGGGTTGGTGTCGCGGAACCACTCGACGCCGTCGAGGTAGCCGATGACTCCGGCGGACGTCCACTCCACGGCGTAGTTGTGCCACTGCGTGGCGGCGACGGTCGCGGTGGCAGACGTCTGCGAGTTGCTGCACGAGTAGTGGTGATAGAAGTGCATCTTGGTGACGTCCGAGGTGCCCTCGGCGTAGTCGATCTCACCGTCGCACGGCCAGTTCCCCGAGTCCGGCCACAGCAGCAGGACCGGGTGGTACTCCGAGTCGCGGGCGCTGGTGCGCATGCGGCTCTCCCACCGGCCGTAGGTGCGGGTGTCGAACTGCGCGGACATGCCGCCGGTGGTGCCGGCCGAGTCACCGCTCACGCGCACGACGCTCCCGTCCACCGACCAGGCAGCGGGGCTGCGCACTCCGTTCGCGTTGTGACCGGCCGAGTCGTAGAGGTTCCACTTCGAGGGGTCCGGTGCTCCCGTGTAGTCGAACTCGTCTCCGGCTACCGAAGCTCCCCACCCGAACGTCTCGGCGGCGGTCGTGCCCGTCGACGGAGGCGGCGGCGTCGGCGACAACACCTCCCAGTCGCGCGTTGCCGGAGACGGGTCGACGTTGCCCGCGGTGTCGGTGGCGCGCACCGCGAAGGTGTGCGAGCCGAGCGCGAGGCCCGTGTACTGCTTCGGGGAAGTGCAGGCGGTGAATGACGCGCCGTCGAGCTGGCACTCGAACGTGGCCGGCTCGCTGGAGGTGAATGCGAAGGTGGCGTTCGTCGAGGACGTCGTCGCGGCGGAGCCGCTGGTGATGGTCGTCTGCGGAGCGGTCGTGTCCGGCGGTGCTGTGACGATGTTCCAGGACCAGGTCGCCGGAGCGGTCTCCACGTTGCCCGCGGTGTCGGTGGCGCGCACCGCGAAGGTGTGCGAGCCGAGCGCGAGGCCCGTGTACTGCTTCGAGGAGCTGCAGGCGGTGAATGACCCGCCGTCGAGCTGGCACTCGAACGTGGCCGGCTCGCTGGAGGTGAACGCGAAGGTGGCGTTCGTCGAGGACGTCGTCGCGGCGGAGCCGCTGGTGATGGTCGTCTCGGGAGCGGTCGTGTCCGGCCCGGCGAGAGTGACCTCGAGGGTCGGCGGGGTCGCAGACTCCGAGGACCCCAGGTGCAGGCCGTCGCTGCTCGCCGAGTCGATGGCGAGGGTGACCTCGCCGGGCCCGACCGCCGACGGTGGCAGCGTCACGTCGACGTCACTGTCGAGCGAGGTCGGCCCGAAAGTCGCCAGCGCCGATCCCACGGCGGGACGGTGGCTGGCCGTGATCGTGTTCTCCGACCAGGAGTTGTCGGCCACCGAACGCACGGTCTGCGTGCCGCCGGACCTGTTGTCGGTGACGTGCAGGTGCAGCGTTGCCGAGTCGACGCTCTGGCCGGAGTAGGCGGACAGGTCGAACTTGAGGTAGGAAACCTCGACGGGGCTGGCGTCCACCAGCAGGTCGGGGCTGGCGCCGTAGTTCGTGCTCGAGGCGCCGCTGTTGGTGTACGCGTCCTCGGTGGGCTGCACGGTCACGGTGTTGGAGCCACCGCCACCGCCGCCGCTGCCGCCGGAGGGGTTGTAGACGCGCACCCAGTCGACCTCCATCCAGGACGGGCTGGTCGCGGTGCCGTCGGGGAACCAGTCGAGCTGCACGGTCTGGTGCATCGAGCCACGGGGCTGGTGGTCGGGGTTGGTGTCGCGGAACCACTCGACGCCGTCGAGGTAGCCGATGACTCCGGCGGACGTCCACTCCACGGCGTAGTTGTGCCACTGCGTGGCGGCGACGGTCGCGGTGGCAGACGTCTGCGAGTTGCTGCACGAGTAGTGGTGATAGAAGTGCATCTTGGTGACGTCCGAGGTGCCCTCGGCGTAGTCGATCTCACCGTCGCACGGCCAGTTCCCCGAGTCCGGCCACAGCAGCAGGACCGGGTGGTACTCCGAGTCGCGGGCGCTGGTGCGCATGCGGCTCTCCCACCGGCCGTAGGTGCGGGTGTCGAACTGCGCGGACATGCCGCCGGTGGTGCCGGCCGAGTCACCGCTCACGCGCACGACGCTCCCGTCCACCGACCAGGCAGCGGGGCTGCGCACTCCGTTCGCGTTGTGACCGGCCGAGTCGTAGAGGTTCCACTTCGAGGGGTCCGGTGCTCCCGTGTAGTCGAACTCGTCTCCGGCTACCGAAGCTCCCCACCCGAACGTCTCGGCGGCGGTCGTGCCCGTCGACGGAGGCGGCGAGGACGGGCCCGGTGACGACGGTTCCGTCGTGGGTGAGGTGCTCGGGGAGGGGGAGATGCTGACCGACGGGTCGGTCGAGGGCGATGCGCTGGGCGTTGGCGTCACCAGCGGCTCGGACGTCAGCACGAGCTCCGGACCGGCACCGGACTCGGCGGCATCGAACACTTGCTGAGCCCTCTCCCGGCTCTCCAACCGGAGGCTGAGGGTTCCCCCCGTCGCGGGGACCGCGGCGGAGAGGTCCCAGACAACCCAGCTGCCGGCGGAGTAGCCGCCGGAGGACTCCAGCCTGCTGGCGCGGTCAGGCTGGTTGTCCCAGGTGAGCGACATCTCGGACCAGCCGTTGCCGGTGGTGTAGACGTGGACGCGACTGCCCGACGTCGGAGCCGCGGGGTGGGCACGCAGCAGCGTCCCGACGTACTCACTGCCGTCGGCGGGGGCAGGAACCTGGAACTTGAGGTAGCCGTAGCTCACCTCCCGTTTGCGGTTGGTGACCGAGAAGGTCTGTTCCGCGCCGAAGTTCGTGGTCCTCTCGCCGCTCTGCCGTGACGTGTACGTGTCGGCAGCGACCGCGACCGTGGATGTGGTCGTTGCGGCGGACACCGGGGTCCTGACCAGCAGCGTCGGCAGTGCCCCGGCGACGGCGATGGCAGCTGCCACGGAAATGGCGGTGAGACGTGGGCGCGAAGAAGCGGGCATGGTCGTACCTCTCGGAGTGGGTATGACGTCGACCGCGCGCTCTGAGAACGGGCATCCCCCGGCTACGATCGGCCTCGTGAGGGCCGATCTCCCGGGTCTCGCCCTTGGGTGGGGACCCGGAACGCCGACATGCGTTCAGGACCATGATGGGGTCCAGGCGGGTTTCTCGTCGTCGAACGGGCGGGAAATCCGAACTGTCCGTCCAACGGACTCTCGAGTGCCGGATGCGCTGTTCATCGGACACGGATCCGCGCGGATTGAGCCTGTTGGCGATGCCGTGCCCGGTTTGGCCTACGTATTTCAGCGGAGACTGGACTAGTCAGATCAGGTCATCTTTCCTAGTCCCTCGACGCCGGCTCGGCCGACCGGCGTAGGACGAACAGGGGAGTGCGAGGAGACCGGAACTCCCTATCGTCCGTCGGGTGACGCTGCCCATCGAGCCTCCCGCGCCGCCGCGTGCGGACCGCGACCCCGCCCGGTCGCTGCACGGGTGCCGGCGTGTGCTCGTGCTGGGGCGGACGGGCTCGGGGAAGACGACGCTGGCCCGCCAGCTCGCCGCGGCGCTCGACGTCCCGCACACCGAGCTCGACGCGCTGTACTTCGGGCCAGCTTTCGAGAAGGCGCCGCTGCCGGTCCTGCGCGAGCGCACCTGCGCGGCCGTCGCCGGCGACGCGTGGGTGACCGACGGCAACAAGAGCGCCGTACGAGACCTGGTGTGGCCGCGGGCTGACACCGTGGTGTGGCTCGACTACCCGCTCGCGGTCTCGTTGTGGCGCCTCGGTCGCCGAGCCCTGTGGCGCACGTCTGTGCTCCGCGCGGAGACCTCCTCGGGGGGCGGGGACGGGTCGGGGAGCTCGTCCGGCTCGCTGCCGCGCCAGTTGGCCTCGGCAGCGTCCGGGGTGCTGCTAGCGCTGCGTTCGCACGCCGGACAGCGGCGGCGCTACCCGCTCATGTTCGCCCAGCCCGCTCACCAGCATCTGGCCGTGGTCCGGCTGCGATCACCACGCGCCACCCGGCGTTGGCTGGCGCAGGTGACGCCGGGCTGATCCCTGGTCGGACGCGTCAGGGCGCTCGGTGGCCGGAGTCGGTGAAGCTTCCCTCGGTGGGCACGAAGCGCCACCTGTAGGAGCCGTCCGGACGCAGCACGAGCCGCAGCCAGCCGTAGGTGTCGGAGCTGCGGACGACCGAGTTGCGGGCGGTGGAGGTGAACGGGCGCAGGCCGATGCCTCCGGTGCTGACCTGGAACTGCTGGATCCCGGCCGCGTCGGGGGTGCCGTCCAGTCGCTGGGGCCGGAACCGTTCGTAGTTGTGCTGGTGGCCGCCGAGCAGGATCGGGACGTGGAAGCGGTTCAGGACCTTGATCCAGGGCCGCTGGGCGTCGCCCTCGTCCTCGGAGTGGCCACTGGTGGCGCTGGTCCAGTACGGCTCATGCTCCATCACCACCACGTGGTCGCCTCGCGCCTGGGCACGTTTGACGGCGCGGCGCAGCCAGTCGGTCAGCGCCGGTCCGCTCCAGCGGGACCCGTAGGCGTCGGCGTAGTCACCGCGCCACTGGCCGCTCGGCATCGAGATCACCGTCCACGCACCGAGGTCCACCAGGTGCGGCTTGAACGGCTTGATCACGTGGCCCCACGCTCGGGCCGACCGGCTCGGCCCCGAGGTCTGACCCGGACACGTCCCCTCCATGTGCCGCGAGTAGTCCGCCGCCGACGAGGTGTTCGAGCCATAGTCGTGCGTCGGGCCCGCGGCGCCGATCACCTTGCGCATCAGGGCGCCCCAGCCGGTGCGGTCGAACTCGTTCACCAGGCTCGAGCAGTCGCCGTAGTCGTACTGGAAGTCGCCGACGAGGGCCACGGCGCGCGGACGCCACGCGGCGATGCTGGCCGCGATCTTGCCCTCGCGCGAGCGCTTCGACCCATTGCCGTCGTGGTTGATGTCACCGAGCACGGCCAGCTTGATCCGGCCGGTGCCTTGCGCCGTCCTGGCCGCGGGCACGTCGTACACCCGGACCCAGGCGACCTTCATCCACGACCTCGACGTGGCCGTGCCGTCGGGGAACCAGTCGAGCTGGACGGTCTGGTGCATGGACCCAGGCGGCTGGTGGTTCGGATCGGTGTCGCGGAACCACTTGACGCCGTCCAGGTAGCCGACGACGCCGTGAGGGGTCCACTCGACCGCGTAGTTGTGCCACTTCGTGGTGTCGATCCGACGCGACGCGGAGGTCTGCTGGTTGTCGCACGAGTAGTGCTGGAAGAAGTGCATCGTGCGCCGTGCGCTCCCGCCCTCGGCGTAGTCGATCTCGCCGTCGCAGGGCCAGTCGCCGGAGTCCGGCCAGAGAATCAGCACCGGGTGGTACTCGGGGTCGCGCACGTTGGTCTTCATCCGGACCTCCCAGCGGCCGTAGCGCCGGTGGCCGAACTTTGCGGACATGCCACCGGTGGTGCCGTGGGAGTTGCCGACGACACGTGCCACGCGGCCGTTCACGTGCCATGCCGCCGGACTGCGCACGCCGTTGCCGGCGTGCCCGCGGGAGTCGTAGACACTCCACTTCTTCGGATGGGGCGCGCCGGTGTAGCGGAACTCGTCGCGCGCCACCGGTTTGCCCCAGCCGAACTTCTTCGCCGCTCTCGTGCTGCCCGCCGCCGTCGACGTGACGGCCGTGGTCGTGGCCGTGGCCGACGTTCCCCGCGACACGACGGGGTCCGGCGCCCAGGCCGCTCGCGCCGGCGAGACACCGACCAGGAGGAGCAGGGTAAGGGCGGTCACCGACCAGGTGGCCCGGGCGTGTGCGAGGGGTTGGCTCATCGAGGCTCTTCCGTTCGAAGACGCGCTCGGCCGACGCGAACTGGTGTGACGCTCGGATTGTTACAGGATGAGCGGACGAACGGAAGTGCCGACGGCGTGCTTCTCGCACCCGCACCGCCGGCAGCGCGGGAACGGCTCAGGCCATCTCGGGCACGTGCAGGTGTGCCAGGGAGAGCTCGTACTCGTGGATGTCCAGGATTTGCGCGCCCATCTGCGCCGCGGCGGCGGAGCGGATCGCCTCGGCGCCGGCCCGGGACGCCTCGAGTGCGGCCGGACTGTCGAACGCCGTCGAGGACACCGCCATGCCGGTGGCCCGGTCGATGAGCAGACTGACGCTGCAGAACCCGGCAAGCTCCTCGAGCTTCGGGATCACGCCCATGCGGTAGGTGGCGAGGTCCTCGTCGGTCCGTTGCGGGTCGCTGCTGAACCAGGTGCCGCGCACGTGCGTGCCGTGGTGGGCGTCAGCCATCCGGTGCATCACGGCAATCTCCCACTCCTGCACCGAGGCGGCGCCGGAGAGGATCGCGGTCGCCCGATCACGCAGGGGCTTGACCATCTCGGACGTCGCGTGCATCGCCTCGCGCGAGGCCCACGAAGTCGTCACGATGCACTCGCCAGAGCCGCGGTCCACCATCATCGAGAGGCCGATGCAGCCCTCCATCTTCATCACAGTCGGGAGGACCTCGTCGCGCACCTGGGCGATGCCCTGGTCGATGAGCTCGCGCTGGGCCTTGACTGTCGTCGAGCGTGCGTACACGGTGCACTCCTGAACTCAGGGCGGCGCCGCGGTGACGCCACCGGCGTGCACCCACGATTCTCCTGGCGCGGGGTGCTGGCAATGGTCACTCCGGGTCGTTGCCCCGCGATGCCTCCCGGCGCCGGGACAGAGCGGGAGGAAACGCGCCCGCGACCCCGCTGCGCCAGGCGGATACGATCGCCGGGTCCGTACGAAAGACGTCCTGAGGAGTGGAACCCCCCGTGTCCGAGAACCCGGAGATCACCGTCACCGTTGTCGATGCAGCGCAGCGCGACGAGCGGACCGTGACGACGGGCACGAAGGCGTGGGAGCTGTTCTCCGACGAGCCGACGGTCATCGCGGCCCGCGTGGGCGAGACCCTTCGCGACCTCGCCCACGAGCTCGTCGACGGGGACGTGGTGGAGCCGGTCGCCATCGACTCACCCGACGGCCGCGACATCCTGCGCCACTCGACGGCTCACGTGATGGCCCAGGCCGTGCAGGAGCTGTTCCCCGAGGCCAGGCTCGGTATCGGCCCGCCGGTCGAGAACGGCTTCTACTACGACTTCGACGTCGAGACCCCCTTCGTGCCCGAGGACCTGGCCAAGATCGAGTCCCGGATGAAGAAGATCGTCAAGGAGGGGCAGAAGTTCTCCCGCCGCGCGGTCAGCGACCACGACGCCCTCGCCGAGCTGCAGGACGAGCCCTACAAGCTCGAGCTGATCGGGCTCAAGGGCTCCGGGCACGCCGAGGGCGCCGCGGAGGGCGCCGACGTGGAGGTCGGCGCCGGCGAGCTGACCATCTACGACAACCTCAAGCGCGACGGGTCGCTGGCCTGGAAGGACCTGTGCCGCGGCCCGCACCTGCCCACCACCAAGCGCATCCCGGCGTTCAAGCTGATGCGGAGTGCGGCGGCGTACTGGCGCGGCGACGAGAAGAACAAGCAGCTTCAGCGGATCTACGGGACCGCCTGGGAGTCCAAGGAGGCACTCGAGGAGCACCTGCACCGGATCGAGGAGGCGGAGCGCCGCGACCACCGCAAGCTCGGCCGCGACCTCGACCTGTTCAGCTTCCCCGACGAGATCGGCTCCGGGCTGGTCGTGTTCCACCCCAAGGGCGGCGTGGTCAAGCGGGTGATGGAGGACTACGTCCGCCAGCGGCACATCGAGGAGGGCTTCCAGTACGTCGGCACGCCCCACATCAGCAAGGAAGGGCTGTTCCACACCTCGGGACACCTGCCCTACTACGCGGACACGATGTTCCCGCCGATGCAGATGGAGGGCAGCGACTACTACCTCAAGGCGATGAACTGCCCGATGCACAACCTGATCTTCAGGTCGCGCGGGCGGTCCTACCGTGAGCTGCCGATGCGCCTGTTCGAGTTCGGCTCGGTCTACCGGTTCGAGAAGTCCGGGGTCGTGCACGGCCTGACCCGGGTGCGCGGGATGACGCAGGACGACTCGCACTCCTACTGCACCCCCGAGCAGGCCCCGGCAGAGATCGAGCACCTCCTCGACTTCGTGCTCAGCCTGCTCAAGGACTTCGGGCTCGACGACTACTACCTGGAGCTGTCCACCCGTGACGACTCCAAGCCGGACAAGTTCGTCGGCACCGACGAGGACTGGGCGGTAGCGACCAGGGTGCTCGAGGACGTGGCGAGGAAGACCGGCCTCGAGCTGGTCGACGACCCCGGTGGTGCGGCCTTCTACGGGCCGAAGATCTCGGTGCAGGCACGGGACGCCATCGGGCGCACCTGGCAGATGTCGACGATCCAGTACGACTTCAACCAGCCCAAGGGCTTCGGCCTGGAGTTCCAGGGCTCGGACGGGTCGCGTCAGCAGCCGGTGATGATCCACTCGGCGAAGTTCGGCTCGATCGAGCGGTTCTTCGGCGTCCTCGTCGAGCACTACGCCGGCGCCTTCCCGCCCTGGCTCGCGCCGGTGCAGGTGCAGGCGATCCCGATCGCCGAGCGGCACAACGACTACCTCGCGGACGTCGCGGCGAGGATGCGCGCAGTCGGTCTTCGGGTCGAGGTCGACGACTCCGACGATCGGATGCAGAAGAAGATCAGGAACGCGCAGCTGCAGAAGGTGCCGTTCATGGTGATCGCGGGTGACAACGACATCGAGAGCGGTGCGGTCTCCTTCCGCTACCGCGACGGGCACCAGGACAACGGGGTGCCGATCGACGAGGCGATCGCCCGGGTCGCGGACGCCGTCGAGCGCCGCGTCCAGGTCTGAGCGCCGATGACCGAGGAGCACCGGCAAGACGGCGTCGGCGTGCCCGACGAGCTCGAGCGGCTGTGGACGCCGCACCGGATGGCCTACATCCGCGGGGAGAACAAGCCGACCAGCGACGGGGACGACGGCTGCCCGTTCTGCCGGATCCCCACCCTGTCCGACGAGGACGGCCTCCTCGTGCGGCGGGGGGAGACGGCGTACGTCGTGCTCAACCTGTACCCGTACAGCCCGGGCCACCTCCTGGTGTGCCCCTACCGGCACGTCGCCGACTACACCGACCTCGACCGCGTGGAGACCGCCGAGGTGGCCGAGCTGACCCAAGCGGCCATGCGCGTGGTGCGGTCGGTCTCGGCGCCGCACGGGTTCAACATCGGGATGAACCAGGGGGCGGTGGCCGGCGCGGGGATCGCCGCACACCTGCACCAGCACGTGGTGCCGCGCTGGGCCGGCGACCAGAACTTCATGCCGATCATCGGGCGCACCCGGACCATGCCGCAGCTGATGTCGGAGACGCGCGCGCTGCTCGCCGACGCCTGGCCGGCCTGACGGCTCCGACGGGCTAGCCTTCTCTCGCCATGCTGAACAGATTCCGTGACTTCTGGACCAAGGTCATCTCGCCGGTCGCCCGGCTCCTCCTGCGACTGGGGGTGAGCCCGGACGCGGTGACCCTGGTGGGCACGGTCGGCGTGGCCGCCGGTGCGCTGGTCTTCTTCCCGCGCGGCGACCTGCTCGTCGGGGTGCTGGTGATCACGGCGTTCGTCTTCTCCGACATGATCGACGGGCACATGGCCCGGCTGTCCGGCACCTCGTCGAAGTGGGGCGCGTTCCTCGACTCGACCCTCGACCGGCTCGGCGACGCGGCGATCTTCGGTGGCCTGGCGATGTACTACGTGGGGCCGGGAGACTCCGAGCGGCTCGCCGGCCTGGCGATCTACTGCCTGGTGATGGGTTCGGTCACCTCCTACGCCCGGGCCCGCGCCGAGTCGCTCGGCATGCAGGCCAAGGGTGGCATCGCGGAGCGCGCCGACCGGCTCGTCGCGATCCTGGTGATGACCGGGCTGTCGGACATCTTCGACGTCCCGGTGCTGATCCCGTTCACCCTGGGCGTGCTCGCGGTGGCCAGCACGATCACCGTCGTGCAACGGATCCTCGCCGTGCGGAGCCAGGCGACCGCGGCGGTCTGATGGCCGGGCTCGCGCACGGACTCAGACGAGCGGGCGCGGCGGCGGCCGACCAGGCCACGGCCACCGGCTACATCGCCGGCTGGCGGGTCGTCCGGTGGCTCCCCGAGCCCACCGCGCGGTCGATGTTCCGGCGCCTGGCCGACGAGATGTACCGCCGTGACGGCCACTCCGTGCGGCGGCTGCGCGCCAATCTGGCCCGGGTCCGGCCCGAGCTGTCCGCAGGCGAGCTCGATGCGCTGACCCGCGAGGGCGTCCGCTCCTACCTGCGCTACTGGCGCGAGTCGTTCCGGCTGCCGTCGCAACCGACCGAGGACCTGGTGCGACGTACCCGGACGGTGGGGGAGCACCACCTGCGCGACGCGCACGCGCAGGGCCGGGGCGTGGTCGCGGCCCTCCCGCACATGGCCAACTGGGACTGGGCGGGCGCGTGGGCCTGCGCGACGGGGATCCCGATCACCACCGTCGCCGAACGGCTGAGACCCGAGCGGCTGTACGACGAGTTCGTCGCCTACCGGCGCTCGCTCGGCATGGAGATCCTCCCGCTGACCGGCGGCGACCCGACCATGCCGATCCTCGAAGAGCACCTGCGGGAGGGCCGGCTCGTGCCGCTGCTCGCGGACCGCGACCTCACCCGCTACGGCGTCGAGGTGACGCTGTGCGGGCAGCTCGCGCGGATGCCCGGCGGGCCGGCGCGGCTCGCCCGGTCGGCCGGGGTGCCGCTGCTCCCCGTGACGCTCTCCTACCGCGGCGAGGACCTGGAGATCACCTTCCACGAGCCGGTCCCGCACGTGCCGGGCGACGCCGGGGTGGTCGCGATGATGCAGGCCGTCGCGGACCGGTTCTCCGAGGGGCTGGTCGCGGACCCGCAGGACTGGCACATGATGCAGCGGGTGTTCACCGCCGACCTCGACGCCGCCCTCGGGACGCGGACCCGATGAGGATCGGCATCGTCTGCCCCTATTCGCTCGACGTGCCCGGCGGGGTGCAGAACCACGTCCGGGACCTGGCCGAGGCGTTGATCGAGCTCGGCCACGACGTGTCGGTGCTCGCCCCCAGCGAGGACACCGACCTGCCGCCGTACGTCGTGCCCGTGGGAGGAGCGATCCCGGTGCCGTACAACGGCTCGGTGGCGAGGGTGTCCTTCGGTCCGGTCGTCGCCGCACGGGTGCGCCGCTGGCTCAAGGACGGCCGCTTCGAGGTATTGCACCTGCACGAGCCGCAGAGCCCGAGCCTGTCGCTGCTCGCGCTCTGGGCCGCCGAGAGCCCGGTGGTGGCGACGTTCCACACCTCCAACGTGCGGTCGCGGGCGATGTCGGCCTCGGCGGCGATCCTGCGGCCGTCGATGGAGAAGATCACCGGTCGGATCGCGGTATCGGAGTACGCCCGCGACACGCTGGTCAACCACGTCGGCGGCGAGCCGGTGGTCATCCCCAACGGTGTGTACGTCGACCGCTACCGCGACGCCGATCCGCGGCCGGGGTGGCGCGGCGAGGGCGGCACCGCGGCGTTCGTCGGTCGGCTCGACGAGCCGCGCAAGGGCTTCGCGCTGCTGGCCGCGGCGTTCGGCCAGGTGGCCGCCGACCGGCCCGGCCTGAGGCTGCTCGTGGTCGGCGGGGGAGACGTCGACCGGGCGCGCGCGCTGGTGCCCACGGCCGTGCGCGACCAGGTGCTGTTCCTCGGCCGCGCCTCCGAGGAGGACAAGGCCGCGGCCCTGCGCACCGCGGACGTGTACGTCGCCCCGAACACCGGCGGTGAGAGCTTCGGAATCGTGCTGGTCGAGGCGATGGCAGCCGGAGCGACCGTGCTGGCCAGTGACCTCCCGGCCTTCCGGCGCGTGCTCGGCGGCGGCAGCTACGGGGCACTGTTCTCCTCCGGGGACGTCGACGACCTCGCCCGTGCGCTCGCCGGGCTCCTGGACGATCCGGACCGCCGGGCGGCGCTCGACGCGGCCGCCCAGCACGCGGTCCGCCGCTACGACTGGACCACCGTGGCGACCGAGATCGTGCGCGTGTACGAGACCGTGACCGGGGGGAGTGCGCGATGACCTCGTTGTGGCTGGTCCTCGCGGCGGTGGTCGCCGGTGCGCTGCTGCTGTGGGTCAGCTGGACCGCCAACCGGCTCGACCGGATGCACCACCGCATCGACGTGGCACGCGCATCGCTCGACACCCACCTGCTGCGCCGCTCCGGTGCCGCGCTGGAGCTCGCCACCTCCGGAACGCTGGACCCGGCCAGGTCGCTGCTCCTCGTCGACGTCGCACACGAGGCGCGCGCGGCCGCCCCGGAGGACTTCGAGTCCGCCGAGTCCGATCTCTCCGAGGCGCTGCGTGCGGTGCTGGCCGACGCCGACGAGGTCGCCACGCTGAGCGCAGACCCGGCCGCCGGGCCGCTGCTGGCCGAGCTCGCCGGCGACTGCCGCAAGGTGGAGCTCGCGCGCCGGTTCCACAACGACGTCGTGGTGTCCGCGCGGGCGTTGCGCTCACGCCGCCGGGTCCGGTGGCTGCGCCTGGCCGGCCGGGCCGCCCCGCTGGAGACCGTCGACCTGGACGACGTAGCACCGCCGGCCCTGGTGGCGGACTGATCCGGTTCGTGGAGTCCGCTTCCGGGGCCGTAGGCTGGACACATCCCCTACCGGTCGTGGGCAGGCCTCGTGCCGCGCCCGGGACCACCCCAGCAGCGAACCGAGAAGGTCAGCAGTGACGAACGACAGCACCCCCGACACCGGCGAGCGCGCCCCTGCCCCCAGCGAGTCGGGCCACACCGGCACCGCCGGAGTGAAGCGCGGCATGGCCGAGATGCTCAAGGGCGGCGTGATCATGGACGTGGTCACCCCCGAGCAGGCCAAGATCGCCGAGGACGCCGGCGCCGTGGCCGTGATGGCCCTCGAGCGGGTCCCCGCGGACATCCGCGCCCAGGGCGGCGTGTCGCGGATGAGCGACCCGGACATGATCGACGGCATCATCGAGGCCGTCTCGATCCCGGTGATGGCAAAGGCGCGGATCGGGCACTTCGCCGAGGCGCAGGTGCTGCAGTCCCTCGGTGTGGACTACGTCGACGAGTCCGAGGTGCTCACCCCGGCCGACTACACCAACCACATCGACAAGTGGGCGTTCACCGTGCCGTTCGTGTGCGGTGCCACCAACCTCGGCGAGGCGCTGCGGCGGATCACCGAGGGCGCGGCGATGATCCGCTCCAAGGGCGAGGCCGGCACCGGCGACGTGTCCAACGCGGTGACCCACATGCGCACCATCCGCGGCGAGCTGCGCCGGCTGCAGTCGTTGTCCCCCGACGAGCTCTACGTCGCGGCCAAGGACCTCCAGGCGCCCTACGCGCTCGTGAAGGAGGTCGCGGAGGCCGGCAAGCTCCCCGTGGTGCTGTTCACCGCAGGCGGCATCGCGACCCCGGCCGACGCGGCGATGATGATGCAGCTCGGGGCCGAGGGCGTCTTCGTCGGGTCGGGCATCTTCAAGTCCGGCAACCCGGCCCAGCGTGCCGAGGCGATCGTCAAGGCGACCACGTTCTTCGACGACCCCGACGTCGTCGCCAAGGTCTCGCGCGGTCTCGGCGAGGCGATGGTCGGGATCAACGTCGAGGAGATCCCGCAGCCGCACCGACTCGCCGAGCGCGGCTGGTAGGCGTTGGCCTCCGAGTCCGCGCAGTCCCTGGCCGAGCAGCACGTCCGGGAGTTCGCTCGCGCCTGCGTACGCGCGGGTCTGATGCCGTACGACGAGCTCTGCGGCGAGGTCGTGGAGGCGATCACCGTCGAGCTACCCGCCCGGGCCGGCGAGGCGGAGGAGCTGGCCACGGCCTGGGTCGACGAGGCCCGCGAGGAGCTCCGAGTCGACCAGGAGTCGTGGCCCGAGGCGACCGACTACGAGCGGCTGCAGACGGCGTTCGACGAGCTGGAGATGCTGGACGTCGTGGTGCTGCAGGGCTGCGAGGACCACTGGGCGGCCAAGACGGTGCTCGACGACCGCGCCGATGCCGGTGACCCGGCCCGCGGCGTCGCCTGGTTCACCCCGCCGGACGTCTGGCACGCCGTGGACGAGGGCATGCTCGAGGTGAACCTCTGGCACGGCACGACGGCCAACGTGGCGCCCGGCGACGCCCTGCTCGAGGAGGTCCTCGGCCTGCTCGAGAAGCACGGCCTGAGCGCCGCGTTCGACGAGGGCCGGATCGAGGTCAGCGCGCACTGGCACAAGCGGCTGGGGCCACGATGAGCGCGCCCACCATCGGCGTGCTGGCGCTCCAGGGCGACGTGCGCGAGCATCGCGCGATGCTGGAGCGGGCGGGCGCTGCCACGCTCGCCGTACGCCGACCGACGGAGCTCGGCCGGGTCGACGGGATCGTCGTGCCGGGCGGTGAGTCGACCACCATCTACAAGCTGGCCCGGACGTTCGACCTGTTCGAGCCGCTCCGCGACGCGATCCGGGACGGGCTGCCCGCCTTCGGCACCTGCGCCGGGATGATCATGCTCGCCGACCACATCGAAGGTGGGATCGCCGGCCAGGAGACGATCGGCGGCCTCGACGTCGTGGTCCGTCGCAACGCGTTCGGCCGACAGGTCGACTCCTTCGAGGCCGACCTCGACTGGGAGTTCGAGGACGACCCCGTGCAGCGCCCTTTCCGGGCGATGTTCATCCGGGCGCCCTGGGTCGAGAAGGTCGGCCAGGCCGTCGAGGTCGTCGCCCGCGTGGCCAATGGGGAGGCTGTGGGTAGGATCGTCGCGGTCCGGCAGGCGGCCCTGCTCGCCACGTCGTTCCACCCCGAGATCACCGGTGACCCGCGGATCCACGCGTTGTTCGTGGACATGGTGCGCGGCGTGCGGGCCGGGGACTGACCACCCGAGAAGCGGAAGTAGAGGCAAGTCGGATGTCTGGCCACTCCAAATGGGCGACCACCAAGCACAAGAAGGCGGTCATCGATGCCCGTCGCGGCAAGATGTTCGCCAAGCTCATCAAGAACATCGAGGTCGCGGCCCGGATGGGCGGCGGTGACCCGGCCGGCAACCCGACGCTGTTCGACGCGATCCAGAAGGCCAAGAAGTCCTCGGTCCCCAACGACAACATCGACCGCGCCGTCAAGCGCGGCTCCGGTGCCGAGGCCGGCGGCGCCGACTACCAGACGATCATGTACGAGGGCTACGGTCCCCACGGCGTCGCGCTGCTGATCGAGTGTCTCACCGACAACAGGAACCGCGCCGCGATGGAGGTCCGGACCGCGATGACCCGCAACGGCGGCTCGCTCGCCGATCCGGGCTCGGTGTCCTACCTGTTCAGCCGCAAGGGCGTGGTGATCGTCCCGCAGGAGCAGGAGGGCAAGCAGGTCGCCGAGGACGACGTGCTCGAGGCCACGCTCGATGCCGGCGCCGAGGAGGTCAACGACCTCGGTGAGGCCTTCGAGGTGGTCAGCGAGGCCACCGACCTGGTGGCCGTGCGCACCGCCCTGCAGGCGGCCGGAGTGGACTACGACTCCGCGGAGGCGTCGTTCGTGCCGTCGATGAACATCGAGCTCGAGGACGAGAAGGCCGCCGGCTCGGTGCTGCGCCTGGTCGAGGCGCTCGAGGACCTCGACGACGTACAGAACGTGTTCGGCAACTTCGACGTCAGCGACGAGATCATGGAGTCCCTCGACGCCTGAGGGTTTCGAGACGCTCGCTTCGCTCGCTCCTCAACCACCACCGCGGGTGTGTCGTGCCGCCGATCGGGGGAGTGGTCGTCTAGCGTTGCCTGCGAACATGTGTTCGATCAGGAGGGCGTCGCGATGCGCGTGCTGGGAATCGACCCCGGCCTGACCCGGTGCGGTCTCGGTGTGGTCGACGGGTCGGTCGGCCGGCCGCTGCACCTGGTCGCGGTCGGCGTCGTGCGCACCGCGCCCGACCTGCCGGTCGCCGAGCGGCTGCACGCCATCGAGCAGGTCATCGAGGCCTGGCTCGACGAGCACCGGCCCGACGCGGTGGCCGTCGAGCGGGTGTTCAGCCAGCACAACGTGCGCACGGTGATGGGCACGGCGCAGGCCAGCGGCATCGCGCTGGTGGCCGCCGCCCGGCGCGGGCTGCCGGTCGCCCTGCACACCCCCAGCGAGGTCAAGGCCGCGGTCAGCGGCAGCGGGCGCGCCGACAAGGCCCAGGTCGGCGCGATGGTCACCCGGCTGCTCCGGCTCGACGCCGCGCCGAAGCCGGCGGACGCCGCCGACGCGCTGGCTCTGGCGATCTGCCACATCTGGCGCGGCAGCGCCCAGTCCCGTATCGACGCGGCCCTCGCGGCCGCAGGAAGGACCGCCCGATGATCGCGTTCGTCAGTGGCCGCGTGGCCGGACTCACCCTCACCTCGGCGGTCGTCGAGGTCGGAGGGGTGGGCCTGGAGGTGAACTGCACTCCGGGCACGCTCGCGAGCCTGCGGGTCGGCGAGCCGGCCACGCTGCCCACCAGCATGGTGGTCCGCGAGGAGTCCCTGACCCTGTTCGGATTCGCCGACGAGGACGAGAAGTCGCTGTTCGAGCTGCTGCAGACCGCCAGCGGCGTGGGCCCGAAGCTGGCCCAGGCGATGCTTGCGGTGCACACTCCCGACCAGCTTCGCCGCGCGGTCACCACCGAGGACGTGAGGACGCTGACCACGGTGCCGGGGATCGGCCAGAAGGGCGCGCAGCGCATCATCCTCGAGCTCAAGGACCGGATCGGTGCCCCGACCGGCGGGACGGCCGGCCCCGGTCGCACGGTCCCGCCGGCCCAGGACGCCTGGCGCGGGCAGGTGCACGCCGGGCTGGTCGGGCTGGGCTGGTCGGGCAAGGAGGCGGCCAAGGCGGTCGAGGCCGTCGCCGATCAGGCGCCCGACGATGCCGGGGCCGCCGACGTGGCGGCGCTGCTGCGCGCCGCGCTCCGCACGTTGAGCAAGGCCTGAGCCGGTGCGCGACCACGAGGCCGACATCGGGGCCGACATCGAGACCGGCGTCGACCGCGAGCCGAGCGCCGAGGACGAGCTGAGCGCCGCCGAGCTCGCCTACGCGGAGAGCCGGGCCCTGGTCGCCGCCGAGGCGGAGGGCGACGAGCGCGCGGTCGAGGCCGCGTTGCGCCCGCGCACCCTGGCCGAGGTGATCGGGCAGGAGCGCGTCCGCGAGCAGCTGTCGCTGATGCTCCAGGCGGCTCTGGGGCGGGAACGGGCCCCGGACCACGTGCTGCTGTCGGGGCCGCCCGGGCTGGGCAAGACGACCCTGGCAATGATCATCGCCGCCGAGATGAGCAGCCCGCTGCGACTGACCTCGGGGCCCGCGATCACCCATGCCGGCGACCTGGCCGCCATCCTCTCCGGCATGAACGACGGCGATGTTCTCTTCGTCGACGAGATCCACCGGATGTCGCGCCCGGCGGAGGAGATGCTCTACATGGCGATGGAGGACTTCCGGGTCGACGTCGTCATCGGCAAGGGACCGGGAGCGACCGCCATCCCGCTCGAGATCCCGCCGTTCACGCTGGTCGGCGCGACCACCCGCGCGGGGCTGCTGCCCGGGCCGCTGCGGGACCGGTTCGGCTTCACCGCACACCTGGAGTTCTACGAGCCCGCCGAGCTCGACCTGATCGTCCGGCGCTCTTCCGGCCTGCTCGGGGTGACGCTGACCGACGAGGGCGCCGCCGAGATCGCCTCACGTTCCAGGGGTACTCCCCGGATCGCCAACCGGCTGCTGCGCCGGGTGCGTGACTACGCCCAGGTGCGCGCGGACGGAGTGGTCACCCTCGACGTTGCGCACCGCGCGCTGGACCTCTACGAGGTCGACCAGTCCGGCCTCGACCGGCTCGACCGAGCGGTGCTCGACGTGCTGTGCCGCCGCTTCGGCGGGGGACCGGTGGGCGTCAGCACGCTCGCGGTCGGGGTGGGCGAGGAGCGAGAGACCGTCGAGGAGGTGGCCGAACCGTTCCTGGTCCGGATGGGGTTCCTGGCCCGAACCCCCCGCGGCCGGGTCGCCACGCCGGCGGCCTGGCAGCACCTCGGTCTCACGGCGCCCGTGGCCGCCCCGTTCGCGGGGGAGCCGGCGCTGTTCGACCCCGACGACGTCTGACCGCCCGGCGCCGAGACCGAACCGTGACCCGTCGGTCGCCACCGGCGTCCGTGACCCGGCGAGCGTGCCGTTAGACTCGACCGTTGGCCGGGCCGTCTCGGGTGTCGCGCCGTGCCCACGCAACCCCCACTGCTAGGAGTTCCCTCGTGAAAGACTGGGCGTCTTTGCTGCCTTTCGTCCTGATCGTGCTCGTGTTCTGGTTCCTGGTGATGCGTCCGGCCCGGCGGCAGCAGCAGAAGCTGGCGCGGACCCAGTCCGCGGTGCACGTCGGCAGCGAGGTGATGCTCGGCTCGGGGATCTACGGCACCGTTGTCTCGGTCGGCGACGAGACCCTGGAGCTCGAGGTCGCCCCCGGGACCGAGGTCAAGGTGGCCCGGCAGGCCGTCGTCCGCGTGCTGGATGCCGAGGACCAGCCGGCGACCGGGCAGATCGACCAGGCGCAGCCGGGTGACACCACGCCCGACACGCGGCCCGACAACCAGGGCTGACGGACGCAACCGGGCTCGTGGCCCACATCTTGAGGAGCGAACAGTAGTGGCGAAAAATGCGTCCCGTCCCGGGCGCCGGCTGATGATCTTCGGGCTGCTCACGGCGGTCCTGTACGCCGGCGTGGCCCTGGGCGGTCAGTGGACGCCCAAGCTCGGGCTCGACCTGCAGGGCGGCACCCGGATCACTCTGGAGGCCAGCACGTCGACGGGCGAGGCGGTCACGCCGGAGAAGCTCGCGGAGGCGCGCGGCATCATCGACCAGCGGGTCAACGGTCAGGGTGTCGCCGAGGCCGAGGTGGCCGTCCAGGGCAACCGAAACATCGTGGTGGAGATCCCCGGGCAGAACGCCAAGAACCTCGTCGACGCGGTCAAGCAGACCGCGCAGCTGCGCTTCCGGCTCGTCGCCGCTGTCGGGTCCGGCCAGCCCGCTCCGTCGCCCAGTGCGTCCCCCAGCGGGTCGCCGAGCGATGCCGCGAGCCCGGACGCAACGGCCTCACCCGACTCGTCCAAGAAGCCGAAGGCTTCGGCCTCGCCGAAGAACCGGGCGCTGTCCGGCGGGCTCCTCGCCGCCGACGGGAAGAAGGGCAAGAAGAAGTCCGACAAGCCGTCACCGACCGCCGAGCCGTCGCCCGCGGCACCCGCCGCGCCGTCGGTGAGCGCGCAGGGCGCTGCGGTCGACCAGCCGCTGAAGTGGATGGACGACCCCGGCGAGGAGTGGCTGAAGAAGTTCGCCGCCTACACCTGTCCCAAGCCGGGAGACCCGGCCAAACCGGTGCAGGACATCAAGGACAAGCCGCTGATCACCTGCGACTCCGACGGGGTGAAGTACCTCCTGTCCGCCTCGATGATCCAGGGCACCCAGCTCACCAAGGCCGCGGCCGGCATCCCCGCGCAGCAGGTCCAGTGGGTGGTCGACCTGACCTTCGACAAGACGGCCCGGCAGACCTTCGCCGACGTCACCCGCTCGATCGTGAACGCGACCAGCCCGATCACCGGCCAGCAGAAGCAGTTCGCGATCGTGCTGGACGGCCAGGTGATCAGCGCCCCGGTCGTCAACGGCGTGATCCCCAACGGCCAGGCGCAGATCAGCGGTGACTTCACGCAGCAGGAGGCGCAGACGCTGGCCAACAGCCTGAAGTACGGCGCCCTGCCGCTCACCTTCACCGCACCCTCGGTCACCGAGGAGGGCCCGACGCTCGCCGCCG
Source organism: uncultured Actinomycetota bacterium (assembly GCA_963801125.1). GTDB lineage: Bacteria > Actinomycetota > Actinomycetes > Propionibacteriales > Nocardioidaceae > Nocardioides_B. The sequence goes on from CAWDDL010000010.1 coordinate 232,024, forward strand.
ACCAGCTCTCCGGCGGCCTGTGGGCAGGCGGGATCGGGCTGCTGCTCGTCATCGTCTACTGCCTGCTCTACTACCGCGGCCTCGGGCTCGTGGTGGTCGCTTCGCTGGCGGTCGCCGGCATCATGACCTACGCGGTCGTGCTCGCGATGAGCCAGGCGGTCAACTTCACGCTCACCCTGCCCGGCATCGCCGGACTGATCGTCGCGGTCGGCATCACCGCGGACTCGTTCATCGTCTACTTCGAACGGATCCGCGACGAGATGCGCGACGGCAGGTCGATGCGGGTCGCGGTGGAGAGTGGCTGGACCCGGGCCCGGAACACCTGCCTCGCCGCCGACACGGTGTCGCTGCTGGCCGCGGTGGTGCTCTACATCTTCGCCATCGGCGTGGTGAAGGGCTTCGCGTTCGCCCTCGGCATCAGCACGCTGATCGACCTGCTGGTCTTCTTCATGTTCACCAAGCCGATGGTGAGCTGGCTGGCGAGCTTCAAGTTCTTCAACACCGGACACAGGTTCTCCGGCCTCTCCGCGGAGACCATCGGGATCGACCGCATCGCGCCGTCCGGCCGTCCGTCCGTCGCAGGGGGTACCCGATGAGCAAGTCAGCCCACTTCGGCCACCAGCTGTACGACGGCAGCTTCTCGATCGACTTCGTCGGTCGGCGGCTGCTCTGGTACGCCGTCTCGGGCGTGATCGTCGCGGTGGCCCTGTCGGGCCTCCTCTTCAAGGGCGTCAACCTCGGCATCGAGTTCGAGGGCGGGGTCGAGTACCGCGTCTCCATGCCGGCCGGCCAGGCCAACGACCAGTCGGTCGAGACGATCCGCAACGCAGTGGCGTCCTCGGGCATCGACAACGCCTCGGCGCCGATCGTCAACACCTCGGGCGACAACAACATCCGGATCCAGACCGAGCCGCTGAGCAACGACCAGTCCACCGAGCTGTCTCAGATCGATCCAGGACTCCGCCGGGGTCAAGGCCGACGACATCAGCTCCGACGAGATCGGGGCGACCTGGGGTGCGCAGGTCGCCAACCGGGCGCTGACCGGGCTGGTGGTCTTCCTCGTCCTGGTGGTGCTCTTCATCTGGGCCTACTTCCGCGAGTGGAAGATGTCCGTGGCCGCCCTCGTCGCGCTGTTCCACGACATGATCATCACGGTCGGGGTCTACGCGCTCTCGGGCTTCGAGGTGACGCCGGCGACCGTGACCGGCCTGTTGACCATCCTGGGCTTCTCGCTCTACGACACCGTGGTCGTGTTCGACAAGGTGCGCGAGAACACCAAGGCCGCCGCCCGAAGGCGGCAGACCTATCGCGAGGCCGCCAACCTCGCGGTCAACCAGACGCTGGTCCGGTCGATCAACACCTCGATCGTCGCCCTGCTGCCGGTCGGCGCCCTGCTCTACGTCGGTGTGTTCTCGCTCGGCTCGGGTGCCCTGAAGGACCTCGCGCTCGCGCTCTTCGTGGGCATGGCCGCCGGGCTCTACTCCTCGGTCTTCATCGCGACCCCGCTCGCGGTGCACCTCAAGGAGCTGGAGCCCGGTGTGAGGGCAGGCGACGCACGGGCGATCCGGGCCCACAAGCGCAAGCAGGTCGACCCGTTCGCCGACGTCCCCGCGTTCACCGAGGACATGCCGGTCTACGACGAGTCGGCTGCCGGCCGTCCCGCGCGCGCCGACCGCGACGCCGTCGAGGACGAGAATCTCGGCGAGGAGCCCGCCGCCCCGGCACGCACCCCCCGCTACACGGCGGGGGAGCGGCCCGCGTCGCGCCCTGTGTCGCCGTCGGCGTCGTCCAAGCGCGCGCAGCCGTCCCGCAAGCCGCGTTCCCAGCGCGGCAAGAAGTGATCACGGCGACGTGACGGGCGACGAGCTGGCGGCGGTGCTCGACCGGCTGATCCGCGACGTTCCCGACTTCCCGAAGCCGGGGGTGGTGTTCAAGGACATCACGCCGCTGCTGGCCGACCACGACGGGTTCGCCGTCGTCGTCGAGGCACTGGCCGCTGCCGGGCGCAACGACGCCGGGGAGGTCGTGGTCGACAAGGTGGTGGGGATGGAGGCGCGCGGGTTCATCCTCGCGGCGCCGGTCGCGCTCGCCCTCGGCGCGGGCTTCGTGCCGGTCCGCAAGGCCGGCAAGCTGCCCGGACCCACGCACGCCGTCTCCTACGCCCTGGAGTACGGCGAGGCCACCCTCGAGGTGCAGCAGGAGGCGTTCGCACCCGGTGACCGGGTGCTGCTCGTGGACGACGTGCTGGCGACCGGCGGAACGGCCGTGGCGACCCGCTCCCTGGTCGAGGAGTGCGGGGTGCAGGTGCACGCGCTCGCCGTGCTCCTGGAACTCGGATTCCTGCCCGGTCGCGCCGCGCTGGGAGATCTTGCGCTGCACTCGCTGCGCACTGTCTGAGCCACCGACACCGGACGCCTACACTTATGGCCTGACGTCCGATCGGGAGGAGTGGCTGTGGCCGAGGAGCGTGTCGCCAGCCCGCCCGTGGAGGCGGAGCCCGAGGCGGACGCGCCGCGCGCTCCGGGGGGCCCGCCGTCGGGACGCCGGATGCGAGCGCGCCTGGCCCGGATGACCACCAAGTCCCAGCCCGGCAACCCGGTGCTGGAGCCGCTCTACCGCGCGGCCCGCGCCAACCACCCCAAGGCCGACCTGGCGCTGCTGGAGCGGGCCTACCTCGTCGCCGAGAAGCACCATGCCACGCAGATGCGCAAGAGCGGCGACCCCTACATCACCCACCCGCTGGCCGTGGCCACCATCCTCGCCGACATCGGCATGACGGAGCCGACCCTGGTGGCGGCGCTGCTGCACGACACGGTCGAGGACACGCCGTACTCCCTCGAGGAGCTGCGCCACGACTTCGGCCAGGAGGTCGCGCAGCTCGTCGACGGGGTCACCAAGCTCGACAAGGTCAAGTACGGCGACACCGCGCAGGCGGAGACCATCCGCAAGATGATCGTGGCGATGAGCCGCGACATCCGGGTCCTGGTCATCAAGCTCGCCGACCGGCTGCACAACATGCGCACGCTGCGCTACCTCAAGCAGGAGAAGCAGGAGCGGATCGCCCGCGAGACGCTCGACATCTTCGCGCCGTTGGCCCACCGGCTCGGCATGAACACCCTCAAGTGGGAGCTCGAGGACCTGTCGTTCGCGACCCTGCACCCCAAGATGTACGACGAGATCGTGCGGCTCGTCGCCGACCGCGCCCCCTCGCGCGACTCGTTCCTGGCCCAGGTGATCGCCCAGGTGGAGAGCGACCTGCGCGATGCGAAGATCAAGGCCGTCGTCACCGGGCGGCCGAAGCACTACTACTCGATCTACCAGAAGATGATCGTGCGAGGACGCGAGTTCTCCGACATCTACGACCTGGTCGGCATCCGGATCCTGGTCGACAACGACCGGGACTGCTACGCAGCGCTCGGCGTGCTGCACTCGCGCTGGAACCCGGTGGCGGGCCGGTTCAAGGACTTCATCGCGATGCCGAAGTTCAACATGTACCAGTCGCTGCACACCACGGTGATCGGCCTGCAGGGCAAGCCGGTGGAGCTGCAGATCCGCACGTTCGCGATGCACCGCCGCGCCGAGTACGGCGTCGCCGCGCACTGGAAGTACAAGGAGCACGTGCGCCAGGGAGCCGACACCGACCAGTCGCTCAGCGACACCGGCGACATGACCTGGGTGCGTCAGCTCCTCGACTGGCAGCAGGAGACCGAGGACCCGGGGGAGTTCTTGGAGTCGTTGCGCTTCGAGATCAACTCCACCGAGGTCTACGTGTTCACCCCGCGCGGTGACGTGATCGCGCTGCCGGCCGGATCGACGTCGGTGGACTTCGCCTACGCCGTGCACACCGAGGTCGGCCACCGCACCATCGGGGCCCGCGTCAACGGACGCCTGGTGCCGCTCGAGTCGACGCTGGACAACGGCGACGTGGTGGAGGTGTTCACCTCCAAGGCGCCCAACGCCGGTCCGAGCCGCGACTGGCTCGGGTTCGTGAAGTCACCCCGGGCCCGCAACAAGATCCGCCAGTGGTTCACCAAGGAGCGCCGGGAAGAGGCCATCGAGCAGGGCAAGGACCAAATCGCCCGGCTGATGCGCAAGGAGGGCATGCCGCTCAAGCGCGTGCTCACCCACGAGTCGCTGTCCACGGTGGCCGCCGAGATGCGGCTCGCGGACGTGTCGGCGTTGTACGCCGCGGTCGGCGAGGGCAACGTCGGCGCGCAGACCGTCGTACGCCGGGTCATCGACCTCTACGGCGGCGAGGACGGGGCGACCGAGGACCTCGCCGAGGCCGTGCAGATCACCAGCACCCGGTCCCGCGCGAAGGCGTCGAGCGGCGGTGACGCCGGGGTCATCGTCAAGGGCATCTCCGATGTCTGGGTGAAGCTGGCCAAGTGCTGCACCCCCGTGCCCGGCGATGCCATCCTCGGCTTCGTCACCCGGGGGGCCGGGGTCTCGATCCACCGTGCGGACTGCACCAACGCCGCCGGTCTGCAGGCGCAGCCCGAGCGGATCGTCGAGGTCGAGTGGGCCCCGACCGCGCAGTCGATGTTCCTGGTCAACATCCAGGTCGAGGCGCTGGACCGGGCGCGGCTGCTCTCCGACATCACCAAGGCGCTCTCCGACGTGCACGTGAACATCTTGTCGGCGTCGCTGTCGACCTCGCGGGACCGCGTCGCCAAGAGCCGGTTCACCTTCGAAATGGCCGACCCCAAGCACCTCGGCCACGTCCTGAAGGCGGTCCGCGGCGTCGAGGGCGTCTTCGACGCCTACCGGGTCACGCAGTAGCGAGCGGAGCTCTAGTTCGAGCCGAGCACGCACGCGGTCGCACTGAAGCGCTCGGACTAGCTGGGAGCTGTGACCTGGAAGCGCGGACCGACCTCGGCCTGAAGGCGCTCGCTCAGTCGCAGCGCTCGACGGTGGAGGCGTGTCTGCGACTGACCGCGTTCGCGTGCTGCGTCCATGTCGCCCACCCAGGCATGTAGCTCCGCGATCAGTGAGTCACTAAGACCCAACGCCTGGCGCAGCCAGGAGGGATCGTCAGGGAGCAGGCCCTCATCGCCCCACAGAGGCCCGGCGCCCTCGTCCCACATGATCCGGAGGCTGGTGCCCTCGACAGTTAAATCCTCCGCCACGACGTCGTCGACGGTGCCGTCCGGGCGGAAGGCCGACCAGTAAGCGCCCTGCGGGTAGTTACCCAAGTACGGCGGTGGCGAGTCGTCCGGGCGATCCATGGCCGTCATTTCATCAGACGCAGAGGCCACCGGTGCGCAAGATCGCGTCGCCGCGCACGTTAGACACCCCAAATCGCTCTGAAGGGTGCCGAACGTGCGCTGGGAGCCTGGGGGCGGGTGGTTTCGAGACGTTCGCTGCGCTCGCTCCTCAACCCCCGGTCAGCTGAACTCCTCGAGCGCCTTCTTGGCCTCGGTGAGCCACGACTGCCGGGCCTCGATGGCGGCGGCGTGCTCCGCCGCCTTCTTCTCGTTGCCGGCGGCCGCGGCCTTCTCCTGCTTGGCCTGAAGCTCCGCGAGGGAGGTCTCGAGCTGGGCGACGGTGTCCGCAGCGCGGGCGCGCGCCTCGGGGTTGGAACGACGCCACTGGTCGTCCTCGACGCCGCGGATGGCCTGCTCGACCTTGCGGATCCGGCCCTCGAGCTCCTTCATCCGGTCGCGCGGGACCTTGCCGGCGGCGTCCCAGCGCTCGGCGATGTCACGGAACGCCTCCTTGGCCGCCTTGAGGTCGGTGACCGGGACCAGCTTCTCGGCCTCGAGGAGAAGGGCCTCCTTCTTCTCCGCGTTCTCGGCGTACTCCCGGTCCAGCTCGGCGTTGGTGGCGTCGCGGGCGCCGAAGAAGGTGTCCTGGGCGCCACGGAACCGCTTCCACAGCTGGTCGTCGACGCCGCGTGGCGCCGGTCCGGCGGCCTTCCACTGCCGCATCAGGTCGCGGTACTTGCCGGCGGTCGCGCCCCACTCGGTGGAGTCGGCGAGGGCCTCTGCCTCCTTGGCCAACCTCTCCTTGACGACGCGCGCGCCCTCTCGCTTCTCGTTCAGCTCGCCGAAGTGCGACTTGCGGCGGCGGGTGTAGGTCGTACGCGCGCTCGAGAACCGCCGCCACAAGGCGTCGTCGACGGGCTTCTCGAGCCGGGGGAGGGCTTTCCACTCCTCGAGCAGGTCGCGCAGGCGGTTGGCGCCGTTGCGCCAGTCGTTGCCCTCGGCCAGCTTCTCGGCCTCGGCGGCGATCCGCTCCTTCTCGCCCCGGGCGGCCTCGAGCTTCGCGGCGCGCTCGGCCTTCCGCTTCTCGCGCAGCTTGTCGATCGTGCCGGTCAGTGCCTGCAGCCGGGCGTCGAGAGCCTCGAGGTCGCCCACGGCCTGCGCCTCCCCGAGGGTGGCGTGCACCTGCTTGACCGCCGCGGCCGCCTCGTCGGGCCCGACGGTGCCGGACTTGACCCGCTGTTCGAGCAGGTGGACCTCGAACGCGAGGTCCTCGTAGCGCTTGGTGAAGAAGGCGAGCGCCTCCTCAGGCGTGGCGTCCGGCATCTGTCCCACGGCGCGCTCACCGTCGGAGGTGCGCACGTAGACGGTGCCGTCCTCGGCCACGCGGCCCCACGGCTGCGACGGCTCGACGGACGAGGCCGGTGCCGGTGGCGGGCTAGGAACGGCGGGCTCGACCGGGGGCTTCGGCGCGGCCGGCGGTGCCGGGACGGCGGCTTCCGCGGGGGTCTCCGGCTCCGCGGGGGTCTCCGGCTCCGCGGGGGACTCCGGCTCCGCGGGGGTCTCGGGCTCCGCAGGGGACTCCTGCTCCGCCGGAGACTCAGGCTTCGGCGCGGCCTCGGGCTCCGGAGCGGACTCCGGCGCAGCCGGCTCCGCCCTCGACGGCTCGGTCGGCTGGTCGGCCGCCGGGCCGCCCAGGGAGTCGTTCGGTGGGGTGGTCACCGGGATACCTCGATCGGTGTCGTGGACAAGACAACAGACCCAGCATCGTAGTCAACGCCGATCTGCGTCGCGGCGGAGGCGCCACCGTCGTGAGTGGTGATCCAGAAGGCCAGCGCGACCACGGCGACGACAACGGCCAGCACGACGGCGATCGCGCGGATCCGGCGGTTTCGTGCCTTCCGGGTAGCGAGCCGAACGGATCGTCGTTGCGTGCGCGCCCGGGCGAGCTGGGCGCGACGCTGCTTCTTCGTGACCACGCAAGGGAGTCTAGGGCCCGACTCGGAGCCGATATCGGTTAACGGCGCGGAGTGCGTCGTCGGTAGGCTGCAACGGTTCCCAGCCCCGAACCGTCCAGGAGTGTTGCACCGTGCTGATCGCTGGCTTCCCCGCCGGCCCGTGGGGCACGAACTGCTACGTGGTCGCCACCGGCCCCGGCGCCGAGTGCGTCGTGGTGGACCCCGGCAAGGATGCCGCGGAGGGGGTCGCCCAGGTGGTGAAGGAGCACAACCTGAAGCCCGTCTCGGTCCTGGTCACGCACGGGCACATCGACCACATGTGGTGCGTGGCACCGGTGGCGGGGACGTACGACGCAACCGCGTACATCCACCCCGAGGATCGGCACCTGCTCTCCGACCCGATGGCGGGGATGTCCCCCGAGACGGCCGGGATGCTGCTCGGCGGGAGCTACGAGTTCGCCGAGCCCGACGACGTCGCGGAGCTCGCCGACCTGCAGACCCTCGAGCTCGCCGGCCTGGGGTTCGTCGTCGACCACACGCCCGGGCACACCCGCGGGTCGGTGACCTTCCGGACGCCGTACGCCACCGCCTCCGCGGGCACCGGCGACGGCCCGTCCGAGGTGATGTTCTCCGGGGACCTGCTGTTCGCCGGCTCCATCGGCCGCACCGACCTGCCCGGCGGCGACCATCCGACGATGCTGCGCAGCCTGACCGACAAGGTGCTGCCGCTCGGCGACGACATCGCAGTGCTGCCCGGCCACGGGGAGCAGACCAGCATCGGCCGGGAGCGCGCCACCAACCCCTTCCTGCTCGAGCTGATCCGCGACGCGGAACGCCCGACCCCCGCTGCCCACCGAGGCCTGTAGAAGACGATGAACGACAAGATCTCCGGCCCCAAGGGCGTGCCTGAGTACCTCCCGCCCGAGTCCGCGACGTTCCTGGCGATCAAGGACGCGCTCGCCGCCCCCGCAGTGAACGCGGGCTACGGCTACGTCGAGCTGCCGGTCTTCGAGGAGACCAGCCTGTTCGTGCGCGGTGTGGGGGAGTCCACCGACGTGGTGAGCAAGGAGATGTACACCTTCTCCGACCGCGGCGGCCGCTCCCTGACGCTGCGCCCCGAGGGCACCGCCGGCGTCATGCGCTCGGTCATCGAGCACGGGCTCGACCGGGGCCAGCTGCCGGTGAAGCTGTGGTACGCCGGGCAGTTCTTCCGTGCCGAGCGGCCCCAGGCCGGCCGGTACCGGCAGTTCCACCAGTTCGGCATCGAGGCGATCGGCAGCGACGACCCCGCCCTGGACGCCGAGGTGATCGCGGTGGCCGACGACGGCTACCGGTCGATGGGCCTGACCGGCTACCGGCTGGAGCTCACCTCGCTCGGCTGCGCGAGCTGCCGTCCGGTCTACCGCGAGAAGCTCGTCGCCTTCCTGGAGACGCTGGACCTCGACGAGGCGACCGCCGAGCGCGCCCGGATCAACCCGCTGCGCGTGCTCGACGACAAGCGCGAGCAGGTGCGGGCGCAGCTCGAGGACGCGCCGCTGATGCTCGACAACCTCTGCGCCGAATGCGCTGCCCACTTCGGCGAGGTTCGCGACCTGCTCGACGCGCTCGAGGTGAAGCACGTCATCAACCCCCGGATGGTGCGCGGGCTGGACTACTACACCCGCACCACGTTCGAGTTCGTCCACGACGGCCTCGGCTCCCAGTCCGGGATCGGTGGCGGCGGCCGCTACGACGGGCTGATGGAGCAGCTCGGCGGGCAGCCGCTGTCGGGGATCGGCTTCGGCCTCGGGGTCGACCGGACCCTGCTGGCCTGCCAGGCCGAGGGGGTCGAGCTGTCGGACCCCGCCCGCGTCGACGTGTACGTCGTACCGCTCGGGCAGGACGCCCGCCGCCGGGCCGCCCTGATCGCGGCCGGCCTGCGCCGGGCCGGGGTCCGCGTGGACATGGCCTACGGCGGGCGCGGGCTCAAGGGCGCCATGAAGGGTGCCGACCGGTCCGGGGCGCGGCTGACCGTCGTGCTGGGCGACCGAGATATCGAGGCCGGCGAGGCCCAGCTCAAGACCATGTCCACCGGCGCCCAGGTCGCCGTCCCGCTCGACCAGCTCGAGCCCACCATCAAGGAGAAGCTCTCGTGATCCGCACCCATGACGCCGGAAGCCTGCGCTCCGTTCACGTCGGCCAGACCGTCACCCTCGCCGGCTGGGTGGCCCGCCGCCGCGACCACGGCGGTGTCGCGTTCATCGACCTGCGCGAGGCCTCGGGTGTCGTGCAGGTGGTGATCCGCGACGAGGAGGTCGCCCACCACCTGCGCGCCGAGTACTGCCTGAAGATCACCGGAACCGTGTCCGCGCGACCCGAGGGCAACCAGAACGCCGCGCTGCCCACCGGTGAGGTCGAGGTGATCGCCGAGGACGTGGAGGTGCTCAGCGCCAGCGCGCCGCTGCCGTTCCCGATCGACGAGCACGTGGAGGTGGGGGAGGAGACCCGGCTGGCCCACCGCTACCTGGACCTACGCCGGTCCGGCCCCGCGGGGGCGATCCGGCTCCGCTCGGAGGTCAACCGCGCCGCGCGCGAGGTGCTGTCGGGCCGGGGGTTCGTCGAGGTCGAGACGCCCACGCTGACCCGCAGCACGCCCGAGGGGGCCCGCGACTTCCTGGTCCCGGCCCGCCTGCAGCCCGGAAGCTGGTACGCCCTGCCGCAGAGCCCGCAGCTGTTCAAGCAGCTGCTGATGGTCGGCGGGATCGAGCGCTACTTCCAGATCGCCCGCTGCTACCGCGACGAGGACTTCCGTGCAGACCGGCAGCCGGAGTTCACCCAGCTCGACGTGGAGATGAGCTTCGTGGACCAGGACGACGTGATCGCGCTGTCCGAGGAGATCCTCTCCGCGCTCTGGGCACTCGTCGGTCACGAGGTCAAGACACCGATCGAGCGAATGACCTACCACGAGGCGATGGCCCGGTTCGGCACCGACAAGCCAGACCTGCGCATGGGTCTCGAGCTCGTCGAGTGCACCGGGTTCTTCGCGGACACGTCGTTCCGCGTCTTCCAGGCGCCGTACGTCGGGGCCGTGGTCATGCCGGGAGGGGCCTCCCAGCCGCGCAAGCAGCTCGACGCCTGGCAGGACTGGGCCAAGCAGCGGGGCGCGAAGGGCCTGGCCTACGTGCTGGTCGGCGAGGACGGCGAGCTCGGCGGGCCGGTCGCGAAGAACCTCACCGACACTGAGCGCGCCGGCCTCGCCGGACACGTCGGTGCCAACCCCGGTGACTGCATCTTCTTCGCCGCCGGGCCCGCGAAGAGCTCGCGCGCGCTGCTCGGTGCCGCCCGGCTGGAGATCGGGCGGCGTGGCGGGCTGATCGACGAGTCGGCCTGGAGCTTCCTGTGGGTCGTCGACGCACCGCTGTTCGAGCCGGCCGGCGACGCGACGGCCGCCGGTGACGTGGCCGTGGGCAGCGGCGCCTGGACGGCCGTGCACCACGCGTTCACCTCCCCGAAGCCGGAGAGCATGGACAGCTTCGACACCGACCCGGGGGCGGCCTTGGCCTACGCCTACGACATCGTCTGCAACGGCAACGAGATCGGCGGCGGATCGATCCGTATCCACCGCGAAGACGTGCAGAAGCGGGTCTTCGAGGTGATGGGCATCGGCGAGGCAGAGGCACAGGAGAAGTTCGGGTTCCTGCTCGACGCGTTCAAGTTCGGCGCGCCGCCGCACGGCGGAATCGCGTTCGGCTGGGACCGGATCTGCGCCCTGCTCAGCGGCACCGACTCGATCCGCGACGTGATCGCCTTCCCCAAGACGGGGGGCGGCTACGACCCGCTCACCTCGGCGCCCGCCCCGATCACCCCGGAGCAGCGCAAGGAGGCCGGTGTCGACGCCTCTGCGGCGCCGCGTGCGGAGGCGCCGTCCGTCTGAGCGGACGGTCCGGTTTGAGCCGGTATCAATTCGTTACCGAGTGGGTGCCAAAGAGTGGCACCGGGTCGTCTAAAGTCCCTTGGGCCCGGGGTCGGGAATGTGGTGCGCCTCACCAGGCTGCGCCGCATGGATCTCGGTGCCTGCCTCGACCAGAAAGGTGGCCATGGGTATCTCGCCCACGGAGCTGACGGAACAGGACTCCTCGCCGGAGCCGACCCTCGTCAAGCAGGAGATCGCTGGACGTTCGCCGACCCAGATCGCGCTGGACCGGCTGAAGCACGACAAGATCGCGGTGGCCTGCTTCGTCATCGTCGTCCTCTTCGTGCTGATCGCCGTATTCGCCCCGCTGCTCACCCACCTGTTCGGCGTCCAGCTCAATGCCGGCTCCTCGGACGACACCGACCAGTTCGCCTACCCGATCATCGGCCCGCCCGACCACGGATTCACCTGGCAGGCGCCGCTGGGCCTGGCTCCCTACACGGGTGACGACAACCTTGCCGAGTGGTTCTACGGTGCGCGCACCTCGCTCGCGGTCGCGACGGTGTCCACTCTCGTGGCGACCGCGATCGGCGTCGCGATCGGCCTGATCGCCGGGTTCAGCCGCGGCTGGCTCGACCGGGTCATCAACTTCATCATCGACGTGTTCTTGTCGCTGCCCTTCCTGCTGGTGGCCCTGGCCCTCGCGCCGATCATCGTCAGCCGCTTCGGTGAGAGCCCCGCGCAGCTGAAGTTCTGGCAGTTCACCGCACTCCTCGCCGTGCTGTCACTGTTCGGGTGGATGGTGCTCGCCCGGCTCGTGCGTGGGGAGGTGCTCTCGCTGCGCGAGCGGGAGTTCATCCAGGCCGCCCGGGTCATCGGGGTGCCCACCCGGCGCATCCTGTTCAAGGAGCTGCTGCCCAACATGATCGCGCCGATCATCGTGTCGATCTCGCTGGGCCTCCCCGCGTTCGTCACGGCCGAAGCCGGCTTGGCCTACCTCGGTATCGGCGTCGTCGGCATCCCGTCGTGGGGCCAGACGATCAACCGCGCGGTCGAGTTCTTCAACACCTATCCGCTTTATCTCTACGCGCCCGTGTTCGGGGTATTCCTCCTCGTCGTGGCGCTGAACCTCCTAGGCGACGCCGTGCGCGACGCCTTCGACCCCAAGACTCGCCGGTGAATCTGACACCGGAGGGAAGCATCGACCAGCCAAGAGAGGTGGGTACACCTAGATGCGCATGAAGAAACCCGCAGTCGCACTCGCGACTGCTGCCCTGATGACGCTCGCTGCCTGTGGTGGAGGCGGCGGGTCGAACAACAACGACAACGCCGGCTCCGACGAGAGCATCGGCGCCGGTACCGGCAAGGGGGGCGAGGCCGGATCTTTCAAGAACCCCGACCTGCAGGGCCCCCTCGAGGTGCCGTCTGACGCGGCGCAGGGCGGCACCCTCACGGTGCTGACCGCGAACGTGCCGTCGACGCTGGACCCGACCCAGGCCTACTACACCGACTCGACCGCGATCTTGTCGGACCTGGTCACCCGGTCGCTGACCCAGTACGTCTACAACCCCGACACCGACGACATGCAGCTGGTGCCGGACATGGCCACCGACCTCGGCCAGCCCAACGAGGACAACACCGAGTGGACCTTCACCCTCAAGGACGGCCTGAAGTACGAGGACGGCTCTGATGTGAAGGCCGAGGACGTGGCCTACGCGGTGAAGCGGTCCTTCGCGATCGCCGAGCTGCCGGACGGCCCGACGTACCAGACGACGTTCTTCCTGGACGGCGACAAGTACAAGGGCCCGTTCAAGGACAAGGGCGACTACAAGGGCGTCGAGGTCAACGGCAACTCGGTCACGATCAAGATGCGCCGTCCGTTCACCGACATGGACTACTACGGCTCCTTCCCCACGTTCACCGCGATCCCGGAGGCGAAGGACAACCCGGAGACCTACGGTCAGCACCCGATGTCGACCGGTCCCTACAAGTTCGCCGACTACAAGGCGGGCTCGAGCCTGACCCTGGTCAAGAACGAGAACTGGGACCCGAACACCGACCCGGGCCGGATCCAGGCCGTCGACGGCTGGGACTTCAAGTTCGGCCAGGACACGGCCAAGCTCGAGAACGTGATCATCAACGACAACGGCTCGGCGCAGACCACGCTGACCTACGACAACGTGACCGCGGCGTCGTACCGGCAGATCTCCTCCGACAAGGACCGTCTGGTGACCGGCACCTCGCCGTGCACCTACATGTGGTTCATCGACATGACCAAGATCAAGGATCTCAAGGTGCGCCAGGCCATCGGCTACGCGTTCCCCTACGAGGCCTACTGGAAGGGCATCGGTGAGGTCCAGGGCGTGACCCGCGTCCCGGGCACCGCGATCCTGCCCCCCGGCACCGCCGGCCGGGTCGACTACGACCCGCTGGGCATCGGCGGGGTGAACACCGACACCGCGAAGGCCAAGCAGCTGCTCAAGGAGGCCGGTGCCGAGGGCTTCGAGGTCAAGTTCCTGTTCAACACCGACGTTCCCGAGTCGGTCGAGGGCAAGGACCAGATCGTCAAGGGCCTCGAGGCCGCCGGGTTCAAGGTCTCCCCGATCGCGACCACCTCGGCGACCAGCCGCACCGACCGCACCGTCTACGACAGCCCGCAGAACGTCCGCTCCAGCGGATGGTGCTCGGACTGGCCGTCCGGCGGTTCGTGGTTCCCGGCCCAGTGGTCCGGTGACCTGGTCGGCCTGGAGGGCATGCCCAACCCGGCCAACTTCAAGGTCAAGAAGATGGACGACCTGCAGAACAAGATCCTCGACACGATGACCCCCGAGGAGGCCACCGCGGCCTGGGGCGAGTTCGACAAGACCATGGAGACCGAGTACTACCCGGCCGTCAACCTCGGCTACTCGGGTACGGCGATGATCCACGGCTCCAAGGTCGGTGGCATGGCCAACGACAACATCCGCGGCATGCCGACGTTTGCTCGGATGTACATCACCAAGTGATGATGCTGCTCCGGGCTCCGGCCTGGAACAGCTGAGCGCAACATCCCGATGGGGGCGGGTCACCACCCGCCCCCATCGGGCCGCCACCGTGATCGAGGAGACCACCTCATGTTCGGCTACATCGTGCGGCGCATCATCTCAGGACTGCTGGTCCTGCTGGTGGTCTCCGTCGCCGTCTTCGCCCTCTTCTTCTACGGGCCGTCCGACCCGGCCCTGGCCTACTGCCCGGAGACGAAGTGCACCCCCCAGCGGCTGGAGAACATCCGCACCTCGCTGGGACTCGACCGACCGGTCGTCGAGCAGTACGGCGGCTACATGGCCGGCATCGTCAAGGGCAACGACTTCCAGGCCGGTGCGATCAGCATCAAGTGTCCGGCGCCGTGCCTCGGGGTGTCGTTCAAGCTGCGGCTGAACGTCACCGACTACCTCCTCTCACGGTTCCCCGCGACGCTCTCCGTCGCGGTGGGGGGATCGATCCTGTTCCTCATCTTCGGTGTGTCGCTGGGCATCTTCGCCGCACGACATCGAGGGACGACGACGGACCGGCTCATCGTGGGATCGAGCCTGTTCATCAACGCGATCCCCTACTACCTGCTCGCGCTGCTGAGCTACCTGTTCCTGATCAGCCAGTGGGGGATCTTCCCCGAGAGCGGCTACTACTCGCCGTTCTCCGACGGGCCGCTGGCCTGGGTCAAGGGTCTGCTGCTGGCATGGATCGTGCTGGCGCTGGCCTACGCCACGGCCTACGCCCGGTTCAGCCGCGGCTCGATGATCGAGTCGATGAACGAGGACTACGTGCGCACCGCACGTGCCAAGGGCCTCAACGAGCGGCGGGTCACGCTCAAGCACGGGCTGCGCGCCGCGATCGTGCCGATCGTGACGATCTTCGGCCTCGACTTCGCCTTCCTTCTCGCCGGCACGATCTTCACCGAACGGATCTTCAACATCCAGGGCATCGGCCTGACCGCCCTGGACGCCATCAACACCAAGGACCTGCCGGTGATCTCCGCGACCGTGCTGATCTCCGCCGCCTTCATCGTGGTGGCGAACATCGTCGTGGACATCATCTACAGCGTCATCGACCCGAGGGTGCGTCTGACATGACCGACATCGACCTCAGCGGATCGCCGAGCCCGACCGACGCACGACCGGGGGAGCCCTACCTGGTCGTCGAAGAGCTGTCGGTGAGCTTCCCGACCGCCGACGGCCTGGTGCAGGCGGTCACGGACATGAGCTACACCCTCGAGCAGGGCAAGACGCTCGGAATCGTGGGCGAGTCCGGCTCCGGCAAGAGCGTGTCCTCCATGGCGATCATGGGCCTGCACGACTACAAGCGCACGCGGATGTCCGGCTCGATCCGGGTCGGCGGCCGCGAGGTGGTCGGGCTGTCGAACAACGAGATGAAGAGCATCCGCGGCGACGACGTCGCGATGATCTTCCAGGACCCGCTCACCGCGCTGCACCCGTTCTACACGGTCGGGAACCAGATCGCCGAGGGGTACCGGGCGCACAACGACGTCTCCAAGTCGCAGGCCCGTGCGAAGGCGATCGAGATGCTGGACCGGGTGGGCATCCCGCAGGCCCGGAACCGGGTGGACGACTACCCGCACCAGTTCTCCGGCGGCATGCGGCAACGCGCCATGATCGCGATGGCACTGGCAAACGACCCCAAGCTGCTGATCGCCGACGAACCCACCACGGCGCTCGACGTGACCGTCCAGGCCCAGATCCTCGATCTGCTCCAGGAGCTGCAGCGCGACTTCAACTCCGCGATCATCATCATCACCCACGACCTCGGCGTCGTCGCCGAGATGGCCGACGAGGTGCTGGTGATGTACGCCGGGCGCGCCGTCGAGCACGGGCCCACCCGCGAACTCCTCACCCACCCGGAGATGCCCTACACCTGGGGTCTGCTCTCCTCGGTCCCCGACGTCCGGGGTGACACCGACGCGCGGCTGATCCCGATTCCTGGCAACCCGCCGTCGCTGCTGGCGCCCCCCGATGGCTGCCCCTTCCACCCGCGGTGCGCGCACAAGGACAAGGTGCCGGGCGACCTGTGCAGCACCGAGCTGCCTCCGCTGGTGCCGGGCAACAAGCCCAACCACCTCAAGCGCTGCCACCTGGCCAACCCGGACGAGATCTACCTGACCGAGGTGCTGCCGGAGATCGCTCCGGACATGATCGACCTCGCCCGCGTCGACTCGCCCGAAGACGATGGTTCGGCTACGTCCGCACCCGACCACCGGTGAGTGAGGAACAATGACCACCATGACGAACCCTGACGTCGCCCCTGCCCAGGAGCCCGCCCCCGGGGACGGCACCCCGATCCTCGAGGTGACCAACCTGCGGAAGTACTTCCCGGTGCGGTCCTCCGGACTGATCCGTCGCACGATCGGCCAGGTCCAGGCGGTCGACGGCGTCTCGTTCCAGGTCAGGCGCGGAAGCGCACTGGGCCTGGTCGGCGAGTCCGGCTGCGGCAAGTCGACCACGGGTCGGCTGATCACCAGGCTCTACGACCCGACGTCGGGATCGATGAAGTTCGACGGCCGCGAGATCGGGAACCTCTCCCACAAGGAGATGCTCCCCCTGCGCAGCGAGATCCAGATGATCTTCCAGGATCCCTACAGCTCGCTGAACCCCAGGCACACGGTCGGCACGATCGTCGGGACCCCTCTGCGGGTGCACAAGATGGTGCCCGAGAAGGACACCCTCAAGCGCGTGCAGGAGCTGCTCGAGGTCGTCGGCCTCAACCCCGAGCACTACAACCGCTACCCGAACGAGTTCTCCGGCGGCCAACGGCAGCGCATCGGGATCGCCCGGGCCCTGGCGCTCCAGCCGAAGCTGCTCGTCGCCGACGAGCCCGTCTCCGCGCTCGACGTGTCGATCCAGGCGCAGGTGGTGAACCTGCTCGGCGATGTGCAGAAGGAGTTCGACATCGCCTTCTTGTTCATCGCCCACGACCTCGCCGTCGTCCGGCACTTCTGCCCGGAGATCGCGGTGATGTACCTCGGGAAGATCGTCGAGATCGGCGACCGCGAGACGTTGTACAACCACCCGAGCCACCCCTACACCCAGGCGCTGCTGTCGGCGGTCCCCGACGTCAAGCAGGCCGCCAAGGGTGGGCGTCGCGAGCGGATCCCGCTCGAGGGCGACGTGCCGAGCCCGATCAACCCGCCGTCCGGCTGCCGCTTTCGGACCCGCTGCTGGATGGCGCAGGACATCTGCGCCCGGCAGGAGCCGCCGCTGCTCCAGGTCGGCAAGACCCACAAGGTTGCCTGCCACTTCGCGGGCGAGTACGGCAGCGCGCCGACGAGCCCGATCACGCTCAGCGCGCTGGGCGTCGACCAGGACGGCACGCCGGTGAGCGGGGCGACCCCGAGCACGGAGGACCTGAACAAGCCGGGATTCGCAGACACCTGGACGGACCTGCGCGAGCACGCCCGGGCCTCGGACCATCTCCAGGACGGCTCGCCGTCGCACGACATCAAGCACTCCAACGACGGCACCGACCACAGTGCCCCCGCCGGCGAGCCGCCGGTCTCCTGACGGGGAGTGCGGCCCGGCCCTCTACAGTGACGGCGTGGAAGGCCTGTTCGACATCGGTGCGCCCGACCCCGGGCACGGTCCGAGTGACTCCGGGGGGACGCTGGCGGGAAACACGCACGCCTCGGCCCCGCTCGCGGTCCGGATGCGGCCGCGCACGCTGGACGAGCTCGTCGGCCAGCAGCACCTGCTGGCGCCCGGGGCGCCGCTGCGTCGGCTGATCGAGGGCGACCAGCCGATGTCCCTGCTGCTGTGGGGCCCGCCGGGGACGGGCAAGACCACGATCGCCTCGATCGTGTCTCGCCAGACCAATCGTCGTTTCGTCGAGGTCTCGGCGGTCGCCGCCGGGGTCAAGGAGGTTCGGGCCGCGATCGACGGCGCCCGCTCCCAGCTGGCTCGCGGCGGCACCGAGACCGTCCTCTTCGTCGACGAGGTGCACCGGTTCACCAAGGCCCAGCAGGACGCGCTGCTGCCCGGGGTGGAGAACCGGTGGGTGACCCTGGTGGCCGCCACCACGGAGAACCCGTTCTTCTCGGTGATCTCACCGTTGCTGTCCCGGTCGTTGCTGCTCACCCTCGAGCCGTTGACCGACGACGACGTGCGCGGCGTCATCGAGCTCGCGCTGAAGGACGAGCGGGGCCTCGACGGGACCGTGGCGCTCGAGGAGGACGCACGCGATCACCTGGTCCGGCTCGCCGGAGGAGACGCCCGCCGGGCGCTGACCTACCTGGAAGCGGCCGCCGGAGCCGCCACCGCAACAGGGCTCGGCGTCGTCGACGTCGCCACGGCCGAGACGGCGGTGGACCGGGCCGCGGTCCGCTACGACCGGCAGGGCGACCAGCACTACGACGTGATCAGCGCCTTCATCAAGTCCGTGCGCGGCTCGGACGCCGACGCGGCCCTGCACTACCTGGCCAGGATGGTGGAGGCTGGTGAGGACCCGCGCTTCATCGCCCGCCGGCTGGTCATCCTCGCGAGCGAGGACATCGGCCTGGCCGACCCCACCGCGCTGCCTACCGCGGTCGCCGCCGCCCAGGCCGTGCAGCTGATCGGGATGCCGGAGGCCCGGCTGAACCTCGCGCAGGCGACCATCGCGCTGGCGCTCGCACCCAAGTCCAACGCCGTGATCACCGCGATCGACGCTGCTTCCGCGGACGTTCGCGCGGGGAAGGTGGGCCCGGTGCCAAGTCACCTGCGCGACGCCCACTACGGAGGCTCGAATCAGCTCGGCCACGGGCAGGGCTACAAGTACGCCCACGACGAGCCCTACGGCATCGCCGAGCAGCAGTACGCGCCCGACGTGGTCGCCGAGGCCACCTACTACCGGCCGACCTCGCTGGGTGCCGAGGCGGGCCTGAAGGAGCGCTGGCAGCGGATCCGGCAGCTGGTCCGAGGGCGCGGCTCCGGACGTGACCCCGCAGGGTAGGGTCACCTGCTATGAGTTCGGGGCTGCTGATGGTGCTGGCGACGGCCGCGACGGCCGTCCTGCTCGTCGTGCTGCTCGCCGTCGTCGTGACGGTGGTCCGCAGCCGACGGCGTCTCGAACAGGCGCTTTCCGCCTCCCGCGAGGAGCTGGCCGAGGTGCAGCGACGCCTGGACCGGCTGGCCGGCCAGGTCGATCCAGGGTCCGGCGTACGCCGCCCGGTGGCCGACCAGACGGAGTACGTCATCACCACGGCCGGTGGACCGCAGGAGTCGACCGAGCCCGAAGCATCCCTCCCGCCGGTGTCCGGGCGCGAGTTCGCCTCTCTCGCCCTGGGGGAGTCCCTGGTGCGTCTTGTCTCCCTCGGGTACGGCGTCCGCCGCGCGTTGAGCGCCGAGAACCGCAACCGGATCGCCTTCGAGGTCAAGCGCGAGGTGCGCCGCTCCCGCAAGCAGCGCAGGCGTGAGGAGAAGCGCGCCCGCCAGTACCTGCGCAGCGCCGCATGATCGGCCGGACGACCTGGTTCCTGGCGGGTGCCGGTGCCGGGGTCTACGCGGTGGTGAAGGCGCGCCGTACCGTCGAGGCGTTCACCCCCGAGGGCCTCGCCGACCGGCTCGCCGGCATTTCGGTGGGCGCCCGGATCTTCGGCGAGGAGGTCCGGGCCGGCCGGGACGAGAAGGAAACCGAGTTGCGCGAACGCATGGGTCTCGCGCTCCATGGAACGACACGACCGCAGATCACACAGAGAGAGGGCGACGACTGATGGACACCGCGGAGATCCGCCGGAGGTTCCTCGCGCACTTCGAGGCGCGCGGCCACCGGGCGGTGCCCTCGGCATCGTTGCTGCTCGACGACCCGAACCTGCTGTTCGTCAACGCCGGCATGGTGCCCTTCAAGCCCTACTTCCTCGGCCAGGAGACGCCGCCCTACGACCGGGCGGTCAGCATCCAGAAGTGTGTGCGGACCCCGGACATCGAGGACGTCGGCAAGACCACGCGGCACGGCACGTTCTTCGAGATGTGCGGCAACTTCTCCTTCGGCGACTACTTCAAGGAGGGAGCCATCGAGTTCGCCTGGGAGCTGGTCACCCGACCGGTCGCCGAGGGCGGGTTCGGGCTCGACGAGAGTCGGCTGTGGCCGTCGATCCTCGACGGTGACGACGAGGCTCTGTCGCTGTGGAAGAAGGTCACCGGCCTACCCGACGAACGCATCGTCAAGCTCGGCAACAAGGAGAACTACTGGTCGATGGGGGTGCCGGGCCCGGGTGGCCCGTGCTCGGAGATCCTCTACGACCGGGGTCCGGAGTACGGGCCCGACGGCGAGTTCGGCACCACCGACCGCACCGAGATGCCCGTCGAGCTCGAGGACCGCTACCTCGAGATCTGGAATCTCGTGTTCATGCAGGACGAGCTGAGCGCGGTGCGCTCGAAGTCCGACTTCGACATCTCCGGCTCGCTGCCGCGCAAGAACATCGACACCGGCATGGGTCTGGAGCGGGTGGCCTACCTGCTCCAGGACCGCGCGAACATGTACGAGATCGACGTGATGTACCCGGTCATCCAGCGTGCGCAGGAGCTGACCGGGCGGCGCTACGGCGTCGACCACGGCGACGACGTCCGGATGCGGGTCGTGGCCGACCACGTCCGTTCCTCGATGATGCTCATCGCCGACGGCGTCACGCCGGGCAACGAGGCCCGCGGCTACGTGCTGCGCCGGCTGCTGCGCCGGGCGGTGCGCTCGATGCGGCTGCTCGGCTACGAGGACCCGGCGCTGCCCGAGCTGCTGCCGGTCAGCCGCGACAAGATGGGCGAGACCTACGGCGTCCTGCACCAGGACTGGGAGCGCATCAGCGCAATCGCCTACGCCGAGGAGGACGCCTTCCGGCAGACGCTCCGCACCGGCACGACGATCTTCGACCTCGCCGCACAGGACGCGAAGTCCGCCGGCCGGCCGCAGCTGACCGGCGACAAGGCGTTCGCGCTGCACGACACCTACGGATTCCCGATCGACCTCACTTTGGAGATGGCGTCCGAGCAGGGCCTGTCGGTCGACGAGGAGGGCTTCCGCCGGCTGATGACCGAGCAGCGGGAGCGGGCGAAGGCCGACGCCAAGTCGAAGAAGGGCCAGCACACCGACGCCGGCGCCTACCGGGAGGCCTCGGAACGGCTCGGCCGCGCGGTGGAGTTCACCGGCTACACCGAGGTGGTCTCGGAAGCGACCGTGAGCGGGATCGTGTCGGGTGCCGGCGCGGTACCCGCCGCCCGCGAGGGCGACGAGATCGAGTTGGTGCTGGACCGGACTCCGTTCTACGCCGAGGGCGGCGGCCAGCTCGCCGACCAGGGCGTCGTCGAGCTCGCCAACGGTGCGGTGCTGGAGATCCGCGACGTGCAGTCGCCGATCTCCGGGATGATCGTGCACCGGGCCAAGGTGCTCAGCGGCGAGGTGACGCTCGGCGAGCGCGCCCAGGCGATGGTGGACGTCGAGCGCCGTCGGTCGATCAGCCGCGCGCACACCGCGACCCACATGGTCCACAAGGCGTTCCGCGAGGCGCTCGGGGAGACCGCGACCCAGGCCGGGTCCGAGAACGCCCCCGGTCGGTTCCGCTTCGACTTCTCCGCCACCGGGTCGGTGCCCGCGTCGGCGATGGTCGACGTCGAGCAGCGGGTCAACGACCTGGTGCTCGCCGACCTGTCGGTGCACGCCGAGGTGATGAGCCAGGAGGAGGCCCGCCGGTCCGGTGCGATGGCACTGTTCGGCGAGAAGTACGGCGACAAGGTGCGCGTCATCTCGGTGGGCGACTGGGCCCGCGAGCTGTGCGGCGGCACCCATGCCGGGCGGTCCGGGCAGCTCGGCGTGATCAAGCTCCTCGGTGAGTCCTCGATCGGCTCGGGCGTACGACGGGTCGAGGCGCTGGTCGGCGGCGACGCCTACCGGTTCCTGGCGCGTGAGCACGTCCTGGTCGCGCAGCTCAGCGAGGCGCTCAAGGTCCGCGCCGAGGAGCTCCCGGAGCGGGTCAACGACATCGTCGAGCGGCTCCGCACCGCGGAGAAGGAGATCGAGCGGATCCGCGTCGGCCAGCTGCTCGCGGCCGCCGGGGAGCTCGCTGCCGGGGCCAAGGACGTCTACGGCGTGAGCTTCGTGGGCCACCGGGTCGACGGCGCCGGAGCCGGTGACGTGCGCAAGCTGGCGCTCGACATCCGCGGCCGGATGCCGCACGGCCGGCCGGGCGTGGTGGCGATCATCGGTTCGACGAGCGGCAAGCCGGCCGTCGTGATCGCGGTCAACGACGAGGCGCGGGCCTGGGGGATCTCCGCCAACGCCCTGGTCAAGGCCGCGGCGAGCGCGCTCGGCGGGTCCGGCGGCGGCAAGGACGACGTGGCCCAGGGCGGCGGCGCCGACGTGACGCACGTCGACGAGGCGCTGACCGACGTCGAGCACGAGGTCGGCCGCGCGGCCACCAGCCGGTGAGCGCTGATGAACCAGGTGCGATGAGACCGGGATCCCGGTTGGGGGTCGACGTGGGCGACGTCCGGGTCGGCGTCGCGCGCAGCGACCCCTCCGGGCTGATCGCCACGCCGGTGGAGACCGTCGCTCGGGGAGCCGGCGACCTCGACCGGCTGCGCGCGCTCGCCGTCGAGGAGTCGGCGGTCGAGGTGGTCGTCGGGCTGCCGCGCAGCCTGTCCGGCGGCGAGGGGCCGGCCGCGGCCAAGGTGCGTGAGTTCGCCGTGCGTCTGGCCCGGGTGGTGGCGCCGGTGCCGGTGCGCCTCTGCGACGAGCGGCTCAGCACGGTCACGGCAGAGTCAGTCCTGCGCGAACGGGGTAGGAAGGGGCAGAAGCGGCGCGCGGTCGTGGACCAAGCGGCGGCTGTGGTGATCCTGCAGAATGCGCTGGAGACCGAACGCAGCACGGGGCGGCCGCCGGGTGAGGTCGTGCCCGTGCCGCCAGACGAGTGCCGGCAACCGTCGGCATGAAGCACGGGGGCGACCAGATGGGTGAAGCAAGCCGTTGAGCGAACTCGGACTTGACCTCGGGCACCACCGCAAGCACAAGCCCCGCCGTGGGCTCGGGTGCCTGGCGGTCCTGATCGCCCTCGGCGTGCTCGTGGGCGGCGGCTACCTCGCCGCCACCAAGGGCATGGACGTGCTGCGCGAGCGGTTCAGCCCGCCGCCCGACTACAGCGGTGCCGGGACCGGCACGGTGCTGGTCGAGGTCAAGGACGGGCAGAACGCCTCCGACATCGCGGCGACGCTGAAGGACAAGGACGTCGTCAAGAGCGTCGAGGCGTTCACCGAGGCCGCCCGGAACAACCCGGACTCGGTGGGCATCCAGGTCGGCTTCTACGAGATGCACAAGCAGATGTCCGCCGACTCGGCGCTGGACATCCTGGTCGACCCGAAGAACCTCATCCAGAACGCGCTGACGATCCCGGAGGGCTGGACGGTCGACCAGATCGTGGACCGGCTCGCGGCCAAGACCGACTTCTCGGCCAAGCAGTACCGCAAGGTCCTCGCGAAGCCGAAGGCGATCGGCCTGCCCGGCTACGCGAAGGGCAACCCCGAGGGCTACCTGTTCCCGGCGACCTACATGGTGCCGCCCAACGCCACCGCGAAGAGCATCATCACCGCGATGGTGGACCGGTGGCGCCAGGCCGCCAAGGAGGCGGATCTCGAGGGCGCGGCCGCCAAGCTCGGCTACACCCCCGCCGAGCTGATGGTGGTCGCGAGCCTGGTGGAGGCCGAGTCCAACCGGGACGCCGACCGCGGCAAGGTGGCGCGGGTGATCTACAACCGCCTCGAGACCGACGCGACGAACCACCTGCTTCAGATCGACGCGGCGGTGAACTACGCGCACGACCGGGACCTCGGTGTCGCGCTCACCACCGAGGACCTGCAGATCGACTCGCCCTACAACACCTACAAGAACCCCGGCCTCCCCCCGACGCCGATCGAGGCGCCCGGGGACGCGGCGATCGAGGCGGCAGCGCACCCGACCGACGGCCCCTGGGTCTACTACGTGACGGTCAACCTACGCACCGGCAAGACCAAGTTCACCGACAGCTACGACGAGTTCCTCACGTTCAAGAACGAGTACAAGGAGTACTGCCGGACCCAGTCGGACAACTGCTGAACGGGAGTCACAGGTGAAGCGTCGTTGTGCCGTGCTCGGCAGTCCGATCGGGCACTCGCTGTCACCGGCGCTGCACCGGGCGGCCTACGCCGCGCTCGGTCTGGACTGGGATTACTCCGCGGTCGAGATGGACGAGGTCGGTCTCGCGGCGTTCCTGGACGGGCTCGACGAGACCTGGCGCGGGCTGTCGCTGACGATGCCCCTGAAGCGGGCCGTGCTGCCGCTGCTGCACGAGGTGTCGGCGACGGCGGCGCTCGCGGGCGCGGCCAACACGGTGGTGCTCGAGGACGGTCGGCGGCACGGACACAACACCGACGTGCCCGGTGCCTCGGCGGCGCTGCGCGAGCGGTACGACGGGCCGGTGCGGCGTGCCGCCGTGCTCGGCGGGGGAGCGACGGCCGCATCGGTGCTGCTGGCCCTCGCCGACCTCGGCTGCACCGAGGCGGCCCTGCACGTGCGGGATCCGGACCGTGCAGCGGAGTCGGTCGCCGCGGTGTCGAGGCACCCCGCAGCGCCGCGGCTCGACGTACGACGGCTGGAGGACCCGCCCGGCGAGGTGGACGTCCTGGTGTCGACGATCCCCGCATCGGCGCAGACGCCGAGCCTGGTCTCGGCCGCCGCCCGGGCCGGCGTGGTGTTCGAGGTCGTCTACGACCCGTGGCCGACGCCGCTTGCGGACGCAGCCCACGCGAACGGGGTACCCCTGGTGTCGGGCCACGACCTGCTGCTGCACCAGGCATGTCTGCAGGTGGAGCTGATGACCGGACTTCCCGCGCCGCAGCAGGCGATGCGCGACGCCCTTCGCTAGGGTCGCTTCCGTGACGTGGCACCTCGACACCGGGCTGGCCTGCGCGCTCTACGGGCTGCTGGCCGGGATGGTCGTGCCGGCGCTGATCGCGCGGATCCCCGAGCCCGAGCCGGAACCGGACGAGACCGTCGTGGAGTCCGACGCGTCGGTGTCGGCCGCGCCGCTCCGCGTCGAGGAGGAGAAGCCGCTCTACGCCGAGATCGCCAGGACGCGGGGGCTGGGCGCCAAGTCGTCGGTCGCGACCGGGCTGGTGTCCGGCGCGATGGGTGCGGCAGTGGGCTGGACCCCGGCCCTGACGTTCCTGCTGTACCTCGCGCCGGTGGGAGTCGCCCTGGCGGTGGTCGACTGGCGGACCAGGCTGCTGCCCACGAAGGTGATCGCGCCGTCGTACCTCGCGGTCGGCCTGCTCGTCGCGGTCGCAGCCTGGGCCGAGCACGACCTGGACGCGCTGATCACCGCCGGTCTCGGCTGGCTGGTCGCGGGCGGGACGTTCTTCTTGCTGTGGTTCATCTACCCGCGCGGCATGGGGTACGGCGACGTCCGGCTCTCGGGGATCCTCGGCATGGCGCTGGGCTACCTCGGCTGGAGCGAGCTGTTCGTGGGCGTCTACACCGGCTTCATCCTCGGCGGGGTCGGCGGGCTGCTGCTGTCCTTGCTGCGGCTGGTCGACCGGAAGGCCTACCCGTTCGGCCCGTTCATGCTGGTCGGTGCCGTCGCCGGCGTCGTGCTCGGGCCCTATGTCGCTGCGTGGTACGCCTGATCCTGCGTCGGACCCCGCGTGAAAGACTGAGTCCATGCTGCGTTGGCTCACTGCGGGCGAGTCCCACGGCCCTGCCCTGGTCGCCGTCCTCGAAGGCCTGCCGTCCCATGTCGAGGTGACGTCGGGCGACATCGTCGACGCCCTGGCTCGTCGCCGGCTCGGCTACGGCCGTGGAGCTCGGATGAAGTTCGAGCAGGACGAGGTCGAGATCATCGGCGGCCTGAGGCACGGGCGCACGCTCGGCAGCCCGGTCGCCATCCGTGTCGGCAACAGCGAGTGGCCCAAGTGGGACAAGGTGATGGCCGCCGACCCCGTCGACGAGGCGGAGCTCGAGGCGCTCGCCCGCAACGCCGCCCTGACCCGGCCGCGCCCCGGCCACGCCGACCTGGTGGGCATGCAGAAGTACGGCTTCGAAGAGGCCCGCCCCATCCTCGAGCGCGCGTCCGCACGTGAGACCGCGGCACGGGTCGCGCTCGGTGCCGTGGCCACGGCGTTCCTGAGGCAGTCCGTCGGGGCGGAGGTCGTCTCGCACGTCGTCGGCCTGGGCCCGGTGTCCGCGCCGGCCGGCTCGGTGCCGTCGGCGAGCGACGTGGCCTACCTCGACGAGGACCCGGTGCGCTGTCTCGACGCCGACACCAGCAAGCAGATGGTCGCGGCGATCGACCAGGCCCACAGGGACGGCGACACCCTCGGCGGGGTGGTCGAGGTCGTGGTGCACGGGCTGCCCCCGGGGCTCGGCTCGCACGTGCACTGGGACCGCCGTCTCGACGCGAAGCTGGCGGCTGCGCTGATGGGGATCCAGGCGATCAAGGGCGTCGAGGTCGGCGACGGGTTCGCGCTCGCGGCCGACCCCGGCTCGAAGGCGCACGACGAGATCGTCGACACCGACGAGGGGATCCGGCGCACCTCGGGTCGCTCGGGGGGCACCGAGGGCGGCATGTCGACGGGCGAGATCCTGCGCGTGCGTGCCGCGATGAAGCCGATCGCGACGGTGCCGCGCGCGTTGCGGACCATCGACGTGGCGACCGGCGAGGAGGCCGTGGCCCATCACCAGCGGTCCGACGTGTGTGCGGTCCCCGCGGCTGGAATCGTGGCGGAGGCGATGGTGGCGCTCGTGCTCGCCGACGTGATGCTGGAGAAGTTCGGCGGCGACTCGGTGGAGGAGACCCGGCGCAACGCCGCGTCCTACCTCGCCAACCTGCAGTTCCGGTGAGCGCGCCTGTGAACGGGCCACGCGCGGTGCTCGTCGGCCCGATGGGTGCGGGCAAGTCGACGGTCGCGGAGCTGCTGGCGTCTCGCTGGAGCCTGGCGGTGCGCGACACGGACACCGACGTCGAGACGACCGCCGGCAAGGAGATATCCGACATCTTCGTCGACGACGGCGAGGAGCAGTTCCGCAGGCTCGAACGCGAGGCCGTCCGGTCGGCGCTGGCCGAGCACGCCGGCGTGCTGGCGCTCGGCGGAGGCGCGGTCCTGGACCCGCAGACCCGCGAGCTGCTCCGGGGCTTCCCGGTGGTCTACCTGCGCGTCGGCCTCTCCGACGCGGTCAAACGGGTCGGGCTCGGGGTCGGCCGTCCGCTGCTGCTCGGCAACGTCCGGTCACGGGTGAAGGCGCTGATGGACGAGCGCGAGCCGATCTACCGCGCGCTCGCGGCCGTGGTGGTCGACACCGACCAGAAGTCCGCCCAGGAGGTCGCCGACGAGGTGGCCAACGCTGTCGAAGAGCTGGAGGGGCGATGAGCACACCGACCGAGAGTCCCGGCACGTCCGTGCTGCACGTGGGCGGCGCGTCGCCGTACGACGTGGTGGTCGGCAACGGCCTGCTCGGCGAGCTGCCCGCCATGCTGGGTCCCGGCGTACAGCGCGTGGCTCTGATCCACCCGCGCGCGCTCGCCGCCACCGGAGAGGCGATCCGCGAGGACCTCACCGCGCAGGGGTACGACGCACATGCGATCGAGATCCCCGACGGCGAGGAGGCCAAGCTCGCCCCCGTCGCCTCGTTCTGCTGGCAGGTGCTCGGGCAGACCGGGTTCACCCGGTCCGACGCCGTGGTCACCGTCGGGGGAGGGGCGACCACCGACATGGGCGGGTTCGTGGCGGCGACCTGGCTGCGCGGGGTCAAGGTCGTGCACATGCCGACCACGCTGCTCGCGATGGTCGACGCGGCGGTCGGCGGCAAGACCGGGATGAACACGACCGAGGGGAAGAACCTGGTCGGTGCCTTCCACGAGCCGGCGGGCGTGCTGTGCGACCTCGCCACGCTCGAGACCTTGCCCCGCAACGAGCTGATCAGCGGCCTGGCCGAGGTGGTCAAGTGCGGCTTCATCGCCGACCCGGAGATCCTCGACCTGATCGAGCACGAGCCGTCCGGGGCCACCACGCCCGGCTCGCGGACGCTGCGCGAGCTCATCGAGCGGGCGATCCGGGTGAAGATCGACGTGGTCGTCGGCGACCTGAAGGAGACCGGAGGCGTCGGCGGGCACCCGGGCCGGGAGGTGCTCAACTACGGGCACACGATGGGGCACGCGATCGAGAAGACCGAGCGCTACCGGTTCCGGCACGGCGCGGCGGTCGCGATCGGGATGACGTACGTCGCCGAGCTGGCCCGGCTGGCCGGCCGGCTCGACGAGGTCACCGCGGACCGGCACCGGTCGGTGCTCGAGCTGGTGGGGCTGCCCACGTCGTACTCCGGTGCCGACTGGGGACAGCTGCACGAGGCGATGAAGGTGGACAAGAAGTCCCGAGGCGACACGCTGCGGTTCGTGGTGCTCGACGCGCTGGCCAAGCCGTCCGTGCTCAGCGGTCCGGACCCGGCGCTGCTGACCGCGGCGTTCGCGGAGATCTCGCGAGACGACCGGTGACCGCGCTGCGGAGGGCGCTGGTCCTCAACGGCCCGAACCTGGGCCGGCTCGGGCGGCGGCAACCGGAGATCTACGGGAGCACCACGCATGCCGAGCTCGCCGAGCTGTGCGTCGCCTGGGGTCGCGCCCTCGGGCTCGACGTGGAGGTGCGGCAGACGAACCACGAGGGCGTGATGCTCGACTGGCTCAACGAGGCGGCGGACTCGGTGACGCCGGTGGTGCTCAACGCCGCGGCGTGGACGCACTACTCCTACGCGGTGTTCGACGCCTGCGCGCAGCTCGTCGCGCCGCTGGTCGAGGTGCACATCTCGGACCCGTCGCAGCGGCCCGAGGAGTTCCGGCACCACTCGGTGGTCACGCCGCACGCCGCTCGCGTGATTGCCGGCCAGGGTGTGGACGGGTACCGGGTCGCGCTCGAGCACCTCGCCGGGCTGGGCTGAGTCGCGAGCGGAACGAGCGTCTCGAACACCGGTCCTGCGGGCGGTACCAGCGGAGGCCATGACGGGTAGTGCTCTCGGCTGGTTCCTGCACGATCGGCACGCCTGCCCGCGCTGGGGCGTGTTCTTGGTGCAGGACTGGGCGTGGTCACTCGTCTGTGCGCACGCTAGGCACGTTTTCGGCGCCGGATGCGTGCGTATCGTGCGCAGGGAAGTGCCCGTGCGTGCCCGTGGGGCAGGACCGGACCGGCGTGGCGGTCGGCGGGGGAGCGGGTGAGCGTGTCAGCGGCCCGACTGGCTGAGATCTTGTTGTGCACAAGGGGTCTGCTTGGCGCGGAAAGTGTCGGTGGGGTCTCGTAGGTTCGGGTTCATGGAGCTGGACTGGATCGCTGAGACCGACGGGCAGGCTGCGGCCGATGCTCTGGTGGCGAACCGCGCCCGGTTGGTGGAGGCCGAGGTGGCGGAGTTCGTGTTGGCGGCGCGCTGGGCGGACCTGCACGACGAGGAGACGCTCCGGGACGGTGGGGGGTCGGGTCGGGCGCTGGCCGGGACGGAGCGGGCGTGTCGGTTGGGTGGGGACGGGACGCCCCTGGTGGCGGAGTTCGCGGCCGCGGAGCTGGGGTGTCTGCTCGGGCGGGGTGCGGTGGCGGCGCGGACGTTGATCGCCGATGCGCTCGATGTGCGGCATCGGCATCCGTTGTTGTGGGAGGCCGTCCGGGCGGGGGAGTTGTTCGTGTGGCAGGCGCGGAAGGTGGCGGCGCGGACCCGCTCGTTGTCGCTGACCTGGGCGCAGGCGTTGTGGGTTGATGCGCAGGTGGCGCCGTATGCGCGGTCGTTGCCGTGGTCGCCGTGGTGGGACCTGGTGGAGGCGAAGATCGTCGAGGTGGATCCGGCGGCGGCGCAGGCGCGTGCGGATGCGGCGGCGATGGAGCGGTTCGTGGCCACGGGGCAGTGCAACGAGTACGGGTTGAAGACGGTGATCGCGAAGGCGTCGGCCGGGGATGCTGTCTTCTTCGTGGGGATGTGTGACCGGATCGCGCAGTGCCTGGCGCAGGACGGTGACCCCGACCCGGTGGACGTGCGCCGTTCCAAGGCACTGGGGATCCTCGCCGACCCCGTCCGGGCCCTCGAGCTGCTGCTGGCCCACGTCGACGACCCGGAGAACACTGGCGCCGAGGACCCCGAGAACACCGTCGTCGCGGACGTCGCCGACGCCGATGCCGACCCCGGTCGGGATGACGCGGAGGTGGTATCGGCCGGGGATGTGCCGGCCGCCGAGGACGACTCCGATGATGCGGCTGAGGCGGGCGAAGCGGGCTGCTCGGCGTGCGGCGGACCCACTGGTCGTCCCGGTGGTCGCGGTCCAGGCCTGACACGCCTGTCCGGGGTGCTGGGTGACCCGGACGCGTTCGTGACGGCGTTGCGGAGCGTGGATCCCCGGCGGCTGGGGCCGGTGGCGACGTTGTACGTGCACATGTCGCGGGAGTCGTTCGACGCGGCCCGGGCCGGTGTGGCGACCGGGGTGGCGCGGGTGGAGGGGGTCGGGCCGGTCACGGTCGAGCAGGCAGCACAGTTCCTGGGTCATGCCCGGGTGCGGATGCAGCCGGTGATCGACCTGGCCGAGGACTGCCCGGTCAACGGCTATGAGGTGCCGGACCGGATGAGCGAGGCGTTGCACCTGCGGACCCCGGCGGGGGTGTTCCCGTACTCCTCGAACACCTCGCGGCGCAAGGACCGTGACCACACCAAGGCCTATGTGCCGCCGGACCGGGGTGGGCCACCGGGGCAGACCCGGATCTCGAATCTTGGGCCGATGGGGCGTTATGCGCATCGGGTGAAGACCCATGGCCGGGGCTGGCGGCACTACCAGCCGGTGCCCGGGGTGTTCTTGTGGCGCACCCCGCACCGCTACTGGCTGCGCACCGACCACACCGGAACCCACCAGCTCGGCAAGCACCCGAGCCGCTGGGAACGCGCCGGCCTGGGCGGCCTCGCCGCGCGCCTCGCCGACACCGACTCACCCGTCGAGCAGCACTACGCCGACCTCCTCAGCCGCGCTGCCTGACGCAGGCTCAGGACGCCGGGGCTGTGACGACCTCGAGCTCGGGCCGGTAGGCGCCGGTCCGGGCCAAGCCGTTCATCCGTGCCCGGTGCTGGAGTGCGGCCTGAGCGGCGTCCCGGTGTCCGGCCTCGCCGAGCCAGGCGCGCAGCACCGGACCCTGCAGGGCGCGGCCGTAGGAGAAGCTCAGCTGCCACGGCGCTGAGCCGAGGGCGTTCATGGCGTTGAGTCGCGAGGTCGCCTGCTCGTCGGTCTGGCCGCCGGACAGGAACACCAGGCCGGGCACGGCTGCCGGGACGACACGACGCATCACGGTCAGGGTGGCGTCGGCGATGGACTCGTCGTCGGCCTGGATGGGGCAGTCCGCTCCTGGTAGCACCATGTTGGGTTTCAACAGGGTGGCCTCGAGCCGGACGCGCTGCGCGGCGAGCTGCGCGTAGACCTCACGTCCGATCGCCTCGGTGACCTCGGCGCAGCGCTCGAGCGTGTGCGCGCCGTCCATCAGCACCTCGGGTTCGACGACCGGGACCAGGCCGGCCTCCTGGGCGAGGGCGGCGTAGCGGGCCAGCGCGTGCGCGTTGGCCTCGATGCACCCGCGGGTGGGCCGGTAGTGACCGACCTTGATCACGGCGCGCCACTTCGCGAAGCGGGCACCCAGCTCGACGTACTCCGCGAACCGCGCCCGCAGGCCGTCCAGGCCCTCCGTGACGACCTCGTCGCGGAACCCGGCCAGCGGTTTGGTGCCGCCGTCCACCTTGATCCCGGGGATCACGCCCTGGCGACGCAGCACCTCCGGGAACCGCGTGCCGTCGCTCGCGGTCTGCCGGATCGTCTCGT
This sequence comes from uncultured Actinomycetota bacterium, assembly GCA_963801125.1. Classification (GTDB taxonomy): domain Bacteria; phylum Actinomycetota; class Actinomycetes; order Propionibacteriales; family Nocardioidaceae; genus Nocardioides_B. Next base: position 263,938 of record CAWDDL010000010.1, read on the forward strand.
CGAAGAGGATGACCCCGCTCACGTGCTCCCCGAGGCCAGGGGTGGTGAACAGCAGCTCGCGGTACTCGCGCCGGCGCGGCTCGGTCGACTCCAGCCCGATGCCGGCCAGGCGCTTCGCCATGGTCGGCGAGCTCTCGTCGGCGGCAAGGATGCCCTTGCCCGGCGCTACCAGTGCTTGGGCGGTGTGGACCATCTCGTCGTACGTCATCGCCAGTTCCTTTCGTCCGGCTCCAGTCTTCGCCCGGAACGGTGCTGCCGCCACGGGCAATGGTCCCGTCCCGGCGCGGTGGCTGCGTCGTCGCCGCAGTGCGGATTTCTTCGGCAGCCCGGCTCTTCGTTAGACTCGGCGGCTGCTGCCGTACGGCGGCCTCCCGTTCCCTGATCCACCCCACAGCGAAGGCAACGACTGCGCGATGGCAACGACCAACGACCTCAAGAACGGCATGGTGCTCAACCTCGACGGCCAGCTCTGGTCTGTCATCTGGTTCCAGCACCACAAGCCGGGCAAGGGCGGCGCCGTCGTGCGCACCAAGCTGAAGAACATCGAGTCGGGCAAGACCGTCGACAAGACCTTCAACGCCGACGTGAAGGTCGACGTGGCAAACGTCGACAAGCGCACCATGCAGTACCTCTACAACGACGGCACCAGCTACGTGTTCATGGACACCGCCACCTTCGAGCAGACCGAGGTCTCGCCGGAGATCGTCGGCGACGCGACGAACTTCCTCCTGGAGAACCAGGAGGCGATCGTGGCCACCAACGAGGGCCGGGTGCTCTACATCGAGCTCCCCGCGTCCGTCGAGCTGCTCGTGGAGTACACCGAGCCCGGCATGCAGGGCGACCGCTCGACCGGCGGCACCAAGCCGGCGAAGCTCGAGACCGGCCACGAGATCCAGGTGCCGCTGTTCATCACCACCGGCGAGAAGATCAAGGTCGACACCCGGGACAGCAGCTACCTGGGTCGCGTCTCCTCGTGACGGCACACGTCTGATGGCCGCCCGTACCAAGGCACGCAAGCGTGCCCTCGACCTGCTGTTCGAGTGCGAGGTCCGCGGGGCGTCCCTCGGCGAGACGCTCGACGAGCGGATCGTCGCGGGCGACCCGCCGGTCAACGAGTACACCGTGACGCTGATCCGCGGCATGGTCGAGCACCAGACCCGCATCGACGAGCTGATCTCGACGTACGCCCAGGGCTGGACGCTCGAGCGGATGCCGGGCGTCGACCGCAACGTGCTCAGGCTCGGTGTGCTCGAGGTGCTCTACCTCGACGAGACGCCCGACGCGGTCGCGGTCAGCGAGGCCATGAGCTTGGTTCGCGACCTGTCGACCGACGACTCGCCTGCGTTCGTGAACGGCGTGCTGGGCAACATCGTCAAGGACAAGGCGACGCTGAGCACCTGACTTCACCCCGCGTGCTTGCATGGGGACATGAGCGAGGACGTGGATGTCGTGGTGGTCGGTCTCGGTCCGGGCGGTGAGTCCCTGGCCGGCACGCTGGCGAGGGAGGGGCTCGAGGTCGTCGGCGTGGACGAACGGCTCGTCGGCGGTGAGTGCCCCTACTACGGGTGCATCCCGAGCAAGATGATGATCCGGGCCGCCGACGTCCTGGCCGAGAGCCGGCGCGTGCCGGGGTTCGCCGGCGGGAGCACCACGTCCCCGGACTGGTCGGTCGTGGCCAAGCGCATCCGCGAGGAGGCCACCGACGACTGGGACGACACGGTCGCCGTGCAGCGCCTCGAGAGCGCCGGCGTGCGCTTCGTCCGCGGCCGGGGACGGCTGACGGGGGAGCGCGAGGTAGAGGTCGACGGCCGCCGGTTCCGCGCCCGCCGCGGCGTCGTGCTCAACACCGGTACGTCACCGGCCGTGCCACCCGTCCCGGGGCTCGCTGAGACGCCGTACTGGACCAACCGCGACGCGGTCCGCGCTGAGACCCTGCCCGCGAGCCTGGTCGTGCTCGGTGGCGGCGCCATCGGCGCCGAGCTGGCCCAGGCGTTCGCGCGCTTCGACGTCGACGTCACCGTGCTCGAGGTCGCCGACCGGATCCTCGCCCCCGAGGAGCCCGAGGCGTCCCAGGTGGTGGCCGCTGCCTTCGCCCGCGACGGCGTCCAGGTGCTGACCGGGGTGCAGGTCGGCGGTGTCCGCTACGACGAGGGCCGGTTCTCCGTCGACACCGGCGACCAGACCCTGCACGCCGACAAGCTGCTCGTCGCCGCCGGCCGCCGGCCCAACCTGCCCGACCTCGGCCTGGAGACCGTCGGGCTCGACCCGGAGGTGAAGGCGCTGGACGTCGACGAGCGGATGCGCGCCGCCGAGGGGCTGTGGGCGATCGGCGACATCACCGGCAAGGGAGCGTTCACCCACATGTCGATGTACCAGTCCACCGTCGCCGCACGCGACATCCTCGGCGAGGACGGCCCGGCCGCGGACTACCGGGCGGTGCCGCGGGTGACCTTCACCGACCCCGAGGTGGGGTCGGTGGGGATGACCGAGCGGCAGGCCCGCGACGCCGGTCTGCGGATCCGGGTCGGGATCACCGACCTGGCCTCGTCGACCCGCGGCTGGATCGCCAGGGCGGAGGGACTGGTCAAGCTCGTCGAGGACGCCGACCGCGGCGTGCTCGTCGGGGCTACTTCCGTCGGGCCGACCGGCGGCGAGGTGCTCTCGATGCTCACCACCGCGGTGCACGCGCAGGTGCCGACGGACACGCTTCGGTCGATGATCTACGCCTACCCGACGTTCCACCGGGCGATGGAGTCGGCCCTGGCCGACCTGGGCTGATCCGCGCGGGTCACGCCAGCAGCAGCCGGGTCCACAGGTCCTCGAGCAGGGCACCCGCCCGGGCCCCGTCCCAGCCGCGTTCGCGGAGCAGGCCGAAGTACTCGACCGCGTTGGTCGACCAGAGCACGTCGGCGACCTCCTGGTCGGTGAGGTCCTCGCGGACCCGGCCGGTCGCGCGCAGCTCCTGCGCCAGCAACAGCATGTTGGCGGCCCGCCGCTCGTTGACCTGCCGCCACACCGACGCGCACTCCTCGTCGGTCCGAGCAGCGTCGCGCAGCGCCTCGAGCAGGGGAGCGGTGCGGGGGAGCAGACCGGCCAGGGCACGCGCGTAGACGGCGAGCTTCCCCTCGGCGGTGTCGGCCGACCGGATCGCGCCCACGTAGTCACGCTCCTCGGCGGGGACGGGCTCGTCGCCGCCGGCGAGGAGCATGTCGAGCACGGCCAGGAGCAGCTGGGGCTTGCGCCCGACGCTGGAGTAGACGGTGTCCACCGACACCTCGGCCCGCTCCGCGACCTGGCCGATCGCGGTGCCGGCGTACCCCTGCTCCCCGAACAGAGCGCGCGCCGCCACGAGGACCGCGTGCCGGGTCTGCGCGGCCCGCTCCTTGCGGACCGCCGACCGGTACCGCCGGGTCTTGACCGTGGGGCTCACGGGTCGTACCTTACCAATATTCATCCGAAGTAGGTTCGGATGAATATCAGGAGGTCACCATGACCGCGCAGCAGATCTCCACCGAGCACGTCTCCGCCACCGGCGTGGTCCACCGCCCGGGTGGGACCGGCCCCGCCACCTGGGCGATGGGCTCGCTCTTCGAGCACCTGGTCACCGGCACGGAGTCCGGCAACGCTCTCGGCGTCTCCCGGGTCACCCAGCCGCCGGGCGTCGCCACGCCGCTGCACCGGCACGCCCACGAGGCGGAGGCGTTCTACCTCCTCGACGGCACGATGATCTACCGCGCCGGCGACGAGACCTTCGAGCTGACCGCCGGCTCGTTCATCTACCTCCCCAAGGGCCTGCCGCACGCGTTCCGGGTCACCGGAGACCGACCCGTGCAGTTCCTCGGGCTCACCGTCCCCGGGCAGCTGCTGCACCTGTACGACGAGGTCGGCGTCCCGGCGTTCGAGCGGAGGCTGCCCGGCGAGGACGGCCTCCCCCTCGAGGAGGAGATCGCCCGCTGGAACGAGATCGGCCCGCGCTACGGGCTCGAGGTGCTGGGACCGCCGATCCCGGCCTGACGCCGAACCGCCGCCCAGGGCGACGCGCTCGCACTTCCACGAGCAGTCGTGTCCGGAGTGCGGGAAGCCGGTGTCGCGATGCAGTCCCGTGCCCCTCCGGCTGTTAGGCTGCGTGACGATCGACATCCTTTAACGAGCCGTCCCGTGAGGCGGAGAAGGAGGTCCGGCACGCTGATGCCTGCCCACACTTCGGCGCAAGCCAACGGTGACCCGGTCACCGAACCCCCCGGCGACGACTCCGCCGACCGGGCCCGCACGGTGATGGACGCGCGTGACGTCTCCCGCGCACTGACCCGCATCGCCCACGAGATCCTCGAGCGCAACAAGGGTGCGGCGGACCTCGTCCTGCTCGGTATCCCTTCCCGCGGGGTCCCGCTCGCCCAGCGGATCGCGGACCGGATCGCCTCCGTGGAGGGGATCGAGGTCCCGGTCGGCTCGCTCGACGTCACGATGTACCGCGACGACCTGCGGATGCGCCCTGCCCGCACCCTAATGCCGACCGACATCCCGACCGAGGGGATCGAGGGCAAGGTCGTCGTGCTCGTCGACGACGTGCTGTTCTCCGGACGCACCATCCGCGCTGCGCTGGACGCGATGAACGACCTCGGCCGCCCTCGCGCCGTGCGGCTGGCCGTCCTGGTCGACCGTGGGCACCGCGAGCTCCCGATCCGGGCCGACTTCGTCGGGAAGAACCTGCCGACGTCCCTGGTCGAGAAGGTCTCGGTGCACCTGGCCGAGTTCGACGACGAGGACGCTGTGACGATCGAAGGGCTCGGTCCGGAGGTGGCCCGATGAAGAAGCACCTGCTGAGCGCCGGCGACCTGACCCGCGACGACGCCGAGCTGATCCTGCAGACCGCCGAGGAGCTGCGCTCGCTGGCCGACCGGCCGATCAAGAAGCTCCCCGCGCTGCGCGGTCGCACCATCGTCAACCTGTTCTTCGAGGACTCCACCCGCACCCGGATCTCGTTCGAGGCTGCTGCCAAGCGGCTCTCCGCCGACGTCATCAACTTCTCCGCGAAGGGCTCGAGCCTGAGCAAGGGCGAGTCGCTGAAGGACACCTCGCTCACCCTCGAGGCGATGGGGGCCGACGCGGTGGTGGTACGGCACTGGGCGTCCGGTGCGCCGCACCTGCTCGCGAACGCCGGCTGGTCGCGCTCCAGCGTGGTCAACGCCGGCGACGGCACCCACGAGCACCCGACCCAGGCGCTGCTGGACGCGTTCACGATGTGGCGTCATCTGGGGCCGCTCGACGGCCGCCGGGTCGCGATCGTCGGTGACGTGCTGCACAGCCGGGTGGCCCGGTCCAACGCGCTGCTGCTCAAGACGCTCGGCGCCGAGGTCACCCTGGTGGCGCCGCCGACGCTGCTGCCCTTCGGTGTCGAGGGCTGGGACGTGGAGACGTCGTACGACCTCGACGCGGTGCTGCCCAAGACCGACGTGGTGATGATGCTGCGCGTGCAGCGCGAACGGATGAACGCGGCGTTCTTCCCGACCGTGCGCGAGTACTCCCGGCGCTACGGGCTCGACGGCCGGCGGATGGCGACGCTGCCGGACCACACGATCGTGATGCACCCCGGGCCGATGATCCGGGGGATGGAGATCACCGCCGACGTGGCCGACTCCGACCGCTCCGTGATCGTGGAGCAGGTCACCAACGGCGTGGCCGTCCGGATGGCCGTGCTCTACCTGCTGCTCGGAGGCAGCGAGCCCTTCGAGACGGCTCGTCCCTCGCCTCCTCAGGGACCACCCGCCGTCGGCACCGAGACCCCTGAGACGACGACCACCGGCGGAGGCGCCTCGTGACCAGCTACCTGATCAAGTCCGCCCGGATCCTCGGGGGCGACCCGGTCGACCTGCTCGTCCAGGACGGCCTGATCGCGGGGGTCGGCTCCGACCTGACCACCGACGACGTCGAGGTGGTCGACGCCGACGGCGCTCGTCGCGCTGCCGGGCCTCGTCGACCTGCACACCCACCTGCGCGAGCCGGGCCGCGAGGACGCCGAGACCGTGGAGACCGGCACCCGGGCCGCGGCGCTCGGGGGGTTCACCGCGGTCTTCGCGATGGCCAACACCGAGCCCGTCGCCGACACCGCCGGCGTGGTGGAGCAGGTGCTGCGCCTGGGCCGCGACGCAGGCTACTGCGACGTGTTCCCGGTCGGCGCGGTCACCGTGGGACTCGCGGGCGAGCGGCTCGCCGAGCTCGGCGCGATGGCCGACTCCGCCGCGCAGGTGCGGGTCTTCTCCGACGACGGCAAGTGCGTCTCCGACGCGGTGCTGATGCGCCGCGCGCTGGAGTACGTCAAGGCGTTCGACGGCGTCGTCGCCCAGCACGCGCAGGAGCCGCGCCTGACCGAGGACGCCCAGATGAACGAGGGCGAGCTCTCCGGGCGGCTCGGGCTGCGCGGGTGGCCCGCGGTCGCCGAGGAGGCGATCATCGCGCGCGACTGCCTGCTCGCGGCGCACGTCGGGTCGCGGCTGCACGTGTGCCACGTGTCCACGGCCGGGTCGGTGGAGATCGTGCGTTGGGCCAAGAGCAAGGGCTGGCCGGTGACGGCCGAGGCGTGCCCGCACCACCTGCTGCTGACCGACGAGCTGGCCGCGACGTACGACCCGATCTACAAGGTGAACCCGCCGCTGCGCTCGGCCGCCGACGTCGAGGCGCTGCGGGCCGGGCTCGCCGACGGGACCATCGACATCGTCGCCACCGACCACGCGCCGCACCCGCACGAGGACAAGGACTGCGAGTGGCAGGCCGCGGCCTTCGGGATGATCGGCCTGGAGACCGCGCTGTCGATCGTGCAGGCCACGATGGTCGACACCGGCCTGCTGGACTGGGCGGGGGTCGCGGAGCGGATGTCGACGCGGCCCGCCTCGATCGGTCGCGCCGCCGGCCACGGCCGTCCCCTGGCGGCCGGCGAGCCGGCCAACATCGTGCTCTACGACCCGTCGGTGACCCGCGTGGTCGACCCCACCGAGACCGCGTCACTGTCGCGCAACACGCCGTACGCCGGCATGGAGCTGCCTGGCCGGGTCGTCGCGACGTTCCTGCGCGGCAAGCCGACCGTCCTCGACGGCAAGTCGGTCTGAGCCGCATGGAGACCTGGCAGTCCGTCCTGGCGCTCGTCGCGCTGGTCGTGCTCGTCTACCTCGCCATGTGGCGGGGCTGGCGCGGCCGCGCGAAGAAGCACGACCTGCCGGCGCTGGTGCCGACGCCGCAGGTGTCCGACCTGCCCGAGGCCAAGCTGGCCGGCGGCGCCCGCTACTTCGGTACGACGGTCAGCGGCGACTGGCTCGACCGGGTGGTCGCCCACGGGCTGGGCGCCCGGAGCAGCTGCCGGCTGAACCTGTCCGCCGACGGGCTCGACGTGTTCCGGCTCGCCGGCTCGTTCCGGATCCCCGCCGCCGCGCTGCGCGGCGCCCGGCACGACCAGGGGATCGCCGGCAAGGTCGTGCCGCCGCACGGGGTGCTGGTGGTCACCTGGCAGCACGGCGACCTCACCCTCGACACCGGCTTCCGGCTGACCGACGAGGCGGTGGGTGACAAGGGCGTCACCGAGGCCCACAACGTCTGGATCAGGTCGATTTCGAAGATGGCCAAGGAGAACGCATGACGAACCACCGACCGGGCCCGGCGATCCTGGTCCTCGAGGACGGACGCACCTTCCACGGAGAGGCCTACGGCGCCGAGGGGGAGACCTTCGGCGAGGCGGTGTTCTCCACCGGCATGACCGGCTACCAGGAGACGCTCACCGACCCGTCGTACCACCGCCAGGTCGTGGTGATGACCGCGCCGCACGTCGGCAACACCGGGATGAACGACGAGGACCCCGAGTCCCGCAGGATCTGGGTGAGTGGGTACGTCGTGCGCGACCCCGCCCGCGTTCCGTCGAGCTGGCGGGCCCGGCGCAGCCTCGACGACGCGCTCCGCGACCAGGGCGTGGTCGGGATCTCCGGCGTGGACACGCGGGCGCTGACCCGGCACCTGCGTGAGCGGGGCGCGATGCGGGTGGGCATCTCCACCACCGAGACCGACCCGCAGGCCCTGCTGACCCGCGTGCTGGGCTCCGCGCAGATGGAGGGCTCCGAGCTCGCCGGGGAGGTGTCGACCAGTGAGACCTACGTCGTGCCGGCGGTCGGAGAGAAGCGGTTCACGGTCGCCGCGATCGACCTCGGCATCAAGAGCAACACCCCCCGGATGATGGCTGAGCGTGGCATCGAGGTGCACGTGATGCCGGCGCTCTCCAGCGTCGAGGAGGTGCTCGCGGTGCGGCCGGACGGGGTGTTCTTCTCCAACGGGCCGGGCGACCCGGCGGCGACGACCCACCAGGTCGAGCTGTTGCGCGCGCTGCTCGGACAGGGCGTGCCCTACTTCGGGATCTGCTTCGGCAACCAGCTCTTCGGCCGCGCGCTCGGCTTCGAGACCTACAAGCTGAAGTACGGTCACCGCGGGATCAACCAGCCGGTGATGGACCGCACCACCGGGAAGGTGGAGGTCACCGCGCACAACCACGGGTTCGCCGTGCAGGCGCCGCTGACCGGGGCGACCCGGACCGAGTTCGGCGACGCGACCGTGAGCCACATCTGCCTCAACGACGACGTGGTCGAGGGCCTCGAGCTGCGCGGCCCGACGTCAGAGGGCGGCCGGCTCAAGGCGTTCTCGGTGCAGTACCACCCCGAGGCCGCGGCCGGACCGCACGACGCGGCGTACCTGTTCGACAGGTTCAAGCACTTGATGAACGGTTTCGAGGCTCGCTCCGCTCGCACCTCAACCAGCGAGGAGAACTGACATGCCGAAGCGCACCGACATCCACAGCGTCCTCGTGATCGGGTCCGGACCGATCATCATCGGGCAGGCGTGCGAGTTCGACTACTCCGGCACCCAGGCGTGCCGGGTGCTCAAGGCCGAGGGCCTGCGGGTCGTGCTGGTGAACTCCAACCCGGCGACGATCATGACCGACCCGGAGTTCGCGGACGCGACCTACATCGAGCCGATCACGCCCGAGTTCGTCGAGAAGGTGATCGAGAAGGAGCGCCCCGACGCGCTGCTCGCCACGCTCGGCGGGCAGACCGCGCTGAACGCCGCGATGGCGCTCGACAAGGCGGGCGTGCTCGAGAAGTACGGCGTGGAGCTGATCGGCGCGAGCATCGACGCGATCGAGCGGGGCGAGAACCGCGAGTCGTTCAAGCGGATCGTCGAGGAGCTCGGTGGCGAGGTCGCCGAGTCGGTGATCTGCCACTCGATGCAGGACTGCCTCGCGGCGGCCGAGCAGCTCGGCTACCCGATGGTCGTGCGACCGTCGTTCACGATGGGCGGCACCGGCTCCGGGATGGCCTACGACGAGGAGGACCTGCACCGGATCGCCGGCGCAGGGCTCGCGGCCAGCCCGACGACCGAGGTGCTCCTCGAGGAGTCGATCATCGGCTGGAAGGAGTACGAGCTCGAGGTGATGCGCGACCAGGCGGACAACGTCGTGATCGTGTGCAGCATCGAGAATCTCGACCCGATGGGCGTGCACACCGGCGACTCGATCACCGTGGCGCCGGCGATGACGCTGACCGACCGGGAGTACCAGCACCTGCGCGACCTCTCGATCGGGATCATCCGCTCGGTCGGCGTCGACACCGGTGGCTGCAACATCCAGTTCGCGGTCAACCCCGACGACGGCCGGGTGGTCGTGATCGAGATGAATCCCCGGGTCTCCCGCTCCAGCGCGCTGGCGTCGAAGGCCACCGGCTTCCCGATCGCCAAGATCGCCGCCAAGGTCGCGATCGGCTACACCCTCGACGAGATCCCCAACGACATCACCTTGGAGACGCCCGCGGCGTTCGAGCCGACGCTGGACTACGTGGTGGTGAAGGTGCCGCGGTTCGCGTTCGAGAAGTTCCCGGCCGCGGACCCGACGCTGACCACGCACATGAAGTCCGTGGGCGAGGCGATGGCGATCGGCCGCAACTTCACCGAGGCGCTGCAGAAGGCGCTGCGCTCGCTGGAGAAGAAGGACGCCGTCTTCGACTGGAGCCACCGTTGGGTGGACCTCGACAAGGACGGCCTCCTGCGCGAGATCGCGGTCCCGCACGACGGCCGGCTGAAGAAGGTGATGGACGCGCTCCGCGCCGGCGCCACGGCGCAGGAGATCTTCGACGCCACCAAGATCGACCCGTGGTTCGTCGACCAGCTGCTGCTGATCAACGAGGTCGCGATGGAGGTCCTGGAGGCCCCCGAGCTCACCGCGTCGGTGCTGCGGCGCGCCAAGCGGCACGGCTTCTCCGACGAGCAGGTCGGCAAGCTGCGCGACCTGTCGGCCGCCGTGGTGCGCGGGGTGCGGCACGCGCTGGGCATCCGGCCGGTCTTCAAGACGGTGGACACCTGCGCGGCCGAGTTCGCTGCGCGCACGCCCTACCACTACTCGTCGTACGACGAGGAGACGGAGGTCCAGCCGCGGGAGAAGCCGGCCGTGATCATCCTCGGCTCGGGCCCGAACCGGATCGGCCAGGGCATCGAGTTCGACTACTCGTGCGTCCACGCGAGCCTCGCGCTGTCCGCGGCCGGCTACGAGACGATCATGGTCAACTGCAACCCCGAGACGGTCTCGACCGACTACGACACCTCCGACCGGCTGTACTTCGAGCCGCTCACCCTCGAGGACGTGCTCGAGATCGTGCACGCCGAGCGCGCGGTCGGCCCGGTCGCCGGCGTGATCTGCCAGCTCGGCGGGCAGACCCCGCTCGGGCTCGCGCAGGGTCTCGAGGACGCCGGGGTGCCGATCGTCGGGACCACCCCGGAGGCGATCCACCTCGCGGAAGAGCGCGGCGCCTTCGGGCGGGTGCTCGCCGCGGCCGGACTGCCGGCGCCCAAGCACGGGATGGCGACGTCGTACGACGAGGCCCGCGCCATCGCCGAGGAGATCACCTACCCGGTCCTCGTCCGGCCGTCCTACGTCCTCGGCGGGCGGGGCATGGAGATCGTGTACGACGACGACGCGCTCCGCGGCTACATCACCCGCGCGACGGAGATCAGCCCGGAGCATCCCGTCCTGGTCGACCGGTTCCTCGACGACGCGGTCGAGATCGACGTCGACGCGCTCTACGACGGCGAGGAGCTCTTCCTCGGCGGCGTGATGGAGCACATCGAGGAGGCCGGCATCCACTCGGGTGACTCCTCGTGCGCACTGCCCCCGATCACCCTCGGCCGTGAGGTGGTCGACCGGATCCGCGTCTCGACCGAGGCGATCGCCGCCGGCGTCGGCGTGCGCGGACTGCTCAACGTGCAGTACGCCATGGCCTCCGACGTGCTCTACGTGCTCGAGGCCAACCCGCGCGCCTCGCGCACCGTGCCGTTCGTGTCGAAGGCGACCGGGACGTCGCTGGCCAAGGCCGCGTCCCGCGTGATGATGGGCACCTCCATCGCCGACCTTCGCGCGGAGGGCATCTTGCCGGCCACGGGCGACGGCGGCGACCTGCCGTCCGACGCACCGATCGCCGTCAAGGAGGCGGTGATGCCCTTCAACCGGTTCCGCACCCTCGACGGCAAGACCGTCGACGCGGTGCTCGGCCCGGAGATGCGATCGACCGGCGAGGTGATGGGCTTCGACGCGATCTTCGGCACCGCGTTCGCCAAGGCCCAGACGGCGGCGTTCGGGTCGCTGCCGACCCAGGGCAAGATCTTCGTCAGCATCGCCAACGTCGACAAGCGGCACATGATCTTCCCGATCAAGCGGCTGGCCGACCTCGGCTACGAGATCCTGGCGACCGCCGGCACGGCCGAGGTGCTGCGCCGCAACGGGGTCGAGACCACGGTGGTGCGCAAGCACAGCGAGGGGGTCGGCCCCGACGGCGAGCAGACCATCGTCGGGCGGATCCTGGCCGGCGAGGTGAAGCTCGTGGTGAACACCCCGCACGGCACCACCAAGGGCGGGTCGCCGCGCCTCGACGGCTACGAGATCCGCACCGCCGCGATCCGCACCGACATCCCGTGCATCACCACGGTCCAGGGGCTGGCCGCGGCGGTACAGGGGATCGAGGCGGTGCGTGCCGGCGACATCGGGGTGCGGTCGCTGCAGGACTGGACGAGCGGGCGGACCACCGCGTGACGCCGTACCGGCTGCTGTTCGACCGGGTCCTGGTGCACGTCGACGCCGAGAAGGCGCACCGGCTCGGCTTCACCGCGCTGAAGCTCGTCGAGTCGTCAGGAATCGCCCGGTCAGTGGGCAGCTTCCGCGCCCGCGGACCGCGGAAGCTGGCGCTGCAACGCATCCCCGTGGCGTCCCGGGCGGGGATCCGGGCGATGGGGATCGACTTCCCCGGGGTGCTCGGACTGGCCGCCGGCTTCGACAAGAACGCCGAGGGCATCGACGCGCTCGCCGCGCTCGGCTTCGGGTTCGTCGAGGTGGGGACCGTCACCGGGGAGCCGCAGCCGGGCAACCCCACGCCGCGGCTGTTCCGGCTGCCGGCCGACCGGGCCGTGGTGAACCGGATGGGGTTCAACAACCACGGTGCCGAGGTGGTCGCGCAGCGGCTCGCGCGCCGCAGGCTGCGCCGGCACCACCGCGAGGTCGTGGTGGGGGTCAACATCGGCAAGTCCAAGGTGGTGCCCGAGGACGATCTCGACGCCGTGGTCGAGGACTACGAGAAGTCGACCCGGCTGCTGGCGCCCTACGCCGACTACCTGGTGGTCAACGTCAGCTCGCCCAACACCCCCGGGCTCCGGAACCTGCAGTCGACCGAGCGGCTGCGCCCGCTGCTGCGGGCCGTACGACGCCAGGCCGACGCCGTCACCGACGAGCACGTGCCGCTGCTGGTGAAGATCGCGCCCGACCTCGCCGACGAGGACGTCCTGGCGGTCGCCGACCTCGCGCTCGAGCTCGCGCTGGACGGCATCGTCGCGACGAACACCACGACCGGCCGCGAGGGGCTGCGCTCCGACCCGGCGGAGATCGAGCAGGCCGGGGCCGGCGGCCTCTCCGGTGCCCCACTGCGGGTGCGTGCCGTCGAGGTGCTGCGGCTGCTGCGCGGCCGGGTCGGCGAGGACCTGACGATCATCGCCGTGGGCGGGATCGGCGACGCCCGCGACGCCCGGGAGCGGCTCGACGCCGGGGCGTCCCTCCTGCAGGCCTACACGGCGTTCGTCTACGAGGGCGCCGGGTGGCCCACCCGGGTGCAGCGGGAGCTGGCCGGGGGATGACGGCGGTCGTGCAGGTGACAGGGGAGGTGCTCGGCGTCAAGCGTGTCGGCGCGCACCGGCAGGTCACCCTCGTCGCCCCCGGCGTGCCCGAGCTGTTCCGGCCCGGCAACGTGCTCGCCGTGGCCGTCGGCGGTCCGCTCTCGGACCGGGTGGTGCGCGCGACCTACCCGATCCACCGGGTCCGCGCCACCGGAGCCTACGGCGGCACCGTCGAGCTGGTGATCACGCCCGACGACCCGGCTTCGCGGTGGCTCGCGTCGGTCCCGGCCGGCGCCGCGCTCGACGTCGTGGGGCCGCTGGGCCGCCCGTTCGCGCTGCCCAAGGAACCGGTCACCTGCGTGCTGGTGGGGGAGGGCGCCGCGAGCGCACCGCTGTTCAGCCTCGCCGAACGGCTCCGTGAGCGCGACTGCGCGGTACACATGCTGCTGGGCGGGAGCACCGAGGCGCACCTGTTCGGCGCGCTCGAGGCACGCCGGGCCACGCGCGGGGTCACCGTCACCACCGAGGACGGCTCGGTCGGCATCGCCGGCACCGTGGCCGACGTGCTGCCCGACCTGCTCGCCCGGTCCGGAGCCGCCGTCGTCTACGCCGCCGCGCCGGCCGGCCGGCTGCACGGTGTCGCGCTCGCCGCCGAGCAGCACGGGGCCTGGAGCCAGACCCTGCTGGACCTGCCGCTGCCGTGCGGCACGGGTCTGTGCCACGGCTGCACCCTGCCGGTGGTCGGCGAGGACGGGATCACCCGGATGGCCCGGGCCTGCGTCGACGGGCCGGTGTTCCGCGGCGACCGGGTCCGCTGGGACGACCTCGGCACGGTGCCGGAGGGCGCCCGGTGACCACGCCCCCCGAGACGACCGCCGGGCTTGCCACGTCCCTGGGCGACCTGGAGCTGGCGACGCCCGTGCTGACCGCGGCAGGCTGCGGCGGCACCGGCAAGGAGCTCGCCCGGTTCGCCGATCTGTCGGCGCTCGGCGCCTTCACCACCCGGACGATCACCCTCGACCCGTGTCCCGGCGCCCCCGCTCCGCGGATCGCGGCGATGCCCGGAGCCCTGCTCAGCGACACCGGGCTGCACAACCCGGGGCTGCAGGCGTTCCTCAGCACCGAGCTGCCCTGGCTCGCGGCGCAGCAGGTCCGCACCGTGGTGTCCGTCCACGCCGGGTCGCTGGCGGAGTACGCCGAGCTGGCGCGCCGGCTCGGCGGCAGCCCGGGCGTCGCCGGCATCGAGGTGAACCTCGCCGGCCTGGACGCCGACCCTCACCAGGCCGGGAAGGTCCTGCACGTCGTACGCCGCGACGTGCCACGCGGTGTCACCGTGCTCGCCAAGCTCAGCCCCGGATCCACCGTGGTGGACGCGGCCCGGTCCGTGGCGCACAACGGCGCCGACGCGGTGGTGGTCGCGCACGGCTTCCCCGGCCTGCTCCTCGATCCGGCTACGCTGCGGCCCGTCCTCGGAGCCGGCACCGGATCGGTGAGCGGCCCGGCCGTGCTGGCGCAGGCGCTGCGCTGCGTGTGGGACGTGCACGCCGCCCTGCCGGACCTCCCGCTGGTCGGTGTCGGCGGTGTGAGCAGCGGCTTCGACGTCCTGCAGATGCTGCTCGCCGGGGCCGGCGCCGTCCAGCTCGGCAGTGTCCTGCTGCGCGACCCCGGCGCGGCGGGGCGGATCACCCGCGAGCTCGCCGACGAGCTCGCCACTCGCGGCATCGACCGGCCCGCCGACGTCGTCGGGCGCGGACACCAACCATCCGAAGGGACCCAGCCATGACGTTCGGGAGCAGGCTCAGCAGTGCCATCGAGGGCCGGGGACGCCTGTGCGTCGGGATCGACCCGCACCCCGCACTGCTGGACGCGTGGGGCTTCACCGACTCGCCGTTCGGGCTGGAGCGTTTCGCGATGACGGTCGTCGACGCGCTCGCCGGCACCGTCCCGGTCGTCAAGCCGCAGTCGGCGTTCTTCGAGCGGCACGGGTCCGCCGGGATAGCCGTCCTGGAGAAGGTGGTGGCCGGTGCCCGCGAGCTCGGCGCCCTGGTCCTGCTCGACGTGAAGCGCGGAGACATCGGCAGCACCGCCCAGGCCTACGCCGACGCCTACCTGGACAAGAACAGCGCGTTGGCCGTCGACGCGATCACCGCGAGCCCCTACCTCGGAGTCGGCTCCCTGGACCCGATGGTCCAGACGGCCCTCGCCAACGACGCGGGCATCTTCCTGCTCGCGCTCACCTCCAACCCGGAGGGACCGCAGTTCCAGACCGCGACGACCGCCGAGGGGCGCACCGTGGCCGGGACGGTGCTCGAGGCGGTCGCGACCCGCAACGCCGGGGTCGAGGGACTCGGCTCGGTGGGTGCGGTGGTCGGAGCCACGATCGGGGAGACCGGCGAGAACCTCGACGTCAACGGGCCGCTGCTGGTGCCGGGAATCGGCGCGCAGGGCGGCACCGTCGCCGACGTACGACGCATCTTCGGGTCGGCCGCCCGCAACGTGCTCCCGAGCAGCTCGCGGGAGGTGCTCGCCGCCGGACCGGACAAGCAGGCGCTGCACGAGGCCGCGCTTCGCACCGCGGAGGAGTTCGCCGGCCTGGGGTGAGGTAGAACTGTCGCCATGCCTCTCGACGACGCCAACCCGCTCGCCGCGCCCAGCACGCTCCCGTTCGCGTTCCCACCCTTCGACGCGATCCGGCACGAGCACTACCGCCCCGCCTTCGACGCCGGGGTCGCCGAGCAGCTCGCCGAGATCGACGCCCTCACCGCCGACCCGGCACCGCCGACGTTCGCCAACACGGTGGCCGCGTTCGAGCGCACCGGCCGGCTGCTGGACCGCACGATGCGGGTGTTCTACGAGATGGCCAACTCGATGGCTACTCCCGAGATGCAGGCGCTCGAGGCCGAGCTGATGCCGGCCTACTCGGCCCACACGGACGCGGTCCTGCTGGACGCGGCGCTGTTCGAGAGGATCGACGCCGTGCACGCCACGCGCCACGAGGCCGGGCTGACCGAGGAGCAGGTCCGTCTCGTCGAGCGGCACCACACAGACTTCGTCCGGGCAGGGGCCGCGCTGGCCCCCGAGGACCAGCTGCGGCTCCGCGAGCTCAACGAGGAGATCGCCAGGGCCAGCACCGCGTTCGGCAGCACGCTGCTCGCCGCGGCGAACGCGGCCGCCGTCGCGGTGCCCGACCGGGACCGGCTCGCGGGACTGTCCGAGGACGCGATCGAGTCCGCCGCGATCGCGGCCAAGGAGCGCGAGGTCGAGGGCTTCCTGCTGCGGCTGCTCTCGCCGACGATCCAGCCGGCGATGTCGGCGCTGCACGACCGCGACCTGCGCCGCCGGCTGCACGAGGCGGCGACCACCCGCGGCATGGACGGCGGCCCGCACGACACCCGTGCGCTGCTGACCCGGATCGCGGCGCTACGGGCCGAGCGGGCCGGGCTGCTCGGCTACCCCGACCACGCCTCCTACAAGGTGGCCGACCAGACCGCCGGCTCCACCGAGGCGGTCACCTCGATGCTCGACGCGATGGCGGCCCCGGCGATGGCGAACCTCGAGCAGGAGCGCGCTGAGATCGAGGCCGCGATGCGCGCCGACGGGATCGACGACGACGTGCGGCCCTGGGACTGGGCCTACTACGCGGCCAAGGTGCGCGCGGCGAAGTACGACGTGGACGCCGGGGCGCTGCGGCCCTACTTCTCGCTCGACCGGGTGCTCAGCGACGGGGTGTTC
The DNA here is from genome assembly GCA_963801125.1 of uncultured Actinomycetota bacterium. Taxonomy (GTDB): domain Bacteria; phylum Actinomycetota; class Actinomycetes; order Propionibacteriales; family Nocardioidaceae; genus Nocardioides_B. The sequence goes on from CAWDDL010000010.1 coordinate 280,846, forward strand.
TTCGCCGCCGAGAAGCTCTACGGGGTCAGCTTCGCCGAGCGGCACGACCTGCCGGCCTACGCCCCCGACGTCCGCGTCTACGAGGTGTTCGACCACGACGGCTCCACCCTCGGGCTGTTCATCTGCGACTGGTTCGCCCGCTCGACCAAGCGCGGTGGTGCCTGGATGGACGAGTTCGTCACCCAGTCGCACCTGTTCGACGAGCGCCCCGTCGTGGTGGTCTGCCTCAACGTGCCGCGGCCCGCCGAGGGCCAGCCCGCGCTGATGACCGTCGACGAGGTGCGCACCGCCTTCCACGAGTTCGGGCACGCGCTGCACGGGCTGTTCTCCGACGTGACCTACCCCCGCATCGCCGGGACGGCCACGCCGCGCGACTTCGTCGAGTTTCCCTCCCAGGTCAACGAGCTGTGGGCGTTCTGGCCGGAGGTGCTCGCCAACTACGCGCGCCACCACGAGACCGGCGAACCGCTCGACCAGGACGTCGCCGACCGCCTGATCGCCTCGCGCGATGCCGGCAGCGGGTTCGACACCGTGTCGATGCTGGGCGCGGCCCTGCTCGACCACGAGTGGCACCGGCTGGCGCCGGGGTCGGCTCCGGTGGCACCCGAGGACGTGGCGGCGTTCGAGGCCGCCGCGCTGGAGCGGCACGGCGTCCGCTCCGACCTGGTCCCGCCGCGCTACCGCAGCGGCTACTTCGCGCACTCGTTCACCAACGGGTACGACGGCGGCTACTACTCCTACCTGTGGAGCGAGGTCCTCGACGCCGACATGGTCGACTGGTTCACCGACAACGGGGGGCTGCGCCGCAAGAACGGCGACGCCTTCCGGGACCTGCTGCTCTCTCGGGGCGGCTCGGTCGACCCGATCGAGGCCTTCGCGGCGATCCGCGGGCGGGGCCCGGACCCTGCGCCGCTGCTGCGCCGTCGCGGCCTGGCGCACTGAGCGTGCGTCGTACCCGGCTCGTCGGTGGCCTGCTCGCCGGCGCCGTCGTCCTCGCGCTCAACGGCTGCTCGGGGAGCCGGCAGGAGGAGTACTGCGCCACGCTCGCGGACCAGCAGGACACGTTGCAGCGTCTGTCCGCCGGCGCCGAGGACCCCGGTCCCGGTGACCTGGCCCGGTTCATCGACGTGTTCGAGACGCTGCGCGACGCCGCGCCCGACGACGTCGTCGACGAGTGGGACACCTACCTCACCGCGTGGCAGGCGCTCGAGTCCGCGCTCCACGAGGCCGGTGCCGACGAGAGCATGTTCACCGACGGCTCGCGACCGGACGGGATGAGCCGTCGCGACTACCGACGGATCTCGGCCGCCGCGGCAGACCTGCGGTCCACCCGCGTGGTGGCCGCCGGGGCCGGGATCGAGCAGCAGGCCCTCGACGTGTGCAAGATCGACCTGACCGGCGCCGGGCTGAGTCCGTGACCGGGATCGCACCGAGACCCTCCGCGTTGCAGGCCGAGCAGTCCGGTGGCTAGATTGCGACCTGTCCCCACCCGCCCTTCGACTCCTACCCAGACGAGGTTCCCACCGTGGCTTTGCCGGAGCTCACACCCGAGCAGCGACAGGCGAATCTGGAGAAGGCAGCAGCCTCCCGCCGCGAGCGAGCCGAGGTGAAGAACCGGCTCAAGCACTCCGGGGCCTCCATCGTCGACGTGCTCCGCCAGGGGCAGGAGAACGAGGTCATCGGGAAGATGCGGGTGCTCGACCTGCTGCAGTCGATGCCGGGCCTGGGCAAGGTCCGGGCCCGCCAGACGATGGAGCGGCTGAGCATCTCCGAGAGCCGCCGGGTGCGCGGGCTCGGCGCCAACCAGATCGCTGCGCTCGAACGCGAGTTCGGCCCGCGTGGCTGAACCGGCTCCGGCTCCGCACCGGTCCCGGCTCACCGTCCTGGCCGGTCCCACGGCCGTCGGCAAGGGCAGCGTCGCGGCCGACATCCGCAAGAACCACCCCGAGGTCTGGATCTCGGTCTCGGTCACCACCCGCAAGCCGCGCCCCGGCGAGGTGCACGGGCGGCACTACTGGTTCGTCTCCGACGAGGAGTTCGACGCCCTGGTCGCCGACGAGCAGCTGCTCGAGTGGGCGGTGGTGCACAAGGCCGCCCGCTACGGCACCCCGCGGCTGCCGGTCGAGGACGCGCTGGCCCAGGGGCGTCCGGCGCTGCTGGAGATCGACCTCCAGGGCGCGCGGCAGGTCCGCAGGACGATGCCGGAGGCGCTGTTCGTGTTCCTCAAGCCCCCGAGCTGGGAGGAGCTGGTCCGCCGCCTGGTCGGCCGGGGGACCGAGGACGAGGAGGAGCGGGCCCGGCGGCTGCAGACCGCGCTCGACGAGCTGGCGGCCGAGCCGGAGTTCGACGTGGCGATCGTGAACACCGAAATTCACCGGGCGAGCGAAGAGTTGGTAGCCTTGATGATGAATCCACCTGTCTTTCCCAACGAACCGTGAGGTCGTAGCCGCGTGTCTGGAACCGCACCCATCGCCGAGGGCATCACCAACCCGTCCATCGACGAGCTCCTGACGAAGACCGACTCGAAGTACAAGCTGGTCCTCTACGCCGCCAAGCGTGCCCGTCAGATCAACGCGTACTACTCCCAGCTCGGTGAGGGCCTGCTCGAGTACGTCGGTCCGCTCGTGGACACCCACGTCCAGGAGAAGCCGCTGTCGATCGCGCTGCGCGAGATCAACGCCGACCTGCTGACCTGCGAGGACGTGGACCCCGAGACGGCCGCCGCCGCGGACGTCCCCAGCGAGGCCTGAGGCCGCGCCGATGGACCGCCCTCGCCCCCGCGTCGTGCTCGGGGTGAGCGGCGGCATCGCCGCCTACAAGGCCTGCGAGCTGCTGCGCCGGCTCACCGAGTCCGGCCACGACGTCTCGGTGGTGCCGACGGCGTCGGCGCTCGAGTTCGTCGGCGCCCCGACCTGGGCCGCGCTGTCCGGCAACCCGGTGGCGCCCGACGTCTGGCACGACGTCCACCAGGTGCCCCACGTGCGGCTCGGCCAGTCCGCCGACCTGGTGCTGGTCGCCCCGGCGACCGCCGACCTGATGGCCAAGGCGGCCCACGGGCTCGCCGACGACCTGCTCACCAACACGCTGCTCACCGCCCGCTGCCCGGTGGTGTTCGCGCCGGCGATGCACACCGAGATGTGGGAGCACCCGGCCACCCAGGACAACGTCGCCACGCTGCGCCGGCGCGGCGCCCTGGTGATCGAGCCCGCGGAGGGCCGGCTGACCGGCGCCGACACCGGCAAGGGCCGGTTCCCCGAGCCCGGCGAGATCTTCGAGATCGCCCGCGACCTGCTGTCCCGCCACGACTCGGCGACCCTGCTCGACCTGGCCGGGCGCCACGTCGTGGTCTCCGCCGGGGGCACGCGGGAGTACCTCGACCCGGTCCGCTTCCTCGGCAACCGGTCCTCGGGCCTGCAGGGCTACGCGCTCGCACGCACGGCGGCGGCACGCGGCGCCGAGGTCACGCTGGTCGCGGCGAACACCAGCCTGCCCGACCCGGCCGGGGTCAAGGTGGTCCCCGTCGATACGACCGCGGAGCTGCGGGAGGCGGTGCTGACCGCCGCGTCGACCGCGGACGCCGTCGTGATGGCCGCGGCCCCTGCCGACTACCGTCCCGAGACGACCGCGACCGCCAAGATCAAGAAGGCCGACGACGGCTCCGCACCCGTCGTACCGCTGGTGCAGAACCCCGACATCCTGGCCGAGCTGTGCCGGGACCGGCCGCGGCCGGGAATGGTGGTGGTCGGGTTCGCGGCGGAGACCGGCGACGCGTCCCGCACCGTCCTCGAGCACGCCCGGGCCAAGCTCATCCGCAAGGGCTGCGACCTGCTCGTGGTCAACGACGTGTCCGGCGGCCAGGTGTTCGGCTCGCCCGAGAACGAGGCGGTCGTCCTCGACGCCGCGGGAGAGCAGACCGCGGTGCCCCGCGGGTCGAAGTCGGCGTTGGCCCAGGTGATCTGGGACCGTGTGGTGGCGCATCTTCCCCAGGTCTGAGGACCGGACCGGCTGCCCACCAGGTGGGACGGCGGGATATCTTTCAAGACGAACTGCATCGACCAAGCGCGTCCGGGCGGACGCGGGGAGTGGGTACGACGAACGTGACGGGACGCCTTTTCACCTCCGAGTCCGTGACCGAGGGTCACCCGGACAAGATCGCGGACCAGATCAGCGACTCCGTGCTCGACGAGCTGCTGCGCCAGGACCCGGCCAGCCGGGTCGCCGTCGAGACGCTGCTCACCACGGGGCTCGTGGTGGTCGCCGGCGAGGTCACCACCAAGGCCTACGCCGACATCAAGGCGATCGTGCGCGACCGGATCCTCAAGATCGGCTACGACTCCTCGCTCAAGGGCTTCGACGGCCACTCGTGCGGGGTGATGGTCGCGATCGGGGGGCAGTCCGGTGACATCGCGCAGGGCATCGAGGCCGGCCACGAGCACCGCGCCGAGGCGTCCGCGGACCCGCTGGACCGGCAGGGCGCCGGTGACCAGGGCCTGATGTTCGGCTACGCCTGCGACGACACGCCCGAGCTGATGCCGCTGCCCGTCATGATCGCCCACCGGCTCGCCGAGCGCCTCTCCGAGGTCCGCAAGAACGGCACGCTGTCCTACCTGCGGCCCGACGGCAAGACCCAGGTCACCATCGAGTACGACGAGGAGGACCGCCCGGTCCGCGTCGACACGGTCGTGGTGTCCACCCAGCACGCCTCCGACATCGACCTCGACGCGATGCTCACCCCCGACATCAAGAAGCACGTCGTGGACCACGTGCTCGCCCAGTTCGACCTGCCGGCCGACGACTACCGGCTGCTGGTCAACCCGACCGGACGGTTCGAGGTCGGCGGGCCGATGGGCGACGCCGGGCTGACCGGGCGCAAGATCATCATCGACACCTACGGCGGGATGGCCCGCCACGGGGGCGGCGCCTTCTCCGGCAAGGACCCGTCGAAGGTGGACCGGTCCGCGGCCTACGCGATGCGCTGGGTGGCCAAGAACGTCGTCGCCGCGGGGCTGGCCCGCCGCTGCGAGGTGCAGGTGGCCTACGCCATCGGCAAGGCGCAGCCGGTCGGTTTCTACGTCGACTGCTTCGGCACCGAGACGATCCCGGTGGGGACGATCCAGAAGGCGGTGCTCGAGGTCTTCGACCTGCGGCCGGCGGCGATCATCCGCGACCTGGACCTGCTCCGGCCGATCTACGCGGAGACGGCCGCCTACGGCCACTTCGGCCGCGAGCTGCCGGACTTCACCTGGGAGCGGACCGACCGCGTGGACGCCCTCAAGGCCGCCGCCGGCATCTGACCGGCCCGCCCCCGATTACCAGGGGATGCCGGAAAGCTGTCACTTCCCGTGGGAAGCATCCCCAGGGAAGCGACAGCTTTCCTGGGGAAGTCTCGTGCCGGACCGTCGAACGGGCACACCGGTCGGGCGTGCCTCGGGGGGCGGCTCGGGAGCGGCTGCGCCGACCACCTGACCGCCCGCGTTGTCCGCGGCGCCTGGGAGACTTCGCGTCGTGACGGAGCACCGGGACGACCAGGCCGACGGGCAGCTGGAGCTGCCCGGGCTGGTGCGCGCCGAGGCCCGGAAGGCGAAGTCGAAGGCCCAGAAGGCCGCGAAGGCGCCCCGGCCGGTCGACCCGGCCCAGACGCTCCCGGTCGCGCGGGTGCTCGTCGACGTGCCGCTGGCGCACCTGGACCGGCCGTTCGACTACCTGGTGCCGCGCAAGCTCGACGCCCAGGTGGTCGCGGGCTCGCGGGTGAAGGTCCGGTTCGCCGGCCAGGACGTCGACGGCTTCGTCCTGGAGCGCACCGAGGCCAGTGAGCACGACGGCCGGCTGGCTCCGCTGCGTCGCGCGGTGAGCGCCGAGCCGGTGCTGCGCCCGGCGGTGGCGCGGCTGTCCGAGGTCGTCGCCGCCCGGTACGCCGGCACCCGGTCGGACGTGCTGCGGCTCGCCGTACCTCCCCGGCACGCGACCGTGGAGAGGGAGCCGTCGCCCGAGGCCCCGCCCGCCGACGTCGACCTTACCGACGTCGCGGCGGCGTGGGCGCCCTACGGCGACCGGTTCGTCGGTGCCCTCGCGCACGGGCAGTCACCCCGGTCGGTCTGGTCCGCCCTGCCCGGAGCGGACTGGGCGGCACTGCTCGCCGGGGCCGCCGCCGCAACGCTGCACGGCGGCCGTGGCGCGCTGCTGTGCGTGCCCGACCATCGCGACGTCGCCCGGCTCGACGCGGCGCTGACCGCGACGCTCGGGCAGGGCCGGCACGTCGTGCTGACCGCCGACGCGGGGCCCGCGGAGCGCTACCGCGCGTTCCTGGCGGTCTCGCGCGGGGCGGTCCGCTGCGTGATCGGCACCCGCGCCGCAGCCTTCGCACCGGTGCACGACCTCGGCCTCGTGGCGCTCTGGGACGACGGAGACGACCTCTACGCGGAGCCGCGGGCGCCCTACCCACACACCCGGGAGGTGCTGCTGCTGCGCGCCCGCGAAGAGGGCTGCGGCGTGCTCGTCGGCGGGTTCGCCCGCACCGTCGAGGCGCAGTACCTCGTCCGCACCGGATGGGCCGACCAGCTGGTCGCCGACCGCCCGGCGCTGCGGAGCGCAGCCCCGCGGGTCTCGATCACCGGCGCCACCGACAAGGAGCTGGAGCGCGACCCACTGGCCCGGTCCACGCGGTTGCCCAAGTCGGCGTTCGAGGCGATCCGGGCCGGGCTGCAGCTGGGGCCGGTGCTGGTGCAGACCCCCCGGCACGGCTACGCGACCAGCCTTGCCTGCGAACGCTGTCGCACCCCGGCCCGGTGCCGGGCCTGTCAGGGACCGCTGCGCCTCCCGGCTCCGCAGCAGCCGCCGACGTGCCGCTGGTGCGGGACCGCGGAGCCGGCGTGGGCGTGCCCGGAGTGCGGCAACCGCGGCCTACGGGCACCGGTGCTGGGGGAGCGGCGCACCGCCGAGGAGCTCGGCCGGTCCTTCCCGCAGGTGCCGGTGCGCACCTCCGGCGGCGACCGGGTGCTCACGGAGGTGGCGGCGAAGCCTGCCGTGGTGGTGGCCACCCCCGGCGCCGAGCCGCTCGCCCCCGGTGGCTACGCCTGCGTGGTGCTGCTGGACACCTGGCTGATGCTCGCCCGCCCCGACCTGCGCACCGCCGAGGAGTCGCTGCGCCGTTGGCTCAACGCGGCTGCAATGGCCCGGCCCGCCGACGCCGGAGGCCGCGTCGTCGCGGTGGGCGAACCGAGCGAGCCGTCGCTGCAGGCCCTGGTGCGCTGGGACCCGGCCGGTTTCGCCGACCGGGAGATGACCGAGCGGCAGTCGGCCCACCTTCCGCCGGCGTCCCGGCTGGCCACCGTCACCGGGCCCGAGGAGGACGTCGAGCAGGCCGTCGCCATGCTCGACCTCCCCCCCGGCGCGGAGGTGCTGGGTCCGGCGCCGGTGCCGCGCCCGGTGGGGGAGCGGCGGCCCGTTGCCGACGAGACCGAGGCACCCGAGGTCCGGGCCGTGCTCCGGGTGCCCCGGCCTGCCGGGGACGCCCTGTCGCGCACGCTGGTGCAGATGCGTGGCGTCCGCGACGCCAAGAAGCTCGGCGCGGTCCGGGTCCAGGTCGACCCGTTCGGACTCGAGTAGCCGCGGTCGGGGAGCGGACAGCCTTCCGTAGACTCGGGTCGTCCCCCTGCCGCCCTACCCGAGGAGCCCCGTGCCCGTCCAGCCGATCCGCCTGTTCGGAGACCCGGTGCTGCGCAGCCCCGCGGCCCCGGTGACGGACTTCGACAAGGAGCTGCGACGGCTCGTCGCCGACCTCACCGACACCATGCAGAACGCGCCCGGCGCCGGGCTGGCCGCCCCGCAGATCGGCGTCGGCCTGAGGGTGTTCACGTGGTACGTCGACGGCGAGCTCGGCCACCTGGTCAACCCCTCCCTCGACCTGTCCGAGGAGCAGCAGGACGGTCCGGAGGGCTGCCTGTCGCTGCCGGACCTGACCTTCGACTGCAAGCGCGCCCTGTCGGTCGTCGCGAAGGGCTTCAGCATGTACGGCGAGCCGGTCACCGTCGAGGGCAGCGAGCTGCTGGCGCGGGCGATCCAGCACGAGACCGACCACCTCGACGGGGTGCTGTTCATCGACCGGCTGGACCGCGAGGCCCGCAAGGCGGCGATGAAGGCCATCCGCGAGTCGGACTGGTTCGGCGCCGCGGGCGGGATGCCCGTGGTGAAGATGTCCCCGCACCCGACCAACGGACTGGGGCTCTGACATGCGCGTCGTCTTCGCCGGCACCCCCGAGGTCGCCGTCCCGGCGCTCGACGCCATCGCCGCCAGCCCGCACGAGCTGGTCGGCGTGGTCACCCGGCCCGACGCGCCCGCCGGCCGCGGCCGCAAGCTGGTCGCCTCGCCGGTCGCCCAGCGCGCCGAGGAGCTCGGCGTGCCCGTGCTCAAGCCGGCGCACCCCAAGGACCCCGAGTTCCAGGAACAGCTCAAAGCGCTCGCGCCGGACTGCTGCCCGGTGGTGGCCTACGGTGCGCTGCTCCCGCAGAGCGCCCTGGACATCCCGGTGCACGGGTGGGTCAACCTGCACTTCTCGCTGCTCCCGGCGTGGCGGGGTGCTGCCCCCGTGCAGCACGCGATCTGGGCCGGTGACGAGATCACCGGCGCGACCACGTTCCGGATCGTCAAGGAGCTCGACGCCGGCCCCACCTTCGGCCTGATGACCGAGACGATCCGGCCCACCGACACGGCGGGCGACCTCCTGGCACGGCTCGCCGAGGGCGGCGCCCAGCTGCTCGTCGCGACCCTCGACGGGATCGACTCCGGCGACCTCGAGGCACGCGAGCAGCCGGCCGAGGGGATCAGCTTCGCGCCGAAGATCCTGGTCGAGGACGCCGCGGTCGACTGGACCGAGCCGGCCGCCGCGGTCGACCGCCGGATCCGAGCCTGCACGCCCGGGCCCGGGGCCTGGACGACCTTCGAGGGCGAGCGGTTCAAGGTCGGCCCGGTGAGCATCGAGGCCGACCCCGACGGCGGGCCGCCGGCCCCGGGTGTGCTCGAGGTGCGCAAGAACGCCGTCCTGGTCGGCACCGGGACCTCTCCGGTGCGGCTCGGCGAGGTCAAGGCGTTCGGGAAGAAGCAGATGCCCGCGGCCGACTGGGCCCGCGGCGTCCGCGTCGAGTCCGGCGCCCGGTTCACCGCCGCCGACGCCGGATGAGCCGCGTCGACGCGGCCCGCGAGGCGGCGTACGACGTCATCGCCGCCGTCCGCGAGCAGGACGCCTACACCAACCTGCTGCTCGCCCAGGTGCTCCGGAGCCGCGGGATCCGCGACCGCGATGCCGCGTTCACCACCGAGCTGGTGTCCGGCACGATCCGCCGGCAGGGCACCTACGACGCGGTGCTGGCCACGCTGGTCAACCGCCCGCTCGACCAGGTCGACGCCGCGGTGCTGGACGCCCTGCGGCTCGGTACGCACCAGCTGCTCGCGATGCGGGTGCCCTCGCACGCGGCGGTCGGCACCACCGTGGACCTGGTGCGCGCCAAGGTCGGCCACCGTCCGGCCGGATTCGTCAACGCGGTCCTGCGCAAGGTCTCCGCGCGCGGCCTCGATGCCTGGGTACGGCGGGTCGCGCCCGACCCCGGAACCGACCCGGTCGGCTACGCGGCGCTCGCCCACTCGCACCCCCGCTGGGTCGTCGAGGAGCTGGGCGCCGCCCTCGGTCCCGCCGTCGGCGAGCTGGAGGACCTGCTTGCGGCCGACAACGCCCCGCCGAAGGTGACCCTGGTCGCCCGGCCGGGGATGGCGACGGTCGAGGAGCTGGTCACGGCCGGGGGAGCGGCCTCGACGATGTCGCCCTACGCCGTCACCCTCCCCGGCGGCGACCCCGGGGCCGTCGAGGCGGTCGCGCAGGGGCGGGCGGGCGTGCAGGACGAGGGGTCCCAGCTCGTCGCGCTCGCACTGGCAGCCGCTCGGCTCGACGGGCGGGACGAACGCTGGCTGGACCTGTGCGCCGGGCCGGGCGGCAAGGCGGCCCTGCTCGGGGCGGTCGCCGGGTCCCGCGGTGCCCGGCTGCTCGCCAACGAACGGCAGCCGCATCGCGCCGCCCTGGTCGCCACGGGCACGCGCGCGGTCGGCGCGGGGATGCTCGGCGTCGTCACGGCCGACGGTCGCCGGCCGGCCTGGCGGGGTGAGGTGTTCGACCGGGTGCTCGTGGACGCGCCCTGCACCGGCCTCGGCGCGCTGCGCCGCCGTCCCGAGGCACGCTGGCGCCGCACCCCCGGGGACGTGGACGCCCTGGTGCCGCTGCAGCGCGACCTGCTCGGGTCGGCTCTCGACTCGGTCCGGTCCGGCGGCGTGGTGGCCTACGTGACCTGCTCTCCGGTCCTCGCGGAGACGTCCGGCGTGGTCTCCGACGTGCTCACCGCACGGGACGACGTACACCTCGAGGACGCGGCACCGCTGTTTCCCGGCGTGCCGGACCTGCGCGCGGACGAGATGGCGCTGTCCGGGACGGTGCAGCTGTGGCCGCACCGGCAGGGCACCGACGCGATGTTCCTCGCTCTGCTGCGCAAGACCTGACCGCCGGGCAGGATGCTCGTCGTGCGCAACGTCCTCGCCCGCGTCGTCGCGGGACTCGGCTCGGTCTTCTTCGCCGTGGTGTTCTTCGGCCTGGTCGACCTGCAGACGGTGCTGCGACACGACCCTGGCTGGCGCGAGAGCTACCTGCTCGAGACCGGTTGGGGGGTGCTGTTCACCCTGCTGGTCGCGGTGCCGCTCGGCGCGCTGGCCGCCCGCCCGCACCGCGGCATCCTGCTCGCGCAGCTGGTGGCGGTCTCCGTCGCGATCGCGGCCGCGACGCTGTGGTCGGGCTACGCACCCCTGCTCGTGCCCGCGACGGTCGTGGTGGTGCTGGCCGCGGCGGTGGGCCAGCTCGCCGGACACCGGCCCCGTGGCCTGCCGCTGGACCGTGCGCTGCGCTGGTTGGCGGTGCTCGGGGCGTTCGGTGGCGGCGCGTTCGCGACCCGGGTGCTGGCCGAGTACCCGGCCGCGCAGCCCGACGTCACCTGGGGCCTCGACCACCATCCGATGCAGGCCGCGCTGGGGCTCGGGGTTGCCACCGTCGCGGCGGTCGCGGCGGCCGGGGTGGGTGGCCGTGCCGCGGGCTGGCGGGTGCCGGTGTGGACCCTGGGAGCCGGTGCAGCGTGGGCGGGCGGCTGGTCGGTCGCCTACCCCGACGTCCCGGGGTCGGCCGGCACGGTGCTCGGCGCCGGTGCGTTCGCGTGGGGGCTGGCTTTCGCCGGCGTGGCCGAGTGGCGGGTACGTCGTACCGTCCCGGCGGCGCAGCGGGTGCCGACCGGCCACTAGGATCGGGCCCACCATGGGAATCCAGATCTCTCCGAGCCTGCTCGCCTGCGACTTCGCCCACCTGGCCACCGAAGCCCGCCGGATCTCCGATGCCGACTGGCTGCACGTGGACGTGATGGACAACCACTTCGTGCCGAACCTGACTCTCGGCGTGCCCGTCGTGGAGGCGCTCGGCAAGGCCGCGGACACGCCGATGGACTGCCACCTGATGATCGAGGACCCGGACCGCTGGGCGCCCGCCTACGTCGAGGCCGGTGCCGGGTCGGTGACCTTCCACGTCGAGGCCGCCACGGCGCCGGTGCGGCTGGCCCGGGAGCTGCGGTCGATGGGCGCGCGGGCCGGGATGGGGCTGCGGCCGGCGACGCCGATCGAGCCCTACGAGGACCTGCTGCCCGAGCTCGACATGCTGCTGGTGATGACCGTCGAGCCCGGGTTCGGCGGCCAGAAGTTCCTCGACATCATGCTGCCGAAGATCCGTCGTACCCGCGAGCTGATCGACAAGCACGGGCTCGACCTGTGGCTGCAGGTCGACGGCGGCGTGTCGCTGGAGACCATCGAGCGCTGCGCCGAGGCCGGCGCGGACATGTTCGTCGCAGGCTCCGCCGTGTTCACCGCCGACGACCCGAACGCGATGGTCGGCGAGCTGCGCGCCGCGGCAGAGCAGGCAGCGGACTGAGCCGACCGGGCGTGCGGAGGGTCACATGCCCGGCGGATACCGCCCGCGACCGTCTCTGTGGCAGGCTGGCCCCGACGAGTGGAAGCTCGCGTGCTCTGGGGTCGGTGTAATTCCGAGCCGGCGGTGAAAGTCCGCGACCCGGCTGCAGCCAGCAGCCGGTTGACCAGGTGGAACTCCTGGACCGACGGTGAAAGTCCGGATGGGAAGCGCACGCAGCCGTACGCCGCCGGACCCGATGTGGCCACCACCCCCATCGACGCCCGCGGCGTCGGCTCACCTCTCCAGCCCCGGAGTCCGCACTGGACGAGAGGGGCCCTGCGATGACCGGCAGCCCGGCCGAGCGCGCGGCGATGCTACGTGCCCTGGAGCTCGCCGCGACGCCGGGCGTCCCGCTCGGTCCCAACCCGCGGGTGGGATGCGTGCTGCTCGCCCCGGACGGCACGACCGTCGCCGAGGGCCACCACCGCGGCGCCGGCACCGCCCACGCCGAGGCCGACGCGCTCGCGCAGGCCGGGGACCGCGCCCGCGGCACCACCGCCGTGGTGACGCTCGAGCCCTGCAACCACACCGGCCGCACCGGGCCCTGCGCGCAGGCACTGGTCGCGGCCGGTGTGGCGCGCGTGGTGTACGCCCAGGCCGACTCGACCGCGGTGGCGCACGGCGGCGCCGAGACACTGCGGGCCGCCGGCGTCGACGTCGACGGCGGGTTGCTCGCCGACGAGGCGCGCGCACTGAACCGGGTGTGGTCGTTCGCGGCCGAGCACGGACGCCCGTTCGTCACGTGGAAGTTCGCCACCACCCTCGACGGCCGCAGCTCCGCCGCCGACGGCACCTCGCGGTGGGTGAGCTCGCTGCCCGCACGCCGCGACACCCACCGGCTCCGGGCGCTGTGCGACACGATCCTGGTCGGCACCGAGACCGTGCTCGTCGACGACCCCCAGCTGACCGTCCGCGACGACGACGACCGGCCGCTGCCCCGCGAGCAGCAGCTGCTCCGCGCCGTGATGGGACTGCGCGAGCTGCCGGGGGGCCGGCGGGTGCTCGACGACGCCGCGGACACCGTCGTACTCCCCACCCGGGACCCCGATGAGGCGCTCGCCGCCCTGCACGCCCGCGGCCGCCAGCACGTGTTCCTCGAGGGCGGCCCGACCCTGGCCGCCGCCTTCCTGGGCGCCGGCCTCGTCGACGAGGTGGTGACCTACGTGGCGCCGATGCTGCTCGGGGCCGGCCGCAGCGCGGTGGCCGACCTGGGCATCGGCACCATCGCCGACGCGGTCCACCTGGACCTCGCCGACGTCACCGTGCTCGGTGAGGGCGAGCAGACCAACGTGCGGATGACGATGACCCCAGCGAAGGCAGGAGCCTGAATGTTCACCGGAATCGTCGAGGAGCTCGGCGTCGTCGAGGGGATCGAGGAGCAGGAGGACGCCGTCCGGCTGACCGTGCGCGGTCCGCTCGTGCTCGCCGACGCCCGGCTCGGTGACTCGATCGCGGTCAACGGCTGCTGCCTGACCCTCGCCGAGCGCGACGGGGAGACGTTCACCGCCGACGTGATGCGCGAGACGCTCGACAAGACCTCGCTCGGCGAGCTCGACGCCGGCGCACGGGTCAACCTCGAGCGCGCCGTCACACCGGCCACCCGGCTCGGCGGCCACATGGTCCAGGGCCACGTCGACGGCACCGGCCGGATCCTCGGCCGGGCCCGCAGCGAGCACTGGGAGCTGGTCGAGGTGTCGCTGCCGGCCGAGCTGGCGCGCTACCTCGTCGACAAGGGTTCGATCACCGTCGACGGGGTCTCGCTGACCGTCGTGCAGGTGGGGGACCGCTCGTTCACGGTGTCGCTGATCCCGGAGACGCTGGCCCGCACCACGCTCGGTCTCAAACAGGCCGGCGAGCAGGTCAACCTCGAGGTGGACGTGATCGCCAAGTACGTCGAGCGGCTGATGGAGGCGCGCGGATGAACCCGGTCCAGTGGTTGCTCGAGGGCACCGTCGACATCCCCGCCTGGTCGGCGTTCGGGGCGTCGGTCCCGGCGAGCGCGATCCTGGTCCGCGAGGTCGTCGGGAACGGCTTCGGCCTCGCCAGCGCGGTGGGCGGGATGCGCCGCCGGGTGTGGGCGTGGCCGGTCGGCATCGTCGGAAACCTGGTGCTGTTCACGGTGTTCGTCGGCGGCGTCCTCGACAAGCCGCAGGCGCACGACCTGTGGGGCCAGGCCGGCCGGCAGGTGTTCTTCCTGGCGGTGTCCGGCTACGGCTGGTGGCGGTGGCGGCGCAGCAACGCTGCCGGCAGCACCGCCGACGCCGGCGCGATCACCCCGCGGTGGGCCGGCGTCTCGGGCTGGGCCCAGCTCGTCGGGTTCGCCGTCGTCGGCACGGCCGTCTTCTACTTCGTCCTGAAGGCGCTCGGGTCGTGGGGTCCGCTGGCCGACGCGTGGATCCTCACCGGTTCGATCCTGGCCACCTACGGGATGGCCCGCGGCTGGAACGAGTTCTGGCTGGTCTGGATCGCGGTCGACGTGGTGGGGGTGCCGTTGCTGTTCCGGGCCGGCTACTACCCGTCGGCGGTGCTCTACCTGGTGTACGGCGGCTTCTGCGTCGCCGGCTTCGTCACCTGGCTGCGTGCCCAACGGACGCTCGACGGACCAGCCCCCGAGAGCTACGAGCGAGAGAAGGTCGCCGCATGAGTGCCCCCAAGGTCCGACTCGACCCTGTCGAGGACGCCGTCGCCGCAATCGCCGCCGGCCGCGCCGTGGTCGTCGTCGACGACGAGGAGCGCGAGAACGAGGGCGACCTGATCTTCGCCGCCAGCAAGGCGACGCCCGAGCTGATGGCGTTCACGATCCGCTACAGCTCCGGCGTGATCTGCGCCCCGATGCTCGCCGAGACCCTCGACCGGCTCGGCGTCCCGCTGATGACGCCGCACAACCGGGACCGCTACCGCACGGCGTACACCGTCTCCGTCGACGCGCGCGACGGGGTCAGCACCGGCATCTCGGCGGCCGACCGGGCGCACACGGTCCGGGTGCTCAACGACTCCGCGACCGAGCCTTTCGAGATCACCCAGCCCGGCCACGTCTTCCCCCTGCGCTACACCGAGGGCGGCGTGCTGGTGCGCCCCGGCCACACCGAGGCCGCCGTCGACCTCGCCCGGATGGCCGGCCTCACCCCCGCCGGGGTGATCTCCGAGATCGTCAACGACGACGGCACGATGAAACGCGGCCGGCAGCTGCGCGAGTTCGCCGACGAGCACGGCCTGCTGATGATCTCCATCGAGGACCTGATCCACTACCGGCGCCGGCACGAGACCCACGTGGAGCGGGTCGCCGAGACCCGGCTGCCCACCCGGGCGGGCGACTTCACGGCGTACGGCTACCGGATCACCATCGACGACTCCGAGCACGTCGCACTCGTGCACGGGGACCTCGGCGACGGCCGCGACGTGCTGACCCGGGTGCACTCGGAGTGCCTGACCGGCGACGTGTTCGGCTCGCACCGCTGCGACTGCGGCCCGCAGCTCGAGGAGGCGATGGAGCGGATCGTCAAGGAGGGCCGCGGCGTCGTGGTCTACCTGCGCGGCCACGAGGGGCGCGGGATCGGCCTGGTCGCGAAGCTGCAGGCCTACCAGCTCCAGGACGGCGGCCGGGACACCGTCGACGCCAACCTCGACCTCGGCCTGCCCGCCGACGCCCGGCACTACGGCACCGCGACGCAGATCCTGCGCGACCTCGGTGTCCGGTCGGCGCGGCTGCTGACCAACAACCCGGCGAAGGTCATCAGCCTGGAGGAGTACGGCGTGCCCGTCAGCGAGCGCGTCCCGCTCACGCCGCACCCCAACGACCACAACCTCGGCTACCTGCTGACCAAGCGGGACCGGATGGGCCACCAGCTGCCCGGTCTGCCCGACCAGGCGGAGGCGCTGCGCACCGAAGGAGGCACCCGATGAGCGGGTCCGGAAGCCCGACCGAGCAGCCGATCGACTGCCACGACCTGCGCGTCGCCGTGGTCGCGGCCAGCTGGCACCAGCAGGTGATGGACGGCCTGGTCGCCGGAGCGAAGCGGGCGCTGGACGCCTACCGGGTGGAGGCGCCGGCGCTGGTCCGCGTGCCCGGATCGTTCGAGCTCCCGGTCGTCGCTGCGGCCCTCGCCGAGCAGGGCTACGACGCGGTCGTGGCGCTCGGCGTGGTGATCCGCGGCGGCACCCCGCACTTCGACTACGTCTGCTCGGCAGCCACCGACGGGCTGAGCCGGGTCGCGCTCGACTCGGGGACGGCGGTCGGCTTCGGGCTGCTCACCTGCGACACCGAGGAGCAGGCGCTGGACCGGGCCGGGCTCGAGGGTTCGTCGGAGGACAAGGGCTACGAGGCCACCTCGGCGGCGCTGGTCACCGCGACGTGCCTGCGCAAGATCCGGCGGGGCTACGAGGACGACCCGCGGATGTGAGGGTCACTGGACGCGACCGCTGCCAACCACCATCGTGGGGCCCGTGGCCACCGACGACGACGTGCGACGCATCTGCCGGGACCTGCCGGGTGTGACCGAACGGCCCAGCTGGGGCCAGCCTGCGTGGTTCGTGAAGACCCTGATGGCGCGGATCTGGGAGCCAGGGGTCCTCACGGTCAAGACGCACGAGCGCGACGTGCTCGCCGCTGCGGAGCCGGACACCTACTTCTGGACCGACCACCACGAACGCTCACCCATGCTGGTGCTGGTCCGGCTGGAACGCATCGTCCTCGACGAGCTCGGCGAGCTGCTGAGGGACTCTTATGACATCGCCCGCCGGTGAGGACCCGGCCGTCCGGACGACGATCGAGGCCCTTCAGGGGCTGATCACGAGAGTCGCGCCCGGTGGACCCCTCGGGCTGTCCTGACCGGCTCCTCCTGCGAGGGAGGGCTGCGTCCCGACAGCGACGTGGACCTGCTGCTGATCACCCGCGCGCCGCTGCGCGCGGAAGAGCGAGCCGCTCTCGTCGAGCACCTCCTGGGCTGGTCGGGCCGACGCGCCACCGTGCGGCCGGGGAGGCCGGTCGAGCTGACGTCCCTCGCCGTGGACGACATCGTGCCGTGGTGCTACCCCGCGACGTGTGACTTCCTGTACGGCGAGTGGCTCTGCACCGACTACGACAACGGCCGCCTGCCCCAGAGGCAGGTCGACCCGAACCTCCCGGTCCTGCTCACCGCAGCCGGCCGGAACTCGGTGGCGCTGCTCGGTCCGCCGGTGGCCGAGCTCACCGATTCGGTACCAGCGGAGCACCTCGCGGAGTCGATGCTCGACGCCTTGCCCGACCTGCTCGACGACCTGGTCGGCGACGAGCGCAACGTCCTGCTCACCCTCGCGCGCATCGCCTTCACACTCCGGACCGGTGTCATCGCCGCGAAGGACGTTGCGGCGGCCGACGTCGGTCCGACTCTCGAGCCCGACCACGCGCGCGTCCTGGACCTCGCGGCCCGGGCCTACCGCGGCGAGCAGGAGGACGACTGGACCGCGCTGGCCGACGAGGCAGCGGCGGCGACCGAGGCGCTGACGGAGCGGATCCACTCACTTCGGTGTCTCCGATGAGACGGCGGCGACACCCCGGCGGCGGGCACGCCGTACCCTTGTGCCGTCCTGCGAGGACCACACGGAAAGCATGCGGATGAAGACGTTCGAGGAGCTCTGGACCGAGCTCAACGAGAAGGCACAGACCCGACCCGAGGGCAGCGGCACCGTCGCGGCCCTCGACGCCGGCGTCCATACGATCGGCAAGAAGCTGGTCGAGGAGGCCGCCGAGTCGTGGATGGCCGCCGAGCACGAGGGCCGCGAGCGCACGGCCGAGGAGCTCAGCCAGCTGCTGTACCACGCCCAGGTGCTGATGATCGCCAGCGGCATCACCCTCGACGACGTCTACGCCCACCTCTGACTTTCCCCCAGGAGCCACCCCGAATGACGACATCCAGCACGGGCGACCTGCTGCGGATCGCGATCCCCAACAAAGGGTCGCTGTCGCAGTCCGCCTCAGACATCCTGCGCGAGGCCGGCTACAAGCAGCGCACCGATCCCAAGCAGCTCACCCTGACCGACACCGACAGCGGGGTGGAGTTCTTCTACCTGCGGCCGCGCGACATCGCGCTGTACGTCGGCGAGGGCACCCTCGACATCGGCATCACCGGCCGCGACCTGCTGCTCGACTCCGGCGCCAAGGCCGAGGAGGTGCTGCCGCTCGGCTTCGGTCGCTCGCGCTTCCGGTTCGCCGCGCGTCCCGGCACGGTGACCTCCGCCGGTGACCTGGCCGGCAAGCGGATCGCCACGTCGTACGACGGGGTGGTGCGCCGCTACCTCGAGGAGCGCGGGATCGACGCGGTGGTGACCCGGCTCGACGGGGCGGTCGAGACGTCGGTGCAGCTCGGCGTCGCGGACGTGATCGCCGACGTGGTGGAGACCGGCAGCACGCTGCGCCAGGCCGGCCTCGAGATCGTCGGCGAGCCGATCCTGGAGTCCGAGGCGGTGCTGATCACCCGCGCGGGCGCCGACCTGCCGACGGGGTTCGAGATCTTCCAGCGCCGGCTCGAGGGCGTCCTGGTGGCCCGGTCCTACGTGATGATGGACTACGACATCCGCGAGGAGCGGGTCGAGGCGGCCGTCGCGCTGACCCCGGGCATCGAGAGCCCGACGGTGTCGCCGCTTCATCGGGAAGGGTGGGTCGCGGTGCGGTCGATGGTCCGCCGTGACGCCGCCCAGCGCGTGATGGACGAGCTCTACGAGCTGGGTGCTCGCGGCATCCTCTCCACCGACATCCATGCCTGCCGGCTCTGAACCCTCGGGCACCCCGGCCACGGTCGGGCTGCCGCACACGTTCCGGCCCCTCGGCGTGCGGATCGCGGTGTACGTGCTCGGCGGCCTGCTGTTCGCCGTCGCGCTGGCGATCTGGATCGCGTTCCCGCCGGAGGTGCGGGCGAAGTTCACCGTGTTCCAGATCAGCACGATCATCGCGCTCGGCCTCGGCTTCGCCGCGCTCGGCTGGGGGCTCGCCCGGAGCAGGGTGGAGGCCCGCGAGTCGGGGATGCGTGTGGTGAACGGCTACCGGGTGCACGACTACGAGTGGAGCGAGGTGCTCGGCATCTCGCTGCGGCCCGGGGCTCCCTGGGCGGTGCTCGACCTCAACGACGGCACCACGGTCAGCGCCGTGGGGATCCAGGGCTCCGACGGCGACCGGGCCCGGGTGCAGGTGCGCCAGCTCGTCGCGCTGGTCGAGGAGCGCTCGCGCACCGACCGCGACACCTGAGCCGACCCGGCGCGTCCTCGCACTTTTGACGGTGAGGAGGCGCCGGGTCGGCCGGCGTGGGGGTGAGGAGGCGCCGGGTCGGCCGGCTCAGCCGAGAGGAGGCGCCGCCTCGGCGAGGGCCGCCAGCGCCGCGGTGAAGCACTCCATCGGTGGTGTGACCAGCCCCGCGCCGACCTGGCCGGTGCCGGGGACGCGCCCGGCCATCCCGGTGTTGATCTGGGGCAGGATCCCCGAACGGATCACGGCGGTGACGTCGATACCCGTGGGTGCGCCGCGGAACTCCAGGATCGGGATCGCGAACGCCGGGTTCTCCCCGACGGTGATGCCGTACATCCGCTGCGTGGTCGCCAGCGCGTCCGGCACCGAGCCACCCACGAACCGGACGATCGCCGGCGCGGTCGCCATCGACATCCCGCCGATGCCCGCGGTCTCGGTGATGGTCGAGTCGCCGATGTCGGGGTTGGCGTCGTCGGGGCCGTAGGCGCCGAGGTAGAGCCCGTCCGGGGTCAGCGCCGGCGCGGTGAACCACTTTTCTCCCGTCCCGGACGTCTGGATGCCGAAGTCGGTGCCGTTGCGGGCCATCACCGTGACGACGGTCGAGCCGTGGACACCGGCACCGGCACGGGCCTGCAGCTTGCAGGCCGGCATCACCAGGTTGAGGAAGAAGTGGTCGTTGCCGGACACGAACCGGACCGCCTCGGCCACCTCGGCGGCCGGCCGGCCCGAGTCGATCATCGCGGGCAGCACCTCGCGCAGGAACATCAGCGTGCCGGCGCGGTTGCGGTTGTGGCCCTCGTCGCCCATCTGCACCATCTGCGCGACGATCGCGCGGATGTCGACGGGTCCGCCGGTCCGTACGGCGGTGGCCATCAAGGGCCCGAGCACCTCGCCCATCCAGCGCAGCCGGTCGATCACCTCGGGGCCGTAGGCGCCGTAGCGCAGGACCTTGCCGAGCCCCTCGTTGAGCGTGCACCACGACGTGTTCCCGTGCGCGTCGTCGCGCAGCTCGAAGACCCACATCGACGGCGACACGACCCCGGCCATCGGGCCGACCGCGCCGCGGTGGTGGCACGGCTCCCAGGACACGCCGTCCCCCGCGGCCAGCCTGCGCTCGGCGTCCCCCGGATCGCCCGCGAGGCCCTCGAGCAGCATCGCGCCGATCAGTGCGCCCCGGAGCGGTCCGGACGCCCGCTCCCAGTCGACCGGTGGTCCGGCGTGCAGGAACTGGCCGGGTTCGAGCCCCAGTGCCTCGGAGGCGGGGCGTACGTCGACCAGGGTCGCCTCCGCTGCGAGCATCGCGGCGAGGGCCTCCTCGTTGGCCGCCCGGCGGCGGGGATCGGCCATCACGGCGGCCAGCGCGGCGGGATCGCCCACCGGGGGCGACCAGTCGACCCGGTGGGTCGCGACGGCCTGCTGCTCGACGGTGTCGGCGAACAGGCTCGCTCCGGCGGCCACCACGTCGGTGGGCGTGAACAGGCTGGTCACAGGGCACCTCCGGCGAGCAGGTCGAGGGCGGCGCGGGTGGCCGCAGCGTTGGACAGGTGCACGGCCGCTCCGGCGTCGGTGAGGGCGGCGCACTGGGCACGGGTGTCCTGGGGGTCGTCGCGCGTCCCGATCACGGCGGCGACCACCGGCAGGCCGGCGGCCACGGCACGACGTACCGGGCCCGCGAGTGAGGCCGCCGGGTCCGGGTCGGCGCCCAGGCCGAGCACCACGTCGAGCAGCAGAACGCCCGCACCCGCGTCGTCGGCCTCGGCGAGGATCCGCTCCACCCGCAGGGTGCCGTCGATCATCGGGTGCGGTCGGCCGCGGGTGAGCTCGTCGTCGCCGAAGTCGATCATCGTGTGCCCGCGGGCGGCGAGGTCGGCCCCGAGGGCGTGGGCCGGGTCGAGCGGGATGTTGGACGTGATCGGCCCGAGCGCAGCGGAGGCGATCAGCATCGCCTCGTCGCAGAGCGTCCCGCCCGAGAAGAGGCCTCGGAGGTGGCCGCCCGGTCGACCGGCCGGTACCGCACCCGGCCAGCTCTCCGGCGCCGACCACGTGCCCCCGGCCGCGTCCACGACGGCGTGCGCGGTCTCGGTCAGGTCCGGCCGGCCGGCGCCGAGCAGGCCGAACAGCACCGGCGTGCCCAGGGCCGCGGCGTGCGCGCGGACCTTCTCGGCGACCGTGTCGGCGGGCGGCTTGGAGACCACCACGACGAGCTCGGTGCCGGGATCTGCGTCGAGCAGGTCCAGCGCGCGAAGCGTCGACAGGCCGCCGACGGCCTCGGACAGGTCGCGGCCGCCCACGCCGAGGCAGTGCGAGACGCCGATCCCGGCGCCGTCGAGCAGCGACATCAGGTGCTGGGCGCCGGTCCCGGACGCGGCGACGATGCCGACCGGTCCGGGCCGAACCACGTTGGCGAAGCCGAGCCCGACCCCGCCGACGACCGCCGTGCCGCAGTCGGGCCCCATCACCAGCACGCCGGCCTGCTCGGCACGGCGCTTGAGCGCAACCTCCTGCGCGAGCGCCACGTTGTCGCTGAACACCATGGTCAGCAGCCCCGCGTCGACCGCGTCCACCGCGTCCGCGAACGCGAACTGGCCCGGTGTGGACACCAGCGCCACCGTGGACGCCGGGTCCAGCTCACGCGCGGCCGCCCCGACGGTGGTCGCCGCCGGGGCGGAGCCGAAGCCCGAGGCGGGCGGGCGCGAGGAGGCTGCCAGCGCCGCGTCGACCTCGGCACGGGCGAGCGCCAGGGCGTCCTCCGAGCCGGCCTCGAGCGCGACGAGCATCTCGTTGGGGGAGAGCCCGTCGGGCACCTCGAAGCCCATCTGGTCGGCGAGCTCGAGGTTGAGATCGGTCGCCATCGCGACCAGAGCGGCCGAGACGTCGTCGAGGGCGGCGACGCGCTTGCTGACCTGCATCAGCGTCACCGAGTCGACGTAGGCGCCCTTGCGGGTCTCGAGGCTGCGGGTCATGCCGCTCCTTCGTGGTGGGGGACGCCGGGCCGGGTGCCCAGCGTGAAGGCGACGCCGTCGAGCAGCGCGCCCCCGGAGGTGTGGCCCAGCCGGCGCAGACGCGCCACCGGGCCGTCGAGCTCACCGCCGCGGCACAGCACGACGAGCAGCTCGGCGAGCTCCGGCGTGGCGTAGCCGTCCAGGGCGTGGTGCAAGATCCCGCGCGACACGGCCGTCGTCCGGTGCCGGCCCAGCGCGGACCGGGTCGCGTCGCGCCAGCCCTCCAGCCGCGGGTCACCGGTCGCGTGCGCGGTGACCAGTGCCGCAGCGAGGACGTCGTCCCCCTCGGGGGTCAGGCCGGCGCCGCGTCCGACGAGCACGTCGGGATCGAGGGCGTCGTACGTCGTGCCACCGAGCGCGGCGAGCCTCGCCCGCGGCGGGGGCACCAGTCCCACCGGGCGCGGTGGGTGCCACCAGCGGGCGACGCGCCAGCTCGCGTCGACCAGCTCCGACGCGGCCGGCAACGAGGAGGTGACGAACGTGTGGGGGAGGCGTACGGCGTCCCGCGTCGCCACGCACAGCACCGGGACCTCGTCGTGGGCGGTGTCGTAGTGCACCGACGAGGGCGTCCGGGCCACCTCGCGCAGCCGCAGGCCCGGCTCCATCAGCAGGTCGGCGAGCAGCGTCGACGCCGCGCCGGCGAACTCCCCGGCGAACACGTCGACCGGACAGGTCGAGGTCACCCGGCCGAGCCTACGACTGGAGTACCGTCACGCGCATGGGAGAACTTGCCAACGATCTGCGCCCTGACGGGCGGGATCTGACAGCGGGTGACGTCGGTCAGATGCTCACCCTCCTCGAGCGCCGCGACGGGATCCAGCGCGAGCTGGTCAACGCGGTGCTGGCCGGGGGAGACCTCACCGAGGTGGCATCGCGGATCCGCGACCACTTCGGCGGCTGCGTGCTGGTCTCGACCGCCGACGGCCGGGTGCTGAGCTTCGTCGGCGCGCCCGCGCTCGTGGAGGGCGTCCGGGCCTCGGCTGCGTTCCACCCCAGCGGTCGGTTCCTCACCGAGGTGTCGGTGCCGGGGCTGCACGCGCCGGGCGACCTGCCCGGCTCGCACGCGGTGGTGCCGGTCGCCGGCGGCCGCGTGGACCACGGCCGGCTGGTGCTGTTCCACCCCGAGCGGGTCCTCGACGTCGAGGACCTCGCGGTGCTGGAGCGGGCCGCCGACGTGGTGGCGATCTGCCTGACCAAGCAGTTGGCCGTGACCGCGGTGGAGAGCAAGTACCGCGGCGACTTCCTGCGCGACGTCCTCGCGGGCCGGGCCGGTGAGCGCGACGACGTGGTGGTCCATGCCCGCACCCTCGGCTGGGACCTCGACCGTCCTGCCGTGGTGGTCGTGGCCGCCCTCGACACCGAGCACGCGCCGCCGATGTCGCGCGGCTACCAGGGCCCGCTGGAGCTCGAGCGGTTCTCCGCGGCCTGGGCCACCGTGGTCGCCGCCGAGGACCCGGCGGCCCCGGTGGTCGGGTTCGCCGCCGAGGTGGTCGCGGTGCTGCCGGTGCCCGAGCCCGGCGCGGAACGAGCCGTGGTGGCCAGGACGGTGCGCGGCGTGCGCGGGGACGGCGGCGGCGGACGCCGTACCTTCGCGGCCGGTGTCAGCCGGGTGGCAGGGTCGGCCGACGAGCTGCCCGCCGCCTACGAGCAGGGGCGCAAGGCGCTCCAAGCCGGGCGCCGGCTGCACGGCCCCAGCGCCGTCGCCCACTTCGACGACCTGGGCGTCTTCCGGCTGCTCAGCCTGATCGACGACGCGGGCGAGCTCGACCGGTTCGTCGACGAGACGCTCAAGGGCCTCGCACCGAACCGGGGGACGACGGACGAGGCGGACACCCTGCGTACGACGCTCCAGGTGCTGCTCGACGCCAATCTCAACGTCGCCGAGGCCGCCCGTGCGCTGCACTTCCACTACAACACGCTGCGCTACCGGATCGGCAAGATCGAGCGGGTGGTGGGGCCGTTCACCACCGACCCCGCCCTGCGGCTCGACCTGGCCCTGGCGCTGCGCGTGGTGACGATGCGCGAGCTCTGAGCCGCCCCCCTTCCCACAGAGGTGCGAGAGCGAAGCTCAGCAACGACCGCAGCGCGTGCCCGGCGCCGCGACCTAGAGCAGCAGGGCCCCTGCGGGGTCACCGCCACGAGCACGCATCGCGGTTGGCGCGATTGAGTGCAGTTGGGCACGGGCGCAGATCGATTTACCCCGTTCACCGGGAGAGGCCGAGTACGCTGCCGTCACGATCGAGTATGGGGGCTGACACCATGTCCGAGGAACACCTCACCGACGAACCGCCCACGCGTCCGGCCGGGCTGTTCAGCCCCGTCAACCTGATGACACCCAAGGCGACCGCAATCGCCGGATTCGCCTTCGCTGTCTTCAGCATGTTGGGTCAGGGCAGTTGGAGCACCGCTCTCACCTCGCTGTTTTGGGGCACCAGCTATGAGATGGGCGCTTTCCGCAACGTGATGGTGGTCTGGGGCATCGGCTGCCTGATCATGGCCGGACTCGGCGTCTGGCTGGCGCACACCACGCTGCGCGTCGTCGTAGAGCAGGCGTGGGAGGCCCACCTGGCGCGCGCCGCCGTACTCGTCGCCGCGGTGGGCGCGGTGCTGGCCGTCCTCGCCATCATCGGCGGACTCGTCCACGGCGGATAGGGCCTCACGCCCAGGGCGATCCGGCGCTTGAGCGCGGACGCTGCTCACGATCTTCACACCTCTACGCGAAGGTGGCTGCCTGCGGCTCCCGCGCCTCGGGCATTGGCAGCAGTTGCCAGCAGATTGGCCAGCGTTTCGGCAGTTCTTTGCCGGGAGCGTCCATGGTGTCGCCGGGCACTCTCGTGCACAGTGAGCCTGACCCGTGACATGCGTCACCCTCGGGGGTTCACACAGGGCGCACCCGCACCGCGTGGTGCCTTGGCCAGGGAGGCCTTCGCAATGGCTATTGGATGGAAAGTCGTCTACGACGGGAAGACCCCGCCGCCGGGACAGGCGGTCGCCCCTGACGAGCGATTGTCCTGGGGGAGGACCGCCGGTCTGGGAGCGCAGCACGTCGTCGCGATGTTCGGGGCGACGTTCGTGTTCCCGATCATCATGGGGCTGAACCCACAGCTCGCGATCATGATGAGCGGCATCGCGACGATCGCGTTCCTGCTGATCGTGCAGGGCAAGGTGCCCAGCTACCTGGGCACGTCGGCTGCCTTCGTCGGTGGCGCCACGGCGATCTACAACCAGGAAGGCGGCCCGGCGGACGTCACCGGCGCGATCCTCGTCGCGGGCGTGGTGCTGGCGCTGGTGGGCGTGCTCATCCACTTCGCCGGAACCCGGTTGCTGCACGCCGTGCTGCCGCCGGTGGTCACCGGCGCGGTCGTCATGCTGATCGGGTTCAACCTCGCCCCGGTGGTGGCCAACATCTACTGGCCGCAGGACCAGTGGGTCGCCCTGCTGGTGATGCTCTTCGTGATCCTCTTCGCCGTCGGCGTGCGCGGGTTCTTCGGCCGGATCGCGATCTTCGTCGGACTGCTCTTCGGCTACGTGCTCTCCGCGATCCTCGACGTGGTCTCGGGCGACATCACCGCGTTCAACGCCGGGACCGGCCAGGTGGACACCCACCCGCGGGTGAACTGGGACCAGGTCAAGAGCGCCGACTGGTTCGGCTTCCCGGTGCACACCGCCGACGGCCTCGTCGGCAACCAGACCAACGCCGGCAACCTCGGGGCGGTCGGCTGGCACATGCCGAGCTTCTCGATCGCGTTCGTGCTGCTCGTGCTTCCCGCCGTCATCGCGCTGATCGCCGAGAACACCGGCCACGTCAAGGCGGTCGCCGAGATGACCAACCGCGACCTCGACCCGGTCATGGGCAAGGCGATCGCCGCCGACGGCGTCGGCACGGTCATCGCCTCGACCTTCGGCGGCTCGCCCACCACCACCTATGCCGAGAACATCGGGGTGATGGCGGCGACGCGGGTCTACTCGACGGCGGCCTACTTCGTCGCCGCGGCCGTGGCCATCGTCTTCGGGCTCAGCCCGAAGTTCGGTGCGCTGGTCTCGGCCACTCCGGGCGGCGTCCTCGGCGGGATCACCGTGGTGCTCTACGGCATGATCGGCCTGCTCGGCGCCAAGATCTGGAAGGAGAACCGGGTCGACTTCGCCAACCCCGTCAACCTGGTCCCCGTGGCCGCAGGCATCATCATCGCGATCGGCGACACCTCGCTGAAGATCACCGACAACTTCGTGCTCTCCGGCATCGCGCTCGGAACCATCGTCACCCTGGCCGGCTACCACCTGGCCCGCTGGGTGGCCCCGGCGAACCTGAGGGAAGACGTCTCGCTGATCACCGTCGAACGTCCAGGTGTGCAGGAGCAGGATGAGGTCGGGGGCCACGACGGCAACCACCGCGCGCACTGACCCGTCCCGCACCATCGACCGAGGAAACCCGTGAAGCCACCCCCGTTCACCTACCACCGTCCGCGCTCCACGGACGAGGCCGTGCAGATGCTTGCCGGCCTCGCCGGGGAGTCCGGCGGGGCGAAGGTCCTCGCGGGTGGCCAGAGCCTGGTGCCCCTGATGTCGATGCGGCTCGCCGCGCCGGGGCACCTCGTCGACATCAACCACATCCCCGGCCTCGCGGCGGTCGAGGCCGGTCCGGACGGGGTGCGCGTGGGCGCGCTGGCGCGGCACGCCGGCGTCGAGCGCGACGAGGCCGCCTTCGGCGCGGTCCCGCTGCTGCGCCAGGCCCTGCAGCACGTCGCCCACCCGACCATCCGGAACCGGGGGACGACGGTCGGCAGCCTCGTGCACGGCGACCCGGCTGCCGAGATGACCGCCGTGCTGGCGCTCCTGGGCGGCTCCGTGGAACTCGCCGGGCCGGCCGGCACCCGGGTGGTGGGCGCGGCCGAGTTCTTCCTCGGCCCGATGGAGACCGCCACGGGGGTCGACGAGGTGGCGGTGGCCGCCACGTTCCCGCGGCCCCCGGCCGGGAGCGGCTCCGCGTTCGTGGAGCTTGCCCGCCGGCACGGCGACTACGCGATGTGCGGGGTCGCCGCCCTCGTCACGGTCGACCCCGACCTGGCCGTCACCGCGGCGCGCGCCGGACTGATCAGCGTCGGTGCCGGCCCGGTGCTGGCCGACCTGACCGGGGCGATCGCCGGCAGCGGGGGCGGGTTCGACCCGGACCGGGTGCGCGACCTGCTCGACGAGGTCATCGACCCCGAGGAGGACATCCACGCGAGTGCGTCGTACCGCCGCCACCTGGCGCACGTGCTCACCGAGCGCGCCCTGCGGCAGGCGCATGACGACGCGGTCGCCCGGCGCCGCGACGGGAGGGCGGCATGAGCGAACAGCTGGTCGCGGTCGCGCTGATCGTCAACGGCATCAGGCACGAGCTCGAGCTCCCGGCCCGCCGGCTGCTCTCCGACGCACTGCGCCACGACCTGCGGCTTACCGGCACGCACGTCGGCTGCGAGCACGGCGTCTGCGGGGCCTGCACCGTCCTCGTCGACGGGGCGCCGACCCGGTCCTGCCTGGTGTTCGCGGTCAGCCTCGAAGGCGCCGAGATCACCACCGTCGAGGGCTGTCGCTCGGCCGACGGCGGGATGGGCCCGGTCCAGCAGGCGTTCCGAGACACCCATGCGCTCCAGTGCGGCTTCTGCACCCCGGGGTTCATCACGACGATCACCGCCTACCTGGACGAGCACCCGACGCCCACCGCGCAGGAGGCCCGGGAGGCGATCAGCGGCAACCTGTGCCGATGCACCGGCTACCAGAACATCGTCGCGGCGGTCCTGCGCGGCAGTGAGCTGATCGCGGGCGATGCCGCGGTGGGCGAGGACTCATGACCACCAAGCTGTTCGGCCAACCGATCCGCCGTTCTGAGGACCCGCGGTTGGTCGTCGGCGACGGCCGCTACCTCGACGACCTCGGCCACGACGCCCTCCAGGTGGCGTTCGTGCGCAGCCCGCACGCCCACGCGCGGGTCGTCGACGTGGATGTGGCCGACGCGCTCGACGTCGACGGCCTCGTCGCGATCTACACCTACGAGGACCTGCAGGCCGACCAGGACCAGCACGGCACCCGTGTGGGCGAGCCGCTCCCGCTGCTGATCCCGCATCCGACGTTGACGCACGGGCGCACGCAGTACGCCCTCGCCAAGGACGAGGTGAACTACGTGGGCGAGGCGATCGTGATGGTGGTCGCCTCCACCCGCTACGCCGCGGAGGACGTCGTCGACCGGATCCGCGTCGACTACGAGTTCCTCCCGGCCGTGGTCGGTATCGAGGCCGCCCGCGCCGCCGAGCACCTCGTGCACGAGGACGTTCCCGGCAACGTGGCCGCCGCGATGGTGCAGCAGACCGGAGACGCGGAAGCCGCGATCGACGCCGCGCCGCACCAGCTCGAGCTCGATCTCGCGATCGAGCGCAGCGCCTCGATGCCGCTCGAGGGCAAGGGCGTGCTGGCCGAGTGGGACTCGGACGACCGCTCGCTCACCGTGCACACCTCGACCCAGACCTCGACCA
Organism: uncultured Actinomycetota bacterium; assembly: GCA_963801125.1. GTDB lineage: Bacteria > Actinomycetota > Actinomycetes > Propionibacteriales > Nocardioidaceae > Nocardioides_B. The sequence goes on from CAWDDL010000010.1 coordinate 309,614, forward strand.
GCGTGCGGCAGGCCATTGCGGCCAAGCTGTCGCTCCCCGTGGACCGGGTCGAGGTCATCACACCCGACGTCGGCGGCGGCTTCGGCGTCAAGATCGTGCACCCGTGGCCCGAGGAGGTGCTGGTGCCGTGGGCGGCGGTGCGGCTCGGTCGGCCGGTGAAGTGGACCGAGGACAGGCGTGAGCACTTCGTCTCCAGCGCGCACGAGCGCGGCCAGCTGCACCAGGTGCGGGTCGGGTACGACGACGACGGGCGGTTGCTCGGCCTGTCGGTGAGGTTCTGGCACGACCACGGCGCCTACATCCCCTACGGCCTGATCGTGCCGATCATCACCTCCACCCAGCTGCTCGGGCCCTACAAGCCGGGGGTCTACCGGGTCGAGTTCCAGAGCCTCTACACGAACACGGTGATCGTCACCCCCTACCGCGGAGCCGGTCGGCCCCAGGGCTGCTTCGTCATGGAGCGCACGATGGACGCCATCGCCCGCGACCTCGGCCTCGACCGCACCGTGGTGCGGGAGCGCAACTTCATCCAGCCCGACGAGATGCCCTACGACCAGGGCCTGATCTTCCAGGACGGGCGGCCGCTGCTCTACGACTCCGGCGACTTCCCGGCCTCCCTCGACAAGCTCAAGAAGCTCGTCGGTTGGGACGACTTCGAGGCCTACCGGGACCAGGCGCGCGCCGAGGGGCGACGGGTCGGTATCGGCCTGGCCTGCTACGTCGAGGGCACCGGCGTCGGCCCCTACGAGGGCGGCCACATCCGGGTCGAGACCGACGGCACCGTCGTGGTGTCCACCGGTCTGACCACCCAGGGTCAGGGCCACCAGACGATGCTGGCCCAGATCGTCGGCGACGAGCTCGGCGTGCCGTTCGACCGGATCCGCGTCACGACGGGCGACACCAGGCGGTTCAAGTACGCCGTCGGCACGTTCGCCTCGCGCACCGCGGTCATGAGCGGCAGCGCGGTCGCGATGACCGCCCGAAAGGTCCGGGAGAAGGCACTGCGGATCGCCGCGCAGGCGCTCGAGGCGTCGGTGGACGACCTCGAGATCGTCGACGGGCACGTCCGGGTCAAGGGCAGCCCGTCGTCGCAGATCGACCTCGGCGCGGTCGCCGTGCTCTCCAACCCGCTGCGCTACGCCTTCGACGAGGCCTCCAAGCGGGCCACCCAGTTCGCCACCCCCGCCGACCCTGACCGGCCGCCGGTCGAGGAGGGGGAGGCGCCCGGGCTCGAGAGCACCGACTACTACTCCCCGCCGCGCTCGACGTTCGCCAACGGCATGCACGCCGTCGTGGTCGAGACCGATCCGGACACCGCCGACATCCGGGTGCTGCGCTACTGCGTCGTCCACGACTGCGGGACGCTGATCAACCCGATGATCGTCGAGGGCCAGATCCACGGCGGCGTCGCGCAAGGCGTGGGTGGAGCGTTGTACGAGCGGATGGAGTACGCCCCGGACGGGCAGCTGCTGAACGCCTCGTTCATGGACTTCTTGATGCCCTACGCCTCCGAGGTGCCCGAGATCGAGATCGACCACCTGGTCACCCCGTCGCCGTTGAACCCGCTCGGCGTCAAGGGCGCCGGCGAGGCCGGGGTGATCCCGGGGGCGGCCGCGATCGCCGCCGCGATCGAGGACGCCGAGGGCCTCGTGATCACCCGGATGCCCATCTCACCGAGCGAGCTCTTCGAGCTGCGCGCCAGGAAGGACCGCTCATGAAGATCTCCGGAACCTCCACGCTCGCGGCGGACCGAGCGACGGTGTTCGCCGCGCTGAACGACCCGGCCGTGCTGGTGGCGACCATCCCCGGTTGCCAGCGGCTCGAGGCACTCGGGTCCGACGCCTACAAGATGACGGTCGCAGCGGGCGTCGGCTCGATCAAGGGTGTGTACGACGGGGAGGTGCACCTGTCCGACCAGCAGGAGCCGGCGTCGTTCACGATGAAGGCCCAGGGCGCGGGAGCCCCCGGCACGATCGGCGCCGAGGTGATGGTGCTTCTCGAGGAGGGCGACGGCGGCACGACGGTGCTCAGCTACGACGCGGACGCGGTCGTCGGCGGGATGATCGGCGGCGTCGGCCAGCGGATGCTCACCGGGGTCTCCAAGAAGATGGCCGACGAGTTCTTTCGCAACGTCGACGCCGTGCTGTCGGGGACGGCGCCCGCCGCTGTGCCAGGTGCCGGCGGCTTCCCCGCCGGAACCGGGGCGCCGAAACCATCCGGCCTCGCTTCGCTCGGCCTCCCGCCGGACCCATCCACCGTCGCCCCGGCTCCGCCGGTCCAGCCGTCGGCAGGGGCAGCGCCGGGCACCGTTTTCACGGCACCGGCGGCGACGGCGTCGAGGGCCAGCCAACCCGGCTTCGTGGTCGGCGTCGCGGTGGGCGCACTCGCCGCCTTGGCGGGCGCCGTCGTCGGGGGCTGGATCGCCGGGCGGCGCAGGAACTGAGCTGACTTGCCAGATGACCGACATCGACGTCTACAGCAGTGCCCGGGAGATGGCCCGTGCCGTGCGCGAACGAACGATCTCCGCGCGTGAGCTGCTCGAGCTGCACCTGGACCGGATCGCTCAGGTGAACCCTGCGGTCAACGCGGTCGTCTCGATGGACCCGGAGCGCTCCCGGGCCGAGGCGACCGCCGCTGACGAACGGACCGCCGCCGGGGAGGAGCTCGGCCCGTTGCACGGCCTCCCGCACGCGTTCAAGGACACCCACGAGGTGGCGGGCTGGACGACCACGTTCGGCTCGCCGTTGCGCGAGAAGCACGTGCCCAGGCGCGACGAGCTCATCGTCGAGCGGATCCGGGCCGCCGGCGCGGTCGTCCTCGGCAAGACGAACGTGCCCGAGTGGGCGGCGGGCTCGCACACGTTCAACCCGATCTTCGGCACCACCCTCAACCCCTACGACCTGAGCAGGTCTGCCGGTGGGTCCAGCGGGGGAGCGGCGGCCGCGCTCGCGTCCGGGATGGTGCCGCTCGCCGACGGCAGCGACATGGGCGGGTCGTTGCGCAACCCGGCGTCGTTCTGCAACGTGGTCGGGCTGCGGCCCAGTGTCGGCCGGGTGCCCGCGTGGCCGACCACCAACGCCTGGGAGCTCACGTCGGTCGGCGGTCCCATGGCGCGCAACGTCGAGGACCTGGCGTTGCTGCTGTCGGTGATCGCCGGGCCGAGCAGTCGTGCACCGCTGTCGCTGGAGACCCCGGGCAGCAGCTTCGCGCCCCCGTTGGCCGGAGCGCTGGACGGCCTGCGCGTCGCGCTCACGCCTGACCTCGGCGGTGCCTTCCAGGTCGACGACCAGGTCGCGCAGATCCTCCGCGCGCAAGGCGACGTACTCTCCGACGCCGGGGCTCACGTCGGCGAGGACCACCTCGACGCGACCGGCGCCGAGGCCACCTTCCGGACGCTGCGGGCCTGGCTGTTCCAGGCGCGGTTCGGGGCGTTGCTGGAACGGCGGCCCGAGGCGTTCAAGGCGTCCCTGGCCGACAACATCCGGGCCGGTGCCGGCCTCACCGGCCAGGACGTCGCGGCGGCGTACCAACGGCTGACCTCGCTGGCCGAGAAGGTGCGCGTCTTCTTCGAGAGGTACGACGTGCTCGTGCTGCCGGTCAGCCAGGTGCCGCCCTTCGACGCCGGGGAGGAGTACCCGGCCACGATCAACGGGCAGGCCCAGGAGACCTACCTGGACTGGATGCGCTCGGCGTTCCTGATCACGGTGACCGGCTGCCCCGCCCTCTCGGTGCCGGCCGGGTTCACCCGCGAGGGCTGGCCCGTCGGCATCCAGATCGTGGCGGCGCCCCGCAACGAACGGCTGCTGCTCGAGGTCGGCCACGCCTACGAGCAGCTCACCCGCGTCGGCGACCGGCGCCCCACCTTCACGCCCGAGACCGACCCTCAGGATGAGACCAGATGAGTGTTCCAGCCGAGCCCCGAAGCATCCGGATCGGCATCGACACCGGCGGCACGTTCACCGACGTCGTCGCCGTGGACGAGCACACCGGCGAGCTCGCCGTGACCAAGACGCCCTCGACGCCGGCCGACCCGGCCGTGGGGTTCATGATCGGGGTGCGCAAGGTGCTGGAGGCGCTCGGCCTGGACGGCGACGCGTTGAGCGCGGTGAGCCACGGCACGACGGTCGCCACCAACAAGCTCCTCGAGGGCAAGGTCGAGAACCTCGGCTTCATCACCACCGAGGGCTACGAGTTCATGCTGGAGATCGCCCGTCAGTCGGTGCCGGACGGCTACGGCAACTCCTACTTCTGGGTGAAGCCGGACCGGATCGTGCCCGCGCACCGGGTGAAGACCGTGCCCGGGCGGATGAACGTCGACGGCGAGGAGATCCGGCCCTTCGACGCCGAGCGCGCAACGGCCGCCGCGGCGTGGTTCCGCGACCAGGGGATCAACACGATCGGCGTGTGCTTCCTGCACTCCTACGCCAATGACGCGCACGAGCTCGCGATGCGGGCGATCCTCGGCGAGGTGCACCCCGAGGCCACGGTCTCGATCTCGAGTGAGGTGCTGCGCGAGTACCGCGAGTACGAGCGCGCTGTGACCACGCTGGTCGACGCCGCGGTGAAGCCCAACATCCGCCGCTACGTCGCGAACATCGCCGGCCACCTCGCGTCCTTCGCGGATTCGTCCGCGGCGGCCACGCCGGCCGACGGCTCGGTTTCGCGGACGAGTCGGGGATCGGGAGTTCCGTTCTACGTCATGAAGAGCAATGGTGGCGTGCTCTCCGCCGAGGAGGTCGTCCACCAGCCGATCACCACGGTGCTGTCCGGGCCGGCCGCCGGCGCGCTCGGGGCCGCGGTCGTCGCGGAGAGAGCCGGCTTCGCCCAGGTGGTGACCTGCGACGGCGGCGGTACGTCGACCGACGTCACGGTGGTCATCGACGGCCGGCCGGCCCTGACCACCGAGGGCCACGTCGGGGCATACCCGTCGAAGATCCCGATGATCGACGTGGTCACCGTCGGGGCCGGCGGCGGTTCGATCGCCTGGATCTCGCCGGAGGGGACGCTGAAGGTGGGACCGCAGTCGGCCGGCGCCGATCCCGGACCGATGTGCTACCGCACCGGCGGGACCGACCCCACGATCACCGACGCGCACGCCGTGCTCGGGAGGATCCCACCGCACCTGCTCGGCGGGGAGGTGCCGCTCGACGTGGACCTCGCCGCGCAGGGCATCCGCGACCTCTCCGGCAGGCTCGGTCTCGGGTTCGAGGCCTGCGCCACCGGCGTGCTCGAGATCTCCGCGTGGAACCAGGCCAACGCGCTGCGCCAGGTGACCGTCAACCGGGGCCTGGACGTCCGCGACTTCACGATGGTGACCTTCGGCGGCTCCGGCTCGCTGCTGGCCTGCCGGCTCGTCGACATCCTCGGCCTGCAGGGCGTCCTGGTCCCGCTCAACCCGGGCAACCTGTCGGCGTACGGCCTGCTCACCGTCGACGTCCGCAACGACTACGTGCAGACCGCGGTGGCCCGGCAGTCGCACCTGGACCCCCAGCACCTGCAGGCGGTGTTCGACGACCTGACCCGCCAGGCCGACGCCGCGCTCGAGCGCGAGGGGTTCCTGTCCGAGCAGCGGCGCTTCGACCGGACCGCCGACCTGCGCTACTACGGGCAGGCCTACGAGGTCCGGGTCGACGTCCCCGACGGGCCGGTCACCGACGAGCTGCTCGCCACCGTTGCGGACCGCTTCCATGCCGAGCACAGGGCGCTCTACGACTACGACTTCCGTGACGACCCCCGCCAGGAAGTCGAGTGGGTGAACCTGCGGGTCACCGGGATCGGCCCGATCCGCAAGCCCGAGGTCCGCGAGATCGGCCCCGGCGACGGCCCGGAGGCCGCCCGGACGGGCACGCGTCAGGTCCACTTCGACGACTGGGTCGAGACACCGGTCTACGACCGGTCCCGGCTCGGCGCCGGCGACGTCGTCGAGGGGCCGGCCGTGTTCGAGGAGTTCAGCTCGACCGTGCCGCTGCACCCGGGGTTCACCGCCCGCGTGGACACCTTCGGCAACCTGGTCATCACGAGAACACCGTTGGTTGAGGAGCGAACGAAGTGAGCGTCTCGAAACCCACCTCGACCCCCTACCGGCTCACCGCGGAGACCGCCACCGGCCCCGACCCGGTGCTCGTCGAGATCGTCGAGGGCTACCTCGCCTCGGTGGAGCAGGAGGTGGAGACCGCGATCGGGCGAACGTCGCGCTCGCCGATGATCCGCGACGCCCACGACTACCGGGCCGGCATCCACGACCGGCACCTGCGCAAGCTCACCGGCCGGTCCTACTCCGCGCTCGTGCACCCGGTCGTCCGGGACTACCCGATCGAGACGATGAAGCCCGGCGACGTGTTCTTCCACAACGACGTCTACCTCTCCGAGGGCGGGATCGGCCACCTGCCCGACCTCTGCGTCACGGCGCCGGTGTTCCACGACTCCGGCAGCGGACCCGAGGTGGTCGCGTTCGTGCAGGCGTTCGGCCACCACGACGACATCGGCGGCGCGGTCCCGGGCTCGATGCCCAGCCACGCCACGAGCGTCTTCGAGGAGGGCCTGATGGTCCCGCCGATCCGGCTCTGGGACCAGGGCGTGCCGTGCGAGCAGGCGCTGAAGATCATGACCCGCAACTCGCGGATGCCCGATTCGCTCGCGGCCGACCTGGACGCGGAGTGCTCAGCGTGCCTGATGGGGGCCCGGCGGATGGCGGAGCTGTTCGCGCGCTACGGCAAGGACACCGTCGAGGCCTGCTTCGACGCGGTGCTCGACAAGACCACGGCGACGTTCCGCCGCGAGATCCTCTCGAAGATCCCGGTGGGGGAGTACGTCTGGGAGGACTACGCCGAGCACGACGGCGTCGACGAGCCGCGGCTGCACACCCAGCGGATCACGCTCACCAAGACCGCCGAGGACGACCCGGGCGGCGAGCGGCTGGTCCTCGACTTCCACGGCACGGCGCCCCAGGCGAAGGGGCCGATCAACCACTGCGGCGACTACGCCGACGGCAACTTCTTGAAGAAGTGGCTCGCACCGATCCTGCGCAACCTCGCCGACAGCCCCGAGCGGATGGCCGAGCTCGACGTCAACGAGGGCGTGGTGCCGCTGATCGAGATGCGGTTCCCGCCGAAGGGGACGCTGCTGACCCCGGAGTTCCCCGCACCGACGAACGCCCGCACGTTCGTGATCCTGCGGCTGCTCGGCGTGCTGGCCGGCGTGCTGGCCAAGGCGGTCGACGGCCGGATGCCGGCGGACCAGGAGACGATCCGCTACACCGGGGTCTACGGCACCGACCGCGAGGGCACGCCGTACCTCATGCGCGAGGTTCTCGGCGGCGGCTCGGGGGGTCGCTACTACGCGGACGGGGAAGACACCATCCACGTCGTGCCGGACTCGCGGAACCTGCCGAGCGAGTTCTCCGAGGCCCGGTTCCCGTTCCTGGTCGAGCGGCTCGGGCTGGCCGTCGACAGCGGCGGCGCCGGCCGCTACCGCGGCGGGCTCGGCTACGAGAAGCACATCCGGATGCTCGTCGACGCCCGGTTCATGTCGATCGCCGACCGGTCGATCCTGGCCTGCTGGGGGGTCAAGGGGGGCCGGGCCGGCCGCCCGTTCGAGGTCGTCATCGATCCCGGCGGTCCGAACGAGCGTGAGGTCGACGCCCTCGCCGACGGCGAACCCGTCGCGGCCGGCGAGCTGATCCGGATCCGGACGACCGGTGGCGGTGGCTGGGGCGACCCGCTGAAGCGGCCGTACGACGAGGTCGCGCGCGACGTGCTCTGGGGCAAGGTGTCACGCGACGGTGCCCGCAGCGACTACGGCGTGGTCGTCACCGGCCCGGAGGACGCACCGGAGGTCGACGCCGCGGCCAGCGACGCGCTGCGCGCCGAGCTGCTCGGTGGCCGCGGCGAGGAGCCGTTCTTCGACCGCGGACCCGGCTACGCCACGCTGGCCGCCGGGGCCACCGCCGCCGACGTCGACTGGATGGCGCGACCATGACCGCGCACTGCGTCCAACCCTGGCCGCGGACCGCCCGCGGGTCAGCGACCCGACGATGTCGGCGCGTTCTCCCCGAGGTAGGCGTCGGGGTCCTTGTCCTGCGGCTCGATGCCGGTGGCGGCGTTGTCGGACTCGTAGGCGAGGAACTTCAGCGCGATCTCGTGGCGCTCGTCGAGGCCGGCGTGCCTGCGAAGGTCGGCGAGGTCCTGCCGCTCCTCCTCGGCCATGTGGTCGCTGTTGCTGACCCGGCACTCGGTGACCGCGTCCCACCAGTCGTCCGTGCCGGGCTCGTGCTCGGCGACCTTGCGGATCGCCGCGCGGATGTCGTTGTGATCCTTGAGCGCGTCCTCGACCTCCTCGGCGGCGTCGTCGGCGTCCGACGCGCCGCGGCCGACCTGCAGGAGTCGGGGGTAGACGAACTTCTCCTCGGCCTCGGCGTGGGTCTCCAGAAGCACCTCCAGCCGTCGCCACAGCACTGTGAGGGTGTCCTTGTCGGTGCGCGGCACCTCGTCGAGCATGGCGAACATCCGGCGCTGCTCGGCGTGCTGGTGCAAGATCACTTCGGTGATGTCCATCGACCCTCCCGGTATTCGCTACGTCGTCCTCGTCACCTGACGCGTACCCGTGACCGCGGAGGTTCACACCGATGAGAGTCCTGCTCGCCCTGGGGGGCAACGCGCTGACGGCCGAGGACGGCAGCGCCCGTCCCGGCGACCAGATCGCCGCCGCTCAGGTCGCGATGGACAGTGTCGCGAACCTGCTGTCCCGGGAGAACGACCCGTGGGAGGTGGTGCTGACCCACGGGAACGGCCCGCAGGTCGGCAACCTCCTGGTGAAGAACGAGATCGCCGCGCCCGTCGTACCCCCGGTGCCGCTCGACTGGTGCGGGGCGCAGACCCAGGCGACGCTCGGGTTCGTGCTGATGAACGCCCTGGACCGGGCGCTCGCGGCACGCGGCCACTCCCAGCCGTCGGCCACCGTGGTCACCCGGGCCCTCGTCGACGCCGACGACCCCGGGTTCGTGCACCCGACCAAGCCGATCGGCCGCTTCCTGCCCGCCGAGGACGCCGCGGTGCTCATCGAGCACGGCGAGACCTGGGAGGACCGCGGCGAGAAGGGCTGGCGCAGGATGGTGGCCTCCCCGGAGCCGCGGGAGATCCTCGACGCGAAGGCGGTCACCGCGCTGGTCGACGCCGGGTTCGTGGTGATCGCCAACGGTGGCGGGGGAATTCCGGTGGTCGCCGAAGGCGACGGCCTTCGCGGGGTGGAGGCCGTCATCGACAAGGATCTCGGCGCGTCGCTGCTCGCGCGGACCGTCCACGCCGACGTGCTGGTCATCGCGACCGACGTGCCCAACGCCGTGCTGCGCTACGGCACTCCCGACGCCGAGCCACTCGGCAACATCTGCGTGACGCACCTGCGTGCTCTCGCCGCCGAGGGCCACTTCGCCAGCGGTTCGATGGGGCCGAAGGTGGACGCCGCCTGCCGCTTCGTCGAGCAGGGCGGGAAGTACGCCGTCATCACCAGCCTCGACCACATCGTCGACGCGGTCGCCGCGAACGCCGGAACCGTCGTCGTGCCCGAGCAGTCAACCAACGAAGGAGAAGCCGATGCCTGAGCCCATCGAGGTCCGCAAGGTCCCGATCCTGAACGTGTCCGACGCCAGCGGACTCGCGGAGGTGATCGACTCGGGGGTGCTCGAGGCCGATCGGGTCGTCGCGGTGATCGGCAAGACCGAGGGCAACGGCGGCGTGAACGACTACACCCGGATCATCGCCGACCGGGCGTTCCGCGAGGTCCTCGTCGCCAAGGGCTCGCGGTCCGCCGAGGAGGTCAAGCAGATCCCGATCGTCTGGTCGGGAGGCACCGACGGCGTGCTCAGCCCGCACGCGACGATCTTCGCGACGATGCCCCCCGCGGACGCCGAGGCGACCGACGAGCCGCGGCTCACCGTCGGCTTCGCGATGAGCGAGGTGCTGATGCCCGAGGACATCGGCCGCACCGCGATGATCACCAAGGTCGCGGATGCGGTGAAGGTCGCGATGGAACGGGCCGGGATCACGGACCCCGCGGACGTGCACTACGTCCAGACCAAGACGCCGCTGCTGACCATCCACACCATCCGCGACGCCAAGAGCCGCGGCAAGAACGTGTGGACCGAGCACACCCACGAGTCGATGGACCTGTCCAACGGCTGCACCGCCCTCGGCATCGCGGTCGCGCTGGGCGAGATCGAGATGCCCACCGACGCCGACGTGATGCACGACCGCTCCCTGTTCAGCGCGGTCGCCTCGTGCTCCAGTGGCGTGGAGCTCGACCAGGCCCAGGTCGTCGTCGTCGGCAACGCCCGCGGGGTCGGCGGTCGCTACCGGATCGGGCACTCGGTGATGAAGGACGCCCTCGACGCCGACGGGATCTGGACGGCGATCAAGGACGCCGGGATCGACCTGCCCGAGCGCCCGCACTGGACCGACCTGCAGGGCCGCCTGGTCAACGTGTTCCTCAAGTGCGAGGTCAGCCAGGACGGCCAGGTGCACGGGCGGCGCAACGCGATGCTCGACGACTCCGACGTGCACTGGCACCGGCAGATCAAGTCGTGCGTGGGCGGGGTGACCGCCTCGGTCACCGGCGACCCGGCGGCGTTCGTGTCGGTGTCGGCCGCCCACCAGGGACCCGACGGCGGCGGTCCGGTGGCCGCGATCGTCGACCTGGGTGCCGACCCGACGGGCTACGTGCCGCCGGGGAGCTGAGCGAGCACGGCCGCGTCATCGCGAAGCCCGATCCGCGTGTCGAAGGGGCGTGGCCGCGAGCGGTCCCGGTAGGAGCGAACCTGACGCCCTCGTCGGATTCGATGTGGGCCGAGCCATGGTCGACCTGGCCCGCAAGCGACTGGTCGCGTCCCTCGTGCTGCACTACCGGGAGGACTGGTCCGGTCCTCCCGCCGAGCTGCGACGGGTGCTGAGGCCGGGTGGCCGCCTGATCGTCACGGTGAACCATCCCGCCGCGCTCACGCGCACAGCCCGGCTCGTTCGGCGGCCTGCCTCTCGTCCTCGGTGGCAGCGGTGCCCGGCTTGTTGTGCGGGCTCGCGGCGCTGATCGCGGACTTTCGCTGCTTCGCTGGGAGCGCGGTGTCCTGGCGCATGGCCTGCCATATCCGGTCGGCCTCGGGCGCCCACTGCACGCGGTTGTGGTTGGGGGCATAGGCCTCGACCGGGATGGAGACGAACGCGATGTCGTCCATGCCGATGCCCCGCAGCTGCTTCGCGAGACCGATCAGGTCGTCGAGGTGAGCCAGGTCGGGATCGGTGCTCACGGACCCGGTCGCGGCGTCGAGGAACCGGTAGAGCTTCACGGGGTTGCTCACCGTGCCCAGTGACAGGGCCTTGCGCGCCATCGATGCCAGGAACGACTGCTGCCGGCGCATGCGGCCGAGGTCGGAGCCGTCGCCGAACGCCTTCCGCTCGCGCACGTAGGCGAGGGCCTCGGCGCCGTCGACCTCGTAGGTTCCCTCGTCGAGGTGGATGTCGCTGTGCGCATCATCCACCTCGAACGGCACGCACACCTGAACGCCGCCGAGGGCATCGACCATGGTCGTGAAGCCGTTGAAGTCCACGACGACCACATGGTCGACGGGCACCTTCGTCAGTTGCTCGAACTGCTTGACGGTGCAGCCCGCGCCGGCCTTGGCGTAGGCCTCGTTCCAGAGGTCCAACCCACCGGGCACCGTGGTGCCGTCGGCGGTGGTGCACTCGGGGCGCTGCACCATCGAGTCCCTGGGGACGCTGACCCCGTAGGCGGACGCGCGGTCGGCGTCGACGTGCAATGCGATCGTCGTGTCCGACAGCCCGGGCGTCTCACCGCCGAATCCGGTGTCCTCGCGGGAGTCGGAGCCGAGCAGCAGGATCGTCAGTGGTTCCTGATCCTCTGTGGGAACCACCTTCTTGCTGGGTCGCGGCCCCAGCTCCCCGAGGGGAAGCGACGCGATGTTGTTGTCGAGGTGGCGATAGGCGAGGAAGCCGACTGCCGCGCCGAGCACTGTCAGCAGGGCGACCGGGACGAGGATCCGGCGCCGGATGCGCCGCCCACCGGTGGCTCCGGGGCGATTCCCTGCTCTCACGTGTGCTCCTCACCGCAGTGGCGTCAGTCCGTGCACGAGAGGTCATCCGTCGAGCGGTGACGACCGGTCTCATCCGTACACACCTGTCCCTGTGTACGACGCATGCCGGCTGCCGGAGGTTGCGCGGGACGCCGTGCCCGTCAGCGGGGCCGGACTCCCCAGCGCACAGTGACCGTGTCGCCCGCCGAACCCGCCGGTGCCAGGACGGTCAGGTCGTCGCCCGAGTTGAACGCGTCCGGCGGCGCGGTCATCGGCTCGACCGCGAGGGCGGATCGCGGCTCGGACAGCTCGTCGCCGGTGTACACCTGCACCCAGCGGTGGGCGCCGTCCAGCCACAGCTGCACCGCGCCGTCCGGGCCGCGCAGGGTGACCGTGGCGTGCCCCGAGCCGTCCCGCTCCAGGTCGGTGTAGGCGGTGTCCAGCACGGTGTCGCCCACCGGTCTCGTCGTACGGAAGTCCAGCGCGCCGCCGACCGCCTCGCGAGCGACCGGGACCTTCCGGTCATCGACGCGCAGGACGGTGTCCGCGGGCACCTCGAGCTGCCATCCGTCGACGGGCCCGGCGCCCACACGCAGGTAGGGGTGCGCGCCTGCGGCGAAGGGGGCGGGCTCCGAGGCCAGGTTCGTCGCCGTCACCGTCGTCGCGAGCCCGCCGTCCGAGACGGCGTAACGCACGGACAGGTCCAACGACCACGGGTAGCCGGGCTGAGCCATGAGTCGGTAGCCGAGCTCCACGCTGTCGTGGCTGTGCGTGGTCACCCGCCAGGCGGCCCAGCGGACCAGCCCGTGGCTGGCGTGCCCACGCGCGACCTCGGTGATCGGCAGCTGCAGGTCCCGACCCTCGAACCGGTACCGCCCGTCGGCGACCCGGTTGGGCCAGGGGAGCAGCAGCTGACCGCGTCCGCCGGAGGCGTGCTGGTCCACCGGGTAGCCGGCGAGCAGCGGGCGTCCGTCGAGCTCGAGCTCGCGCAGCCCCGCGCCGCACTCGGTGACGACGGCGCGATAGCCGCCTGCGGCGATGACCAGCTGTTCTCCACTCGGTGCGACCACGCCTCCCACCCTGTCAGAAATCGGATGCGTCGCACCACGGGTGACCCCTACGCTCGCGGTCGTGGACCCCACCCTGCGCCCGCTGGCGACCTCTGACATCGCGGACCTGGTCCGGCTGCTCGCCGAGGCCGAGGCGGTCGACCGGACCTCGGAGCACTACAACGAGGCCGACCTCGAGGAGGAGTTCGCCAACCCCGACATCGAGGTGGGCAAGGACTTCGTCGGCGCCTACGAGGACGACCGCCTCGTGGGGTACTTCTCGGTCTACTCACGGGCGAGTGACGGCACGTACCACAAGGTGAATGTCGGTGGCACCGTCGCACCGGACCGCCGCGGCCGTGGGATCGGCACGGCGCTGGTCACCGCGATGCGCGCGCGCGTGGACGAGGTGCACTCCGAGCGGCATCCCGAACTGCCGGTGAAGGCGATGATGAGCGGGATCGCGAGCAACGCGAGCCAGGAGCAGCTGCTCACCGACGCCGGCTTCCGGATCGAACGGTGGACCTTCACGATGCGCACCACCCTGGGCGCGGTCGACGCGCCGCCCGCGCTCCCCGACGGGTTGGCGCTTCGCCGGTACGACGACACCTTCGCCGACGCGATGTTCGCCGCGCACAACGAGGCGTTCCTCGACCACCCGAACTTCACACCCTGGACCGAGGTGATGTGGAAGCAGTGGGTCACCGAGAGCCGCAGCTTCCGCCCGGACCTCAGCTTCGTGGTGGTCGAGCCCTCCGCACCGCAACGGGTCGTCGCCTACGTGCAGAGCGCAGAGTTCGACGCCCACTTCGCAGCGACCGGTCGTCGCGAGGCCTACGTCGGCAAGGTCGGCACGCTGCGCGGGTTCCGCGGCCGGGGGCTTGCCGGTGCCTTGCTGCGGCACGCGCTCGCGGCCTACCAGGAGGCGGGGTACGACGAGGCCTCGCTCGACGTCGACTCGGAGAACCCGACCGGCGCCCTCGGGGTCTACGAGCGGGCCGGCTTCGCCGTCGAGAGCCGCTGGGCCGACTACGCGCTGGTGCGTCCGCCCGTCGGGTGACCTTGGCCTCTGGCGGACGCGACGCGAGGGCCGTACCGTCCCGATGACGCCACCGGAGACGCCGCAGAGCGGAAGGAGCGGGGGAATGGCCGGGAAGCTGATCACCGCGGTCCTCGGCGCGGTCGTGACCGCAGCGGTGGCGATGGTTGCCGCCCCTGTTCCAGCGGCTGACGCGGCGGGGTCGTGGAACCTCGGAGACCGGTTTGCCCGGGAGACCGTTCGCCCCGGTGGCACCGACGTCGACCCCTGGCACATCGACCACGTCTACGAGCTGCAGTACCGGCTGCGCTGGCGCGGGATCTTCCACGCCAGGCCCACCGGCAGCTACGGCCCGGTGACCAAGGCGGCGGTGCTCGAGTTCCAGCGCCGCAACCACATCCCGGCGACGGGCGTGGTCGGCCACCGGACCTGGCGCATGCTGATCAAGCGCACGGTGCGCGGGCGGAGCCAGGTCCCGCCGTACTGCTTCGGCACCGGCTGGCGCGCCTGCTACGACCGGTCGCGACACCAGGTGAACCTCTACCGCGGCGGAGTGCTGTGGAACTCCTGGCTGGTGCGCGGGGGCGCCTGGGGCACGCCCACGCGGACCGGTTGGTTCGAGGTCGGCTACCGCGACATCGACCACGTGAGCGCACAGTTCGACGACGCGCCGATGCCCTACTCGCAGTTCTTCTCCGGAGGTCAGGCGCTGCACGGCTCCCGGATGATGATGGACCCGTTCCTCGGTCACAGCCACGGCTGCGTCAACTTCTGGGTGGAGGACGCGCGCCAGCTGTGGAACCTCACCGCCGCCGGGCCGCTGCGGGTCCGGGTCTACGGCGCTTGGAGCTGAGGAGAGCTCTGCCCCGCCGCCGACCCGGCGCCTTCTCACGCGTGTGGGTGTTGACCCGGCGCCTTCTCACGCGTGTGGGTGTTGACCCGGCGCCTTCTCACGCGTGTGGGTGCCGACCCGGCGGCTTCTCACGCGTGTGGGTGCTGACCACCATCTCTCCGCCCTGCCGAGCGTGAACGGGTCCCCGTTCACCCTCGCGGTCACCCTCGGGCTCGACGCGTTGATGACCGGCCTCGGGGTCGCGGTCACCGACACCGGGCACCGGATCTCCGCGGGCGAGGCCCGCCGGCTCGCCTGCAAGGCCGGGATCATCCCGATGGTCCTCGACGGCGAATCGATGCCCCTCGACGTCGGTCGGGACCAGCGACTGTTCACCCGCTACCAGAAGATCGCGATCAACCAGCGCTACCGCGGCTGCGCGGTCGAGGGCTGCGACCGGCCACCGGCCTGGATGGAGTACCACCACGACGAACCCTGGCACCAAGGCGGCCCCACCGACGCCAAGAAGGGCACCTCCTACTGCCCACCCCACCACCACATGGCCGACCACCCCCAGACCTGGGACATGACCCAGCGCCCCGACGGCACCCGCCGCTTCCACCGACGCCAATAGTCGTTTTGGCTAACCCGGCCCGACGGATGTTTCAATCGCCGAGTGAGGCCCGATACGACGCGCCGGTGCTACCTCCACATCGGCCTGCAGAAGACCGGGACGTCCTACCTGCAGTCCGTGCTCTGGGGGTCTCGAGAGGAGCTTCGGCGGCAAGGCGTCGACCTGCTGCCGGGATCCAAGGACGCCACCTTCCGCCTGATGCTGGCGCTGCTCGGACGCCGACGCGGAGCCCCGGACAAGGCGAGACGGCGCGCCTTGCAGCGACTCTCCGCGGAAGCGGAACGGGTGGAGGCGCCGCGGGTGGTGATCTCTGAGGAGTCCCTGTCGGCAGCAACGAGCGAGCAGGCGGCCGCGCTTGTCGAGGCGCTACCCGGTTTCGAGGCGCACGTCGTGGTCAGCGTTCGCGACCTGGCCCGGCAGCTGCCATCGGTGTGGCAACAGAAGGTCAAGGCCGGCCGCGAGTTCGGGCTCTCCGGCTTCCTCGACGACGTCGTCGCCCGGCGACCGGTCGCGAAGCCGTTCTGGGCCTACCAGGACCTTCCCGAAGTTCTCGCGCGCTGGCAGGCGGTAGTGCCTCCCGAGCGGATCCACGTAGTGACGGTGCCCCGTCCCGGAGCACCGCCGGAGCTGCTCCTCGAGCGCTTCTGCTCGATCGTCGGTCTGCGTCCGGACGGCCTCTCGGCCCGCACGCCGCGGAGCAACCCCGCCCTCGGACGGGAGCAGGTCGAGCTGCTGCGCCACGTGAACGCCGCGACCGCTCCCGCCCTCTGGGGCGACCGAGGCTACGGACGGGCCAGGAAGTTCTACCTCGCCCGTCTGCTGGCACATCAGGGGGGACGTCCCGCGCAGGCCCCCGCGAAGGTCCAGGACTGGTGCGTGCAGGCCGCCGAGGAGCAGATACAGCCGTTGGTCTCCGGCGACCACGACGTCGTCGGGGACATCGAGGACCTGCGGCCCGACCCGGCCACCTTCGCCGGCCCGGACGCCGACGAGGTGAGCAACGCCGACGTGGTGCGATCCGCCGCGCACGCCATCTCGCAGATGCTCGTGGACCGGCGCACCGACCGCGAGGAGATCCGCAAGCTGCGACGCCAGGTCGAGGAGCTGTCCCGGCCCCAGAGACGCCGGCCGCTGGTCGCGAGGTTGCGCAGCGGCGCGCGACGACTCAGCCGCTGAGCTCGCCCACGGCCAGGGCCGCCGCCGCGCCGATCGCCGCGTCGACCGCGCGCGGGTCCGAGCCGGGGGTTTCGGTGCGGGTGAACACGGCGACGGCACACGGTGGCCCGCCGGGAACGGTGACCACGCCGACCTCGTTGCGTACGACGCCCATCAGCGCCCCGCTCTTGGCGGCCACGGCGACGCCGGGCGGGAACCCACTCGCGATGCGCTCGCGGGTCACCTGGCGCGTCATCAGCCAGCGCACCCTGGCACAGGCCTCGGCCGGGCCGGCGTCGCCGGACCAGATGACGCGCAGCAGCCGGGTCATGTCCCGGGCCGTGGTCCGGGTGGGGGACCCGGGCTGGAGAGCCGTGGCGCCCCGCAGCAGCTCGTCCGACCGGGCCAGCGCCGCGGCATCGGTCTCGGCGTCGGACCAGGCCTCGAACGCCGCCCAGTCGGCGAAGCCGGTGTCTCGGGCCAAGGAGTCGACGAGCTCCGCGAGGTTCGAGGCGAGCACCGTGTCGTGCAGGCCGAGCCGCTCGGCGGCGGCGTTGACCGCGTCGAGGCCGATCCGGTCGAGCAGGGCGTCGGTGCTCACGTTGTCGCTGATCGTGAGCATCAGCACCGGGAGGTCGCGCACCGAGACCTCGACGTCGTCGCGGAACAGCGAGAACCCGGTCGGGCCGGTCGTCCGCCGGCTCTCGGCGAGCAGGACACGTTCGTGGGGGGCGAGCCGGCCGTCGGCCATCCGACGCTCCGCCTCCAGGGCGACGAGCACCTTCACCACCGAGGCGGGCACCACCGGGTGGTCCGGGGCAAGGCCTACCTCGCGGGCTCCGTCGAGTGTGGTGGCGTGCACGTAGCCGGTGCAGCCGGCTGCGGCGAAGATCTCGGCCAGGCTCATGGGGTCGTCCCGTCGACGACGAGGTCGGCGCGCTCGCGGGTCCGGTCCTTCGTGTGCAGCGCCTCCTCGTCGGCCATCCAGCGCTGCCACGCCGCGTACAGGGTCTCGCGGGCCCGAGGCTGGCCCGGCAGGGCGAGGTCGCGCTCCACGCCGCGGGCGAGCCGGACCTCGCGGGGCGCCTCCACCCACACCAGCAAGGAAACGAGGCCGGGGTCGACGGACCCGGCGCCGACGCCTTCGAGCACGAGCAGGTCTACCGGGGCCACCTCGCGCCAGCCGTCCTCGGCGCCGGCGGTCCAGTCGTAGCGCCGGTAGCGGCCGGTCCCGCCCCGGGCGAGCGGTTCGAGCAGGTCCGAACCGGCCCGGCGGACGCCCTCGACCAGTCCGTCCCAGCCCGGGTAGACGTCGTCGAGGTGGACGACGCGGACCGACGTCCCGGCCGGCACCGCCGCGGCGACCTCGGCCGCGAGAGTGGTCTTGCCCGAACCGGCCGGCCCGTCGATGCACAGCAGCCGGCCGGTCCCGAGCCGGGCCGGCGCGGCCAGGGTCCGTCGTACGACGCCCGCTGCAGTCGCCGTCCTGGACACCGTCACCACGCGTTGCCCGTGCCGCGATAGGTCGGCACCACGTCGACCAGCCGGTCGCCCGAGACCAGGTGCACCTCGCGGACGTGCTCGGCGAGCTCCCCGGACTTCGCGTGCCGGAACCACACCAGGTCGCCGATCGAGAGTGCGTCGACCGCCCCGACAAGCGGCGTCTGCACCTCCCCGGCCCCCTCCAGCGACGTCAGCCGCAGGCCGGGCGGCGCCCAGGGCACCGGCAGCCGGTCCGGACCGGCCGCGCCGGAGGCGACCAGGCCGCCGCCGGCGACGGTCACGCAGCCGGGACCGGCGAGCCGCACCACCGGCACGCCGAAGTACGCGGCCGGCCGTGGCTGGAAGGCGCGGTAGTGGTCGAACAGAGCCGGCACCAGCAGCCCCGACCCGGCCGTGACCTCGGTGACGGTCGGGTCGGCGGCGGAGGTCTCGAGGCTCCCGGAGCCGCCGGCGTTCCAGAACTCCAGGTCCGCGATCCCGCGCAGCGCGTCCGCGACCTCCGCGCGCCGGGTGGCAAGCTGGCGCACCGAGGCGTCCTTGAGCCGGCGTACGCCGAGCGAGCGGGCGCGCCGGTCCGGGAGGGCGTCGGGCACCCCGGCGACCTGGCCCTCGTAGGTCATCACCCCGACGAGCCGCTGGCCGGGGCGCTCGGTCACCTCACGGGCCAGGGCCACCACCTGCGCGGCGTCGCGCAGCGGTGACCGCTTGGGACCGACGTGGACCGCCCCCACCTGCAGCCCGGCGTCGACGTCGACGCAGACCCGGACCTCGCTGTCCGTGCCGGCCCGTGCCCGGGCAGCGTCGACGAGATCGAGGTGCGCGCGGTCGTCGACCATCAAGGTGATCGCGGCCGACGCAGCCGGATCCGCGACGAGGCGCTCCAGCGCCACCCGGTCGACGGTCGGGTAGGCCATCACGATGTCGTCGCAGACGCCCTGCTCGTGCAGCCACAGCGCTTCGCGCAGTCCATAGGCCAGGACACCTCGGAACCCCGGGTGTGCGAGCGCCCGCGAGACCAGCGCCGGCACCCGCAGTGACTTCGTGGCGACCCGGACGGGCCGCCCGCCTGCCCGACGGACGAGGTCGGCGGCGTTGGCGTCGAACGCGTCGAGGTCCACCACCACGGTGGGCGTGGAGGGCTGCTGCGGCAGGGCGGCCACCACCCGCGACAGACGTGCGGCGAGCCGGTGCCGCTCCACGCCGCTCCCGAGGCTCCGGCCCGGAACCCGGCTCACGAGATGCCGTGCCGCTTCAAGATGTCCTCGATCTCGGAGAGGTCGTCGTCCCCGCCGGCGCGCGGCGGTGTCGCAGCGGTGGAGGAGCGGTGGCGCTCGACGGCACGACGCTCACCGGACGTCCCCGCCGTACGACGCCTCAGCATCCCGGACACCACGAACAGGACCAGCGACACGCCGGCGAGAACGATTCCCAGCCAGACCACCGGGCTGAAGGCGAGCCGGAGCGCCCAGGTGACGATCGAGTCCGCGATGTCCCACAGCAGGCG
This sequence comes from uncultured Actinomycetota bacterium, assembly GCA_963801125.1. Taxonomy (GTDB): domain Bacteria; phylum Actinomycetota; class Actinomycetes; order Propionibacteriales; family Nocardioidaceae; genus Nocardioides_B. Next base: position 329,403 of record CAWDDL010000010.1, read on the forward strand.
CAGCGTGCCGGTCAGGCCGGCTGCCAGCGGCAGCAGCGACCAGGCCACTGCGCGGAGCCCGGCGCCGACTCCGCGCCGGCGCCACACCAGCGCGCTGACCACGAGGCCGAGGACCGTCAGGGTCAGTCCGAGGGCTTGCCAGGTCGTGTTGTCGATCGTGCCCATGCCCCCAGCCTAGAGCCGTCCGCGCAACGGCCTGGCAGGATCGGTGCGTGCGATCGATCCCCGACCCCGGCTTCGCGGGCGACGACGGCTCCGTCCCGGCGGACGTCGCCGCCGCGTTGGCTGGATACGCCCAGGACCCAGCCCGCCACTCGGCCACCCTGGCAGTGCTCCAGCACGCACGGCTCCTGGTTCCGGTGGTCGCGGTGCTCGGCGAGGTCGAGCACGACGAGCAGGGGCTCGCCCACGACAAGACCTCGGACATGGCGACGGTGCTGATGACCGGGCGGGACGGGCGACAGGCGCTGCTCGCCTTCACCGGGAGGGAGCCGATGGGGCGCTGGGACCCGCGGGCGCGGCCGGTACCGGTGAGCGCCGCACGAGCTGCGGAGGCGGCCCGTCAGGACGGCGCGGACGCGATCGTGCTGGACGTGGCCGGGCCGACGATGTTCGTCGTCGAGGGCGAGGATCTCGAGCTGCTCGCCTCGGGGGCGACGCTGGTCGAGGTCAGCGGCCGCTACGGGTGGGCGAGACCGGCCCCGTGAGCTTCTCGCCGGGCCCCTCGCCCGGTGCGTCCGGGATGTCCGAGGCCTCGCGGAATGCGAGCTGCAGCGCGCGCAGCCCGTCGCGAAGCGGGGCGGCGTGGTGGTGCCCGAGCCGGGGGGCGCCGGCGGTCACCAGGCCGGCGAGCGCCTCGATGAGCGTGCGCGCCTCGTCGAGGTCCTTGTGCTCGGGGAGGTCCTCCGCGAGGCCCAGGTGGACCGCCGCGGCGCTCATCAGGTGCATCGCCGCGGTGCCGACCACCTCGATGGCGGGGACCTCGGCGATGTCGCGGGTGGGCTGGTCACCGGGTTGGCCGAGCGGGGAGGGCGAGGCGGCGTGCGTCATGGCGCTAGCGTGCCACGGGCCGGCCCGCCACGATGTGCGCGGGGGGCGGCCCTCTTGCTATCCTGTGGGAGACCGATCGGTTGGGTCGGCTGTCAGTGCGTCCCGGAGGAACATCCGGGACGTGCCGGTGGTTGACACCAACATGATCTGACAAGCGGAGACCTGGTCTCCCACCCGCATCGACCGCCCTGCAGCACAGGTCGTCGGGTCCGGTCACGAGGAACGGTTCTCACCGTCCGGCGAGCTTTTCGCCGTACGGCGCGATCCGGGTCTCGTCAGGTGGTGCGCGACGTGCTCCGCCGGGACTGGCTTCCGCTGTCATGTGACGCGGAGGCCTTTTTTGTTTCTCTCTCCACACCGCCGCGGAGCAGGTCGCAACCACAGAACTCAACCCAGGAGGACCCATCAGCACTGAGCTGCGAATCAACGACCGGATCCGGGTTCCCGAGGTCCGTCTCGTTGGCCCCAACGGCGAGACCGTGGGCATCGTCCGCATCGACGACGCGCTGCGCCTCGCGCAGGAAGCGGACCTCGACCTCGTCGAGGTGGCGCCGACAGCGCGACCGCCGGTCTGCAAGCTCATGGACTACGGCAAGTTCAAGTACGAGAACGCCCAGAAGGCGCGCGAGGCACGTCGGAACCAGACGAACGTGATCATCAAGGAGATGAAGCTTCGTCCGAAGATCGACGCGCACGACTACGAGACCAAGAAGGGTCACGTCGTGCGGTTCCTCAAGGCCGGCGACAAGGTGAAGATCACGATCATGTTCCGCGGTCGTGAGCAGCACCGGCCCGAGCTCGGCTTCCGGTTGCTCCAGAGGCTGGCCGAGGACGTCACCGAGCTGGGCTTCGTCGAGTCCGCGCCGAAGCAGGACGGCCGCAACATGATCATGGTGCTCGGACCGCACAAGAAGAAGTCCGAGGCCAAGGCCGAGGTGCAGGCCGCGAAGGCCGAGAAGGCCGCCGAGCGGGCGGCCGAGAAGGAAGCCGAGCACGCCGAGCGGACCGCCAGCGCGCCGACCGCGCCGGAGGACAAGAAGCCGAGACGACGTTCCGAGAACCTCGACCCCGACATGTGAGAAGCGGTCGGTCCGTCCCCGGACGGACCGACCTCACGAAACAAGAAGGACACGCAACCCATGCCGAAGAACAAGACGCACTCCGGTGCGAGCAAGCGCTTCCGGGTGACTGGCTCCGGCAAGATCCGCCGCCAGAAGACCGGTCTGCGCCACAACCTGGAGCACAAGGCCTCGAAGGTCACCCGTCGGATGAGCGGCACCACCGAGGTCGCCAAGGCCGACAACAAGAAGGTCCGCAAGCTCCTCGGTCGCTGACCGAGCTCGCCCCCGAAGTCTTCACAGCACAAGGAGTAAGCAAGTGGCACGCGTCAAGCGGGCAGTCAATGCCCACAAGAAGCGCCGGGTAACTCTCGAGCGCGCCTCCGGCTACCGCGGACAGCGTTCGCGTCTGTACCGCAAGGCCAAGGAGCAGGTCACCCACTCGCTGGTCTACAGCTACCGGGACCGCAAGGCCAAGAAGGGTGACTTCCGCAAGCTCTGGATCCAGCGCATCAACGCGGCTGCCCGTGCGAACGGCATGACATACAACCGCTTCATCCAGGGCCTCAAGGCCGCGGGTGTCGAGGTCGACCGCAAGATCATGGCCGACCTCGCGGTGAACGACCCGGCCGCGTTCACCGTCCTGGTGGAGACCGCGAAGGCGAGCCTCCCCGAGGACGTCAACGCGCCCCGCGTCGAGGCGGACGCGACCGCCTGACCAACCGGTCGCGGTCGCAGAAACCCGGAAAAGTCAGCACCGTACGTCGATGGCGAGCCTCCCCGCTGGCGCCCCGCTCCTGACCACCAGGAGCGGGCGCGTGAAGACAGCGAGGAGGCTCGCCCGACGTGCTTCTCGGGCCGAGCACGGCCTGTTCCTGGCCGAGGGCCCGCAGGCCGTCCGGGAGGCGCTGTCGGTGCCCGGGTGCGTCCGGGAGGTGTTCGCCGTCCCGGCCGCCGGCGAGCAGCACCCCACGATCCACGCCGCCGCCACCGCCCAGGACGCGCCCTGGTTGCTGGCCGACGAGGCGGCGCTCGCCTCCCTCACCGAGACGGTCAAGCCGCAGGGGCTGGTGGCGGTCTGCCGCTTCCTCGACGTGCCGTTCGAGGAGGTGCTCGCCTCCGCCCCCCAGCTGCTCGCGGTCTGCGCGGACGTCCGCGACCCCGGCAACGCCGGCACCGTGATCCGCTGCGCCGACGCGGCGGGTGCGGGGGGAGTGGTGCTCAGCGGCAGCTCGGTCGACCCCTACAACGGCAAGGCGGTGCGGGCCAGCGCCGGTTCGCTGTTCCACCTGCCTCTGGCCGTCGCCCCTGACACGGCGGGCGCGGTGTCGGCGCTCCAGGCGTCCGGGGTCACTGTCCTGGCCGCGGACGGTGCCGGCGAGGTCGACCTCGACGACGCGGCGGACGAAGGCCTGCTCGCCCGTCGTACCGCCTGGCTGTTCGGCAACGAGGCGTGGGGGCTGCCCGAGGAGCTCGCCGCGCTGGCCGACCACCGGGTCCGGATCCCGATCCACGGCCGCGCCGAGAGCCTCAACCTGGCCACCGCGGCGGCGGTGTGCCTCTACGCATCGGCGCGTGCTCAGCGATGAAGCACTAGCCTGTGGGGATGGTGGGGACCAGATGAGCGAGCCGGGGCTGCTCGACGCCCTGCCGGACGCCGTGGTGATCGCGGACGCCTCCGGCACCGTCGTGGAGATGAACGAGATGGCCGGCCGGCTGCTGGGCGCTCCGGACGGGGTGGGCAAGCACGTCGCGGACGTGGTGTCCCTGCAGGACAACGCCGGCAACGACTGGTACGGCTGCGCGGCGCCGTACGACGGGTTGAGCACCCGCACGCTGCTCACCGAGCAGTCGTGGTTCCTCTCCGACGGGACCGAGCTGCTGGTGACCGTCCGGGTCCACCGCCCCTCGCCGCAGCACCCGGTCGACCGGGTGGCGGTGTCGCTGCGCTCGTCGCGGGCCCGCGCCCGGCTCGACCGCGAACGGTCCGACCTGGTCGCGACCGTCGCCCACGAGCTGCGCTCACCCCTTACCGGAGTCAAGGGGTTCGTCGCGACGCTGCTGTCGAAGTGGGACCGGCTCAACGACGCGCAGAAGAAGATGATGCTCGAGACGGTCAACGTCGATGCCGACCGGCTCACCCGGCTGATCGCCGAGCTGCTCGACGTGGCGCGCATCGACACCGGCCGGCTCTCGCTGTACTCCCGCCCGCTGGACTTCGTGCCGGCCATCGAGCGCGTGCTCACCTCCGTGCGGGCCGGCACGGGTCGCGACATCGCGCTCGAGGTGAAGGGCGAGGTGCCTCAGGTGCTCGCCGACCCGGACAAGCTCGCGCAGGTGGTGCACAACCTCGTCGACAACGCGGTCCGGCACGGCGAGGGCGACGTGCGCCTGACCGTGTCGCCGATCGCCGGGGAGACGCCGTTCGCCGGCGTCCAGCTGCTCGTCGACGACCAGGGCGAGGGGATCAGCCCGGAGATCCGGTCCCGGGTGTTCACGAAGTTCTGGAAGCACGGCACCCGCGGCGGCTCCGGCCTCGGGATGTACATCATCCACGGCCTCGTGCGGGCCCACGGCGGCACGGTGGAGATCGACGACGCGCCCGGCGGGGGCGCCCGCATCGTCATCTTGTGGCCCGCCTACGCGGGGCACTGAGAGACCGGAGGCGCAAACCGGTTCGCTGCGGCCGGACCGGGCTTCCTAGACTGACCCACGAGATCGGGCGTGCGCGCACGCCGACCCCCTGCGAAAGGCAACCATGTCGGGCCCGAACACCGATTACGACCCGGTCGAGGTCACCCCGCTCAAGGCCGGCGAGGTCGAGGAAGCCCGCGACGGCGCCCTCGCCGCGATCGCCGCAGCGACCGACCTCGACGACCTGAAGCGGGTCCGGCTCGAGCACGCGGGGGACCGGTCGCCGCTGGCGCTGGCCAACCGGGAGATCGGGGCGCTGCCGCCGCAGGCACGCAAGGAGGCCGGCATGCGGGTCGGCCAGGCGCGGGGTGCGGTCAACCAGGCACTGGCCGCCCGACAGCAGGTGCTCGAGGTCGAGCACGAGGAGCGGATGCTGGCCGAGGAGACCGTCGACGTCACCTTGCCGTGGGACCGCGAGCCGCAGGGTGCGCGGCACCCGCTGACCACCATCCAGGAGCTCGTCTCCGACGTGTTCGTGGCGATGGGCTGGGAGGTCGCCGAGGGCCCAGAGGTCGAGGCCGAGTGGCTCAACTTCGACGCGCTGAACCTCGGCCCGGACCACCCGGCGCGGACCATGCAGGACACGTTCTGGCTGGAGCCTGCCGACGGTGGGCTGGTGATGCGCACGCACACCTCCCCGGTGCAGGCCCGCACGATGCTGACCCGTACGCCGCCCATCTACGTGATCTGCCCGGGCCGCGTGTTCCGCACCGACGAGCTCGACGCCACGCACACCCCGGTGTTCCACCAGGTCGAGGGCCTGGTCGTCGACCGAGGCATCACGATGGCCCACCTCAAGGGCACCTTGGACCACTTCGCCGAGTCGATGTTCGGCGCCGGCATCACGACGCGGTTCCGGCCGTCGTACTTCCCCTTCACCGAGCCGAGCGCCGAGGTCGACCTGGTCTGCTTCGTCTGCCGCGGCCGGGCGCCCGAGGTGGAGAGCTGCCGCACCTGCAAGGGCGAGGGCTGGATCGAGTGGGGCGGCTGCGGCGTGGTGAACCCGCGCGTGCTGACCGCCTGCGGCATCGACCCGGACGTCTACACCGGGTTCGCCTTCGGGATGGGTCTCGAGCGCACGCTGATGTTCCGGCACGGCGTCGAGGACATGCGCGACATGGTCGAGGGCGACGTCCGCTTCACCCTGCCCTTCGGAACGGAGATCTGAGTCGATGCGCGCCCCGCTGTCCTGGATCCGTGAGTACGTCGACCTGCCGGCCGACGTCGACCCGGTCGACCTCGCCCACCGGCTCACAGCCCTCGGCCTGAAGCTCGAGGCGCTCGAGGCGCCCGGTGCCGACATCGAGGGCCCGCTCGTGGTCGGCCGGGTGCTCGAGTACGTCGATGAGCCGCAGAAGAACGGCAAGACGATCCGGTGGTGCCAGGTCGACGTCGGACCGGTCCACAACAACGAGTCCGGGTCCCGCGGGATCGTCTGCGGCGCCGACAACTTCGCCGCCGGCGACCTCGTCGTCGTGTCCCTGCCGGGCTGCGTCCTGCCCGGCGGGTTCGCGATCGCGGCCCGCAAGACCTACGGGCACGTGTCGGACGGGATGATCTGCTCCACGCGCGAGCTCGGCATCGGCGACGACCACGGCGGCATCCTGGTGCTCAGCACCCACCTCGACGGCGACCCCAAGCCGGGTGACGACGCCGTCGCGCTGCTCGGGCTGCGCGACGACGTGATCGAGTTCGAGATCAACCCCGACCGTGCCTACGCGCTGTCGCTTCGTGGCGTGGCCCGGGAGGCCGCGATCGCGTACGGCGTCGACTTCCACGACCCGGCTCGCCGCGACGTGCCGGCGCCGAACGACTCCGGCTACCCGGTGCGGGTCGAGGCGCCGGACGGCTGCCCGGTGTTCGCCACGCGCTCCGTGACCGGTTTCGACCCCTCCGCCCCGACCCCGCGGCACATCGCCCGCCGGGTGCTGCACGCCGGGATGCGCCCGATCTCGCTGGCCGTGGACATCACGAACTACGTGATGCTCGAGCTCGGCCAACCGATCCACGGCTACGACGGCGACCGGCTGTCCGGCCCGATCGTCGTGCGCCGGGCGACCGAGGGGGAGAAGCTCACCACCCTCGACGACGTCACCCGCACGCTGTCCGCCGAGGACCTGCTGATCACCGACGACTCCGGCCCGATCGGAATCGCCGGGGTGATGGGCGGCCAGACCACCGAGCTGTCCGACGCCACCACGCACGTGGTGATCGAGGCGGCGTACTTCGACCCCGCCTCGATCTTCCGCACAGCTCGCCGGCACAAGCTTCCGTCGGAGGCGTCGAAGCGCTTCGAACGCGGCGTCGACCCGCTGCTGCCGTCCTACGCTGCCGACCGGGTGGCGGCGCTGCTCGTGGAGCACGGCGGCGGTCGGATCGAGGACGGCGTCACCTACGTCGGCGCTCCGCCCGAGGCGAACGAGATCACCGTGCCGACCGATCTGCCGGCGAGGATCACCGGCATGCCGATCGACGCGGACACGGCGGTGGCCCACCTGCGAACGGTCGGCTGCACCGTCGCGGTCGACGGCGACACGATGACCGCGCTGCCGCCGACCTGGCGCCCCGACATCAGCGACCCGTTCGACCTCGTCGAGGAGGTCGCCCGCGTGGTCGGCTACACCGAGGTCCCGTCGGTCCTGCCCACCGCTCCGGCCGGCCGGGGTCTGACCCCGCAGCAGCGGCTGCGCCGCCGGGTCGGGTTCGCGCTGTCCGGCGCCGGACTCGTCGAGGTGCTGACCTACCCGTTCATCGGGTCGAACCAGCTCGACGCGCTCGGGCTCGCCGACGACGACCCGCGGCGCCGTACCGTGCGGGTGGCCAACCCGCTGTCCGAGGAACGGCCCGAGCTCACCACCACGCTGCTCCCGGCGCTGCTCGAGACCGCGGCGCGCAACGTCGGCCGGGGGACCACCAGCCTCGGGATCTTCGAGACCGCCGTGGTGTTCCTCCCGCACGACCCACGGCGCAGGGCCCCGATCCTCGGGGTGGGGGCCCGCCCGAGCGACGCCGAGCTGCGCACGATGGAGGACGCAGTCCCCGACCAGCCGCGCCACCTCGGTGTGGTGCTGGCCGGGGAGCGGGACGCGTCGGGCTGGTGGGGCACGGGCCGACAGGCGAGCTGGGCCGACGCCGTCGAGGTGGTCCGCGAGGTCGCCCGGGTGCTCGGTGCGAACGTCTCGGTCTCGGCCGGCGCGCGAGCGCCCTGGCACCCCGGCCGCTGTGCCGAGATCCGTGTCGGCGACTCCGTCGTCGGCCACGCCGGCGAGCTGCACCCGCGGGTCTGCACGGCGTACGGCGTCCCGGCGCGCACCGCGGCTGCCGAGGTGGACCTCGACGCGCTGATCGCCGCCGCCACCCCGGCCGTGGCGCCCCGGTTCTCGACGTACCCGGTGGCCAAGGAGGACGTCGCCCTCGTGGTCGACTCCGGCGTCCCGGCCGCCGCGGTCGCTGCGGCGCTGCGCGAAGGCGGGGGAGAGCTGGTCGAGTCGGTGCGGCTCTTCGACGTCTACACCGGTGAGCAGATCGGGGCCGGCAAGAAGTCGCTGGCGTTCGCGCTGCGGCTCCGGGCCGCCGATCGCACCCTGACCGACGCCGAGGCTGCCGCCGCCCGCGACGCCGGGGTGGCCCTGGCCGCCGAGCGGCACGGAGCCGTCCAGCGCTCCTGACCCCCCGTTGAGTGCGCACTTTCCGTCCGTTCAGTGCGCACTTCCCGTCCGAGGAGCAGGCACGATCCGTCGGCTCGGCCGCGCCCCTTCCCTGGGAGCGGACGGAACCTGACGGGTCAACGGACGGAACCTGACGGGTCAACGGATGCGTAAATACACGATCATGTATAGTCATGCACATGACGAAGCGGAGAGTCGCGGTAGCAGGAGCGAGCGGGTACGCCGGCGGGGAGGTGCTGCGGCTGCTGCTGTCCCACCCGGAGGTGGAGATCGGCGCGGTCACCGCCGGCTCGAACGCGGGGGAACGCCTCGGTGCGCTGCAGCCCCACCTGCTGCCCCTGGCTGACCGGGTGCTGCAGGAGACCACGCTCGAGGTCCTCGCCGGGCACGACGTGGTCTTCCTCGGCCTGCCGCACGGGCAGTCCGGTGAGATCGCCAAGGCGCTGCCCGACGACACCGTGGTGATCGACTGCGGTGCCGACTTCCGACTGACCGACCCGGCCCTGTGGGAGAAGTTCTACGGCGGCCGGCACGCGGGCTCGTGGCCTTACGGGTTGCCCGAGCTCGACGGCCTGCGGGGCCAACTCGCCGGCGCCACCCGGATCGCCGTACCGGGCTGCTACCCGACCGTCTCCACGCTCTCCCTGGCCCCCGCCGTCGCCGCCGGGATCGTGGACCCTTCGGGTGTGGTCGTGGTCGCGGCCTCGGGCACGTCCGGCGCCGGAAAGGCCGCCAAGCCGCACCTGCTCGGCTCCGAGGTGATGGGTTCGGCAGGCGCCTACGGCGTCGGTGGGGTGCACCGGCACACCCCGGAGATCATCCAGAACCTCGGCCGGCTCACCGACGACGAGGTCAGGGTCTCGTTCACCCCGGTTCTCGTGCCGATGCCGCGCGGGATCCTGGCCACCTGCTCGGCGCCGACCGAGGTGAGCGCCGAGGAGGCCTACGCCGTCTACGAGAAGGCGTACGGCGACGAGCCGTTCGTCGCGCTGCTCCCGCCCGGGCAGTGGCCGCAGACCAAGTCCGTGATCGGCTCCAACGCAGTGCACCTCCAAGTGACCGTCGACGAGGCCGCCGGCCGGCTGGTGGCGGTCGGCGCGGTCGACAACCTCGCCAAGGGGACCGGCGGGGCGGCAGTGCAGTGCATGAACCTGGCGCTCGGCCTGCCCGAGACCACCGGGCTCACCACGATCGGGCTCGCCCCGTGAGCCCGGCGAGCCCGGCCCACGACGGCAGCTTCGACCTGACCCGGCACCGCGACGCGCTCGCCGTGGTGCGGCTGGGCCGGGGGGCGAAGATCCCCGCTTGGGCGTCGGCCTCCACGCTCTTCTCGGTCACCGCCACGAACGACGAGACGTCCGTGGTCTGCCACGCCTCGTCGGTGCCTGCGCGGGCGCGCAGGGAGGGGCCCTTCGTGGCCTTCGAGGTCACCGGGCCGCTGGCCTTCAACCTGAGCGGCGTGCTCTACACCCTGCTCGGCCCGCTTGCCGAGGCCGAGATCCCGGTGTTCACGCTCTCCACGTTCGACACCGACTGGATCCTGGTCCGTTCCACGCGTGCCGACCAGGCCGAGGAGGCCTGGACCGCCGCCGGTCACACCGTCCACCCGCCCGTGGACGACACCGCGACCGCCCCCACCCCAGCGAGCAAGAAGGACTCCAAGTGAGCGTCACCGCACCCCAGGGCTTCCGGGCCGCCGGCGTCGTCGCCGGGCTGAAGACGTCCGGCGGCAAGGACCTCGCGATCGTCGCGAGCGACGGTCCCGACTACGCCTCCGCGTCGGTGTTCACCGCCAACCGCTGCAAGGCCAACCCGGTGCTGTGGAGCCAGGAGGTCGTCAAGGACGGGGTCGTCCGCGCGATCGTGCTGAACTCCGGTGGCGCCAACTGCTACACCGGTGCCGAGGGCTTCCAGACGACGCACGCGGTCGCCGAGCAGGTTGCCGGCGGGCTCGGCATCGGCGCCGGGGACGTCGTGGTCTGCTCGACCGGCCTGATCGGGCTGAAGAACCCGCGCGAGAACCTCCTCACCGGTGTCGACGATGCGTTGGCGGCGTTGTCCCACGACGGTGGCCCGGCCGCCGCCGAGGCGATCATGACGACCGACTCGGTCAGCAAGCAGGTCGTGGTCGAGGGCAGCGGCTGGAGCGTCGGCGGGATGGCCAAGGGCGCCGGAATGCTCGCCCCCCAGCTGGCCACGATGCTCGTCGTACTCACCACCGACGCCACGGTGGACGCCGACACCTGTGACCGGGCCCTGCGCGCCGCCACCCGGGTCAGCTTCGACCGGCTCGACTCCGACGGCTGCATGTCGACCAACGACACGGTGACGCTGCTGGCCAACGGTGCCTCGGGCATCACCCCGACCGAGGAGGACTTCACCGAGGCGCTGGCCCGGGCGTGCACCGACCTCGCGATGCAGCTGCTGGCCGACGCCGAGGGCGCGGACCACGAGATCGCGATCACCGTGCTCAACGCCGCCTCCGAGGACGACGCCGTCGCGGTCGGGCGCTCCGTCGCGCGTAGCAACCTGTTCAAGGCCGCCGTCTTCGGCAAGGACCCCAACTGGGGCCGGGTGCTCGCCTCGATCGGCACCACCGACGCGGCCTTCGACCCCGCCGACCTCGACGTGGCGATGAACGGCGTGTGGGTGTGCCGCCGCTCCGAGCCGGACGAGGCTCCCGAGAAGGTCGACATGAAGGGGCGCGAGGTCACCGTGACCATCGACCTCAAGTCCGGGTCGGAACGAGCGACGGTGTGGACCAACGACCTGACCCACGCCTACGTGCACGAGAACTCCGCCTACTCGAGCTGAGAGAGACATGACCGAGAGCACCGAGGACAGCCCCGCCACCGCCAGGACCCAGGACGAGTGGAAGCGCGCCACCGCCAAGGCCGCCACCCTGGCCGAGGCGTTGCCCTGGCTGAAGCAGTACCACGGCAAGACGATCGTGGTGAAGTACGGCGGCAACGCGATGACCGACGACACGCTGAAGAAGGCGTTCGCCGAGGACATCGTGTTCCTGCGGTACGCCGGCTTCCGGCCGGTCGTTGTGCACGGCGGCGGCCCGCAGATCAGCAAGATGCTCGACCGGCTCGACATCGAGTCGGAGTTCCGGGGCGGGCTGCGCGTCACCACGCCCGAGGCGATGGACGTCGTCCGGATGGTCCTGGTCGGCCAGGTGGGCCGCGAGCTCGTCGGGCTGATCAACGGCCACGGCCCGCTCGCCGTCGGGCTCAGCGGCGAGGACGCCGGCCTCTTCACCGCCGAGACCACCCGCACGATCGTCGACGGCGAGGAGGTCGACCTCGGCCTGGTCGGCGAGGTCGCCCGGGTGCGCCCCGAGGCGGTCCGCGACATCGTGGACGCCGGCCGGATCCCGGTCATCTCCTCGGTGGCCCCCGATGACCTCGGACGTGTGCACAACGTCAACGCCGACACCGCCGCGGCCGCACTGGCGGTGGCCCTCGGTGCCGAGAAGCTCCTGGTGCTCACCGACGTCGAGGGCCTCTTCCGCGACTGGCCCGACAGCGACGACGTGATCGGCACGATCGGCCCCGAGGCGCTCGAGGAGCTGATGCCCACCCTGGCCAGCGGCATGGTCCCGAAGATGAAGGCCTGCCTCAACGCGGTGAAGGGCGGCGTCCCGCGCGCCACCGTCGTCGACGGCCGGGAGCCGCACGCCGTGCTGCTCGAGATCTTCACCGACGACGGGGTCGGCACCCAGGTGCTGCCCGACGTCGAGACCAAGATCCGCAGCGCCCGGAAGGAGAGCTGAGCCGATGAGCGAGACCGTCCAGAAGCGCTACGCGTCGTCGATGATGAACACCTTCGGTCCGCCGAAGATGGTGCTGACCAAGGGGGAGGGGCCCTACGTCTGGGACGCCGAGGGGAACCGCTACCTCGACCTGCTCGGCGGAATCGCCGTCAACGCCCTCGGGCACGCACACCCGGCGCTGGTCAGCGCGGTGACCCAGCAGCTCAACACGCTCGGGCACGTGTCGAACTTCTTCGCCACCGAGCCCCAGGTCGCGCTGGCCGAACGGCTGCTGGACCTGCTCGGCGTCGGCCCCGGCGGCGGCAAGGTGTTCTTCACCAACTCCGGCTCCGAGGCCAACGAGGCAGCCTTCAAGCTCTCGCGGCGCACCGGTCGCACCCACGTCGTCGCCATCGAGGGCGGCTTCCACGGCCGCACCATGGGCTCGCTCGCGCTGACCTCCAAGGAGGCCTACCGGGAGCCGTTCGCGCCGCTGCCGGGCGAGGTGACCTTCGTTCCCTACGGCGACGCCGACGCGCTGGCCGCGGCGGTGACCGAGGAGACCGCCGCCGTCGTGATCGAGCCGATCCAGGGCGAGGCGGGCGTGATCATCCCGCCCGAGGGCTACCTGGCCCGGGCCCGGGAGATCACCTCGGCCGCGGGTGCCCTGCTCTGGTTCGACGAGGTGCAGACCGGCATGGGCCGCACCGGCGCCTGGTTCGCTCACGCGGCCTCCGGAGTCACCCCGGACGTCGTCACCCTCGCCAAGGGCCTGGCCGGCGGGATCCCGATCGGCGCCTGCATCGCGGTCGGGGAGCACGGCGCACTGCTGCAGCCCGGCAACCACGGCACCACGTTCGGCGGCAACCCGGTCGCCACCGCGGCCGCCCTCGCCGTCATCGAGACCATCGAGAAGGACGACCTGCTCAGCAGCGCGACGGCCGTCGGAGAGCGGCTGCGTGCCGGGCTGGCCGACCCGCGGGTGACCGAGGTCCGCGGCCAGGGCCTGCTGATCGGGCTCGACCTGTCCGAGGACAAGGCGCCCCAGGTCGTGCAGGCCGCGCAGGAGCACGGCTTCATCATCAACATGTGCGCGCCGAACCGGATCCGGCTCGCGCCGCCGCTGATCCTCACCGCCGAGCAGGCCGACGAGTTCCTCGCGGCGTGGCCCGGAATCCTCGACGACGCCTACGCACCACAGCCGGGCGGCGGGTCATGACGCGGCACTTCCTGCGCGACGACGACCTCACCCCGGCCGAGCAGGCCGAGGTGCTCGCCCTCGCCGCGCGGTTGAAGGCAGGGCGCTACGAGGCACGTCCGCTCGAGGGTCCCCGAGCCGTCGCGGTGATCTTCGACAAGCCGACCCTGCGCACCCAGGTGTCGTTCACGGCCGGGATCGCCGAGCTCGGCGGCTTCCCGATGATGGTCGACGGCAGCCTCGCCCAGATCGGCGTCCGGGAGTCCGTCGCGGACACCGCCCGGGTGCTCGGACGCCAGGTCGCGATGGTGGTGTGGCGCACCTACGAGCAGTCCCGGCTCGAGGAGATGGCGTCGTACGCCGGCGTGCCGGTCGTCAACGCGCTCACCGACGAGCTCCACCCCTGCCAGCTGCTCGCCGACCTGCTCACGGTCCAGGAGCACCTCGGCGACCTCGCCGGACGGACGCTGACGTTCCTGGGTGACGGCGCCTGCAACATGGCCCACTCCTACCTGCTGGCCGGCGCGACCGCGGGCATGCACGTGCGGGTCAGCGCGCCGGACGACTTCGCGCCCGACGACGCGGTGCTCGCCCGCGCGCAGCAGATCGCCGCGCAGACGGGCGGCTCCGCCGGGTTCGTCTTGGACCCGGCGCAGGCGGTCGCCGGCGCCGACGTCGTCGCGACCGACACCTGGGTGTCGATGGGCAAGGAGGCCGAGGCCGGCTCGCGGCTCGAGCCCCTCCGGCCCTGGTCCCTGACCGCCGACCTGCTCGCCGGCGCCGGGGACCACGCAATCGTGCTGCACTGCCTCCCGGCCTACCGAGGCAAGGAGATCAGCGCCGACGTGCTCGACGGGCCGCGAGCGGTGGTCTGGGACGAGGCCGAGAACCGGCTGCACGCCCAGAAGGCGCTGATGACCTGGTTGCTGCAGCAGCGCGGTGAGGGGGTGCGCCCATGAGCGGCGCGATCCCACTGACCAAGGGCGCCCGGCAGCAGAAGATCGTCGACCTGCTCAGCCGGCACGCCGTCCGGTCCCAGACCGAGCTCGCCGAGCTCCTCGCCGAGGCCGGCGTGAGCGTCACCCAGGCCACCTTGTCCCGCGACCTGGTCGAGCTCGACGCGGTGAAGGTGCGGGTGCCCTCGGGCGCGCTCGTCTACGCCGTGCCGGCCGAGGGCGGCGACAGAACCCCCGTGGTACCCCACGAGTCCGCGGCGTCCGAGGCCCGGCTGGCCCGGCTGCTCGGGGAGCTGCTCGTGTCCGCGGACGCCTCGGCCAACCTCGCGCTGCTGCGCACCCCGCCGGGGGCCGCGCAGTTCCTCGCCTCCGCGTTCGACCGGATCGAGTCCGAGGACGTCCTCGGCACGGTCGCCGGCGACGACACCCTGCTGGTGATCAGCCGACGACCCGACGGCGGGCAGGCCCTCGCGCAGCGCTTCGTCGCGCTGGCGAACCGGGCACCCTCACCCGCCGGGGACCCGACCAGCACCCACCTGTAGACCCCCAGACTCAGCACCCAGTCTCCCAAGGAACCCACATGTCCAAGGTCCTGACCTCCCTGCCCGCCGGCGAGCGCGTCGGCATCGCCTTCTCCGGCGGCCTCGACACCTCCGTGGCCGTCGCCTGGATGCGCGAGAAGGGCGCGGTCCCATGCACCTACACCGCCGACATCGGCCAGTACGACGAGGCCGACATCTCCGGCGTGCCTGCCCGCGCCCTCGAGTACGGCGCCGAGCTGTCCCGGGCCGTCGACTGCCGCGGCATGCTCGTCGAGGAAGGCCTCGCCGCGATGGCCTGCGGCGCCTTCCACATCCGGTCCGGCGGCCGGGTGTACTTCAACACCACCCCGCTGGGGCGCGCCGTCACCGGCACGATGCTCGTGCGCGCCATGCACGAGGACGGGGTGGACATCTGGGGCGACGGCTCGACGTTCAAGGGCAACGACATCGAGCGGTTCTACCGCTACGGGCTGCTCGCCAACCCGTCCTTGCGGATCTACAAGCCCTGGCTGGACGCGGACTTCGTCGAGGAGCTCGGCGGGCGCACCGAGATGAGTCAGTGGCTCACCGAGCGCGGGCTGCCCTACCGTGACAGCCAGGAGAAGGCCTACTCCACCGACGCGAACATCTGGGGCGCCACCCACGAGGCGAAGACACTGGAGCACCTCGACGTGTCGCTGGAGTCGGTCGAGCCGATCATGGGCGTGAAGTTCTGGGACCCGTCGGTGGAGATCCTCCCCGAGGACGTCAGCATCCGCTTCGAAGCGGGTCGGCCCGTCGCGATCAACGGCAAGGAGTACGACGACGCCGTGGCGCTGGTGCACGAGGCCAACACGATCGGCGGCCGGCACGGGCTCGGCATGTCCGACCAGATCGAGAACCGGATCATCGAGGCCAAGTCGCGGGGGATCTACGAGGCCCCCGGGATGGCGCTGCTGTGGATCGCCTACGAGCGGCTGCTCAACGCCGTCCACAACGAGGACACCATCGCCAGCTACCACAGCGAGGGCCGCCGGCTCGGCCGGCTGCTCTACGAGGGCCGGTGGCTGGACCCGCAGGCACTGATGCTGCGCGAGGCCATCCAGCGCTGGATCGCCTCGCTGGTGACCGGCGAGGTGACCGTGCGGCTGCGCCGGGGCGAGGACTACACGGTCCTGTCCACCGAAGGGCCCGCGTTCTCCTACCACCCGGACAAGCTGTCGATGGAGCGCACCGACAACGCCGCCTTCGGTCCCACGGACCGGATCGGGCAGCTGACGATGCGCAACCTCGACATCGCCGACTCGCGCTCCAAGCTCGAGGCCTACGCCGTGCAGCCGCAGGACCAGGGCCACGTCCTCGTCGAGCACGGCAACCTGCTCGGGGCACTCGAGCCGGGCGGCGCGGACACGATCGCGCGCAACCCGGTCGAGGAGGGCGCGCTCGACGAGCTGGCCCTGGACCACGCCGCGATGGAGTCCGGCACCGACTGACCGGCGCTGGATCGGCCCGACCGGCCCGGACACCACCTGATACGAAGGACGACGTGAGCGAGAAGCCGAGGACCAACACCGGGGCGCTGTGGGGTGGCCGGTTCGCCGACGGGCCGAGCCCCGAGCTGGCCGCCCTGTCGAAGAGCACCCACTTCGACTGGCGGCTGGCGCCGTACGACCTGGCCGGGTCGCGGGCGCACGCACGGGTGCTGCACCGTGCCGGGCTGCTCACCGATGCAGACCTCGACGGACTGCTCGGCGGTCTGGACGCGCTCACCCGCAAGGTCGAGTCGGGCGAGGTCGCCGCGGCCGAGCCCGACGAGGACGTGCACGGCGCGCTGGAACGGCTGCTGCTCGAGGAGGTCGGCGCCGAGCTCGGCGGCCGGCTCCGGGCCGGTCGTTCGCGCAACGACCAGGTGGCCACGTTGTTCAAGGTGTTCCTGCGTGATCACGCCCGGGCCGTCGGCGGTCAGATCCTGGACCTCGTCGACGCGCTGGCCGACCAGGCCGAGCGGCACCTCGGGGCGGTCATGCCCGGCCGCACGCACCTGCAGCACGCCCAGCCGGTGCTGCTCAGCCACCACCTGCTCGCCCACGCATGGCCGCTGGTGCGCGACCTGGGCCGGCTGCGCGACTGGGACAGCCGGGTCGCCGCGGACTCGCCGTACGGCTCCGGCGCGCTCGCCGGGTCCAGCCTGGGCCTCGACCCGCAGCAGGTGGCCCGCGAGCTCGGCTTCACCGACTCGAGCCCCAACTCGATCGACGGCACCGCCGCACGTGACTTCGTGGCGGAGTTCGCGTTC
Organism: uncultured Actinomycetota bacterium; assembly: GCA_963801125.1. Taxonomy (GTDB): domain Bacteria; phylum Actinomycetota; class Actinomycetes; order Propionibacteriales; family Nocardioidaceae; genus Nocardioides_B. Next base: position 346,601 of record CAWDDL010000010.1, read on the forward strand.
GTCGCCGCGATGGTGGGGGTGGACGTGTCCCGGCTGGCCGAGGAGGTCATCCTCTGGTCCACCCGCGAGTTCGACTTCGTGAAGCTGCACGACGGGTACTCGACCGGGTCGAGCATCATGCCGCAGAAGAAGAACCCCGACATCGCCGAGCTCGCCCGCGGCAAGGCCGGCCGGGTGATCGGCAACCTCACCGGCCTGCTGGCGACCCTCAAGGCGCTGCCGCTGGCCTACAACCGCGACCTGCAGGAGGACAAGGAGCCGGTCTTCGACTCGGTGGACACCCTCGAGGTCCTGCTCCCGGCGTTCACCGGCATGGTCGCGACCCTGACGTTCAACACCGACCGGATGGCCGAGCTCGCGCCGCAGGGGTTCTCGCTGGCCACCGACGTCGCCGAGTGGCTGGTCCGCGAAGGGGTGCCGTTCCGGGTCGCCCACGAGGTGGCGGGGGAGTGCGTACGACGCTGCGAGGAGCTCGGGATCGGGCTCGAGGGCCTCACCGACGAGCAGTTCGCCGAGATCTCGCCGTACCTGACGCCCGGCGTGCGCGACGTGCTCACGGTCGAGGGGTCCGTGGCCTCCCGCAACAGCCGCGGCGGCACGGCCCAGGACCGGGTGACCGAGCAGCTCGCCGAGCTGCGGGCGGTCGCCGCGGAGCACCGTGACCGGTTGGGCTGAGGCTCTCGCCGGACCGGTCGACCAGGTCGCGCCCCGGCTGCTCGGCGGGGTGCTGACCCACGCCGGGGTCTCGGTACGGCTCACCGAGGTGGAGGCCTACGACGGCGCCGACGACCCGGCCTCGCACGCCTACCGGGGCCGGACGCCGCGCAACGAGGTGATGTTCGGGCCGGCCGGACGTCTCTACGTCTACTTCAGCTACGGCATGCACTGGTGCGCCAACGTCGTCGTCGGGGAGCCGGGTCGTGCCGCGGCGGTCCTGCTGCGCGCCGGCGAGGTGGTCGAGGGGCAGGACCGGGCGCGGTCCCGCCGTGGGGAGCGGGTGGCCGACCAGTCCCTCGCCCGGGGCCCGGCGTGCCTGTGCCAGGCCCTGGCGATCGACCGTGACAACGACGGGATGGACCTCACCGGGCACCTGGAGCTGCCGGCGGCCGCCCCGGGCGAGGTGTCGGCCGGCCCGCGGGTCGGGGTGAGCCTCGCCCACGACGTGCCGTGGCGGTTCTGGATCCCCGGGGACCGCACCGTCTCGGCGTACAAGCGGAGTCCGCGGGCACCGCGCGCGTGATCAGGCTCTCGGGCGCTTAGGGACCAACGGCCCATCCGCCACGCCGACGGCGCTGCCTAGTTTGGTCTCGACCAGGCAGGACAACGGGGATGAGGAGACCCGCACATGAACCTTGCCCACACGACCCGCCGGCCCACCGCCCCGGCGACTTCCGCGGCGCCACCGGTCACCGGGCGCGTCGCGGTCACCAGCCGCGGAAGCGTGCCGGGCACGGCCGTCGACTACGCCGCCGAGAAGGTCGCGCGGCTCTTCCGCTACACGACCGAGCCCGTGCTCGCCGCCCACGCGGTTCTGACCCTGGCCGCCGACCCGGCTCGCACCCGCCCGGCCATCGTGGAGGTCGGGATCGAGTTCGCCGGCAGCCGGGTTCGCGCCCAGGCGGCCGGCACCACGCCCGCCGAGGCCGTCGACCTCGTCGTCGACCGGCTGCGCAACGGGCTGGTGCAGCACCGGCACCGGATGCTCACCCGGCAGCGCTGGCTGGCGACCCGCCGGGCCATGGCCCATGACGACCAACCCCGCTCGCCCCGCTGGGTCGGCCATCCGTCGCGGCCCGAGGGCGAACGCGAGCTGGTCCGGCGCAAGTCGTTCTTCCTGGAGCCGATGAGCGTCGGCGAGGCGGCCTTCGAGATGGACCTGCTCGGTCACGAGTTCTTCCTGTTCGTCGACCGAGGGACGGGCCAGGACGCCATCGTCCGCCGCACCCACGAGGGGTACGCCGTGCAGGGCGTCGTCACCTGGCCCACCGGGTCCGCCGTCCCGGTGGCGTACGACGGGACCGCGCCGCACCTGAGCCTCGCCGCGGCCGAGGAGCGGCTGGAGCACGGCGGCGAGCCGTTCGTGTTCTTCCTCGACCGGACCACCGACCGAGGCGCCGTGCTCTACCTGCGCCACGACGGCCACTACGGCCTGATCGAGTCGATCGAGCCCTAGGAGATCGACCGAGGAGATCGACCGAGGAGATCGAGCCCTGAGCGGCGGCGCCTCCCGCTGCTCGGTAGGGTCCGGCCCATGGCCGACCTGCACCAGACCACCACCCGCGCGCTGCACCGGATCGCTCTCGAGACGCAGGTGAAGGGCCGGGTCCCGGGCCTCTACGCCGGCGTCGTCCGCGGGGGCGGACTGCTCTGGCACGAGGGTGTCGGTGCCGCCGACATCAGCGTCCCGTCGGTGCCGCCCACCGCCGACGACCAGTTCATGGTCGCGTCCAACACCAAGACCTTCACCGCGGTGCTCGTGATGGCGCTTCGCGACGAGGGCAAGCTCGACCTCGACGACACGCTGGACCAGCACGTCCCGGAGGTCACCCACCCGGGCGTGACCATCCGCCAGGCGCTGGCACACTCCTCGGGCATGCAGCGTGAGCCGGTCGGCGACGTGTGGGAGACGCTGCAGAACCCCGACCGCGGGCAGCTCGTAGCGGGGTTCAACGAGGCCGAGCGCGTGCACCGCCCCCACCACCTGTGGCACTACTCCAACCTGGTCTTCTCGATGCTCGGGGAGGTCGTCGCCCGGATCGACGGCCGCGAGTGGTACGAGAGCCTCAAGGCTCGCATCCTCGACCCACTGGGGATGCACCGCACGACGCTCGGGCCGGTGGGCAGCGCGGTGACGGGGTACTACGTGCCGCCGTACACCGACGTCCCGACGCCCGAGCCACTGTTCGACGTCAAGGCCCTCGCCCCGTGCGGGGGCCTGGCCAGCACCGCGACGGACATGGCGCGCTGGTCCGCGTTCGTGGCCGACCCGGACTCCGAGGTGCTCGCGAAGGACACCCTCGAGGAGATGTGCGAGCCGCAGATCATGATCGACCGGCAGCGCTGGTCCGGCGCGTTCGGGCTCGGGTTCATGCTGCTGCGGTCCGGTGACCGGACCTTCGTCGGGCACACGGGCGGGTGGCCCGGCTTCATCACCGGCATGTTCACCCACCGCGAGAGCGGCACCGGCGCGCTGGCGCTGATGAACTCCACCTCCTCGCCGGACCCGGCCGCGTTCGCCATCGCGCTGGCCGACCACGTCATCGAGAACGACCCGGTGGACCAGGAGGTGTGGCGACCCGGCACGGAGGTCCCCGAGGACCTGGCCGGCGTCGTCGGCCTCTGGTACTCCGAGGGCGCACCGTTCGTGTTCAGCGTGAAGCAGGGCCGGCTCGAGGCGCGCGCGCAGGCGGCGCCGGAGCACAAGCCCTCGTCGGTGTTCGAGCGGGTCGGGGACGACGTGTATCGCACCGTCTCCGGACGCGAGGCGGGCGAGCTGCTGCGGATCACCCGAGATGCGGACGGGCGGGTCTCGAAGATGAACTGGGCGACCTATCTGGTGACCCGCGAGCCGCTTGCGTTCGGGGAGTGGCTCTAGGAGCACGTCGAGCGCTCGGAGCGGCCCGGCCGATGTGAGGTTGACGACGTCGCGACCACGCCGGACGCGTCCCTGGAACGGCCCGTCCTGCGTGGCATCATGGCGGCGCGATGAAGTTCCCCTCCCGTCAACAGCCCTCCGGAGCCATGCCCGGACTCACCGGCACCGCCCGGGTCGACCGCCGCACGAGTTCGGTGGTCCGCCGCGCGCGCCCGGGCGACGTCGCGGTGATCGACCATCTCGACCTCGACCGGATGCACGCAGAGGCGCTCGTCGACGCCGGCGTGGTCGCGGTCGTCAACGCCGCGCCGTTCATCTCCGGCCGCTTCCCCAACCAGGGCCCGAACCTGCTCGCGAACGCCGGCGTCCTGATGGTCGACAACGTCGGGGCCGGGATCTTCAAGGCGGTCCACGACGGGTCGTCGGTGCGGATCGTCGGCGGGCAGGTCCTGCAGGGCGAGCAGGTCGTCGGCGAGGGCGTGGTGCTCTCCGCCGAGGACGTCGCCACCCAGATGGAGGAGGCCCGTGGTGGGCTCGCCACGCAGCTGCAGAGCTTCACCCACAACACCACCGAGTTCCTGCGCCGCGAGCAGGACCTGCTGCTGCACGGGCAGGGCGTGCCCGAGCTGCGCACCAAGATCAGCGGCCGGCCCGTCGTGATCGTCGTGCGCGGCTACGACTACCGCGAGGACCTGCGCCGGCTGCGCCGGTTCATCCGCGAGCAGCACCCCGTCCTGGTCGGCGTCGATGCCGGCGCCGACGCGCTGCTGGCGGCCCACCACCGTCCTGACCTCGTCGTGGTGGGCGAGCAGGGACTCGGGACCGGCGCGTCCAGCACCGGCGAGGAGGCGCAGAAGGTCAGCGACAAGGCGCTGCGCGAGGCCCGCGAGGTGGTCTTGCACGCCGACCGCTCGGGGCGTGCCGTCGGCGCCGAACGGCTGGACCGGCTCGGTGTGCGCACCCAGCAGATGGCCGCTTCGGGCACCACCGAGGACGTCGCGATGCTGCTCGCGGACGCGTCGAACGCCTCCCTGATCATCGCGGTGGGCACCCACGCCACGCTCGACGAGTTCCTCGACCGGCAGCGCTCCGGCCTCGCCAGCACGTTCCTCACCCGACTCCGGGTCGGACCCAGGCTGGTCGACGCCAAGGGCGTCCCGCAGCTGTACTCCGGCCGGGTGCGCCTGTGGCACCTCGCCCTGGTCCTGCTGACCGGCCTGGTCGCCCTCGGCGTCGCGATCGCCTCCACCCCGGTCGGCCAGGGCTGGTGGCAGGACCTGCAGGGCCCCCTGGCCGACCTCATCGACTGGATCCAAGGACTGTTCACGTGATCTCGTTCCGCTACCACATCGTGTCGATCGTCTCGGTCTTCCTCGCGCTCGCCGTCGGGGTGGCACTGGGTGGCGGGCCGCTCAAGGGCGAGGTCGACAACACCCTGGTCGAGCAGGTCAAGGCCGACCGCGGCCGCAAGGCCGAGCTGCGCGCCGAGATCGCCGGGCTGCGCAGCACCAACGACTTCAGCGACGCCTTCGCCGAGACCATCGCGCCGGGACTCGTCGGCAACATCCTCAAGGGGCGCGCGGTCACGCTCGTGGTGCTCCCCGCCGCGCAGCAGACCGAGGTCTCCAAGCTCGGCGACATGATCGCGACCGCGGGAGGGTCGGTCAGCGGCACCGTGCGCATCGGCGACGGGATGCTCGACGTGCAGAACAAGCAGCTCGTCGACGAGCTCGGCAGCCAGCTGCTCGACTCGGCCCCCGACGTGGACGTGCCGGCGGACGCCAGCGGCTACGAGCGCATGGGCGCGCTGCTGGCGCGCGCCGTCGGCACGGACAAGGACCCGGGAGGCGCCCCGGTCGACGCCACCGCGGAGAGCATCCTCGCCGGGCTGAGCACCGCCGGCCTCGTCTCGGCCGAGGACGACCTCAAGCGCCGGGGCAGCCTGGTGCTGCTCGTCGCGGGACCCGGGGCCGCCTCGGGCGACGCGGCGACCAGCTCCAACAGCATCGTGTCGACGCTGGCCACCGCCGTCGACGCCTCGACGGACGGGGTCGTGGTGGCCGGGCCGATCGCCTCGGCCCGCGCCGGCGGACTGGTCCGAGCGATCCGCGACGACGTGGTGGCCGCCCGCGACGTCTCCACCGTGGACGTGCTCGGCCGCAGCGCCGCCCGGATCGTGACGGTGATGGCGCTCGCCGGCCAGGCGCACGACCAGACCGGGCACTACGGCGCGGTCGATGCCGCCGACGGCCCGATGCCCGGTGCCGCGACCGACGGGTAAAACCAGGCGTGCGCACCGGGGACGCGCCGGTGGGGCTGGCCGCGATGGCGCTCGGTGTTGGTAGGCTAGAACCCCGTGGACGGGAAGTCCGCAGAAGCCTCGAGCCACGGGAGTTCACTTGGCCGCATCGCAGCCGACCAAGCACGTTTTCGTCACCGGAGGCGTCGCCTCCTCGCTGGGCAAGGGGCTCACCGCTTCCTCGCTCGGCAGCCTGCTGAAGTCCCGCGGGCTGCGCGTCACGATGCAGAAGCTCGATCCCTACCTCAACGTGGACCCCGGGACGATGAACCCGTTCCAGCACGGCGAGGTCTTCGTGACCGATGACGGCGCAGAGACCGATCTCGACATCGGGCACTACGAGCGCTTCCTCGACGAGGATCTCGCCGGGATCGCCAACGTGACCACCGGACAGGTCTACTCCGAGGTGATCGCCAAGGAGCGACGCGGTGACTACCTCGGCGAGACCGTGCAGGTGATCCCGCACATCACCAACGAGATCAAGCGGCGCATCCGGGCGATGGCCGGCCCCGACGTCGACGTCGTGATCACCGAGATCGGCGGCACCGTCGGCGACATCGAGTCGCTGCCGTTCCTCGAGGCGGTGCGGCAGATCCGGCACGACGTCGGCCGCGACAACTGCTTCTTCCTGCACGTCTCGCTGGTGCCCTACATCGGCCCCTCGGGTGAGCTGAAGACCAAGCCGACCCAGCACTCCGTCGCCGCGCTCCGCTCGATCGGCATCCAGCCCGACGCCATCGTCTGCCGCTCGGACCGGGAGATCCCCGAGTCGATGAAGCGCAAGATCTCCCTGATGTGCGACGTCGACGACGAGGCGGTGGTCAACGCCGCAGACGCGCCCTCGATCTACGACATCCCCCGGGTGTTGCACTCCGAGGGACTCGACGCCTACGTCGTACGGCGGCTGAACCTGCCGTTCCGTGACGTCGACTGGACGGTCTGGGACGACCTGCTGCGCCGGGTGCACCACCCCTCGGAGGAGGTCACCGTCGCCCTGGTCGGCAAGTACATCGACCTGCCCGACGCCTACCTGTCGGTGGCCGAGGCGCTGCGAGCAGGCGGGTTCGCCCACGAGGCCAAGGTCAACCTGGTCTGGGTGCCCTCCGACGAGTGCCAGACCCGGGAGGGCGCTGCCCGCCACCTCGCCGACGTGGACGCGGTGTGCGTGCCGGGAGGGTTCGGCATTCGCGGCATCGAGGGCAAGGTGGGCGCGCTCGAGTACGCCCGCACGCACGGCATCCCGACACTGGGCCTGTGCCTGGGCCTGCAGTGCATGGTCATCGAGTACGCCCGCAACGTCGCCGGGATCACCCAGGCCGACTCCACGGAGTTCCACGAGGGCTGTGACGAGCCGGTGATCGCCACCATGGCCGAGCAGAAAGAGTTCGTGCACGGCGGCGGCGACCTCGGCGGCACCATGCGGCTGGGCCTCTACCCGGCCGAGCTCAAGGAGGGCACCGTCGTCCGCGAGGCCTACGGCGAGCCCAAGATCGAGGAGCGGCACCGGCACCGCTACGAGGTCAACAACGCCTACCGGGACCGGCTCGAGCAGGCCGGCCTGGTGTTCTCCGGGACCTCTCCCGACGACCGGCTCGTGGAGTTCGTCGAGCTGCCGCGAGAGGTGCACCCCTACTACGTCGCCACGCAGGCCCACCCGGAGCTGCGCTCACGGCCGACGCGCCCGCACCCCCTGTTCGCGGGCCTCGTCGGCGCCGCGATCGCGCGCCAGCGCGAGCTGCGGTTCCCGATCGACGAGACGGTGCTGCGCCGCCAACCGGCCGACGAGACAGGAGTGAGCTCGCCGCGATGAGCCAGCCCCACGACGTCCACGAGGAGTGGCAGGTCCACGACTCCGAGGAGATCTGGGACGGGGAGGCGCCGTTCTCGGTTCGTCGGGACCTGATCTCGGCGCCGGGCCGGCCCGACGAGCAGTTCCCGCGGCTGGTGCTGGATCACCCCGGCGCCGTGGTGATCCTCGCCGTGGACGAGCAGGAGCGGGCGCTGGTGCTGCACCAGTACCGGCACCCGGTCTCGATGCGGTTCGTCGAGCTGCCCGCCGGACTGATCGACAAGCCGGGGGAGGACCCCGAGGTGACGGCCCGGCGCGAGCTGCAGGAAGAGGCGCTGCTTCTCGCCGACCACTGGACGCACCTGCTCGCGACGTACCCCTCGCCGGGGCTGATGAGCGAGCGGATGGACATCTGGCTCGCGACCGGCCTGAGCGAGGCACCGCACCGCGGCGAGGACTTCGTGCCCGAGCACGAGGAGGCCGACATGACCACCTCGTGGGTGCCGGTGCGCGAGCTTCTGGAGGGCTTCCTGGCCGGCCGGCTCACCGACGGCCCGCTGGGCCATGCGGTGATGGCCTACACCCTGCGCACCGGCGCGGCCGCGCTCGCCGCTGAGTGAGCCCGGTCACGCAGGGCCGGCCGCCCGAGCCCTAGACTCTCCTCGGTCGCCCCGACGGCGTGGCGGCTCACCACAGGGAGAGGGAGCAGAAGTCGATGAAGATCGGCGTGCCGAAGGAAGTCAAGAACCACGAGTACCGCGTCGCACTGACCCCGGTGGGGGTGCACGAGCTCGTCCAGCACGGGCACGAGGTGTTCGTCGAGAAGGGCGCAGGTGCCGGCTCGCTGATCCCCGACGAGGAGTACGTCGCCGAGGGTGCCACGCTGCTCGACACGGCCGATGACGTGTGGGGCGCCGCTGGGATGGTGCTCAAGGTCAAGGAGCCCGTCGCCGAGGAGTACGCCCGGATGCGCGAGGGCCAGACCCTCTTCACCTACCTGCACCTCGCCGCGGACCGGCCGCTCACCGAGGAGCTGATGAAGCGGCAGGTCACCGCGATCGCCTACGAGACGGTCCAGCTGCCCTCCGGGGGGCTTCCGCTGCTCTACCCGATGTCCGAGGTCGCGGGCTGCCTGGCGCCCCAGGTCGGCGCGCATGCCCTGATGAAGGCCCAGGGCGGCCGCGGGGTGCTGCTCGGCGGCGTCGGCGGCGTCGCGAACGCCAAGGTCGTGGTGATCGGCGCCGGCGTCGCGGGCCAGAACGCCGCGAACATCGCGCTCGGGATGGGGGCCGACGTGACCCTGCTCGACACCGACCTGGACAAGCTGCGGATGTCGTTCTGGCGCTACAACAACCGGGTGCACGGCCTGGCCAGCTCCAAGCTGGCGATCCAGCAGCAGGTGATGGAGGCCGACCTGGTGATCGGTGCGGTGCTGATCCCGGGCGCGAAGGCGCCGAAGCTGGTCAGCAACGAGCTGGTCTCGCGGATGAAGCCCGGCTCGGTGCTGGTCGACATCGCCGTGGACCAGGGCGGCTGCTTCGAGGACACCCACGCCACCACGCACGCCGACCCGATCTACCAGGTGCACGACTCGATCTTCTACTGCGTGGCGAACATGCCGGGGGCGGTGCCGAACACCTCGACCTACGCGCTGACCAACGCGACGCTGCCCTACACCGTGGCGCTGGCCGACAAGGGCTGGGAGCAGGCCCTGCGCGACGACCACTCCCTGGCACTGGGTCTGAACACCCACGCCGGCCGGCTGACCAGCGGCCCGGTGGGCGAGGCGCACGGGATGGACAGCGTCACCCTCGACGAGGTGCTCGGCTGAGTCGGACGGTGGCGACGGTGGCATCGGGGGGCGGGCCGGCCGCGACGACGGAGGTCGTCCGGGCGGTCCGCAGCTACCTCGACCACCTGGTCGTCGAGCGCGGACTCGCCGACAACACGCTGACGTCCTACCGTCGCGACCTGCGCCGCTACGTGGCGTTCCTCGGTGGCCGGGGGATCGACGACCCCGCGGCGGTCTCGGAGGAGGTCGTGACGGCGTTCCTGCGGGCGCTGCGCGAGGGAGACGCCGAGCACCCGGCCCTCAGCGCCGGGTCGGCCGCGCGGACCGTGGTGGCCGTCCGCGGGTTCCACCGGTTCCTGGTGCGGGAGGGGCTCACCGGCACGGACCCCTCGGCCGCCGTCCGGCCGCCGGCCCCGGCGAAACGGCTGCCCAAGGCGCTGCCGTTGGCCGACATCGAGCGGATCCTCGACGCGGCAGGGGCGCCCGGCACGGCGCTGGCGCTGCGGGACCGGGCGCTGCTCGAGGTGCTCTACGGGACCGGGGCCCGGATCTCGGAGGCGGTCGGGCTCGACGTCGACGACCTGGACCTCGAGCCGGTCGACAGCGAGGCGCAGGGGACGGTGCTGCTGCGCGGCAAGGGCGGCAAGGAGCGGATCGTCCCGGTGGGGTCCTATGCCCGAGCCGCGGTGGAGGCCTACCTCGTCCGCGGGCGGCCGGCGCTGGTCGCGGTCTCCACCCGGGCCACCACCGGGGGAGCCCTGTTCCTCAACGCGCGGGGCGGACGGCTGTCGCGGCAGAGCGCCTGGACGGTGCTGACCAAGGCCGCCGAGCGGGCCGGGGTCACCGCGGAGGTGTCGCCGCACACGCTGCGGCACTCGTTCGCCACCCACCTGCTCGACGGCGGGGCCGACGTCCGGGTGGTGCAGGAGCTGCTCGGGCACGCCTCGGTGACGACCACGCAGGTCTACACGCTGGTCACGGTCGACTCGCTGCGGGAGGTCTACGCGACCGCCCACCCCCGCGCCCGGGGCTGAACCTCGATTCGTCCGCGGAAACGAGCCATGTCCGCGCGGGGCGACCGCCGACGAATCGAGGGGAGCCGGTGCGAAATGTCGACATGTTGACGGCGCGCCTTCCTCGGCCGACGGCGTGGCGGTTGTTGACTGAGCCTCGTCAGCCCTTCCGGCCCACCGTGCGGGCAGGAGCGGGACCGCAGCAGAGTCGAGAGGCACACAGCGTGAACGACTTCGGCCCGGGAACCCCTGGCACCAGCGCTTCCGAGATCCCCCCGATGGTGGATCCGGCCCGCCTGCGACCATCAGTCGGTCCCGTCGGCTCCGCCGGCACCGCCCCGCACCCAGGAGACACCGTCCGCGTGAGCGACCCGATCCCCTTCCGCCGCCCGATGCCCGAGGCAGACCCGTCCGGCCAGGAGCGGTCCGCCGACCTGCGTGACGAGCTCACGCTCGCCGACCCGGCCCCCACCGACGCCGCCACGGACCCGGTGCTCGACGTCCCCGTCGAGGTCGCCGTGCCCGAGGCCGCGCAGAAGCTCGGCCCGACCGGCCGTCCGATGCCCGAGCTCCCCGAGCCGCGCCCGGTCACCACGCACGGCAACGCCCGGATCATCTCGATGTGCAACCAGAAGGGCGGCGTCGGCAAGACCACGACGACGATCAACCTCGGCGCCGCGCTCGCGGAGTACGGCCGCAAGGTGCTGCTCGTCGACTTCGACCCGCAGGGCTCGCTCTCGGTCGGCCTGGGCCTGAACCCGCACGACATGGAGCTGTCGATCTACAACCTGCTGCTGCAGCGCGACGTCACGCTCGACGACGTGATCGTGCCGACCAACGTGCCCGGCATGGACCTGCTGCCGAGCAACATCGACCTGTCCGCGGCGGAGGTGCAGCTCGTCCACGAGGTCGCCCGCGAGCAGACCCTGCAGCGCGTCCTGGCCCCGGCGATCGCCGACTACGACGTCATTCTGATCGACTGCCAGCCCTCGCTGGGCCTGCTCACCGTCAACGCCCTGACCGCGTCGGACGGCGTGATCGTGCCGCTGGAGTGCGAGTACTTCGCGCTGCGCGGCGTCGCGCTGCTGAAGACCACCATCGACAAGGTGCAGGAGCGGCTGAACCCGAAGCTCAGCATCGACGGCGTGCTCGGCACGATGTACGACGGGCGCACCCTGCACGGCCGCGAGGTGATGGAGCGGCTGGTCCAGGCCTGGGGCGACACGGTGTTCCACACGGTGATCCGTCGTACCGTGAAGTTCTCCGACTCCACGGTCGCCGGCGAGCCGATCACGACCTACGCCGGTGCGTCCGCGGGCGCCGACTCCTACCGGCAGCTCGCCAAGGAGGTGGCTGCGCGTTGTCTCGACGTGTGAGCCTGCCCGCGGCGGACGACCTGTTCCGCCCCACCGTCGTCCCGGACCCCGGGGAGCTCACCGCCGCCGACCCGCCCGCCGAGGAGGCGGACGCGGCAGTGGCCGGCCCGCCGGGCGAGCCCGAGAAGCCTCGCCAGCCCAGCGGCCGGGTCCGGCACGACGAGAAGATGACCGTCTACGTCACCTCCGAGGAGCTGCTGGACCTCGAGCACGCGCGGCTGATGCTGCGCCGCAACCACGGTCTGGCGGTCGACCGGGGGCGGATCGTGCGTGCCGCGGTGGCGCTGGCCCTGGCAGACTTCGACGAGCACGGTGACCAGAGCGTCTTCGTGCAGCGACTGAACCAGAGCTGACGACGAAGAGTTGAGCATCGACGTGACCGAGACGGCCGGACCGGCTGCCGAGTCGACCCCGGGCGCCCCCACGGACCCGGAGGTGGCCGAGGTCCCGGCCGTCCCCGCCGAGACCAGCACGGCGTTCTCGCTGCGGTTGGAGAACTTCGAGGGACCGTTCGACCTGCTGCTGAGCCTGATCGCGAAGCACAAGCTCGACATCACCGAGGTGGCGCTGTCGAAGGTCACCGACGAGTTCATCGCCCACATCAAGCTGGGCAGCAAGGGCGTGGACGGGCAGGAGCCGTGGGACCTCGAGGAGACCTCGCAGTTTCTGTTGGTCGCGTCCACCCTGCTGGACCTCAAGGCGGCCCGGCTGCTGCCGCAGGGCGACGTCGAGGACGAGGAGGACCTCGCCCTGCTCGAGGCCCGGGACCTGCTGTTCGCCCGGCTGATGCAGTACAAGGCCTTCAAGCAGGTCGCCGCCGTGCTCGAACGGCGGATCGCGGCGGAGTCGGTCCGGCACCCGCGCGCGGTCGGGCTCGAGGAGCGGTTCGCCACGCTGCTGCCGGAGGTGCTGATCGGCCTCGGCCTGCAGGAGTTCGCGACCCTGGCCGCCAAGGCGATGGAGCCCAAGCCGGTCCACGAGTTCTCCCTCGCGCACATCCACGCGCCGACGGTCAGCGTCAAGGAGCAGGCGGTCATCGTGGTGGACCGGCTGCGCCGCCAGGGCACGATGACGTTCCGGGCGCTGGCCCGCGACGCCCCGGACACGCTGACCCGGGTGGCACGGTTCCTGTCGTTGCTCGAGCTGTTCCGCGAGGGCGCGGTCGCCTTCGACCAGGTGACGCCACTGGGTGAGCTCACCGTACGGTGGACGGGCAGCGAGGACGGCGAGGTCGTCATCGAGGACGAGTTCGACGGGGACCCGGGCGAGCCCGCCGCGGACCCCCCGGCCGACGAGGGCCCGGCCGACGAGGGCGACAGCCAGGACACCCAGGACGAGAGGGACCACACGTGAGCGAGCCGTACGACGAGGCCGCGGCCGAGGGGGACAGCGAGACACTGGCCATCCCGCTGGCCGAGCTGCGCCCCGCCCTGGAGGCGGTGCTGATGGTCGCCGACCAGCCGCTGGACCACCTCACGCTGGCCACCGCCGTCGGCTACCCCGCCGACCAGGTCGTGGCCGCGCTGCACGGGCTCTCCGAGGAGTACACCGCCCAGGGCCGCGGGTTCGACCTGCGCAACGTGGCCGGGGGCTGGCGGTTCTACACCCGCGAGGAGCTCGCCCCGGTGGTCGAGCAGTTCGTCCTCGACGGCCAGCAGGCCCGGCTGACCCAGGCCGCGCTGGAGACCCTGGCCGTGGTGGCCTACAAGCAGCCGGTCAGCCGCGCCCGGGTCTCGGCGATCCGAGGTGTCAACGTCGACGGCGTGATGCGCACACTCGTCGCGCGCGGCCTGGTCGAGGAGGCGGGGCACGACGCGGAGACCACCGCGACGCTCTACCGGACCACGAGCTACTTCCTGGAGCGGATCGGGATCGGATCGCTCGACGAGCTGCCCGAGCTGGCGCCGTTCCTGCCGGAGATGGGCGACCTCGACGACATGGACCACCGGGCCGAGGTGGCCGAGGTCGCCGAGGAGGCCGGTGTCGCCGACGCACCGGTGGGCTCCGAGGCGGGTGCCGCCGGGTGACGGACGGCCTCAAGCTCGACGACGACGGCCTGATCCGGCTCCAGAAGCTGCTGGCCCAGTCCGGCGTCGCCAGCCGGCGCCGCTGCGAGGAGCTCATGCTCGCGGGCCTGGTCGAGGTGGACGGGGAGACCGTCACCCGGCTCGGCACGAAGGTCGACCCCCGGACCGCGGTCATCCGCGTCGACGGCCGACGGCTCCCGCCGGTCAGCCCCAACGTCTACCTGGTGCTCAACAAGCCGAGGGGCGTCGTGTCGACGATGTCGGACCCCGAGGGGCGTCGTACCCTCTCGGACTTCGTCGCCGACCGACCCGAGCGGCTCTTCCACGTCGGCCGCCTCGACACCGACACCGACGGGCTGATCCTGCTCACCAACGACGGGGACTTCGCCCAGCGCGTCGCGCACCCGTCCTACGAGCTGCACAAGACCTACGTCGCCGAGGTCGAGGGCGTGGTCGGCAAGGCCACGGTGCGACGCCTGCTCGACGGGGTGACCCTCGAGGACGGGCCGGTCGAGGTCAGCGCGTGCAAGGTGGTGTCCACCCAGGGCAAGCGCTCGATCGTCGAGCTGGTGATCCACGAGGGCCGCAACCGGATCGTCCGGCGGCTGCTGGACGAGGTCGGGCACCCGGTGCGCAAGCTGACCCGCACCGCGATCGGCCCGGTGCTGCTGCTCGGGCTGCGGAGCGGCGAGCTGCGCGAGCTGACCCTCGACGAGCTCGGCCCGATGCTGGACGCGGCGAAGCTGTAGCGGCTCGCAGCTCGCAGAACTCGTGCCCTCCGGATCGGTCTCGCCCGGATCCGTTGCTCGTGGACGCCCTCCCTTCAGGACACCTCCCGCCGACTAGGGTTGCCTCTCGGGGACACACGAAGTCGGCCGAAGAGGGGACCAGAGGTGTCAGTGCGGGCGGTGCGAGGCGCGACACAGCTCGAGGACGACGTCCGCGAGCACATGCTCGAGCGCGTCGCCGAGATGGTCACCGACGTGATGTCCGCGAACGGCCTCGTCGTCGACGACTTCATCTCGATCATCTTCACCGCGACCTCCGACCTGGTCTCGGAGTTCCCCGCGTACGCCGCGCGGCGGCTCGGGTTCAGCGACGTGCCGCTGATCTGCACCAGGGAGCTCGAGGTCGCCGGGTCCATGCCGCGCGTCGTCCGGATGCTCGCCCACGTCGAGACCGACCTGCCGAAGTCCGACATCACCCACGTCTACCTGCACGGCGCGGCGAACCTGCGCCGTGACCTCGCCAGGGTCCGCGAGGTCCCCGATGAGAAGTGAGCCGCTCGCCGGTCCGGTCCTCGTGGTCGGCGCCGGGCTGCTCGGCACGTCCATCGGCCTCGCCCTGCGCCGCCAGGGCGTCGACGTCGCGCTGAGCGACGTCAACCCGGAGAACATCGCGATCGCCACCGGGCTCGGCGCGGCCAACGTGGTGGCGGCCGACCTGGCCGAGACCGGGGGTCCGCGGCTCGTGGTGGTGGCCGTGCCGCCGGACCACCTCGCGGAGCAGGTCGTCGAGGCACTGCGGACGACCTCAGCCACGGTGACCGACGTCGGCAGCGTCAAGGCGGCCCCGCTGGCGGCGGTCCGGGAGCGGGTGGCCGCGGCCGACCTGGCGCGCTACGTGGGCAGCCACCCGATGGCCGGCAGCGAGCGCTCGGGGCCCTTCGCGGCGTCCGCGGCGCTGTTCGACGGGCGTCCCTGGGCGGTGGCACCCCACGAGACCGCGGACCCCGGCGCGGTCGCGGCGGTGACCGCGCTCGCCCGGGCCTGCGGTGCGTCGCCGGTGCCGTTCACGCCCGCCGAGCACGACCGTGCGGTCGCCCGGACCTCCCACCTGCCGCACCTGCTCGCCGCGCTGGTCGCCGGCCGCCTCCGGGACGCGCCGACCGAGCACCTCGCGCTGTCGGGCCAGGGCGTGCGCGACGTGACCCGGATCGCGGCCGGCGACCCGGCGCTGTGGCGCCAGATCGTGGCCGCGAACAGTGCGGCACTCGGTGAGCTGCTGCACGCGGTCCGCGACGACGTCGACACCCTGCTCGACGCCCTGGACCGCGACGACCGGGACGCCGTCGGGGTCCTGCTCTCCCGGGGTGTCGCGGGCACCGCGGCGATTCCCGGCAAGCACGGCGGCCCCGCCCAGGCCGAGACCTCGGTGTTCGTCGCCGTGCCGGACCACCCCGGCGAGCTGGCCCGGCTGCTGGCAGATGCCGGCGAGATCGGCGTCAACATCGAGGACCTCCGCATCGACCACGACCCGGGTCGCCCGGTCGGTCTCGTCGAGCTGTTCGTCGCCGAGGGAGAGGTGGATCACCTCCTGGCCTCGCTGGAGGACCGTGGCTGGACCACCCACCGGTAGCATTCACCCCCGACGGACGAGCTTTTCGAGAGGTGGGCAGGCGTGGGTGTGGTCGTGGCGATGGACGGGCCTTCGGGGTCCGGCAAGTCGAGCACGTCGCGGGGCGTGGCCAGTCGGCTCGGCCTGCGCTACCTCGACACCGGAGCGATGTTCCGGGCCATGACCTGGTGGATGCTGCAGCACCGCGTCGACGTCGAGGACGTCGCGGCCGTCGCGGCGAAGGCCGACGCGCCGGTGCTGGTCTCCGGCACGGACCCGCTCGCCCCGACGATCACCATCGACGGGGTCGACGTGGCCGGCCCGATCCGCAGCACCGAGGTCACCGCCGCGGTGAGCGCGGTCAGCGCGGTCCCGGAGATCCGTGAGCGGCTGCTTCGCGAGCAGCGCGACATCATCGGCGACGGCGGGATCGTCGTGGAAGGGCGCGACATCGGGACGGTGGTCGCCCCGGCCGCGCCCGTGAAGGTGTACCTCACCGCCGACCCGGAGGCCCGCGCGGCCCGACGTACCGCGGAGATGACGGGCACCACCGTCGCCGCCACCCAGCAGGACCTGATCCGGCGCGACCGGCTGGACTCCGGGCGCGCGACGGCACCGTTGCAGATGGCCGACGACGCCCACCACATCGACACCACGCCGTACACCCTCGAGGAGGTCATCGACCAGGTCGTCGCCCTCGTGCGCGAGGCGGCCGAGCGGGTGACGGGCGGGTCGTGACCGCAGGCCAGGACGGGGATGACCGCGCGCGCTACGCCGGCCTGCCGCGCACCGACCAGGCGGTCCACCCGCCCCACCGTCTGCTCCGCGCGCTGCGACCCGCAGGCCGGGCCTGGTTCCGGCGCCGCTACGACATCCACCAGCACGGCGAGCACCACGTGCCGCGGGTCGGTCCGGCGATCATCGCCTCCAACCACATCGGTCTGCTCGATGGCCCGCTGATGGCGGCGTTCTCCCCACGGGTGGTGCATGCGCTCACCAAGAAGGAGATGTTCCAGGGCCGGACCGGCGTCGCGCTGCGGGCGGTCGGTCAGATCCCGCTGTCGCGCTACGACGTGGACCCGGCCGCGATCAAGGACTGCCTGAAGGTGCTCCGGGACGGGGGAGTGGTCGGCATCTACCCCGAAGGCACCCGCGGCGACGGCGAGCTACGGCACTTCCACACCGGCGCCGTCTACCTGGCGCTGGCCACCGGCGCGCCGGTCGTCCCGCTGGCGGTCTTCGGCACCCGTGAGCCCGGTGGCGGCACCGACTCGGTGCCCCCACGAGGCGCCCGATTCGACTTCGTGTACGGCCCTCCGGTTCACTTGGAGCAGCAGCCGTGGCCCCGGACCCAGGCGGAGGTACGACGTACCTCCACCTTCCTGCGGAACAGATTCGCCGAGCATCTCGTTGACGCCAAGGGCCTCACCGGCCGGGACCTGCCCGGTCCGCTGCCCCAGATCACCGAGAAGGACGTCCGCGAAGCGCGCGGCGTCTCGCGAAGGACACAGTCATGACATCCGAGACCGTCGAGCCCGTCACCGACGCCGTGGTCCCCGTGCTGGCCGTCGTCGGCCGTCCCAACGTGGGCAAGTCGACCCTGGTCAACCGGATCATCGGGCGCCGCGAGGCGGTGGTCCAGGACGTCCCGGGCGTCACCCGGGACCGGGTGTCGTACGACGCGACGTGGAACGGCCGCTCGTTCACGGTCGTCGACACCGGCGGCTGGGACCCCGACGCGCGCGGTCTGGCCGAGGCGATCCGGGCCCAGGCCGAGATCGCCGTCCAGGTCGCCGACGCGGTCCTGTTCGTGGTCGACGCCACCGTCGGCATCACCGACGCCGACGAGGCGGTGGTGAAGGTGCTGCGCAAGTCCGGCAAGCCCGTGGTGCTCGCGGCGAACAAGGTCGACGACCAGCGCACCGAGGCCGAGGCGTTCGGGCTGTGGAACCTGGGCCTCGGGGAGCCCTACCCGGTCTCGGCGCTGCACGGTCGCGGCTCGGGCGACATGCTCGACGCGATCCTGGCCGCGCTGCCCGAGACCCCGCCCGAGCGGCTCGGCGAGGTCGGCGGCCCGCGGCGGGTGGCGATCGTGGGCAAGCCGAACGTCGGCAAGTCGTCCCTGCTCAACAAGCTCGCCAAGGAGAACCGCGCGGTCGTCGACGACGCCGCAGGCACCACGGTGGACCCCGTTGACGAGCTGATCTCGCTCGGCGGCCGCACCTGGCGCTTCATCGACACCGCGGGTATCCGCAAGCGGGTCAAGGAGGCCTCCGGGCACGAGTACTACGCCAGCCTGCGCACCAACGGCGCGATCGAGCGCGCCGAGGTGTGCGTGATGGTGGTCGACGGCTCGCAACCGGTGTCCGAGCAGGACCTGCGGATCATCACCTCGGTCGCCGAGGCCGGCCGCGCGCTCGTGATCGCGTTCAACAAGTGGGACCTCGTCGACGA
This sequence comes from uncultured Actinomycetota bacterium, assembly GCA_963801125.1. GTDB lineage: Bacteria > Actinomycetota > Actinomycetes > Propionibacteriales > Nocardioidaceae > Nocardioides_B. The sequence continues at coordinate 365,283 of CAWDDL010000010.1, forward strand.
GGAGCGCCGCTACTACCTCGACCGTGAGGTCGAGCGGGACCTGGTCCGGGTGCAGTGGGCGCCCAGGGTCAACATCACCGCGCGCACCGGGTGGCACGTCGACAAGCTGGTGCCGGCGCTCGACGCCGCGATCGAGGGCTGGACGACCCGGGTCGGCACCGGCGCCCTGAACTCGTTCCTCGGCCGGCTGGTCGCCGAGCACCCGCACCCGGTGCGCGGCGGCAAGCAGCCCAAGGTGCTCTTCGGCACCCAGGCCTCGACCGAGCCGCCCACGTTCGTGCTCTTCACCTCGGGCCTGCTGGAGGCGGGCTACCTGCGCTACATCGAGCGCCGGCTGCGCGAGGAGTTCGGCTTCGTGGGCACGCCGATCCACCTGCAGCAGCGGCCCCGCGAGAAGCGGAAGCGCTGAGGCGATGAGGCGGTGGGGTCGCGCGGCGGTGGCGATCGTCCTCGGCGCGCTGGCGGCGGGCACGCCGTACGCCGGCAGCGCGGTCGCCGCGCAGACCCGTACGACGCGGCCCGTGGCCGGGACCGACTGTCCGGTCTTCCCGGCAGACAACTACTGGCACGCCGACATTCGCGACCTGCCGAGGCACCCGCGAAGCCGGGCCTGGCTCTCGCACATGTCGACCGAGCGCAGCCTGCACCCCGACTTCGGCCCGTCCTCCGGGGACGGGCCGGACTACGGCATCCCGATCACGGTCGTCCGGGGCGGCCACGACCGTGTCCGGGTGCGCTTCGACTACGCGGACGAGAGCGACCGGGTGCGCTACCCGTTCGGTACGGACACCCGGATCGAGGGCGGTCGGGGCTCGGTCGGCGACAAGCATGCCGTCGTGCTCGACAAGGCCCGGTGCCGGCTCTACGAGACGTGGAACACCCGGGTCGGCGGTGGTCGCTGGCGGGCCGGGTCCGGGGCGACCTGGTCGCTGACCGGCGACGCGCTGCGTCCGGACGGCTGGACGTCCGCGGACGCGGCCGGTCTGCCGATCCTGCCCGGGCTGCTGCGCCGCAACGAGGTGCGACGCCGCCACGTCGGCCACGCGATCCGCTTCACCACCGACGTGACCAGCCGCTGGCACCTGTGGCCGGCCCGGCACGACGCCGGCTCCACCGACGACCGGTCCTACCCGCCCATGGGGGCCCGGTTTCGCATGAAGCGGTCGTTCCCGACCGACGGCTTCGGCGCCGGCGCCCGCGCGGTGATCCGGGCGATGAAGGTCTATGGGCTGGTCCTGGCCGACAACGGCTCACCGTGGTACTTCCAGGGGGAGCGCAACGCCCGGTGGTCAACCCGGCTGGTCGAGGACCTGAAGCGGATCCCGGCGTCGGCGTTCGTGGCGGTGGACACGTCCTCGCTGCGGGTCTCGGGGGACAGTGCGCGCACCCGCTGACGCCCGGGGGCCGGGCGCGCCCAGAGGTCGGAGGATCTCCGGCGCACGGTGCCTGGATTGACCCGCGATCGACCCGATTCGGAGTGGGCCGGGCCGTGCGATAAGGTTCTTTCGCTCTCGGACACCCCGGTGTCCACAGGGTGTTCGGGCTGTGGCGCAGCTTGGTAGCGCACTTGACTGGGGGTCAAGGGGTCGCAGGTTCAAATCCTGTCAGCCCGACCGATGTTCCACCGCAGGTCAGCGGCCGTTCTCGAGTAACTGCTCGGATCGGCCTCTGTCTCGTTTCTATGGCCTGCATACCCCTCCTCGCATACCTTCGATCGGGCCCAAGCCGCGCTGAGCGCATCCATCGCCGCCGATTGAAAGGCCCTGAGAGCGTTCATCGGGTCGCAGGGGTGGCCGGTATCCGTCGTGAAGATGAAGCCCGTCTCCGTCGAGACCCTGCCGCTCCGGGAACCATCCTCAGGAGAAGATTGAGGGTGGCTGACTGACTCGATGGGCTTGCCACGGTCGCTACTTCGGTTCCGTGAAGCGACGGATAGGACCAGGCCCTTCATCGGTGCTTCATCGTCGCCGCCTACCGTCACGTCGAGCGGGCGCCCGGCCCGCGAAGGAGAGGTCGATGGCTGCCGACGAACGTTCAGACCTGCGATCGGGGTGCACAGCGAGATGAGCGATGGTTCCGTGCCGTGGCAGCGGCTGCAGGAGGGCTGGTTCCTCGGTATCAATCACGTGGCCCGGGCGACGTCGTGGCTGCACCTGCCGCTGCGCCTGTACGCCGGGTACGGCGTGGCACTGTTCGCGGCGCTCCTCCTGCTTTCGTGGTGGTTTGCTCGCCGGCAGGGAGACCTGCGCCTCGTCGCGATGGCGCTGTGGGCTCCGGTGGCTGCGCTGCTGGCTCTGGGCGTCAACCAGTTCTTCGTCGCCGCTGTCGCTGAGCCGCGGCCCTATACCGTGCTTCCGCACGCGATGACGTTGGTCTCGCGCAGCAGCGACTACTCGTTCCCCAGTGACCACGCCGTGATGGCAGGTGCGGTTGGCGCCGGCGTACTGCTGGTGCACCGCGGGCTGGGCCTCGTCGCCGCCGCGCTCGCGGTCCTGATGGCGTTCACCCGGGTGTACGTCGGCGCGCACTTCCCGCTCGACGTGGTGGCGGGTCTGGTGGTCGGCGCCACGGTCGCGGTGGCGAGCACTGCAGTGGTCACGCGGCCGCTCACCAGCCTGGTCACGGCCCTCGCCAGGACACCGGTCCGTCCACTGCTGACTGCGGCGAGTGGCACGGCTCACCTGCGATGACAGGGCAACGAGGCGCTCCCGACTCCCGCCGGGCAGGTGATCGCCGCCCCGCGGCCTTCATGCTCACTTCATCGTGGGCTGCCTAGGGTCCCGGCATGCGAGGTGTCATCGTCGTCTCGACGAACAACGAGGCAGGCACGGTCGGCGTTCGGCTCGATGACGGGTCGCGGTGAACGCTGACATGGCCGGGATCCGTCCGCGGTCGCACGGCTGGTCCCGGCTTCGATTCGTCCTGTCCTGGACCGCTGGCCTGGCCCTGGTCGGCGTCGGGCTGCCACGAGCGGTGAACATCTCGTGGCGAGGCGTCATGCCGGTCCTGGCGTCGCTGCCGTGGACGGCCGTGTTCGTCCTGCTCGTGGTCTGGCTGGTCGGCCTCTTCGTCCACTCGTTCGTTCTCACCGCGGCGGCGCCCACCCTGAGCCACCGCCGCGCGCTCACGCTCAACGTCACCGGGAGCGCGGTTTCCAACGTGGTGCCACTGGGTGGCGCGGCCGGCGTCGAGCTCAACCGGCGCATGATGCGCGTTTGGGGAATCGACACCAAGTCGTTCACGGGGTACACGTTCCTGACGAACCTGTGGGACGTCGGCTCCAAGCTCCTGCTGCCGGTCGTCGCGGCGGCCGCGCTCGCTCACGCGGGTGAAGCGGTCACGGCGCCTCTGCGGCTGGTCGGGCTGGTCGGCGCGCTCGCCTTCGCCGCTGTCGCGGCCCTCGCCACGATGCTCCTGCTCAGCCCCCGCTGCGCGGTCCTGCTCGGACATGCTGTCAATGCCCTGGTGGGGCCGGTGCGGCGACTCCTGGGCCGTCCCGAGATCGATGTTGTGGGGGCCCTCGTCGACGTCCGGCGCGAGTGCGCTCAGCTCGTCGCGAACGGCTGGCTGCGGATGTCACTGGGCATGACCGGCTACGTCGCGCTTCAGGGCCTGCTGCTGGGGCTCTGCCTTCACCTGACCGGAGCCGGCACCCCCTGGGTCGAGGTGCTGGCCGGCTTCGCCGTGGAACGCATGCTCACCATCGTGCCCATCACTCCCGGCGGCGTCGGCGTCGCCGACCTGGGCCTGGTCGGAGTGCTCCTCGCGCTCGGCGGCGACCCGGTCGCCGTCTCGGCCGCCGCCGTCCTGTACCGGGCCTTCGTCTTCGCTGTCGAGATCCCGGTCGGAGGTGGCGCCCTCGGGTTGTGGCTTCTCGGCCAGCGGCGGAGCACGCCGAACCGACCCGTTCGGCTCCGCATGGCTGGCGGTCCCCGTCGGATCGCGCACGTCACCGATGTCTTCCTGCCGCGCCTGGGCGGGATCGAGACCCACGTCGACGACCTCGTCCGCCACCAGCGTGCGCTCGGACTCGCCGCGGAGGTGCTCACGCCCGCAGGGGAGCGAGGTGACGACCCGGAGTGGGTGCGCCGCCTCTCGGCGGCCGAGGCACGCAAGGTGATCAGCGACTACGACGTGGTCCACGTGCACCTCTCGATGCTGCCGCCGTACGCCATCGCCGCCGTACGCGCCGCCACAGCCGCCGGTGTGCCCACGCTGATCACCGTCCACTCGATGTGGGCCGGCGCGGGCGGGATCGTGCGACTGGCCGCCCTCGCCGGCCTGCGTCGCTGGCCCGTTGCGTGGTCGGCTGTCAGTGCCGCGGCCGCCGACAGCTTCGGTCGGTCACTGGGGGGTGCGGAGGTGTCGGTCCTGCCGAACGCGATCGACGTGGCGCGCTGGCGGCGACCGGCGGCACCGGTCGGCCCGCATCGCCGCAGTGGTGACCTGCGCACGCCGCTTACCGTGGTGAGCGTGATGCGGCTGATGCCACGCAAGCGCCCCTTGCAGCTGCTGCGGGTGTTCGAACAGGTGCGCAGGTTGACCCCGGGTCACGACGTCCGGCTGCTGATCGTGGGAGACGGCCCTCTGCGTGGACGGATGGAGCGCTACGTGGATCGGCACGGGCTGGCGCCGTACGTCCGGATCACCGGGAGGATCCCGCGCAGCGAGGTGTCGGGCGAGCTTCTCTCGGCATCGGTCTATGTTGCACCCGCGCCCAAGGAGTCATTCGGGATCGCCGCCCTCGAGGCACGGTGTGCCGGACTGCCGGTCGTGGCGCACCGGCACAGCGGCGTGACCGAGTTCATCCGCGACCGTGTCGACGGGATCCTCGTCGCGGACGACGCGGAGCTGACCGTGGCCCTGGCCGACCTGGTCCGCGACGACGAACTGCGCAATCGGCTCGCGGCGCACAATCGCCGCGTCGTCCCGCCCTTCGACTGGACCGATGTGCTCGACCGCACCGATGCTCTCTACGCCGCAGCCGCCGAGCGGGCCGACGCAGCCGTCCCGGGCGCCCGCACCGCCGTCTCGCAACTGGCCCTGGAAGCGTGAGGGCCACCGTGCCCACGATCGTCGCACTGCACGCGCACCCCGACGACGAAGCGCTGCTCACCGGGGGATGGCTGGCGCAGCGGTCCGCCGCCGGCGACCGGGTGGTCCTGGTCTTCGCCACGGACGGCGATGCCGGCCTCGCCGCACGCCCGCGGGCCGGGACCGCCGGGTCGCTCGGCGAGCTCCGCAGGGCCGAGGCTGCGGCGTCCGGGCGTGCGCTCGGTGCCGCTCGAGTGGTCTGGCTCGGTTACGCCGACTCGGGCATGCGCGACAACCCCACCTCCGGCTCCGGCCGGTTCGTCGACACGCCGGTGGACACCGCGGCCCGGGCCGTCGCGGCACTCCTCGACGAGGAGGACGCCGACATCCTGACCGGCTACGACGCCAACGGCGGCTACGGCCATCCCGACCACGTGCGCGTCCACCTCGTCGCCCGCGCGGCGCAGTCGCTCGCCGTACGACGGCCGCGTCTGCTCGAGGCCACACGGGACCGCACCTGGCTGGTAAGGGCAGCACGCGTGGCGCGGCCACTTGCAGGACTGTTGTCCGGCATCAGCCTGCCGGGCGACGACATCTATGCGAGCCGTGCGGAGCTGACCCGGGGGCTGAGCATCGACATCCGGGACCATCTCCCGCAAAAGCGCGCCGCCCTGGCCGCGCACGTCTCCCAGACCCGTGGAGGACTGCGCACCAACCGGCTGATCCTCGCGCTGCCTGCGCCGCTGGCCCGACGCGTGCTGGGCACCGAATGGTTCATCGAGGCCACGTGAGGGGCGTCGAGAGCGTCGACCCGGGGATCCTGGCGCCATGAGGTCTGCACGCTGGACGCCGTAGGCCGCACCATCACCGTCCAGGACGCGGACCCCAGCACCCTCGAGGCGATCCGGCGCTGGCAACTGACGGGGTCGGACCCGCAAGCCTGAGCCGTCCACGGCGGCCCCGCCCCATCTGCCCCGGCGTCTGGCGACGCTCCATCAATCTGTGGAATGATGGAGCCTGGATCGGGGTCGGCTCAGGCGACGGGAACGGTGACATGGGACCTGCTGGAGCGACGGGCACCGTGGGTCGGGTCCGGTTCGGGTTGCGGCAGAACGCCGCCCAGTTCAGCTTGCTCGTGGTGGTCAACGCCCTGGTCGGCGGCATGGTGGGTCAACAGCAGACCGTGCTGCCGCTGCTGGGCGAGCGCGAGTTCCGGCTCACCGGCTACACCGTCATGTTCACCTACGTGGTCGCCTTCGGCATCGCCAAGGCGACCGCCAACTACTTCGCCGGCACCTGGTCGGACCGGTACGGCCGCAAACCCGTGCTCGTGGCCGGCTGGTTGTTCGCGATCCCGGTGCCGCTGATGCTCATCTGGGCGCCCAGCTGGGGATGGGTGGTCGCGGCCAACGTGCTGCTGGGCATCAACCAGGGGCTCGCCTGGTCGACCACGGTGATCATGAAGATCGACCTCGTCGGACCCAAGCAGCGCGGCCTGGCGATGGGGCTCAACGAGGCCGCCGGGTACGGAGCGGTGGCGCTCACCTCGATGGCGGCCGGGTACCTGGCCGCGAAGTACGGCCTGCGGCCCGCACCGTTCCTGCTCGGCCTGTCCTACACCGCCCTGGCGCTCGGGCTGACGACGCTGGTGGTCAAGGAGACCCGCGGACACGCCCGGGTCGAGGCGGCCGAGCACGTGCGCCGGGCCGACGGCCGGCACGACCACCTGCACGCCGAGCTCCGCGACCGGGAGGTCTTCACCCAGACCAGCTTCCTGGAGCCGGCGCTGTCCTCCGCGAGCCAGGCAGGCCTGGTGAACAACCTCAACTTCGGGCTCTCGTGGGGGCTCTTCCCGCTGCTGTTCGCCGGCTCCGGCCTGCGCGTGGGGCAGGTCGGCGTGCTGTTCGCTCTCTATCCGGCAGTGTGGGGGGTCGGGCAGCTGTTCACCGGGGCGCTGTCGGACCGGTGGGGCCGCAAGCGCCTGGTCACCACGGGCATGATCACCCAGGCCGGCGCACTCGCCGTGATCGCCCTTGCCGACAGCTTCGGGCCCTGGGCCGCTGGCACGATGCTGCTCGGCGCGGGGACGGCCATGGTGTACCCCACCCTGCTCGCCGTGATCGGGGATGTGGCACACCCGGCGTGGCGTGGGCGAGCCGTGGGCATCTACCGCGTCTGGCGGGACCTGGGCTACGCCGTCGGCGCGCTCATGGGCGGCATGGTCGCCGACCTGTGGAGCCTGCGGACGGCGGTCTGGGTGGCCGCGGGCATCAGCGCCGTGTCGGGCCTGGTGGTCGCCGCACGGATGTACGAGACTCACCAACCCGAGTCGAAGCAGGCGCAGACGAAGGAGGCCAGGGATGGCTGAGCGGTTCGCCAAGAATGCCCTGTACGGCGAGTTCGCGGCGGTGGGCAAGGCGCTCGGCCACCCGAAACGGCTGGAGCTGATCGACCTGCTCGCCCAGGCGCCGCGAAGCGTGGAGGAGCTCGCCGAGGCTGCAGACCTGGGGATGAGCACCTGTTCGGCGCACCTGCAGACGCTGCGGGAGGCGGGGCTGGCCCTGACTCGCCGCGACGGCAAACGCATCTACTACTCGTTGGCCGGCGATGACGTCGCGGGCCTGTGGGACTTCCTGCGGCGGGTCGCACAGGCCCACCGCCCCCACACCGAGCTCGCTCGTCGCGCCTACCTCGGGCCCGAGGACACCGATGCCGTCGACACCGTCGAGCTGCTCCGGCGGCTCGGCGGCGGCGACGTCGTCGTCCTCGACGTACGGCCCGGGCCGGAGTACGCCGGCGGGCACCTGCCGGGCGCGGTCCACATCCCCCTCGAGGAGCTGCCGGAGCGGCTCGCCGAGCTGCCCCGTGACCGCGAGATCGTGGCCTACTGCCGCGGCCAGTACTGTGTCCTCGCCCACAACGCGGTGCGGCTGCTCAACACCCACGGACTGCACGCCCGACGGGCCACCGACGGCATGCTCGAGTGGCGGCTCGCCGGCCTCCGAGTCGAGACCGGCGCCGCCTGAAGGACCTGGGGAGGACCAACCGATCATGCCGACACAACTGCCGCCCTGGCGCTCGGTGCTGACGGTCGTCGCCCACCCCGACGACGAGTCGTTCGCGCTCGGAGGCGTTCTCGCCGCGTTCGCCGACACCGGTGCCCGGGTGACCGTGCTGTGCCTGACCCGCGGTGAGGCCTCGACCCTGCACGGTGTCGCCGGTGACCTCGGTCGGCTGCGTGCCGACGAGCTCACCGCGGCCGCACAGGCACTCAGGCTGCACGAGGTCGCGCTCCTGGCCTACCCCGACGGCGCGCTGTCGGAGGTGGACCTCGACGAGCTGGCCGCGCGTGTCGTCTCCGCGGCCCGGGACGTCGGGGCGGACGGCATCATCGGGTTCGACCGGACGGGCGTCACCGGCCACCTCGACCACGCCCACGCCACCGCAGCTGCCGTCCGCGCCGCGGAGGCCCTCGACCTGCCGGTCCTCGGCTGGACCATCCCCGACACCGTCGCCGAGCAGCTGCGCGACGAGTACGGCGTGCCCTTCGCGGGCCACACCGAGGCCGAGATCGACCTCGTGGTGACCGTCGACCGGGCTCCTCAGCTCGAGGCCGTCGGGTGCCACCCCAGCCAAGCCGTGCCGGGCAGCGTGCTGTGGCGCCGCCTCGAGCTGCTGGGCGACAGCGAGCACCTGCGCTGGCTCCGTCGCCCCCCGGCGTGATCAGTCGATCTGCTCGCCCGCGAGTGCCCTGGCCGCGAGCCTCTCCTCCTCGCTGACCTCCCACACCTCGTGCGCCGCACGGACGGCGAGAAGGATGATGAAGCTGCCGAGGGCCAGGTCCGGCCAGCCCGACGCCGTCCACACGGTGAGGACGCCCATGGCGATGATGGCGACGTTGACCAGCACGTCGTTGCGCGCGGACAGGAACGCCGCTCGGCTCAGCGAGCCTCCGGCATGACGGACGCGGGTGAGCAACCAGGCGCTCGTCCCGTTGATCGCGATTGCCCCCAAGGACGCGAGGACGAGTGGCGCGACGTCAGGCGCCGTCGGCTCGGAGAAGCCCTGAACGGCCTTCCAGGCCGCCAGTGCGGCCGGTCCGACGATGATCACGGCCATGGCCTTGCCGGCGAGCGCCCGGTGACCGAGGTGCCAGCCGAGCGCGGCGAAGATGAGCAGGTTGACCGCGGTGTCCTCGAGGAAGTCCACGCTGTCGGCGAGCAGCGACACGGAGCCCGCGGACAACGCGACCGCGAACTCGACGAAGAAGTAGCCGAAGTTCAAGGACGCGACCGCGAGCACGGTCCGTCGCAGCAACCGGGCATCGACGTGCACCGACTGCTCCGGTCCGGAGGCGTGCAGGTCGTCCGTGCTCACTCGGAGCAATCTATCCGCCGGGCGCCGCGGCGCCCCGGCCCGCCTCGAAGGACGGAGCACCACGAGATGGCAGGATGCCTGCGTGACGATCATCGCCGCCGCGGACGGCTCAGCACTCGGCAACCCCGGACCGGCCGGCTGGGGCTGGTACGTCGATCCGTCCTGCTGGGCGGCCGGAGGCTGGGCGCACGGCACGAACAACATGGGGGAGCTCACCGCCGTGCTCGACCTGCTGCAGCAGACCGCGCACCTCGACGAGGAGCTGCTGGTCTACTGCGACAGCCTGTACGTGATCAACTCGGTCACGAAGTGGATGCCGGGCTGGAAGCGCCGCGGGTGGCGCAAGGGCGACGGCAAGCCGGTGCTCAACGTCGAGATCATGAAGGCACTGGACGCCGCCGTGGCAGGCCGCGCGGTCGACTTCCGGTGGGTCAAGGGTCACAGCGGCCATCCGCTCAACGAGGAGGCCGACCGGCTGGCCAACCAGGCCGCCGCAGCCTGGCGTGACGGGGTCGTGCCCGAGCCAGGCCCCGGCTTCGCCGGTGCCAGCACGGCCCACCCCGACGCGCGCCCTGGCCAGGTCCTGGACGAACCGGACCTCTTCTCCCAGCTCGAGGTCTGAGCCGGGCCTTCGACGTGGGTCGTGCCGCCGCGGGGGACGCCGGGCTAGCGTTGCGCCATGTCGGGATTCGTGGGGCGCGCGGACGAGCTCCAGCGACGGCGGCGCGCGGTCGGGTTTCCCCTGGCCGTGCTCTACAAGTTCTTCGACGACCAGGGCAACTACCTCGCTGCGATCATCACCTACTACGCCTTCGTGGCGATCTTCCCGCTGCTGCTGATCAGCTCCTCCGTGCTGGGCTTCCTGCTTCAGGGCAACCACGCGTTCGAGCAGACGGTCCTGGAGTCCGCGCTGGCCCGGTTCCCGATCGTCGGTGACCAGCTGGGTCGGCCCGAGGGCCTGCAAGGAAGCGCCTCCGCCGTCGTGATCGGAACGATCACCGCGCTGTACGGCGTGATCGGTCTCGGCCAGGCGGCCCAGAACGCCGTCAACGCGGCGTGGGCGATCCCACGCAACAGCAGGCTGAACCCGGTGGTGAGCAGACTGCGGAGCGTGTCCTTCTTCGTGCTGGGCGGGTTCGCGATCATCGCCCTGGGCGTCGTCTCGAGCCTCGGGAGCCACCTGGCGGTCCTGGGTTCGGGTGTGGCGGTCAGGGGCCTGATGACGCTGGTCACGGTCGGGCTGACCGGGCTGGTCTTGAGCACGATGATGCGCCTGGCGCTGCCCGAGCGGCTGCCCTGGCGCCGGGTACTGCCCGGCGGGCTCGCCATTGCGTTGATGTGGCAGGGGCTCCAGGCCGCCGGGGGCCTGTACGTCGGGCGGGTCATCAGCCGGGCCAGTGAGATGAACGCGGTGTTCGCGCTGGTGCTCGGCCTCGTGGCGCTGATCTACGTCGCGGCCGTGATGGCGATGCTGGGCATCGAGATCAACGTCGTGCTGGCGAGGAAGCTCTACCCGCGGGCGCTCCTGACGCCGTTCACCGACGCCGTGCAGCTGACCGACGCCGACCGTCAGGTGTACACCCAGTACGCCCAGGCGCAGCGGCACAAGGGCTTCGAGCGTGTCACCGTCACCTTCGAGGAGAGGGACTGACGCCCCACTCGGGACCTCCGGACCTGGCCAGACCTGCTGCGACCGGGGGATCGTGGGTGCGGCGGGAGGAGACGTGCCATGCCCCGGATCGACTTCAAGGACTCGCACGTGGTGGTCACGGGCGGCTCGAGCGGCATCGGCCGCGCGTTCGTGCGACGAGTGGCCGACCGCGGCGCGCGGGTCTCGGTGCTCGCGCTCGACGACCAGCACCTCGCTGCCACGGCCGACGAGCTCGACCGGCGGCGCACGCCGTACGTCGTGGAGCCTGTCGACGTGAGCGACCAACGGGCCCTCACCGCCGCGCTCGACCGCGCCGCCGCGATGCTCGGACCCTGCGACGTGCTGCTCACCTGCGCCGGCATCGCCCACCCCGGGTACTTCGAACGGCTCGACGACGACATCTTCCGGCGCACCATGGAGGTCGACTACTTCGGCACGCTCTACGCGATGCGCGCGGTCGTGCCGTCCATGATCGAACGGCGCCAGGGCAGCGTCACCGGTATCTCGTCCGCCGCCGGCCTCGTCGGCATCTTCGGCTACACGCCCTACTCGCCGCCCAAGTTCGCGGTGCGGGGGCTGCTCGAGGCGTTGCGCTGCGAGCTGGCGCCGTACGACGTGCACGTGGGCTGCGTGTGCCCGGCCGACACCGAGACGCCGCAGCTGGAGTACGAGAACCGGTTCAAGCCGCCGGAGACACGCGCCATCTCCGGCCAGATCAAGCCGATGTCCGCCGACCACGTCGCCGACGCGATCGTCCGCGGCATCGAGCACGGCGACTTCCTGATCACCGCCGACTGGCAGACGCGGCTGCTGGCGCGCAGCGCCGGCCTGCTGAGCGGGACGTTCCACGCGGCGTTCGACCGGCGGGTGCGCAAGGCGCAGGCCCGCGGCTAACCCACCCGGCCGGTCATGCTCACCAGCAGAGCGGCGCCGAGGCCGAGCGACCACACGTTGATCACCAGCTCGGCGCGCATCGGCCAGGACGTGTCCAGGAACCGGTAGAGCCGGTTCTCCAGGTTGAACGTGACGTCCATCAGCCCGAGGAAGACCAGTGCGCCGGCCGTCACGAGCGCGACGGCCACGCCCCAACCTCGGTCGGCGAGCAGGCCCACGGCAGCCACCGCCGCACAGACCGCCATGAAGCCGTCGGCAACCGGGAAGGACCGCTCGAACTTGACGTACCAGTCCTCCTCGACGACGTTGACGCTCCCGCGCGCGAAGAAGTCCACCCAGTAGGCCACGGTCGCCACCGCGGTGACCAGCAGCAGCACGGCGTACGTCGTGTCCATCGCTTCAGCTCCTTCCGGCCGGAGCCGTGCCGACCAGGCGCCGGCCTGCCGCGGCGATCCGGTCCGCCCCCGGGAGCACCTGCGTCTCGAGACGGCGTGCGTAGGGGATCGTCTCCTGGCAGGTCACCCGGGCGTACCTGGCCGGGAGGTCTGCCTCGGCCAGGAGTGCCGCGACCTCTCCCGAGAGTCCTCCGCGCGTGTAGTCCTCGTCGACCACCAGCACGTGCCCGGTGTCGGCGGCCAGAGCGACGACGGCGTCACGGTCCAGGGGAGCGACCGAGCGGAGGTCGAGCACGGCGGCGTCGATGCCCTCGGCGGCGAGCCGGTCCGCGGCCGCGATGCTGCGGTGCGCGCCGACCCCGAGGCTGACGATCGCGAGGTCCCGGCCCGGACGCCGCAGTGCGGCAACGCCGAGGGGCACGGTCCGCGGCGGGTCGGCGACCTCACCGAAGGCTCCAGCCGCCGGGACGTCGAGCTGCGCGAGAGCCCTCGGGCTTCCACCTACGACGTCGAGCCACTCGCGCGAGAGCAGCTTGTGCTCCAAGAACACGACCGGTCCGGGGGCGGCCAGGGCCGCGAGCATCAGTCCTGCGGCGTCGCCGGGCGTGGAGGGGACCACCACCGACAACCCGGGAACGCCCGCGAGCATCCCCCAGAGCGACTGCTGGTGCTGGCCGCCGTCGCCGTACCCGCCTCCGCACGCCGCGCGCACCACGAGTGGCGCCTGCCAGCGGCCGTTGCTGAACGCCTCGAGCTTGGCCACGTGGTTGACCAGCATGTCCATCGCGACCGGGACGAAGTCGACGAACATGATCTCGACGACCGGCCGCAGCCCCGCCATCGCGGCCCCGAGCCCGGCGCCGAGGAGGGCCGACTCGCTGATCGGGGAGTTGCGGACGCGGCGCGGCCCGAAACGCAGGTAGAGGTCGCGACGCAACATCTGGACGTCCTCGCCGAGCACGACGACCCGCTCGTCGTCGGCCATCGCGGCCACGAGGGCCTGCGAGAGGGCGTCGGAGAAGCTCAGCTCAGGCACCGAGCACCACCCCCTCGACGCCCGCCTCGGCCAGTGCGCCGAGGACCTCGGTCCGGGCCTCGGCCGCGAGGCGGTCGGCGACCGCCGCAGGCAGCAGCCGTCGTGTCCTGGCGAGCGGGTCGCGACGCGGCCGCACCCGGTCGACGACCGCGGCACCGATGGTGGCGGTCATCCCCAGCAGGGACCGTGCCCGGGCGGCGGGCGGCGCGCCCCGGGAGTCGCGCATCGCGGCAACCAGCGGGCCGACCTGCTCGCGGAAGGCACTGGCTTCGCCGGCAACGCGCACGAGCGGGTCGCCGAGGAAGTGCCCTTCGAGCCGTTCGACGTCCGCGACGAGGAACGTCGGGCCGCGTCCTCGCCGGGCCCGGGCCAACGCCCGTCCGGAGGCGCGCCACACCGATGTGACGTCGGTGCCGTCGACGTGTTCGACGGGCAGCCCCAGGCCGCGCGCCCGGCGGGTCAGGCCCCCGCCGGTGACCGCCCGGGACCTCGTCGTGACGGCCCACCGGTTGTCCTTGCAGACGAACAGGATGGGGAGCCGCCATACCGAGGCGAGGTTGAGCGACTCCATCGCCATGCCCTCGTTGACCGCGCCGTCGCCGAACAGCGCGACGCAGACCCGCCCGGCACCGGCCTGCTGGGCGGCCAGTCCCAGGCCGCAGGCCACCGGCAGCGGCGCACCGACGATGCCCGTCGACGCAGCGAGGTGGTCCGGGGAGAGGAGGTGCATGTGGCCGCCGCGGCCGCCGTCGAGGCCCTGCGGGTGGCCGAGGACCTCGTGGAGCAGGGCGGCCGGCGAGACGCCGCGCGCGACGAACGGCGGTGTGGAGCGGTAGTCGACCGAGAGCGCGTCGCCGTCCTCGAGGTGGGCCAGCACGCCTGCGACGGTGGCCTCCTCGCCCGACCCGAGGTGCATCTCGCCGGCGACCAGGCCGGCTCGCCACAGGGCGGCGACGGCGCGCTCCACCGCACGGATCCGGCACATCTGCCGGTACAGCTGCTCGAGGTCGGGCTCGACGCGCATGCCTCACACCACCTTGCGACGTCGGTCCGTGCCAGCGTCCCAGGGACGCCGCGGGACGGGGGAGTGCCGAAGGTCCCGGGGGGTGGGCTCCCAGCGGATTCCCAGGCGGTTCCCAGGAAACCCGGTCAGGATGGGACCGTGCTGCCCACCCCGGCTCCGTCCCCGAGGTTGCTCGTCGTGGACGACGAGCCCAACATCCGTGAGCTGCTGTCCGCGAGCCTGCGCTTCGCCGGGTTCGAGGTCACCGCGGTCGGCACCGGGCGGGACGCGGTGTCCGCGGCGACGACCGCACAGCCGGACCTCGTGGTCCTCGACGTGATGCTTCCCGACATGGACGGTTTCGAGGTGCTCCGCCGGATCCGGTCCGGCCCGCGCCAGGTCCCGGTGCTGTTCCTCACCGCCCGCGACGGCACCGAGGACAAGGTGGCCGGGCTGACGCTCGGCGGCGACGACTACGTCACCAAGCCGTTCAGCCTGGAGGAGGTCGTCGCGCGGATCCGGGCGGTGCTGCGTCGTACCACCGGAGCCGCGGCCGACGACGGCCGGCTCGTGGTGGCCGACCTCGAGCTCGACGAGGACGCCCACCAGGTACGCCGGGCCGGCCGGCTCGTGCCCCTGTCGCCGACCGAGTTCAAGCTGTTGCGCTACCTGATGATCAACGCCGGGCGCGTGCTGTCGAAGGCACAGATCCTCGACCACGTGTGGGAGTACGACTTCGCGGGTGAGTCCGCCATCGTCGAGTCCTACATCTCCTACCTGCGCCGCAAGATCGACACCGTCGCCCCTCCGCTGCTGCACACCGTGCGCGGCGTCGGCTACGTGCTTCGCGTCCAGGACGGGGCGTGAGGTGGAGCGCGTCGGGGTCCGTGGGTCGCCGGGACGCTTCTCCCTGCGGACCCGGCTGCTCGTCGCCGTCCTGCTGATCCTCACCGTCGCCCTTGCGGTGGCCGGCTTCGCGGCGAGCGCACTGCTGCGCGGCTACCTCGCCGGCCGCGTCGACGACGAGATGGTGGCGGCCGTGGGCTCCCTGCAACGCGGGCTGCTGGCCGAGCGGCTCGGCCCGATGCGGATGATGCGCCAGGACCTCCCGAGCCGGTACGTCGTGCGGGTGCTCGGGCCGGACGGGAGCACCCTCGTGCAGCTCGCCGACCCGATCACGCCCGGGCCGGAGCCGGCCCTCGAGGGGATCACGGCCGCGGAGGCCGCCGAACGGGCGGGCACGCCGTACACCGTCACGGCCCCGGACGGGACGCCCTGGCGGGTGCTGCTCACGCCGCTCGCCCAGAGCCGGACCTTCGCGCTCGCCACCTCGCTGGAGGACGTCCGTGCGACCGCCGCACGGCTGCGGAGCACGGTCCTGGCCGTCGACGTCGCCGTGCTGCTCCTCGGTGGCCTGGCGGCGCTCGTCGCCGTGCAAGGCAGCCTGCGTCCGCTGCGACGCATCGAGGAGACCGCCGAGGCGATCGCGGCCGGTGACCTGGGCCGTCGGGTGCCGGTGGAGGGCGGGCCGGAGACCGAGGTGGGCCGGCTCTCGCGAGCGTTGAACGGCATGCTCGGCCAGATCGAGGAGGCCTTCGCGGTCCGCACCGAGTCCGAGAGCCGGATGCGTCGGTTCATGGCGGACGCCAGCCATGAGCTCCGCACGCCGCTGACGTCGATCCGTGGCTTCGCCGAGCTCTACCGGCAGGGCGCCGTCCGTGACCCCGAGGACCTGCAGCGGCTGATGCGCCGGATCGAGGAGGAGGCCGCGCGGATGGGCGGGCTGGTCGAGGACCTGCTGCTGCTGGCCCGACTCGACGCACGGCGGCCGATGCGACGCGAGGTCGTCGACCTGGTGGTGCTCGCGGCCGACGCGGTGCACGACGCCCGCGCGGCGTCGGCCGGGCACGCGCTGCTGCTGGAGGTGCCGAACGGCGCGGCCGACGACGGCGACACCGGGATCCTCGTGCGCGGCGACGAGGCCCGGCTCCGGCAGGTGCTGATGAACCTGGTGGTCAACGCGGTCCGGCACACTCCGCCCGGGACCCACGTCGAGGTCCGCGCCCGTACCGAGGGAGACCAGGCGGTGCTGGAGGTCAGCGACGACGGGCCCGGCCTGCCGCCGGGCGCGGACCGGACCGCCTTCGAGGGCTTCTCCCGGCCGGACCCGGCCCGCGGCAGGAGTGCCGGAGGCGGGGCGGGACTCGGGCTGACGATCGTCGCGGAGCTGGTCCGCGCCCACGGCGGCCAGGTCGAGGTGGACACCGCGCCGGGCGCCGGCACGACGTTCCGCGTCCGGCTGCCGCTGGCCGGGCCGGATCTCCCAGGCAACGTCCAGGTCACGTTGTAGGGCGTCCCAGCCGGGCGTTGCAGTCTGGACTCATCAGGACAACGACACGGAGGTCATCATGAAGCGCAAGACCGCACTCCTCGCCGGTTCCCTCGCCACCACCGCAGCCCTCGGTCTGGGACTGCCCGCGCTGGCCGCGGCCGACACCGACGGATCCGACACCTCGTCGACGCCGAACGCCACGCAGCTCCAGGAGCGGCGCGACGAGATGCACGCCGAGCTGGCCCAGCGCCTGGCCGATCAGCTCGGTCTGGACACCCAGACCGTGTCGGAAGCCCTCGACACGGTGATGGACCAGATGCGCACCGAGCACCGGGCCGAGCGGCTCGACGCGCTCCAGCAACGGCTCGACCAGGCTGTCGAGAACGGCACGCTCACCCGCAAGCGCGCCGATGCCATCTACGACGCGATGAAGGACGGAATCGGGCCGTGGCTCGATGGCCGCATGGGCCGAGGCCCCGGCCCCGGTGACGGCTTCGGCGGCATGGGCATGGGGATGCGCGGCGCGATGAGCTGAGTCTGCCGGCACGCCAGGTGTCGCGCGACCTGCGGGCCCAGGCGCTAGCTGCCGGCCCGCAGGGCGACGCCTCGCACGTACGCCGCCTGACCGACGTGCTGGGTGCAGTCGTCGACCACGCTCACCAGACGGACCGCCAGGGTCACCGGTGGGTCCCAGCGTTCGTCGACGACGCGTCCGAAGTCCTGGTCCTCGAGCGAGCGGATGTAGCCGACAGCCCGCATGTGCACGGCGTCGTGGTAGTCGCGGAGCAGGTCGGCCGGGACGTCGACCGCGCCGACCTGCTCGGCGGTGTGGCCGTAGCCGTGCTCGTCGGGACCGAAGGGCAGGCCGAACCGCTCGTGCCAGCCGTCCTCGTGCCAGGCCTGGGCCCGACCCGCGACCCCCGCGACGTGGTCGTCCTCCACGCGGGTCAGGTGCCACACCAGCCAACCGATGGTGTTCGCCTCGGGGTCCAGCCGGTAGGTGAGCTGCGGGCTGCCGAGCCCGTCGAGGACGGCGTGCACGCTCTCGCGGACCCGGTCCAGTGAATCCACGAGCAGGTCGGTGGCGACGCTCACGGCATCCTCCTTCGTCGTACGGACAATCTGCTTCCAGTGAACCAGCCGGTGCATGGCCTCGCCATGGTGCGGGTAGGGGAGCGGCCGAGCCGCGACCCGACGGAGGTGCCGATGACCCGTTACGGCTACACGCTGATGACCGAGCAGTCCGATCCCCGATCCCTGGTGCGCTACGCCGCCGGCGCCGAGCGGGCCGGCTTCGACTTCGAGGTGATGAGCGACCACTACTTCCCGTGGCTGGACGAGCAGGGCCATGCGGGCTACGCCTGGAGCATGCTCGGCGCGGTCAGCCAGGTCACCGAACGCGTCGAGCTGATGACCTACGTGACTTGTCCGATCCTGCGCTACCACCCGGCGGTCGTCGCCCAGAAGGCCGCCACGATCGGCCTGCTCAGCGACGGCCGGTTCACCCTCGGTCTGGGCGCCGGTGAGAACCTCAACGAACATGTCGTCGGCCGCGGCTGGCCGCCTGTCAACGTCCGGCACGACATGCTGGAGGAGGCGGTGCACATCATCCGCGAGCTCCTGGCAGGCGGCTACGTCAGCCGCAGCGGGGAGCACTTCGGGGTCGACTCGGCCAAGCTGTGGGACCGGCCCGAGGGCGGGGTGCCGATCGCAGTGGCTGTCTCCGGCGAGCAGTCGGTGTCGCGGTTCGCCCCGCTGGCCGACCACCTGGTGGCCGTGGAGCCGCAGGCGTCCCTGGTCGAGACCTGGGACGAGGCCCGCTCCGGGGAGTCCCGCAAGATCGGGCAGCTGCCCGTGTCGTGGGCTCCGGACAGGGACGCCGCGATACGCATCGCGCACGAGCAGTTCCGCTGGTTCGCGGGCGGCTGGAAGGTGAACGCCGAGCTGCCCGGCACCGCCGGGTTCGCGGCGGCCACCCAGTTCGTCACGCCCGACGACGTCGCCGAGAACATCCCGTGCGGGCCCGACCTGGACGCCATCGTGACCGCGGTGCGCGAGTTCGAGGACGCCGGGTTCACCGACGTCGCGCTGGTGCAGATCGGCGACAGCGGGCAGTCGGACTTCCTGGCGATGGCGGAGAAGGAGCTCCTCCCGGCGCTGCGTAGGGAGTGACCGGTGCGCGCCCTGGGATGATGGCCCCATGAGAGCCCCCCGCACCGCCGTGGCGGCCCTCGCCGTCGCAGTGATGGCCACGGGCTGCTCGTTCCTGGGTGCCTCCGAGGAGGACGTTGCGGACGGCGGGGACCCGTTCGCGTTCGACCCTGCCGTCTCGCTGACGACGTCCGGGGTCGCGCTCGCCGCGGGCACCGGTCTGAAGCAGGACGCACCACGGTACGACGTGCGGGCCCGGGTCAGCCCCGGCACCGGCACGGTGCGAGGCACCGTGCGGGCCCGACTGCACCCGGGACCGGACGCCGACGCGGTCACGCTGCGCTACTTCGCCGGCCTTCCCGACTTCGAGGCGGACGCGGCCGTGGGCTCGGTGACGGTCGGCGGGGATCCGGTCGAGGAGCAGCTCGAAGGCTCGATCCTCACCGTGCCCCTGCCCCAGGGGCACGACGCGTCCGTGGACGTCACGGTGCCGTTCTCCTACACGCTCGGCCCCGCCGACGAGGGTGGCGGCCTGCTCGGTGCTCTCGGCGGTATGGGCGGCCCCGCCGACGTCGGACTGCTGTCGCGGCACCCCGACGCACTCAACCTCGGACACTGGTTCCCGGTGTGGGTGCCGGACGGCAACAGCGTGGAGCCCGAGCCGGCCGGCTTCGGAGACATCGGGAACTTCCCCGCCGCGCTGGTCCGCCTCGAGCTCACCGTGCCGAAGCAGTGGACCGTTGTCGACGGCGGCGTGCGCGTCACGTCCAAGGCCGTCTCCGACGGCGAGGTGCGCGTGGTGTCCGAGGGCTACGGCATGAACGACATGGTGGTCAGCCTCCTGCGCGGCTACCGCAGCAAGTCCGTGCAGCTCGCGGGCGACCTGGCCGGGGTGACCGTGACGGCGTACGCACCCGCGGACGCGGCCACCGAGCTGCCGGGTGTCCTCGACGA
Organism: uncultured Actinomycetota bacterium; assembly: GCA_963801125.1. Taxonomy (GTDB): domain Bacteria; phylum Actinomycetota; class Actinomycetes; order Propionibacteriales; family Nocardioidaceae; genus Nocardioides_B. The sequence continues at coordinate 385,110 of CAWDDL010000010.1, forward strand.
GACCACTGCCGCGATCGTCGCACTCTCGGACGCACTGGGCGCCTACCCGTGGCGAGAGTTCGACATCGTCTCGGCGCCGCTCGGCTCCGGCGTCGGTGGCATGGAGTGGCCGGGGGCGACCTGGATCGAGCCGGCACTCTTCGCCGGCGGGATCCCCGGGCTCGGCGACCTCGGCTCCTTGGGCGGCCTCAAGGGCCTGGACGGGCTCGGCGGCCTGCTCGGTGGGGAGACCGGCGTCGTGCTGGACACGCTGCGCGCCTGGACGATCGCCCACGAGGTCGGGCACGAGTGGTGGCACATCCTGGTCGGCAACGACTCGGTGCTCGACCCCGTCGTCGACGAGCCGCTGGCGCAGTACTCCGCATGCCTGGTGCTGCGGGCCGGTGACCCCACCCCGGATCCGGATGCGGCCTGCCGGGCACAGATCGACAGCGCCTACGAGCAGATGCGGCTGCTCGGCGACGAGGACGCGCCGGCCGCACGGCCGACGGACGCCTTCGCGTCGTCCGGTCAGTACGCCGGAGTGGTCTACGGCAAGGCCGCCGCGTTCTACCTGAGGCTGGAGGACGTCTACGGCGCCGAGGCGGTGAAACAGGCGCTGGGGGTTGTCGCCCGCGAGCGCGCGTTCACCATGACCACCACCGAGCAGCTTCGCGATGCGCTCGCGTCGGCCCTGGGGGAGCAGCAGCGGTTCGACCGGCTCTGGCGCCGGTGGATGGACCGCACCAAGGGGGACGCAGATCTCGGGGTCTCCGGCACGACCGGTGCGGGTGCGCTCGGTGGTCTCGAGGACCTGCTCGGCGGCCGCTCCCCGGAGGAGCTGCAGGGTCTGATCGACCAGCTTCTCGGCGGCGCCGACCCCGGCGCTGCCTGACCCAGCCGTTCCCAGGGCCGCCGGCGCTGCCGAACGGGCTGAATTCCCTAGTCACTTCAGGCTATTCGGCGTGTTTCGGCGTCATGTTTTGTCCGTTCGTCGGTTCCATAAACAGCACGAGGGAACGCAGGAGATGAGACCCGTGATCAGCACCGACAGCAAGACCGACAACCGGCCCGCCATGACCCGCAGCCGCGGACAGCACACCGTCAGCTGCAGCTGCGGCCAGCAGCTCGACGTCTGCGCCCGGGCACACTGCCCGCGCTGCGGCCGTAACCTGCCTCGCGGCTGACCGCACCCCCTGGCCGGACGGGTTAGGGTGACTCACGACAGACGGCAGGGGCGTGAGGCGAGGGGTACCTTTGGACGGCCAGGGCGGCGCGACGGTGGCGAGCGACCGTCAGGTCCTGACACTTCCCAACGTCATCAGCATCGTCCGGCTCGCCGGGGTGCCGCTGTTCCTGTGGCTGATCCTGGTCCCCGAGGCAGACGGCTGGGCCCTGCTGGTCCTGATGCTCTCCGGCATCAGCGACTACCTCGACGGCTACCTCGCCCGCCGGCTCCACCAGACCTCCAAGCTCGGCGCGGTCCTCGACCCGGTCGCCGACCGGCTCTACATCCTGTCCACGGTCGTCGGCCTCGCCGTGCGGGACATCATCCCGTGGTGGCTGGCCATCCTGCTGCCCGCGCGCGACCTGTTCCTGTGGGGACTCGTGCCGTTCCTGCGCACCCGCGGCTACAGCGCGCTGCCGGTCCACTTCCTCGGCAAGGCCGCCACCGCGAACCTCCTCTACGCCTTCCCGCTGTTGCTGCTCGGTGACGGTCCGGGCGTGCTCGCCCTGCTCGCCAAGGTCTTCGGCTGGGCGTTCGCGATCTGGGGAACGGGTCTGTACTGGTGGGCCGGGCTCCTCTACGCCTGGCAGGTGCGCAAGCTCCTCGCCGACCACGACCGCAGGGCGCCGACGCTCGATGCCGGCTGACCGCGCTCCCCGGACACCGCCTCCTCCGCAGGCGGTGATGGGGCTGCTGAACTACCTGACCGCGACGTCGCTCGACGAGGACTACGCGCAGGCCCGTGCCGCGCGGGTCGAGCAGGGCGCGTCCGCGTCGGAGCGCCGGTCCGTCCGCCCCCGCACCGCCGCACTCGTGGTGCTGGCGCTGTTCGGCATCATGGTGGCCACTGCCGCGGTGCAGACCTCGCGTGGGGCCGCCGACGCCGCCGCGCGGCACGCCGGGCTGGTCAAGCAGGTCCAGGCTCGCAAGCAGACCCTCTCCGACGAGCGCGACCGCGCCCGGTCACTGCGCTCCGAGACCCAGACGCTGCAGCGCGTCTACCTGCAGGCGACCGCCGAGGGCCGCGCGCTCCAGACCCGGCTGACCCGGCTCGGGGTGACCACCGGGGCGGCGCCGGCCCGCGGACCGGGAGTGCGGATCGTGGTCGACAACGGGCCTGCGGTCAGCGGCGACGACAACCAGGTCCTCGACGTGGACCTGCAGAAGATGGTCAACGGGCTGTGGCTCTCCGGGGCAGAGGCGATCGCCATCAACCGCGAGCGGCTCACCAGCCTCAGCGCCATCCGGCTCGCCGGGGGAGTGATGACGGTGAACTACCACCGAATCTCGCGCCCGTACACCGTCGAGGCGATCGGCAATCCCGACAACCTGGCCGCACGCTTCGTCGACACACCCGGTGGCCAGTGGTGGCTCGACCTGCAGGCCCTCTATGGTTTGAGATTCGACATCGACACCGTCCCGGACCAGGAGCCCCTCACCTTGCCAGCGGCCCGACGCACCGCCCTGCGCCACGCGCACGCTCCGGAGACCCTGCGATGATCGCCGGTCTCGGGCTGGTGCTCGGCGTCGTGCTCGGTCTGCTGCTGCAGCCCGCGGTCCCGGTCTGGCTGCAGCCCTACCTGCCGATCGCCGTCGTCGCCGCCCTCGACGCGGTGTTCGGGGCGCTGCGGGCGTTCCTCGACGGCATCTTCGACGACAAGGTCTTCGTGGTCTCGTTCGTCAGCAACGTGCTGATCGCCGGCCTCATCGTCTACCTCGGCGACCAGCTCGGCGTCGGCGGGCAGCTCTCGACCGGCGTGATCGTGGTGCTGGGCATCCGGATCTTCTCCAACGTCGCGGCCATCCGGCGACACTTGTTCCATGCCTGACCTCGAGTCCGGGCACGTCCCGACGCCGCCCGAGGACGGCCGCTCGCGGCTCGTCCGTGCACTGCGCACCCCGCCGAACCGTGGCCAGATCGTCGCGGCGGTGCTTCTCGCCGTGCTCGGGTTCGCGGCCGTCACCCAGGTGCAGTCGCAGAACCAGGACACGGCGTACGTCGGCGCCCGGCAGGACGAGCTGGTCGCGCTGATCAACTCGCTCTCGCTCGCCTCGCAGCGCACCGAGAACGAGATCGCCGACCTGGTGGCCACCCGCAACTCCCTGCTCAACGACACCGAGGCGCGGCGGACCGCGCTCGAACAGGCCCGGCAGCAGGCCGAGCAGTACGGCATCCTCGCCGGCACGCTGCCCGCCATCGGCCCCGGGGTCCGCATCGAGATCCAGGACCCGACCGGCGCCGTGGGCAGCGACAGCCTGATCAACGGCATCCAGGAGCTGCGCGACGCCGGTGCGGAGTCGATCGAGCTCAACGACACCGTCCGGGTCGTCGCGCAGACCGCGCTGCGCGACGGGCCCAACGGCGGGGTGATCGCCGACGGCGAGCGGCTCGCCGCCCCCTACGTCATCGAGGCGATCGGCTCGGCGCACGACCTGGCCACGGCGCTCGACATCGCCCAGGGGTTCACCGACGAGATCGAGCGTCGCGGCGGCAAGGTGACCATCAGCGAGGCCGACAGCGTCGAGATCACCTCGGTGCGCGAGCCCGGCCCTGCCCAGTACGCGGAGCCGGTCCCCACCGAGTAGCCTGCCCACCATCCGCCGGTCGCCCGACCGGGTCCCTCATCTCAAGGAGCGCCGAGACGTGTATCCCGAGGACCTGAAGTACACCAGCGAGCACGAGTGGGTGCGCACCCCCGGCGACGCGGACGGCTCGGTTCGGGTCGGCATCACCGACTACGCCCAGGACGCGCTCGGCGACATCGTGTTCGCCACGCTGCCGGAGGTCGGTGCCGAGGTGCAGGCGGGGACGGCGGTCGGCGAGCTGGAGTCGACCAAGTCGGTCAGCGACATCTACGCCCCGGTCTCCGGCCAGGTGGTGGCCCGCAACGACGCGCTGGACGGTTCTCCGGAGCTGGTGAACTCCGACCCCTACGGCGCCGGCTGGTTGTTCGAGGTGGTGCCCTCCGACGGCGCCGCCGTCGACGGGCTGATGGATGCCGCGGCCTACCAGGCCGCGCTGTCGTAGATTGACGTTTGCGCGCACCTGCTGCCCTGGTAGGTTCGCGGGTAACCATCAACCTCGACCCCCGGTTGAGAGTTGCACGCAACGACCGGCACGTTCCACGGGAGGCCTTCGATGCCGTTCTGCACCCAGTGCGGACACCAGAACCCCGACGACGCACGGTTCTGCTCGCAGTGCGGGACCCGGATCGGCGAGGCGGCCCCCGCCGCCGCGTCGGCGCCCGCGACCGCTGAGTCGGAGGTGGAGAGCACCTCGACGATCACCTTCGGGGCTCCCGTCAAGGAGGCTGAGCACCGCGAGGACCGCTCCCTCAACGACTCCGACGCCTCCGCGGTGGACGCCCTGCCGCCGGGCAGTGCGCTGCTCGTGGTCCAGCGCGGACCGTCCGCGGGCAGCCGGTTCCTGCTCGACACCGACGTGGTCGCGGCCGGGCGTCACCCCGACAGCGAGATCTTCCTCGACGACGTGACGGTCTCGCGCCGGCACGCCGAGTTCCGCCGTGGCTCCGAGGGCTACAGCGTCGCCGACGTCGGCTCCCTCAACGGCACCTACGTCAACCGGGACCGGATCGACGAGGTCGCGCTCCAGGGCGGGGACGAGGTGCAGATCGGCAAGTACCGGCTGGTCTACTTCGCCAGCCACTCAGGAGCAGGCAGTCCCCGGTGAGGAACACCGCCACGGCCGGGCGGGCACGGATCAGTATCGGTGAGGTCCTCGAGCAGCTTCGCCCGGACTTCCCGGGTCTCAACATCTCCAAGATCCGCTACCTGGAGTCCGAGGGTCTCGTCGAGCCCGAGCGGACGCCGGCGGGCTACCGGAAGTTCTCGGCGCAGGACGTCGAGCGACTGCGCTACGTCCTGGTGGCCCAGCGCGAGCACTACCTGCCGCTGAAGGTGATCCGCGAGCACCTCGACGCGATGGACCGCGGGCTCGAGCCGCCCGCGCTGCCCTCGACGGGCCCGCAGGTGCCGCGGGTCGTGCTCTCCGTGGACGGGATGCCCTCTCCCGAGGCGTTCGCGGCCGGCGGGCCCGAGCTGCGGCTCTCCAAGAGAGAGCTCGTCGAGACGGCCGGGATCGACGAGGCGCTCCTCGACCAGCTCGTCGCGTTCGGGATGGTCCGGATGCGCCCGGGCTCCAAGCACTTCGACGGCGACTCGCTGGTGATCGCCAAGGCCGCCGGTGAGCTGGCGGCGTACGGGCTCGAGCCGCGGCACCTGCGCGCGTTCAAGACCGCCGCCGACCGCGAGGTCGGCCTGGTGGAGCAGGCGGTCGCGCCCCTTCGCGGCCAGCGGGACCCGGGGTCCCAGGCCCGCAGCGAGGAGGCGGTGCGCGAGCTCGCCGCGCTGTCGGTGAAGCTGCACGCCGCCTTGGTGAAAACCGGTCTGAACTCGGGCCGCTGACCCCTCGGAACCCCGGCCGACCCGGGGGTAGGGTGAAGACGTGCGAGAAGTCGACGTGATCGGTGTCCGGGTGGAGATGCCCTCCAACCAGCCCATCGTCCTGCTCCGGGAGGTGACGGGGGACCGCTACCTGCCCATCTGGATCGGAGCGGTCGAGGCAACCGCGATCGCCTTCGCCCAGCAGGGTGTGGTGCCGCCGCGCCCGCTGACCCACGACCTGATGAAGGACCTGCTGAGCGCGACCGGCAACGACCTCACCGAGGTCCGGATCACCGAGATGAAGGACGGCATCTTCTACGCGACGCTCGTCTTCGCCTCCGGTGTGGAGGTCAGCGCCCGGCCGTCGGACTCGATCGCGCTGGCCCTGCGCACCGGGAGCCGGATCGTGTGCGCCGACGACGTCCTCGACGAGGCCGGCCTGGAGGTTCCCGACGAGCAGGAGGACGAGGTCGAGAAGTTCCGCGAGTTCCTCGACCACGTCACGCCGGAGGACTTCGAGTCCCAGCCCTGAACGCGGGCGGAACCTCACCCTCAAGTTGAGGTTGAGGGTTGCGACACGCCGGGCCTGGAGCGGCCGACGTCGTTGACCACCCTCATCCTGAGGCCTACCTTTGGGAGTGTCTTCGCTGTAACTCCACCGTTGTTCTCCCGCCCGGAGAGCCGCGGCTTCCCCCTCGGAGCGACAGGCAGAGCGAAGAGGACGACGGAGGTCAACCGTGACAGGCATCGGCGACAAGGCCGCGCACCCGGCGGACGCCACCGCGGCCCACGAGGCTGCTGAGGCCGCGGACGAGCAGGGGCTGCTCTTCGACGACGACGTCTCGCCGCTGCCGCGCGACACCGGTTACCGCGGTCCGACCGCCTGCAACGCCGCCGGGATCACCTACCGCCAGCTCGACTACTGGGCCCGCACCGGCCTGGTGGAGCCCAGCGTCCGCGGCGCTACCGGCTCGGGCACGCAGCGGCTCTACAGCTTCCGCGACATCTTGCTCCTCAAGGTGATCAAGCGTCTCCTCGACGCTGGCATCTCCCTGCAGCAGATCCGCACCGCGGTCCAGCACCTGCGCAAGCGCGGCACCGACGACCTCACCCGGGTCACGCTGATGAGCGACGGCGCCAGCGTCTACGAGTGCACCAGCAACGACGAGGTGATCGACCTGCTCCAGGGTGGGCAGGGCGTGTTCGGCATCGCGATCGGTGGTGTGTGGCGCGAGATCGAGGGGTCGCTCGCCGAGCTGCCCAGCGAGCGTGCCGCCGACGACACCACCGAGGGCGCAGACGACGAGCTCGCGGCCCGGCGCCGGGCCCGGATGACGGGCTGATCGCGGGCGCATCGCTCCTGTCGCCCACGAGCCGCCGACCCCGTCCGGGTCGGCGGCTCGTGCCGTCTGGTGCGATGCACGCTGGTGTACCGTGGACGTGCTGTCGACACCGCGCGGGAGAGTCTTCGCCGCGAGCGGAGCGCCGAAGGGGCAAATCCTCCCCGGAACCTCTCAGGCGCCAGGACCGTGCGGGACAGGCAACTGTGGAAGCGCTGTCCGGCTCGCGCCGGGGCGCCGACAGAGGGGGAGGCCACCTGAACCGGCACGTCCGATCCCAGTCGCAGGAGCCTCCGTTGTCCGACCACCCCACGCTGTCCCAGCTCGACGCGGCGCTACCGTTCGCCGACCGGCACATCGGGCCGGACGAGGACGCCCGCGCCACCATGCTCGCCGCGCTCGGGTTCGACTCGCTCGAGGACCTGATGGCCGCTGCCGTGCCGGGCGGGATCCGCTCGGCGACGCAGCTCGACCTGCCGGTCGCGGCCACCGAGGAGCAGACCTCGCGCGAGCTGCGTGCCCTGGCGACGGCCAACAACCCGCTGGAGCCGATGATCGGGTTGGGCTACCACGGCACGCTCACCCCGGCGGTGGTGCGCCGCAACGTGCTGGAGGACCCCAGCTGGTACACCGCCTACACCCCCTACCAGCCCGAGATCTCCCAGGGCCGGCTCGAGGCGCTGCTCAACTTCCAGACCATGGTCGGCGACCTCACCGGACTGCCGACCGCGAACGCGTCCCTGCTCGACGAGGGGACCGCGGCGGCGGAGGCGATGACGCTCGTGCGACGCGCCAACCGGTCCGCGGCCGGGCCGTTCGTGGTGGACGCCAACGCGCTGCCCCAGACCGTGGCGGTGGTGCGCACCCGCGCCGAGGCGATGGGGATCGACGTGGTCGTCGCCGACCTGTCCGGCGGGCTGCCCGAGGGGCAGCTGTGCGGCGTGCTCGTGCAGTACCCCGGCGCCGACGGCGCGATCTCGGACCCGCGTCCGCTCGTCGAGGCCGCGCACGACCGCAACGCGCTCGCCGTGGTCGCCGCCGACCTGCTGGCCCTGACCCTGCTCGAGTCGCCGGGCGAGCTGGGGGCCGACGTGGTGGTGGGCTCGACCCAGCGCTTCGGGGTGCCGCTGTTCTACGGCGGGCCGCACGCCGGCTTCATGGCGGTTCGCTCCGGTCTCGAGCGACACCTGCCCGGACGGCTCGTGGGCGTCTCCCTCGACGCCCAGGGGCGGCCGGCCTACCGGCTCGCGCTGCAGACCCGCGAGCAGCACATCCGCCGCGACAAGGCCACCTCGAACATCTGCACCGCCCAGGTGCTGCTGGCCGTCGCGGCGTCGATGTACGCGGTCTACCACGGCCCGCGGGGGCTCACCTCGATCGCGCGCCGGACCCACCGCTACGCCGCGGTCCTCGCCGCCGCCCTGCGCGAGGGCGGGGTCGACGTCGTGCACGAGCAGTTCTTCGACACCGTCCTCACCGCAGTGCCGGGCCGAGCCGCCGACGTGGTGGCCCGCGCCCGCGAGCGCGGGGTGCACCTGCGGCTCGTCGACGCCGACCACGTCGGCATCTCCACCTCGGAGACGACCGGCCGGGAGCACCTCGGCGCCGTCCTCGAAGCGTTCGGCGTCGCCGTCGACCTCGACGCCGTCGACGCCCGGGTGGGGGAGGACCTGCCGGAGTCGCTGGTGCGTCGTACCGGGTTCCTGAGCCACCCGGTGTTCAGCAGCCACCACTCCGAGACCTCGATGCTGCGCTACCTGCGCCGGCTCTCCGCGCGGGACTACGCGCTCGACCGGGGGATGATCCCACTCGGCTCGTGCACGATGAAGCTCAACGCCACCACCGAGATGGAGCCGATCAGCCTGCCGGGGTTCGCGAACCTGCACCCGTTCGCGCCGGTCGAGGACGCCGCAGGCTACGTGCAGCTGATCGGGCAGATCGAGGGCTGGCTGGCCGAGGTGACCGGATACGACCGGGTGTCCATCCAGCCGAACGCCGGGTCGCAGGGCGAGCTCGCCGGGCTGATGGCGATCCGCGCCTACCACGACGCCCACCGGGACGCCGGTTCGCGGCGGCGCGACGTCTGCCTGATCCCGTCGTCGGCGCACGGCACGAACGCGGCCTCCGCGGTGATGGCGGGGATGCGTGTCGTCGTCGTGCAGGCCGCTGACGATGGTTCGGTCGACCTCGACGACCTGCGCGCGAAGTGCGGCGAGCACGCCGACGACCTCGCCGCGATCATGGTGACCTACCCGTCGACCCACGGCGCCTTCGAGGACACGATCACCGAGCTGTGCGAGATCGTGCACGGGCACGGCGGGCAGGTCTACGTCGACGGGGCGAACCTCAACGCCCTGCTCGGACACGCCAAGCCGGGCGAGTTCGGTGGCGACGTGTCCCACCTGAACCTGCACAAGACGTTCTGCATCCCGCACGGCGGTGGGGGCCCCGGCGTGGGTCCGGTCGCGGTCCGGGCGCACCTGGCGCCGTTCCTGCCCTCCCACCCGATGCACCCCGACATCGGAAAGCGGGACGGGATCGGACCGATCAGCGCCGCGCCGTACGGGTCGGCCGGCATCCTGCCGATCTCGTGGGCCTACGTCCGGATGATGGGCGGTCCCGGCCTCACCGACGCGACCGGGGTGGCCGTGCTGTCGGCGAACTACCTCGCCAAGCGGCTCGGTGAGCACTTCCCGGTGCTCTACAAGGGTCACGGCGGCCTCGTCGCCCACGAGTGCATCCTCGACCTGCGCGGGCTCACCAAGGACACCGGTGTGAGCGTCGACGACGTCGCCAAGCGACTGATCGACTACGGGTTCCACGCGCCGACGATGAGCTTCCCCGTCGCGGGCACGCTGATGGTCGAGCCGACCGAGTCCGAGGACCTGGCCGAGCTGGACCGGTTCGTCGACGCCATGGTCGCGATCAAGGCCGAGATCGACCGGGTCGGCGCGGGGGAGTGGAGCCCCGAGGAGTCCCCGCTGCGCGGCGCCCCCCACACCGCCCGGGCCCTGACCGGCGAGTGGGGGCGCAGCTACTCTCGCGAGCTCGCGGTCTTCCCGACCGGCTACGACCCGGACAAGTACTGGCCGCCGGTGGCCCGGGTCGACCAGGCCTACGGCGACCGCAACCTGGTCTGCGCCTGCCCGGCGCCCGAGGCGTTCGCCGAGGAGGTCCAGGCGTGAGGAATGCCGTCCACGACCTCACCGCCCGCCGGCTCCAGGGTCTGCTCGCCCGCGACCAGGTCGACGGCCGGCTGCCGTCGGTGGTCGGCGGGGTGGTTCGCGACGGGTCGCTGGTGTGGACCGGCAGCCACGGCGATGCCACCGGCGCGCCGGGCGTCGTCCCCGGTCCGGACGTGCAGTACCGGATCGGCTCGATCACCAAGACCCTCGTCGCGGTGGTGGTGCTGCAGCTGCGCGACGCGGGCCGTCTGGACCTCAACGACCGGGTCGAGGTGCACCTGCCCGACGTGGCGGCCTACGGCGACCGCACGATCCGTGCGCTGTTGTCGCACTCCTCGGGGATGCACTCCGAACCCGCCGGCGAGTGGTGGGAGCGGACGCCGGGCGGGACCTACGACGAGCTCGCCGGTCGTCTCGGCGACGTGCCGCCGGCGTTCGCGGCCGGGGCGACGTTCCACTACACGAACATCGCGTTCGGCCTGCTCGGCGAGGTGGTCGCCAGGCTGACCGGCGGGTCGTGGTTCGACGCGGTGCACGAGCGGGTCCTCGAGCCGCTGGGGATGCGGCGCACGTCGTACGTCCCCGAGCAGCCGGCGGCCCGGGGCTACAGCGTGCACCACTTCGCCGGCACGCTGACCGAGGAGCCCGCGCACGACGCCGGCGCGATGGCTCCGGCCGGCCAGGTGTGGAGCACCGTCGAGGACCTCGGCCGCTACGCCGCCTTCCTCGCCGAAGGGGACGACGCGGTGCTGGCGCGCACCACCATGGACGAGATGTTCACGCCGCAGTCGGGCTCGCTCGCCGGCGCGCTCGGGGGCGGCTACGGGCTGGGCTTCCGGCTGGCGTCGGCCCCGCCCGACGTGCTGGTCGGGCACACCGGATCGATGCCCGGGTTCCTGGCCGGGCTGTTCGCCGACCGGACGCGACGTACCGGTGCGGTGGTGCTGGCCAACGGCACCTCGGGACTGCGCTGCGAGGGTCTGGTGGTCGACCTGCTCGCCGAGCTCGAGCGCTGCGAGCCGACCGTCCCGGACGCCTGGGTGCCGTCGGCCGACGTACCGCCGGGCGTCTTCGACGTGCTGGGCGTGTGGCACTGGGGCAACACGGCCTACGCGTTCGGCTGGTCCGGGAGCGAGGTCGTGGTGACCCCGCTCGGCGCCGGGGGAGAGGCGCACCGGTTCGGCGTGCAGCCGGACGGCTCACTGGTCGGGACCCGTGGCTACCACCACGGCGAGCGGCTCGAGGTGGTCCGCGGCGAGGACGGCGCCGTCCGGCACCTGGTCTGCGCGACGTTCGTCTACACCCGCACGCCGTACGACCCCGCCGCCCCGATCCCCGGCGGGCACCCCGCCTGATTACCAGGGTATGAAGGGAATCTGTTGCCTCCCCGGGCATGCATCCCCGGGGAGGTAACTGATTACCAGGGGACCCTGGTGATCAGTACGCCGGCGGCGCCTACTGGGCCTCGGAGACCGTCGACATGTTGAAGTCGGGGATCCGGAGCGCCGGGGTGGCGGTGCGGGCGAAGTAGTCGCCCCACTCGCGCGAGAAGCTCGGCACGGTGGCCGATGCCTCGGCGATGCGGTCGAGCATGGCCACCGGGCTCTCGTTGAACCGGAAGTTGTTGACCGCGCCGACCACCTCGCCGTTCTCCACCTTGTACACGCCGTCGCGGGTCAGGCCGGTGAGCAGCAATGACTGCGGATCGACCTCGCGGATGTACCACAAGCAGGTCAGCAGCAGACCGTCGTCCATTCCGGCGACGAGGTCCTCGGTGCTGCCGGTTCCGCCGTCGACGGAGACGACCAGGTTGTCGATCGCGGGGGTCACCGGCTGCCCGGTGATCTCCGCGGAGTGCCGGGTCTGCAGCAGCGAGGTGAGTACGCCGTCCTCGACCCAGCTCGTCCTGCCGAGCGGCAGCCCGTTGTCGAAGACGCTGCTGTGGCCGCTGCTCTGGGCTGCGGTCACGAACGGCTCGGCCTCGAGTCCGGGGTAGGCGGGGTCGGAGAGGATCTGCACGCCCCGGCTCGAGAGCCGGTCGCCGATCCGGGTGCCGCCGCCCCGGCGGGAGAACACGGTCTGGCCGTCGTGAGCATCGCGCGCCGCCGCGCTCCAGTACAGGTAGATCATCAGGTCCGCGACGGCCGTGGGCGGCAGCACCGTGTCGTAGCGGCCGGCCTCGAGGTCCACCCGCCGCTGCGCCCACCCGATCCGGCGCACCAGCTCGTCGTCGAGGGCGTGCGGGTCCACGTCGGTGAAGTCGCGGGTGGCGCCGCCCACCCACGCGCTCGTGGACAGGTCGGTCGGCTTGCCGGTGCAGCCGTAGTGACCGGTCGGCTGCACGTGCCGCAGCCGCAGTCCGCGGCTGGAGCCGAGGTACGTCGTGGTGATCTCGTGATCGACGAAGCCGTAGAGGATCCGTCCCGCCGCACCCGCCCGACCGAACGTGTCACCGAGGCCCGGGGCGAAGCCGGCGTAGACGTCGATGGAGGTCGCCACCGACGGGTCGTCCCAGTCGGCGGCGGTGCGGTCGTCGGCGACCAGCTCGGCTGCGTCCTCGGCCGGACCGCTGGCCGCCGCGGCGGAGTCGGCCGCCTCGACGATCCGGTCGACCTGCTCGGTGGTCGACGCGCTCGCCGTGACCGAGCCGGCGGCCACGCCCTGCGCGCCGTTGCTGAACGACACCGCGGTGAGGGTGACGTCGTGCATCACGCCGTTGGTGGTCAGGGTGTTGTTGGCCCAGCGCAGGTTCGCCCGCGTGGAGTCCCGCACGATCACCACGCAGTCGTCCGAGCGGGACGCCTTCAGCGCGTGCTCCACGAGCTCCTGGGGAGTCGGTGCCTTCATCTTGCTCCTAGGGATGCGCGGGGCGGTCGGCCCCGGGATGTCAGTGGGCTGCTTCGGCGGTGGTGTTGAGGATGCGCACGTCGCGGAAGAGCGACGTGGGGCAGCCGTGCGAGACTGCCGCGACCTGGCCGGGCTGCGCCTTGCCGCAGTTGAACGCCCCGCCGAGCACCCACGTGCCGGGTCCGCCGACGGCCTCCATGGAGTTCCAGAACTCGGTGGTGGTCGCCTGGTAGGCCACGTCGCGGACCTGGCCGGCGAGTCGGCCGTCCTCGATCCGGTAGAAGCGCTGGCCGGTGAACTGGAAGTTGTAGCGCTGCATGTCGATGCTCCAGGACTTGTCGCCCACGACGTAGATCCCGCGCTCTACCCGGCCGATCAGGTCCTCGGTGCTGGGGCCCGTCCCGTCACCGTCCCGGGCGGGCTGCAGCGAGACGTTCGCCATCCGCTGGATCGGGATGTGGCTGGGGGAGTCGGCGTAGGCGCAGCCGTTGGAGCGTCCGCCGTTGAGCGCGGCGCCGTACTCGTGCGCCATGGACCGGTCGAGCTGGTAGCCGACCAGCACCCCGTCCTTGACGATGTCCCAGCTCTGCGCCTGGACGCCCTCGTCGTCGTAGCCGACGGTCGCGAGCCCGTGCTCGATGGTGCGGTCCCCGGTGACGTTCATGACCGGAGAGCCGTACTGCAGGGAGTTGAGCTTGTCCAGGGTGGCGAACGACGTGCCCGCGTAGTTGGCCTCGTAGCCCAGCGCCCGGTCGAGCTCGGTGGCGTGCCCGATGGACTCGTGGATGGTCAGCCACAGGTTCGACGGGTGGATCACCAGGTCGTACCGGCCCGCCTCGACGGTCGGGGCGGCCAGCTTCTCGGCGAGCAGCTCGGGGAGCTCGGCGAGCTCGCGCTCCCAGTCGTAGTGGTTTCCGGTGAGGTACTCCCAACCGCGGCCGGCGGGCGGAGCGATCGTGCGCATCGAGTCGAAGACCCCGGTGCTCTCGTTGACGCCGTGCACGTCGAACTCGGGGAGCATCCGGACCCGCTGCTGGGTCGTCGTGCTCCCCGCGAGGTCGGTGTAGAACTTGTTCTCCACGACCTGCTTGACCAGGCCCCCCGAGTGGGCCACCCCGGGGGCCTCGTGCAAGCGGCGCGACCAGTCGGCGAGCAGCTCGACCTTGTCGGCCAGCGGTACGGCGAGCGGGTCGGTCTCGTAGGCGCTGACCCACTCGACGTCGTCGTACGCCGGCTCCGGGGCGAGAGCGACCGGGATGCTCGTCATCGCGGCGGCCACCTGCGCGGTCCGCAGCGCCGACTCGGCCACCTGGACCGCCGCTTCCGGGGTCAGCACCACGCCCGAGGCGAAGCCCCAGGCGCCGTTGAGGATGACCCGCACGGCGTAGCCCAGGTCCTCGGTGTCGGAGGAGCCCTGGAGCCGCCCGTCGCGGACCGAGATGTTCTGCCCGCGGACCCGCTCGAACCGGAAGTCGGCGTGGCTGACGTGGAAGTCCTGTGCCCGGGCCAGGGCCGCCTCGGCCAGGCGTCGGTAGGGGAGGGCGGTGAAGGCCGGGTCGATCGGGTGCGACGTGGTCATGCGCCAGAGGTTATGCCGCGTGGCAACCGGTTTCTCGCCGGGGTGCCGGTCACGTCTCGCCGTCGAGCTCCTGGGCCTCGATCAGGTCGGGCTGCTCGCCCATCCACGTCGCCGCCAGCACGTCGAACCCGGCGGCGCGGGCCGCCTCGCACACCAATGGGTCGTCGTCGACGAGCACGGCGACGCTGCGGGTGCGGGCGAACCGGCGTAGCGCGTCGACCTTGTAGAACCGGCCGGGCCGGCGGTCGTGGCCCGGCCGCAGGCTGAGCTCGCCCTCGGGCAGGTCGTGCCGCTCGAGCCAGGCAAGGGTGTCGGCGCGGCAGGACTCGGGACGGCCGGACAGGTAGGCCACGTCGTGGACCTGCGCCAGGGACCGTGCCACCCGGGCGCCCTCCTCGAGCAGCGGGTCCTCGGGGGCGGCGGCGAAGAAGGCACGCCAGTCCTTCGGCCGGGTGGCGACGTGGTGCAGCCGGTGCCGCACGTCGGCGAGGACGCCGTCGATGTCCACGACCGCGAGCAACCGCTCGGTCGGGGTGGCCACGCTCAGCCGACC
>CAWDDL010000011.1:0-6798 GCA_963801125.1 uncultured Actinomycetota bacterium
GCAGGGGTCCGCCGGTCCGCACACCGTCCGCGAGAAATCCAGCGACATCCGCGGTTCTGGTCTGGTGGGTGGGCTCCAGAACGGCGTCGGAGAGGTCGCCTCGGAGTTCTTCGGGATCATCGGCGGGGCGTAGAATCGCTGCATGTCGCTGAGCGGGTCGGAGCTCTTCAAGGCGGGGATGTCCTTGCCTCCTGACGTGCGAAAGCATGTTGCTCTGCGACTGCTCGAATCGGTCGACTCGGATGAGGCCTTCGGCATCGCGTCGGAAGCGTGGCTGCGCACCGAGGCGGCAGCCGCATACGACGCGCTGAAGGCTGACCCGACCCGCGGGATTCCGGCCGAGGACGTGCGCGCCGAGTTCGAAGCGAAGTGGGCCGCCCGTTCATGACGGGCAGGATCATCTTCGCTCCTGAGGCACGGCAGAAACTCCATCACCTCGATGAGTGGATCACCGAGCAGGCTTCGGCAGACACCGCTCGGCGCTGCGTCTCGGCGATCCTCGACCACATCGACGGCATCCTGGTGTTCCCGCTCGCCGGCCGAGCGCGCGACGGCATCAGACCGGGGATGCGGACGAGCACCGTCAAGAAGAGGACCCTCGTCGCCTACGAGGTCGACGATTCGTCCGATGAGCTCGTGGTGAACATCCTCGGCGTCTTCCACGGTGGTCAGGACGGGGAGGCCACGCTCGGGGAAGACCCACCGGAGTGACCCGCGCTCGGAGTGAATGGCCATCCCGCCGGGTCGACGTCGTGGACGTGAGTGTTGATGTGCTCCTGAGGAATGCTTGACGAACTCGTCGGCTATCGACGCTGCTCGCCGGTGCAGACGGCGATTCCGGGGTTACGGCTGGCCTGCCGCATCAACCCCGCCGCCGCCCTCCGCGTGCGGTCCTTGGCGGTCGGCCAGAGGTGGCTGGAGGTGTTCAACGTCGTGGTCGCGGCCGCGTGCCCGAGGGCGCGCTGCACCGGCGGCGGTGCGGGTGGCGCGCCAGCGCCAGGTGATCGCGTGGTCGTACAGGGGCTCCCCGTCGACGGTGAACAGCCACCGCGCCGGAGCTGCCGGGTGACGCGCGGCTGGCGGCGCAGGAAGTCGACGTCGCCGACCTGGACCGCCGCGGCCTCCCCCTTGCGGAGGCCGGCGAAGGCGCACAGGGCGACGTACGCCGCGAAGCCCTGACGTGTCGACACGCGAGGGCTGGCCGCGTGGGCGACGAGCCGGCCGACGTCCTCGACCGACGGGATGCGCATCGACGCCTCCCGACGGCGACACGGGAGGGCGACGCTGCTGGGCCGGGTCCGTCCGGCCGGGCGGCGACACGGGGGAGCGCTGAGCCGGCCGAGCGCCGATCAGTCGCCCTCGGAGTACTTCGCGCGCTTCACGACCATCGGGTCGGGCGGGTAGACCACGTTGTGGTCCTTGCCCTCGTAGTCGAACTGGTGCAGGAAGCCGCGAATGGCGTTGACCCGGGCTCGCTTCTTGTCGTTGCTCTTCACCTGCATCCACGGCGCGCGCTTCTTGTCGGTGTTGGTGATCATCGCCTCCTTGGCCGCGGTGTAGTCCTCCCAGCGGTCGAGGCTCTCCAGGTCCATCGGTGACAGCTTCCACCGGCGGACCGGGTCGATCTGGCGGATCGCGAAGCGGGTGCGCTGCTCGCTGCGCGTCACCGAGAACCAGAGCTTGGTCACCGTCGTCCCGGAGTCCACCAGCATCCGCTCGAACATCGGCGCTTGGGTCATGAACGTGTCGTACTGCTCGTCGGTGCAGAAGCCCATCACCCGTTCGACGCCGGCGCGGTTGTACCAGGAGCGGTCGAAGAGCACGATCTCGCCGGCGGTGGGCAGGTGCTGGACATAGCGCTGGAAGTACCACTGCCCCTGCTCGCTGCCGGAGGGCTTGTTCAGCGCCACCACGCGGGCGCCGCGCGGGTTGAGATGCTCTATGAAGCGCTTGATGGTGCCTCCCTTGCCTGCTGCGTCGCGGCCCTCGAAGAGCAGCACGTGCTTGGCGCCGCTGTCCTCCGACCAGTACTGGAACTTCAGCAGCTCCACCTGGAGGCGGTATTTCTCCTCCTCGTACGCCTCCCGGTCCATCAGCTCGTCGTAGGGGTAGTCCTCCCGCCAGGTCTCCACCGCGCTCCCGTCCGGAGCGATCAGCGTCGGGTCCTCGCCCTTGCTGCCGTGGACGGTGTAGCCCTCGACCCGGAGGTGGTCGATGTACTCGCGGAGGTTCATCTGCTGCGCCATGCACCGTTCCTAGCGGATTACCTGGCTCGGGCCAACTCGGTGCGCAGGTGAGTTGACGACGGCGAGGGCGTCGCGTCGGTCGTCGGGTAGCGGGTCGGCGGCAGCGATGGTGTGCTCGCCGACGCGGATCTGGACGTGCGATAGCGACCGGTTCCGGCCTGACCGGCTCCTTGCCGCCGACCGGGCGTCCACGACAGGCATCATCGCGATGGGCGCGGCCGGCTCAGCCCAGTCGGTAGACCCGCTCCGCGTTCTCGTGCGCGACGAGCGCGCGCACGCGCTCCGCCCCCCCGGCGTCGAGCTCGGTGGCGTCGACGAGGTCCGCGAGGACCCGCTCGAGCCCCCGCCAGAAGAGGTGGCTGCCGAGGTAGAAGAGCTCCGCGAGGCCGTAGGCGTCGGAGGAGTAGAGCAACTTGTGGAACGGCACCAGCTCAAGCGTCTCCCGGGTCACCGCGGTCGAGAGCGCTCCCGCGTTGTGGGTGGCGAGCCCGACGTCGATCCAGACGTGCGGAAACACCTGCGCGAGGTAGGCGGCGTGGCGGTGGAAGGGGTAGGTGTGCAGCAGCAGCACCGGGACGCCACGGTCCCGGGTCGCGCGCAGGAAGTCGGTCAGCAGCAGCGGGTCGCATCGCGCAAGGTCGAGATCGGCGTCGCCGTAGCCCACGTGCACCTGCAGCGGAAACCCCAGCGCCATCGCCTCGTGAGCGAGCCAGGCGCTGACGACCGGATGGGACACGCGGAACGCGCCGTCGTCACCGGGCCGCACGGTGGCCAGCGCCCCGGCGAGCGCGGTCTCGGTCGGCGGGCTCCCGGGCAGCGCGAGGCCGACCCGGTAGGCCGCGATGCTCTTGGCCGCCACCGCGCCGCTCCCGGTGAGCCGGCGGCGCAACTCGTCGGCGACGTCGGCGGGAGGCACGCCGCCGGCGAGCGCGGCCTCGACCGCGTGCTCGAGCCGGACGACCTCGTGACCGCGCCCGCCGGCGAACGCGGCCGTCTCCCCGGGTGACGTCACCCCACCGGGGTTCAACCCCGTGTCGACCAGGACGTCCGTCACGCCCGACGCCCGCAGCATCCTTGTCGCGACCTCCCGCGCGCCGAGCGCGCGGCGCCGCTCCACGTAGGCGTCCGGGTCGGCGAAGGGCTCCAGGCCCAGCAGGGGCGGGCACCACCGCAGGAAGGCCGCGCCCAGCATGGAGTCGAAGACCGTCGTCCCGGGCGCGACGGGCGCGGGCGCCTCGTTCATCAGCGCCTCGAGCTCCGGACGCGTGAGGTCGGCCGTCGTCAGGCCGTGACAATGGTGGTCGACGAGCCGGCGGCCGACCGCTCGAGGTGGCGTCGCGACCATGTCCCGAGGGTAGGGTCCGGCGCAAGGAATCCCGAGCCTGCCCCCGAGTGCTGTGAGGTGCCGTGGACGCCGCCGAACGCGACCGACGCCGGGCACGCGCCAGCGAACGGGTGGAGGGTCTCCGCGAGCGGGGTGTGGTCGCGGTCGCGACCACCTTCGTGAACAACGCCGGCGTCTGCATGGTCAAGACGGTGCCGCTCGGCGGCTTCGCCCACGTGGCCGCCTGGGGTGCCGGCGCGACACCTGCCTTTGACCTCTTCGGGTACGACGACCAGATCGCCGTGGCGGCCGACGGGACGACGCCCGTCGGCGACCTCCGGATCATGCCCGACCCGGACCGGGTGGTCGCGCTGGCGGCAGCGCCGGGGTGGGCCTGGGCACCGGGCAGCAGACACACACAGGACGGCGACCCGCACCCGGCCTGCTCGCGGTCGTTGCTGCTGGAGCAAGTCTCGGCCCTCGCGGGGCGCGGCCTGACGATGCGCGCCGCGTTCGAGGTGGAGTGGGTGCTCGCGACCCCGGGGACCGACGCGTTCGTCCCGGCGACGGGCGGGCCGGCGTACGGGTGGGCGCGGCTGACGGAGGTCTCCGACTACGCCCGGGACCTCCTCGAGGCGCTGGCGGAGCAGGGGGTCGTCGTCGAGCAGTTCCACCCGGAGTACGCCCCGGGCCAGTTCGAGCTCTCCGTCGCGGCGGAGGACCCGGTGGCGGCGGCGGACACGACGGTGCTGGTGCGCGAGACGGTCCGCGCGGTCGGGATGCGGCACGCGTTCCGGACGTCGTTCTCCCCCAAGGTCGACACGGACGGGGTCGGCAACGGCGGCCACGTGCACCTCAGCCTGCTCGAGGACGGCACGAACCTCATGACCGGTGGCGACGGCGCCGGCGGGATGACCGCACGCGGGGAGGAGTTCACGGCTGGCGTCCTCGAGCGGCTCCCGGCCCTGATGGCGATCGGGGCGCCCAGCCTGGCCAGCTATCTGCGCCTGGTCCCCTCGCACTGGGCAGGCGCCTACCAGTGCTGGGGGGTCGAGAACCGCGAGGCGGCCGTCCGGGTCGTCACCGGCTCGGCGGGCGAGCAGGAGCGCGCCGCCAACGTCGAGGTGAAGTGCTTCGACCTGTTGGCCAACCCCTACCTCGCGCTGGCGGGGCTCGCGGCCGCCGGGCTGGACGGCCTCGACCGCGCGGCCTCGCTCCCCCCGCCGGTGGATGTCGATCCCGCATCGCTGGCCGACGAGCACCGCGCGGAGCTCGGGATCGAACCGCTGCCCGAGTCGCTGGCCGTCGCGCTGGACCGGTTCGAGGGCGACCAGGTGATCTGCACGGCGCTGGGCCCGCGCCTGGTCGGGTCGATCCTGGCGGTGCGCCGGATGGAGATCGAGACGCACGCCGACTCGACGCCCGAGGAGGTCGCGGACGCCGTCCGGTGGCGGCACTAGCCTCGCAGTCTCATCTGGTGGCGTGGGTGCTTGCTCGGCGGGTCGCCCGCGACATGTTCCCGGTCTGACCGCCGTCGAGGTCTCGACTCGGCAACCTGGCGGTTTGGAGCAAGACCACGAGTTCCCGACCGTCATGTGGTTCGAGGACATGGCTGCGGTGGCGGACTTCACCGCTGGCCATCGCCACGACGATCTCCGCGCTCGCGACCTGCCTGCCGGCGACAAGGCGTAGGGGCAAGACGGGCAAGGCGCCGCCCACGGTGGCGACGGATCGCCACCAGCGGCCGCTCGAGCAGCGCCCGGGAGAGCTACCACGGCTTCGCCCCCCGAGTGGTGGACGCAGATGCTCGCCTACACCGACATGCCGGGGGACCCGAACGAACCTGGGGACGGGGAGTGCATGATCACAGGTTCCGAGACCGCTCACCGACTGCTCTTCGTCGAAGGAGCCGAAGCCTGGGAGGCGTTGTGGAACAGCTCAGCTCGATCGACGGGAAGCTCGACGCGCCGGTCCTGCCACCCGGTATCGACACTCCGGCGGTGGTCATCGACCTCGATCGGGTCGACACGAACATCACCCGGATGCAGGCGCTGCTCGCCGGCCGTGGCGTGGATCTGCGACCACACGCCAAGACGCACAAGAGCCCCTTCTTCTCGCAGCGGCAGCTCGATGCCGGCGCCGGCGGCATCACCGTCGCCGTGCTCGGCGAGGCCGAGGTGATGGCCGACGCCGGCATCGAAGACGTGTTCGTCGCCTATCCGGTGTGGGCGGTCGGCGAGAAGGCCCGCCGGATCCGCGAGCTCGCCGGCCGCATCCGCCTCGCGGTCGGGGTCGACTCCGTCGAGGGCGCCACGCAGCTCGGGCGGGCGCTCGACGGCGCGAGGGACCGCCCGGACGTGCTCATCGAGATCGACTCCGGCGAGCAGCGCACCGGCACGGACGCTGACCGCGTGGCGGAGGTGGCCCGAGCGGTCGCCGACGCCGGTCTCGGACTCCGCGGGGTGTTCACCCACGGTGGGCACTCCTACCGCGGCCCGGACCGCGTTGCCGATGCCGCAGCGGACGAAGAGTCGACCCTCGAGGCTGCGGTCAGGCGGCTTCGCCAAGCCGGGTTCGACGTCCCGGTCGTCAGCGCCGGCTCCACGCCCACGGCAGTGGCGTCGTCGGCGGGTCCGATCACGGAGGAGCGGCCGGGGACCTACATCTTCGGCGACCGACAACAGGCGAACCTCGGCGGCTCCGACCCGGCGGCGCTCGCGCTCGCGGTTGCGGCGACCGTCGTGAGCACCTCGGTGGAGGGCCGGTGCGTGCTCGACAGCGGCGCGAAGGCACTGGCCAAGGACAAGCCCGGGTGGCTTGCCGGCCACGGCGTCGTGCCGCAGCTGCCCGGCGCGGTGATCCAGTCCGTCTACGACCACCACGCCGTCCTCGACCTGCCGCCCGCTCTCCCGCGGCCTCGAGTCGGCGACGTCGTGGCCGTCGTGCCGAACCACGCGTGTCCGGTGGTGAACCTGACCGACGAGCTCGTCCTCACGCGCAGCGGAGAGCACGTCGACAACCTGCCCGTGCTCGCACGAGGTCGCAACCGGTAGGCACGCAGGCCCCCACCGGAACCCGACCCTCGGACGATGCGCGAGCGGTGGTCGTCCGGCGCGGGTCCGCCCTGCCACGACCAGCGACCGTGGTCGTCGGCCTCGTGCAGGTGGCGGGCTGACCGCGGTCGAGGCGTCGCCAGCGGTGCGAGCATCGACAGGTCGAGGTTCAGGC
>CAWDDL010000012.1:0-437304 GCA_963801125.1 uncultured Actinomycetota bacterium
CGTCGAGCTGGCCACCCGCCTCAAGGAGGTCGGTCTGGTCTGGCGTCCGGTGTCGGGAGACCGGTTCGCGATCCCCGATCGTGACCTCGACGGTCAGGTGTTCGTGGTCAGCGAGATGACCATCGACACCGTGCAGCTGCCGACCGGCGGGCTGGTGCGGTTCAACGGCACCACCGAGTGGGCGTTGGACTCGATCGCGCAGGCCGAGGTGATCTGGCTGCCGCACGAGGCGCAGCTGCGCGAGCTGCTCGGGGCAGCCTTCCGTCGGCTCGACGTCATCGGCGACGGTTTCGCCGTGGAGGCCCGGGTGGACGGGGCCGTCGAGCGGTTCGTCGACGTCGATGCCGAGCGGGCCTACGCCCGAGCCGCTTTGGCCCTGCTGGTTAGCCTCACGGCATGAGCCTGCTCGCCACCCCGATCGCCCGCCTCGACGGCACGCCCACGACCTTCGGCGAGATCGCCGAAGGCGGTCCCGCGCTCGTCGTGAACGTCGCCTCCGAGTGTGGGTTCACCCCGCAGTACGCCGCGCTCGAGGCCCTGCACGAGAAGTACTCCGCGCAAGGGCTCACCGTCGTCGGCGTGCCGTGCAACCAGTTCGGTGGCCAGGAGCCCGGCACGGCCGAGGAGATCGCACGGTTCTGCTCCACGACGTACGGCGTCACCTTCCCGCTCACCGAGAAGGTCGAGGTCAACGGCCCCGGCAGGCACCCGTTGTACGCCGGGCTGGTGGACGTCGCCGACGAGAAGGGCCGCAGCGGCGACGTCGCCTGGAACTTCGAGAAGTTCCTCGTCGACTCCGACGGCACGGTGCTCGCCCGGTGGAGCACCGGGGTGTCGCCCGACGACCCCGAGCTGGTCGAGACTGTCGAGAAGGTCCTCGCCGGCTGAGTGAGCTGCGGCCCGTCGGGGCCCGGATTATCGGGTGCACCCGGTTTTGGATGTACGTAGTCTTGGCCGGTGACTTCCGAGCCTTCCGCCTCCGCAACACCGACCACCGCCCCCGAGAAGCTCGACAAGGGCGTCTTCCTCGTCGCCGGCGTCGTCGTGCTCGGCGCGATCATGTCGATCCTCGACATCACGGTCGTGTCGGTGGCGATCCCGACGTTCCAGCGGGTCTTCGACGCCACGCCCGCACAGGTGGCGTGGACGATGACCGGCTACACCCTGGCGCTGGCGTCGGTGATCCCGCTGACCGGCTGGGCGGCGGACCGGTTCGGCACCAAGCGGCTGTTCATGCTCGCGCTGCTGCTGTTCACCCTCGGGTCGGTGCTGTGCAGCACCGCGTGGGACGTCAGCTCGCTGGTCGGCTTCCGGGTGCTGCAGGGCCTCGGCGGCGGCATGCTGATGCCGCTCGGCATGACGATCATGACCCGCGCCGCCGGGCACGACCGGATCGGCCGGGTGATGGCGGTGCTCGGCATCCCGATGCTGCTCGGCCCGATCTTCGGTCCGATCCTCGGTGGCTGGCTGATCGACGCTGCGAGCTGGCACTGGATCTTCCTGATCAACCTGCCGCTCGGCGCGGTCGCGCTCGTCTACGCCGCGCTGGTGCTGCCCAAGGACAACCCGACGCCCTCGGAGACGTTCGACTTCGTCGGCATGCTGCTGCTCTCGCCGGGCCTGGCGCTGTTCCTCTACGGCGTCTCCTCGATCCCGGAGGCCGGCACCGTGGTCGCCGCGAAGGTGCTCGTGCCGGCCGCGATCGGGCTGGTGCTCGTCGCGCTGTTCGTGCTCCGGTCGCTGGCCGAACGCGCCGACCACCCGTTGATCGACCTGGACCTGTTCCGCAACCGTGCCCTGACGATCGCGGTCATCGCGATGTCGCTGTTCGCGATCGCGTTCTTCGGCGCGAGCCTGCTGTTCCCGTCGTACTTCCTCCAGGTGCGCGGCGAGGAGACGCTGCGCACCGGCTGGCTGCTCGCGCCGCAGGGCTTCGGGGCGATGCTGACGATGCCGCTCGCGGGCGTGCTCGCCGACAAGATCGGCCCGGGGAAGATCGTGCTCACCGGCATCACGGTGATCACGGTGGGGATGGCGATGTTCACGCAGGTGGCGCCGGACACGTCGTACGCGTTCCTGCTCACCGCGCTGTTCGTGATGGGCCTGGGCATGGGCGGCACGATGATGCCGATCATGACCTCGGCGCTGCAGACGCTGACCGACCACAACCTGGCCCGCGGCTCGACGCTGATGAACATCGTGCAGCAGGTCGCCGCGTCGATCGGCACGGCGCTGTTCTCGGTGCTGCTCACCAACGGGTTCAAGTCGAGCCCGGAGGTCGGGGCGCTGCGGGGCGCGGTGGCCAGCGGAGAGGGCCCGTCGTCGCTCGACCCGGCAGTGGTCGGCAAGGCGATCGCCGACATGGCCGACGCGTTCGGTGACTCGTTCCTGGTGGCCACCGTGCTGGTCGCGCTGTGCCTGGTCCCAGCCTCGATGCTGCCCCGGAAGCGGCCCCCGTCCGCGGCCGAGCCGTCCCACGAGCCGGTCCTGCACCTCCCGCAGTGATCACCGGGGCCTTGCGCCCTGCTGATTACCAGGGGATGCCGGACTTCTGCTACTTCCCGCGGGATGCATTCCTCGGGGAGCAACAGATCGCCGACATACCCTGGTAATCGGCGAGGCGGGCCGGCTACCAGATCCGGACGCGGTCCTCCGGGTCGAGCCACAGGCCGTCGCCGGGCTCGACGTCGAACGCCGCCACGAACTCGTCGAGGTTGCGCACGATGTTGGCACGGAACTCAGCCGGCGAGTGCGGGTCGACCGTCAGCAGCTGGAGCATCTGCTCCTTGCGCCGCTTGGTGCGCCACACGTGCGCGAAGCTCATGAACACCCGCTGCGCGCCGGTGAGCCCGTCCACGACCGGTGCCTCCTGGCCCTCGAGGCTGATCTCGTAGGCCTTCAGCGCGATCGTGATCCCGCCGAGGTCGCCGATGTTCTCGCCGACGGTCAGGGCTCCGTTGACGTGCTCGCCGGGCAGCTCGCGCGGCTCGAAGCCGTCGTACTGCGCGATCAGCTTGTCGGCACGCGCCCGGAACGCGGCCCGGTCCGCCTCGGTCCACCACTCGTTGAGGTTGCCGACCTCGTCGTACTGCGAGCCCTGGTCGTCGAAGCCGTGCCCGACCTCGTGGCCGATCACCGCACCGATGCCGCCGTAGTTCTCGGCCGGCTCGGCGTCCACGTCGAAGAACGGCGGCTCGAGGATGCCCGCGGGAAAGCAGATCTCGTTGGTGCCCGGGTTGTAGTAGGCGTTGACCTGCTGTGGCAGCATGAACCACTCGTCACGATCGACGGGCGAGCCGATCTTGCGCAGCTCGCGGTCGGTCTCGAACGCCGCCGACGCCCGGGCGTTGCCGATCAGGTCGTCGGCCTCGACCTCGAGCGCCGAGTAGTCGCGGAACTTCTGGGGGTAGCCGATCTTGGGGCGGAACGTCTCGAGCTTCTTGAACGCCCGCTGCTTGGTCTCCTCGCCCATCCAGTCGAGCTTCTCGATGTTGCGGCGGTAGGCCTCGATGAGGTTGGCGACGAGGTCGTCCATCATCTCCTTGGCCCGCGGCGGGAAGTGCCGGGCGACGTACTCCTCCCCGACGGCCTCGCCCACCGCGCCCTCGACGAACGCGACGCCGCGCTTCCAGCGGGCCCGCAGCTCGGGCGTGCCCTGCAGGGTGTGGCCGTAGAAGGAGAACGACTCGTCGACGAAGTCGGAGGAGAGGTACGGCGCGGCCGCGCGGATCACCCGGATCGCGGCCCACGGCTTCCAGTCCGCGAGGTCGACCTCCTCGACGCAGGTCGATAGGTGCTCGAAGAAGCTCGGCTCGCGGACGATGACCTCTGCGAGCGTGTCCTCGTCGGCGCCGAGCGCAGATGCCCACGCGTCCCAGGCGAACGCCGGGGCGGTCCGCCTCAGGTCCTCGAGGTTCATCAGGTTGTAGGTCTTCAGCACGTCGCGCGTGGCGGCGCGCTCCCAGTGACCCTGCGCCAGCCGGGTCTCCACGTCCATCACGCGCTGCGCCGAGCCGGCCGGGTCGTCGACGCCGGCGAGCGCGAACATCCGCTCGAGGTGCGCGAGGTAGGCAGTGCGAATCTCGGCGAACTTGTCGTCGCGGTAGTAGGACTCGTCCGGGAGGCCGAGCCCGCCCTGCAGCACGTTGACGACGTAGCGGCCGGAGTCGCGGTCGTCGGTGTTCACGTAGGCGGCGAAGAAGCCGCTGCCGCCCTGCCGCTCGAGGCCGCCGATGAACGCGGCGAGCTCCTCGTGGCTCTCGAGCCCCGCGATCCGCTCGAGGTCGGCGCGGATCGGCTCGGCACCGAGCGCCTCGACCCGGTCCTCGGCCATGAAGCTGGCGTAGAGGTCGCCGATCTTCTGCGCGTTGGTGCCGGGCTCGTGCGGCTGCTGCGCGAGCTCCTCGATGATCGCCTTGACCCGCTGCTCCGACTGGTCGGCCAGCTTGGTGAAGGCGCCCCAGGCGGATCGGTCGGCGGGGATGTCGGTCGTGTCCAGCCAGTGGCCGTTCACGTGCCCGAAGAGGTCGTCCTGCGGGCGGATGTCGGGGTTCATGCCCGGTCGGGCGTCGTCAAGCATGGTCACGCGGCCACCCTAACCGCGGTTGCCAAGGGTTGTACGTTCGCCTGCATGACGCTCACCGTCCAGGAGAACGAGTCCGCCCAACGCTTCGAGGCGGTCGACGAGTCCGGCGTGGTGGCCGGGTTCGTGGAGTATCGCCAGCGCGACGGCCGCCGCGTGCTCGTGCACACCGAGGTCGACGACGCCTTCGAGGGACAAGGGGTCGGCAGCGCACTCGCGCGCGAGTCCGTCGAGCAGAGCCTCTCCGAGGGAGTCGAGGTGATCGTGACCTGCCCGTTCATCAAGGAGTACGTCGAGCGTCACCCCGAGCTCGCCGAGCAGGTCACCCTGCGGTGAGACGCGCACTCGTCACCGGGGTCGGCCGGCGCCGCGGGATCGGTGCGGCCCTGGCCCTCGGGCTGGCCGAGGACGGCTGGGACCTCGCGCTGTCCTACTGGCACCCGTACGACGACCGCCTGGGCCTGGGCCGCTCCACCGACGACCTCGAGCAGATCGTCGGGGTGATCAGGGATCTCGGCCGCGAGGTGGTCGTGCTGCCCGCCGACCTCGAGCAGCCCGACGTCGCCGCCGACCTCGTCGCCCGGGCAGCCGACGAGCTCGGGCCGCTGTCCGGCCTGGTGATGTCGCACTGCGAGTCGGTGGACTCCACCATCGTCGACACGACCGTCGAGAGCTTCGACCGGCACTATGCGGTCAACGTCCGGGCGACCTGGTTGCTGCTGGCCGGCTTCGCGCGGCAGCTTCCCGAGGGCGGCGGCCGGGTCGTCGCGCTGACCAGCGACGCCACCGCCGGCAACCTGCCCTACGGCGCGACCAAGGGCGCTCTCGACCGGGTGGTGCTCGCCGCCGCGCACGAGCTCGGACACCTCGGGATCGTCGCCAACGTCGTCAACCCCGGACCCGTCGACACCGGGTGGATGGACGACGACATCCGCGAGGCCGTCGTACGCATGACCGCCGCCGGTCGGCTCGGCACGCCCGAGGACACCGCCAACCTGGTCCGGTTCCTGTTCTCCGAGCGCGGCGGCTGGGTCAACGGCCAGCTGTTGATGAGCAACGGCGGCTTCCCCAAGCAGTAGTCAGACGCGGACGACCGACTTGCCGAGGGTGCGACGCTGCGCCATCTCCTCGAGCGCGCGAGGCATCTCCTCGAAGGGGTACACCGTGCCGATCGGCGGGTCGACGACACCGCTCTCCATCATCGGAAGCAAGGCCTCCCACTGCTCTCGCATGAAACCGGGACGCACCATCGCGTAGGCGCCCCAGCCGACGCCCCGGACGTCGATGTTGTTCAGCAGCAGCCGGTTCACCTTGACCTGCGGGATCGCCCCGGCGGTGAAACCGATGACCAGCAGCCGGCCCAATGGGGCGAGCGCGCGGAGCGAGTCGGTCATCAGATCACCGCCCACCACGTCGACCACGACGTCGACGCCACGGCCGTCGGTGAGCTCCTTGACCGCGGCGAGGAAGCCGTCGACGAGCACCGCCTCGTCGGCGCCGGCGGCGCGGGCGACCGCCGCCTTGTCGTCGTTGGACACGACCGCGACGACGCGCGCGCCGTACCCCTTGGCGACCTGGATCGTCGCCGTGCCGACGCCGCCGGCGGCACCGTGCACGAGCACGGTCTCACCATCGCGGAGGCCCGCGCGGGTGGCGAGTGCGAACTGGGCGGTGAGGTAGTTCATCGGCAGCGCCGCACCGGCCTCGAACGAGACGTTGTCGGGGAGCGGGAAGACGCCGTCGGGACCCAGCGCGACCACCTCGGCTCCTCCGCCCCAGGGCAGCACGCACGCGACCCGGTCCCCGGCGCCGAACCCGGAACCATCGGGAGCGGAGCGGACCACTCCTGCGAAGTCGACGCCGAGCTGGAACGGCGGCTCGGGCTTCATCTGGTACTCGCCGCGGGAGAGCAGCAGGTCCGGGAAGCTGACCCCTACCGCCTTCACCTCGACGACGACGTCGCCGGGTCCCGGGGTGGGCTCGGGGACGTCGGCGACCTGGACGCCCTGCGGACCGGTGAGGGAAGTGACCTGGAGTGCGCGCATGTCGCGACCCTAGCGAGAGCCGACACCGGGCAGGTCACAGGAGGTCAACCGGGCTTGACGATGCTGGCCAGCTCGAAGTGCATGGGGTCGGTGTAGTTCCAGTCCCCACCCCAGGCGAAGCCCCACTTCTTGAAGATCTGCACCACCTGGCGGTCCATCTCACCGACGGTGCCGCGCTGGTTGCCGGGCGTGTTGAGGTCGACGGCGATCCCCCACGAGTGCAGGGAGAGACCCTTGGCGGGGTCGTAGCCGATGTAGCGGGGGTAGTAGCAGCCGGCGTACTCGCGGGGGTGGATCTTGTCGGCCAGGCCGCGCGAGATGACCTCCTCCAAGGCCGACCGCAGCTGCGGCAGCATCACCTTGTGGCAGGTGACCGTGCCGAGCAGGGGCACCTGCTCGGTGCGGATGTTCGCCGCCACCCACCGCGCGTCGGGCACGATCCGGCCGTCCGGGCGGGCGGTGTAGCTGAAGGAGCCGACCGCCTCGGCGGCGGTGGTGCCGGTGAGCACGGCGGTCTGCGGGATGTCGACGTCGAACTCGAGGGCGAGCACCTGCAGGGTCGCGTGCTTGCCGATGATCCGCTTCATCTTCCCGGTGAGCACCGACGGCGTCAGCTTCCCGGTCGACACCAGGAGCGCGTTCGCCTCGGGCATGCCCATCTGCTCGCCTCGCGGCCGCGCCACCACCGCGGAGATCGACTTCACCATCGGGGCGTAGGCGCCGATGTGCACCTCCGGAGCGTGCTTCTGGGTGCCCAGCGTCAGGTAGCCCTTCGGCTCCTCGAGCCTCTTGCCGACCGAGGGGTCCACGGCCACCTCGCCGCCGGCCACCCGCGACCAGACCTCGTCGGCCTGCGCGACCTCGATCCGGGTGAACCGGCGGTACTCGCCGGGGTCGACCGAGGCGATGGTCAGCGTGCGGCCGTTGGACGACAGCGACGCCAGCGAGAAGGGCATCGCCTCCTGCACTCCGCGAAGGTGGCGGATCCGGCGGCGCACCGACGCCGGGATGGTCTCGGTGCTGGTGATGAGCACGTCGGCGGTCAGCAACGTGTCGTCGAACGGCCCGGGGTCCGGCACCGAGAAGTCCTGGTCGGCGGCGGGCGTCGCTCCGGGTCCGAGCGTGCTCGGGTCCGGGGACGGCGAGGCGGCGGCAGCTGAGGAGACCGCCGACGCCGAGGGGTCCGCGACCTGGTCGGCCTGTTCGCTGCGGGCACCGCTGCAGGCGGCCAGCAGCACGAGGGCGGCGACGGCCACCGCGGCCGCCCCCACGCGCGGGTGCGCTCGACCGACTCGCATCCGGTGCATCCCTCCCCAGGGCGTCTCCCCGGCACCGGGGGACGTACCCAGTGTCTGCCCAGGACGCCGTGCTGCAAACCCGGGTTACCCATCCGTGACGCGCGCGGTGACGAACCCACCCCATGACCCGTCACCGCACCGCCCGAGCCCGCGCCGCGACCCTGGCCGCGGGAGCGGGCGCCGGGCTGCTCGCCGGGGTCGCCGCCGTGGCCGCCTCCGAGGCAGCGGCGGCACTCCTGGACGGCGTCACCTCGCCGCTGCTCTCGGTCGCCAACCGCGCCGTGGACGCGACCCCGAGGCCGCTGAAGGAGTTCGCCATCGAGACGTTCGGGACCGCCGACAAGCCGGTCCTGATCGCCGGCGTCATCACCACGGTGGCGCTGCTCGCCGCGGGCGCCGGGATCCTCGGTGTCCGCCGGCCACGCTGGGCGGTCGGCGCCTTCCTGGCGCTGAGCGCGATCGCCACGGCCGCGGCGCTGACCGACCGGTCCGCCAGCGCGGGGGCGGGTGCTCGGCTGGTCCCCGCCCTCGCGCTGGTGCTGGTCGGGTCGTCCGCCCTGGTGGCGCTGCTCCGTCCGCTCCGGTCGTCCCCGGAGCCGCCGGCCGGGGCGGACCTGCTGCCCTCCCGGGTCGACGGCGACGACCTGCCTGCGGCGTTCGACCGGCGCGCCTTCCTGCGGGCGGCCGCGGCCGTGGGCGCCCTCGCCGCTGCCGGAGGCCTGATCAGCCGGCAGTACGGCAGTGCGGCTGCCGCTGCGTCCCGTGCCGGCCTGACGATCCCCTCCCCGGCCGTTCCGGCGCCCCCGGTGCCGAGCGGCGCCTCGCTCGACGTCGCGGGCCTCACGCCGTACCTCACGTCGAACAAGGACTTCTACCGCGTCGACACCGCCTTGCGGGTGCCCGACGTCCCCCTCGAGGGGTGGCGGCTGCGGATCCACGGGATGGTCGACCGCGAGCTCGAGCTGTCCTTCGAGGACCTGCTCTCGCGCCGCCTGGTCGAGCAGCGGATCACCCTGACCTGCGTGTCCAACCCCGTCGGCGGCGAGTACCTCGGCAACGCCACCTGGGTCGGCGTCCCCCTGCACGACCTGCTTCGCGAGGCCGGCGTGCAGGACGGGGCCGACGCGGTGAAGTCCACCAGCGCCGACGACTTCACGGCCGGCACGCCGCTGTCCGCCCTGCTCGACGAGGACCGCGGCGCGATGGTCGCGGTTGCGATGAACGGCGAGCCGCTGCCGCTCGCGCACGGCTTCCCCGCACGGATGGTCACTCCCGGGCTCTACGGCTACGTGTCCGCGACGAAGTGGCTGGTCGACCTCGAGGTCACGCGGTTCGCGGACTTCGAGGCCTACTGGACGACACGCGGCTACGCGGCGCGGGCGCCGATCAAGACCAGCTCGCGGATCGACGTCCCCCGTTCGTTCGCCAAGGTGGAGTCCGGCCGCACGGCCGTCGCCGGAGTCGCCTGGTCGCAGGACCGGGGCATCACGCGGGTCGAGGTTCGCGTCGACGGCGGCGACTGGGCCGAGGCCGACCTCGCCGCCGAGGACAACGTCGACACCTGGCGCCAGTGGGTGTGGCAGTGGGACGCCGAGCCCGGCAACCACACGCTCGAGGTCCGCGCCACCGACGCCGCCGGCTACACCCAGACCTCCGACCGGGCGCCGATCGCGCCCGACGGGTCCACCGGCTGGCACAGCGTGAACGTTTCGGTGACCTGACCAATCCGCCTGCTGCACAAGGGCGAACCACCTACCAAGAGCAAGGATCCCCGCACCCAAACCTCGAAGGGAACACCGAAGATGCGCACCATGAAGAAGCTCGCCGCGACGGTCGCCGTCGTCTCCGCGCTCGCGATGTCCGCCGCGTGCGGCTCCGACGACACCGACTCCGCCGCCGCGAACGAGGACACCACCGCCAGCCAGAGCCCCATGGACGACATGAGCGACTCGGCTTCCGAGGACAGCATGGCCGACCCGGCCGCCAACCTCGTCGGTCCGGGCTGCGCCGACTACGCGAACGCAGTGCCTGACGGCGCCGGCTCGGTCGAGGGGATGGCCCAGGACCCCGTCGCCGTGGCCGCGAGCAACAACCCGCTGCTGACCACGCTGGTCGCCGCGGTGTCCGGCCAGCTCAACCCGAAGGTCAACCTGGTCGACACCCTCAACGGTGACGAGTTCACCGTGTTCGCGCCTGTCGACGACGCCTTCGCGAAGCTCCCGAAGGAGACCGTCACCGCGCTGTCGAAGCCCAAGAACGCCGACATGCTCACCTCGATCCTGACCTACCACGTGGTGCCCGGCCAGCTCACGCCGGAGCAGATCGCCGGCTCCACCCAGACCACGGTCGAGGGCGACGACGTCCAGGTCACCGGCTCCGGTGACTCGCTGATGGTCAACGACGCCAACGTGATCTGCGGCGGCGTGCAGACCGCGAACGCCACGGTCTACCTGATCGACTCGGTGCTCACCCCGAGCAGCTGAGGCTCCGCCGGACCGGTCCGAGCAACACCCCTCACGGGACCGGCACCCGACGGAACACGGCGATGGCCCCGGACCCCCATGGGTCCGGGGCCATCGCGCTGCCCGCAGGCGTGACCCGGCCGCTCCGGGGGTAGGGGCCCTTCATGAGCGAGCCGACCGACCAGAGCAACGACAGCGGCGAGTCCGGCGCGGACGCGGACCGTGAGCGCGAGCCCGGCGAGATCGGGATCCGCGACGAGGACCTCCCCGAGGACCTGCAGCCCACCGACGACAACCCGCTGGCCCAGAACCCCGACGACCAGCAGGACGATGAGGACGCGGACCCGTCGAAGACGGTCGAGGGGATACCCGACCTGGGCAACCCGGGGGGCTGAGCGCGGCGCCGGCGGTCCTCCCGGGGTCAGCCCCGGCGCAGCACCCGGGCCACGATCCAGGCGATCGTGTCCGCCGTGCGGGCCGGCTCGTCGCCTGGCTGCATCACGTGGCTGAGCACGAGCCGGACCACCGAGTCGATGGCGATCTGCGCCTCGTCGGGAGACAGCCCGCTGTCGGGGAAACGCACCGGCAGCCGTTCCGCGATGACCGCCGCCGCGGCACTGATCAGCGGGGCCGCGTCCGTGGTCAGGAACGGGAGCAGCTCGTTGTCCGAGCCGCGCTCCCCGCGCGTCACGCCGTGCGCCGAGGCCAGTACGGCGTCCAGCAGCGGGTTCGCCCGCGCCATCGCCAGGATCCGCTCCGCGGCGGACCGGATCGCCTCGACGAGGTCGTCGTACCGGTCGAGCTCCTCCTCGACTGCCGCGAGGAACCGCTCGAGCTCGCGCATCACCATGGCCTGGCCGAGCGCCGGCTTCGAGCCCAGCTCGTTGTAGACGGTCTGCCGACTGAACCCCGCCCGCGCCGCGACCTTGCCCATCGTCACCGAGGCCCAGCCGGACTCGGTGGTGATCTCCGCCGCGGCGGCGACCAGCCGGTCGCGCACCGGGCCGTCCGGCGGGAGCGAGACGGATGCGGGCGCGGACATGCCGCCGAGTCTACGAGCCGACCGGCTGCGCCCCCGCCAGTTCGAGCGCAGACCCCAGCGACGCCCGGTCCGCGATCAGCCGGCGGTACTTCATGATCTCGGTCGGCCGGTCCACGGACATGGTGCCGACGAGCCGGTCCCCGCGGCGGTAGAGCAGCAGCGCCCGGTCGGCTCCGCTCTGCACCCGCACCACCTCGTCGCCGACCGGCGTCCCGACGAACTGGATCCTCCGGCCGTACCAGTCGGACCAGAAGTACGGGACGGTCTCCAGGGCCTTCGGCTCGGCCAGGCCGAGCGCGTGGACGGCCGCCAGCCCGCCGTGCTCGGCTGCGTTGGTCCGGTGCTCCACTCGCATCAGCTCCCCCTCGGCACAGAACAACGGGTTCGGCCAGTGCGCGACGTCGCCGGCCGCGAAGACGGCCGGTAGGCCGGTGGCCAGGGTGGCGTCGCAGACGACTCCACCGTCACCGTCGTGCAGGCGCACACCGCTCCCGGACAGCCAGCGGGTCGACGGTGCGGCGCCGAGACCGGCCACCACGAGATCCGCGGCGATGATCTCCCCGGACTCGATCCGCACCCCGCACACGCGGCCTTCCTCGGCCAGGACGTCGACCACCCGGGTCCCGAGGCGAAGGGCGGTCCCGGCGTCGCTGTGCAGGTCGGCGCAGACGCCGCCGGCTTCGTGGCCGACCGATCGGGCGAGGGGGACGTCGAGCGCTTCGAGCATCGTCACCGGAAGACCCCGCGCCCGGGCGGCCGAGGCGACCTCGGACCCGACGAAGCCGGCGCCGACGACGACGGTGCGCGCCCCGGCGTCGAGCGCGGCGCGAATCGCCCGGGCGTCCTCGACCGTGCGCAGGGTGTGGACTCCCGCGATCCCATCCGCGCCCGGCAGCGGCCGCGCGGAGGACCCCGTGGCGATCACCAGCGCGTCGTAGCGGATCTCCTCGCTGCCCACGACGACGACCCGCTCGTCGGGGTGCAGCGCGGTGGCGGGTCGGCCGAGTCGTAGCTCGACGTTGAGGTCGTCGCGCAGCGACTCCTCGTTCCGCAAGGTCGGGTTCTCCCGCGGGCCGTGGGCGGCGAGGACGGTCTTGGAGAGCGGTGGCCGGTCGTAGGGCGCGTGCTCCTCGGCTCCGACGAGGACGACTTCACCGCGGAACCCGCGCCGGCGTGCCGTCTCCACCGCCCGCAGCCCGGCCAGCGAGGCACCGACCACCACCAGCCGCGCGGGCACGCTCACCCCTCGACCAGGGAGAGCGCCATCACCGGGCAGGACTCGACCGCGGCGCGGACCTCCTCCACCCGGTCCGGCGCCGGGTGCTCGTCCAGGATCACGACCGTGCCGTCCGGGCCGACCTCGAAGTAGTCCACCGCCATGGCCTCGCACATGCCGAGGCCCTCGCAGGTGTGCTTGTCGACGACGATCGCGGGCATGGGGTTCTCCTGGTGGTGGCGGTGATCCTCGGGCGCGCACAGCGCGCACCCGGAGGTCACCGGTCGGGTTGGGGGTCTTCGATTCAGCGGACGGACTCGAAGTCGACCTTGTCTCGCACGCCGCAGTCGGGGCAGAACCAGTCGTCGGGGACCTCGGACCAGGGCGTCCCGGGAGGGAAGCCTTCGTGCTCGTCGCCGGCCTGCTCGTCGTAGACGTAGTCGCAGCTCGGGCAGACGTGGCGGGCCATCAGGCGGCGGCCCCGCGGGCCGGTGCGCCGGGCGCGCCGTACCTGCGCAGCACCTTGGCGCACTTGCCGGGCTGGATGTTCGCCCGGGTGATGTCGCCGTCGAAGTGGGCGAGCACCCGCTTGTCCATCACCTTGAACCACAGTGGGGGGACCAGGGCGAGGATGATCAGGCCGGCGTACCCGGTGGGCAGCACCGGCGACTCCTCGAAGTCGCGCAGCGTCTGGTAGCGCCGGGTCGGGTTCGCGTGGTGGTCGCTGTGCCGCTGGAGGTGGTAGAGCAGCACGTTGGTGGCGATGTTGTTGCTGTTCCACGAGTGGCTCGGCTGCACCCGCTCGTAGCGGCCGGTCTTGTCCGGGCCGGTTCGCTGGCGGAGCATCCCGTAGTGCTCGAGGTAGTTGACCACCTCGAGCAGCGAGAAGCCGATCACCGCCTGGATCACCAGGAACGGCAGGATGCCGACGCCGAACGCCGCCACGAGCGCGCCCCACAGCACCACCGACATCAGCCAGGCGTTGAGCACGTCGTTCTTGATCGACCAGTGGCTCTTGTTGCGGCGCTTGAAGCGCGGCTTCTCGAGGTTCCACGCCGAGCGCAGCGAGCCCGACACGGTGCGCGGCCAGAACGCGTAGAACGTCTCGCCGAGGCGGCTGCTGGCGGGGTCCTCGGGGGTCGCGACGCGGACGTGGTGGCCGCGGTTGTGCTCGATGTAGAAGTGGCCGTAGAAGCTCTGGGCCAGCGCGATCTTGGCCAGCCAGCGCTCGTGGGACTCCTTCTTGTGACCGAGCTCGTGCGCCGTGTTGATGCCGATCCCGGCGATGGTCCCGATCGTCATCGCGAGGC
Organism: uncultured Actinomycetota bacterium; assembly: GCA_963801125.1. Taxonomy (GTDB): domain Bacteria; phylum Actinomycetota; class Actinomycetes; order Propionibacteriales; family Nocardioidaceae; genus Nocardioides_B. Next base: position 13,956 of record CAWDDL010000012.1, read on the forward strand.
CGATCTTGTCCACGGTGCTCATCGCCGGGGCCCAGGAAGGCCCGGTGAACATCGCGCACGCCCAGACCAGGGCTGCGTACTGGATCGGCAGGAACAGGTAGGTGATCCAGCGGTAGTACTTGTCGTTCTCCAACGCGTCGATCACGTCGTCGGGCGGGTTGCTGCGGTCGAGGCCCGCGATCAGGTCGACGGCCGGGATGACCACGAAGACCACGATCGGGCCGAGGTACCAGAACAGCCCGAGCCCGGTCGCCTCCACCAGGCCCCAGGCGGCGAAGCCGAGCGACGGCACGACGAGGCCGAGCAGCCACAGGTAGCGCTTCTCGTCCTTCCACTGCTCGGTCGAGCCGGCCGGGACGGTGCCTGTGGTGCGCGCGGCTGGCCGCGCAGGTTGCGTGGTGGCCATGGGGTTACCTCCAAGGTCGGTTTACAAGAAGGTAGATTCTGTAAAGCGACTCGTCAAGAGGTGATCCGGATCTCGTCGCGACCCGGGCGGGGTGGAATAGACCACGGCCCGCACGGCTTGGTCCCGGTGTGACCCGCCGCCTCGTCCAGCTGTTCGCCGGTCTCACGCTGTACGGCGTCAGCCTCGCGCTGGTGCTGCGCGCAGGCCTGGGGCTCGCGCCTTGGGACGTCCTGCACCAGGGCCTGGCCGGCATCCTCGGCACGACGGTCGGCCAGATGGTCATCCTGGTCAGCTTCGTGGTCCTGCTGCTGTGGATCCCGCTTCGCGAGCGGCCCGGCTTCGGCACGGTCTCCAACGCCGTCCTGGTCGGGGTGTTCGTCGACCTCACCATGGTCGTCCTCGACGACGCCGGGTCCTGGTGGGCCCGTGCCCTGCTGCTCCTGGCCGGGGTCGGCCTCAACGGCCTGGCCACCGCGCTGTACATCGGCGCCTCGCTCGGTGCCGGGCCTCGCGACGGACTGATGACCGGCCTGGTGCGTCGTACCGGCCGGTCGGTGCGCGTGGTCCGCACCGTCCTCGAGGTCACCGTGCTGGCCGTCGGGTGGCTGCTCGGCGGGACCGTCGGGATCGGCACGCTGCTCTACGCGCTGGCGATCGGGCCGATCGCGCACGCCCTGCTTCCGGTGTTCACCGTGCCCCGCGGGGCGCGGGCCACCCGGACCGCGCTGGGCGACGAGATCGTCTGACGTCGGCTCGGACGGGAAACGGGTCACGAACTGCGTCTCTCGCGCGCAGAGACCGCCACCTGTGACCCATTGCTGTCGGCCACCCCGGGATCACCACCGTCACTGGTCAGGAACGATCGCCTAGGCTTCGAGGCATGACGACTGCGGTGGCCGAGCCCGACACCAAGCGGAAGAAGCGGCACCACGTCCCGCTCTGGGCCGAGACGATCATCCTGGTCGCGCTGGCGCTGATCATCTCCGCCGTCGTCAAGACGTTCTTCGTGCAGATGTTCTTCGTGCCCTCGGGATCGATGCGGCCGCTGTTCGTCAACGACGACCGGATCCTGGTCGAGAAGATGTCCTACTGGGACGGCGAGGTGAAGCGGGGGGACGTCGTGGTGTTCTCCGACCCCGGCGGCAAGTGGCTGGGCCCGAAGGGGCAGGTCCAGCTCAACCCGGTGCAGAACCTGCTCTCGCACGTCGGCCTCTACCCGACCGGCGGCCACCTGGTGAAACGGGTCATCGGCATCGGCGGCGACACCGTGAAGTGCTGCGACAGGCGGGGCCGGATCACCGTCAACGGGGTGCCGCTCGAGGAGAAGGACTACATCCTCGACGGCTACCCGCCCTCGAACATGAAGTTCAAGATCACCGTGCCCGAGGGACGGCTGTGGATGATGGGCGACAACCGCTCCAACAGCGAGGACTCGCGCTACCACCAGGACCTCCCGGGCGACGGCACCATCCCCGAGTCGGCGGTGGTCGGCAAGGTGTGGGCGATCGTGTGGCCGACCGACCGGATCCACGTGCTGAAGACGCCCTCGACGTTCGGCAACCCGGCACTGCTGACCAGCGGCCCGGACCCCCAGTGACCGCCCAGTGACCGCCCAGTGACCGCCCGGTGAGCTCCGAGGTCCGGTTCGTCCGGCTTCCACTCGCTGCCCTCGACGCCCTGCTGGCCGGAGACCTCGCGGCCGCGTCCCGGATCGCCGGCGTCGAGCTGACGCCGTACATCCTCGAGCACGACTGGCTCTGGCAGATCCGCGCCGACCAGATCCGGCGCGACCCCGCCGCCGCGGACTGGGTGGCGCGGGCGGCGGTGGTCGACGGGGTCGTGGTGGGCCATGCCGGCTTCCACGGTCCGCCGGACCCCGACGGAATGGTCGAGGTCGCCTACTCGGTCGACCCGGCCTACCGGCGCCGTGGCTACGCGAGCGCCATGCTCGCCGCCGCGATCGCGTGGGCGGCCGACGACCCCGCGGTGCGCACCGTGCGCGCGAGCATCAGCCCCGACAACGCGGCATCGCTCGCGACCCTGCGGCCGTTCGGGTTCGCCCACGTGGGCCAGCAGTGGGACGAGGAGGACGGCGTCGAGCTGCTCTTCGAGCGCCCGGTCGGCCGGTCCTGATCAGGGAGCGGCGGTCAGCCAGAGGGCGTCGTACGGCGCCAGCTGCACCGCGCCGTCCCGGACCCGGGGCGCGCTGCCGCTGAGCCGGTCGACCGCCGTGCTCACGTCGAGGCCGAGCTCCGCGAGGAGGTCGCCGGGCACGTGCCGCGGTTCGGGCATCACGTTGTAGGCGCCGAGCATGGTGCCCAGGGGGTGGCGCCGGACGACCAGGAAGACACCCGGGTCGCGCGGGTCCAGCACCTGCGCCGGCACCGAGGCGTGCAGGTGCGGCAGCCCGGAGCGCACCCGCACCAGGTCGGCTATGCCGGCCCGGACCCCGAGCGGGTCGCCCTCGACCGGCCAGGGCATCCGCGGGCGGTGCACCCACCGGTTGTCGTCGGCGTGCCGCGGCTCCTCGGCCCAGCGCTCGTCGTTGAGCAGCCCGAGCTCGTCGCCCATCCAGATCACCGGCACGCCACCGAAGCCGAGGATGATCGCATGCACGAGCAGGATCCGGCGCAGCGCGTCCGGGTCACCGGCCTCCAGTCCCGCGAGCGACGCCAGCGAACCGGAGATGCGCCGGTCCCCGGTGAGCGGGTTCTCCTGGAACACCAGGCCGCGGGCCCACGAGCCGGGGAAGTCGCCGGCGTAGAAGTCGGACAGGAAGCGCCGGTGGGCGAAGCCGTCCAGGCCGACCGCGGCGGCGTCCTCGTCGGAGATCGCCCAGCCGATGTCGTCGTGGCAGCGCGCATAGGTGATCCACGCCGTCGTGGTCGGCGCCGGGGGGAGCTGCTGCAGCGCCCGTGCGGCGAGCCGGGCGTCCTTGCTCGCCAGCATCGACCAGATCTGCACCATCAGGCTGTTGTGGTACGCGAGGTCGCTGACCTTGCCGTGGCGCTCGCCCCGACCGAGGTAGGCGAGCAGGTCCTGCGGCCCGACGATGGCCTCGGCCTTGAACAGCACCGCCGGGCAGGCGATCCGGGCCACCGTGCGCAGCGCCTGCGTGAGCGCGTGCACCTCGGGCTGGTTCTGGCAGTTGGTGCCGAGCCGCTTCCAGGTGAACGCGATCGCGTCGAGCCGGAAGATCTCCACCCCGTTGTTGGCGTGGGCCAAAATCACGTCGGCGTAGGCGCAGAGCACGTCGGGGTTCGACCAGTTGACGTCCCACTGGTAGTCGTTGAACGTCGTCCAGACCCAGCCGTCGAGCTCCTCGTCGTAGCTGAAGCTGCCCGGGGCGAAGTCCGGGAACACCTCCGGCAGCGTCCGCTCGTAGGCGTCCGGCATGGTGCGGTCGGGGAAGATCCAGAAGAAGTCACGCATCCGTGGGTCGCCCTCGCGGGCCTTGCGCGCCCACTCGTGCTCCCGGGCGACGTGGTTCAGCACCAGGTCGATGCACAGGCTGATCCCGCGGCCGCGCAGGACCGCGGTGAGGCTGCGAAGATCGGCGACCGTGCCCAGGTCGGGGCGGACGTCGTAGTAGTCGGCCACCGCGTAGCCGCCGTCGTTGGGCCCTTCGCGCGGGGTGAGCAGGGGCATCAGGTGCAGGTAGGTCACCCCGAGCTCGTCGAGGTAGTCGATCCGCTCGGCGACACCGTTCAGGTCGCCGGCGAACCGGTCGGCGTACGCCGCGTAACCCAGCATCCCGGGCGCCTGGAACCAGTCCGGCTCCAGCGAACGACGCAGGTCGAGCCGGTGCAGCTCCTCCTCGCGCGAGGCGAACGCGGCGGCGGCCTGCTCGACCAGCCGGTCGGCCACGGCCAGGTGCTCGTCGTACAACGGCTCGAGCGCGGCGACGAGGTCGGGCAACCACCGCTCCAGCCGGGCGGCGAACAGCTCCTGTCGGTGGGCGGGGAGCCCGTCGAGGGCGGAGCGGGTGCCGGGAGTCATCGCCCCATTGTTGCCGGTGCGCCGGTGCCCGTCGCCACCTCCCGCCGGACGGACCGCCTGTCGGTGCTCCCTGCCAGGGTGGACCCATGCCACCGGCCCACCCGTCCCCTGATGAGATCGGTACCGGACATGACCCACGACCCGACCCCCGAGCCGGACCACGACCGCGGCGCCCTGGCCAAGGTGCGCAAGCTGCTGGCCAAGGCGGAGGACCCCGCCGCCACTGCTGAGGAGGCGGAGACCTACACCGCCAAGGCCGCGGAGCTGATGGCGGCCTACGGCATCGACCGGGCGTTGCTGGCGGAGCAGTGCCCCGACTCCGACAGCGTGGGGGACCGGGTGGTCGTGCTCGACGCCCCCTACGCCCGCGACAAGTCGGCGCTGTTGAGCAGCGTCGCCTTCGCGCTGCGCTGCCGGGCGGTACGACGCATCCGCTACGTCGGCACGCGAGCGACCAAGGAGGTCTCGATCCACCTGTTCGGCTTCGACTCGGACCTGCTCCGGGTGGAGATCTTGTTCACCAGCCTGCTGGTGCAGGCGCAGACCGCCCTGGTACGCGTCGACGCGCCACCGTGGGAGTCACTCGCGGCCTACCGCCGGTCCTGGCTGGCCGGGTTCACCGCCGCCGTGGCCCGCAGGCTCCACGAGGCCGAGGAGCGCGCTGCCGCGGAGGCCCAGGCGGCCCAGGACGGCGCCGGCGGGAGGCCCGGGACGGGTGCGGGGGAGGACCGGTCCGTCGCGCTGGTCCTGGTCGACCGCAGCAGCCGGGTCGAGGCCGCGGTCGACGCGGAGTACCCGCGTCTCGGCACCGCCCGGACCCGTCGGCTCTCCGGCAGCGGCGGCCGGTCGGGATGGCAGGCGGGACAGCGCGCCGACCTCGGCGACGGGGCGCGGGTCGGCGGTCAGTCCTTGCGGGCCTTGCGCTCGGCCAGGTAGGTGGGCCGGCGCTCGGGGGTGCAACTCATCACGCGCGTGGTGCGGCTCATGGGCGCCGGGTGCCCCGCCACCCCCCGGGCAGACGGGAGTGCGCCAGGGCCGCCCGGGCCGCGTTCATCCCGCAGGCACCGTGCACGCCGCCGCCGGGGTGGGCCGACGCCGAGCCGAGGAACAGTCCGGCGACGGGAGTCTCGGCCCGCCCCAGGCCAGGCACGGGCCGGAACACCACCTGCTGGTGCAGGGCCGCCGTGCCACCGTTCAGCGCACCGCCGACCAGGTTCTCGTTGCGTGCCTCCAGCTCGTGGGGACCGAGGACCCGACGGGCCAGCACCCGGTCCGCGAAGCCGGGGGCGTAACGCTCGATCCGTGCCTGCATGCGGTCCGCGAACCGCTCGCACTCGCTGCCGTCCCACGAGCCCGTGATGGCGTCCCCGCCGGCGTCGGTGCGGGTGCGCTGCGGCACGTGGGTGTAGGCCCAGACCGACTCGGCGCCGGCCGGGGCCCGACCGCGGTCCGCCGCGGCCATCTGGCCGATCAGCAGGAACGGATCCGAGGGCACCGCCCCTGCCGCGATCTGGGTGTTGGACATCGCGATGTCGTTGACGTCCTCGGCGAGGTGCACCGTGCCCGGCTGGACCGCCGGAGCGGTTTCCCACGGCAACGGGCCGTCGAGGGCCCAGTCGACCTTGACCGTGCCCGGGTCCCACTGGAAGTGGCTCATCCGCCGGCGCAACGACCCGGGCAGCTCGTCCCACGGCACGAGGTCGCCGTAGAGCGCGGTGGCGGCGACGTCGGCGACCACCGCCCGGCGGACCCGGACCTCGTCGCCGTGCTCGGTGCGGACCGCGCGAGCCCGGCCGCCCCGGACCAGCACCGCGTCCGCGCGGGTGCTCGGCCGGATCTCGCCCCCGCGGCTGCGGAGCCGTGCGGCCATCGCCTCGGTGAGCATCCCGGCACCACCCGCGGGCACCGGGAACCCGTGCTGCTGGGCCAGCATGCACAGCAACCAGCCGAAGAACCCGGAGCCGGGCGAGTCGACCGGTATGTCCGCATGGCCGGAGTTGCCGGCGACGAGCATCTTCGCCGCCGGCCCGCGGAACATCTCGTCGACGAAGGTACGCGCGGGTGCCAGCATCGCGCGGACGAACGACATCCCGCCGACGCGCGGGAGCCGAGCCGCGGCGGCGAGTCCGTGGCGCACAGGCGGAAACGGGCTGAGCAGCGCACCCACGACCTGCTCACCGATGCGCTCCCAGTCGGCGTAGGTCCGCAGCCACGCCTCGCCGTCGCCCGGGGTCAACGCGTCAAGGGCGGCAGCGGTGTCCTCCACGTCGCGGTGCAGCAACGCCCACTCGCCCCCCGTGAAGGGGGTGCCGACCACGGCCGGAGCATGTGACCAGGCGAGCCCGTGCTGCTCGAGGTCGAGCGCCGCGATCGCCGGGGAGGCGGCCGCGAGCGGGTAGAAGGAGCTGAACGTGTCGTGCACGTAGCGCGGGTGCACGTCGCGACCGCTGGCCACCGCGCCTCCGACCTGCGCCCGGCTCTCCAGCACGAGCACCGACCAGCCCGCGTCGGCCAGGTGGTTCGCGGCCACCAGCCCGTTGGGGCCGCTCCCGATGACCACCGCGTCGACCACGTCCATGGGGCTGTGTCTACCCCACGCCGGATCGGGGTACGCCTGCCTCGGCCCCGTCGGACCGAGGCGCGAGTTGCCTCACATCCGACGGGTCCGTGCGCCTGCCCATGTTTCGGACCATGTGGTCCGGGTCACGCTACAAAGTGACTGAGGGCCGTCGATTGCCTAACGTAGGGCCGAACTACGTGCAGATACGCAATCACTGACGACCACTGAACCGACTGTGGAGGTCGAACACGCATGCCCACCAACCCATCCACACCACCGGGGCCACAGACCCAGTCCCGCTTCTCCCGGCTCATCGAGGCGCCACGGGTCTTCATCCCGGCCGCGGTCCTGCTCGTCGTCTTCGTCGTGCTCGCCGCTGCCATGCCGGGCCGGCTCGGCGACTGGATCACCGCGGCGAACACCAACGTGGTGACCGAGCTCGGCTGGTGGTACATCCTCATCGTCACCGGCTTCGTCTTCTTCGCCCTCTGGCTCGCCGTCTCCCCGATGGGAAACATCACGCTCGGCCGCGACGGTGAGGAGCCCGAGTTCGGCCTGAAGTCCTGGTTCGCGATGCTCTTCGCCGCCGGGATGGGGATCGGCCTCGTCTTCTGGGGCGTGGCGGAGCCGCTGAACCACTTCGCGAGCCCGCCGCCCGGCACCGAGGGGGACAAGGCACAGCTCGCCCGCAACGCGTTCGACATCACCTACTTGCACTGGGGCCTGCACGCCTGGGCGATCTACGTCGTCGTCGGCCTCGGCGTCGCCTACGCCGTGCACCGCAAGGGCCGGCCGGTCTCGATCCGCTGGGCCCTCGAGCCGCTGCTCGGCAAGCGGGTCACCGGCTTCTGGGGAGACGCCATCGACGTCATCGCCATCGTCGGCACGCTCTTCGGCGTCGCGACGTCGCTCGGTTTCGGCGTCTCGCAGGTGGGGGCCGGCCTGGCCTACCTCGGTGTGATCGACAAGCCCACCAACACCGTGCTGGTGCTGCTCATCGCCGGTATCACCGTCGTGGCCCTCACCTCGGTCATCACGGGTGTCGACAAGGGCATCCGGTGGCTGTCGAACATCAACATGGGCGTGGCCGCGGCGCTGCTGGCGCTGGTGCTGATCCTCGGACCCACCGTGTTCCTGCTCAGCGACTTCGTCCAGCAGATCGGGTCCTACCTGCAGAACTTCCTGCGGCTCTCGTTCAACACGCTGTCGTTCCGCGGTGAGGCCGGCAAGACCTGGCTGTCCGGCTGGACGACGTACTACTGGGGCTGGTGGATGAGCTGGGCGCCGTTCGTCGGGGTCTTCATCGCCCGCATCTCGCGCGGTCGCACCGTGCGCGAGTTCATCGCCGGCGTGCTGCTGGTGCCGACCCTGGTCACCTTCCTGTGGTTCGCGATCATGGGCGGCTCCGGCGTCTACCGCGAGATGTTCGGCAACGGCGGCCTGATCGGCGAGGACGGCGCCATCCCGACCGACACCGCGCTGTTCAAGATGCTCGACGCCCTGCCGGGCTCGGCCGTCTTGTCGGTCATCGCGATCGTGCTGATCGTGATCTTCTTCGTGACCAGCTCGGACTCGGGCTCCTTCGTGGTCGACATGATCGCCACCGGCGGCGACCCGAACCCGCCGGTCTGGAGCCGTGCGTTCTGGGGCAGCCTCGAGGGCATCATCGCCGCCGTGCTGCTGGTGGCCGGCGGTCTCGCCGCGCTGCAGACCATGGCGATCCTCGTGGCCCTGCCGTTCAGCATCGTGATGGTGCTGATGGTCTTCGCGACCACGAAGGCGCTGATGGCCGAGCACAAGGCGATCAAGCGCCAGGAGCGCGAGGCGCACACCGAGCACATCATGGAGCGGTTCGCCGAGAGCACCAACGGTCGCTCGCCGCAGCCCGCGGGCCGCAACTGAGCCCACCGCAGCACCGAACCGGGCCGGCCACCTCTGCGGGTGGCCGGCCCGGCGTCGCGTCAGGGTCCACCGACGTCAGCGGCCGAGCACGACCTTCAGCGCCTTGGTCTCCGCGGCACGGCCGAAGGTGTCGTAGGCGTCCATCATCTCGTCGAGCTTGAAGTGGTGGGTGGCGAACTTCGCGGCCGCCAGCTTCTCCTGCGCGACGAGCTTGAGCAGCATGGGCGTCGTCGAGGTGCTGACCAGGCCCATCGTGATCGACACGTCCATGATCCACAGGTCCTGCAGGGCCAGCTCGACGGGAGCGCCGTGCACGCCGACGTTGGCGACCGAGCCGCCGGGTCGGACGATCTTGGTGCACGCGTCGAAGGTGGCCGGGATGCCGACCGCCTCGATCGCGACGTCGACGCCGAGCCCGTCGGTCATCGCCTTGACCTTGTCGGCCCAGTCCGGGTCGGCGCTGTTCACGGTGTCGGTGGCGCCGAAGCTGCGCGCCTGGTCCAGCCGGTTCTCGTCCAGGTCCAGCGCGATGATCCGCGCCGCGCCGTACAGACCCGCGGTCATGATCGCGGCCAGCCCGACGGGACCGGCGCCGACGACCGCGACCACGTCGCCGGGCTTCACCCCGCCGTAACGCACGCCGATCTCGAACCCGGTCGGCAAGATGTCCGAGAGCATCACGGCGGCCTCGTCGGGGACGTGCTCGGGCAGCTTGTAGACGGAGTTGTCCGCGAACGGGACCCGGACCAGCTCGGCCTGGGTGCCGTCGATGAGGTGACCGAAGATCCAGCCGATGCCGCTGGCCCCCTCGTCTGCCAGGCAGTGGGCGTAGAGGCCCTGGTGACAGTACGAGCAGGCACCGCACGCGCTGATGCAGGAGAGCAGCACCCGGTCGCCGACCTCGACGGTCGAGACCGCAGCGCCCACCTCGGTGACGTGGCCGACGCCCTCGTGGCCGAGGATGCGGCCCTCGGTGACCGCGGGCACGTCGCCCTTGAGGATGTGCAGGTCGGTGCCGCAGATCGTGGTGGTGTCGATCCGGACGATGATGTCGGTGGGCTGCAGGATCTTCGGGTCCGGAACCTCCTCCCACGCCTTGTTGCCGGGACCGTGGTACACGAGCGCCTTCATGGTGGGACCTTCCGTACGTGGGGTTCCCAGTCTTCGACGAGCCGCCCCGCTCGGACAGGGCCCAACGTCCCGGGTCAGCGGACCAGCAGCGAGGCGATCCGAGCCGCCGCCACGGCCGCACCGTCGTCGGGCACCCGTCGGTAGGCGGGGCGGCTCGCCATCGCATCGACCAGCGCGCTCGCGAGGGAGCTCGGGGTCGTCGAGGCGTAGTCCATCTCGAGGCCGGCGCCGTAGTGACGCAGCCGGTGCGCGACGTGGTGGCGCTGCTCCCAGTGCCGCGCCAGCGGGAAGTAGAGGAACGGCCGGCCGGCCGCGACGAGCTCCATCGTGGTGGAGAGGCCGCCCTGGACCACCGCCGCGTCGGCGGCGGCGAGGTGCGCGAAGGCATCGTCGAGGTAGCCGTACTTGCTCAGCCCCTCGGTGTCGGCGATGTCGCCGGGGTCGATCCGGGGTCCGGTGACCATCACCATCGCCGCGTCCGGGCGCTGCTTGCGCAGGTGGGCGAAGCCCTCGACGACCAGCTCGAGCAGGTCCCGGCCGACCGCCGTGCCACCCACGGCGGCCGCCAGCAGCGGCGCGTCCGGGTCGTAGCCCAGCCGGTTCCGTAGTGCGCGGGGGTCGCGGTAGTCGCGCGGGTCGAACGGCACGACGTACGGGACGCAGTCGAACCAGCGCGCCGTCCACTCCCGGATCCCGGGCAGTCCGGGGCCGAACTCCTCGTCGGGCAGCTCCTCGGGCGCGCCGATGAACAGCGAGAGGTCACGCACGTAGGGGTACCGCTCGCGGTGCTCGATCAGCTCCGCGTTGTAGTCGGCGGCCAACCGGGCCTCGCGATCGTCGCCCTGGTCCACCGGCAGGAAGCCCACCACGTCCGTGGTGAAGACGTACGGCGCCCGCTTGCACTCCGGATTCTCGTGCAGGAAGTGGTCGACCTCCCACGACTCGTCACCCACCCACAGGTCGTACGCCGTCTCCCGGACCACCTCGTCGAAGAGCATGAAGTTCGCGCAGAGGATCTCGTCCATCCGGCGAAACGCGTCGAACGCGTGCAGCTCGTGCCCGCGCGCGGCCGACTCCCAGTGCGCCGACTCCGACGCCAGCTCGGCGCTCGCCGGGTGCACGATCTCGCCGGCGTGTTCCAGCACGGCGGTGACAGGTGGCTGGGCCAGCCACTCGATCCGCAGGTCCGGCACCCGGTCGCGGAGCGCCCGGGCGATGGCCAGGTCGCGCTGCACGTGCCCGAGGCCGATCGGGGAGGAGATCCACAGCGCGGAGCGGCTGCGTTCCCGGGCGAACAGCCACGGAGTCACCCGCGGCGTCCTCGGGACGACCCGGTCGACGAAGTCGCGGATCGCGTGGTTGGTGACCACGGGGTGCCGCAGGTGCGGCAGGTGCCCCGCGCCCTCGAGCACCAGCAGGTCGGCACCGGCCAGTTCCGCGGTCCGTACCGAGCGCGCTGCCGGGACGATCTCGTCGTGATCGCCGCAGATCACCAGCACCGGGCAGGTCAGCGACCGGCACAGCTCCTCGCGCTGCTCGAGGGTGCGGGTGTGGGCGCTGCGCGCCGCGTCCTCCGACCTGACCATGGTCGGCCCGTCGGTCTGCAGCCCCCACGTGACCCCCTCCTCGATCACCCGGGTGGAGTGGGCCTCAGGAGCGGTCTTGGCGAAGAAGAACTCCACGAAGCCGGGCCAGTCCCTGAGCCAGTAGTGCCGGTTGTCCTTGGCCCAGCCCTCCTCGGTGTCGAGGACGCCGTCGAAGTCGCGGCGGCGGCGGGCCTCCAGTGCCGGGGTCAGGTCGAGGTTCAGCGACAGCGCGACCAAGGCGCATACCCGGTCGGGGTGGTCCTTGGCCAGCACCAGCGCCTGGGTGGCGCCGGCACAGTGCGCCACCACGACCGCGCTGGCCGTCCCGGTCGCGTCGAGCACCGCCAGAGCGTCCTCGGCGATGCTGTCCGCGGCATAGGCCGAGGCGTCCGCCGGCCGGTCGGTGCGGCCGTTGCCCCGGGGGTCGAAGGCGACCACCCGGTAGTGGCGCGCCAGGTAGGGCACCTGCATCTTCCACATCCGGGAGTGCACGATCTGCCAGGTCGGCATCAGCAGCAGGGTCGGCTCCCCGGTGCCGAACACCTCGTAGTAGACCCGGACGCCGTCGTTGACGACGTACCCCGACTCGTCGGGCTCTCGAGCGCGCACCGGCACCCACCTCCGCAGTGGCTCGCCATTATCGTCCCGATCCGCCGGGTTGTCGCTCACGCGAAGGCCGTTCCCGCGACGCCGAGACCCGCAGCGAGCAGCGTGAACGCCAGCGGTCGGACCAGGCGCTCGCCGTCCGGGGCCACCTTCTCCGCGACCATGACGGCCGTCAGCACCATCATCCAGGCGAGGCTGCCCACGCCCGTCGCGAACATGACCAGCATCAGCGCCCAGCAGCAGCCCAGGCAGCTCGCGGCGTGGCGGCTGCCGACTCGCCACCCACCGGCGGCTCCGCCGCGGTAGTGCTGGCCGACCAGGCTCAGCGGGCTGCGGCAGGCCCGCAGGCAGGCGTCCTTGAGCGGGGTGAGCTGGAAGCCGCCGGCCAGCACCAGCGCCGACGCCAGGATCAGCGGTTCGTGATGGTGCAGCCACGACCAGTGGTCCACCAGCCAGTGCAGCCGCGAGTCCCCGGCCAGCGCCACGAGAGCGAAGCCGGCCCACACCAGCAGGTACGCGCCGTAGAACGCGGTCCGGGCGGCCACCGGGTTGCGGCCACGCGCGCTCACCGCGGTGAACATCCGGGCCATGGTCAAGGTGGTGGGCAGCATCATCGCGCCCAGCATCACCGTCCAGATGGCGAGGAAGGCGAGCAGTCGCAGCGCCCACGGCCAGGTCAGCTGCTCGAGCACGACGTCGTGGTCGGCGGGAGCCACCCCGCCGACCAGGGTGAGCGCGAGGGTCAGCACCCAGCAGGCCGCGGTGACCGCGACGATGATGGCCGCCGGGTCCCGCGGCGCCGTGCGCACGCGGCTCAGTGTGGGTATCGACATCGGGTGCCCGCTCAGGCGCTGAACCGGAAGTGGCCCTGGACGGCGTTCTTGCCCGCCTCGTCGACGTCGGCCAGGCCGTAGGGCTTGCCGGTGCGCCGGAAGCTGGTGGCGCGGCCGGGATAGGCCGGGCTGCCGGGGATCGTGCTGAAGACCGTGTCCTGCAGCGTGGTGGGCTGACCGGTGGCGCCCTGGAACGGCTCGAGCTCCGCCTCGGCCATCTCGCCGATCCGGATCCGGCCCTTGCCGCCCTCCACCGTGCAGGTGATCGGCACGCGCTCGACGGTCACGACCTCGCCGATCAGCGCGGCCAGGTCGGCGATCGCGCCGCCGAGCTGTCCGGTGAACACGGCGAGAAGGGCCTCCTGCTGGGCGTCGTCGCACCGGTCGTCGACGTAGACGACCGCCTTCCAGTTCCCGGCCAGCACGTTCCCGGGGATGTGCACCGAGAGCCCGACGATCCGGTCGGAGACGTCGACCCCGCGGACGGCCCCCTGGTCGACGGCCCAGACCAGGATCGAGTCGCAGGTCCCGTTGTCGGGGTCGAGGCCCACCCAGCACGGGCAGATGGCGGCACAGTTGCACACCTCCAGCAGACGCCCCTCCACGTCGTACACGGTCTCGGTCTGGACAGTCATGGCTTCCTCCGGCGGTCTCCGCACCGCGCGGTTGCGGTGCTCACCCAGGTCTACGCCGGGCCCGACGACCGCGATATTGGGGAAAACCCTGCCTTGACCGCGTGGGCCGCCACCTGGGCCCGGTTGTGGACGTCCAGCCGGACCATGATCTGCGACAGGTGCATCTCGACGGTCTTCTCGGTGATCCCCAGCGACCGGGCGATCTGTCGGTTGGTGTCACCCCCCGCGACCAGTGCCGCCACCTCGCGTTGGCGCGGGGTCAGTGGGCTGACGGCCTCCGGGCGTCCCGGTGGTACGTCCGCGGCCGCCGCCACCGAGATCGCGAGAGCGATCGCGGCGCGCACCGAGATCGCGGCCCCGGCCTGGCTCGCCCGCTGCGCCGCCGCGGGGCCGAGCACCTGCGCCGCTCGTTCCGCGACGTCAGCGGGAGGAGCGACCCACGCCTCGGGTCCGTGCCCGGCGCGGAGGGAGCCGGAGGCGGCGATCAGGCGCAGAGCGTCCTCGGGCCGTCCGGTCTCCAGGGCAACGGCGGCCAGCCCCTCCACGCACTCGGCAACCCGAGTCAGGTCACCGACGTCGGCGTAGCCGGTGGTGGCGGTCGCCAGCTCGCGTGCCGCTGCAGTCCAGTCGCCCTCGCGCAGCGCCACTCCACCGAGACCCAGCCGGGCCCACGCGGCTGCCCACGGGTAGTCGATGTCCTCGAAGAGCGCGAGCGCCCGGTCGAACAGCTCCCTGCCCTCGGCGAGCCGCCCCTGCTGGAGGGCGACCAGCCCCAGGTCGTGCCACGCCCAGGCCACACCTCGCTCGTTGCCGAGCACGCCGTAGAGCCGGGCCGCCGTCGCGTGCTCGTGACGGGCTGCGTCATACCGTCCGGCCCGGCGGGCGATGTGGCCGAGGAAGGCATGGCTCAAGGCGCACCGTCGGGTGTCGCTCTGCCCGCGGGCCAGCTGCTGCGCGCGTCGCAGCAGCGCTCCGGCTCGGTCGGCGTCACCGCGCGCGCACGCAAGCACGCCGGCGGCGAGGACCAGCCCTCCGACCGCCTGCGGTGAGGGCGCGTCCGGGCCCGCGGGGGCCCGGTCCGCCTGCTCGAGGACCCGCTCGACCGCGGCAGGCCCCTCGCCGGAGTGGCCGCGGGTGTACCAGAACCATCCCAGTGCGGCCGCGACCGGGACCGACGAAGCGACATCACCTGTCTCCCGACCGGAGGAGAGCGCGGCACGGAGGTTGGCGTACTCCACTCCGAGCCATTCCCACCACACCTCCTCGTCGGCGCTTCCGATGGCGCCCTCGGCCTGCCCCGCCAGCCGGGCGTAGTACCGCCGGTGCCGCCGCCGCGCGGCGTCGGCGTCACCGTGAACGGCGAGCTGCTCGACGGCGTACTCGCGGACGCTGTCCAGCATGCCGAGGCCGGGGCTGCCGTCGGGGCGGGTGACCCGGCGCAGCAGGTTCTTCTCCACCAGCAGGTCGGTGACCGACAAGAAGTCCCGGTCGATCGCTCCGACGACCTCCTCGCCCACGGCCGCGGACAAGTCGGAGGCGAAGACGGCAAGGCGGCGCAGCACGGCCCGTTCGTCGGGACCGAGCAGGTCGTGGCTCCACCCGATCGCCGCGCGCAGGGTGCGGTGGCGGCCGGTACCGCTGCGGGCTTCCGAGTCCAGCAGCATGCCCCGGTTGCGCAGCCGGATCGCCAGCTCCTCCGGTTCGAAGTCCTTGAGCCGGGCTGCCGCCACCTGCAGCGCGAGGGGCAGCCCCTCGAGCTGGACGCAGATCCGCGCCAGCGCAGTCGCGTTCGAGGTGTCGCAGCCGAAGCCCGGTCGGACCCGGCGGGTCTCCCGGATCAGGAGCTCCACCGAGGCGACGGTGGCGAGACGTGCCGGATCGTCGGTGTCGGAAGGGCCGGGCATCTCCAGGGGCGGCACGGCGAAGACCCGCTCGGCGGCGACGTGCAGCCGTTCGCGCCCCGTGGCGAGCACGCGCAGCCCCGGCGAGGCCCGCAGGATCTCGGCGACGGCCTGACCGAGACCGTCCACGCCCTCGCACCCGTCGAGCAGCAGCAGCACCCGCTCGCCGCCCAGCGACGACGTCAACCGCTCGCGTACCTCGTGAGCCGACCGCCCGCGGACGTCGAGGGCCCGGCTGATCGCGAGCAGGGCCTCGGAGGCGCTGCCGGTGCCGCCGAGGTCCACCGCGCCGGTGCGGCCGAAGCGGTCCACCACCGCGTCGGCGAGAGACCGTGCGAGCGTGGACTTGCCCACGCCGGGCGGCCCGGTCAAGGTCAGCAGTCTCGTCTCCGGAGCCGTGACGGCTCGGGTCAGGGCCTCGAGCTCGGCAGCCCGCCCCACGACAGAGCCGGAACCGTCGGGGTGGAGGCTGAACCGTCCGCCGGCCGACCGCGACACACCGCCATCGTAGGGCGGGTCGGGCATTCGGCGGCAGCGGTGGAATTCGTCCGCACGGCGAGGCAACCTTCCGGACGGGGTCGGAGTCAGATCAGGAGAAGGGGGAGTGATCTCGGACATGGACACCGCGACCGGCACCACGGACGCGCCGACGTTCGAGGAGTACGCCGGCGCCGCGTGGCCGTCGCTCTACCGCTACGCCTACCTGCTCGCCGGCAGCCATCCCGACGCCGAGGACCTGGCCCAGCAGACCTTGCTGAAGGCGTACCGGTCCTGGTCCCGGATCCGGGGTGCGGACTCGCCCCAGGCGTACCTGCGCACGATGCTGACCAACACCTTCCTCTCGCAGCGACGGCCGAAAGGACGCCGGCTCGAGCTGCTCACCGACACGCCCCCCGAGCCGACGCACGCGCCGAGCGATCGCGGCACCGAGGACCGGATGGTGCTGTGGCCGCACGTGAAGTCGCTGCCCCCACGGCAGCGCGCGGTGATCGTGCTCCGCTACTACGAGGACCTCAGCGAAGAGGAGATCGCGGACACGCTCGGCTGCTCGAGGGGCACCGTCAAGTCCACGGCAC
Source organism: uncultured Actinomycetota bacterium (assembly GCA_963801125.1). GTDB lineage: Bacteria > Actinomycetota > Actinomycetes > Propionibacteriales > Nocardioidaceae > Nocardioides_B. The sequence continues at coordinate 30,591 of CAWDDL010000012.1, forward strand.
ACCGCGGGCTCCAGGCACTCCGGGCCGTCCTCGGCCCGGACCACACCGACGGGGAGGAGGAGTCGAGATGACCGGCGACGTCGAGGAGATCCTGAGCCACGAGCTGCGCGAGGTGGCCGAGCACGTCGAGGTCCCCGCCATGCCCGCGCTGCCCGCCGAACCCGGTCGTCGGGCCCGGCTCCCGCTGCTGGCCGCGGCCGCAGCCGTGCTGGTCGTGGCCGGTGGAGCCGCGGTGCTGGCCACGCGCGGCGACACACCCACCCCGGCACCTGCGCCCGCACCGACCACGCCGGCGACCCCCGGTCCGACGACGACCAGCAGCCCGACCGAGAGCCCGAGTGCGAGCCCGAGCGTCGCGGCGGTCGAGATCCCGCGGACGCCGCCGACCGTGCCCTACGTCCTCGGCCGGCAGCTCTACGTCGACGGCACCCAGCTGCCCGGCAGCTGGTGGTCGGTTCAGGGCGGTGACTCCCGTTGGCTGGCCCTGCGCGCCGACAACACCTGGTGGTGGGGCTGGGGCCCGAAGCCGCAGTCGATCCCCGGCCCGCACGACACGCCGCCGGTCGTCTCGCCCGCTGGGACCTTCGTCGCCGAGACCACGGTGGAGAACGGCCAGGGCACGGTGACCGGGTTCGACACCCGGGCGGCCGGAGAGGGCCTGGGGGGACTTCCGGTCGACCTCGGCGACCGCCAGGACGGCAGCCTCGTCACGGTCCGCGCCGTGACCGACGACGGCCGGGTGGTCGTCCAGGGCAGCCGCACCGCGCTGCTGTGGCTGCCGCTGGTCGTCGACGGTGGCGGCCCCGTCGACCTGACCTCGACGGCCCCGGGGGTGCAGTTCCTGGCCAGCACGCCGGCCGGCCTCGTCGCGACGTACGGCTCGGACAGCCGCGAGGGCGAGCCGTTCCTCGCCGAGCTGTCCGACGCCGGCAAGGTCACCCGGAAGGCGCCGCTGCCGGCGTACGACTCGCTCGCGGTGAGCCCGGGCGGGGCGTGGCTGGCGTGGGTTCCGCCGGGCACCCTGGGCGGCGAGGTCACGACCGTCGGGTCACTCGAGGTCCAGCGCGTCGGAGGTGGTGGCGCCGCCACGCTGACCCCGCCCGACGGATGGGGCTTCCGGGTCGAGCAGTGGTCCTGGGAGGACGACGACCACCTGGTGGCGACGGTCGCCGCCGAGGGCGCGGGCGAAGGCGACGGCGCGGACCGGCTGGTTCGCTGCAGCGCCACGGCCGCCCGTTGCGTGCTCCTGCCTACGCGCTGACGCATAGGCTGCGCCCGTGAGCTCATCTCTGGTGCCGCTGCTGTTCGTGGTCGGACTCGGTCTCGTCGTGCTGGTGGCCGTGCTGGCCTACCTCGCCGACAAGAAGCGGCGGGAGATGCTGCAGAACCTCGCTGCTGCCCGCGGCTGGACGTACACGCAACGCGACGACGCCTGGGCCCACCACTTCGAGGGCGCGCCGTTCGGGCGCGGCCACAACCGGCAGGCCCGCAACATCCTCCGCGGCGTCCACGACGGCCGTGAGTTCGTCGGTTTCGACTTCGTCTACCACACCACCGAGACGTCCACCGACGCCGATGGACACACCACCAGCCGGGAGGTGTCGCACTGGTACTCGGTGCTCGCCCTGCGCACCGCCGACGGGCTCCCCCGGCTCGAGGTGAGTCCGGAGGGGTTCTTCGGCCGGGCCATCGGCAAGCTCACCAACCGCGACATCGAGCTCGAGTCCGAGGAGTTCAACCGCGCCTTCACGGTGGTCTCCTCCGACCGCCGCTTCGCCTACGACATCCTCCATCCGCGGCTGATGGAGCAGCTTCTCCTCACCCGCGACGTGGGCTGGAAGATCGACCAGGGCTGGATCTTGGCCATCGAGCCCGGCAAGCACGACGTCGCCGACATCGGGCGCCGGCTGACGGTGATCGACGGTGTCCTCGACGCAGTGCCCGACTTCGTCAGGCAGCAGTACGGCCTGCCCCCGGCCGGCCAGACGGGCCAGGAAGGCACGGCATGACCGGGCCGGCAATCGCGCTCGTCCTCCTCGGCGCGGTCCTCCTGCTGCTCCTGATGTGGTTCGCCGTCTCCTACAACCGGTTCGTCAGGCAGTCGGTGCTCGTGACCGAGTCCTGGAGCCAGGTGGACGTGGAGCTCCAGCGCCGCCACGACCTGATCCCGAACCTGGTCGAGACGGTGAAGGGGTACGCCGCCCACGAGGCCGCCGTGCTCGCGCGTGTCACCGAAGCCCGGGCCGCGGCCGGGGAGCACCGATCCGAGGCGCCGTCCGCACGACGCCCTTACGAGGAGGAGCTCGGCGGCGCCGTCCACCAGCTCGTCGCCGTCGCGGAGGATTACCCGGAGCTGAAGGCCAGCGCCAACTTCCTGCAGCTCCAGCGGGAGCTGACCAACACCGAGGACCGGATCGCCGCCGGTCGTCGCTTCTACAACGGCAACGTGCGCGCCCTGAATACCCGGGTGCGGACCTTCCCCTCCAACCTGGTCGCCTCGATGTTCGGCTTCACCAGCAAGGACTTCTTCGAGCTCAGCGACCCGACGGCCGCCGCACCGCCCACCACCGTTTGACCGACGCGCACCTCGATCCGGGGGGCGGCGTTTGCCGCGACTAGAAGTCGTTCGCTGAATCGAGTCCGCTGCCGCCGATGCGTCGGATGTGGACCAGCCGCACGAGACGGATCGCGGGCCGGGCCAGGAACTCGACGCTGCCCAGCACGAAGCACCAGGTCGCAGCGACCATGGTGGAATCCCAGAAGAAGAGGATGCTGCCCACCAGGAACCACAGGGCGATCAGGACGTCGTTGCCGATGCTGAGCGCCTCGTAGCGTCGCCGGATGACCAGCTCGTCGTGACCGATGTCGATTTTCAGGGCACGTTGCGAGTTCATTGCTTTCCTCACGTGGCGGAAGCCGTCTTTCAGACCCGTGCCCACATGCGCTCTCGTTGAATCAGCGCCGGGCCCACTGCACGAGTTGCCAGATGAGACCGTTGGGGTCAGCGAACTGGCAAAAGCGTTCGCCCCATTCCTCGGTTTCCGGCGGCGTGACGACGCGGGCTCCGGCAGCCTCGATCCGCTTGAACTGCTCGTCGAGGTCGTCCACGACGAGCACGAGAAGTAGCCCTTGTCCGGCGGAGCCGGCGATCTCGCAGGGCTTGAACGTGGCCAGGCCGGTCGCCAGGAAGATCAGGTTGCTGCCCGCGGCAGGGTGCTGGAGCGACACGAACCCGTCTGCGGTCATTGCCTCCTCGTAGCCGAAGTGTGTCTTGGCGAACGACGCCGATGCGTCGACGTCGGGGACGTTGAGCGAGATGGCAGTCTGCGTGATGTTCAAGGATGTCTCCCGGCATAAACTACGTACATCGTACAGGGTAATACCAGGCTCAAGGGAAGGCTCCAACGTGCCGCGACCGCTGGTTGACTTGCTGTGGCGTGACAGCCCAGAGGCGCCGAACGGAGGAACGCGCGGCCCCAAGGCCAAGCTCGCGACCGGACATGTCGTCACGGCGGCGATCGCCATCGCCGATGCCGAAGGACTCGCGGCCGTCACCGTTCGGGCGCTCGCCCAGGCCCTCGGGATCACAGCCATGTCGGTCTACACCCATGTCAACAGCCGAGATGACCTGCTCGTGCTCATCGCCGACCACGCCTGCACGCACATCCCGCTGAGGCCCTTCGGGCGCTCAGGCTGGCGCTCCCGAGTACGCCGAGTTGCAGAGGACAACCTCGCACTACTGCGCGCCCACCCCTGGCTGCTCGACATCGACGACCACCGGACCGCTCTGGGGCCAGCCACCATCGCCAAGTACGACCACGAGCTGCACGCCTTCGACGGCACCGACATCAGCGACCTCGATCGTGACGCCGCGCTGACGTTCTTGCTCGACTTCGTGCGAGCCTCGGCCGGCAGAATCGTCATGACGCCGGTGCCCACTGGCTTCGGCACCGCCTGGGAACAGTCGGCTGAGCGTCTGGCGACCTACCTGGGCGAGGACTTTCCGCTCGCCCGGAGTGTCGGACGAGCCGCCGGTGAGGCGATGAACGCCCCCTACGACGCCGACCGAGCATGGGAGTTCGGGCTAACGCGGGTGATCGGCGGCCTGACGGAGCTTGTCGCTTCCGCCCGCGCGACACGGGAACACCGGACTACATGAACAGCGTCGAACGGCCTCGCCGCGCACGTCGAGGACCAGCTCGCCGGGGCTCAGCGCCGAAGACCCCCGAGACCCAGATTCACGCTCAAACTGAGCGTGAACTGCGTATCGGACCAGCAAACGACATCGTTGAAATACGACGACCTACATGGTCGCTAGCACATGACTTAGCACATGAGCGGCATTCGGCACCGCGTACACTCCGGCCATGACCGAAGCCGCCAGCCGTCTCGACCGGATCACGGTGGACCCGTCGATCTGCCACGGTGCGCCCACGATCCGCGGGATGCGCCTGCGCGTCCAGGACGTGCTTGAGCTGCTCGCTTCCGGCATGACGTACGACGAGATCCTGGTCGACTACGACGAGCTCGAGCGTGACGACATCCTCGCGGTGCTCGAGTTTGCCGCACTGGACTCCTCGGCCCGCCTGCAGCGCATCGGGGCGTGACCTCGTTCCTGGTCGACCAGCAGCTCCCCATGGCACTGGCGACGTACCTGGCCGAACGCGGCCACGACGCGCGGCACGTCAAGGAGTACGAGGGCGGCACCACGATGCCCGATCCGGAGATCGCGGTTCTGGCGGACTCCGAAGACCGGTTCGTAGTGACCAAAGACGACGACTTCCGCATCACTCATCTCCTCGGTAGGTCTCCCGCGCGACTCCTCCACGTCACCTGCGGCAACATCTCGACGCGCGATCTCCTGGTCCTGTTCGACCAGCAGTGGTCCGCGCTCGACACCGCCCTTGCGGCCTACAGGTACCTGGAGATCAACCGGGCGGGCGTGTTCATCCACGACCGCGACTGACCGTTGGATTGTGCAGCGGCAGGGTCAGATTCTCCTCTCCCTCTGCCACCTTGCTCACCCTCCGCTCCCTCCCGTACCTCACTCCCAAACCCTCCTCATCACTGGGCCTGCGCCAAGATCGACGGCCTGCCCCGCGTGACCCCCAAGGGCTTGCGGCACACCCACGCCACGTTGCTGCTGGAGCTGGGCGAGCACCCGAAGGTCGTCCAGGAACGGCTCGGCCACCCACGAGCACCACGACCATGAACATCGACAGCCACGTCACGCCGACGATGCAGACGAGCGCCATCGACCGCTTCGCCGCGCACCTCGGCGAGAGTCCCGCGGGGGCTTAGCACATGTTTCGGCACATGAGCCTGCTGAGCACCCCATGCTGAACGACAAAGCCCCAGGTCTGAAGACCTGGGGCTGTTGTTGTTGTGCGCGAGGGGGGAGTTGAACCCCCACGCCCTTTCGGGCACACGGACCTGAACCGTGCGCGTCTGCCTATTCCGCCACTCGCGCGTGAAGCGTGCTCAGGGTAGCCCACGCCGCTCGGCCCGCAAAAACCGGCACAGCGTGGACCGATACGATCGAGCGACGCGGCACCGGTCCATGCCGGTGACCCTCGTCATGCACGGCGTCCGGTTCGACCGGCGTCGGCGAGGGTACGACGCCTGGGACGAGTGTCCCGGAGACAGCACACGACAGCGAGCCAGGAAGGAGGCGGCGATGGGTTTGCTCCAGAAGTTCGAGAGTCGGCTCGAGCAGCTGGTCTCCGGAGCCTTCGCTCGCGCCTTCCGCAGCGCCGTCCAACCCGTCGAGGTCGCGGCCGCGCTGCAACGGGAGGTCGACAACTCCGCGCAGATCCTCTCCCGCGACCGCCGCCTGGTGCCCAACCAGTTCCACGTCGAGCTCTCCCCGCAGGACCACGAGCGGCTCGCGCCGTACTCCTCCACGCTCGCCGACGAGCTCGTCGAGATGCTCCGCGACCACGCGCACGACCAGTCCTACGTCTTCACCGGCCCGGTGAGCATCTCCTTCGACGAGAAGGAGGACCTCTCCACCGGCCGGTTCCGGGTGCGCAGCTCCGCGCTGGCGAAGGTGACGCCCCAGTCGCAGTCCTCGGTGACCGACACCGCCGTACGACGGGCCAAGGTGATCCTCGAGGTCAACGGGATGCGCCACCCGCTCGACCCGCCCGGCATCGTCATCGGGCGTGGCACCGACGCGGACCTGCGGATCAACGACCCCGGCGTCTCCCGCCGCCACGCGGAGATCCGGATCGCCCCGGCCCAGTCCGGCGCGCCGACCGTGAGCGTCGTCGATCTCGGCTCGACGAACGGCATGCTGGTCAACGGCCACAAGGTCACCCACGCCACGCTCGACGACGGAGCCACCGTGAAGATCGGCAACACCACCATGACGATCCGCCAGGTGCCGGAGCCGTCCCCCGCGGAAGGCGGTCCGGGTGTCTGAGCTGACCTTGACGCTGATCCGGTTCGCCTACCTGGCGATCCTGTGGATCTTCGTGCTCTCCGCGGTCTCCGTGGTCCGTTCCGACATGTTCGGCGCCCGCGTCGACTCCCCCCCGCGCGCCGACCGGCGGGCCGAGCGGCAGGAGCGCAAGCGGGCCGCCCGCGCCAAGCCGGCGAAGCGACCGCGCGGGGCCCCGACACACGTTGCGATCACCGAGGGGGCGAACGCCGGCGAGACCGTCTCGCTCGAGCTCGCCCCCTTGCTCATCGGCCGCGGGTCCGACGCCGCGATCCGGCTCGACGACGACTACGTCTCCACGCGCCACGCCCGGATCGCCAGCTCGGGCGACCAGTGGTTCGTCGAGGACCTGGGCTCCACCAACGGCACCTACATCGGCTCCTCGCGCCTCACCCAGCCGACCACCGTCTCCCTCGGCACCCAGATCCGGATCGGCAAGACGACCCTCGAGCTCCGGAAGTAGCGGCGGCCGCATGCACCCGACTTCGCTGAGCCTCCGCTACGCCGCCCTGTCCGACGTCGGCCGTGTCCGGAAGAACAACCAGGACTCCGGCTTCGCCGGTCCGCACCTGCTGATGGTCGCCGACGGGGTCGGCGGAGCCGCTCGCGGCGACATCGCGAGCAGCACGGCGGTGCAGATCCTGCGCCGCCTCGACGCGCCACCGCCGCAGGACATGCAGGAGGCGATGGCGGGAGCGATCCACCGCGCCCACGACCGGCTCGCCGAGCTCGTCGACGAGGACCCCGAGCTCGACGGCACCAGCACCACGATCACCGCCGCACTCTTCGACGGCACCAAGATCACCGTCGGCCACGTCGGCGACAGCCGGGGCTACCTGCTGCGCGAGGGGACGCTGAGCCGGCTGACCAAGGACCACACCTTCGTCCAGGGCCTCATCGACGACGGCCGGATCACCGAGGAGGAGGCCCGCACCCACCCGCACCGCAACCTGATCCTTCGCGCGGTGGACGGGGTGCACGAGACCGACCCGGACCTCTTCGACGTCGAGCTCGCCGCCGGCGACCGGATCCTGCTGTGCAGCGACGGCTGCTCCGGGGTGCTCGACGACGACCGGATCGCCGACATCCTCGGCACCGGCTCGGTCGACTACGCCGCCGTGGAGCTGATCCGGGCCTCTCTCGACGCCGGCAGCAGCGACAACGTCACGGCCGTGGTCGCCGACGTCGTGGACGAGGCCGCCGCCGAGCCCGGCACCGGGGGCGACACCGGGGCCGCTGCCAGCACCGGCCCGATGCTGGTCGGCGCCGCCGCGGAACAGCCGCGCAAGCAGCCGCTGGCGTCCAAGAGCTTCTTCCGCGGTCACCGCGGCGGGGACACCGGCGAGATCGAGCCGGTGCCCGGCGACCCCACGACCGGGGTCGAGGTGGACCCCGAGACGTTGCGCTACGCCCCCCGACCGCCGCGGCGGTTCAAGTGGCTGCGCCGGTTCATCGCGCTCGGCGTCCTGCTCGCCGTCCTCGTCGGCGCCGCCGCGCTGGCCTACGGCTGGTCCCAGGACCAGTACTACGTCGCCATCGCTGACGAGAAGGTGGCGATCTTCCGAGGGATCCAGTCCGACATCCCCGGCCTGACCATGCACCGCGTCGCCGAGACCACCGACGTCACCGTGCAGTCGCTGCCCGCCTACGGGGCCGAGCGGGTGCGCGCCGGCATCCCGGCCGACAGCCTCGAAGGCGCTCGCAAGATCGCCTCGGACATCCGCGCCGACTTCGCCCGCAAGTGCCCCGAGCCCGAGCCGTCGCCGTCGGCCGCACCGTCGAAGTCGCCCTCCGCGGACGCGACCGGCACGAAGAACTCGAAGAAGAATCCCGGCGCCAAGGCGAGCCCGTCGCCGAAGCCGAGCCCCACGCCGACGATCGCGCCGCCGGACTGCATCGAGGCCTCCCCTTCGGCGGGGGCTGGTTCGTGAGCAGCCTCAACCCGCTCAACGCCCTGCCGCACGGCTTCACCCACCGCCGGCGCCGGGGCGCGGAGCTGTTCCTGCTCGTGCTCAGCCTCGCCGTCGGTGTCGGGGCCTACGCGGCGGTCGGCCTGGCGGTCGAGGGCCAGGTCCCGGTCGACATCATGGGGTACGGCGGCTGGCTGGCCGCCCTGGTGATCGGCTGCCACATCGTCGTACGCCTCCTCGCGCCCTACGCCGATCCGGTGCTGCTGCCCATCGTCTCCGCGCTCAACGGCCTCGGCCTGGCGATGATCCACCGCATCGACCTGGCGAAGCTCGCCGCGGACAAGGACGCCAACACCCTGGCGCGCGACCAGCTGCTGTGGATGACGATCGGGGTGCTGCTGTTCTGCGCCGTGCTGGTGCTGCTGCGCGACCACCGCCGGCTGCAGGCGTTCACCTACACCTCGGGACTCGCGGCTCTGCTGCTGCTGGTCATGCCGCTGCTGCCGGTTCTCGGCACCGAGATCCGCGGCGCCCGGATCTGGATCAACCTCGGTCCGCTCAGCTTCCAGCCCGGGGAGATCGCCAAGGTGGCGCTGGTGATCTTCTTCGCCGGCTACCTCGTGCTGCACCGCGACGCGCTGGCGCTCGCCGGCAAGCGGGTCCTCGGCGTCGACCTCCCGCGCGGCCGCGACCTCGGCCCGATCCTGGCGATGTGGCTGGTCAGCCTCGGCGTGCTGGTCTTCCAGAGCGACCTCGGCTCGTCCCTGCTGTTCTTCGGGCTGTTCGTGGTGATGCTCTACGTCGCCACCGAGCGTCCCGGCTGGCTCGTCGTCGGAGCGACCCTGTTCGGGCTCGGCTCCTACGCCGCCTACCTGTTCGTGGGCCACGTGAAGATCCGGGTGGACGCCTGGCTGGACCCGTTCCACCACGACAGCGCCTACCAGATCATCCAGGGCCTCTACGGGATGGCCTGGGGCGGTCTCGTCGGGCGGGGGCTCGGGCTCGGCGACCCGACCCAGATCCCGATCGCCGAGTCGGACTTCATCTTCGCCGCGCTCGGCGAGGAGCTCGGCCTCACCGGTGCGATGGCGATCATCGTGCTCTACGGCGTGATCGTCGAGCGGGCGCTGCGCACTGCGCTGGTGTGCCGCGACGGGTTCGGCAAGCTGATCGCCACCGGACTGGGCGTGGTCTTCGCGCTCCAGGTGTTCGTGGTGATCGGCGGCGTCACCAAGCTGATCCCGCTCACCGGGCTGACCACGCCGTTCCTGTCCTACGGCGGGTCGTCGCTGGTGGCCAACTGGGCGATCATCGCGCTGCTGCTGCGCATCTCCGACCAGGCCCGGCGGCCGCTGCCCGAGCTGGCCGGCGCCGGCAGCGGCAGCGGCGACACCGACCACGGCAACGACGCCACCGCGGTGGTGAGGCTCTAGATGAACAAGCCGATCCGGACGATGTCGATCTTCTGCATGGTGCTGTTCGTCGCCCTGCTGCTGAACTCGACCTACCTGCAGTACGTCAAGGCGGGAGACCTGAACTCCCGCGACGACAACAAGCGGGTGCGCGACGCGGAGTTCTCCCGCAAGCGCGGGGCGATCCTGGTGGCCGGCAAGTCGGTGGCGGAGAGCGTGCCGACCAAGGACCAGTACGAGTACCAGCGGACCTACCCCGAGCCGTTCAAGTACGCCCAGCTGACCGGCTACTACTCCTACATCTACGGCCGCGACTCCGTGGAGCTCACCCAGAACGAGATCCTCTCCGGCAGCGACCCGCGGCTGTTCGTCGACCGCGTCGTGGACATGATCGGCAACAGCCAGCCCAAGGGCGGCTCGGTGTCGCTGACCATCGACCCGAAGGCGCAGACGGCCGCCTTCGACGGACTCCGGGCGCTCGGCCCCAACATCGAGGGCGCGGTGGTCGCCCTCGACCCCTCGACCGGCAAGGTCCTCGCGATGGCCTCGTCGCCGTCGTACAACCCCAACGTCCTCGCCTCGCACAAGTTCTCGCAGGTGCAGGACGCATGGGACCGACTGGTGAAGAACCCCGGCGAGCCGTTGAAGAACCGCGCGATCGAGGAGGTCTACCCGCCCGGGTCGACCTTCAAGCTGGTCACCGCGGCGGCGGCGATCGAGAGCGGCCAGTACTCACCCGACTCGATGGTCAAGGGCGGCACCACCTTGGACCTCCCGCAGACCGACAACGACCTGCCCAACGAGAACGGCAGCAACTGCGGCGGCAACCGGATCACGCTCACCCAGGCGCTGATGGTCTCCTGCAACGTCTCGTTCGGGTTCCTCGGCCTGCAGCTGGGCGAGGAGTCGCTGCGCGACCAGGCCGAGAAGTTCGGCTTCGGGGAGGCCCCGCTCGACGACCTCAACGGGATGGTCGCCAGCCGCTTCCCGGAGAGCGCCGAGGGGCCGCTGCTGGCCTACTCCGCGATCGGCCAGTACGAGGTCGCCGCGACTCCGCTGCAGATGGCGATGGTCACCGCCGGGATCGCCAACGGCGGTGTCGTGATGAAGCCCTACCTCGTCGACGAGGTCCGCAAGCCCGACCTGTCGGTGCTCGAGAAGGCCCACGAGGAGCCGTTCCGCACCGCGATCAGCTCCTCGACCGCCCGCGACCTCACCCAGATGATGGTGGAGGTGGTCGACGGGGGGACCGGTCAGACCGCGCAGATCCCGGGGATCAAGGTGGCGGGCAAGACCGGCACCGCCCAGAGCCAGGCCGACCGGCCGCCGTACGCCTGGTTCGTCTCCTTCGCACCCGCCGACGACCCGAAGGTGGCGGTCGCGGTGCTCGTCGAGGACGCCGGCGTCGCCCGCGACGCGATCTCGGGCAGCGGACTGGCGGCGCCGATCGCCAAGTCGGTGATGGAGGCGGTGATCGGCCAGTGACCGGAGGGCGCTACCGCCTCGACCGCCGGATCGCCACCGGCGGCATGGGCGTGGTGTGGCGTGCCACGGACACGCTCCTGGACCGGCAGGTCGCGGTCAAGGTGCTCAAGCCGGAGTACGCCGACGACCCGACGTTCCGTTCCCGGTTCGAGGCCGAGGCGCGCAACGCCGCGGCGCTGCACCACCACAACGTCGCGTCGGTGTTCGACTTCGGCGACCTGGAGCCGGAGGACGGGTCCGGCAGCCCGCGCCCCTACCTCGTCATGGAGCTGGTCCCCGGCAAGCCGCTGTCGATGCTGCTGCGCGAAGGCGAGCCGATGCCGGCCGAGACCGTCGCCGACCTCGGCGCTCAGGCGGCCGAGGCGCTCGGCGCCGCGCACACGATCGGCATCGTCCACCGCGACGTGAAGCCCGCCAACCTGATGGTCACGCCCCGGGGCCAGGTCAAGATCACCGACTTCGGCATCGCCCGGGCCGCCGACGGGGCGGGGCTGACCCAGACCGGTCAGGTCGTCGGCACGCCCGCCTACATCGCCCCGGAGCAGGCCGAGGGCAAGGCCGCCACCCCGGCCAGCGACGTGTACTCCCTGGGCGTCGTGCTCTACGAGTGCCTCGCCGGAGCCCGACCCTTCAACGCAGACAGCCCGATCGGCACCGCGCTCGCCCACCTGCGCGAGCCGCCGCCCGCGCTTCCCGACCGGGTGCCCGCGCACCTGCGCGAGGTGGTGGAGACCGCGATGGCGAAGGACCCGGACCGTCGGTTCGCCTCGATGGCCGACTTCGCCACCGCGCTGCGGGGAGGACCGATCTCGGTGCCCGCGGCCGCGGCGGCCCCGGACGTCCCGGCCGGGGTTCTCGCGGAGGAGCCGCAGCACACCGCGGTGCTCCCCGCCGTGGGGACGACGGCCGACCGGCCCACCCGGCAGTCCCGCCGGCCGGCCTGGCTGCCGTGGGCGGGGGCCGCGCTCGGCATGTTGCTGATCGTCGTGGCGATGTCCTGGGTGGCCCGCGGCACCGGCGGCGTCCCGGCCGCCGGTGCCGACCAGCCGAGCGTCTCGTCGGGCGAAGCCTCGCCCACGGCGAGCAGTCGTCCGGTCATCAAGGTGCTCGCCGACGACTACGTCGGACTGCTCGCGGCCGAGGCCAAGCGGCGGCTGGAGAAGCGCGGCCTGCGGGTGCAGGAGCAGACGGTCGAGAACCGCGGGGGGCACCAGGCCGGCACCGTCTCCGCCGTGGATCCGACGGGCAGGCTGCACGAGAACGACCGGGTGAGCCTCTCCGTGTGGGGCGATCCGGTCGCGACACAGCCGGCGGCGAAGACCACGAAGAAGAAGCCCGCGCCCAAGGCCGAGCCCAAGGGCCGGGGCGACAAGGGCAAGGCCAACGGGCACAAGAAGAAGGGTCACTAGTGAGCAACGGAACCGACGGGGACCGCCCACTCATCGGCGGCCGCTACGAGATCGGCGAGCTGCTGGGCCGTGGCGGCATGGCCGAGGTGCGCAAGGGCAACGACCTGCGCCTGGGCCGCGTCGTGGCGATCAAGCGCCTGCGCACCGACCTCGCGAGCGACCCGACCTTCCAGGCCCGGTTCCGGCGTGAGGCGCAGTCGGCCGCGTCGTTGAACCATCCCGCCATCGTGTCGGTCTACGACACCGGCGAGGAGCTCTCCACCGACGGCACCCACGTGCCGCAGCCCTACATCGTGATGGAGTACATCGCCGGGCGGACGTTGCGCGAGATCTTGCGCGAGGGCCGCAAGATCCTCCCCGAGCGCGCCCTGGAGATCACCGGAGGGGTGCTCGCGGCGCTCGACTACAGCCACCGCGCCGGCATCGTGCACCGCGACATCAAGCCGGCCAACGTGATGCTGACCCCGGCCGGCGACGTCAAGGTGATGGACTTCGGGATCGCCCGCGCCGTGGCGGACGCCTCCTCGACCATGACCCAGACCGCCGCCGTGGTCGGGACCGCGCAGTACCTCTCCCCGGAGCAGGCCCGCGGCGAGACCGTCGACTCGCGCAGCGACGTCTACTCCACCGGGTGCCTGCTCTACGAGCTGCTGACCGGCCGACCGCCCTTCGTCGGGGAGAGCCCGGTCTCCGTCGCCTACCAGCACGTGCGCGAGCAGGCGGCACCGCCGTCTTCGCTCGACCACGAGCTGCCGCCCGAGGTCGACCAGATCGTGATGAAAGCGCTGGCCAAGAGCACCGACGAGCGCTACCAGAGCGCCGCGGCGATGCGCGCGGACATCGAGCGGTTCCTCGCCGGCAAACCGGTCGCCGCGCCCGTCGTACCCGTCGGGGGCGCGCCTGCGTTCGTGCCTACGGACGCACCCGACGACGCGACGTCGATCTTCAACGGCAGCCCGGTCCAGGAGCCGGACCGCAAGCAGAACCGCTGGCCGCTGGTGCTGCTGGCGCTGGCCATCTTGCTGCTGATGGTCGCGGCCGCCGTCTTCGGGGGCCGGCTGTTCAGCTCGCCCGGTGAGCAGAACTCGGTGCCCTCGGTGACGAGCATGAAGCTCAAGCAGGCCACGTCCCGGATCGAGGACGCCGGCCTCACCGTCGGGCAGGTCGACCGGGAGGCTTCCGAGGACGTCGCCAAGGGCCGGGTCATCGCGCAGGACCCGGACCCGTTGACCCTGCTCGACCCGGGGTCCCCGGTCGACCTCACGGTCTCGACCGGATCCCCCGACGTGGTGGTGCCCTACGTGGTCGGCAAGAACCGTGACGAGGCCCGGCAGATCCTCGAGGACGCCGGCCTGAAGGTGAAGATGGTCAAGGAGAAGTCCGACCAGCCGCGCGACGAGGTGACCCGCACCGACCCCGAGCCGGCGCAGAACGTCTCCAAGGGCAGCGAGGTCACGGTGTACTACTCCGCCGGCCCCAAGGAGGTGCCGAGCGTCGTCGGAATGAGCCAGGAGAAGGCGACCCGGGTGCTGAACAAGGCCGGTTTCGAGGTCGACGTCACCTACGACTCCGCCACGGTGGCCGAGAAGGGGCAGGTGCTCAAGCAGAGCCCGGAGGCCTACACCGAGCAGCCGCAGGGCACCCGGGTGCTGATCACGGTGTCCTCCTACGAGGCGCCCTCGCCCACCCCGTCCGAGACCCCGTCCCCGAGCGATGCCACCACGTCGCCGAGCCCGAGCCCGAGCGCGTCCGAGCCCGGCGGCGGTCCGCTGGGCTAGCTGCGCTCACGTCCCGTCGTCGGTGGTGGAGGCGAGACCGCCGGCCGGGCGGGCGTAGCTGAGTCCCGTGGAGCCGGCGTAGCCGGGCAGGTCGAGGCTGGGCTCGACCTGCACGTCCCAGCCGAGGTCGTAGGCGGCCACCCCCTCGAGGTAGAAGCCGATGTAGGGGCTGGCGTTGATCGCGTCGAGCATCGTGTTGATCGGCCCGATCGCCGAGATGCGGTACGGCGGAGCGTAGGGGACGTCGTGCAGGACGACCGAGTTGCCGACGCACCGGATCCCGGTCGTGGAGATCACCCGCTGGTCCTGGATCGTCATCGCCTCCGCGCCGCCCTCCCACAGGGCGTTCGCCACCGCCTGGATGTCCTGCTGGTGCACGACCAGGCTGCGGAGCTCTTCGTCGGTCTCGACGACGGACTGCATCGACTTCGGCGCGTCGGTGAGGGTGATGGTGAGGCCGGGTCCGGTGACCGGGTCGAGGCCGGCCGGTCCGCGCAGCGCCTCCGCCTTCTCGCGCGCCCCGCCCGCGCTGTTCTTGCTCAGCGAGGCGGTGAGGCTGTCCACCTCGGCCACCAGGTCCGCGTGTCGGGACCGAAGGCCCTCGAGCTCGCGGGTCTCGGCCGCGGCGAGCCCCGGAAGGTCCCCGATCCGGCCCGCGGTGCCGGACAGGTCGGTGCCCCCGGAGCTCACCGCGCTGGTGACGAACAGGACCCCGGCGACGCCGAACGCGGCGGGTGCTGCCACCCGCCACCAGGTCGGCCGGGCACGGGTACGTCGGGCGCGCGCCGCGACGCCGTCGGCGAGCCGACGGCGCCACGGCAGGCGGTGGTCGGCTGGAGTCATGGTCGATGCGCTTTCGTGGACCCGGGTGGTGCCGACTACGCTAGCCCAGGCACCAAGCCCGCGCGCGCACCGGCAGCGCCGCCCGCCGACCGCAAGTCCTCGAGGAGCACCCGTGTCCAAAGCCACCCCCCGCACCGCCCCCGGCGCCCCGACCGCCCCCGGTATCTCGCTGCCGCGGACCGTCGGTGCGGCGCTGCTCGCCGTGGTGGGTATCGCCTGGATCGTGGTCTACATCAACGTGGCGCAGGACGGGGCCTCGCTGACCTGGATGGGTGACCTCAGGCGCTGGAACTTCCTGATCGGCTTCGGCCTGATCTTCCTCGGACTCGCGCTCGCCGGGCACCCCAGCACGCCACTGGGCCGCGGCCGCGGGGTGGTGGTCGGGATGCTCGGTTCGTTCCTGATCGGGCTGCTGTGGATCGTGCTCTACTACATCACCGGCCAGGACCTCTCGGTGCCGGTGATGAAGAACCTCGGCCAGTACAACCTGATGGTCGGCATCGGGTTCATGGCCGTGGGCTTCGTCTACGCCACCCGCTGGGAGTAACCCCGGGCCCCCTGCACCGACAGAACCGGTGCCGCGACATCTGTTCGCGGCACCGGTTCTGTGCATCGCGGGACCTCAAGGAGCTCGGTCAGAGCACGGCGTGCACCCGAATCACACCGGTGGAATTCATCCACAGCCTTTATCCCCAATGTGGAAACACCGGTCAGGGGCAAGCCCGGCGCTTCCTGCATCTGCGAGCGGGGTCCTACCCGGGCACGAGTGGGCCCAATCACACCGGGACGAATCGGTCTGGACCGGTCCCGGGCTGGGCACGGCCGGACGGGACGGCCGGACGGGACGGCTCAGCCGGTGAGGACCGCGGTGCGTGCGACGATCGCCGCGACGAGGAGCACCCCGAGCACCACGGAGCCGCCGAGCTGCCAACGCGAACGCGACCTGCGCGGGGAGTACGCGAACAGCGCGGCGAGGAACAACCCGCCCACGAAGCCGCCGACGTGGCCCTGCCAGGAGATGTTGGGGACCAGGAAGGTGAGCACGAAGTTGAAGGCGATCCACGGCAGGATGGCCGAGACGCTCCCGTGCACCTTGAACGCGATCACCAGGAGCGCGCCGAACAGCCCGAAGATCGCCCCCGAGGCACCCAGCGTCGGGGTGTTGGTCGCGCTCAGCCAGTAGACCGCCGCGCTGCCGGCCAGGCCGGAGAGCAGGTAGACGGTCAGGAACCGCGCCCGGCCCAGCACCATCTCGAGCTGGGGACCGAGCACCCACAGCGCCATCATGTTGAAGCCGATGTGGAACAGCGACAGGTGGGTGAATGCCGACGTGGCGAGCTGCCAGTAGGCACCGTCGGCGACACCGGGCACGAACTGCCTGGTGCCGTCGACGATCGCGTCGGCACCGCGGGGGATGAGCACGAAGCGGTAGAACCAGGGGCTGCCCGAGCCCCCGGTCGCGGAGATGAGCAGCCACACGGCGAGGTTGAGCGCGATCAGGACCTGGGAGGTCAGCGCCGGGTTGTCCGACCGCTTGCCGCCGTACGCCGTCGTCGCCTGCCGGGTGGTGAGCGAGCCCTCGCGCACGCAGCTCGGGCACTGGAAGCCCACCGCCGCCTGGTTCATGCAGTCGGGGCAGATCGGACGTTCACACCGCTGGCAGCGGATGTGGGTCTCGCGGTCGGGATGGCGGTAGCAGACCGGGACGCCCGAATCGGGCGTCCCGGGCTGCGGTGCCGCAGGCGTGCTCACGCGGGGTTCCTGCGGAAGCGGGACCGCAGCGAGCGCCGGGGTGCGGTGTTCAGCGCTGCTCCACCTGCACGGTCTCGATCACGACCGGCTCGAGCGGACGGTCGCCGGGGCCGGTCGCGGTGTTGCCGACCGCGTCGACGACCTTGCGGCTCTCCTCGTCCTCGACCTCGCCGAAGATCGTGTGCCGGTTGTTCAGCCAGTCGGTGGCGGCCGTGGTGATGAAGAACTGCGACCCGTTGGTGCCCGGGCCCGCGTTGGCCATCGCAAGCAGGTACGGGCGGTCGAACTGCAGCTCGGGGTGGAACTCGTCCTTGAACGTGTAGCCGGGGCCGCCGGTGCCGGTGCCGAGCGGGCAACCGCCCTGGATCATGAAGTTGGGGATGATCCGGTGGAAGCCGAGGCCGTCGTAGAACCGCCCGGTCGTCTTCTGGCCGGACTGCGGGTCGACGTACTCCTGGGTGCCCTCGGCCAGCCCGACGAAGTTCTGCACGGTCTTCGGTGCGTGGTTGGGGAACAGGTGGATGACGATGTCTCCACGGTTCGTCTTGAGCGTTGCGTACGTCTCGGCCACGAGGCGCCTTCCTGGTCGGTGGGTCGGGTCACCACGCGACGACCTCCGGTCGCCGGGGACGCCCCCGATCCTCCCACGGGCACCAAGGGGGCGTACCGGGAGCCGGTGGTGGGGGTTTGATTCCGAGACCGACGGGGGCATGATCGGGCACAGATCGGGCACAGTCGAGCCAGGAAAACGCGAGAGGGGCTTTTCAAGACGATGCCGAAGACCAAGAAGATCCGCGACCACGCGACTGAACTGGGCAGCCGGATCGGGCCGACGGTCGACAGTGCGCGCGACAAGGCCGCTCCCATGCTCGCCGACGCTCGGGAGAAGGCGGGCCCGGTGCTGGCCGACGCTCGGGAGAAGGCGGCGCCGATGCTGGCCGAAGCCCGGGACCGGACCGCCCCCGCGCTCGCGGAGGCCAAGGACCGGCTCACTCACGAGGTGCTGCCCGTCATCACCGCCGCCATCGCCGCCGCCGGTGAGGCCACCGAGGACGTGCGGGAGGAGACCTCCAAGCGCGGCAAGGCCGCCGTCGCCGCCCTCAAGGGCGAGGTGGAGACGCCGAAGAAGAAGCACCGGCTGCGCAATCTCCTGATCGTGCTCGGCCTCGGCGGCATCGTGGCCGCGGTGGCCAAGAAGCTCTCCGACCGCGAGCCCACGACCGCGTGGCAGTCCTCCTACACCCCGACTCCCGCCGCGACCGCCGCGACGCCGGAGGCGGACAACGGTGGGGCGCACCGGGCGGAAGCCGACGACCAGGGCGGCGCCTCGCCCGACGTGGCAGCCGCGGACGCGGCCGCGGCGCCGCACAGCGCCACCACGCCGGACAACCCGGCCGAGACGATCGACGTCTCGAAGGACTGACCGGACAGCTGCCTCGACCGAGGCCCGCGGGGTGACCCGCGGGCCTCACTGCTGTCCGGACGAGGTCCGCTCCCGGCCGCGGCGCGCACCCCGCACCTGCGGAGGCAGGTCGACGGGACGGTGCTCGTCGATCCACGCGTCGATCTGCTCCCACCACGAGAACAGCCAGTCGATCCGGGCGTCCCGGTCGGCGGGGATCTCCTCACGGGGCACCCGCCACCACCGCATGACGATCTGCTTGTCCATCGGGATCTCCCGCCACACGTCGGCGACGGTCAGCATGTGATCGAGCCCGGTGTGCGCGACCAGCACCACGTCGGCTTCCGGGGCGGCGTCGAGTGCGGCCAGCAGACCGCCGGGCCGCGGCGCGAGCACGTTCTCCATCCGCTCGGCGCGCTGGGCCATCGCCTCGAGGCCGAGCCGGCGGAGCTTGTCGATCGCCCGCTGCCGACGCTCGGGCGTGAAGTTGCCGCCCTCGGGGAAGATCACGAAGGCGTCGTTCGCGTCGAGGTCGCGGGCCAGCGCACCCACCACCGCCTCCAGGTCGACCCCCTTGTGCGGCGAGATGAACCGGCTCGGCAGTCGGTTGAGGATCACGTCGATCGCGGGGTCCCAGGCGATGGTGTCCTTGAGGACGACGCGGGGCTCTCGGCGGTACCAGTGCATCAGGGCGTACATCAGTGTGAACGAGTCGCCGGGGCCGGCGTGCCGGCAGCAGACGAGCAGCGGCTCGCCGGGGTGGGCGTCGGGCGCCGGCCCCTCGGTGAGGATCTTCAGCCGCAGCACCCGTCTGGCCTCCCGGAAGAACACCACGAGGTAGGTCCGCACGATGTCGTAGTGGATCCGCTCGAAGAACGGGCGGCGGATGTAGGCCCCGAACCCCGAGGCGATCCAGAGCCCGAACATCTCCACGAGCATGAGGCTCTCCAGCACGAGGTGCATCAGCACCAGCGACAGCAGCCGCAACGGCCGCAGCCGGCCCGGCACGACGGGGGAGAGCACCACGGCGACGACCAGCCACAGCGGAATGGTGCTCACCACCAGCACGGTCACGGCGATCACCGCCGGGGCGAGCACCACCCGGCGGAAGAGCCCGGTCACAGGTGAGCCTCGAGGTAGGCGACCGAAGCGCGGTACGCGGCGTCGATGCGGCGGGTCACCGCCCCGAAATCGCGGTAGGACAGCAGGCTGTCGTCCCCGGGCAGGCCGCCGCCGGTCGGTAGCACGTGGGCGATCACGTCGGTCGGCAGCGCGGCCATCTCGCGGTGGAACCGGTGCCGGCGCGCGATCTCGAAGGAGACCCGCGCCACCTCCCACGGCTTGCGGGGCGGCACCAGGGGGCGGTCCACCCGGCCGACCTGCAGCACGAAGATGCGGTCCGCGCCGCACTCGACGGCGCGGCCGACCGGGATCGAGTTGACGATGCCGCCGTCCAGAAAGTGCTCGCCGTCGACCACGGCGGGGCGCAGCAGGCCAGGTACGGCGGCGCTGGCCACGACCGCGTCGACCACCCGGCCCTCGGTGAACCAGTGCTCGGCGGCCCGCTCGATGCTCGCCGCGCAGCACTGGAACTCCACGACGAGGTCGGCGAAGGTTCGCTCGTCGAGCTCCTGGGCGAGCCGCTCCCGCAGCGGCTTGCTCGAGTGCAGGTGCGTGCCGGTCCGGACCGCGCGGGTCACCTGGCGCACCGGGTTGTCGCCGTACACCTCCTTGCTGGCCGCGGCGCTCTCCCACAGCGCGAGCAGCCGGTCGACGACCCCGTCACCGGGGTCGGCCGCCACCAGCGCGCCGTTGAGCGCGCCGACGGAGGTGCCGAGCAGCAGGTCGGGGCGAACCCCGGCCTCGAAGAGGGCCCGGAGCATGCCGACCTCGACAGCGCCGAGCAGACCGCCTCCGCCGAGGACGAACGCGGTCCGGCCGCTCACGAGGCGGCGGGGACTCGACCAGCCGCACGAACCCGTGCGGTGGCGCGGTGCTCGGCCCAGAACGACAGGATCGGGACGGTGCCGCAGACCAGGGTGGTCAGGGTGAAGACCACGTCCCACTTCTCCCGACGGGCCAGCAGGAACGCCATCACCAGGAAGATCATGTAGAGCCACCCGTGGGCGATGCCGAGGTAGGTGGTGATCCACTCGCCGGTGTGCTGCAGCGAGGTGCCTGCGGAGGCGAAGTACTTCAGCGGGACGCCGACCAGGACCAGCACGATCAGCAGCACGCCGACGACGTTGGCCATCACCCGGTAGCGCAGGAGAGCGTCTTTCACACCGACGACGCTATCTCAACGCCGCTCTGGTCCTGCTCGTCGCCCGGGCGGCGGTCGAGCTCGTCACGGACCCAGCGCCACCACAGGAACAGCGCGAACCCTCCGAAGACCCACCACTCGACCGCGTAGAGCAGGTTGCGCAGCTTGGTGGTCGCATCGGGCTTCGGCAGCGAGTCGGGGGTGACCGGCGCCAGCGACTCCGCGGGCCCGCCATCGCGGGCGATCACGTAGCCGCCGTACAGGTCCTGGTCGACGTGCTGGATGGCGCTCGCGATGCGCATCTCGGGGATGACGTCGTCGCGCGGGTCCGGGTCGGGGATCCCGGCGCCCTCACCCGGCTGCAGCCAGCCGGTGAGCTGCACGCGCCCGTGCGGCGCCGGAGGAACGTCTTGCGCCGAGGGTGCCCAGCCGCGGACCACGAGCATCGCTGAGGCCCGGGCGCAGTCCTCACCCGCCGAGCACACCGCCACCGGGGTGACCGCCCAGAAGCCGGTGCGGCCGCCGAGCCGTCGGTCGGAGACCAGCACCGTGCTCTCGGGCACCCAGGCCCCGGAGAAGGTGACCGGGCGGCCGACCTGGTCGGCGGGGAACGGCCCGTCCGGCGTCATCACCTGCTGCAGCGGCAGGGCGGGCGACCCGGCCAGGTCCCGCGCCTCGAGGTCCCGCCCGGTCTGCCAGGCGTGCAGCTGCCACAGGCCGAGCAGGACCGCAGCCGTGGCGGCCAGCGCGCCGAGCAGGTGCAGCCCCAGCATCCGGGGCGCGACCAGCGTTCTCAGGGCGGACGACGACACGGGGCGAGCCTACGGCTGGGCCGTGGACGCCACGTCGGTGTGGCTGCACACCGCGAACGGGAGCAGGTCGGTGAGCGTCAGCTGTGCCGCAGCCCGGGTGTCGACCACGGGGAGGTCGATCAGCGCCAGGTCGCGGTGGAGCCGCCTGCTGCTGCCCTCGACCGCCTCGCCGAAACCGTCGGAGAAGGCGAGCCCGTCGACCGCGGGCCAGTCGTAGGTGAGCTCCGAGCGCAGCTCGGCGTCGATGGACCCGCGCCGCTTGGCGTAGGACATCGTGGCCAGCGCGTGGTCGCCGGTGAACCCGAGCGAGAACGCCTCGAAGTCGAAGAGCCCGCCGATGTCGTAGCGCGAGAGCACCTCCTGCTGCTGCTCGGCGCCGGCGTCGGGGCCGAGCACGTCGGTCAGCGGCAGGCACGGCGGGGGTCCGGCGTGCAGGTAGAGCGTCTCCTGCGGCTTGCCGACCGTCGCCATGATGTCGTCGTCGTCCGCCCAGGCGTCGCGCGTCGCGGCGGCTGAGGCCACCACGTTGCCCTCGACGACCACGTCCCCGC
Source organism: uncultured Actinomycetota bacterium (assembly GCA_963801125.1). GTDB lineage: Bacteria > Actinomycetota > Actinomycetes > Propionibacteriales > Nocardioidaceae > Nocardioides_B. Next base: position 52,650 of record CAWDDL010000012.1, read on the forward strand.
CGCCGAACGGGCCGGCTCCGTCGGACACGGCGCGCTGTACGGCCGCCATGTCCTGGCCGGGGCGGAATCCCAGCACCCAGCCGGCGAGGCCGTCGTGGCCGGTGAACGACAGCTCCCAGTCGACGTCGTCCTCGGTGAACCCGTAGTCGAGCTCGAGCTCGGACCCGTCCTCGGTGAGCCGGCCGTCGGTGAGCAGCACGGCCTTGCCGGGGGCCTGTTCGGCGAAGGCGGTCCGATCGGCGTGCGGGGAGGACGAGGTGAGGTCGGCGTACCCCAGCCGCCCCCGGATGGCGTCGAGGTCGGTGAACACGGCCGCGCTCGCCCGGGCCGGCACCATCGCGAGCGCGGCGTCGAGTGCGTCCTGCGGCCTGACCACCTCGGCAGCGGAGGCGGTCGACGGGCTGGTGGAGGGCGGCGTCGACGCGGCGTTCCGGGACTGGCTCGGTCCAGCCGAGGCTGCGGGCTCGTCCGGGGACGAGGTACACCCGGCCAACAGCGCCGCGGTGAGACCGGTGGTCAGCAGCAGCGCAGGCAGGGAACGGGATCCGAGAGGTCGTGCCATGCAGCCATGATCCCATCCCCGAGGTTGCGGGCCGCGCGGCAGGCCACTCCGCTAGCGTGGCCCCGGCGGGGCGGAATCTTCGAAGGCGGTTGCGTGGCGGGCAGTACGGCGGACCGGCGGACCGGTCTCGTGCACGAGCTGTTGCGCAACCACCGCCTGATGATGCGGGTTCTGCTGGTCCTGCTCGTGGTGGCGGCGAGCACCGTTGGCTACCTGTTGCTGGTGGCGATGCCGAGGGTCTCGCGCTACATCGACATGGGCTACGAAGCGCGCAACGCCCAGATCGCCGTGCTGGAGCAGTCCGACGCCCTGCGTGGCTGGCTCGTGACCGGCGACGCCGTGTTCCTCGAGTCCTACGACCGCTACGGGCACGACGCCCAGGCCGCCATCGACGACCTCGTCGCGGCGGTCGACGGCGACGACACTCCCGGGCTCACCGACGCCGTGGTGCGCACCGTCGTCGCGCGGACCGCGTGGTCCGACTGGGCCCAGGGCGTCGTCGACCACGGGGTGGGCGACACCCCGGCGACGGACGTGGGAGCGGCCCGGCCCGACGCCGTCCGCGCCACCCTCGACGAGGGCCGGCGGCTCTTCGACACCTACCGCACCACCAACGCCACCAGCACCGGGCTGATCGTCGACCAGCGCTCGTCGGCGCTGACGGCCTCCCGCACCGCGCTGCTGGTCGCACTCGGGATCTTTCTGCTGGCGCTGGTCGGCACGTTCGTGGCAACCGTCCGCCGCCGCCGGCAGGTGCAGCAGGAGGTCGTGCGGCCCGTCGAGGACCTGCTCGGCACCATCGAGAGGCTGCGCGGCGGCGACCTACGGGCCCGCAGCCACGTCAGCGGTGTGCGCGAGCTCGACGAGATCGGCGCAGCCCTGCAGGGCCTGTCCTCCTCGCTCGCCGAGGCCCATCACCACGCCGTGGCGCGCGAGACCAGGTTGGCCGGCCTCGCGGAGCGCTTCGAGCTGGTGGTCCGGGTCGGCCGCGAGATCGCCGGCAGCCTCAGCGCGCGCTACGTGTCGAGCACGGTCGCCTCGGCCGCCGCGGACCTGCTCGGCGGACCGACGACGCTGTGGGTCCGGGGCGAGGACCAGTCGTTCCACGCGGTGGCCCGGAGCGAAGACCCGCACGGGTCGGTCCCGCCGGAGGACCTGACGCCGGACGAAGTGGTCGCCATGGCCGCCGCCGAGGCGCGGCCGATGAGCGCGGACGCCCACCGTGCCTACCCGCTGGTGCTGGCCGGGATGGTGGTCGGCGTGCTCGACGCCACCGCCGTCGCCGTGGACGACGACACCGAGCAGGTGCTGCAGGCGCTGCTCTCGACGGCCGCCGCGGCGCTCGAGTCGGCCAACCTGCACAGCGCAGCCCGCGAGCTCGCCGACGTCGACGCGCTCACGCGGCTGCCGAACCGGCGCCGGTTCCAGGGCGACGTCGAGACGGAGTGGGACCGCTGCCGCCGCTACGGTCGGCCGATGTCGCTGGTGATGATCGACCTCGACCACTTCAAGGCGCTCAACGACGAGCACGGCCACCTGTTCGGGGACCAGGTGCTGCGCGGGGCCGCCGAGGCGCTGGCGGGGGCGCTCCGCACGAGTGACACGGCCTACCGATACGGCGGCGAGGAGTTCGTCGTACTGCTGCGCGAAACGGGTCTGGAGGACGCCCACGAGGTGGCCGAGCGGCTCTGCGAGGCGGTGCGACGGTTCCGGGTCGCCGGTCACCCGGTGCGGGTGACCACCTCGGCGGGGGTGGCCGAGCGACGCAGCACGATGGCCCATCACACCGAGCTGGTCGCCAAGGCCGACGCCGCCCTGTACGCCGCCAAGGCTGCGGGCCGGGACCGGGTCGCCACCTCCGGTCTCGCCGACTCCGGAAACGAGTCCGGGTCCGAGTCCGCCTCAACTGGTCTTACCACTTGACCAAGCGCGAGAACCGGTTCTAGTCTCGACGCATGCCGCTGTCCCCCGTCGCGCGCCGATCGGTCACCGACGAGGTCTACGACCAGATCCTCGCCACCGTGATCGTCGGCGAGCTCGCCCCGGGGGCGTCCCTGCCGAGCGAACGCCGGCTGGCCGAGGTGCTCGGCGTCTCCCGGCCGGTCGTGCGCGAGGCCCTGCAGCGGATGACCCACGCCGGGCTCGTCGAGGTCCGGCAGGGCGGCAACACCACCGTGCGCGACTACCGGCGCACGGCGGGGCTCGACCTGCTGCCGCGGCTGCTCGTGCAGGACGGTGAGCTCGACCTCACCGTCGCGCGCAGCATCCTCGAGGCACGCCAGGCGGTCGCCCCCGAGATCGCCGCCCTCGCCGCCGGCCGGGCGACCCCCGGTCTCGTCTCGCGGCTGACCGCCTCCCTCGACGCGCTCGCCGCAGCCACCGACCCGGTCGCGCTGCAGCTGCACGCGCTCGAGTTCTGGGAGCACCTCGCCGACGGAGCCGACTCCGTGGTGTACCGGCTGATGTACAACAGCCTGCGCGCGGCCTACGAGCCCGCCGTGGAGGCACTCGCCCCGCTGCTGGAGGAGGAGGTGTCCCAGCTCGACGGCTACCGGCGGATCCTGACCGCGGTCGAGGCGGGCGACGCCGACGCCGCCCGGGAACGGGCCACCGACCTGCTCGCCCCCGCGACCACCTCGCTGCTGGCCGCGCTCGCCGCCCTGGAGGGCTCCTGATGAGCGACACCGACGCACCGGCACCCGCCCGGACCACCGACCGCCGTACCCGCCTCGCCGAGGCCGACGCCCGCGCGCTGGCCCGCGTCCGTGCCGACGAGGAGCGGATCACCGGCTCGCGGCGCACCCAGGTCACCCTGGCGGCGTCGGCGCGGGCCTTCGTGCGGCACCCCTCACCCTGGATGATCGGCCTGATGCTGCTCGGCGCCGTCCTGGGCCGACTCGTCGTCGGCGACTGGCGCTGGACCGACGCCCTGGTGCCGGTGGTGATGCTGGCGCTGTTCCCGTTCGTCGAGTGGGTGGTGCACGTGTTCGTGCTGCACTGGCGGCCGCGGCCGCTCGGACCGGTCGAGCTCGACTCGCTGCTGGCCCGCAAGCACCGCGAGCATCACGCCGACCCGCGTGACATCCCGCTGGTGTTCATCCCCTGGCAGGTGCTGGCCGAGCTGATCCCGGTGTACGTCGCAGTCGCGGTCCTCGCCTTCCCGCGACTCGGCCTCGGTCTCACCGCGCTGGCGTGGCTGGGCGTGCTCGGGATGTTCTACGAGTGGACCCACTACCTGATCCACAGCGACTACAAGCCGCGGTCCCGGGCCTACCGGGCGGTGTGGCGCAACCACCGGCTGCACCACTACAAGAACGAGCACTACTGGTTCACGGTCACCAGCGCCGGCACGGCCGACCGGGTGCTGCGGACCTACCCGGACCCCGGGACGGTCGACAGCTCGCCGACGGTCAAGGCGCTGCACGCCCGCGACGCCGGCTGAGACGCCAGGAGCACCGACATCGGCCACGACAGGATCGCACGTCGAGGGGGGCGACCGCCTCGGCTGTTCGTGATCGACGTCGACGGCACCCTGCTCACCAGCCGGCACCGGGTGAGCGAGGCGACGCGTGCGGCGCTGGACGAGGCCCGGCGCCGGGGTGCGCAGGTGATGCTGGCGACGTCTCGTGGCCCGGCGGCGCTGGAGCCGGTCCTCCTGGCGGCCGGGGCACCCGCCGGCGAGGTCTTCGTGGCCTCCCAGGGTGCGCTGACGGGACGGAGAACGGCGGCCGGCGACGGCCTCGAGGTGCTGCGCAGGCGGCCCGCCCCCCTCGCCGCGGCGCTCGAGCTCGTTGCGGCGGCGAGCGCGCGCGGTCTCGCCGTCGGTTGGTTCGCCGGGTCCGCCTGGCTCGTGTCCCACCTCGACGACCGGATCCGGGCCGAGGCCCGCGTGGTGGGGGTGTCGCCGGAGGTGGCCGACCTCGCCCGACAGGGCGCGGGACCGGACAAGCTGATGCTGGTCTCCCCGGACGTCGCCGTCCTCGAGGAGCTCGTTCGCGAGCTGCCCCGCGGGTTGCAGGCACAGATCTCCAACCCGACCTACCTCGAGATCACCGCCGCCGGGGTCGACAAGGCGTCGGCGGTCGCGGACTACTGCCGCAGTGCCGGGTTCGATCCGGGGGACGTCGTGGCGATCGGCGACGGCCCCAACGACCTCGGCCTGTTTGCGTGGGCCGGCACCTCCGTCGCGCCCGGCAACGCCCGGCCGGAGGTGCTGGAGCGGGCGGACCTGGTGGTCGGCTCGAACGACGACGACGGGGTCGGGCAGGCGCTGCGGGCGCTGAGCTGACCGGCCAGGCTCAGCGCGACGCGGCGAGCCGGTCGGCGAGTCCGTCGAGGATCAGGTCGAGCCCGATCTCGAACTCGTCCCCGAAGTCGTAGCCGGGCAAGAGTGCGCGCTCGAGGGCGAACTCGCGGAAGTAGCGCAGCTGTCCCTCGGGCAGGGAGGCCATCAGCTGCTCGGCCAGCTCCTGCAGGTCCGCCTCGCCGTCGAACGCGAGGCTCAGCTCCTGGACCAGGAACCCGTAGAGATGCGCGTCGAGAAGGGCGTAGGCGTGCCCGGTCAGCAGCAGCGAGAAACCGGCCTCGCGCAGGCAACCGAGCACCGCGTCGTGGTGCCGCAGGTTCTCGAAGCCGGCACCGCGCCGGGAGTCCATCAGCCCGACCGCCCACGGATGCCGCTTCAGCACAGATCGCGCCGAGACCGAACGCGCGCGCAGCTCCGCGCGCCAGTCGCCGCCGATCCGCGGGAGGTGGAACTCCGCGAACACCGCGTCCACCATACCGTCGAGCATGTCCTCCTTGTTGCGGACGTGGTGGTAGAGCGACATCGCCTCGACGCCGAGCCCGCGGGCCACCGTGCGCATGGACACCGCCGCCAGTCCGTCCGCGTCGGCGAGGCCGACCGCGGCCTCCAGGACGGCCGCCCGGGACAGCGCCGGCCGGGTCCTGGCGGATTCCTGCTTGGGCACTCGCACTCCTTCCCCTTGACCATTCTTACAGCGTAAGTCTACAGTCGATCCAACAACCTTACGCCGTAAGTCTTGGAGGAACGATGCAGGCAGTGACCCAACACCGGTACGGCGGGCCCGAGCAGCTCGCGCTCGCCGATGTCCCCGCACCCGTCGCCGGCCCGGGCGAGGTGCTGATCCGGGTCCGCGCCGCCGGCGTCGACCGGGGGACCTGGCACCTGATGACCGGGCTCCCGTACCTGGTGCGCCCGATGTTCGGCCTGCTGCGTCCTCGGTCGCCGATCCCGGGCCGGGACGTCGCGGGAGTCGTGGAGGCAGTCGGCGCGGAAGTGGCCCGCTTCGCGGTCGGTGACGAGGTGATGGGCACCGCGCGTGGCTCCTTCGCCGAGCTGGCCACCGTCCCGGAGTCCCGGCTCTCCCGCAAACCCGCCTGCGTCGGCTTCGCGGAGGCGGCGACCCTCCCCATCTCGGGTCTCACTGCGCTGCAGGCGGTGCGCGACGTCGGCCGGTCGGCTCCCGGCCAGCGGGTCCTCGTGATCGGCGCCTCCGGTGGCGTCGGCGCCTACGCCGTGCAGATCGCCGCGTCGTCCGGCGCTGAGGTCACCGGCGCGTGCAGCGCGGCCAAGGCCGACCTGGTGCGCTCGCTCGGAGCCCGCCAGGTGATCGACTACGCCCGGCAGGGGCTCGACCACCACGGGGGCGGCTACGACCTGGTCCTCGACATCGCCGGCAACCGACCGGTCTCGCAGCTGCGACGCCTGCTCACCGCGACCGGCACGCTGGTCATCGTCGGTGGCGAGGACGGCGGGCGGTGGCTCGGCGGGATCCACCGCCAGCTGGGGGCCACCGTTCTGTCCCCCTTCGTCAGGCAGCGGCTCACCAGCGTCGTCTCCCGCGAGCACGGCCCGGACCTCGAGGTCCTCGCGGACCTGGTCGACCGCGGCCAGCTGCGCCCGGTCCTCGACCGCACCTACACCCTCGACGAGGCCGCCAAGGCGATCGACCACCTCGCGGCCGGCCACGTGCGCGGCAAGGTCGCACTCACCCTCTGACCCGTCCCACCGTCCCCCACCCGATCCGGAGTCACGCCATGTCCACCACCATCACGTCGCACCAGACCCCGCCTCGTGCAGCCGCCCGCTACGCGGGCGTGGGCTACGTCGCCCTGTTCCTCCTGGCGATCTTCGCCAACTTCCTCGCCGTCGGCGCCGTCCTCCAGCCCGAGGACGCTCACGCCACGTTCGTCGACCTGTCCGGCTCCGAGGGGCTGTTCAGACTCGGGACGGCGGCCTTCCTCGTCGTCTTTCTCGTCGACATCCTCGTCGCCTGGGCGCTCTACGTCCTGTTCCGCGGCGTCCACCGGGACCTGTCGATGCTCGCCGCCTGGTCGCGGCTGGTCTACACCGTCTTCCTCGGTGTGTCCCTGGTGTTCCTCTTCCGGGCGCTGACGGTGCTCGACGCCGGCGGCACCGACCGGAGCCGGGTGGAGGCCGACGTCCTGCTGGCCCTGAACTCCTTCGACTTCACCTGGATCGTCGGGCTGGCCGCGTTCGGCGTCCACCTGGTGCTGCTCGGACGCCTGCTGCACGCTGCGTCGAACACGCCTCGATGGCTGGCCTGGGCCGTCACGATCGCCGGAACGGCGTACGTGCTCGACACGGTGGCCCACATCGTCCTCGCCGACTACCCGGACTACGCCGGCGTCTTCCTGGCGCTGGTCGCGGTGCCGTCCGTGGTGGGCGAGCTCGGGGTCACGGTGTGGCTGCTCCTCGTCGCCTCGGGGCGCCGGCCGGTGCCGGCCGCCACCGCGGGAACCGCCGAAGACGGCCCGAGGACGCCCGCCGACACGGACAGCGCCCTTGCCGCCTGACTGAACTGTCGTTTAGTATGCTGAACATGAGTTCAGCAACCGACGAGCGGGACTTGACCGCGCGGGCCGCTATCCGCAACGCCGCCTTGCGCCTGTTCGGCGAGCGCGGCCACGATGCCGTCACAGTGCGCGAGATCGCTGCGGTGGCGGGGGTGTCGCCCGCCTTGGTGGTCCACCACTTCGGGAGCAAGGACGGCCTGCGCGGGGAGGTGGACCGGTTCGCGGCGGAAGCGTTCGACTCGCTGTTCGTCGAACTCGACGAGGAGAGCCTGGCGCAGCTGCTAGCCACCGGCGGCGTGTCCGCGTCCCTCGCGGAGGCGTTCGCCCACGCCCTCCCGCCCGGGTCCCCGCTGCCGTCGTACCTGCGCCGGCTGCTGCTCACCAACGACCCCGCGGGGGCGGCGCTCTTCGGACGCTGGTACGCCGCTACCCGTCGCCTCCTCGACGCGATGGTCGAGCGTGGTGTCGCCCCGCCCAGTGACGACCCGGCGGTGCGCGCGGCGTTCCTGCTCGTCAACGACCTGGCGCTGATCCTGCTGCGCAACCAGGTCGCGGTCGCGATCGGCGTCGACCCGCTGAGCCCCGAGGGCCTCGACCGGTGGGCTCGGGAGGCCACGGTCGTCTACACCGAAGGCACGTTCCGCACGGAAGAGGGGTCGTGAAATGGTCTCTGCCACTCCAGTGATCCTCGTCGAAGGACTGGTGAAGACCTTCGGGGCGGTGCACGCACTCGACGGTCTCGACCTCACGGTCGAGCCGGGGGAGGTGCACGGCTTCCTCGGCCCCAACGGTGCCGGGAAGTCGACCACCATCCGGATCCTGCTCGGCCTGATCCGCGCCACCGCCGGCCGGGCGCAGCTCTTCGGCGGCGACCCGTGGCGAGAAGCCGCAGGTCTGCACGCCCGGCTGGCCTACGTCCCCGGCGACGTCGCCCTGTGGCCGAGCCTGACCGGCGGGCAGTGCCTCGACGTGCTGGCCAGCACGCACGGCGGGGCCAGTGAGCAGCGGCGCACCGAGCTCCTCGACCGGTTCGAGCTCGACCCGACCAAGCGGGTCCGGGACTACTCCAAGGGCAACCGGCAGAAGGTCGCCCTGGTCGCCGCCCTGGCCGCGGAGGCCGAGCTGCTGGTGCTCGACGAGCCGACCTCGGGACTCGACCCGCTGATGGAGCAGGCCTTCCAGGACTGCGTGCGCGAGCGTCGCGAGGCGGGTGTGACGGTGCTGCTCTCCAGCCACATCCTCGATGAGGTCGAGGCGCTCGCCGACCGGGTGAGCATCATCCGCCGTGGCCGCACCGTCTCGTCAGGCAGCCTGGCCGACCTGCGCAAGCACACGCGCACCCACGTCCGCGCCGTGACTTTCGCGCAACCGGAGGGGCTCGGCGCGTCCGTGGGTGTCGCGGACCTGGCCGTGGAGTCAGCCGACGGTCGCGTGGACTCGCGCTTCACCGTCGCCGCGGAGCACCTCGACGCGGTGGTCGGCCGTCTGCACCGCGCGGGCATCACCACGCTCACCGTGACGCCTCCGAGCCTGGACGACCTGTTTCTGCGCAACTACGGCGACAGCCCGGCGGACGACTCCGAGCAGCCGCTCGCGGAGGCCGAGCGATGATCAGCGTGTCGGCCCCCGCCCGCTCGGGGTCACCGGGCGGGACCGCGATCATGCTCGCGATCCTGTGGCGCACGCAGCGGCGCGCGATGCTGGTGTGGATGGTGGTGCTCGCCGGCAGCATGGTCGCCACCGCGGCGGCGATCGCGGCCCTGTACGACACCCCCGCCAAGATCCACAGCTACGCCGAGGCGGTCACCGCCGGCAACGCGCTCCAGGCGGTCAACGGTCACGTCGAGGGCATCGACAGCCTCGGCGGGGTGATCCAGGACGAGTTCGGTTTCCTGGCCTCGATCCTGGTCCCCCTGGTCGGCATCAGTCTCGTGGCCCGGGCCACCCGCCACGAGGAGGAGTCGGGACGGGTGGAGCTGCTCCTCGGGGGCCGGGTCGCCCGGCACCAGCCGACCGTCGCGGCCCTGGTCACCGCCAGCGGGACGATTCTCGGCACGGCCGCGCTCTTCGCCGCCGGCCTGACGCTGTACGGGGTCCCCGCGACCGGATCGGTGCTGTACGCGGCCTCCCTCGCCGCGCTGGCCTTCGCCTTCGCCGGGCTCGCCGCGCTGCTGGCGCAGGGGAGCGTGCACGCGCGCAGCGTCTATGCCTGGTCGCTCCTGGTCATCGCCGCGTCCTACGTCCTGCGCGGCGTCGGCGACGTGACCGGCACGTGGGTGACCTGGCTGTCCCCGCTGGGCTGGGCCGAGAAGGCGGCACCGTTCGGACCCCAGCGCTGGTGGACCCTTGCCGTGCCCCTCCTCGTGGGTGGGGCCCTCGCCACGGCGGCCGTGGTCACGGCCCGGCACCGGGACCTGGGCAGCGGACTGGTCCGCGGCGGCGCCGGGCCGGACCGCGCCACGGCGGCTTTGCGTCACCCGATCGGGTTCGCCGTGTGGGTGCACCGACCGGCCTTGCTCGGCTGGTTGGCCGGCGGCGTCCTGCTCAACGCCATGATGGGGGCGCTGTCCCAGCAGCTGATCGATGCGATGACCGGCAACCCCGCCCTGGCCGACGCGATGGGCGTCTCCGTCCTCGACCCGCTCGACGGCTTCGTCGCGGTGAGCCAGCTCTACCTCGCCGTCATCGCCGGCGGCTACGTGGTCCAGGCCGTCGGGACCCTCCGGGCCGAGGAGGCCGCCGGCCGGCTCGAGGCGCGTCTGGAGGGAACCCTTTCCCGGAACCGGTGGTTCGGCGCCCACGCGGTGGTCGTCCTCGCCGGGCTGGTCCTGCTCGTGGCCGCAGCCTCGCTCGCCCTGGCGGCGACCACGGCGTGGGCGGTGGGCGACATGGCGGACTTCGGCACCATCATGTCCGCGGGGCTGGCCTACCTGCCGGCGGTGGGCGTGCTGGCGGCCCTGTCCCTCGCGGTCGTCGGCCTGCATCCGCGGGCGTACCCGCTCGCCTGGGCGGCGTACGCCGGGGTGGCCTTCGTCGCCTTCCTGGGACCGGGGCTGACCCTGTCGCAGTGGGTGCTGGACCTCGCGCCCACCACGCACGTCGGGAACCCGCCCGTGGGCGCGGTGTCGGGGACCGCTCTGGCCGGGCTCGGCGCGGTGGCGAGCGCCCTCACGCTGCTCGGGTTCCTCGCGTTCAGGCGTCGCGACGTTCCCCAGGGATGAGGCGGCGTGCCGGTGTCTGGGTGGAGCCAAGGGGACTCGAACCCCTAACCCCCTGCTTGCAAAGCAGGTGCGCTACCAATTGCGCCATGGCCCCCGGTGTGACGCGGAGCGTCAGGACTTGGTGACGTGGTCGGTCGCCTCGGCCCAGAGCGCCTGCTCCTGCTGGCCGGCCTTCATCTTGCGGCTGGCGATCACGGCCCCGGCTGCGGCGAGCGCGAGGAGCACGAGCTTCTTCATGTCTGGGTCCCTCCCAAAGGGCCATGTTCCACGGGAAACATCGAAAGTGGGCCTAAGAGGACTTGAACCTCTGACCTCTTCCTTATCAGGGAAGCGCTCTAACCGTCTGAGCTATAGGCCCGCATGTGTGCGCCGACCTGGAACTCCCGGTCGGCACCGACGGGGAAGATTACCGCATCAGTTCCACGGCGCCCAAACCGAGCCCCGCAAGGCAACAGCGGTCAGCGGTCGTCCTCGGCGAGGGTGACCTCGACGCCGCCGAGCAGGGCCGCGGCGAGGTTGTAGAGGAAAGCCGCCAAGGTGGCGATCGCGGTGATCAGCACCACGTCCACGACAGCCACGATCATCGTGAACCCGAGCACCCGGCTGGCGCCGACGTAGTCCTCGATCTGGAACGGCGCGCCGGTCTGGCTGCCCAGCACGTCGGACACCGTGGCGTCGATCGAGGACCAGACGCCGGCGGCACCGAGCACCGACCAGACCACGGCCACCGCCACGACGGTGACGATGCCGAACGCGATCGAGAGCAGGAACGCGGTCTTCATCACCGACCACGGGTCCAGGTGCACCAGGCGGAGCCGGGCACGGCGGGTCCCGCGGGGGCGGGGGGCGCTGCCCGGGCCGGCGGCACTGCGGTCGGCGCGGCTGCCGACCGTCGTACCGCCCCGCGTCGGCTGGGGACCCGAGGGCGAGGCCGCCTGCTGGACGGCGCTCCCGGCGGCGGAGACGGCGGCCGAGACACGCTCCGAGAGGGGACGCCGCGCCTCGGGCGCGGAGTCCTGGCGCTGCGGGCCGCTCAGCGGTCGCCGCGGCGCCAGCGGCGTGTCATCGGCACGTCGTTCTGCCATCAGGACTCCTCGGTCTCCCCGTCGACGGCGGTCGCCTCGACGTCGGCGGCTTCATTGTTCCCCGATTCGATTGTTGCATCCGCCGCGTCGGCGTCGCTCTCCACGGAGCCCGTGGCCGCTGCGGCCGCCTCGGCGGCGTCCTCGATCTCGGAGGCGCGTTCGACGCTACGCGCCACCTGGGCGACGCTGTCGCCGTTGCTGACGCCGACGAACTTCACGCCCTTGGTGTCGCGCCCGGTGGGCCGCAGGCTGTCGTCGATCGCGCTGCGGGTGACTTGGCCGGACTGCTTGATCGCGAGCACCTCGTCGCCCTCGACGACGATGAACGCCCCGACCAGCTTGCCCCGCTCGTCGTCCTGCTTCATCGCCTTGATGCCGATGCCGCCACGCGACTGGAGTCGGTACTCGGAGATCCGGCTGCGCTTGGCGAAGCCACCGTCGGTGATCGTGAAGACGTACTGCTCGGCGACGTCGGTGCTCTCGTCCTCCTCGGCCGCCATCTGCTCGGCGCGGATCACCGACATCGACAGCATCTCGTCGCCATCGCGGAACTTCATCCCCGTCACGCCGGAGGTGGCGCGGCCCATCGGTCGCATGTCGCTGGAGTGGAACCGGATGGCCTGTCCCTTGCGGGATACCAGCAGCACGTGGTCGTCGTCGCCGACCAGCTCGGCCCCGATCAGCTCGTCGTCGTCCTCGCGGAAGTTGATTGCGATGACGCCGGCCTGCCGGGGGCTGTTGTAGTCGGCCAGCCTGGTCTTCTTCACCAGGCCGTTGCGGGTGGCGAGCACGAGGTAGGGCTCTTGCTCGTAGTCGCGGATCGCCAGCACCTGCGCGATCTCCTCGTCGGGCTGGAAGGAGAGCAGGCCGGCCACGTGACCGCCCTTGGCGTCGCGCGACGCCTCCGGGAGGTTGTAGGCCTTGGTCCGGTAGACCCGGCCGGCGGTGGTGAAGAACAGCAGCCAGTGGTGGTTGCTGGTGGCCATGAAGTGCTGGACCACGTCGTCGCCGCGCAGCGTCGCGCCGCGCACGCCCTTCCCGCCGCGCCGCTGGGTGCGGTACTGGTCGGCGCGGGTGCGCTTGGCGTAGCCGCCGCGGGTGATCGTCACGACGAGGTCCTCGTCGGGGATCAGGTCCTCCATCGACAGGTCGCCGTCGGCGGGGATGATCTGGCTGCGCCGCTCGTCGCCGAACTTCTCGACGATCGCGGCGAGCTCCTCGGAGATGATCTCGCGCTGGCGAAGCTCGCTGGCCAGGATCGCCTCGAGGTCGGCGATCTCCGCCTCGAGCTCGGCCAGGCGGTCCATGATCTTCTGGCGCTCCAGCGCGGCCAGCCGGCGCAGCTGCATCTCGAGGATGGCGTTGGCCTGGACCTCGTCGATCTCGAGCAGCGCCATCAGACCCCCGCGTGCCTCGTCCACGTCAGGACTGCGGCGGATCAGCGAGATGACTTCGTCGAGCATGTCGAGCGCCTTGACCAGGCCCCGGTAGATGTGGGCCTGCTCCTCGGCACGCCGCAGCCGGTAACGGGTCCGCCGCTGGATGACCTCGACCTGGTGGGTGATCCAGTGCGAGATGAACTGGTCCAGGGTCAGCGTGCGCGGCACCCCGTCGACGAGCGCCAGCATGTTGGCCGCGAAGTTGGTCTGCAGCTCGGTGTGCTTGAACAGGTTGTTGAGCACGACGCGCGCGACGGCGTCACGCTTGAGCACCACCACCAGCCGCTGGCCGGTGCGGCCCGAGGAGTCGTCGCGAACGTCGGCGATGCCCTGGATCTTGCCGGAGTCGGCGAGCTCGGCGATCTTCAGCGCGAGGTTGTCAGGGTTGACCTGGTAGGGCAGCTCGGAGATCACCAGCGTGGTGCGGCCGCGGGCGTCCTCCTCCACCTCGACCACGGCCCGCATCGTCACCGAGCCGCGACCGGTGCGGTAGGCCTGCTCGATGCCCTGGCGGCCCACGATCAGCGCGTGGGTCGGGAAGTCCGGGCCCTTGACCCGCTCCAGGAGCGCCTCGAGCAGCTCCTCGCGCTGCGCGTCAGGGTGCTCGAGCGCCCACTGGACACCGTCGGCGACCTCGCGCAGGTTGTGCGGCGGGATGTTGGTCGCCATGCCCACCGCGATGCCGGCCGAGCCGTTCACCAGCAGGTTGGGGAACCGCGCCGGCAGGATGGTCGGCTCCTCCGAGCGCCCGTCGTAGTTGGGCGTGAAGTCGACGGTGTCCTCGTCGATGTCGCGGACCATCTCCATGGCCAGCGGCGCCATCTTGCACTCGGTGTACCGCATGGCGGCCGCGGGGTCGTTGCCCGGGGAGCCGAAGTTGCCCTGCCCGTGCACGAGGGGGGCTCGCATCACCCAGGGCTGCGCGAGCCGCACCAAGGTGTCGTAGATCGCGGAGTCACCGTGCGGGTGGTACTGACCCATCACGTCGCCCACGACGCGCGAGCACTTGGAGAAGCCGCGGTCGGGACGGTAGCCGCCGTCGTACATCGCGTAGAGCACCCGGCGGTGCACCGGCTTGAGACCGTCGCGCACGTCCGGAAGCGCCCGGCCCACGATCACCGTCATCGCGTAGTCGATGTAGGAGCGCTGCATCTCGACCTGCAGCTCGACCGGCTCGATCCGCCCGTTGTTGCCGGGCTGGCCCCGCTCGATGGTGTTGTCAGTCATGTGTCACTTCCCGGTATGAGCGTCGTGAGGTGCGTGCGCTGGCAAGGCGGAGGAGCGAAGGCGGGCATTGGGCGAAGCGGCCCGTCGAGCGACGAGAACGCAGCCAGTGTGCGTGCATCGCGGCGCTCATCAGATGTCGAGGAAGCGGACGTCTTTTGCGTTCCGCTGGATGAACGACCTGCGCTGCTCGACGTCCTCACCCATCAGTACCGAGAACATCTCGTCTGCCTGGGCCGCGTCCTCGAGCGTCACCTGGAGCAGGAGCCGGTTGTCGGGGTCCATCGTGGTCTCCCACAGCTCGTTGGCGTTCATCTCGCCGAGACCCTTGTAGCGCTGGATCGCGTTGTCCTTCGGCAGCTTCTTGCCGGCCTCGAGACCCGCGGCGCGCAGGGCGTCGCGCTCGGGGTCGGAGTAGACGAACTCGTGGTCGTGCGGCTTGTTCCACCGCAGCCGGTAGAGCGGCGGCTGGGCGAGGTAGACGTAGCCGTGCTCGATGAGCGGCTTCATGAACCGGAACAGCAGGGTCAGCAACAGCGTGCGGATGTGGTGACCGTCCACGTCGGCGTCGGCCATCATCACGATCTTGTGGTAGCGGACCTTCTCGATGTCGAACTCTTCGTGGATGCCGGTGCCCAGTGCGGAGATGATCGCCTGCACCTCGTTGTTGGCCAGCACCTTGTCGAGGCGGGCCTTCTCCACGTTGAGGATCTTGCCGCGGATCGGCAGGATCGCCTGGATCCGCGGGTCCCGCCCGCCCTTGGCGGAGCCGCCCGCCGAGTCACCCTCGACGACGAAGATCTCGCACTCCTCGGGGTTGGTCGACTGGCAGTCGGCCAGCTTGCCCGGGAGCCCACCACCACCGAGCAGGCCCTTGCGGGAGCGGGCGAGGTCGCGGGCCTTGCGGGCCGCTATCCGTGCGGACGCGGCGGCCTGCGCCTTGCGGATGATGTCCTTGCCCTCGGCCGGGTTCTTCTCCAGCCAGTCGCCGAGCTGCTCGTTGACGACGCGCTGCACGAAGCCCTTGGCCTCGGTGTTGCCGAGCTTGGTCTTGGTCTGACCCTCGAACTGCGGGTCACCGAGCTTGATCGAGATGATCGCGGTGAGACCCTCGCGGATGTCGTCGCCAGAGACCCGGTCCTCCTTCTTCTTGATCAGGCCCCACTCCTCGCCCCAGTTGTTGACCAGGGACGTGAGCGCCGCACGGAAGCCCTCCTCGTGCGTGCCGCCCTCGTGGGTGTTGATCGTGTTGGCGAAGGTGTGCACCGACTCGTTGAACGAGGTGTTCCACTGCATCGCCACCTCGAGGCTCATGCCCTGGTGGTTCTGGTGGGCCTCGAACGAGACGATGCTCGGGTTGGCCTTCTCCTTGCGGCGGTTGAGGTGCTCGACGTAGTCGATCAGCCCGCGGTCGTACTTGAAGATCTGCTCGAGCGCGCCGTCTCCGGCGGGCCGGATGTCGTCGGGTGAGTCGCTGTCGACCTCGGCGGCGACGGTGTCGTCGGCCACCGCTTCGGCGATGTCCTCGGCCTGCGGCCGCTCGTCGCGCACCACGATCTCCAGGCCCTTGTTGAGGAAGGCCATCTCCCGGATCCGGTGCACGATCGTCTCCAGGGAGTACGTCGTGGTCTCGAAGATGTCCGGGCTCGCCCAGAAGGTGATCGTCGTGCCGCTCTCGTCGCTCGGCTCGAGCCGCTCGAGCTGCTCCAGCGGGCCGTCGGGGACGCCGAGCCGGAAGCTCTGCCGCCAGTGGTACCCACGGTTGCGCACGTCGACCTGCAGCCGGGCACTGAGCGCGTTGACCACCGAGACACCCACGCCGTGCAGACCGCCGGACACCTTGTAGCCGCCGCCGCCGAACTTGCCGCCGGCGTGCAGCATGGTCAGCGCCATCGTCACCGCCGGCATCTCCTGGCCGGGCGCGGTGTCGGTCGGGATGCCGCGTCCGTTGTCCTCGACCCGGACGCCCCCGTCGGCCATCAGGGTCACCACGATGCGAGAGCAGAACCCGGCCAGGGCCTCGTCGACGGAGTTGTCGACGATCTCCCAGACCAGGTGGTGCAGGCCGCGCTCGCCGGTGGACCCGATGTACATGCCGGGTCGCTTGCGGACCGCTTCAAGCCCCTCGAGCACCTGGATCGCGGAGGCGTCGTACTTGCCCTCCTCGACTGCGTGGCTCTCGTGGCCGGGGACCAGGGCCTCCACGACCTCGGCGACCTCGGCCGCGGTCGGGCCGGCGTCGTCGCCGGGAGCAGATGCGGGGTCCGGGGTGGTCTGGTCAGCCACGAGCCATCCTTTGTGTGTGGGCACGCATGACGAAGGCCGGCCCCGAATACGGGGGTACGACCTCGCCCGCGAGTATACCCCGCTCAGGGCCGGATCCGAGGCGGTCGCCCACAGGCGCTGGGTGGGTCGCGGGCGTCGAATGGCGATTCTGGGCCTCAGAGGGCCTCCAGGAGCGCTGCGCAGGGGCGGTTTCTAGTCCCCATACCGGCCCCCGGCCCGCAGGTCGGCCCTGGGCGCGAGTGTGGACGACATCCGGCCGGCGGCCGGGCCGGCGTCAGCCGTAGGTGTCGCGGGGCCCCCGGCCGTCGCGCACCGAGCGCAGGCCGCGCTTCCAGTTCGGACCGATCGGCCCCTGTACGTCGATCAGCGTGACGGTGCCGTCCCCGAGCTCACCGTTGAGCCGACGCAGCACCGTCGGGGCGAGCAGCTTCATCTGCGTCGCCCAGGCGGTGGAGTCGGTGCGCACGGTCAGCGTGCCGTCGGCGTAGGCCTCGGGGGTGCAGTGCATCGCGACGTCGCGTCCGACCAGGTGCTCCCAGCGGGTGAACACCCCGTGCACCCGGACGTCGGTGCCCCAGCCCTGCTCGGAGATCAGCCGCCCGATCGTGCTGTCGAGAAGCTGCGGGTCGCGGTCGTCGGGATGGGCACCACTGGCCTCCGGGTCGGTGCGGCGCATCCGGGCACCCGGCCGCGGGGGCGTGCGCCTGCGCGGCGTACGACGGGTGCCGGCGAGGCCGCGCGCGATGCTGCGGGCCAGGTCCAGCCCGGTGTCGTCGTGGTCGGGGACGTCGGTCGTGCCGGGCCGCTGCCCGGCCTCGTGGGTTTCGGGGGTCTCGGGGGAGCCCGGGGTGTGCTGCTGCTCCGGATCAGTCGGCACGGGCCGCCACCTGCCCGTCGACCACGTCGATCCGGGTGCCGCGCAGCGCCGCCGGGACGTCCTCGGGCACCGCGGCGGTGACCAGCACCTGCTCCGCGCCGGCGACCAGCTCCGCCAGCCGGTCGCGGCGCTCGGAGTCGAGCTCGGCGAACACGTCGTCGAGAATCAGGATCGGGTCGTCACCGTCGGAGCGCAGCAGGTCGTAGGAGGCGAGCCGCAGCGCCAGCGCGAACGACCAGGACTCGCCGTGGCTGGCGTAGCCCTTCACCGGCAGCGTCCCGAGGCCCAGCTGGAGCTCGTCCCGGTGCGGGCCGACCAGGCTGATCCCGCGGTCGATCTCGTCGTCGCGGCGACGCTCCACCTCGGCGAGCAGCGCCTCGGCGAGCAGCGCCCGGTCCGGCGACCGGGGATCGAGCACCGGAAGCTCGAACGACGGCTTGTAGGCGAGCGACGCGTCGTCACGCCGAGCGCCGCGGGCCACCGCCTCGTAGGCGGTCGCGACCAGCGGCTTGAGGTCCTCCACCAACGCGATCCGCGCCCCGAGCAGCTCCGAGCCGGCCCGGGCCAGGTGGGAGTCCCACACCCCGAGCGTGGTCAGCGCGGACTCACCACGGCTGCTTCCCGCCCCCCCGCGCCGGGCGAGCCCGGCGGTCTTGAGCAGCGAGTTGCGCTGCTTGAGCACCCGGTCGTAGTCGGAACGCACCCCGGCGTAGCGGGGGGCCCGCTGCACCAGCAGGTCGTCGAGGAAGCGGCGCCGGTCGGACGGGTCGCCCTTGACCAGGGTCAGGTCCTCCGGGGAGAACAGCACCGTGCGCACCATGCCGAGCAGGTCGCGCGCCCGGGGGAGCGGCGACCGGTTGATCCGGGCGCGGTTGGACCGGCCCGGGTTGATCTCCACCTCGAGCAGTGCCTGCCGGTCGTCGCGCACCACGGCCGCGCGGATGACGGCCTGGTCGGTGCCGGCACGCACCAGGGGCGCGTCGCTGGACACCCGGTGCGACGACAGCCGCGCGATGTAGTCGACCGCCTCGACGAGATTGGTCTTGCCCTGCCCGTTGCGACCGACGAACGAGGTGACCCCCCGCCCGAGCGCCACCTCGGCGGCGGCGTAGGACCGGAAGTCGTGCAGGGTCAGATGGACGACGTGCACAGCCGGCGGCGGACCTAGCGGTCCGGGGTGGAGGGAGTGTCCTTCGTGGTCGGCGGGGCGTCGGTGTGCACCGCGTGCCCGCCGAACTGGTTGCGCATCGCTGCGACCGCCTTCATCGCCGGGCTGTCGTCCTGGCGGGAGGCGAACCGGGCGAACAACGCGGCCGAGATCGCATGCATCGGCACCGCGTGCTCGATCGCGGCCTCGACGGTCCACCGGCCCTCGCCGGAGTCCTCGGCGTAGCCCTGGATCCCCTTGAGGTCGGTGTCCTCGTCCAACGCGGCGACGAGCAGGTCCAGCAGCCAGGAGCGGATGACGGTGCCCTCGCGCCAGGACCGGAACACCTCGGTGACGTTGTCGACCTGCTCGGCCTTCTGCAGCAGCTCGTAGCCCTCGGCGTAGGACTGCATCACGGCGTACTCGATGCCGTTGTGCACCATCTTGGAGAAGTGGCCCGCGCCCACCTTGCCGGCATGAACCCAGCCGAACTCGCCGGGCGGCTTCAACGCGTCGAAGATCGGCTGCAGGGTCTCGATGTGGGCCGCGTCGCCGCCGGCCATCAGCGCGTAGCCGTTCTCCAGGCCCCACACCCCGCCGGAGACACCGCAGTCGACGAAGCCGATTCCCGATTTCGCGAGCAGGTCGGAGTTCGCGACGTCGTCGGTCCACCGGGAGTTGCCCCCGTCGATGACGATGTCGCCCTCGGAGAGCAGGCCGGCCAGGGTGGTCACGGTCTCGCGGGTCGGGTCGCCGGAGGGGACCATCACCCAGATCACCTTGGGAGACGGCAGCTTCTCGACCATCGCCTCGAGGCTGTCGACGTCACTCACGTCGGGGTTGCGGTCGTAGCCGACGACGGTGTGGCCGGCTCGGCGCAACCGCTCGCGCATGTTGCCGCCCATCTTTCCCAGACCGATCAGGCCGAGCTCCACGGGTCCTCCCAGGTCGTTGTCGCGCGGTGGATTCCGCTGGCCAGGCTACGCCGGTGTCACGAAAGCAGGCGGCGCGGCATCAGCAGGTAGCGGAACGCGAGGTCCGCCTCGCCGTCGAGGCTTTCGACCCCGGCCATCACGGCGGGCTTGGACGCCTGGGTGAACGCCATCTCCACGATCGGGTGCTCGAGGGCGGTCAGGCCGTCGAGCAGGAACTGCGGGTTGAACCCGGTGGTGATGTCGTCGCCCTTGACCTGGGCGTCGATCTGCTCGGTGGCCAGGGCCTCGTCGCCGCTGCCGGCGTCGAGGGTGAGCATCCCGTCGGCGAACGCGAGCTGGACGGCGGTGTTGCGCTCGGCGACCAGCGAGACGCGCTTGACGGCCTCGACGAGCGTGGCCCGGTCCACCCGGGCGATCGTGGTCTGCTCGCTGGGGAACAGGGTGCGGACCTTGGGGAACTCGCCGTCGAGGAGCCGGGTGGTGGTACGACGGACGCCGCCACCGGCCGAGCCCTCGAAGCCGATGATGCCCTCGCCGGTGCCGCTGCTCGACAGCGCGATCGTCACCTCGGTGCCCGCGGTCAGCGACTTGGCGGTGTCGGCGAGCACCCGGGCCGGCACCAGGGCGGCCGCGGTCGCGTCGGTGGCCCCCGGCTCCCAGGTGAGCTCGCGTAGGGAGAGCCGGAACCGGTCGGTGGCCAGCAGCGCGATGTCGGAGCCGTCGATCTCGATCCGGACGCCGGTGAGGACCGGGAGCATGTCGTCCCGGCCGGCCGCGGTCACCGCCTGGGCAACCGCGGCGGCGAACACGTCACTGCGGACGGTGCCGGTCGCCTGGGGCATCTCCGGCAGGGAGGGGTACTCCTCCACCGGCATGGTCTGCAGGCTGAACCGGGCGCTGCCGCAGGTGAGCGAGACCTTCGCGCCGTCGATGGTCATCTCCACCGGCTTGTTGGGCAGGCTCCGGCAGATGTCGGCGAGCAGCCGGCCCGACACCAGTGCCCGGCCTTCGTCGGAGACGTCCGCGGGGACGGTGGCGCGCGCCGAGGTCTCGTAGTCGAACGTCGAGAGCATCAGGCCGTTGCTGCCGTCCTGCTGAGTCTCGATCAGCAGGCCGGCGAGCACCGGAGCGCTGGGGCGGACCGGCAGGCTGCGCGCGGCCCAGGCGACGGCATCGGCCAGGACGTCGCGTTCGACGCGGAACTTCACGGGTGTTCGCCTCCTGCTGGGAACTCAACACATGTGCGTTGACATGTCCGGACCGTCTCACCGCGTGACCGGCCAGGGGTGAGCATCCTGCCATGCGTGGTGTGCGCAGCACAGGGAGAGTCTGGATCTTGTGGTTCGGCTCCGGCCTCGACGCAGGGGCGGTTGCGGCGGTTGTCCCCAGGAAGGGCCGGGAAAGAAGTTCACCGAGGTCTGATCAATCTGTAGTTCCATCGTGTTCACAGGTGCGGTGGATACTGTGGATAACCACTGTTTCCCCTGGTGACAGCCGGTTTCTCTGTTCCGCGGTGTTGTGGACGAGCGGTGGAGGAAGGGGGTGGCGCTGTGGGCGTCCCCGACCTCGGTCCGACCATGCACCAGGTTGTCCACAGGTCGTGCACCGGCGAATGACATGTTGTCAACGTCGCGTCCCCAGGCCGGCGGGCCGGTTCAGACCCGCCGGGTTCAGCCCTGCCGGGCCTGCTGCTTGATCCGGTTGGTCAGCTCGGTGACCTGGTTGTAGACGCTGCGCCTCTCGGCGAGCAGCTGGCGGATCTTCTTGTCGGCGTGCATGACCGTGGTGTGGTCCCGTCCGCCGAACTGCTGGCCGATCTTGGGCAGGGAGAGGTCGGTCAGCTCGCGGCAGAGGTACATCGCGATCTGTCGGCCGGTGACCAGCACCCGGCTCCGGCTGGAGCCACACAGGTCGTCGATGGAGAGCCCGAAGTAGGCGGCGGTCTGGGCGATGATCAGCGCGGCGCTGATCTCCGGCTCGCCACCCTCGGGGATCAGGTCCTTGAGCACGATCTCGGCGAGGGTGAGGTCGACCGGCTGCCGGTTCAGGCTGGCGAACGCGGTGACGCGGATCAACGCGCCCTCGAGCTCGCGGATGTTGGTCTGGATCTTCGAGGCGATGAACTCCAGCACGTCCGGTGGTGCGGTCATCCGCTCGGTGGCCGCCTTCTTGCGCAGGATCGCGATCCGGGTCTCGAGGTCCGGGGGCTGCACGTCGGTGATCAGACCCCACTCGAACCGGTTGCGCAGACGGTCCTCGAGGGCCTCGAGCCGCTTGGGCGCCCGGTCCGAGGTGATCACGATCTGCTTGTTCGCGTTGTGGAGGGTGTTGAAGGTGTGGAAGAACTCCTCCTGGGTCTGGATCTTCCCCTCCAGGAACTGGATGTCGTCGATGAGGAGCACGTCGACGTCGCGGTAGCGGCGCTGGAACACCGCGGCCTTGTCGTCGCGGATCGCGTTGATGAACTCGTTGGTGAACTCCTCCGAGCTCACGTAGCGGACCCGCGCGCCGCTGAACAGGCTGCGGACGTAGTGCCCGATCGCGTGCAGCAGGTGGGTCTTGCCCAGCCCGGAGTCCCCGTAGATGAGCAGCGGGTTGTAGGCCTTGCCCGGTGCCTCGGCGACGGCGACCGCGGCGGCGTGGGCGAACCGGTTCGAGGAGCCGATGACGAACGTCTCGAAGATGTACTTCGGGTTCAGCCGGGTCTCGAGGACGCCACCTCCGCCGGGCTTGCGCGCCGGGTCCGCGGAGAGCGGTGTCGGGACGTCGAGAGGATTTGTCGACATGTCGATGGATGGATTGATCGACGAGACGTCGCCGTGTCCGTCCGGCCCGGAGGCGCTGGCGCTCGCTGCCGGACCGCGTCCGGGGGTGCCGAGCGCGGCGCCCTCGAGCTCGGGGTCCACCGTCACTGCGATCCGGACCTGGGTGCCGAACGCGTGCCCCAGGGCGTCCTCGAGGCGGGTGCGCAGCCGGCCCTCGAGCTGGTTGCGGGTGAAGTCGTCGGCCACGGCGATGATCGCGGTGTGCTCGTGCAGCGTGACCGGGCGGCTCGCCGTCAGCCAGGCCCGCTGGCTCGGCGGCAGGTCCTCGACCAAGGTGCGCCAGACCGTGTGCAGGTCCGGTGCGGGTGTCTGGGCTTCGGGGGCATTCGGGCTCTCGTCCACGCGGGTCTCCCCACTCCGTTCCACGTCATTCACGTCGTCTCGCCACCGAAGCGAGCCCGCTGCCCGAGACGATCGCCCGAGCCCGGCGCCTCGTCCGGTGGACGTCCACGGTGCCGGCC
Organism: uncultured Actinomycetota bacterium; assembly: GCA_963801125.1. GTDB lineage: Bacteria > Actinomycetota > Actinomycetes > Propionibacteriales > Nocardioidaceae > Nocardioides_B. The sequence continues at coordinate 75,552 of CAWDDL010000012.1, forward strand.
GACCAAACGGTCCACACCTTTGTCCACAGGTTGTGCATCCAACATCCGACACCGGGGCCGAATGAGCCGAGGCCGGCGCCGCCACCGTCCCGACCGCTGTCCTAGCAGGTCAGAAGGCATGTCCGGAAGAGAACGAGCAGATCGCCCGGCTCGCCCGGATCCGGGAACGGTCGTGCACCGTGGGGAACTCGGGAGACCTGACGCTAACAAGCGCGCAGCCTGTGGATCAAGCGGTTGTCCACAGGTGCCTCGGTTTGACCCTCATCCCGGGCACCCCGTACCGTTGGGCGGTCGGACCGCTGCCGACCGGTGCCGTATGTCCACGCCTCACCCGCGCGGGTGGGCGGTGCCGGTCGGGGGGATGACGTTCATCCGCCTGGTCCCCCTCGATTTCGACCGTCCCCGACACGAAAGATCACTCTCGTGAGCAAGCGTACGTACCAGCCGAACAACCGTCGCCGGCACAAGGTGCACGGCTTCCGCCTGCGGATGCGCACCCGCGCCGGCCGCTCGATCCTGTCCGCGCGTCGCCGCAAGGGCCGCCAGAACCTGTCCGTCTGAGGGTCGTGCGACCCGTGCGGACCCCGTGCTGACCCGGGCGAACCGGCTCACCTCGAGCCGGGCGTTCGCCCCGGCCATCCGCAGCGGACGGCGTACCGGCACGCGGACCCTGGTCCTGCACCTCGCGCTCGGCCCGGCGGCCGATTGCGACGGCGGGACGACTCCGCGGGTGGGCTTCGTGGTCAGCAAGGCGGTGGGGTCCGCGGTCGTGCGGAACAAGGTGAAGCGCCGACTCCGACACCTGGCCCGGGAGCGACTCACGTCGCTGCCGGGCTCTGCTGTGCTCGTGGTCCGCGCGCTCCCCTCGGCAGCGCGGGCGTCCTACGACGAGCTCGGCGGCGACCTCGACCGCGGTCTCGACCGTCTGCTGGCCCGCGGATGAAGGCACCGAGATGAAGTACGTCCTGATCGGCCTGCTGCGCGCCTACCGGTTCCTGATCAGCCCGCTCTACGGCCAGGTCTGCCGCTACCACCCCACCTGCTCGGCCTACGCGCTCGAGGCGGTGACCGTGCACGGCAGCCTCAAGGGCAGCTGGCTCTCGGCACGCCGAGTGGGCCGTTGCCACCCGTGGGCGGCCGGTGGGTACGACCCGGTTCCTCCCCGTTCCTCCTCGCCCCACCAAGCCTCAGGAGCCTGAGTGTTCGACTTCCTCGGCCAGCTCGGCGGCTTCATCATGACGCCGCTGTACTGGATCACCTCTCTCATCCTCTCCGGGTTCCACCAGGCGCTGAGCCCGATCCTCGGTGAGAACTCCGGCTGGGCCTGGGTGCTCTCGATCATCGGGCTGACCCTGGTGATCCGCGCTGCGCTGATCCCGCTGTTCGTCAAGCAGATCAAGTCCAGCCGCAACATGCAGCTGATCCAGCCCAAGGCGCGCGAGCTGCAGAAGAAGTACGGGCACGACCGGGAGCGTCTCGCGCAGGAGACGATGAAGCTCTACAAGGAGACGGGCACCAACCCGTTCGCCTCCTGCCTGCCGCTGATCGTGCAGATGCCGATCTTCATCTCGCTGTTCCGGCTGATCGACCGGGCGTCGCAAGGCGAGGCGCGCGGCGTCCTGACCGACGAGCAGGTGCACTCGCTGAGCAACGCCACCTGGCTCGGGGCACAGATCGCGGACCGGTTCACCGGCACCGACCAGGCCGCGGTGAGGCTGCTCGCCGCCGTGCTGGTGGTCGCGATGACCGCCACGACCTTCCTCACCCAGCGCCAGCTGATGAGCAAGAACATGCCCTCGGACGCGATGTCCGGTCCGTACGCGCAGCAGCAGAAGATGCTGCTCTACGTGCTTCCGGTGGTCTTCGCCGTGGGCGGCATCGCGTTCCCGATCGGCGTCCTTCTCTACTGGACGACCTCGAACCTGTGGACGATGAGCCAGCAGTTCTACGTCATCCGCAACAACCCGGCGCCGGGCACGCCCGCGATGCGGGCCAAGGAGGAGCGCGACATCCGCAAGCGCGAGAAGAAGGGCCTGCCGCCCACCGCGCCCGCCGGTGAGGCGCCCGACTCGGGTGCCCCGAGTGCTTCGGACCCCGGGACGCCACCGCCGGCGGCGCGCCAGCAGCCGAAGAAGCAGAGCCGCTCCCAGCGCAAGAAGAAGGGCCCCGCCGCACCTGGTGGCCCTACGGGTCCGACGAAGCCCGACGCCCCCCAGTGACCTCGACCCCGTCCCCTGTGACCAGGAGTGCATCCGTGAGTGACACCCAGAACGAGAACCCCAGCACCAGCGAGACGTCGGAGGTCGAGCCGAGCATGACCGGGCAGCCGGAGGGCGTGCCGTCGGCGGACCGGCTCGAGCAGCTCGAGAACGAGGGCGAGATCGCTGCCGACTACCTCGAGGAGCTGCTCGACATCGCCGACCTCGACGGTGACCTCGACATGGACGTCGAGGGTGACCGTGCGGCCGTGTCTATCGTCGGCGCGGAGCTCAGCCTGCTCGTCGGCCGTGACGGCGAGGTGCTCGAGGCGCTCCAGGAGCTCACCCGGCTGGCGGTCTACCGCGAGACCGGCGAACGGTCCCGGCTGATGCTGGACATCGGTGGCCACCGCGCGGACAAGCGGGCCCGCCTGGAGAAGCTGGCGACCGAGACTTGTGTGACTGTGCGGGAGACCGGCGAACCGGTGTCCTTGGCTCCGATGTCGCCGTTCGAGCGGAAGGTGGTCCACGACGCCGTGGCCGCCGCCGGGCTTTCGTCGGAGTCCGAAGGCGAGGAGCCGCGCCGCTACGTCGTCGTTCTCCCTGCCGGATGACCGAGCCCGTTTCACGTGAAACACCCCCCGCGCCGGACGTGGCCCGGGGGGTGTTTGCTCACCACCTGCCCCGCGCCGAGGCGTACGCCGCACTGCTGGCCGACCAGGGCGTCGTACGCGGCCTGATCGGCCCGAGGGAGGTACCGCGTCTCTGGGCACGGCACCTGTTGAACTGCGCCGTGCTGGAGGAGCTGATCCCCGGCGACGTCGACGTCTGCGACATCGGAAGCGGTGCCGGTCTGCCCGGCCTGGTGTTGGCCATCGCGCGCCCGGACCTGCGGGTGACCCTGGTGGAGCCGCTGCTGCGCCGCACCACGTTCCTCGACGAGGCGGTCGAGCAGCTGCGTCTCGACAACGTCGAGGTGGTTCGGGCCCGGGCCGAGGAGTTGCACGGCAAGCGGGACTTCGCCGTGGTGACGTCGCGGGCGGTGGCGTCCCTGGACCGGCTGCTGGACTGGTCGATGCCCCTGGTCCGCCAGGGCGGGGCCCTGCTGGCGATGAAGGGCTCGTCCGCCGCGGACGAGCTCGCCGCCGCGCGGGGGCGGCTTCAGCGACACGGGGCCGGCGGGGCGTCAGTGGTGACCTGCGGCGTGGACGTCGTCGATCCGGCGACGACCGTGGTCCGGGTGGAAGGGGCGCGGCCCTCCCGGTTAGGTTATGACCACGTATCGAGATCGACGAAGAAGTCCGGCAAGAAGGGTCGTGCCCAGTGACTGCACCCGGTGCCGACTCGGGGGTGGTGCCCGGCCTCGGGTGGCCCGGAGACCGGGACATTTCCGCGGATTCCACACTCGGCTGGCCGAGATACCCACAGAATCCACAGGTTGATCCACAGCACGCGGACGGCCAGCCCAGGGACCGAGTTTCACGTGAAACCGTGCCCGACGCTGCCGTGTCCGTTCCACGTGAAACAGTGGGGCCTGCTGACCACACCGTGGTCGCGCCGTCCCCCGAGGAGAACACCGTGTCCCAGCTCCCGGCGCCGTCCGAGGCTGCTCGGTTCGGCCCGCACCCAGCCCCCGGGTCGCCGTACCGCACCGCCGCAGAACTCGCCGCACCGCCGCTCACCGGCGCCGACGACTCCACACCGTTGGCGCGCTCGGTCGAGCAGGCGCTGCTGGTGCGCGAGGGCCGTCGACTCGAGGGCCTGCCCCGTCCCGACCGGACCCGGGTGATGGTGGTCGCGAACCAGAAGGGCGGGGTCGGCAAGACCACGACCACCGTCAACATGGCCGCGGGACTGGCCCAGCACGGGCTCCGGGTCCTCGTGGTCGACCTGGACCCCCAGGGCAATGCCTCCACCGCGCTGGCGATCGAGCACCACCGCGGGACGCCCTCCACCTACGACGCGGTCGTCGAGGGCACCCCGCTGGCCGACGTGGTGCAGGAGAGTGGGGAGGTCCCGGGGCTCTTCGTCGTGCCAGCGACCATCGACCTGGCCGGCGCCGAGATCGAGCTGGTCAGCATGGTCGCGCGGGAGAGCCGGCTGCGAAAGGCGCTGCACGCGCATCCGCTGGTATTCGGCGAGGGCGAGGACCGGATCGACTACGTCCTGATCGACTGCCCGCCCTCGCTCGGCCTCCTCACCTTGAACGCGCTCGTCGCCGGAGACGAGATGCTGATCCCGATCCAGGCCGAGTACTACGCGCTGGAGGGCCTCGGTCAGCTGATCGAGACCGTGGAGATGGTCAAGGCGCACCTCAACCCTGGTCTCGAGGTGTCCACGATCCTGCTCACGATGTACGACGCGCGCACCCGGCTCTCCGCCGGCGTGGCCGAGGAGGTCCGTGCCCACTTCGGAGACCAGGTGCTGCGCACCGCCATCCCTCGCTCCGTGCGGATCTCGGAGGCGCCCAGCTACGGCCAGACCGTGATGACCTACGACCCGGGCTCACCCGGGGCGCTCAGCTACCTAGAGGCGGCCCGCGAGATGGCGTTCCGCGCCACGGCCCGAGGAGGAGCCCGATGACCCAGAAGCCGGCACAGCGTCGCGGGCTCGGCCGCGGACTGGGGTCGCTGATCCCGACCGCACCTCCGCGCACCGAAGAGGCCGCCCCGGCCGAGCAGACGCCCGGCGACCAGGGCGCTGGTGCGGCGCGACACGTACCCGCGGAGACAGGTGCGGCCGCTGCGGGTCACGCCCCGGACCATCAGGACCCGGCGACCGCCGGTGGTGGCGCCGAAAGCGCGCACGAGGCAGCCGGCGACGGCGCCGACGAGGGGTCCACCGCGCCCGAGCTGCGCCCGGTCGAAGGTGCCTACTTCGCCGAGCTCGAGGTCGGCACCATCTCCCCGAACCCCCGCCAGCCCCGGCAGGTCTTCGAGGAGGAGGCGATGGCCGAGCTGGTGCACTCGGTCAAGGAGATCGGTCTGCTCCAGCCGGTGGTGGTCCGCCCAGTCGGCGAGGACCGCTACGAGCTGATCATGGGCGAGCGCCGCTGGCGGGCCACGCAGGAGGCGGGCCTCGGCACCATTCCGGCCATCGTCCGCGAGACCGGCGACGACGTTCTCCTGCGCGACGCGCTGCTGGAGAACCTGCACCGTGCGCAGCTGAACCCGCTCGAGGAGGCCGCCGCCTACCAGCAGCTCCTCGACGACTTCGGGTGCACCCACGAGGAGCTCGCCGGCCGGATCGGCCGCAGCCGGCCGCAGATCAGCAACACCCTGCGGCTGCTGAAGCTCTCGCCGCCGGTCCAGCGCCGGGTCGCGGCCGGCGTGCTTTCCGCCGGACACGCACGGGCACTTCTCTCTGTGGACGACGCGGACATCCAGGACCGGCTCGCCGGCCGGGTGATCTCCGAGGGGATCTCGGTACGAGGCCTCGAGGAGATCGTCGCGGTCGGCGACCTCGGCTCGGGCTCCCGTCCGGCGCCGCGTCGCAAGCGCCCGACCGCGCCTGCGCTGGCCGACCTTGCGGCGCGTCTCTCCGACCGGCTCGACACCCGGGTGAAGGTGGACCTCGGCAAGACCAAGGGCAAGATCACCGTCGAGTTCGCCTCGATCCCCGACTTGGAGCGCATCGTCGCCATCCTGGATCCCCGCGGTGCCCAGCAGGGCGCCGGCCTCGACGGCTGACCATCCCTGCCCCACGCCTGCCGCGCCGCGGACGGCGCGGACAGCGCCGCCGATCGCGGATCTGAACCGAAGGCGCAGCAGACGATTTATCGACAAGTCGCTCTGTCGATCTAGCCATCTGCCGACATAGCGATTCGTCGCCACATCCACGTTCCCGCCGTACCTGGTCGGAACGGCCTGGGTAAAATCACGCCGGCGCCTATTGCAACGTTTCTTTCGAAAGACTACTTTCGATGCATGTCCCTCACCCACCGCCGCGTGAACGACGCCGCCTCGCTCAAGGCGCTGGCCCACCCGCTGCGCATCGCGCTGCTCGAGCTGCTGGTCCTCGAGGGGCCGCAGACCGCCAGCCAGGCCGGCGCCGCTCTCGGTGAGACCCCGGCCAACTGCTCGTGGCACCTGCGCAAGCTGGCCGAGCACGGGTTCGTCACCGAGGTCCCCGGGGTCTCCGGCCGGAGCCGGCCCTGGCGCGCCGTGACCGAGGGGTTGAGCTGGGGCGACTCCGAGGACTCCGAGGACCCGGAGACCAGCGCCGCCGGCCAGGCCCTCACCGACGTCTTCCTCGAACGCGAGCTGCAGCGGCTCCGCGCGGCTCGCTCCGCGGCCGGGGCCGAACCAGCCGAGTGGCGTGACGCCACCTCGGTCAACCAGTCCCAGGTCTGGCTCACCGCCGAGGAGGCGCGTGAGCTCTCGGCCGCGATGGTCGATCTCTTCCAGAGGTACACGGACCGGATCACGGACCCGGATCTGCGACCGGAGGGGTCGCGCCTGGTCTCGCTCGTCGGCTGGCTCGTCCCGAGCGGCCCCTACCGATCGGAGAAATGATGCGACGCGCCTTCGCCGTCCGGGGATTCGGACGTCTCTACACCGCCACGACCGCGAGCATGGTCGGCGACTCGCTGATGCTCATCGTGATGAGCATGTGGGTCAAGACGCTCACCGGGTCGAACGGTGCCGCCGGCCTGACCTTCCTCTGGCTGACCTTGCCGGCGTTGTTCGCCCCGCTGTTCGGCACGATCGTCGACCGGATGCCCCGGCGCCCGTTCCTGGTGGTCACCAACGTGCTGTCCGCGCTGGCGATGCTCCCGCTGATGTTCGTCAGTGGGGCCCAGGACGTCTGGATCATCTACCTCGTCGCCTTCCTCTACGGGATCTCCTTCGTCGTGGTCCCCGCCGCGCTCAACGGCCTGCTGAAGGAGATGCTCCCCGAGGACGCGCTGGTCGAGGCGAACGCGTCGATGTCGCTGACTCGCGAGGCGCTGCGCCTGGTGGGGCCGGTGGCCGGCGCAGCGCTGTTCGCCTTCGGTAGCGGCCGGTTCGTCGCCCTCATCGACGCGGCCAGCTTCCTGGTGGCGGCGATGGTGATCGCGGCGATCCGGGTCGAGGAGGAGGTCCCCGAACGGGTCCCGATGCACTGGGCCGCGGAGGTGGCCGAGGGCGCCCAGCACATCCGTCGGACGCCGCTCCTGCTGCACCCGACCGTGGCCGTCGCGTTGTGCCTGCTGGTTCTCGGCTTCTCCGAGTCGGCCGTCTACGCCATCGTGGACGCCTTCGACAAGCCGGTGGAGTTCGTCGGCCCGATCCTGACCGTGCAGGGTATCGGCGCCATCACCGCAGGGATCCTGGCCAGCCGGATCATCCGGCGGCTGGGTGAGCCGCGCGCCCTGGTCGCGGGCCTGCTGGTGCTGGCCACAGGTCTCGGCGTGATCGTGGTCGCCGGTGAGGTCTGGGAGCTCCTCGTCGGCACCGCCGTGCTCGGCGGCGGGATCCCGCTGCTCATCGTCTCCTTCAACACGATCCTGCAGAAGCAGACGCCCGGGCGGCTGATGGGACGGGTGAGCACCACCGTCGAGGTGCTCACCACGACCCCTCAGGCGATCTCCATCGCCACTGGTGCGCTGCTCGTGACCGTCCTGGACTACCGGGTGATCTTCGGGCTGATGGCTCTCGGCACCCTCGTGGGCGCGGGCTACCTGATTCTCGCCCTGCGCGGGTGGATGGCGCAGCCGGTGCCGGGGGAGGCCGAGGACGGCGCGCCGCAGGACGAGGCCGTCCTGCCCGAGTCGGTGCTGCCCGGCACCATGGTGGAGCCGCGGTTGCCGGAGTCGGCCGGCTAACGGCGCTTGGCGGCGCGCTCGGCGGCGAGGGCACGGCGCTTCTCCGCGCGGCGGCGGCGCTCCTGGTCGTCGAGGGCCTTCGCCTCCTCGGGCGTCGGTGCCGTGCCGCCGTGTCGGGCGGGCAGCCACCAGGACCCCGGTGGCTGCTCCTGTGCCGGGTAGGCGGCGATCGTCTCGTCGAGCATCGTGCTCATCACCGACCGCAGTTGCGCGGTGTCGGCGGCCGGGTCCTCGCCAGTGGGGTGTAGCGGCTCACCGACGGAGATCGCGATGGTCTTGCCGCGGGAGAAGTCGCGGGGGTGGTCCTTGGTCAGCATCCGCTGCGTGCCCCACAAGATCACCGGCACCAGCGGGACACCGGCCGCGGCCGCCATCCGGGTGGCTCCCGTCTTGAGCTCCTTGATCTCGAACGAGCGGGAGATCGTTGCCTCGGGGAAGATCCCGACCACCTCGCCCGTGCGGAGGTAGCGCAGCCCCTCCTCGTAGGAGCCGATCCCGTCGGACCGGTCGACGTTGATGTGGTGCAGTGAGCGCATCAGGGGCCCGGCGTACTTGTGGTCGAACAGCTCGCGCTTGGCCATGAACCGCACCAGCCGCTTCGACGGCTGCGCGGCGAACCCACCGAGCACGAAGTCGACGTAGGAGATGTGGTTCACCGCGAGCAGCGCGCCGCCGGTGCGGGGGACGTGCTCGGTGCCGGTCATCCGGAAGCGCAGGTCGAGCGCGCGGAAGCCGAGCTTGGCGGCCACGATGATCGGCGGGTAGGTGATGTCGCGCATGGGGTGATCCTGCCTCATCCCCGAGCGCCGCGGTCGACGGCGACCCGGACCAGGTCGGCCATGAGCGTGCCCAGGTCGAGTCCGGCGGCCTGGACCGACAGCGGAACCGTGGAGGTCTCGGTGAGCCCGGGAGCGACGTTGACCTCGAGGAACCACACCGTCCCGGCCGCGTCGACGATCAGGTCCGAGCGTGAGAGATCGCGAAGCCCGAGCACCTCGTGCGCGGCCACGGCGACCCGGGCGCACTCGGCGGCCACGTCGTCGGAGAGCTTGGCCGGCACCACGAACTCGGTGCTGCCGGCGGTGTAGCGCGCGGTGTAGTCGTAGACACCGCCGTCCGGCTCGATGGAGACCGCGGGCAGGGCGCCCGGTCCGTCGCCGGTGTCGACCACGGGTACGGCGACCTCCGAGCCGACGACGAGCTGCTCGAGCAGCGCCGTGTCGCCGTAGGCGAAAGCGTCGACCATCGCGCTCGGCAGCTCACCGGCGTCGCGCACCACCGTGCAGCCCAGAGCGGACCCGCCGCGGGTGGGCTTCACGATCAGCGGCAGCCCGAGTGAGTCGGCCAGCGCCCCCATCACGGCGACCGCCCCGAGCTCGCGGAACGTCTCGTGCGGCAGTGCCACCGAGCGCGGGGTGTGCAGGCCGGCCCGGGCGGCGATGCTCTTGGCCACCGGCTTGTCGAAGGCGACGCGGCAGGCGTCGGGCCGCGACCCGACGTACGGCACGCCGAGCAGCTCGAGCACCTCGCGCAGCGCGCCGTCCTCACCGGTCTCCCCGTGCAGCAGCGGGACCACGCAGTCGGGCCGGGCGCTTCGCAGCGCAGGCAGCAGGCCGGCGTCGGCGTCGAGCTCGTCGACCTCGACGCCTGCGTCGCGCAGTGCCTCGGCGACCCGGCGCCCCGAGCGCAACGACACGTCGCGCTCGTGGGAGAGGCCTCCGGCCAGGACCAGCACCCGCAGTGACTCCATCGCGCTCCTCAGCTCAGGTCCGTGTTCGGAAGCTCGTAGCCGCGGGTGGCGCCGTGGACGGTGGCGCCGAAGGTCTCGCGCAGCTCGAGCTCCTCCTCGATCACGCCGGTGAGCCGGCGCACCCCTTCGCGGATCCGGTCGGGGGTGGGGTAGCAGTACGAGAGCCGCATGCTCTGCGACCCGAAGCCGTCGGCGAAGAACGCGGTGCCGGGCACGAACGCCACCCGCGAGGTCACCGCGCGCGGCAGCATCGCCTTGGCGTCGAGACCGGGCGGCAGGGTCAGCCACACGTAGAAACCGCCGCCCGGGACGTTCCACCGAGCCGCCGCCGGCATCAGGTCGTCGAGCGCGCCCACCATCGCGTCGCGGCGCTCGCGGTACATCTCCCGGAACGCCTTGATCTGGCCCAACCAGTCGTGGCTGGACAGGTAGGCCGACACCGCCATCTGCGAGAACGACGGCGGGCACAGGGTCGCGGACTCCTGGGCCAGCACCAGCTTCTCGCGTACGGCGTGCGGCGCGAGCACCCAGCCCACCCGGAACCCGGGGGCGAAGGTCTTGGAGAACGACCCGAGGTAGATCACCCCGTCCGGCTCGTCGGCCCGCAGCGCACGTAGCGGCTCGTCGTCGAAACCGAGCAGGCCGTAGGGGTTGTCCTCCAGGACGAGCACGTCGGCCTCGCGGCAGATCTCCAGGATCTCCGCGCGCCTCTCCAGCGACAGCGTCACGCCGGCCGGGTTGTGGTAGTTCGGGATCGTGTAGAGGAACTTGATCCGCCTGCCCGCCGCCCGGCACGTGGCGATGGCGTCGCGCAGCGCGGAGGGCACCAGGCCGTCCCCGTCCATCTCCACGTGCACCACGTCGCACTGGTAGGAGCGGAACACCCCCAGCGCGCCGACGTAGGACGGGGCCTCGCAGATCACCACGTCGCCGGGGTCGCAGAAGATCCGGGTGACGAGGTCCACCGCCTGCTGGGAGCCGACGGTGACCACCACGTCGTCGGGGTGGGCCTCGATCCCCTCGAGGCGCATCACGTCGCAGATCTGCTCGCGCAGCACCGGGTCGCCCTGACCGGAGCCGTACTGCATCGCGGTGGTGCCGTGCTCGGCGACCAGGTTGCCGATCGCCCGACCTACCACGTCGAGGGGCAGGCCGGAGATGTTGGGCATCCCGCCGGCGAGCGAGACCACCTCGGGCCGACTGGCGACGGAGAACAGCGCCCGGATCTCCGAGGCGGTCATCCCGTTGGTCCGGGCGGCATACCGGTCGACGTAGCTGTCGAGCCGGGTGCTGCTCTGCGGACGTATCTCGCCAGACATCGGATCTCCTCGGTTGAACCTCTAGGATGAAGCATCCACCGCGATTCCTCCGAACGGGGGTCACGACATGGGACCGACCGGTCGCAAGCTCGCCCGGCTGACCCTGGACACCCTCGCCGACCTGCCCGACGACGTGCGGTCATGCGTGTTCTGGGAGCTCGACCCGGTGCGTCGGGCGCGGGCGGTGGCGTCCGGCGACGCCGCGGACGAGAAGGAGGCCTGGCTCTCCCAGGTCCTGCTCGACTGGGGCTCCTGCGGCCGGGTCGCCTACCTCGACGGCGCCGCGGTCGGCTTCGCCGTGTTCGCGCCGGCGATGTACTTCCCGGGGGCCGAGGCGATGCCCACCGCACCGGTCGGGGAGGACGCGGTGCTGCTGGCGACGGTCTACGTCGCGCCCGAGCACGCCGGGGGCGGGATCGGGCGGATGCTCATGCAGGGCGTGGTGAAGGACCTCGTCAAGCGCGGCGGCATCCGCGCGGTCGAGGCGTTCGGCGACACCCGGGCGCCGCGGCACGGCCAGCACGTCGCGCATCCGCCGGGAGGAGGCGGCTCGTGCGTGCTGCCGGCCGACTACCTGCTCCGGGTCGGCTTCAAGACCCAGCGCGCGCACCCGCGCTACCCGCGGATGAGGCTCGAGCTCAAGTCGGCGGTCACCTGGCGCAGCGAGGTCGAGCACGCGCTCGAGCGGCTGCTGGGTGTCGTCCGCCCCACCCGGCCGGCGCCGGCGCCGCACGCGCCCGCCTCCCGGGGGTCGCTGCCCAAGCCTCGCTGAGCGGGATCACCGGATCGCGGCGCGGAGCTCGTCGAGGCGCAGCAGGCCGGTCCGGGTGTCGGTCTCGGGGCTGAGGTACATCCGCTGCACCGCGACCACGACCCCTTCGGCCACCACGTCGCGGAACGCCGGGTCGGCGAGCCGGGCGGCGTCGCCGGGGTTGGTCAGGTAGCCGACGTCGATCCGCACCGCGGGCATCCGCGTACGGCGCAACAGGTCCCAGCTCTTCGCGTGCGAGCGCAGGTCCACCAGGTCGGTGCGCGCCACGATCTCGCGCTGCACCAAGCCGGCGAACCGCTCCCCGGCAGAGGACCAGGTGCCGTGCGAGTCGAGCCCGAAGAAGTACGTCGAGCAGCCGGCGGCGTCGCGGTTGGCCGCCCCGTCGACCTGCAGCGAGATGCACAGATGGGCCTCGGCACGGTTCGCGAACTCCGCGCGCTCGACCTCCGAGGCCGCCTCGGCGCCGAGCTGGTGGGTCAGAAATGCCTGCACACCGGTGGCGACCAGGCGGCCCTCCACCCGGGTGGCGAGGTCGGAGATGATCGACTCCGCCTCCTGGCGCAAACCGTCGTCGTCGAACCGGGCGACGCACGGGTCGATCACCACGACCTTGCCGGTCAGCTGCGGACCTGCCTGGCGCAGCCGCTCCTCGACGCGCAGGGCATTGGGCCGCCCGCCGTGCACTATCGGAGCGAGCCGGGACAGCGCCTTGAGGGTCGCCGGGCCGCAGGTGCCGTCGGGCGGCACGCCGACGTTGCGCTGGAAGTCCCGGACCGCGAGCTCGGTCTGGTGCCCGAAGCGGCCGTCCACCCGGCCGACCTTGAAGCCGAGGTCCAGCAGCCGCTGCTGCAGCGCCACCACGTCGTCCCCGGCCAGCAGTCCGCCCGGGCTGAAGGTCAGCAGCCGGTCACCGAGACGCCACCGGGCCTCGTCGAGCAGCCGGTACGTCGCGCTGCCGACCGCACCGTCCACGGACAGGCCGCGTCGCTGCTGGAACGTCCGGACGGCCCGGTCGAGGTCCTCGTCGAACAGCTCGGGGTCCGAGGTGTCCGAGGCGGTCAGGTCGAGCCGGGCCAGCCGGTCGCGGATCTCCGCGACTGCGGCGCTGCGGTCACCGAGGCGGAACTCGGGGCCGTCGGACACGCTGTCTCCTCCCGTACGACGGTCACGGCGTCTCGGAGCGGCGGACCCCGAGAGCGGGGTGCGCAAGCACGCCTGAACGGACACCCATCCTCACCCAGCCGGCCCCGACGTGCAACGACGCCCCGGCCACCGGTGGCGGCAGGGGCGTCGTCGGGAGCGGATCAGGCGATGAACTCGCTGAGCTCGTTGAGCAGGGCGGCCTTCGGCTTCGCGCCGACGATCTGCCGCACCACCTCGCCGTTCTGGTAGACGTTGAGCGTCGGGATCCCGGTGACGCGGTAGGTGGCCGGCGTGACCGGGTTCTCGTCGACGTTCATCTTCACGAACGTGATCTTGTCGCCGTGCTCGGCCTTGATCTCGTCGAGGATCGGGGCGACCTGGCGGCACGGGCCGCACCACTCGGCCCAGAAGTCCACGAGGACGGGCTTGTCGGACTTGAGTACTGCGGTCTCGAAGTCCGCATCGGTCACGGTCTGCATCTCGGCCACGGGGCCTCCTTCTTCGTCGGTACGGCGGTGTGGGTAGTCAACAGCAAGCGGGGGACGGTTTCTTCCCGCTCAGGCGCGGGCGGCGGTCTCGACCTGCTGGGCGCTCTGCGCGGTGACCTCCGCCTCGTGCTCGGTCTCCTCCGGGTCTCCGGCCGTCGAGGCCACGTGCTCGAGGGCGGCGATGTAGCGCTCGGCGTCCAGGGCGGCCGCGCAGCCGGTGCCGGCGGCGGTGATCGCCTGCCGGTAGTGGTGGTCGACCAGGTCGCCGCAGGCGAACACGCCCGGCAGGTTGGTCCGCGTCGACGGCTGCTCGACGAGCACGTAGCCGTTCTGGTCGAGGTCGACCTGCCCCGGCAGCAGCTCGGAGCGCGGGTCGTGGCCGATCGCGATGAACAGGCCGGTCGCCTCGAGCTCCCGCTTCTCGCCGCTGACGGTGTCGACCAGGGTCAGCCCGGTGAGCTTGTCCTCGCCGTGGATCGACTCCACCGCGGAGTTCCAGGCGAACTCGATCTTCGGGTCGGCGAGCGCGCGCTCCTGCATGATCTTGGAGGCGCGCAGCTCGTCGCGGCGGTGGATCATCGTCACCTTGGAGGCGAACCGGGTCAGGAACGTGGCCTCCTCGACCGCGGAGTCGCCGCCCCCGACGACCGCGATGTGCTGCTCGCGGAAGAAGAAGCCGTCGCACGTGGCGCACCAGCTGACCCCGTGGCCGGAGAGCCGGTCCTCGTCGGGGAGGCCGAGCTTGCGGTAGCCGGAGCCCATCGCGAGGATCACCGCGCGGGCCCGGTGCTCGGCGCCGGCGCTGTCGGTGACCACCTTGACCGGACCGGTCAGGTCGACCGCGGTGACGTCGTCGGCGACCAGCTCGGCACCGAAGCGCTCGGCCTGGGCACGCATGTTGTCCATCAGCTCCGGACCCATGATCCCGTCGCGGAAGCCGGGGAAGTTCTCGACCTCGGTGGTGTTCATCAGAGCCCCGCCGGCGGTCACCGACCCTTCGAACACGAGGGGTGCAAGGTTCGCCCGAGCGGCGTAGACGGCGGCGGTGTAGCCGGCCGGCCCGGAGCCGATCACGATCACGTTGCGGACATCGCCCTGGTCGTTGGCCATGGTGCAGCAGCTCCTGTGCGGGTGAGACGGTGAGGGTGCGGTGCGCGGCGCCCGGAGTGGGGGCGCCTGTGGGTGCAACCGATCCTAGGCACCGGACATTCCCCGCCCCGAGGCGGCTCGCGTGCGCTACCGCACGCCTCCGAGCTGCGCCACGGCGAGCAACCGGGCCGGGTCGTCACAAGCGTAGACCTCCGCCACACGGGTCCCGTCGGTGCCGCGTCGCACGACGAGCGTGGCACGGGTGCCGTCGAGGCGGGCGGCGGCCAGCCGGTCGCCGCCCGCGGTCGCCGGAGCGGTGCACGGCGCGAGCAGCGTGGCCGGCGACCGGGCTTCCCCGGCGCTGTCGGGACGCAGGGTGCGACCGTCGGCGATCGTCCTGCGGTCGAGGAGCCGGCGCACGTCCGCGGACAGCGTGTCGCGGTGCAGCCGCACGGTGCGGGTGGTCAGGGCCCGGGCATAGGCCGCCTTGCCGGAGTCCGGCGTGGGTGGTGCGACGCCCCCCAGGGAGTCGGTCCCGTTCAACTGCGGCAGCACTCCTGGGGCGTCCGGGGCCGCCTGGCCGCCGGACTCGGCCTGCCCGCCGGCGGACGTCTCGTCGCGGGCGGCGGTGGACGCCGCGTCGCCGCCGGAGACCCCGAGGCCGTCGACGAACGCTCCGACGCCGTAGGCGAGGACGGCCACGCTCGCGGCGGCGACCAGTACCCGGGGCCAGCGGCGCCGGCGGCGTCGCTCCAGCTCGTCGACCCGGGGGGACACCGGCTGCTCGACGTCCGCAGGTGCACCGTCGACCACCCCCCGCTCCGCCACCAGGCGGCTCAAGGTGGCGTCGAGCCGGGCGGCCACGTCCGGGGGAGGCGCCGACTCGCGAGGCACCGACGCGAGGGCACGGCGTACCTGCTCCTCCTGCTCGGGGGTCATCGGTCGGTCACCTCCTCGTCGGGTCGCTTCCGGTCGCCCGGCGCGATGGCCGGGTCGCCTGCGGGGGATGTCGATGGGACGCGCGGCGCCCGGTCCGGGTTCCCCGACGGGCCGACGTCGCGCAGCAGCGGCAGCAACCGGGCCCGACCGCGTGAGCAGCGGCTCTTGACGGTGCCCGGGGCGCACTCGAGGATCGCCGCGGTCTCCTCCACGGAGTAGCCCTCCATGTCGACGAGGACCAGCGCGGCTCGCTGGTCGGCGGGCAAGGTGTCCAGCGCGGCGAGGACCGCGGCCCGGCGCTCGTGGTCGACGGCGACGTCGGCAGGGTCCAGCGGGTCCGAGGTGAGCGTCGAGCCCCGGTCCGCGTGGTCGTCGAGATCGTCGGGCAGAGAGTCCGCAAGCCGTACCTTGCGCCGCCGCAGCCGGTCGAGACAGGCGTTGACGACGATGCGGTGCAGCCAGGTGGTCACGGCCGCATCGCCCCGGTAGGCCCCGGCGCGGCGGAACGCGGAGATCATCGCGTCCTGCAATGCGTCAGCCGCCTCCTCCGGGTCCCCGGTGGTGCGCAGCGCCACGGCCCACAGCCGGTCGCGGTGCCGCCCGAACAGTGCCCCGAACGCCTCCGCGTCACCTGCGACATGGGCGGCGAGCAGCGCACGGTCGTCCGGCGCCTCGCTCATCGGCGACCGCATGTCGCTCGGGGGGTCATCCGCGGACGTCGATCTCCGCGACCTGGCCACGGAAGCCGCCCTTGGTGGGGGGCAGGTCGGTCAGCCAGAGCACCAGGTAGCGGGTGGTCACCGCCTTGTCGAGCGTCACGTCGGCCCGGGTGCCCGCGTCGGTCTGGCGGGCCACGCGGGTCAGGCCGTCGGTCGAGGTGGGCTCCGAGGCGCCCTCGTCGGCGGCGAGGATCTCGAAGCCGGTCGGGCTGCCGATGAACTGCACCGAGACCTCGGACACGTCGGTGGGCTCGCCGAGGTCCACGAGCAGGCCGACCCCGCTCTTGAGCTTCTGCAGCGGGTCGAAGTAGGTGCTGGTGTGCCACGCCGTGGACGGGTCGCCGTCCGCGGCCAGCGGGGCGCTCTCGGGGTTCTCCGAGGGCGGGTCGGCCTCGGGGTCGAAGTCGCTGACCGAGGCGATCTTCACCGGCTGCGGGTCGGCGGCGCTGGCGGACGGGCCCGGGGACGGGGTGCCGCCCGCCTCTCCGGGGGCGGCGCCCTGGCCGAGGTTGAAGGCGACCACCACCGCGACGACCAGGACCAGCACGCCACCGAGCAGCATCGCCAGCCGCAGCCAGCTCCGGCCAGGGCCGCGGTCGTCCCAGCCGGCGTGCTCGCCGGTCTCGGGGTCGCTCGGCGGCGGCTCGTCCGCGTCGGGCCCCCACACCGGCGGCAGGGAGCCGTTGCCGGCGCCGGTGCTGCGCGGCTGACCCGCCGCGCGGGCGGCGCGGGGCGCTGAGTCCGGGGCGAACAGCGGCTTCTCGGGAACCGGCGGGAACGGCGGCGGCGGGGTGCGCTCCTGGCGCGGCGCAGAGGTCAGCGCGGTCGCCTCCGGGTCCGGTCCGGGCCGCCAGCCCCGCGTCTCGTCGTCGAAGACCGGCGCCGAGGCCTGGGTCGCGCCGAGGTCCTGTGCCGCGGCGGAGGTGTCGTCGTCCCGCGCGCTGCCCGTCACCTGCTCGCCCGGATCGCCCGGATCGCCCGGATCGTCCCGCTCGGTCGGGCCGTCGCCGCGGATCGTGGCGAGCTCCTCCTCGTCGAAGAAGGCCGTGGCCTCGAACCCGGCCGGCGCGGCACCGGAGGGGTCGCCGATGAAGTCGCACAGGGCGGCGTAGATCTCGTGGGCGGTCTCGACCGGCGTGGCGTCCCGGTCGGCGTCGGGGTCGGCGTTGAGCACCCGTTCACAGATCGCGTCGAGAGGCCGCGGCACCCCGGCGCGCACCTGCCGCGGGCGCATCGGTCGCCCGTGCTCGGTCGGGGCGTCCGGGAGCGAGGAGCCGTCGGTGCCCGGCCAACGAGCCACCAGCCCGGCATACAGCAGCGCCGCGAGGTTGACCACGTCCGCCTCGTGCTCGCCGAGCGGCCGGCCGCCGCCGACCCGGGCCTGGTCGCGGCCCCGCAGCACCGCGTCGACCACGAACCCGATCAGCTTCACCGACCCGGCCTCGGTCACCATCACGTTCTCGGGCAGCAGCCGACCGTGCGCGATGCCGTGCCGGTGGGCGGTGCTGATCGCCTCGGCGACCTCCTTGACCACCCAGGCCGCGCGACGGGGCGGCAACGGCCCCTCGGTGAGCAGCCGGTCCAGGGAGATGCCGTGCCCCCACTCGTTGACGACGTAGGTGACGCCGTCCTCGGTCGCCGCGTCGAGGACCCGGAGCAGGTGCCCGTCGCTGACGGTGGCCGAGGTCCGGGCCGCGTTGAGCAAGGCCTCGCTGCGGGGGTCGTCGGCTGCGATGACGTGCACGGCCACGCTGCGGGCGAGGATCTTGTCGGTGGCGCGCCAGAAGCGGGCTCCTCCGGTGTCGTCGAGGAGGTCCTCGATCACGAACCGTCCGGCGAGAAGGGTGCCCGGTCCGACCGGTGTCTGCACCTCGGCCCTCCCTCTCCCTGCGACGTACGACGCTGCCTCACGATCCTGACCATGCTACGGCGACCAGAAACCAGTGCTCACCTACCCAACCGGCTCGAGACCAGTCGCAGCACCCCCGTCACCTCGTCGATGCGCAGGGCCCGGCTGACGGCGAGGTAGGCGGCGCCACCGCTCCCGCCGATCGCCACCAGCGCGACGGCGGCCCGCAGCTTGGCGTCGCCCGGCCAGACCTCGGACAACCCCAGGCGGACCGCCCACCCGACCAGTCCCGCCACACCGGCGGCGACGACGAGCCGGACCAGGAACCGGACCAGTGTCGGGGTCTCCAGGCCACCCAGGACGTGCCGAAGCAGCAGGTAGGAGCCGATCGCGCCCACGGCGTAGGCACCGTCGTAGGCCACGACGAGCCACGAGGCGGTCTGGCCCGGGGCCGCGGCACCGGTGAGCAGGATCGCCAGGGTGATGTTGACCGCCGCGATGACGCACTGCACCCAGAACACCGTCCGGGTGCGCTCGAGGGAGTAGAAGCCGCGCAGCATCAGGTAGTGGCTGGTGAAGAACACCAGTCCCGGCGCGAACAGCGCCAGCGCGGCCGCGAAGTCCACGAAGGTCTCGCGGGCGGCCTGATATCCCCAGATCAGGTTGCTCAGGTCGTGCGCGACGAGCGGCAGCGCCACGGCGAACGGCACGATCAGGGCCAGCGTGGTGCGCAGGGTCGAGGCCACGTTGCGCGCGACACCGGCCAGGTCGTCGTCGGCGGCGTGCCGGGAGAGCCGCGGCAGCATCGCGGTCGCGAGCGACACCGTGGCCACCGAGTGCGGAACCATCATCACGAGGAAGGCGTTGGAGTAGATCGTGTAACCGGTGCCCGGGCCGCCGCCGCCGGTCGTCGTGGCCGCCTCTGCCGTGCCGCCCGAGGCCAGGTGCACCACCACGGTGTAGGCGATCTGGTTGACGATCACGAACAGAACGGTCCACACGCCCAGCCGCAGGGTGTGGCCCAGGCCGGTGCCCCGGAAGTCGTAGCGCGGCCGGTAGCGGAACCCCGCTTTGCGCAGGTAGGGCAGCAAGACGAGCAGCTGGACCGCGATGCCTGCGGTGGACCCCAGGCCGAGCAGCGCCTCCTCGCCGGAGGAGAAGCCGCCGGTGAGGGCAGCGCCCGACGCGGCGCCGAACCCCGCGAGGTAGACGCCCAGCACGGCGATCGCGATCACGTTGTTGGCGATCGGCGCCCACATCATCGGGCCGAAGCTGCCCCGGGAGTTGAGGATCTGCCCGACGAGCACGAACATCCCGTAGAAGAAGACCTGAGGAAGGCAGTACCGCGCGAAGTCCATCACCGACTCGCGCTGCGCCGCCAGCTCGGAGGTGAAGTAGCTGCCGTCGAGGAACAGCCGCATCAGCAGCGGGGCGCCGATCACCAGCACGGCGGTCACCCCGGCGAGGAACAGCGCTGCGAGCGTCACCACCCGGTTGGTGTAGGCCTCGCCGCCGTCGGGGTCGTTCTTCATCGCCCGGACCAGCTGGGGGACCAGGACGGCGTTGAAGACGCCGCCGGCCAGCAGGATGTAGAGCATGTTGGGCACGGTGTTGGCGATCGTGAAGACGTCGGCGTGCAGCTGGGTCCCCAGGGCCGCCGCGAGCAGGGTGTTGCGCACGATGCCGCTGAGCCGGGACACCACCGTCCCCGCGGCCATCACCGCGCTGGAGCCGAGGATCGAGCGGGAGTCCTCCTCGCTCTCGTCGGCGGCGCTCACCACGGTTGCCTGACGGGTGCTCTCACGGTGCGTCCTTCCTCTCCCGGGCACGGTAGGCGCGGACCCGGCGCAGGATGCGGAAGCCGATCATCACCAGCAGCAGCGCGCCGGCGACGCCCATCACCACCCAGATCACCAGTCCGACGTTGCTGGTCCGGACGTTGAACTGCACCTCCGTGCCGATCTGCTCGCCGTCTGCGGTGGTGGCCACGAGCGTCACCTCGTGCACGCCGATGGAGGTGGAGCGCGCCCGCAGCCGCACCGGTGCGCGCTGGCCGGGTCCCAGCGTCCGCGGCTCGGGAGAGGAGATCTTCAGGCCGTCGCGGCCGGTGCGCGCCTCGAGCCGAACGGTCACCGGTACGTCGAGGTTGTTCACCACCGTGACGGCGATCGGGCCGGTCTCGCTCGACATCATCACGAACGGCGGGCCGTCGATGTCCACCAGCCGCATCGTCCGGCGCACCCGGTCCGTGGTGGTGCGGGTGCGCTCGAGCGCGGCGACGGGGTGGGGGCCCGCGGCGTACGAGGAGGCCAGCAGCGCCATCCGTGCCAGCTGATCTCGGATGTTGTCGTTGTCGGTGAGCAGCGAGGCGAACACGTTGCCGGTGTCGATGAGCTCCTGGGTGGCGAGCTGGTTGGCGAAGGGGACCTGCCCCTTGCGCAGGCGCGCCGGATAGCGCGGCCGCGCATCGTTCGGCTCGGCGTCGCCGGCGAGCACGTCGGCGACGTCGACCTGGTGCAGCCACGGCACGTCGAGGCCCTGGAAGAAGTCGGCGAGCTGCCAGGTGTCACCGACCTGCCAGTAGGTCGGGGCGGTCACCACGATCGGGGTGCGAGGACCCGTCGCCAGTGCGCGCACGGCCGCCTCGGCGAGGATCCGCTGGCGCAGGGCGAGCGGCGTGCGTCGTGAGTTGGGGCCGGGACCGCCGCGGCCGGCCTCGGAGTCGGTGAGCACGACCGGCGTGCCGTCGGGCCGCCGCAGCAAGGAGCCGGCGGCCGACGGCACGGCTCGGTCTGCCAGCAGGGCCGGGGTGCCCGGCTCCAAGGCGCCGAGGGCCGGTCCGGGCAGTCGTCCCGAGGGCGGCGCGACCACTGCGGAGTCGTCGACGCCCAGCGCGGTCGTGGTCTGCTCGCTCAAGGTGGTCGCCGTGCGCAGGATCCGGTGCAGCCGGTTGCCTGTCACGGCGGCCACGTCGAGATCGCCGTAGGGCAGCGTCAGCACCGTGTCGCCGGAGGTGTGCTCGACGAAGGAGGCCAGCCAGTCTGCGGCGTCCTGGGCCGCCTGGGTCGGTTCCTGCGCCGACTCCTCGGACGTGCCGGGCCCGTCGGTCGGGCCGGGGCCCACCTGCCCGGAGGGTGACGCCGACGGGGACGGCGACCCCGCCTCACCGGGACTCGTGCCGTCGGCGGCGGTGCTGAGCGGGGGGTTCTCGCGTGCCACGGACGCGGCGGCGTCGAGCACTGCGGGATCGACCAGCCAGGTGAGCGGGCGGTCGCTCTCGGCGCCGAGAGCGAGCAGCCGGCCGAGCCGGCCGTCGGGGG
This sequence comes from uncultured Actinomycetota bacterium, assembly GCA_963801125.1. Classification (GTDB taxonomy): domain Bacteria; phylum Actinomycetota; class Actinomycetes; order Propionibacteriales; family Nocardioidaceae; genus Nocardioides_B. The sequence continues at coordinate 96,944 of CAWDDL010000012.1, forward strand.
CGAACGAGCGCTGCCAGCGCTCCAGGCCGATCAGCCGACCGTCAGTGGACCGGCGCACCCGGTCGCGCACCGGCAGCACCAGCGCCACGTCCGCCGTCGGTCCGCGGCGCGCCATCTGCGGCATGAAGGACCGGGCCCGCCCGTCGGCCAGTGCGTCGCGGATCCCGTCGACCGCGCCGAGCACCTGCACCCCCATCCAGTAGACCCCCGGCTCGTCACCGATCTCGAGGTCCTTGCGCGGCACGGTCACCGTGTAGCCGGTGGTCTGGCCGGGTTCGAGATCACCCAGCTCGGTGAACAGGCCGCCGGCGGTGATCCGCCCCGGGGCACCGAGGTCCGAGGCGGGGTCGCTGCGGGTGGCGAGGTCGAGCTCGTCGGAGGTGCGGATCGGCTCCGAGGCCGTGACCAGGTAGGCCTGCAGGTCGGTCCAGGTGTCCTCGGAGGTGTTGGTGACCTCCCCGGTGAGCGTGACGGTGCCCTTCCGGGGCAGCGTCGAGGGGCTCATCGCGTCGAGGGTGACCTTCAGCGGGTCGCCGTCCGCGCCGGCCGCGCGCGCCGGCCCGGCGCTCGGGACCACCAGTGTGGCGAGTGCCATCGCGACCATGGCCAGCAGGCATGCGGTAGTACGCGCCGGCGGGGGTCGGGTCACACCGCAAGGCTAACGACCCGGGCTGCTGGCATAGAGTTGCCTCCCGTGTCCGACGAGCCCCGATCGCCCGAGCCCCCGCTGGGCGTCAGCGCGATGCAGGAGCACGCGCTCGCCGAGCTGCGACGCATCGCGCCGGTCATCGACGAGCTCGGTTCCCGCTTCGCCGCGGCCGGCGAGGAGATCGCCCTGGTGGGCGGACCCGTTCGCGACGCGATGCTCGGCCGGCTGCACAACGACCTGGATCTCACCACCTCGGCGCGGCCCGAGACGACCGAGCGGCTCCTCAAGGGTTGGGCCGACGCGATCTGGGACATGGGGCGTGCCTTCGGCACGATCGGCTGCCGCAAGGGTCAGTGGCAGGTGGAGATCACGACGTACCGCTCGGAGAAGTACGACGCCACCTCCCGCAAGCCGGAGGTCGACTACGGCGACGACCTGGTCGGCGACCTCGGCCGTCGTGACTTCACGGTGAACGCGATGGCGGTGAGCCTGCCGGGCAAGGCCGTGGAGGACCCGTTCGGCGGCGTCGTCGACCTGGCCCACCAGGTGCTCCGCACTCCGGGCCGCCCGGAGGACTCCTTCTCCGACGACCCGCTGCGGATGATGCGCGCGGCCCGGTTCGCCTCTCAGCTCGGGTTCGCGGTGGCGCCGGAGGTGGTGGCGGCGATGACCGCGATGGCCGGCCGGATCGAGATCGTCTCCGCGGAGCGGGTGCGCGACGAGCTGGTGAAGCTGGTGTGCGGGCGCTACCCCCGCCGGGGGCTGAGCCTGATGGTCGAGACGGGTCTCGCCGAGCACGTCCTGCCGGAGCTGCCGGCACTGGCGCTCGAGCGGGACGAGCACCACCGTCACAAGGACGTGTACGAGCACACGCTCACCGTGCTCGAGCAGAGCATCGACCTCGAGGAACGGCTCGGCGCCGGACCCGACTTCGTGTCGCGGTTCGCCGCGCTGATGCACGACGTGGGCAAGCCACGCACGCGCCGGTTCCAGGGCGACGGCACGGTCACCTTCCACCACCACGACGTGGTCGGGGCCAAGATCACCCGCAAGCGGATGAAGGCGCTGCGCTTCTCCAACGACGAGATCGACGCGGTGACGAAGCTGGTCGAGCTGCACCTGCGCTTCCACGGTTACGGCACGGGGGAGTGGACCGACTCGGCGGTGCGGCGCTACGTCCGCGACGCCGGTGACCAGCTCGAGCGGCTGCACATCCTCACCCGGGCCGACTGCACCACGCGCAACAGGCGCAAGGCCGACCGGCTGCGTCGGGCGTACGACGACCTCGAGGAGCGGATCGACCGGCTCGCCGAGGAGGAGGAGCTCAACGCGATCCGGCCGGACCTCGACGGCAACCAGATCATGGCGGTCCTCGGGATCGGTCCGGGCCGCGAGGTCGGCCTGGCCTACAAGTTCCTCCTCGAGCTGCGGATGGACGAGGGCCCGATGTCCCCGGAGGCGGCCGAGGCCGCGCTGCGGACGTGGTGGGCCTCGCGAACCTCCTGATCGTCGCGGACCAGGCGTCTAGGCTGCCGCCCATGAAGAGCGAGCTGTTCGAGCAGTCCAACCTCGAGGTCGAGGCCCCGCAGCGCTTCGGCCTGCAGAACTCCCAGATGCTCCGCGTGGCGCTCGGCGACGACGTGCTCGCGGTGAAGGGCGCCATGGTGGCCTACCAGGGCCAGGTCCGTTTCGACCACGAGAAAGCCGGCAGCATGGGCAAGCTGCTGAAGAAGGTGCTCACCAGCGAGGACATGCCACTGATGCGGGTCAGCGGCCAGGGCGAGGTGTTCTTCGCCAACGAGGGCGGCTACGTCTACCTCATCGAGCTCGACGGCGACGGGATCTCGGTCAACGGCCGCAACCTGCTGGCCTTCGACGCCGCCCTCACCTGGGACATCAACCGGGTCAAGGGTGCCGGGATGATGGCCGGAGGGTTGTTCAACACCACCGTCTCAGGCCACGGCACCGCGGCGCTGTGCACGGTCGGCAAGCCGGTGGTGCTCGACTGCTCGCAGCAGCCGACCTTCGTCGACGTCCAGGCGGCCGTCGCCTGGTCGGCGAACCTCGCCCCCTCCGTGGTGTCGAGCATGAACTTCAAGTCGCTGCTGCGGGGCGGGTCCGGCGAGGCGTTCCAGTACTCCTTCCACGGTCCCGGATTCGTGGTCGTGCAGCCCTACGAGTTCGTGGCGGCGCAGGAGTCGGGCGGCAAGAGCGGCGGTCCGGGCGGCGTGATCGGTGACCTGTTCAGCTAGCTGGAGGACCTGAATCCGGCGCACGACCCGGAGCGTCTCGTCGAGCCGCATGGTCAGCGGACGATCTTGAAGTTGAACGCCGGGGTGCCGAGCGCGTTCATCAGCCGCAGCCATGCCGGAAGCAGCATCTCGGCCCCCCGCGCGGTGCCGATGTCGCCGAGGTCGATGACGTCGGTGTGGCCCATGCTCAGGAGCAGCTCCGTGACGGTCTGCTTGGCGGTGTCGTCGTTGCCGGAGACGAACACGGAGTGGTCGCCGTCGGCGAGCGCGGCCGGATGCACCATGACGTCGGCATTCATCGTGTTGAGGGTCTTGACGACGCGGGTCTCGGGGAAAGCGCGCTGGATCTGCTCACCGAGGGAGTCGGTGTCCTTCACGATGAGGGTGGGCGGGAATCCCTGAGAGAAGTCGAGCGGGTTGGCGATGTCGACCAGCACCTTGTCCGCGAGGTTGTCGGGGCCCGCCAGGGCCAGCACCGCGAGCGACACGGAGCCGTTGGTCGCGTTGACGACGAGCCCGGCGTCCCGGGCCGCGTCGGCGAAGGTGGACAGGCCGATCGACGGGTGCTGGTCGAGCCAGGTGCCGACCCCGGGGTTCCCCATCTGGTCGGCCTCCGTGCGGCCACGGGTGGTCTTCGGGTCGCGGGTCCCGACGGTCACGTCGTGGCCCAGCTCGTGGAGGCGGGCGGCGACGGCCTGGCCGACCGCCCCGGTTCCGAGAACGGCGATGCGCATTGTCTCCTCCACCCCCGGAGTCGTGGCAGACAGGTCTGTCTACCTCGGTGTCGACGGTAGCAGACTGATCTGTCTACCGGCAAGGGGGCGACTGGTGCCTGCAGACAGATCTGTCTGTTTCAATGGGTGCATGACGCCCAGCAGTCCGGCTCGCCAGCGGATTCTCGACGCCGCGTTCCGGCTGTTCTACGCCCGGGGCATCCGGGCGGTCGGTGTCGACACGATCATCGCGGAGTCGGGGGTGGCGAAGGCGACGTTCTACAAGCACTTCCCGGCCAAGGACGACCTCGTCCTGGCCTACCTCGACCGGGTCGACGAGGTGTGGACCGCGCAGCTGCAGGGCGCGGCGAGCGCGGCCGGGGAGAACCCCGAGGACCAGCTGGTGGGGATGTTCGACGCACTGGGCACCGCGTGCCGGCGTGAGGGCTACCGCGGCTGCGCCTTCATCAACGCGGCGGCGGAATCGGTGCCGGGCACCCCGGTGCACGACCGGACGGTCGCCCACAAGCAACGAGTGCTGGCCTGGGTCCGCGACCTGGCGGCGGACGCCGGAGCAGACGACCCGGCAGGCCTGGCCCGCTCGCTCTCCCTCCTCCTCGACGGCGGCTTGGCCAGCGGCTCGCTCGACGCCGGAGCGGATGCCCCCGTCGCGGCCAAGCAGAGCGCTCGCGCGCTCGTGACGATCGGGGTCGCGCACTCGACGCCGACGACGCCGCGCCGCAGCTGAGCCCGCCGGCGTCTCTCGACGGTGCCCGTGTGCCTGCGGTGACGTCCGGACCTTCTCACCAGGCGGCGCCGAACGCCACGAACGGCGCGGGCGCCGGCCCGTCGTGGCCGTCGGCGAGAGCGCGCGCGAGCGCCAGTGCGGAGTCGGCACCCGCGGCCATCTCCTCGTGGACGCGCTGCATCGTGGCCGCGGCGACCTCGTCGCGGACCCGCGCGACCCCGGCGACCACGGACGCGACCCCGAGGTGCAGCAGCACGTGCGTGAGCCCGAGTCCCTCGTCGCCGGGGCGGAGCGTGGCAAGCCCCGCCTCGCACGCCGACAGCGTGACGCAGCCGGGCGCACCCCGCGCCGGGTCGAGCTCGTAGGCGTAGAGCGGCCCGTCGGCCAGCCGCATCGCACTGAACAGCGGGCTGTCCTGCCGGTGGGTGCCGTGGGCCGCGACGTGCAGGACGTCCTTGCGGGCCAGCGCGGTCCGGGCGGCCGCCGTGGTCGCCGCGGCGTCGAGCAGCAGTTCGGCGCCTGGCCAGATCGCCGCCACGGCGCGGGCCTCCTTCTCCGACTCGTGCAGGCCCGGCCCGGCGAGGGCGGCCACCCGGGGCCGGACCGGTCGCTCCCGAGTGAGTCCCTGGAGCCAGGTCCCGGCGGAGGGACTGACCACCGTCGGCAGGGCGGAGCGGGAGGGCAGCAGCGACCACGGCGTCACGGTCAGCGGGCCGCTGCAGGAGAGGGCCACCGGCTCGCCGTCCAGGCGGAGGGGGGCGAGCAGGAGCGCGTCGAGCCGGGCGAGGCCGGCCTGCAGGCTGGTGCGGACGATGCCGGCCACCGGTCCGGGCAGGTGCGGGCTCGCCAGGACGTCCAGGTCGGCTCGCACGCGCCGGACCAGCTCCGTGACCTCGCCCGTCGGCGCGAGATCGTGCAGCTCGGCACGGCCGCGTCGTACGACGACCGCGAGCCAACGGCCCCGATGCCGGGCGAAGCTGACCAGGACCGTGCCGGTGCTGCGCACGGCCGTCCTGACCGCACTGGGCGACACGGCCGTGACGGAGCCGGAGTCGCTGTCGCCCTCCAGCTCCCAGGCGCGCGCGCGGATGTCGTGGCGCAGCGCGGAGGCACGGCTCCTCAGCCGGGTCAGGGCCACCGCCGAGGCGGGATCGTCCTCCAGTCCGCGGGTGTCCTCCTCGACGCGGCGCAGCTCGCCCAGCAGCGCGGCTGTGCGCTGGTCGTCGGGCGGGCGCAGCTGCGGAAGCCGCGTCGAGATCGCACGCGAGCGCTCCACCATCTCCAGCACGTCGCCGGCGCGGCCGACACCGAGCGAGACGTCGAGCCCGATCCGGGCGAGCGTGACCCCGTGCACTGCGGCCGCGGTGCGCAGGTCGAGTGAGCCGAGGGACTGCTGGAAGGCGCTGAGCTCGGCGAGCCCGCGGCGGACCTCGCCCAGCGCGCGCCGCTGGTCGCCGTTGCGACCGGCCGCCAGGGCGCGGACCTCACGCACCTGCAGGCGCAGCGCCAGCGGGTCGCTCGCCCGGAGCCGCGTGCTGACGGCGCCGGCCTCCTGACCGGCGCGCAGCCGGCACTCGGCGGCCAGGATCTCGGCCGAGCGCGCCAGCTCGGGCCGACGCTCGGCACGGCACGCGGTGGCGAGCTCGTCCGCCCCCCGGGCGAGCCGTAGGAGCCCGGCAGACCGTCGGGTCCCCTCCGCGTCCAACCTCGCCCGCTCCGCCCGCAGGACCATGAGCTCGGCCTTGCGCTGCCAGCGTTGGTTGCCGCGCCGCGCGAACCGCCGTTTGGCCGACAGGGCGAGCGTGCGGGCGCGCTGCGGCTCGTCCACGGCCAGGGCACAGGTGGCCCGGGCCAGCTCCGTCTCGCCGAGGTCCTGGAAGAGCCGGGCTTCGCGACAGCGTGACACCGCGGCGAGGAGAACCTCGTCCGCGTCGGCGACCAGGCCCGCCTCGCTGAGGCTGCGCGCCAGGTCGAGCTGCATGACCGGGTGGGGTCGCCCGGGCATCGTCTCCGCAGCCCGGCGGTACGCCGAGATCGCCCGGGGGATCCGGCCGGCGAGGACGTCGACGTAGCCGAGGTTGTGACGGGCCATCGCCTCCAGTCGCGCGTCCCGGGCCTGCTCGGCGAAGGCCACTGAACGAGTCAGGTCGTCACGTGCGTGCGCGAGGTCGGTGTGCTCGAGGTGGAGAACCCCGCGGTTGAGCGTCACGATGGCCCGGTCCCGGGGATCCATCGCGTCGAGCAGGAGTGCCGCCTCGTCGAACGCCGCCAGGGCCGCGCGCGTGTCCCCCGACCTCAGGACCACGAGTGCACGCTGACCGAGCACCGTCGCCAGGAGGGCATCGGAGCGCAGGCCCCGGGCCAGTCCCTCGGCCTGCCCCACCAGCTCGAGGGTGGCGTCGAGGTCGCCGGTCATGTCGAACACGGCGGTCGACTCGGTCAGGTAGGTGCGCGCGACGACAGCCTGGACCTCGGCGTGATCGCCCAGGCCGCGCGCGCGGCGCCGTACGGCTCGTACGGACCGGGCCGCCTGGGCCGGCCGGCCGGCTGTCGACAGCTCCTGGGCGCGCCGCACCTCGGCGCGCAGCTCATCGATCGCTGCCGCGCTCGCGTTGGGCCGCGGCGGATCCGCGGGCGGAGGCACCACCCAGGCGAATCTACCGTCAGCTCCGGCCTACATCTTGAAAAGCGGGGTGACGACCGAGGGGCCGCCGGCCTCGGACCCCAGGGTGTGGAAGACCAGCTGTACGAAGCCGCTGCGCAGCCCGTCGGCGGCGAAGCGGCCGCTCTCGTCGGTGCTGACCGCCTCGTCGGCGCCCTGCATGCGCAGGCTGACCCGGCGTACGCCGGCGGGGCTGACCCAGCCGTCGACGCGGACGCGGCCCCGGCCGGACGCGGAGAGGGTCACCATCGCGGTCAACCGGTCCGCGGTGAACGTGAGCGTCTCGGTCCGGACGGCCTCCGCCAGGTCGGAGCGGACCGCGAGGGTGTCCTCTGGGACCCGGCTGATGGTGGCCACCTCCTCGAAGACCTCGTCGAGCGCGAGCGCGAACCGGACCCGCTCGACCAGGTCGTCGGGCACCGGGTCGACAGCCGCCAGCACGTTGCCCACCTCGTCGAGGAGTGCCTGGTCGGTGGTGTCCAACGCAGCGGCGGCCTCGGCCGCGGCGCGAGGCGTCAGGTCGTCGTTCATGCGAGTTGTCCTTCCCAGTGCGGGTCCTCGGCGAGCAGGTCGCGGAGCTTGGCCAGGCACCGTCCCCGGGTCGGGCCGATGCTTCCGATCGGCATGCCCAGCGACTCGGCGATCATCGAGTAGTCGGGCCGGTCGGCGAACGCGATGACGCTGATCAGCTGCCGGCATCGGACCGGCAACGCGGAGACGTGATTCCACAGCCTGCGCTGCCGGTCGTCCCGGAGGACCGCCTCGTCCGGCAGGTCGCCACGCTGGGGAGGGAGATCGAGGCGCTCCTCGTCGTCGACACCGATCACCGCACCGGTGCGGGCCGCGTCGGTGCGGACCCGGGCGGAGGCGCGCCACGCCTCACGGCGTGCGGTGGTGAGCAGCCACTTCACGACGGCGCGGCTGTCCACGATGCCTGCGGATCCGCGGAGCAGTGAGAGCCACACGGTCTGCACCACGTCCTCGGCCGACGACGGCTCCAGGCCGGCCGCACGCACGGTGCGCCACAGCAGCGGAGTCACCACCTCGACCAGCTGGTCGAGAGCGTCGCGTTCGCCGGCCTGGTAGCGCCCGAACGCCTCGCCGGCCCGGTCGACGACCGTGCCGCCCTGCGGGTGGGTGGTGTTCATCTACGGCTTCCTTCCCTTGGCCTTCTTGAGCAGGCCGCGCAACCGCGCCACGGCGGCCGCCGTGGACAGGTCGCGCTCGCCCTCCCGGTAGAGCACCGCCAGGGCCGCGGCCACCTCGCCCGCCAGCACCGGCGCCGCGAAGGAGGTGCCGCTCCAGACACCGAAGCCGGAGATGAAGTCGTCGGGGTCGAACGACGACCGGACTTCGCCACGCTTGTTGAGCACCCGGTGGCTCGGCTCGGCCGACCCGTCATAGGTGTCCGGGAACGTGCTCACCAGCGATGCACCCGGTCGCAGGTACTTCACCCACGGGCCGTCGTTGCTGAACATTGCGATCGTGCCGTCCGGGTTGCGGGCGCCCACCGCGCTCAGCGGCACGACCTCGGGGTCGTCCTTGACCCGGCCGCCGCGGTACGGCGCGAACGCCGCCGGGAACGCGGCCCGCGCGGTGGCATCGTTGCCCGCCGAGGCGACGACTGCGGCGCCGTACCGTCCGAGCAGCTGCAAGGGCCCGAGCAGCAGGGCGTCGAAGCCTTTGTCCCCGGGCTGCTCGTGGTAGTAGCCCAAGGAGAGGCACACGACGTCCACCGGCTCGTAGCCCCCGGCTCCCTTGCGGGCCAGGACCTGCCGCAGTGCGAGCCGCTGCAAGCAGCCGAGCAGGTCCCCCTCGGCCACCTGGCCGTCGTTGCCGTAGGTCGGGATGTCCAGGATCAGGGCCTCCGGGCAGGCCTGCCGGACGAGGCCTGCGATGAAGGTGCCGTGCCCGGCGTCCGGCGCGAGCTCGCCGGTCAGCTCGTCGGAGACCCCGCGCAGCACCGCCTCGGCAGCGGCGACCCTGACGCCGACGGGAAGCCGGCCGACGCGGACGTCGTGCTCGACGAAGGTGTCGCTCAGCCAGGCGTGCTTGCCCACTCCGGTGTCCAGGATCGCGACGACCGGGCGGGGGACGTCCCCGTCGAGGTCGTAAGACGGGGTGGGCGGTCCGCCCAGCCAGTCGACGGGCTGCCGACCACCCCAGCCGGCGACGGCGTACTGGGTGACACCTCCATGGCCGGATGTGACGGGGTGGCCGGACGTGACGGGGTGGCCGGACGTGACGGGGTGGCCGGACGTGACGGGGTCAGCGACCGTCGGGTGGTCCAGGGCGACGTCCCCGCGGCGCGGAGACCTCTTCCCGACCTTGACCCGGTAGGCCTGGAGCAGCCGCCAGGCGTCGATCGGCTTGAAGACGACGCTCTGCGGGGCTGAGGGCACGAGCCGGACGCGGCGCACCCACACCGAACGCAGCTGTGTGCGCTCGTCAGGGGTGAGGTCGGCGCGGGCGAGTGTCCTCTCCTCGGCCTCGCCGCGCGGGTCCCAGCTGAGCGCGAAGCCGGCCTCAGCCGCGACCTCGGCCAGCGCGGCGACCGTCTCGTCATGGAAGCCTCGCACCAGCAGGGAGTCGGCGACGAAGGCCGCCGGCTGCACGGGGGTCTGGTCTTTGACCTGGTAGGCGGTGAGAGGGTCCAGCCAGCGCACGTTCAGATATCCGCGGTGATACTCCGGAAGGTGCTCCGGTGTAGCCGAGAGCGGGGGTGCCTGGCTTCCCGGTTCGGCGGCGGTGTTCTGCATGCGCATTCCCCGTTCTGGTGCGGCGCGTCGGGTGCCGAGTCACCGCGCGCCGGGGGTGGGTCTCTTGTGGAGCATATTGACCCCGAACTCCTGCGTCCGTGCTTTGCGGCCCTGCCCTCGTCGGAACCTCACCCCCGTACAGGTCCCGGCGAGGGCAGGTGGTCCGCCCGCGCGCCCCCGGGCCGCGGACGGACCTGCCTGTCCGGAGCTGCCCCCCGGCTGCCGGACTGTGACGCCCTGGGAGTGGGTCACACCAGCAAGGAGCGCAGGACGGCGGCCCTGATACGCAGGCCGCGGAAAAACTTCTGGACCGGCTCAGCGGGGCCCGGCGACGGCCGGCGTCCGCGTCGCCCGGGCGTACCAGAGCGCCGTGCCGAGGTAGCCGAGCGCGAGGGCCCCGACGACCGGGTACGACTTTCCGCTGGCCGGCAGCACGATCGCGGCCGCTCCGGCCGCGGCGACGAAGGCCACGTTGAAGATGACGTCGTACAGCGCGAACACCCGGCCCCGGAAGGCGTCGTCGACGTTGCCTTGCACGAGGGTGTCGACGCTGATCTTGATGCCCTGGGACGCGAGCCCGAGGAAGAAGGCCGCCACCAGGAGCGCAGGACGGGTGTAGAGCGCGCCGGGGAAGGCCTGCACGACCGCGGCGAGGACGAGCAGCGACAGCACCCACCCGCGCAGCGGCAGCCGGTCGGTGACCACCGGCGTGACGAAGGCGGCGGCGAAGAACCCCGCGCCGCTGACCAGGATCGCCACGGAGAGGTCGCCGAGCGCCGCGCCGGACTCTGCCTCGTCGTGGAAGTAGTTGCGGTAGAGCAGGATCAGCGACACGGTCGATACCCCGTAGAAGAACCGGTGAGCACCGATCGCGGCCAGCCCGTAGGCCGCGGGGGTGCGTTCGCGCAGGTGCGCCAGGCCGCCCCGGAGGCCACGGAGCACGTGCCGGGCCGCCTCGCGAACCGCCGGTCGGTCCGGGTCGAAGTCCGGTCCGAGGAGCGGGCGCGGGATGCGCAGCGCGAGGCCCCCCGCCACGCCGTACAGCACCGCCGCTGCGGCCAGCACGCCCACGTCCCCGTCCAGCCCGCCGCGCTCGAGCAGCGGTCGGGCGCCCGCACCACCGGCCAGCCCGACCAGGAACGCCATCGTCCCGGCGGTCGGTGTGACGGAGTTGGCGGTCACCAGGTCCTCGGGCACCACCACGTGTGGCAGAGCCGCCGACAGTGCGGCCAGCAGGAAGCGGTTGACCGACAGGCACAGCAGGATCAGTCCGTACAGGACCGGGCCCCGCAGGTCGGCGTCGACCGCCACCGCGAGGAGCGCCACCAGGCCGACCCGGACGAAGTTGGACCAGGCCAGCACCTGGCGTCGCGACCAGCGGTCCAGGAGCACGCCGACGAAGGGGCCGAGGGCGCTGAAGGGCAGCAGCACCACCGCGAGGGCGCCGGCGATCGCCGTGGGTGAGGTCTGCTGCTCCGGCGAGAAGATGACGTAGGAGGCCAGCGCGACCTGGAAGACGCCGTCCGACATCTGGCTGCCCACCCGTACGGCGAACAGCTGCCGGAACCGAAACCCACGCAAAAGGTGAGTCAGGTGGCGGGCGGCCCTCATAGGGGGCATGCTTTCATCCGGCGTCCGTGACCCGTACAGGGACGACGAGCCCCGTCGGACGGACAGTGACCCGGGGGAGACGCATGGCCCACGACGTACCGCCCGTTCCCGACTCGCTGGTGGAGAACCTCGCGTTCACGCTCGGTGAGGAGGGCGCCCGCGCGTGGCTCGCGCGCGCGGTGGTGCACGCCCGCGCGCTGATGGCGGACTGGTCGCTGCGGCCGGTGGAGGTGCTGGCCGGCGGATCGATGTCGCTGTGCATACGTTGTGAGGGCGAGGACGGGGCAGCGCTGGTGCTGAAGGTCCCGGCGGGCGTCGAGTCCGGTGCCTCGGAAGTGGCGGCGCTGCGCGCCTGGGCGGGTAACGGGGCAGCCCGGTTGATACGCGAGGACCCGGCCGGCTCCGCGATGCTGATGAACTACCTCGGCAGGGTCGGGGAAGGTGAATACGGGCTCGACGACATCATCGACCTCGCGGAGCGGCTCCACCTCGGCAATCCGGACGGCTACGGCTTCGACACCGTGGAGGACAACCTCGCCCGGCGGATCGGCTGGGCCGCCGAGCGCTTCAGCGAGGAGCGGTACGCGCGGCACCGGGACGACCTGGCGCTCGCGGAGAAGCTGGTCGACGAGCTGGTCTACGCGGACAGCCGGCCCGTCCTCCTGCACGGCGACCTGCAGGCGAAGAACCTGATCGTGCACGGCGACGAGCTGACGGCCGTCGATCCGCTCCCGGCGCTGGGGCCGGCGCTGTTCGACGTGGCGTTCTGGATCGCCAAGAGCGTGCACGAGCACCCGACGGTGCACTACGTCGAGCGGGTGGCGTCGCTGCGCCCCGACCTCGACTCCGCGGCGCTGCTGCGCTGGACCTGGGCGCTGGCGGTCCTGGAGCACCGGCCCTACATCGCGGCCGGCGCACGCCGGCGCCAGGAGTTCATCGACGACCTGCGGGGCGAGGTGACAGGCGCAGACGCCTCGAGGGGCCACCGGCCCACGCGCGACGGCTCGCGTCGCGGCGGCGGTGACCCCTCGCCCGGCCTCTGAGGTCAGCGGTCGACGTCTCCGCGGATGAACGCCTCGACGCGAGCACGGCCCTCGTCGTCGGGCATCTGCACGGGCGGGGACTTCATCAGGTAGGTCGACGCCGACAGGATCGGGCCACCGATCCCGCGGTCCTTGGCGATCTTCGCCGCCCGGAGCGCGTCGATGATGATGCCGGCGCTGTTCGGGGAGTCCCAGACCTCGAGCTTGTACTCGAGGTTGAGCGGGACGTCACCGAAGGCGCGGCCCTCGAGGCGCACGTAGGCCCACTTGCGGTCGTCGAGCCACGCGACGTAGTCAGACGGGCCGATGTGCACGTTGCGGTCGCTGACCTTGTTGGCGAGCTCGCCGTGCAGGTTGGAGGTGACGGACTGGGTCTTGGAGACCTTCTTGGACTCCAGACGCTCGCGCTCGAGCATGTTCTTGAAGTCCATGTTGCCACCGACGTTGAGCTGGTACGTCCGGTCCAGGGCCACGCCGCGGTCCTCGAACAGCTTGGCCATCACCCGGTGGGTGATGGTGGCGCCGACCTGGCTCTTGATGTCGTCGCCGACGATCGGCACACCCGCGTCCTCGAACTTCTTGGCCCACACCGGGTCGGAGGCGATGAAGACCGGCAGCGCGTTGACGAAGGCCACGCCGGCGTCGATGGCGCACTGGGCGTAGAACTTGTCGGCCTCCTCCGAGCCGACCGGCAGGTAGGAGACGAGCACGTCGGCCCCGGAGTCCTTGAGGACCTGGACGACGTCGACCGGCTCGGCGGCCGACTCCTCGATGGTCTCGCGGTAGTACTTGCCGAGACCGTCGTACGTCGGGCCGCGCTGCACCTCGATGCCGAGCGTGGGCACGTCGGCGATCTTGATGGTGTTGTTCTCGGAGGCGTTGATCGCCTCGGACAGGTCCTTGCCGACCTTCTTGTCGTCGACGTCGAACGCGGCCACGAACTCCACGTCGGAGACGTGGTAGTCGCCGAACTTGACGTGCATGAGGCCCGGAACGGTCACCTCGGGGTCGGCGTCGTGGTAGTACTGCACGCCCTGGATGAGGGAGGTGGCGCAGTTGCCCACTCCCGCAATTGCTACTCGTACCGAACCCATCGGTCGTTCTCCTTCTACTTTCACGTGTTCTGCTCTGTCGTCTGTGTGGTCGCCTCGCCATGTCGCTCGGCGTTGATCATGTCCGAGAGCCAGCGGACCTCTCGCTCGACCGACTCCACGCCGTGGCGCTGGAGCTCGGTCGCGTAGCGGTCCATCTCCTGCTGGGTCCGGTTGAGCTGCGACTGGACCCGCTCGAGCCGCTCCTCGAGCCGGGAGCGCCGGCCCTCGAGGATGCGCAGCCGGATCTCCATGTCCGTGCGGCTGAAGAACGCGAACCGGACGTCGAAGTTGTCGTCCTCCCACGCCGAGGGCCCGGCTTCGGCCATCAGCGTGCGGAACCGCGCCTCACCGGTCGGGGTGAGGGCGTAGACGATGCGCTGCCGTCGAGTTGCGGCAGCAGGCGCCGCGGTCACGTCCTCGGCGATCCAGCCGGCCTTCAGCATCTTCTTCAGGGCCGGGTAGAGCGAGCCGTAGGACAGCACCCGCCCCCAGCCGAGGACGGTGTTGAGGCGCTTGCGCAGCTCGTAGCCGTGCAGCGGCGTCTCGTGGAGCAGACCGAGGACGGCCAGTTCGAGGGTCTCGCCGCGACGTGCCACCGGCCTCCTCCTTCGCGCTCTGCCCGTGCCGCCCCGGGATGGGGTGGCTATCAACTCGACCTATCGTAGCGATATATCGAAAAGGCGCCACTCGGCGCCTGCGTGTGGCCGGTGGCGGAACTGGGCAGAGTGCGCCCGTACCCTGGGTCCGGGACAGCGCCGCCGTCGCCGCCGTCCCGGGTTCAGTCGTGTTCACCACCCCTTCGGAGACCCCCACGTGAGTGCACCGCGCAAACGCTCCGGCTCGTCTGCCGGCCGACGGGCCGCCCCGCGATCCGGAGGTCGGGCCAAGACGGCCCCCAAGAAGCCGCTGGGACGCCGGATCGCGAAGTGGACCGGGCTCGTCGTGCTGGCCGGCTTCCTCCTCGGCGTCGCCGCGTTCGCCTACGGGTACGCGGCCACCGACATCCCGGACCCGAACAAGGACTTCCAGACCCAGACCACGATGGTCTACTACGCCGACGGCAAGACCGAGCTCGGCCGCTTCGCGGACCAGAACCGCACCAGCATCTCGCTGTCCGAGGTGCCGCAGCACGTGCAGGACGCGGTGATCGCCGCCGAGGACCGCACGTTCTACACCAACAAGGGCATCGATCCCAAGGGGATCATCCGGGCCGCGTTCAGCAACGCCCGGGGCAACGCGACGCAGGGCGCCTCGACGATCACCCAGCAGTACGTCAAGATCTACTACCTCTCCTCGGACCGCACCATCACCCGCAAGGTGAAGGAGGCGTTCTTGTCGCTGAAGCTGCAGCGCACCGAGTCCAAGAACGAGATCCTGCAGGGGTACCTGAACACCATCTACTTCGGTCGCGGCGCCTACGGCATCCAGGCCGCCGCGCAGGCGTACTTCGACAGGGACGCCAAGGACCTCAACGTGCGGCAGGGCGCCGCGCTCGCAGCGATCCTCAACTCCCCGGAGAACTACGACCCCGCCGACGGCAAGGCGGCCAAGGAGCGGCTCACGAACCGCTACCAGTACGTCCTCGACGGGATGGCCAAGATGCAGACGCTGTCCTCGGCCGACGTGGCCAAGGCGGAGGAGCGGCTGCCGAAGTTCCCCGAGAAGCGCAAGCAGGACTCCTACGGCGGCCAGCGCGGCCACATGCTGACCCTGGTGAAGAAGCAGCTGCAGGCCGAGGGGTTCAGCGACTCCGACATCCAGGGCGGCGGGCTGCGGATCACGACGACCTTCACCCGCAAGGCGATGAACGCTGCCTCCGCCGCCGTCCGGGAGCAGCGACCCAAGGGTCTCAAGGGACTGCACGTCGCCGTGGCCTCGATCGACACCAAGACCGGTGCGCTGCGCGGGATGTACGGCGGGCAGGACTATCTCGAGAGCCAGATCAACTGGGCCGTCGCGGGCGGGTCGCCAGGGTCGGCGTTCAAGCCGTTCGCCCTCGCGGCAGGCATCAAGGACGGCTACTCGCTCAAGAGCACCTTCCAGGGCAACTCGCCCTACGTGTTCCCCAACGGCAAGGACCGGGTCGTCAACGAGGGTCCGGGTGACGGAAACGACTACGGCTCGGCGGTGGACCTGATCAAGGCGACGGCCGAGTCGATCAACACCGCGTTCGTGGACCTCACCATGAGCATGAGCGACGGCCCGCAGAAGATCCTCGACACGGCCGTGGACATGGGGATCCCGCGCAAGGCACCGGGGCTGCAGCCCACGTCGGGGATCTCGCTCGGGTCGGCGACGATCAGTCCGATCGACATGGCCAACGCCTACGCGACCATCGCCGACAACGGCGTGGCCAAGGACTGGTTCGTGATCGCCAAGGTCACCGACCGCGACGGCAAGCAGCTCTACAAGGAGCCGACCAAGACCACCCGCGCGCTTCCCGCAGACATCGATTCGGACGTGTCCTACGCCCTCCAGCAGGTGGTGAAGCAGGGGACCGGGAAGGGTGCGCAGGCGCTGGGCCGGCCGGCGGCCGGCAAGACAGGCACCGCCACCAACGCGGACGGCGCGGTGTCCTCCTCCTGGTTCGTGGGCTACACCCCGCAGATCTCGACCGCGGTGATGTACGTGCGCGGCGACGGCAACGACAACCTCAGCTGCACGCAACCCACCGGCAAGTCCTGCACCCCCGGCTACCTGGTCCCGTACTTCGGCGCCGTGTACCCCGCCCAGACCTGGACCGCCACGATGCAGCGGATCATGCAGGGCATGGACGTCGAGCAGTTCCCCGCGCCGGCCTACGTCGAGGCGACCAAGCAGGACGCCGGCCACCAACCGCTGCCGTCGTACACCCCGAAGCCGACGCCGACCAGGACGAAGAAGCCCTCGCCCTCCCAGGAGCCGACCACCGAGAGCCCCTCGCCCTCGCCCTCACCGACTCCGTCGCCGTCCCCGAGCGGGCCCTCGGTGCCGAGCCCGACCGACACCTGCGGACCCCTCGGCTGCGGCCCCAGCACGGGCTCGAGCCCCAGCGGCGGCACGGGCGGCAACGGGAACGGGAACGGGACCAAGAAGGGGACCAGTGCCAGCCCCTCGCCCTAGGCGGGCGCGCCGGTGAACGCTCTGGTCCGGCCGACCCACGACGACCCCGTCTCCCGGGCGGCCAGCGATGAGCATCGGCGGTCCGGTGGGCAAGCGTGCCCGGCCGCACCCGTGGTGGACCCCGGTGCGGGTGGTGCTCGCGATCGCCTGTCTCGGCTTCATGCTGGGGATGCTGCAGAAGAGCCCGTGCGTCGCGAACCACTGGTCCGGGCCGGAGTACCGCTATGCGGCACTGTGCTACTCCGACGTGCCCTACCTCTACACCGGCCGCGGTTTCGCCGAGCGGACGGTGCCCTTCACCGACACGGGCGGGCGCTACCAGACGATGGAGTACCCCGTCGTCATCGGCTACTTCGCCTACGGAGCCGCCCTCGTCACGCACGCGCTGAGCGGGTGGCCCGACGTGGCGGCCCGCGCCGCTCTCCCGGCCGAGGACGTAGGCGGGGCGCCAGGGGTGGCCCAGGAGTCGTGGCTGTACTTCCAGGTGACGGCGGTGCTTCTGGCCGGGTTCGCCCTGCTCGCAGCCTTTTTCCTCACCGGGACGCACCGGGGCCGTCCCTGGGACGCCGCCCTGTTCGCTGCCAGCCCCGTGCTGGTGCTGGCCGGCCTGGTCAACTGGGACCTGCTGGCCGTCACCGCCGTCGCGGGCGCGTTCTGGGCCTGGTCGCGCGGGCGGCCGGTCCTCGCCGGGGTGATGATCGGTATCGGCACCGCGACCAAGCTCTACCCGTTGTTCCTGCTCGGTGCGCTGCTGGTGGTGTGTCTGCGCCGGGGACGGATGTCGGCATTCTTGGCGGCCACGGCTGCCGCCGCACTGACCTGGCTGGCCCTCAACCTGGCCCCGATGCTCTACGGGTTCGACCAGTGGAAGGTCTTCTGGTCCTTCAACGACGACCGCGGCGCGGACCTCGGCTCGCTGTGGCTGGTCTGGCAGCAGACCGGGCACCCGATCGATGCCGGGGCGATCAACCTGGCGTCGTGGATCTGGTTCGGCGCCGTGTGCATCGCCGTGCTGGCGCTGGGCCTGCTCGCCCCGCGCACTCCCCGGATCCCGCAGCTGGCGTTCCTCGTCGTCGCCGGGTTCCTCCTGGTGAACAAGGTGTACTCCCCGCAGTATGTGCTGTGGCTGCTGCCGCTCGCGGTCCTCGCCCGCCCACGCTGGCGGGACCTGTTGATCTGGCAGGCCGGCGAGATCCTCTACTTCGTGGCGGTGTGGTTCTACCTCGGGGAGTTCACTGCCTCAGCCGCGAGTGGTGCGGGCGACCACGCGTACTGGTGGGCGATCGGCATCCGGGTCGCGGTCGAGGTGTGGCTGATGGCGGTGGTGGTGCGCGACGTGCTGGTCCCGTGGCGTGACCCGGTGCGGGAGGACGGGGTCACCGACGACCCGATGGAGCCGACCGAGGAGCTCGTCGACGCCTGATCAGCTGATCACGGTGCGGTCGAAGCCCGTCGCGGTGAAGCGGACGCGGACATCGACCTCCTCTCCGATCGCGGGCACCGCGGCGCCCGCGGGCAGGAACAGCATGGAGGCCTGCATGTGCGGAGGCTCCGCGAAGAGACGGTGCTTGCCCGCGACGGTGTACGGCGAGCGCACGAATCCGGCCGCGTCGAGGCCTCCCCGGGCCAGCCGGGCCGCACGGTCCTTCAGCGTGGCACCGCCGGCAGGGGCCTCCAGACCGATGCCGTTGGCCGTGCCACCCGACACGACCACGATGTGGCCCGACTTCGGCGCGGTACGGCCGCGGTAGCCGAACACGTCCCCGCGGTCGACCGGGTGCACGTCGAGCACGGTGGCCCGTGCCCGGAGCGCGGCCCGGTCGCCCAGCCACAGTTGGGTGCCGACCCGGGGCCGGAACTCGTAGTCCGGGTAACGCCCGGCGAGCTCGTTGAGCTCGGCGTCCGTCAGGTGGGAGATGTAGACCCGCTTGGTGGACAGCTCGGCCGCCACGACGTCGACCATCAGCCGGTCGACCTCGGCCAGGTGCGAGCCCTGGCCGAGCGGCAGGTGCATCGCGACGCCTTCGACCGTGAGGACCCCGCCGGCCTCGGCGGCGATGCCCGCGGCACGCAGCTCGCGGGCACTGAAACCGTGCCGGCGCATCGAGGTCATCCGCTCCAGCACGACGCGGGGACCAGCGGACCGTTCGCTGCGGTCGGACAGGTCCCGCAGGTCCTGGAGCCGGCCCACCGTGTGGATGACGTGCTCGCCGTACACCGCCTCCTCGAAGGGCCGCCACGGAGTGAGCACCATCACCGACCCGGAGAAGCTCTCGGCCGTCTGCCCCACCTCGGAGTACAGGCCGACCGCGAGGGTGTCCACCTCGAGCCACGTGGCCCGCTCGGCCAGCCGGCCGATGCCGAACCCGTAGCCGTTGCCCTTCGCCACCGGAACCATCCCGGGGTAGAGCTCGCACATGGCGAGCTGGTGCACGCGCCACCGCTCGCCGTCGACGTACAACGTCAGCGCCATCGTCACACCTCGCCGGTCATCGTCGTGCCATGTACATCGCGAAGGCCTTGTAGAGCAGCGGGGACAGCGGGAGGTCCCACTCGCCGGCGTACTCCACGGCCTCGCCCCCGGTGCCGACCTTGAACTGGATCAGCCCGACGTGCGGGTCGTCGGGGTCGAGTGTCTCGGTGATGCCACGCAGGTCGTAAACGTCTGCGCCGGCGGCGAGCGAGGCCCGGATCATCGCCCACTGAGCCGCGTTGGAGCCGCGTACCTCGCGCTTCTCCGTCGACGAGGCGCCGTAGGAGTACCAGGTGTGCCCGCCGACGCGGACCCAGATCGTGGCCGCGACGAGGTCGCCCTCGTGTCGCGCCAGGAACAGCTTGACCCGGTCGGGCTCCTCGGCGCGCAGGGCGCTGAACATGGTCTGGAAGTACGACAGCGGTCGCGGCGTGAACCCGTCGCGGGTGGCGGTGTGCACGTAGAGGTCGTGGAACGCCTTGAGGTCCTCCTCGGCTCCCTCGGTGACCTCGACGCCGGCCTTGCCCGCCTTCTTGATGTTGCGTCGCCACTGCTGGTTCATGCCCTTGAGGACGTCGTCCTCGGAGCGTGGGTCGCCGGCGGCGTGCTCGCTCTCCTGATCCTCGCCGGCCTCGCGATGCCGCAGCGGGATCTGGAAGTTGTAGCGCGGCTGCCCGGCGGCGAACCCGCCCTCGGCGCCCTGCAGCCGCCATCCCATCTCCTGCAGCTGCGAGACGACCCGGGCCCCGGCGGCGCTGCGCTCGGCGGGCGGAACCTGGCCGAGCGACCGGACGGACTCGTCGGCCACGCCCTTCTTCACCGCGGAGGCGTCCCAGCGGCGGGTGAGCACCGGGGGCCCCATCCGGACGCCGAAGGCGCCCGCCTCCCGCAGGTGCTTGGTCATCGGTGCGAGCCAGTCGGAAAGGGTCTCGCTGTCCCAGTCGATGACCGGGCCTTCCGGCACGTAGGCGAGGTAACGGCGCAGCTTCGGCAGCTGGCGGTAGAGCACCAGGCCGACGCCGACCAGCGCGCCCTGGCTGGTCGAGCCGTCTCGGAACCCTTGGGTTGAGGAAGGAGCGGAGCGACCGTCTCGAAACCACCCGATGGACTCCCGACGCCACTCGCTCTTCACCTCGCCCCAGGCGGGGGTCTGCAGGAAGCTCGCGGCCCGCTGGCCGCGAAGGAACTCCAGGTGCTGCTCGGGGGTGATGGTGCGGACGGTCAGCGCGGGGGAGTTCACCCGACGAGGCTAGCGGGTGGCGCAGCCGGTGCACGGCGAGCCCACGGGCGGGCTCGCCTGAGCGGTCAGAGCCGCTCGCGGAGCCACTCGAAGTCGGCCCGGTGCTCGTCGGGACCCCCTGGGGTCTCGCAGACCACCGGCGCCCCGGCCGCGCGAACAACGTCGGCGAGCTCCGCGGGCGCGATCTTGCCCGCCCCGAAGTTCGCGTGCCGGTCTGCGCCCGAGTCGAACAAGTCGCGGCTGTCGTTGGCGTGCACCAGGTCGATCCTCCCGGTGATCCGGCGTACGTCGTCCACCACCGTGGCCAGGGCGTTGCCGCCTGCGTGCGCGTGGCAGGTGTCGAGGCAGAAACCGACCTGCTCGAACCCCGCGGCGGCCGAGATGGCGTCCCAGACCCTGCCGATCCGGTCGAGGTGGCGCGTCATCGCGTTGTCCCCACCGGCGGTGTTCTCGATCAGCAACGGGACCGACAGGTCGGTGGCCTCGACGGCCTTGCGCCAGTTGTCGAAGCCCTTCTCGGGAGCATCGTCCTTGTTCACGTGGCCGCCGTGGACGATCAGGCCCTTGGCGCCGATCGAGGCAGCGGCGTCCATGTGCTGCTGGAGCAGCTTTCGGCTCGGGATCCTGATCCGGTTGTTCGTGGTGGCCACGTTGATGATGTACGGCGCGTGCACGTACAGGTCGATCCCCGCTGCCTCGGCGGCCTCTCGCAGGGCGTCCGCCCCGCCGGCGTACCGGACCTCGGGGCCCTTGTAGCCCTGCGGGTCGCCGAGGAAGAACTGCACCAGGTCGGCACCGCGTGCCTGCGCCTCGGCCACGGGGTCGGTCTGGTCGACGTGCGCACCGATCTTCAGCTCAGCCATGGCGTCCACCCTAGGACCGCGTGCCTACCCTTTGGGCATGCGCCTGGAGAGAACGGTTCGCACCGACAAGGACGTGGAACGGGTGTTCGCCTACCTTGCGGACTTCACCACCACGAACGAGTGGGACCCCGGGACCGTCCGCACCACACGAAGGTCCGGCGCCGGCGGGGTCGGCACCGTCTACGAGAACGTCTCCCGGTTCGCCGGTCGCGAGACCCGGCTCACCTACACGGTGGTCGAGCACGAGCCGAACCAGCGGATCGCGCTCGAGGGGAAGAACAAGACGGTCACAGTGCGAGACCTGATGACCTTCCGCGACGTCGACGGCGGCACCGAGGTGACCTACGTCGCCGACTTCGACTTCGGCCTGCTCACCCCGGTCATCGGCCTGCTGATGAGGCCCGTGTTCACCAGGCTCGGCGACCAGGCCCAACAGGGGATGACGCAGGCGCTGTCCCGGCTGTGACCCACGGCCGGGCGGCCTGTGGACAAGGATTTCTCCGGCCGGCTCCGGCGCTGGTAGCCTGGGTCGGTCGACCGGCTCGACTCCAGGACATGCTGGGTGTCGGGCCGTTGACACGCCGTACGACCCGGTCCTCGCACCGGGCGCACGGCGAACGCACAAGCCCTCCTGCCACGGAGATGCCGTGGCCGCTCTGAGTCCGAAGGAGGTGGAGACCGCTTTGCGTGCCTATGAAGTGATGGTCATCCTCGACCCCGATCTGGAAGAGCGCACTGTTGCGCCTTCGCTCGACACCTATCTCAACGTCGTCCGCCAGGACGGTGGCTCGGTGGAGAAGGTCGACGTCTGGGGACGTCGCCGGCTCGCCTACGAGATCGACAAGAAGGCCGAAGGCATCTACGCCGTCATCGATCTGCAGGCCGAGCCTGCAACGGTGAAGGAGCTGGACCGCCAGCTCGGCCTGAACGAGTCGGTGCTGCGCACCAAGGTGCTCCGGCCCGACGTCCACTGACCGATCGCGGTGCGTCGCACCGTGGTCATCGACATCGGCTCCCCGACCGTTTCCCCCGGTCACCCATCAGCTGTAAGAAGCTAACCGAGACTGGAGGCCTGACATGGCAGGCGAGACCCCGATCACCGTCGTCGGAAACCTGACGGCCGACCCCGAGCTCCGCTTCACCCCTTCGGGTGCGGCGGTCGCGAACTTCACCGTTGCGTCGACGCCCCGCACGTTCGACAAGCAGACCAACGAGTGGAAGGACGGGGAGGCGCTGTTCCTCAACTGCTCTGTGTGGCGGCAGGCGGCCGAGAACGCCGCCGAGTCGCTCACCCGAGGCATGCGCGTCATCGTGTCCGGCCGACTCAAGGCCCGGTCCTACGAGACGCGTGAGGGCGAGAAGCGCACGGTCTTCGAGATCGACGTCGACGAGGTCGGCCCGAGCCTGAAGTACGCCACCGCCAAGGTCACCAAGACCACGCGTTCCGGCGGTGGCGGTGGCGGCGGCGGGTTCTCCGGCGGCGGCGACGACCCGTGGGCCGCGAGCCCGCAGGGCGGCGGCGGTGGCGGCCAGCAGGGTGGCGGCCAGCAGGGCGGCGGTTGGGGCGGCCAGCAGGGTGGCGGTTCCTTCGGTGGCGGCCAGCCGTCGAACGACCCGTGGTCCTCCGGGGGCGGCTCCTCCGAGGAGCCCCCCTTCTGATCGACCGGGGGCCACGTGTGTGTCAGGTCCCCGCACAACTTCACAGTCCATCCACTGACGACCATTCCGGCGCTCGCCGGGCTTCACGAAAGGAAGCACCACAATGGCCAAGCCAGTACTTCGCAAGCCCAAGAAGAAGGTTTGCCAGTTCTGCAAGGAGAAGGTGTCCTACGTCGACTACAAGGACACGACTCTCCTGCGCAAGTTCATCTCCGACCGCGGCAAGATCCGTGCGCGTCGGGTGACCGGTAACTGCGTGCAGCACCAGCGCGACGTCGCCACCGCGGTCAAGAACGCCCGCGAGGTCGCTCTGCTGCCCTACACGTCCACGGCACGCTGAGGGAGGGGGAGAACACATGAAGCTGATCCTGACCCAGGAGGTCACCGGCCTCGGGGCCCCCGGCGACATCGTCGAGGTCCGCGACGGCTACGGCCGCAACTTCCTCATCCCGCGGGGCTTCGCGATCCGCTGGACCAAGGGCGGCGAGCGCACGATCGACTCGATCAAGGCCGCACGCGCATCCCGCGAGGTCCGCGACCTCGACCACGCCAAGGAGGTCAAGGCAAAGCTCGAGGCCACGACCTTCCAGCTGCCGGTCCGTGCCGGCGCGGGCGGCCGCCTGTTCGGCTCCGTCACCGTCACCGACATCGCCGACGCGATCACTGGTGCGGGCGCCGAGGTGGACAAGCGCAAGATCATCGTCGGGAACCCGATCAAGTCCCTGGGCGAGCACCAGGTGACGGTGAAGGTCGCCGACGAGGTCGACGCGACGGTCAACCTCAACGTCGTGCCCGCCTGACGCAGCACCACACACGAAGGGCCGCTCCCCGACACCGGGAGCGGCCCTTTCGCGTGCTTCCCGTCCTGCTAGCGCGAGGCCAGGCCGAGGCCCTCGATCACGACCGGCCTGCCCCTCGAGACCACCCGGACCTTGACGGTCCCGGCCCGAGCGGTGGAGAACCGGGCGATGTCGACCAGCTTCTTCCTCTTGGTCCGCTTGGCCGCCAGCGACACCTTCTTCAGCAGGTGCTTGCCGAGGTAGACCTTCACCACGCCGTACCGCTTGCCCTTGGTCACCACCAGCGCGACCCGCTTGATCGACGTGGAGCGGTACTTCAGCACCGCGCCCTTCTTCTTGGTCTTCGAGAAGGTCTTGAGGAAGTGGCCCGTGTGCTTGCCCTT
Organism: uncultured Actinomycetota bacterium; assembly: GCA_963801125.1. Lineage (GTDB taxonomy): Bacteria > Actinomycetota > Actinomycetes > Propionibacteriales > Nocardioidaceae > Nocardioides_B. The sequence continues at coordinate 120,995 of CAWDDL010000012.1, forward strand.
CGCCCAGCCCTTGCCCTTCAGGTCGGTGTTGTTCACCGGCATGGTGAACGTCCGGGTCGCCGGGGTGCCGTCCTCGTTGCCGAGGCTGTCGCGCCCCCGGGCCGAGAAGGTGTGCGTTCCGGAGGCGAACCGCACGGTGGCGCTGCTGCCGGAGCACAGCCGCCCGGCGCCGTCGAGGCTGCACGCATACGTCGCAGATCCGGCCGGCGAGATGGCGAGGCCGAAGGTGGCCTTCCGGGTCAAGGCCCAGCGCTTGGGTCCCGAGGTGATCAGCGTGTTCGGCTCGGTGGTCACCACCGTCCAGCTGAACGTCTCCGGCGTGGCGTCGGTGTTCTTCGGGTCGGCGGTGTCGCTGGCCTTGACCGCGAACGTGTAGTCGCCGTCCGCGAGGTTGTCGTAGGTCTTCGGCGACGTGCACGCGTCGAAGCCGGCCGACTGTCCCGGCCCGGTCAGCTGGCACTCGAACGTCGCACCGGTCGTCTCGGTCGTCGTGGCGCTGCCCGAGTCGTCGGCCTCGTAGGCCTTGAAGGCGAACGCGGCCGTGGTCTCCTTGGTCTTCTTGTCCGCGGTGACCTCGGGCGAGGAGGTGATCGCGGTGACCGGGGCGGAGCAGTCGCCGCCCGGGATCGACACCGGCGAGTCGCAGGCACCGGGCAGGTTCGGGTCACCGGCCGGAAGGAACGTGGCGACGGGTGTGAGGGCGCTGGTGAGCCCGCTCAGCGTGCTGATGCTGAGGACACAGGTCACCTCGAGGCCGCAGCCGCTGTCACCGGGCACGGTGCTCCAACCCGCGAACGCCCAGCCGGCCGCGGGCTCGGCGACCATGCTGACCGAGCTCAACGACAGCAGCTCCGGGGCGGTGAGCGGGTCCTGGCACGGCACGGGGACCCCGGCGGTGCCCGAGAGGTTCGTGCAGGTCATCCCCGTCACGCCGGTGATCTCACCGGCCCCGGACATCGATGGCAGCAGGACGCTGGGATCGGGCAGCAATCCCTCCGCCGACGTGGTGACCGCATCTGCGTGCTCCGGCGCGGCGGTGGCCGGCGCGGTCGCCAGCGGTGGCACCACCAGCACGGTGCCGAGCAGCGCGACGACGAAGTGAAGTGCCCTCGCGCGAGCACGACGAGACAGGTTGATGTCCATGAGTTCCCCTCCCGGACCAGCAGGACGCAAAGCCCCCCAAAGTGGGCGTGAAAGCCCACAGTCAACCTTCCCCGGGCGGATCGGGTGAAGCCCGGGCGACGGGGTTTTTACCCAGCCTTTACTCGGCGACGGTCGGTTCCGACACCTGTCGCGAGGCCAGGAAGAGGAGGTAGACGAGGTAGACGTTGGCGCCCACGATGAGCAGCGCGATCGGGCTACGGAGTGCCTCGACGGCGCCCCCGAAGACCAGGACCGGGCCGGCGGCCAGCGCCACGAACACCCAGCGCAGGGCGAGGAACCGGCTGGAGAGCCGGTCGGCAACGGGCGCGAGGCTCGTGCACAGCATGACGCTGAACCCGATCTGCGGCAGCGACAGCGCCCAGCCGCCGCTCTCGTCGAGCAGGCCGGAGACGGCTGGCGGGTACGTCGCCGCCGAGACCACCAGACAGAGACCGGCCAGCATGAGCAGTCCCGACCCGCTCTCGATCCGGGGGCGCAGGGACACCAGCCCCGCGATCACCATGGCCCAGCCGACCGGGTCGGGGACGGCGTCGTACCCGCCGAAGAAGGCGTCGACGAAGACGAGCACCAGCCCCATCGCGACCTTCTGCAGCGGCGTCACGGGCGAAGCCTACGGGTGCGCCGACGCCCCGGTGACCATCCAGGAGTAGCCGCGCGCCCGTGCCGCCAGCACGGCGGCCCGACTCCCCATGAAGCCGATCCCGAACGCCACCCAGAGAGCTGCCAGGCCGTGGCCGGCCGGCGCGCCGGCGAGCGTGACCCAGGCCAACGGCGTGAAGACCAGCAGCACCACGAGGCCCGCCCAGGCCAGGTAACGCCCGTCGCCGGCGCCGATGAGGACACCGTCGAGGACGAAGACGAGTCCGGCGACGGGTTGGCACAGCGCAGCCACGAGCAGCACCGGCCACAATGCCCGGTGCACGGCCGGGTCGTCGGTGAACAACCGACCGAGCAACGGTGAGGTAGCGGCCAGCAGTACCCCGGTGACGACTCCCGAGCCGATTCCCCACTGGGTCATCCGACGGGTGGCGCGCCGGGTGGTGACGGGGTCGCCGGCGCCGAGGTAGCGGCCGGTGATCGCCTGCGCGGCGATGGCGATCGCGTCCAGTGCGAACGCGAGGAACGTCCACAACGTCATCGCGAGCTGGTTCGCCGCGGTCGCGGTCGCACCGAGGGTGGCCGCGCCGTACGTCATCACCAGCAAGGAGGCGCGCAGCGTCACGGTCCGGATCACGAGTGCGACGCCGGCGTGCGCGGCGCGACGTACGCCGGGCAGGTCCGGCCGCAGCGGCGCGTCCTCCCGCCGGGCCGCACGTACGACGACCGCGACCAGGGCAGTCGCCGACCCGAGCTGGGCCAGGTCGGTTCCGATCGCCGACCCGGCGATGCCGAGGTCGAGGCCGTAGACGAGCAGCAGGTTCAGGCCGATGTTGACCACGTTGCCGGCGACGGCGATGACCAGCGGGGTCCGGGTGTCCTGCAGGCCCCGGAGGATGCCGGTGCCGGCCAGCATCACCAGCAGCGGGGTGACCCCGAGGAAGGCCCAGCGCAGGTAGGTCGTGGCGTGCCCGGCCACGGCGGCCTCGGCACCGAAGAGCCCGATGAACCACGCGCTCGCCGTGACGCCCACGACGGTGGTGACCGCTCCGATGATGACGGCGAGCCAGACGCCGTCGATCCCTTGGGCGAGGGCACCGCGCACGTCGCCGGCGCCGATCCGCCGGGCTACCGAGGCCGTCGTGCCGTAGGCGAGGAAGATGCACACCCCCACCGCGGTCTGCACCACCGCTCCGGCGATGCCGAGGCCAGCGAGCTGCGGCGTACCGAGGTGGCCGACGATGGCGGCGTCGGCCAGCAGGAAGAGCGGCTCGGCCACCAGGGCGAGGAACGCGGGGACCGCCAGGCGCAGGATCTCGCGGTCGGTCATGGCGAGCAGACTAGCGGGGCAACGTAATAGCCAACATTGCTGGCTGAGCATGACGGTGACTAGTCCGAACGGGCTGTGTGCAACTAGCCCGGCTCTGTGCAAACCCTCCACCGATCCGCTGATTGCGATCCGGCACAGCGTGCTGCTAGAAGCGGCGTGGGATGCCGGAAGAAACCTTGACAGGTTTCTGCGGTCCACACCCGCCGCCGGGTGTTTCCGCAGGTCACGGCGGCTATGACCGAATCCGTGCCTAGGTTCTCCACAGGTGTGTGAACAGCCTGTGCACATACCTCCGAGGCGTGTTCCACACCCCGCGGCCGGTTGTCCACAGGGCCTGTGGATTGCGGGCTGTCGCCGAGGTGACCCGGCGGCGTACGGTCTGGGTCGCGCAGCGGATGCCGTGAGCCGTCGCCGCGCGGTGACGGGCCGCTGGCCGTCCCGATGTCGCCGCTGATTTCTGGGGGTGGGGGACCGTACCGTCAACGGCACATCGACCGCGACACATCGGGACGAAGGGAGCGTCGTGAGCTCGAGCACCGACATCACCGAGGACATGGCCATGACCTCGGGCTTGCCCTGGCAGGCGTCCGGCGAGAGCTCCTCCGGCTCGCGTGGCTACTCCGACCGGACCCCGCCGCAGGACAACGACGCCGAGCAGAGCGTCCTCGGCTCGATGCTGCTGTCCAAGGACGCCATCGCCGACGTCATCGAGGGCGTGCGTGGCCCGGACTTCTACCGTCCGGCCCACGAGACCATCTTCGACGCCATGGTCGACCTGTACGGGCGCGGCGAACCGGTCGACCCGGTCACGACCGCCGCGGAGCTCCAACGCCGCGGCGAGCTGGTGCGAGTCGGTGGCGCGCCGTACCTCCACACGCTCTCCGCGAGCGTGCCGATCGCGGCCAACGCCGGCTACTACGCCGAGATCGTCCGGGAGAAGGCGATCCTGCGCCGCCTCGTCGACGCGGGCACGCGGATCGCCCAGATGGGGTACGCCGGCGAGGGCTTGGTCGACGACGTCGTGGACCGCGCCCAGCAGGAGGTCTACGGGGTCACCGACAAGCGGTCCTCCGAGGACTACGCGCCGCTCAGCGCGATCATGGAGGGCGCGCTCGACGAGATCGAGGCGATCTCCAACCGGGACGGCGAGATGGTCGGGGTGCCGACCGGCTTCGCCGACCTCGACGAGCTCACCAACGGCCTGCACGGCGGCCAGATGATCATCGTGGCTGCGCGCCCCGCGGTCGGGAAGTCGACCCTGGGTCTGGACATCTGCCGGTCCGCTGCGATTCACCACAACATGACCAGCGTGATCTTCAGCCTGGAGATGACGCGCAACGAGATCACCATGCGTCTGCTCTCGGCCGAGGCGCGGATCCCGCTGAACCACATGCGCAACGGCCACATGAACGACGAGGACTGGGCCAAGCTGGCCCGCAAGATGGGCGAGGTCTCCTCTGCGCCGCTGTTCATCGACGACTCGCCCAACATGACCATGATGGAGATCCGCGCCAAGGCGCGCCGACTCAAGCAGCGCCACGACTTGCGGTTGATCGTCATCGACTACCTGCAGCTGATGAGCTCCGGCAAGAAGGTCGAGTCCCGGCAGCTCGAGGTCTCGGAGTTCTCGCGGCAGATCAAGCTGTTGGCCAAGGAGCTCGAGGTCCCGATCATCGCGCTCTCCCAGCTCAACCGTGGGCCGGAGCAGCGCTCGGACAAGCGCCCGATGATGTCAGACCTGCGTGAGTCCGGAAGCATCGAGCAGGATGCCGACATGGTGATCCTGCTTCACCGTGAGGACGTCTACGAGAAGGAGTCGACCCGGCCCGGCGAGGCGGACCTGATCGTGGCGAAGCATCGCAACGGCCCCACCCGCGATGTCGTCGTCGCCTTCCAGGGCCACTACTCCCGGTTCGTGGACATGGCCCACGGCTGATGCAACTTCCGCCCGCAGTGTAAGGCGACATCAGCGCGTCACCACTGCGACAGCAAGTGTCACCAGAAAACGACAGCAACTGTCACCGGTAGCGACACTGAGGTGTCACCAGTCAATGTGGATAAGTGACACGCGCTGTCACCGGTGACACGTGATGTCACTTATCCAAGCGCGTCGGGCAGGAATTCGCAGCGCCTGCGACTGGGCTCTGCAGGTCCGCAGGTCCTGCGAAACGTCCGGATCTGCTTGAGCGGTCGCCACGGTGATGACGGGCATAAGGTGCCGACCGTGAACGGCTCTGTGGCTAGGTTGGCCAGCGAGTGGCAGTTTTTCGAGCGTGACATCGACCCGCTTGTCCGCGAGTTGCTGTCACAAGCGGACCCGTGGGAGGCATATCGGCGCGGGCTGGCAGTCAGCGACCTGATGACTGACACGGAGCCGGGCGGATCCTTCAGCCTTCCTCACGCAGGAGGTGTGTACAGCGCTTGGGGCTCTCTGACCGATCTGTACGACACGGGGAAGACACCGATCAGTGATGCGCATGCGGCGTTGCGTCGCGCCGCAGAGGAGTGGCTGCCCCTGGTCCCTGATGCCGCCTTCATCGAGCACTGGATGAGTGAAGCAGGGCCAGCCACGGGCGAGTTGTTTGACCGAGATGGCAACTGGTGGCGCGATCCGAAGTAGCGCCCGCTCATGCCGCGGACAGTGAAGGCCCAACGTCCCGACGAGCGGGCGTGGATAGAGGACCCAATCGTTCGGAACATCTGCACCAGCCCGCGGCGAAGATGTTTCATTTGGTGACGGTGATCCGCTCCCCGGCATTGAACATCGCGACTTCCCCATACTTGTTCGTCGGGCAGTCCGCGAGCGGCTCGGCAAGCTCGGTTCCAAGGTCGGACAAGTTCGGATAGCCGCCGCCACCGCTAACTCGATCGCCCAAGGCGACTCCTTGGCCGTCGGACAAGCGGACTGCTTGGGCCTCCGCATCCCATGTGGTGCCGTGGGGCCAGACAACCGGGAACTCGCCCACCAGCAGGCACCCGCTGGACATAGTCAATGGGCCCTCGATCAGCGCGTCGTTGCCGGCACCGTCTCCCTCAGCAGGGTGCGCAACGACTGGACCGGTCCCGTTCGAACTGGAGGCGACAGCGGCGCTGTTTTCGCCGCCGCAGGCAGCAACAGGCGCTACGAACAGGAGACTCGCAGCGGCAAGTCGTAGGTGCCTCACAGAGATGGGACGTTCGAGCATGCCTCACGGTTGCATAAGAACGCCCGCAACTGCCGCGTTGAGGGCGGCTACGTTCGCCCGTTCATGCCGCAGTCGTCGGTGCACACTGACTGCTGACAGCTGACTGCTGACTGACTGGCCGACGGGGGCACCCGTTCGTCGCCAGGGCCGCCGGGGCAGCCAGATCCGGAGCGTCCGGAGCCGCAGTTTAGTGAAGTTACTCAGGTTTATGAGAATCAGCAAAAGCAGCCTAAAACTGATAAGTTCGAGTTGTGGACCCGATCTTGAACCCGTACACCCCCAACGCGGGCGCCCAACCCCCCGCCATTCTCGGGCGCGACGATCAGCTGCAGCGCTTCGACCTGCTCCTCAGGCGCCTCAGCCGTGGCCGTACCGAGCAGTCCATGATCATCACCGGACTTCGCGGGGTCGGCAAGACGGTCCTGCTGGGCCGCTTCTACAGGGCCGCGCTGGCGCAGGACTGGGTGATCATCGACGAGGAGGTCGGCAAGCACGACGACGCCGACTTCCGCCGAAACATGGCCGCGTGGATGCGGACCGCCCTCTTCACCCTCTCACCCAAGGCCCGCTGGAACGACCGGTTCAAGCGGGCCGGTGCTGTACTCAAATCGTTCTCGCTGTCAGTGGACCCCGAAGGCACCCTCACCGCCGGGATCGACCTCGAAGCGCAGGAGGGGATCGCCGACCGAGGCAGCCTCCAACACGACCTCACTGACCTATTCGTGGCCGTTGGCGAAGCAGCCCAATCAGACAACCGAGGCGTGGTCCTACTCTTCGACGAGATCCAGTTCCTGACCAAGCAGCAACTCGAAGCCCTCATCTCGGCCCTCCACAAGACCGTGCAGCGCGCCTTGCCGGTGACACTGGTGGGGGCAGGGCTTCCGCAGATCGCCGAACTCGCCGGTGACGCCAAGTCGTATGCCGAGCGGCTCTTCGTCTTCCCCTCCATCGGCTACCTGGACGACACCGACGCACGTCACGCGCTCACCGATCCCTCCGAGGAAGAGGGCGCACGGTGGACCGACGACGCGCTCGACCTGGCACTGCGCATCACCGGCGGCTACCCGTACTTCCTCCAAGAACTCGGGTACGCGGTCTGGCCCCTCGCCCAGAACAACCTGATCACCGCAGACGACATCCGCGACGCCGCCCCACAGTACGAAGCCAAACTCGACTCATCGTTCTTCCGAGTCCGGCTAGACAGAGCCACCGAGATGCAGCGGGTCTACCTGCGCGCCATGGCCGAACTCGGCCCCGACCCGCAAAAGGCCGCCGATGTCGCAGCCCTCATGGGCCGGACCTCCCCCCAGATCGCACCCACGCGTGCAGAACTCATCAACATGGGCCTGCTGTACACCCCCGAACACGGCTACGCAGCCTTCACGGTCCCGCACTTCGACCAGTTCATGCGCCGCACCATGCCGACACTGGCGGTTCCCCCGGTCCGCCGCCGCATTCGCTAGATCGCCTGCCCTGGCACCAGCCGCCATGGTGACGACCGCCGTGGCGGCGACTAACGAGCGGCACTCCGCATGCGCCTGTGTGCTCCTGTGGATAAGTGACATGGCTCGTCACCGGTGAACGGTGGTGGCGCGAGCGGTGACGGTTTCATGGCGCCTGACACGCAGATGGGATCTTCGCGGTCCATCGCATCTTGGCGCGGTAGGTACCGGCTGCTGAGGGTGGGACCTCCAGCCGCCAACGTCAGGACGTGGCCCGGTAGAGGAGCAAACGAGCCTGCATGAGGCGGATCGCATAACGCGAGAGCTGCCCCCGGTGTTCATTTTGATGTCGTACTGTGCCAGGTGGACTGCGCGGAGTCTCCGCCATGAGCAATCGATCCCGCGCTGTCAGTCAGCGACCCGATCCATGAGGGCCCTCAGGGGGCGTGATGGGTAGTGCACGCAGCTCAGCCTTCGGTCGGGATCCCAACGACGCGCCCCCTCCCTCCGCTCACGCTGGATCGTCGGGACCGCTCGGCGACGCCCCAGCCCGGAACCAGCAGGTGGGGCGGTCTCTCGAGGGTGCTGCTGAGGGCTTGCCCACGGGTGAGGGTCTGGTCGCGGTGCAGGCGGCGGCTTTGGCCAGCGTCAGCGACGCGGTGATGATCACCGACCGGAGCGGGGGGATCGTCTGGGTCAACGCTGCGTTCACCACGATGAGCGGCTACAGCGCTGAGGAAGCGGTCGGGGCAAACCCGCGGTTGTTGAAGTCGGGTGTGCAGGACGAGTCCCACTACAGGCGGTTGTGGGAGACGATCCTGGCGGGGCGCCGGTGGCGCTCGGAGGTGGTCGAGCGGCACAAGGACGGTCACCACTACCGGGTGGTCCAAACCGTCACTCCCATTGTGGATGCCGCTGGCGGCGTGCGCTATTTCGTCGCGGTGCACGAGAACATCACCGAGCTGCGCTCGAGTCAGGCGCAGCTGCAGGCACTGTTCGACCACGCCCTGGATGGGCTTTTGCTGTACGACGACGAGGCACGCGTGGTCGCCGCCAATCCCGCCATCAGTACCTTGACCGGCTACACCCCCGAGCAGATGACCCGGATGACGATTGCCGACGTGGTGGCCGAGCAGGCCATTGACGAATACAAGGCCTCCCAGGAGCAGCTGCGTGACACCGGCTCGATGCGAGGGACCCTGCCGCTGATCCGCCGCGACGGTCAGCAGGTGGAAGTCGAGTTTCAGTCGGTGGCCGACGTCGCGCCGGGGGTGCACCTCTCGGTCATCCGGGATGTGACCGAGCAGCGACGGTGGCAGGCAGCCGAGCGATTCCAGTCGCAGCTTCTGGAAGCGGTGGCAGAGGCAGTGATCGCTACCGACCTCGAGGGCGTGGTCGTGTACTGGAACCCGGCCGCCGAGCACCTGTACGGCTGGCCGGCGAGCGAAGCGCTGGGGCGCAACCTTGCCGAGCTGACCATCTCCGATCCCACTGATGCTCAACCAGCGGAGATCATCCAGCGGGTACTGGCCGGCGAGAGATCGACCGGCGGCTACGAGGCCCGCCGCAGGGACGGCAGCATCGTGCCGGTCTGGGCGACCGACGCAGCGTTCTACGACGCAGGCGGTCGGCCCGCCGGGATCATCGCGGTCTCCAGCGACATCAGCGAGCTCGAGGTCGCACGGGCGCGGCTGGCAGTGCGGGTGCGTCAGCTGGCGGTCGTGGCCGAGTTGGGTAGGTATGCCCTGGACAGCGACAATCCCCGTGCGGTCGGGGTCGAGGCTGAGCGCAGGGTCAACGAGCTGCTCGGATCCACGATCCGTGCACGGATGCGCTGGTCTCCGCGGCCCGACCCGTCACCGGGACACGATGATCCCGGCCTGCTGCAGATACCTGTCACCGCCACGGCTTCGCTGTTGGTGGTCAGCACCGACGGCCGCGAACGGCTCGACGTGGATGACGAGGAGTTCCTGAGGTCGGTCGCGAATGTCATCTCCGCCTCGGTGCGCCACCACGACGCCACCAGCGATCTGGCGCACTTGGCCACCCACGACTCGTTGACCGGACTCCCCAACCGCGCCCTGTTCACCGACCGGCTCGGCCTGGCCCGGGCGGCAGCCACCCGCACCGGCCGAGGTTACGCGGTGCTGTTCCTCGACTTCGACGGCTTCAAGACGATCAACGACAGCCTGGGACACGACGCCGGTGACGAGATCCTGCGCATCGCCGCCAATCGGTTGCAGGCCACCTTGCGAGCCGCCGATACGGTCGCACGGTTCGGTGGAGACGAGTTCGCCATCCTGTGCCCGGAGCTGGACGCGGAGTTGACTGCCAACGAGCTCGGCCGGCGAGTCAGGAAGGCTCTGGCCACCCCCTTCGAGACCACCTACGGTCCGCTCACGATGACCGCCAGCATCGGCATCGCCAGCGGCGACGGCACCTCTGAACCCTCTGAGCTGATACGCGATGCCGACATGGCGATGTACGCGGCCAAGGACAGCGGCCGTGACCGCATCGAGTGCTTCGATGCCAGTCTGCACAAGCTCGCCGATCAGCGTCTTTCCACTGTCAGGCAGGTGCGCGACGCCCTCGCCGGCGACGGGATCGTCGTCCGGTACCAGCCCACGATCGAACTTTCCACTGGCGAGCTGGTCGGGGTCGAAGCCCTCGCGCGGCTCCGCCGCCCCGACGGCAGCCTGCTACCACCCGCGGCGTTCATCGACATCGCCGAAGAAACCGGGCTCATCGGCGCGCTCGGCAAACGCGTGCTCGAGATCACCTGCGCCGACGCCGCCGAATGGCGCGTCACCGACCCTGCCTTCGAGGTTGCCGTCAACGTCTCGCCACGGCAGTTCGCCGACCCGCACCTGGCCGACACGATCGCCAGGACCCTGGACGCGACCGGGCTGCCGGCAACCAACCTGTGGCTGGAGATCACCGAGTCCGCCCTCCTGACCAGCCCTCAGGTACACACCGCCATCCGCACCCTGCGGCTCCTGGGCGTCAACTTCGCGATCGACGACTTCGGAACCGGCTACAGCTCTCTGGCACACCTGCGTAACACTCCCGTCGACGCGCTCAAGATCGATCGCAGCTTCGTCGCCGGCCTGCTGGACAACCCGCGCGACCGCGCACTGATCGTCGCCTCGCTTGATCTCGCCCGCGCCTTCAACCTGCTCAGCGTCGCCGAAGGGGTCGAAACCGACCAGCAACGAGCGGAGCTGACCCGACTCGGCTGCCAGAACGCCCAGGGCTACCTCTGGAGCCGTCCAGTCGCTGCCCAGCACATCACCAGCATGATCACCGGCACGCCCTGGCAACGGCACAGGCAGGACGCTCGGTCAGCAGCTAGCAGAGAGGCGGGCAACCACGACGCAAGCCGGAGAGCGCGCGGTCCTCACTGACCAGTCAGCGCGCGGAGACCGAGACGTCCAGACCGATCGTGTCGGTGCCGCGGCGGTAGAACTGGCTGCTGTCGGTTCGGTAGCTCAGTGACACCTCGGTCAGGCGGACCTGGCCAGGTCGCGTCGGGGTGAGGGTGACGATGACGTAGTCGCGCTTGCGGTCAGCCCAGGGGCCTTGCGACATCCGTACGCCGTTGCCTACCGGCTCGACCTCGTCGCAATATTGGCCGACGTCACTGAGCCGGACCACTCCGATCGGATCCGCCTCCGGCTTCGCCCGGCACACCGCGACGTCCACCTTCGCCTGCGCTGTGTTGGTCGACAGCTCCACCGCCGCCGCGTCCGTGAAGGTCAGCTCGGTCCGCTCTGCCTGCTCTCCGGTGTCCGGCGCGGTGACCCCCACCGTCATGGCCGCGCGTGTCGCCGACCGCGGCTCGACCGACATCCTGGCGCCCGAGTCCGGGAACAGATCAGGCGTCATCCACCAGCGTCCGGCAGCAAGGAGCCCGACCAGCAAGATCACACCAACCGCCACGGCTGCGAGCCGGCGCAGCGGCAGAGCGCGCCGGGGTGAGGAGTCCGGTGGGTTGGCTTCGGAGGTGTCGGGGGGCGTCGTCATCGTTGCTCCGTCATCAGGACGTCAGGACCCCGGCGTTCGCCAACACGGACAGCGGTTCCGTGAAGTCGGAGACGGGCCGAAGGTCGCCTCAGCCGACGTGCAGCGAGTGGTGCGACCAACGTGAGGCCCAGTATCAGTTATCCGGGCGACATGCCGGCCATCTGCGCCGCATGGCCACGTCCGGATGCTGCGGTCCGCTCCGCCGTGCCGATGAGTGGTCGTGGTGCCATGCTCTTCCCATGGCCGGACAGCCGGGTCGGGACACACCTCGACGCTTCCACCGATTTCGGGCCATGCCGTCGGTGGCTTCTGGGCGAGCGCTCATGCTCTCCATGCTGGTGTTGCTCGTGTGCGACGTGATCGGTGGCTTCCTCGGCGTCGCCTCGGGGATCAACACGTGGGACGAGGCGTGGGGCTTCGATACCGAATCCACAGTCCCGCTGCCACTGGGGGTGGCGCAACTCGTCCTGGCCTGGTTGGCCGCACGCAACGCGCGGCCTCCGGTCGGCCTGACCGCGGCTGTCCTCCTCAGCGCGTTCTGCCTGCTCAGCTTGATCTTCGGGCTGTTCGACGGTGACCTCATCAACAACGCCGCGTCGGCCGGGTTGATCTCGTGGGGAGTCGTCTGGGGAGTCGTCCTGCTGTTGGTCACCGCCGCTGTCGGTGTGCTCGCCGCAGCCCGCGCGGGGCAGCTCTACCTGCTTCGCTGACGGCCCGGTTCGGCCAGCCCATGCGGGTGGGTTCACGATCCACGACACCGTCCGGATTTGGCAGCCGCTAGGCGCCTTGGGGAGAGCCGTCGAAGCAGCGACTTGCCGGCACGCGCCCGAAAATCGCAGCTGACTGGTCGGTGCCGGGGATGGGGAAACGTCGAGGACGTCCGCCTCGCCGACGAACAGGCAGGCTTGCCTCACCGATCGCATTCTGAGCGTGGCCGTGAGTCGGCTCCGGTCGACCTGCCTGTCCGTGCGGCGCCCAATGCGTCCACCCACGCGGGCGGGTGCCGGGCTGGTCCAGGGGCCAGTTTCGTCGCCCCTCACGTCGTCGGAGGCGCATACTAGAGGCGATGACAACTTCGCCCGCGCGGCGGCGGCATTTCGCCAGCAGTCCTTTCCAGCCCGACCCGGAGCCCGTGATCGCGCAGTTCGAGTGCGGTGACCTGGTCTCTCACGACTCCTACGGGATGGGCCGCGTCGTCGCAACGGAGGCGCAGGCGGTCACCGTCGACTTCGGCGCCCAGACGATTCGCATCCCGAGTCCGTTTCGCAAGATGGCGACGCTCTAGCCAGCCCCCGGCTCTGTGACCTGGGTCGCAGCCCACCTGAGTACCCGTGCGGATCCGTCCGCAGGCTGCGGCGCCCGATCCGAGGGCCATGACAACGACCCAGAGCACCTCCAGGACCACGACCGCCTTCTACGCCCAGGCCGCGCTGTCGTTCGCCGTCGCGATCACCGCCGTGTCCTTCGGGATCTACTACCTGCCGGTGAACGGCTGGATCCGGGCGTTAACGACTGCTGGCGCAGCGCGAGGAGCGGCGCAACGCGGCGTGAGCTGCGCGTTCGTCCGCGGCGGACACCGGGAAAGAGAAGGTGGGTTTGAGATTCATACCCCAGGGGGTATATTTGACCCGCAAGCCTCCGACCCGAAGGGAACTCCTCTCGACATGTGCCGACAGGTGAAGTGCCGTCAGTGCTCCAAGACGACGTGGGCCGGTTGCGGTCAGCACGTCAACCAGGTGATGGCCGGCGTGCCGTCCTCACATCGGTGCTCGTGCAGCTCCGACGCCTCCGCCGCCTCCGGCGGCTTCTGGGGCAAGCTCATCGGTCGCTGACCGAGGCCGAGCCCCCAAGAGCAAGCACCCCGTCTCACCCCGGCGGGGTGCTTCCTTGTGCCCGGGTGCCCCGTCAGTCGGCCGACCCCGTCGGGTCCGGCGCGCCGTCGTCACCGTCGAGCACGGCCCGGGCCACGATCATCGGGTGGTCGCTCGTGCGGTTGACGAACGACCCGTCGTCGCGGAAGTAGCCGGTGAAGGTCACCATGTCGGACCCGAAGATCCAGTCGACGTTCATCGGGGACGGCGGGTTGCAGGCTCCGGCGAGGTTGCTGCCCCCGTTCGCGGCGATCATGGCGGCACCGCCGGTGACCGGGCAGAAGATCTTCTCCCGCTCGTTCATGTCGCCGGTGATGAAGACGGGGTAGCCGGTGTCGGCACGCAGCCGGTTCGCCAGCGACACCTCGAGCGCGGCGGCGCGGGCGCGCCAGCGGTCGTTGTTGCCCGTCTTCGGGTTGGTGGCCGGGTTGTGGAAGTTGGCGAACCAGGCGTAGCGCCCGGACACGTTGTGCCGCAGCAGCACGTAGGGCATCGGCCGCGGCCGGCCGCCGAAGTAGGGGATCGGGGTCGTGTAGGCGTGGACCAGGGTCCATTCCGACGTACGCCAGGCCAGCGAGTTCTCGTTGCCCAGCGGCCCGGCCGCGGTCCCGGGCCAGAAGTCGTACGTCGCACCCGCCACCCGGGCGAGCTCCCGGAACTGGTCGAGCTGGAGCTCTTGCAGCCCGACCACATCGACGCCGTGGCGGGAGAGCAGCTGGGCCGCCTGGCGGATCCGCACGCGTCCGGAGGCCATGCCGTCGTGGCGACCGGTGGTGTGACTGCTGCCCAGCACGTTGAACGAGCTGATCACGAACTCGGCCACGGGCAGCGGCTCGGGCTCGCGATGCTTCTTCTTGTGCTTGGGCTTCTTCGGCTCGGGCTTGGGCTTCAGCACAACCGGCCGCGCCTCACGCCATACCGGGGGGCCGGCCAGCACCGCAGCCTCGGCCGCGGCCTCGTCGGGCGCGCGGGGAGCGCTGAGCAGGGCTGCTCGCGCGATGTCTCCGGCCGCAAGCGGCTCGGGGCCGGTGCCCGAGTGCGGCGAGAAGGCGACACCGAGGGACACCACGACCGCCGTGACCAGGGCTGCGGCCACGGCCAGGCTGAGTCGCCTCGGCGTCGGTATCACTGATTCACGATATCCCGGTAGACCGGTCCAGAAACCGGGAACGGTCCACGGTGCAGACCACCGGCCGGCCCGGCGCTTTGACTCCGCGGTCGCCCAGGTGGTGCGATCGCACCCGTGAGAAGCCTGCGCACCCTGGTCGCCGTCCTGGTCCTCGTCGCCTCCGGCGGCTGCACCGGGGACGAGGCGGAGCAGCCCGAGGACGCCGCGCAGGCACTCGCCGACGCACTCACCCGCGGCCGTCCGGCGGCCGCACGTTTCGCCGAGGTGAGCGACCGGAAGGCCCAGCGGTGGTGGTCTCGCGCGACTGGCGGGATGCACGACTCCGGTGTTCAGGTCGTCGTCGCCCGCGTGACCGAGAGCGACGGCGGCGACGCGGCCACCGCGAGGCTGGCCTACACCTGGACGCTGGCCGGCACAGAGGCGCGCTGGACCACCGCCGGCACAGCTCACCTGGACCGTGGTGGCGACGACCTGTGGCGGGTCCGGCTGGAACCCGGCCTGCTCGGACTGCGCAAGGGCGAGCGGCTGGACCTGGCGACCGAGGCGGCACCGCGGGCGCCGATCCTGGGCGCCGGAGGGGTGCCGATCGTCACCGACCGCCCCGTGTTCCGGTTCGGGATCGACAAGACCAAGGTCGCCCGCGAGGACCAGCCGAGGTCGGCCCGGGCCCTGGCCCGGCTCGTCGACGTGAACCCCGACGACCTCGTGTCGCGCGTGAAGGCCGCGGGAGAGAGGGCGTTCGTGGAGGCCATCGTCCTGCGCAAGCCGGACGCCGGCCAGGCCAAGGCGGGGCTCGCGGGCATCGACGGTGCGGTCGCCCTCCCGGATTCGCTGCCCCTGGCACCCACCCGCGAGTTCGCCCGGCCGATTCTCGGCACCGTCGGCTCGGTCACCGCGGAGATCATCAAGGAGTCGGACGGCGCCTACCAGCCAGGCGACGAGGCGGGGCTCAGCGGCCTGCAGCAGCGCTACGACGAACGCCTGCGCGGCACCCCCGCGCTGGTGGTCCGGGCCGTCCGTGCCACCGGCAAGACCCGTGAGCTGCACCGTGTCGACGCGGTGCCGGGCGAAGCCCTGCACACCACCTTGGACGTCGCGCTGCAGCGGTCCGCGGAGCAGATCCTGGCCGGCGTCGGCCCGGCGAGTGCGCTCGTCGCCCTCCAGCCGTCCACCGGCAACATCCTCGCCGCGGCCAGCGGACCGGGGTCCGACGGCTACTCCACTGCCACCCTCGGTCGGTACGCGCCCGGCTCGACGTTCAAGATCGTCAGCAGCCTGGCCCTGCTCCGCGCCGGTCTGACGCCCCGCAGCACCGTGAACTGCCCCGCGACGACGGTGGTGGACGGCAAGACGTTCAAGAACTACGACGACTACCCGCGCGCCGGCCTCGGCCGGATCACCCTGCGCCAGGCGGTCGCGAACTCCTGCAACACCGCGTTCATCACCGAGCGGGACCAGGTCCACGACCTGGCCTCGGCGGCGACCGCGCTCGGCCTCGGCGTCGACCACGACCTCGGCTTCCCGGTCTTCCTCGGCTCCGTCCCGGCGCCCGCCAGCGAGACCGGCCATGCCGCGTCGCTGATCGGCCAGGGCCAGGTGCTCGCCTCCCCGATGGCGATGGCCGCGGTGATCGGTTCGGTGGTGGACGGGTCCACCGTCGTACCGCGGCTCCTCACGGACCAGCAGCTGGACGCGACCGACGTGCCGGACCCGCTCACCCAGTCGGAGGCACGCACCCTGCGCGGCCTGCTGCGCGCGGTGGTCACGGAGGGCAGCGGCCGCGCGCTCGCCGACGTGCCCGGGCCGCCGGTGATCGCCAAGACCGGCACCGCCGAGTTCGGTGACGAGGACCCGCTGAAGACGCACGCGTGGATGGTCGCCGGTCAGGGCGACCTGGCCGTCGCGGCTTTCGTCGACGTCGGCGACTCCGGCTCGGGCACGGCCGGTCCGCTGCTGGAGCAGCTCCTGCGGGCCGGGCGCTGACGCGCGGACCTTGTCCAGCGATCTCGACCCCGCCAGGATGACGTCATGCCAGACATCGACCGCGCTGCCGTCACCGAGCGGACGGGCCCGGCTGCGTGCACGCTGGCTGCGGCCCGCCGGTGACCGGCCGGCCACGATCGGCCGCGGCCTGCACCACACCGCACTGCTCTCCGGAGACGTGGAGCGGACCATCCGGTTCTACCAGGACGTCGTCGGGTTCCCGCTCACCGAGCTGGTCGAGAACCGCGACTACCCCGGCTCGTCGCACTTCTTCTTCGACATCGGGCACGGCAACCTGCTCGCGTTCTTCGACTTCCCCGGCCTCGACCTCGGGCCCTACGCCGAGGTGCTCGGCGGGCTGCACCACATCGCGATCTCGGTCGACCCCGGACACTGGGAGGCGGCGGTCGCGCGGCTGGCCGAGGCGGGGGTGGCCCACGAGGTGCACAGCGAGGTGTCGGTCTACTTCACCGACCCCGACGGTGCGCGGATCGAGCTGATCGCCGACCCGCTCGGCGAGATGTACGGGGCGCAGGTGCTGTGAGCGAGCGGCCGCCGGAGCGCAACGTCCTCGGGGGCGAGCTGGAGGAGTGCGGAACGGAGCCGATGACCGGGTTCTTCCGGGACGGCTGCTGCAGCAGCGGCCCGGAGGACATCGGCAGCCACACGGTCTGCGCCGTGGTCACCGCGGAGTTCCTCGAGCACCAGCAGTCGGTCGGCAACGACCTCTCGACGCCGCGCCCGGAGTGGTCGTTCCCCGGGCTCTCGCCGGGCGACCGGTGGTGCGTGGTGGCGGTCCGCTGGCTGCAGGCCTACCAGGACGGGGCCGCCGCCCCGGTGGTGCTGGCCTCGACGAACGAACGCGCGCTCGACGTGATCCCGTTGCGCCTCCTCGAGGAGAACGCGGTCGACGTGCCGGCCGACCCGGGCTCGCTCTCCGACGACTGATCTGAGTAGCGGCACTCTGGTGCGGGGCCCGAGCGCCCGTCACGCTGGCACCATGACGCAGGACACGAGCAGCCGAACCAGTCGAACCAGCCGCAGCATCGTGGAGGCACTGGTGCGCGCGGGCCTCGTCGATCCGGCACGTGCCGGTGAGGCGGAGGCGGTCGTCCGCGCGACGGCGCAAGCGTCTGCACCCGGCGGAGCCGTCCCGCTCCGGCGGCGGATGGCCGAGGTCGCAGGCTACGTCGGCGGCGCCTTCGTCGTCGGGGCGGCGCTGCTGTTCTTCGCCGGCACCTGGAACGACCTGGGCCTGGGGCAGCAGGTGGGCCTGCTGCTCGGCACCGGGCTCCTGCTCGCCGTCTCCGGTCTGGCGTTCGCGCGCGCCGGCGGCGAGGCAGCCCCCGGTGGGGCGTCGGAGGCCGTGCGGCGCCGGCTGGCGTCGGTGCTCCTCACCGGAGCGGCCGCGAGCACCGCGTTCGGACTCGGGCTGCTGCTCACCGACCGGCTGGCCGAGGAGGAGACGGCGGTGCTGCTCGCGGCGCTGGCCGGTCTGGCCGTGTGCCTCGCCGGGTACGCCTTCGCCCCGACCAGCGTCGGACAGCTCGGTGCCGCCGGTGCCGCGGTCGTGGCCGTTCCCAGCGGGCTCGCCGTCGCTGACGTCTCCGGCGACGGCGGACCGGTCGCCACCGGCCTGCTCGTGCTGGCGCTGGGCGTCGGCTGGTGGGCAGCGGCCGAGCGCGGGTGGTGGCGGGAGACGATGCCCGCGCGCCTGGTCGGGTCGGGACTCGCGGTGGTGGGGGCGCAGATCCCCGTCTTCACCGACCAGGCCTGGGTCGGCTACGTCTCGACCGCGGGAGTCGGCGCGGCGGCGTTCGGGCTGTACGTCGCGCTGCGGGCCTGGCCCTACCTGGCCACCGGGGTCGTCGCGGTGACGATCGCCGTCCCGGAGGCGCTCGACGACTGGGTGGGCGGCTCGCTCGGTGCCGCGGGGATCCTGCTCGCGACCGGGGTCACCCTGCTCGCCACCGCGCTGCTCGGCCTGCGGCTGCGCCACGAGGTGCACGAGGGCTCGGCCGCGGGGGCATCCGCCCGTGCCCGGTGACGGGGCCGGACATGACGAAGGGGCGACCCGTCGCGGGCCGCCCCTTCGTCGAGCCCGTGGGCCCGGGAGCCGATGCTCAGTCGCCGGTCACGGCTGGCTGCTGATCCGGTCCGTCGCCGTTGGCGTGTACGGGTCATGCGCCTTCAGGTAGTCCGCCAGCGCGTCGATGTCCAGTCCGCCGAGCAACTTGTCCGCGGCCTCGGTGAACGTCGAGAACCCGTCGCCGCCGTCGGCCAGGAAGGCGTTGGCCGCAACCCGGTAGGTGGCCGCGGGGTCGAGCTTCTCGGTGTCCGCGACTGTGCCATCACCGTTGGCGTCGATCAGCACGTCGCCCACGATCGCGTCGGCGCCCGTCTTCAGGGCCTCCGACTCGTCCCAGGTGTACTTCAGGCCGGAGACCTGCAGCACCTTGTAGGGACCCGTCGGGTCGGTCGCGGCCGCGTCGGCCTCGTTCCTGCCGTTCCACTGCTCGTTGAGCAGGTCAAGGATCTGCTGGCCGGTCAGGTCGAAGGAGGCGTCGTAGTTGTTGAACGGCTGCACGGTGAACGCCGCACCGTAGGTCACCGCACCGGCCTCGTTCTCCAGCAGGTCGGCCCGGATGCCGCCCGGGTTCATGAACGCCACCACCGGCTTGTCCTTGCCCGCCGGGGCGATGCTCGGGTCGATCTTCTGGCTGTCGGCGATCAGGTTGCCGAGCTCCGAGTCACGTCCGTCCGCGTCCGGCGTACGGGAGACCTTGTCGCTGCCCTCGATGTGCCCGAGCACCGCATTGGCGATCGGGCCGACGAGCTCCTTGTAGCGATCGATCAGCTGGGTCAGCGCCGCGCTGGGCGTGGTGCCGTAGTCGTTGCTCACGACGTGGTTGGTGGCGATGGTCTTGTTGCGCTTGACCTGCCCCTTCTTGCCCAGCGTGAGATTGACCTCGGTGACCACACGGCCGATCGAGTAGGCGCTGGTCACGAGCCGCTTCCTGCCCGCCGGGTCGAGCACGGTGCAGTTGTAGGGCTGGTGGGTGTGGCCTTCGATGACCACGTCGATCTGCGGGTCGAGCGCCTTGGCGATGTCCATGCCCGGGCCGCTCACGTCGGCGCAGCCGTCGGCCGCCAGCGAGCTCGGGAAGCCACCCTCGTGCAGCAGCACCACGATGGCCTTGACGCCCTTCTTCTCCAGTTTCGGCACGAGCCGGTTGGCCGTCTTCACCTCGTCGGTGAAGCGCAGTCCCTCGACGCCGGAGCGGGTCACGATGTTCGGAGTGTCCTGCAGGGTCATCCCGATGAAGCCGACCTTCTTGCCGTCGACCTTGCGGATCACGTAGGGCCGGAAGAGGGTCTTGCCGGTCGAGGTCTTCTTGACGTTGGCGGACAGGTAGTTGAAGTCCGCACCGGCGAAGGACTTGCCGCCGGGGCAGGAGTCCTGGTTGTTCGCGCCGTCGCCGTCGTCGAGGCACCCGCCCCGGCGCATGCGCTTGAGCTCCTTCCAGCCCTCGTCGAACTCGTGGTTGCCGACGGAGCTGACCTGGAGGCCGAGCAGGTTCATCGCCTCGATGGTGGGCTCGTCGTGGAAGGCGGCCGAGAGCAGCGGCGACGCGCCGATCAGGTCACCCGCGGCGACGGTCATGGTCGAGCCACCCCAGTAGTGCGCCTGCCGGCGCAGCTTCGTGAGCTCGCTGGCGAGGTAGGCCACGCCCCCGGCCGGGGTGGAGCCGACGCGCCCGCTCGAGCTGGTCGTGGGCACCGGCTCGAGCTGGCCGTGGAAGTCGTTGATCGCCAGGAGCTGGAGCCTGGTCTCGTGCGGGTTGGCCTTCTTGGCCGACCGTGCCGAGTCGGACGTGGGCGAGGTGCGGCCGTCGGCGACTGCGGCGCCGGTGGTCAGGGCCAGCGGTGACGCCGCGAGGGCGAGTCCCGCTGCGGCGGCCACGAGAGCGCGGCCGCGCTTGGTTCGGATGGAGGACAAGGGTGGATCCCTTCGGGTCGGGCAGGCCGTCCTGCACCGGACGGCCGTCATCAGGATGGTGGTTCAGGCAGTTGGACCACAGGTGGACAGAACGCGGCGTGATCGGGTGCAGACGTGCAACATTGCGCTCCCTGAGCTCCCCTCGTGCAGATGTTCCGGCACCATAACCCGGATTCCGGACGCGAGGCAGGCCAAAAGTCCCTTGTGCCGGACGAGTTCTAGATTGGGCCCATGACGCCGCCGACCGTGGGCCGCCTCGCGGCCGTCCCCGCCCTGGACCGTACCGACCTGCTCGCCCCCGTCGTTGCCGACGCGTTGTCGGCCTGGGACCACGGCGGCGAGGTGGGCGTGGTCGAGATCGACCCCGAGCTGGCGGACACCGCGGCGATGACCGAGGCGTACGACGTACCCCTGAACGCGAGCGCCAACTGCGTGGTGGTCAGCGGCCGGCGAGCGGGCGAGGAGCGGCTCGCCGCCTGCCTGGTCCGCGCCGACACCCGCGCCGACGTCAACAACCTGGTCAAGCGCACGCTGGACGTGCGCAAGGCGTCGTTCCACCCGATGGAGCGAGCGGTCGAGGAGACGTCGATGGAGTACGGCGGCATCACCCCGGTCGGTCTGCCCGACGGAGTGCGGTCTGCTCGTGGACCGGGCCGTGCTCGACATCGACGTCGCGATCGTCGGCAGTGGCCTGCGCCGCTCCAAGCTGCTGCTCCCGGGCCGGCTCGCCGGCGAGCTGCCCGGCGCGGAGGTGCTGGCTGGGCTCGGTCTCTGAACCGGGCGCATGAGCGTCACCTGCCTGGGTACGGCGCCTGCTTCCGAGACGAGGAGGACCCATGAAAGCCGTGACGTGGCATGGCCGGCGCGACGTCCGGGTCGAGGATGTTCCCGACCCCATCATCAAGGAGCCCACCGACGCGATCATCAAGATCACCTCGACGGGACTGTGCGGCTCGGACCTGCACCTGTACGAGGTCCTCGGTCCGTTCATGGGCCAGGGCGACGTGATCGGGCACGAGCCGATGGGGGTCGTCGAGGAGGTCGGCTCCGACACCGGCGACCTCGAGGTCGGCGACCGGGTGGTGATCCCGTTCCAGATCTCGTGCGGGTCCTGCTGGTTCTGCGACCAGTCGCTGTACACGCAGTGCGAGACGACGCAGGTCAAGGAGTTCGGCGCCGGGGCGGCGCTGTTCGGCTACAGCAAGATGTACGGCCAGGTCGCCGGCGCACAGGCGGAGTACCTGCGGGTGCCGCACGCCGACTTCACCCACATCAAGGTGCCCGAGGGGCCGGTCGACGACCGCTTCCTGTTCCTCTCCGACGTGCTGCCGACCGCCTGGCAGGCCGTCGAGTACGCCGACTGTCCCGACGGCGGCACCCTGCTCGTGCTCGGGCTGGGTCCGATCGGCGACATGTCCACCCGGATCGCCCGGCACCGCGGCGTCCGCGTGATCGCGGTCGACATGGTGCCCGAGCGGCTCGCCCGGGCCCGGGCCCGTGGCGCGGAGGTGATCGACCTCGATGCCGTGGACGACGTGGGCGACGCCGTGCGCGACATCACCCAGGGCCGCGGCGCCGACGCGGTCATCGACGCGGTCGGGATGGAGGCGCACGGGTCCCCGGTCGGCTCCGCGCTGCACCGGATGACCAGCCTGCTGCCGAAGCAGCTCGCCGCTGCGATGATGCAGAAGGCCGGAGTGGACCGGATGGCCTCGCTCTACAGCTCCATCGACGCAGTGCGCCGCGGCGGGACGATCTCGGTGATCGGGGTGTACGGCGGCGCCGCGGACCCGATGCCGATGCTGCAGATGTTCGACAAGCAGCTCCAGCTGCGGATGGGCCAGGCCAACGTGAAGCGGTGGGCGCCGGAGATCATGCCGCTGCTCACCGACGACGACCCGCTCGGCGTCGACGACTTCGCGACCCACCGGATGCCACTGGCCGAGGCACCGCAGGCCTACGAGCAGTTCCAGAAGAAGCAGGACGGCACCGTCAAGGTCGTCTTCACGCCGTAGCCGTAGCCGTTCGGTCGGACGGGCCGCCCGGCGACCCTGGCCGCGGCCGCCGGGCTGTGGTGGAGTGGGTTCATGAGTGAGCACTCCACGACGGAACCGGTGGTCCTGGCCGAGGTGGCCGAGGAGCTGGTCGCCGACCTGCCCAACCATGCGGCGGGCCGGGCGGCACGCACGGTGCTGTCCGGCCCCGTCGTGCGTTCGGTGGTGATCGCCCTGGCCGGCGGGGCCGAGATGGCCGAGCACGACTCACCTCGCGGCGCGACGCTGATGTGCCTGAGCGGCTCGGTGACCCTGCGCAGCGGTGACCGGGCCTGGCCGCTCGAGGCAGGGCAGCTGGTCGCGGTCCCGCCGACCCGGCACGCCGTCGAGGCGCACGTCGACGCGACGATCCTGCTCACGGTCGCCCTGGGCTGAGCGCAGCCTCGAGGGCCGTCTCCGCGGCGGGCTCGGCGGCGACGCGGTCGGCGGCCACCAGCCCGACCCGGGTCCGTCGGTCGAGCAGGTCGGCGACGTCGAGGGCGCCTTCGTGGCTGACTCCCCACAGCAGCTCGGCCCGGGTCACCGCGACGCCGTCGGCGATCGGGGCCAGCAACGCCTCGTCGTCCAGCCCGGTGCGGGCCCGGGCGTCGGCCAGGAGCGCCCCGGCCTCGGTGCCGTAGCGGCGCACCAGCCTGCCGGGCTGCTCGAGCGCGGCCAGCCGGTCGCGTGCCGCGGCGCCGACCAGCGGCAGCGTCCGGGTGCGGCAGGGGCCCGCGTCGAGACGCCGTTGCCGCACCGCCACGTCCACGGCGTCCTGGGCCATCCGCCGGTAGGTGGTGAGCTTGCCCCCGACCACGGTGACCACGCCGTCCGGCGAGGTGAGCACGGCGTGCCGGCGCGACAGGTCGGCGGTCCGGCCGCCCGCGTCGAGCAGGGGGCGGAGGCCGGCGTAGGCCCCGGCGACGTCCGCGCGGGCGAGCGGCCGGTCGAACACCGCGGAGATCACGTCGAGGAGGAATCCGATCTCGCTCTCGGTCGGCTCGGGCACGTCCGGCACCGGGCCGTCCGCCGGCTCGTCGGTCAGCCCGACGTAGACCATCCCGTCCGGCTGGGGCAGCGCGAACACGAACCGGTTGTGCTCGCCGGGGACGGGAGCCATCACCGCGACCGAGAGCCCCGGCAGGCGGGAGCCCGGCAGCACCAGGTGGGTGCCGCGGGAGGGGCGCAGGGTCACGTCGGGGACGAGCGACCCGGCCCACACCCCGGTGGCGTTGACGACGGCGCGCGCGCGGATCCGTCCGGTCCTTCCGGTGAGCCCGTCGATGACCTCGGCGCCGCCGCCGTCGAGCGCGGTCACCCGGGTGCGGGTGAGGACCCGGGCGCCGTGGCCCGCGGCGCTCCGGGCGAGTGCGACGACGAGTCGGGCGTCGTCCTCGAGCTGTCCGTCCCACGAGAGCAGGCCGCCACGCAGGCCCTCGGCCCGCAGCTGCGGCGCCAGCGCGAGTGTCTCGGTGCGGCCGAGCCGGCGCGGGCGCGGCAGCGCCGACGACGGGGTGCGCGCCCCGGCCCGGAGCAGGTCGCCGGCGACGAGGCCGGCCCGGGTGGTCGCGGCGACCGACCCGGTGACCATCGGCACCAGTGGGATCAGCATCGGCAGCGGCCGCGCCAGGTGTGGCGCGGTCCGGGTCATCAGCAGGCCACGCTCGACGGCGCTCTCGTGGGCGACGCCGAGCTGGCCTTTCGCGAGGTAGCGCAGTCCGCCGTGCACCAGCTTGGAGCTCCACCGGGACGTGCCGAAGGCGAGGTCGTGGGCATCCACCGCGACGACATCCAGGCCGCGGCTCGCGGCGTCGAGGGCGACGCCGGCACCGGTGACGCCGAGCCCGACGACGAGCAGGTCGACCGGCGAGGCGTCCATGACCTCGCCGAGCTCCCGCGCCCGCCGTGCGGCGTCCAGCGCGGTCGGGCGGGGGAAGTCGGGCGAGCCGCCGATGCCCGTCATGGCCGCAGGTACCTCTCGACCATCGTCCGGAGCTCGCCGTCGAGGTCGGACTCGGTAGGCCCGTCGGCGGCGGTCATGGTCTGCGTGGACAGCGCGAACCCGTGCGCGGCCAGCATCAGCGACCGGGCCAGCAGCCGCGGGTCTCCGTCCCGGACCGAGCCGTCGGCCTGCCCCTCGGCGATGACCGCCTCGACCAGCGCGAGGATCGCGTCCTGGGTCCGGCCCCGCCGGTCGAGCAGGTAGGGCAGCAGCAGCTCGGGGTCGACCTCGAGGATCTTGGCGAACAGCTCGTTGCGCCGCAGCCGGGCGACCGTCGCGGCGACGCCGCCGGCCGCCCGATCGAGCGGGGACGCGCCGGCCCCGAGCGCGCTGTCCTCGACCACCACGGCCCACTCGCGGGTCATCAGGTCGGCGAGCAACGTCTGCATGTCGGGCCAGCGCCGGTAGATCGTCATCCGCGAGACGCCTGCCCGGCGCGCCACGTCGGTCAGCGTGGTGCGCCGCCAGCCCACCGCGAGGATCCCCTCGCGTGCGGCGTCTAGCAGGGCGTCGTCGCCGGGCGGCCGCTCGGGGTTGTGACGAAGTGACGTCATATGTAACACTGTATCACATGACACCGATGCACTGGGCCCGGTGGGGCCACCCCGCCGAGGCCACGCCGCTCCCGGAGGCCGCCCGCGGGCTGGTCGAGCTGGCCTTCGGCCCGTCGTCGGAGGAGCCGACCGTGCCGATCGACGAGGTCCGGCTGGCGGAGCCGGCGCTGGGTGAGCAGCTGCTCGCCGACCTCCGGCAGCTGGTCGGGCCCGACCACGTGCGCACCGACCACGAGGCTCGCGTGCGGCACACCCGCGGGAAGTCCACGCCCGACCTGCTCCGGATGCGGCACGGCGACGGCTCCGACGCGCCGGACGCGGTCGTGCTGCCCGGCGACCACGACGAGGTGCTGGCCCTGGTGCGCTGGGCCGGCGACCACCGGGTCGCGGTGGTGCCGTTCGGCGGCGGGACCTCCGTGGTCGGCGGCCTGACCGCGCGTCGTGACGGCTTCGCGGGGGTGATGGCGCTCGACCTCGCCCGGCTCGACCGGCTGGTGTCGGTCGACCCGGTCTCCGGCACCGCCGTGCTCGAGGCCGGCCTGCTCGGCCCGCGCGCCGAGGAGCTCCTCGCCGGGCACGGGCTGACCCTCGGACACTTCCCGCAGTCCTTCGAGTACGCGTCGATCGGCGGCTTCGCCGCGACCCGGTCGAGCGGCCAGGCCTCGTCCGGCTACGGCCGGTTCGACGCCCTCGTGCTCGGCCTCCGGGTCGCCACGCCGCTCGGCACCCTCGACCTCGGCAGCGCGCCCGCCACCGCCGCCGGCCCCGACCTGCGCGAGCTGGTGCTCGGCTCGGAGGGCGCCTTGGGGGTCATCACCTCGGTGACCGTGCGGGTGCGGCCGCTGCCGGCGTACAAGGTCTACGAGACCTGGCGCTTCGACTCGTTCGTCGAGGGCGCCACGGCCCTGCGTGCGCTCGCGCAGGAGGGGATCGCCCCGACGGTGCTCCGCCTGTCTGACGAGAACGAGACCGCGGTCAACCTCGCGGACCCCGGCCAGGTCGGCGCGAGCGGCGACTCCGGCGGGGTCGTGATGGTCACCGGTTTCGAGGGTGTCCCCGCCTCCGTCGGGACCCGGCGCGGCCTGGTCGCCGACCGGCTGCGCGCGCTCGGCGGACGCTGCCTCGGAGAGCAGGGTGGTGCGGCGTGGGAGTCGGGCCGGTTCCACGGCCCCTACCTGCGCGACTCCCTGCTCGACGTCGGCGTGCTGGTGGAGACCGTGGAGACCGCGACGTTCTGGTCCCGGCTGCCGGCGCTGTACGACGCCGTCCGCGGGGCGCTGACCACGGCGCTCAGCACCGACGCCGGGTCGCCCCTGGTGCTGTGTCACATCAGCCACGTCTACGAGACCGGGGCCTCGCTCTACTTCACCGTCGCCGCCCGCCAGGTCGACGACGGCCTCGAGCAGTGGGCCCGTGCCAAGGCCGCCGCCTCCGACGCGATGATCGAGGCCGGCGCGACGATCACCCACCACCATGCGGTGGGCCGCGACCACCTGCCCTGGCTGGCGCGGGAGATCGGCCCGGTGGGCGTGGAGATGCTCCGCGCGGTCAAGCGCCGGCTGGACCCGGCCGGCGTGCTCAATCCCGGAGTGCTCGTGCCGTGAGCTCGTCGAGGTCCTTCCAGTTCCTGGTCAACCCGCTCTCCGGTGGCGGTGCCGCCCCCGCGGCGGTGGTCCCGGTCGCACGGATCCTCCGCGACGCCGGTGCGCAGGTGGAGGTGACCTACAGCCCCGGCCCGGTGGCGTGCGCGGAGCTGGCCCGGGAGGCGACCTCACGCGGCGACGTGGTCGTCGCGGTCGGCGGCGACGGCATGCTCTCCTCGATCGCCGCGGCACTGGTGGAGACGCGCGGACAGCTCGGCATCGTCCCGTCCGGCCGGGGCAACGACTTCGCGCGGATGCTCGGTCTGGGTGCGGACCCCGAGAAGATCGCACACGTGCTCCTCGAGGGCGAGCCCACCGACGTCGACGTGATCGACGCCGGCCGACGGGTGGTGCTGGGCAGTGTCTACGCCGGGGTGGACTCGCTCGCCTCGGAGATCGTCGACCGGGCGCACCGGCTGCCCCGGATGCTGCAGTACCCGTACGCCGCGGTGCGTTCGGTGCTCGCGTTCTCGCCGACCCGCTTCACCATCGACGTGGACGGCGAGGAGACGGTGGAGCAGGCCTACACGGTCGTGGTGGCCAACTCCGGCTTCTACGGTGCCGGCATGCACATCGCACCCGCCGCGTCGCTGAGCGACGGGCTGCTCGACGTGGTGGTGATCCGGGCCGCGTCGAAGCTGCGGCTGATCCGGTCGATGCCCAGGCTCTACGACGGCACGCACGTGGAGCTGGACGACGTGGTCTGCCTGCGCGGGCGTGAGGTCCGGGTGCGCAGCGCCGCGCCCGTCACGGCGTACGGCGACGGGGAGCGCCTCGCGCCGCTGCCGGTGACCGCCGCCGTCCGCGACCGGGCGCTGTCCGTGCTCGTCTGAACCCGGCTACGTCGACATCACCCACGCGAGCAGCTCGCACCCGTCGGGACCGGCGACCACGCGCCGCGCGCCGGCTTGCTCGAGCCGCACAGCGTCGCCCTCCCCGAGCCGGCCCGCGCCCGCCAGCTCGGCACTGCCGCGGGCCAGGAACAGGTGCACCGCGGGCGCTGGCGGCAGCTCGACGGCGCCGCCCGCGCCGGGCCGCGCCGCGTGGAGGACGGCGCTGCGGGTGCGCAGCGACACCGCAGTGCCCGGCCCCGCCAGCGGCACCAGGCCGCCTGCGGCCAGGTCCGTCCCGGCGTCGTGCTGGGCGTAGGACGGGTCGCCGCCCGGTTCGTCCGGCCGCAGCCACATCTGCACGAACCGCACCGAGGCGCCGGTGGCCGCGTCGTTGCGCTCGGAGTGCAGCACCCCGCTCCCCGCGCTGAGCCGCTGCACCAGACCGGGCACCACCAGGCCGCCGTGGCCGTGCGAGTCCTCGTGGCGCAGGCCGCCGTCGAGCACCCAGGTGACGATCTCCAGGTCGCGGTGGGGGTGGGTGGCGTAGCCCGCTCCGGGTGCGACGAGGTCGTCGTTGTGCGCGACGAGCAGGGCGTGCCCCAGGTCGCCCGGGTCGTAGTGTGCGCCGAAGGAGAAGGAGTGTCGCGAGCTGATCCCGTCCGTCTCGGTGACGAACCGGTCCGCCGCGCGCCGCACCTCGACCCTCACCGCCCCAGTCTCGCGCACGCCGCCGGTCGGCAATCTCACCGGCGGGCTCAGGACGGCCCGGTGAGCTCGGCGACCACCGTGCTGCGGCGGTGCTCCCGCTTGGCGACGTACTGGGCGCCGTCGGCGGCCGCGAACAGCTCCCCCGGGCTCAACGGGTCCGCCGGTCCGAGCACCGCCCCGGCCGCCCCGCACGACAGCGCGGTGTCCGGGTCCAGCTCCCAGCTCTCGGCGCAGAGCCGGTCGCTGACCTCGACCACCTTCTCCAGCGGGCAGCCGGCCAGCAGCACGGTGAACTCGTCCCCGCCGACCCGCGCCACCACGCTCTCCGGCAGCCCCGCGAAGGCGTGCTGGAGCCGCCGGGCCACCGACTGGATGAGCAGGTCGCCGGCCTGGTGCCCGAACCGGTCGTTGGTCTGCTTGAGCCCGTTGATGTCCATCGCGACCACCACCACCTCGCGCCGCGCGCCGGCCTCGGTCTCGAAGATGCGACGCGCGTGCTCGTCGACCGCCCGGCGGTTCAGCAGACCGGTCAGCGGGTCGCGGTAGGCGAGCTCCGACAGTGATCGCTCCCGGTCCGCACGGGACAGCGCGCCGGACAGGATCGCGACGAGTCCCTCGAGGTAGGCGACGTCGTCGTCGTCGAACCGGGGCGCGCCTGCGGCCCTGGTGGCGTAGACCTCCCCCCAGATCTGCCCGTCCACGAGCAGCGGGGCCGCCACGGAGCAGGACTTGCCCAGCGCCTCCAGGAGCGCCCGTTCCTCGGCGGGGGTGTCCGGGTCGTCGACCGACCAGCGCCACACAATCGGCTCGCCGTCGTGCTCGGCGTCCACGTGGGCGAACTCCGGCATCGGGTAGGTCTCGTGCTCGGGCCAGCGCACCTCGTCCGGGCCGAGATCGCCGACGTTGAGCAGGGTGCGCACCCAGCCGATGTCGTCGCCCTCGGCCCGCGACACCGACACGCTGGCTGCCGGCATGGACCTGCGGGCCTCTTCCGCAGCGATCTCGAGCAGCCGCGGCACCGGATGGGGCCGGTTCAGGGCGCGCGCGAGTGCCGCCAGGCTGCGCAGCCTGCTCCGCTCGTCCTCCAGCATCGTGACCCCCCACGGTCTGTGCCCCGATTGTGCGCGGAGATTCGCCGGTTCGGGGTGCAGTGCACAGCAAAATCCTGCGAGTCGCGACTTCGGCTCTGCCAGGGTGGACCCATGCCTGACGCCGACGAGCGACCCGCAGACACCTCCTCCGCTGCGGGCCTGCCCGAGCTGCCGGCCGGATTCCTGCTCGGCGCCAGCACGGCGGCCTACCAGATCGAGGGGGCGGTCGACGAGGGCGGCCGCGGGCCAAGCGTGTGGGACACGTTCTGCGCGCAGCCCGGCCGGGTGGTCGACGGCAGCAGTGGCGCCGTCGCGTGCGACCACGTGCACCGCTACCGCGAGGACGTCGCCTTGATGGCCGAGCTAGGCCTCGGCGGCTACCGGTTCTCGGTGTCCTGGCCGCGGATCCAGCCCGACGGCACGGGATCGGCTCTGGCAGCGGGGCTGGACTTCTACGACCGGCTCGTCGACGCGCTGCTCGAGGCCGGGGTCGCCCCGATGGCGACGCTGTTCCACTGGGACCTGCCGCAGCCGCTCGAGGACGCGGGGGGCTGGCTGGTGCGCAGCACCGCCGAGCGGTTCGCCGAGTACGCCGCTCTGGTGGGCGCCCGTCTCGTGGACCGGGTGGCGCACTGGATCCCGGTCAACGAGCCCAACGTGGTGACCATGCTCGGCTACGCGACCGGGGTGCACGCGCCGGGGCGAACGCTGATGTTCGACGCGCTGCCGGCCGCCCACCACCTGCTGCTCGGCCACGGCTCCGCCACCACCGCCCTGCGGTCCGTCGGCGCCGCCGCGGTCGGCACGGCCACCAACCACATGCCGGTCTGGCCGGCGAGCACCGGCGAGGACGACCGCGCCGCGGCCGACCTGTACGACGCACTGTGGAACCGGATGTTCGCCGACCCCGTCCTGCGGGGCCGCTACCCCGACGGGTTCGCCGAGCTCATGCCCGGGACGGTCCGCGACGACGACCTGAGCGCGATCGCGGCGCCGCTCGACTTCTACGGCGTCAACTACTACAACCCGATGCGGATCGCGGCCCCGGGCACGGACCTGTCGCCCGCCGACCTGGTCCCGCACGGGGACCTGCCGTTCGTCCCGGTGGCGGTCGAGGGCTACCCGCTCACCGGGTTCGGCTGGCCGGTCGTGCCCGACGGCCTGCGCGAGATGTTGGTCCGGCTGCGCGACGACTACGGCGACCTGTTGCCCCCGCTCGTCGTCACCGAGAACGGCTGTGCCTACGACGACGTACCGGACGCGGCCGGCGAGGTGCACGACCCCGACCGCATCGCCTACCTCGACGCGCACCTGCGTGCGATCGGCGACGCGCTCGCGCAGGGGGTCGACGTCCGCGGCTACTACACCTGGTCGTTGCTGGACAACTTCGAGTGGGCCGAGGGCTACACCAAACGGTTCGGCCTGGTGCACGTCGACTACCCGACCCAGCGACGTACCCGCAAGGACTCCTTCCGTTGGTACGCCGCCCGGTGCGCGGCACAGCGAGGCCGGCGGCCCGGTCCGGGCACCGCGTGACGGCGACCGCCGAGCCGCTCACCCGCGTCCCCGGCGGCTGGGTCGCCCGCGTCACGCTCGCGGGACTCGGGGTCTGGGCCGGCTTCTTCGGCCCGATCCAAGTGCTGCTCGCCCAGCAGGCCGAGGCGGTCGCCCCCGGGCACAAGGAGTTCGTCTTCGGCCTGGTGACCGGCCTCGGCTCCGCCGTCTCGGTCGTCGCCAACCCGCTGTTCGGGGCACTGTCGGACCGCACCACGTCCCGGTTCGGCCGGCGGGTGCCGTGGGTCGCGGGAGGGGCCGCCGCCGGGGCGCTGGCCCTGCTGCTGCTCTCCGTGGCGGACTCCGTCGCGCTGATGGTGCTCGCCTGGTGCCTGGCCCAGGCGGCGCTCAACGGCATGTACGCGGCGCTGACCGCCACCGTGCCCGACCAGGTCCCGGTCGCCCAGCGCGGCACCGTGGGCGGCTGGGTCGCGATCTCGCAGACGCTGGGCATCGTCGGCGGGGTCGGGATCGCCACGGTGACCGGCGGCGTCACGGCCGGCTACGTCGCCACGGCCGTGGTGGTCGTGGTCCTCGTCGTGCCCTACCTGGCCGGCAGCCGCGACCTCCGGCTGGCTCGTTCCGAACGTCCGCGGTGGAGCACCGGCCGGTTCCTCGCCGCGTTCTGGATCAGCCCCCGGCGCCATCCCGACTTCGCGTGGGCGTGGCTGACCCGGTTCCTGGTCAACCTCGGCAACTCCATGGGCACGCTGCTGCTCTACTTCTACCTCGACGACGCGGTCGGCTACGACGACCCGGAGGCCGGCGTGTTCGTGCTCACCGTCGTCTACGCCGTGTTCATCGTGCTGAGCACCGTGGTCTCCGGGGCCTGGTCGGACCGGATCGGTCGGCGCAAGGTCTTCGTGATCGCGGCCGGACTCGTCACCGGCGCCGCCGCCGTGGTCCTCGCGGTCTCCCAGACCTGGCCGGGGGCGCTCGTCGGGGCGGCGGTCCTCGGCGCCGGCTACGGCGTCTATCTGGCGGTCGACTTCGCGCTGTGCACCGAGGTGCTGCCCGACGCGGCCGCGCGGGCGAAGGACCTGGGCGTGATCAACATCGCCAACGCGCTGCCTCAGGTCTTCGCACCGTTCCTGGGGGCGTTCCTGATCGCCGGACTCGGCGGCTACGGCACCCTCTACTCGGTGGCCGCCGCGGTCTGCGTGCTGGGGTCGGTGCTGGTCACCCGGATCCGCTCGGTCCCCTGACCGGGCCGGCTCCTAGAAGACGGGTTGGCTGTGCAGGTCCCGCCGGTGCTCGTCGGAGACGGCGGCGACCGCGATCCCGGTGAACGCGACCGCGAGGGCCAGCACCTGCAGCGCCGACCCGACCCGACCCAGCGCCGACGACACGGGGAGCACCGCGACGAACAGGACGAGCAGCAGGGGCACCCAGACGGCGGTCTTCTTGGACCTGAACAGGGCGATCCCGATCAGCAGCACGCCGAGATAGAAGCCCGCGATCCAGCCGTAGAGGAAGATGGCCAGGCCGAGGTCGTCGGTCAGCACGTCGAGCCCGTGGTTCTCCAGCAACCCCTTCGTGACCAGGGTGCGCAGGAACACCATCAGCATCGCGAAGCCCGACAGTCCGATCGTGCCGATGGAGAAGACGCCCACGGAGATCACGCCCAGGCCGCGCCCCCGGCGGACGAACAGCGAGAGCAGGGCGGGCAGCCCCAAGGTCAAGAAGACGGAGGCGAGGAAGTACATCACCGACATGCCCAGCCAGCGGGTGTCGGACTGGCCGGCGGCCCGCAGCACCGCGGCACCGCGGCCCTCCCCGGCGATCGGGTTGAGCACCGCACCGAGCACCATCGACATCGACCCGATGACGAGGGCTGACGCCGAGAACGGGACCCAGTCGGTACGCATGAGCGCAGGCTAGGCCAGCGGGCCCCCACGCACACCGGTTAGACGAGGAAACCATCCTCCTGTGCACGGATCTGGTGCGGAGGCACTACGGCGGCGGCGCGGGAGCTACCTCTGCCGCAGCAGGGTCACCCGCAGGTTCCCGGTGTTGTCGCGGTGGTCGAGGTCGAGGACCGCCAGCCGCAGCTTCCCGGGATGCGTCGCGGTGAAGCGGGTGGTGTAGCTGTGCTCGTCCTCGGAGCACACCTCGGTCTTCCCGAGCGCCCGCCAGTGCACCCGGTTCCCGTCGACCCAGAGCTCGAGCGGGTCCTGCGGAAGGGCGACGCGCGGGTCCCGGGTCGCCCATCCGCCCGGGACCGCGACGCAGCGGGCATCGGCCGAGGTGCCGGCCGAGCGGACCAGCCCGCGGACCACCAGCAGCACCTTCTCGCCGCGCCGCAGCTTCATCGTGGACTTCGTGCCCTTGCGGTGGGCGACGTCGATCTCGAACCAGTCGCGCCGCTGGGACCAGGCGGGTCCCTTGCCCGGCCGGTCCCGGCCGGCCGCGCGCGGTTCCTTGACCTCCGTGAGCCGTTGCACCTGCACGCTGACCGACCCCGAGTTGTCCCGCGCGCTCAGCGGATCCCACAGCGCGAGGCTCATCCGGCCGGTGCGGGGGGCGGTGTAGTCGGTCACGTAGGCGTGTCCTGCGCACCCGTCGCCGGAGGGCCGGCCGCTGAACGGGACCCCGTCGACGTACAGGTTGCCGTGGTCCTGGGAGGGGTGCCGCCGGTCGAGCGACGCGCGCGGGTACCACTCGCCGCCGACCCGCAGGCACACGCCATCGGTGCGGACACCCTTGCCTAGGCCGGCCTCGCCGGTGACGGTGATCCGGTACCGGGCGCCCCGACGCAGCTCCTGGGCGGTCCGCACCCCGCGGGAGGTGGCCGGCACCGAGACGGTCTCGGTCAGCAGACCGTAGCCGCGCCGGGCCTCGTCGGCGGCCCGGGGCGCGGCGGTCAGGTCGGGGTACCGCGGCAGCGCCGCGGCGACGTCCGTGCCGCGCTTGGACACCAGCACGACGAGCCGGCCCGTGGCGTCGGCCTCGGCGTTGTGCACGCGCAGCCGCAACGGCCCGGTGCGCCGGGGGGTCAGGCGGAGCGTGTACTTGTGGCCCTTGCGGTGGCACGAGTCGGCCACCTTGCGCCCGTTCACGGTGAGGTTGAGCGACCCGTGGGCCGCGGCCTCCGCCGAGCTGGGCGAGGTCACCCAGCGGCTCGCGGCGGTGGACCACACGCAGCTGGCGTCCGCGACCTGGTCGGGCCGGCCGTAGGTGAACAGTCCCGCCGCGGTGATCTTGTACGTCGTGCCCTTCTCCAGCGCGAACCGCGAGACCACGGGGTCGCCGTCGGGGCGGACCACGAGCCGGGCGAACGGCTTGCCGGCCAGCTTCAGCACCGGCCCGACCGGTGCAGGTCGCGGAGCTGGCTCGGGCCGGGCCGGGGGCCGGGGCGCCGGGGCCGGCTGCGGGTCGCCGCGGTGGTACCAGCTGGTGTCGCCGCGGGCGCCGGCGCGTGACAGCGAGAGGTGCAGGTGGTCGCGGTGCCGCAGCGTGTCCGAGCAGCGGGACTTCTTCCGGCACGACGAGCTCAGGTAGTCGCGCTTGGTGAAGCCGGTGTAGGAGGCCCAGATGTGGTCGTTCCAGAGGATGTACATGATGCCCATCCGGCGCGCCAGCGCGGCCGTGTTGCCGTCGGCGTCCGGGGCGAGGACGCGGTCCAGGAACGCCCGGACGTATCCGCGGTCGCGGGCGGAGGCGTGGTCGACGCCCCAGTCGAACGCGCGGCCCTCCTTGTGCTCGGAGACGCCGCCGTGGCCGCACGGCCGCGAGATCCCCGCGGACCCGGTGCCGGGGTAGCGCCGCTGCAACCAGGTCGCGATCGCCACCGTTCCCGGCTTGGGCGTGGGGTTGCAGTTCCGCTGGGGCTGGTAGGGGGCGAACGCGTCGACCGGCACGGCGGCGGCAGCGGTGGGCACCAGCACGACCAGGCCGAGGAGCAGGGCGAGCACACGGGCCGTCGCACCGGTGGCGGTGCCGGCGGCGAAGGGGCGATACATGAGGGGTTCCCGGGGACGTTGTGACAGAAGTTAAATCCGGTCGAAGGGTATGTCGCGCTTGACAGGCGTGTTCGGAGTTTCCAGAATTCGCCCGGTGAAGAGGACCCTGCCGATCACCCTCGGCCTGCTGATGGCCGTGGTGGGGGCCGTGTGGACCTTCCAGGGCCTCGGCTACCTCGAGGGCAGCCCGATGACGGGCGTCGCGGTGTGGGCGATCATCGGGCCGCTGGTGGCCGGCTTCGGGGTGGCCCTGGCGCTGGTCGGGCTGCGCCGCCGCTGACGCCGGGCGGTGCCCCGGGCGCCTGCCCCGGCGGGTCCGCTCAGGCGGCGGTGGTGCCGAACGGGAACGTCTCGAGCGTCTCGCAGGCGCCCGGCTCCCACCAGTACAGCGCCGCCTCCCGGGCGTTCGCCTCGAACGGGAGCCGGGACGCCAGCGTCCGCTCGAGGTCGGCCGGCTCCTCGTCCGGGGCGAGCGGCACGGTGAGGTGCGGCACCACGTCGTCGAAGGCGCCGCCGTAGGGCGGGTACTCGGGGAAGTGCCGCGACAGCTCGTGGGTCAGCTGCCGGAACGGTGCCGCCGGCGAGGGTGCCAGGTAGACCACGCCCGACGGGAACACGTTCAGGCCGGTCAGCCGGAAACCGAACGGCGTCACGTCTGCGAAGATCCGGCCCAGCTCGGCGAGCACGCCCGGGCTCAGGTCGGCCCGGTCGGCGAACGGGCCCAGCAGGGTCACGTGGGCGACCGGGTCGGTGTCGTCGGCCGGCACCTCGTCGGGGGAGCGCAGCCGCAGCCGGGGCCGGACCACGGGGTCCAGCTCACGGACCGGGACCATCAGCAGCGAGTGCGCCATGCGACATCTGTACCGCATGACGTCGCCGGCCGTCACAGGTCCGGCGGTGAACAGACCTCCAGACGGGCGACGCCCCCGTCACAGCGCGGCGGCGAGCCGGGTGCCCTGGTTGATCGCGCGCTTGGCGTCGAGCTCGGCGGCGACGTCGGCGCCGCCGATCAGGTGGGCGGAGACACCCGCGGCGACGAGCTCGTCGTACAGGCCGCGCACCGACTCCTGCCCGGCGCACACCACGACGTGGTCGACGTCGAGGACGCGCTGCTCCGAGGGGCCGTCCTCGCCGTCGGGCCGGACCGTGATGTGCAGGCCGGCGTCGTCGACGCGGTCGTAGGTCACTCCCGGGACCATCGTGACGCCGGAGTCCTTGAGCACGGCGCGGTGCGCCCACCCGGAGGTCTTGCCCAGGCCCTTGCCGATCGCGGTCGGCTTGCGCTGGAGGAGGTAGACCTCGCGCGCCGGGACCCGCGGCTTCTTCTCCTTGAGGCCGCCACGGTCGACGGCGGGGTCGCCGACGCCCCAGTGGGCGAACCAGTCGTCGCGGTCGGCGGCCGGCTCGTGGGTGAGCAGGTGGCTGACGTCGACGCCGATCCCGCCGGCACCGACGACGGCCACGCGCGGGCCGATCTGCACCGCACCGGTGATCGCGTCGGGGTAGGACACCACCTTGGGGTGGTCGATGCCCTCGAGGGCCGGGGTCCGGGGGGCGACGCCGGTGGCGACGACGACCTCGTCGTAGTCCCGCAGCGTCTCGCCGTCGGCCCGGGTGCCGAGACGCACCTCGACGCCGAGCACCTCCATCCGCCTCGAGTAGTAGCGCAGGGTCTCGGCGAACTCCTCCTTGCCGGGGATCCGCATGGCCAGGCGGAACTGGCCGCCGATCTCCGCGGCCGCCTCGAACACGGTGACGTCGTGGCCGCGCTCGGCGGCCGAGACCGCAGCGGACAGCCCGGCCGGACCGGCCCCGACGACGGCCACCCGCTTCGCGCGCCGGGTCGGGGCGAGCACGAGCGTGGTCTCGTGGCAGGCGCGCGGGTTGACCAGGCAGGAGGCCCGCTTGTTGGCGAACGTGTGGTCGAGGCAGGCCTGGTTGCAGGCGATACAGGTGTTGATCTCGTCGGCGCGCCCGGCCGCCGCCTTGTTCACGAAGTCCGGGTCGGCGAGGAACGGCCTGGCCATGCTGACCAGGTCGGCCTGGCCGTCGGCAAGGATCTGCTCGGCGACGTCGGGGGTGTTGATCCGGTTCGACGCGCACACGGGGATGCCCAGCTCGGGCCGCAGCCGGGCGGTCGTCCACGCCCAGGCGGCCCGGGGGACCTGGGTGAGGATGGTGGGCACGCGGGCCTCGTGCCAGCCGATCCCGGTGTTGACCACCGACGCGCCGGCGGCCTCGAGCGCCCGGGCGAGCGCGACGGTCTCCTCCCAGGTCTGGCCGTCCGGGATCAGGTCGAGCAGGGACAGCCGGAACATCACCAGGAAGTCGTCGCCGAGCGCCTCGCGGGTGCGGCGCACGATCTCGACGGGGAAGCGCATCCGGTTCTCGGCGCTGCCGCCCCAACGGTCGGTGCGGCGGTTCGTGTGCGGGGCGAGGAACTGGTTGATCAGGTAGCCCTCGGACCCCATCACCTCGATCCCGTCGTAGCCGGCGCGGCGGGCCAGCTTCGCCGCGTCGACGTAGTCGTCGATCGTGCGCTCCACGGTGCGGGCGGACAGGGCGTTGGCCTTGAACGGGGTGATCGGGGACTTGGTGGCGGAGGCGCTGACGTTGAGCGGGGTGTAGCCGTAGCGGCCGGCGTGCAGGATCTGCAACGCGATCGCCCCGCCCTGCGCGTGCACCGCGTCGGTGACCTGGCGGTGCCGGTCGGCCTGGCGTCGCCGGGTCATCTGCGAGCCGAAGGGGAGCAGCCAGCCGCGGACGTTGGGGGAGTAGCCGCCGGTCACGATCAGGCCGGCGCCGCCGCGGGCGCGTTCGGCGAAGTAGGCGGCGAGCTCGGGGAGGTGCTTGGCGCGGTCCTCCAGGCCGGTGTGCATCGAGCCCATCACCACGCGGTTGCGCAAGGTGGTGCCGCCGAGGGTGATCGGCGCCAGCAGGTGCGGGTACGGGGTGGTCGACGGGTCGGTCATCGGGGGACTCCTTGGCGGGTGCGGGCGTGGGCGTCGAGGTACTCGGTGAGCCACTCGACCCAGAACTGCTCGAGGCGGATGCCGCCCCGGAGCACGAGGTAGACGTCGAGGTCGCGGCCGGCGAGGGCGTCGGGCTCGGGGAAGTCCCGGGCGGCGAGCTGCTCGTAGTGCGCGAGCCGGGTGGCGTGGTCGGCGCGGTGGGCGGCGACCTGCTCCAGGACGGCCGTCCGGTCGCCGTACGACGCGGCGCGCAGCTTGACGGCCACCTCGCTGCGGAACGACTCCATCGGGGTCGGTCCGGCGAGCCACCGCTCGAGCTCGGCGCGCCCGGCGGCGGCCACGTCGTACACCTTCTTGTCGGGCCGGCCCTGCTGGGACACCCGCTCGCAGTCCACCCATCCGTCGGCCTCCATCCGGCCGAGCACGCGGTAGATCTGCTGGTGGGTGGCCGACCAGAAGAACCCGATCGAGCGGTCGAACCGCCGGGTCAGGTCGAGCCCGGAGGCGGGTCGCTCGCTGAGCGAGACCAGGATCGCGTGCTCGAGGGCCATGCCGACCATGGTGCCGATCCGACCCCGGCTATGCAACTAGTTGCACCGGTGACGTCGTTCACTCCGGTGGGAAATGCTCCCGGCGGCGACCGGCCGCGCCCTAGCATCGGGCTATGCCCCTGCGCCGATCGTTCGCCGCCGCTGCCCTGCTCCCGCTGCTGACCGTCGTGGCCTGCGCCCCGGCGGAGGACCAGCCCACCGCGACGGCCAGCTCGGCCGGCTCGGCCGGCTCGAGCGACGCGGCGTCGCCCTCCGCCGACGCCTGCGCACCGGCGAACCTCGACCTGAAGAAGCCGGGCCGGCTCACCGTCGGGACCGACTCCCCGGCCTACGAGCCCTGGTTCAGCGACAACGACCCGAGCAACGGCAAGGGCTTCGAGTCCGCGGTGGCCTACGCCGTGGCCCACGAGCTCGGCTTCTCCGACAGCCAGGTCGCCTGGGTGAAGGTGCCGTTCAACAACTCCTACGCCCCGGGCGAGAAGAGCTTCGACTTCGACATCAACCAGATCTCGATCACGCCGGCACGCGCGAAGGTCGTCGACTTCTCCGACGGCTACTACTCCGCCGCGCAGGCGGTCGTCGCGCTGAAGGGCTCGAAGGCCGCGGCCGCCACCACCCTGGCGGACCTGAAGCCGCTGAAGCTCGGCGCCCAGACCGGAACCACCTCGCTGACCGCGATCCGGGACGGGATCTCGCCCGACCAGCAGCCGCTGGTCTTCGACGACACCAACCAGGCCAAGCAGGCGCTGAACAACGGCCAGCTGGACGCCTTCCTCGCGGACCTGCCGACCGCGTTCTACATCACCGCGGTGGAGATCCCGAAGGCCACGATCGTGGGTCAGTTCCAGCCCGAGACCGGCGAGCAGGAGCAGTTCGGCATGCTGTTCGAGAAGGGCAGCACGCTCGTGCCCTGCGTCGACGAGGCGCTCGGACGGCTCGAGGACTCCGGAGAGCTGGCCTCGATCGAGAAGCGCTGGCTCTCCGACGTCGTGAACGTGCCCGAGCTCCAGTGACCCCGGTCGCCGCGTGACCGACTGGACGCCGAGCGCGCGCCAGCAGGAACGGGAGGCGGTCCGTCGACACCTCGACCGCCGTTCCTCGCTCGTCGCGCTGACCGCGACGGTGGTCACCGCCCTGGTGCTGGGCCTGGTGATCGTCAACGCGCCCGGCTGGCCGACCGTGCGGGAAACGTTCTTCTCCGCCGAGCACGCCAAGGCGGCGTTCCCGACGATCCTCGCCGGCTTCTGGATCAACGTGAAGCTGTTCCTGGTCGCCGAGCCGCTGATCCTGCTGCTCGCGATCATGGTGGCCGTGGTGCGGAGCACCACGGCGCCCGCGCTGTTCCCGCTCCGTGCCCTGGCGGTGGTCTACACCGACCTGTTCCGCGGCATCCCCACCATCCTGGTGGTGTTCTTGTTCTGCTTCGGCATCCCCGCTCTCCAGCTCCAGGGACTCACCAACAGCTTCTTCTGGCTGGGCGTGGCGGCGCTGGTGCTGTCCTACGGCGCCTACGTCGCCGAGGTGTTCCGCGCCGGGATCGAGTCGATCCACCCCTCCCAGCTCGCCTCCGCCGACGCGCTGGGGCTCACGCACGGCCAGGCGATGCGCTACGTCGTGCTGCCGCAGGCCGTCCGGCGCGTGGTGCCGCCGCTGCTCAACGACTTCGTCTCGCTGCAGAAGGACACCGCGCTGCTCGGCGCCGTCGGCGTCTTCGAGGCGCTGTTCTCGGCGCGGGACTACGCCAACTACAACTTCAACTTCACCTCCTACCTCGTCGCCGCCGCCTTCTTCGTCGCGCTGACCGTGCCGCTGGCCCGGTTCACCGACTGGCTCGGCCGCCGCTACGCCCGCCGCGAGAGGGCCGGTGGGCGATGACCGAGCTGCTGCGCGTCGAGGGGCTGCGCAAGTCGTACGGCGAGAAGGTGGTCCTCCGCGGGATCGACCTGACCGTCGAGGGGCACGAGGTGGTCTGCCTGATCGGTTCGTCCGGAAGCGGGAAGTCGACGCTGCTGCGCTGCCTGAACCTGCTGGAGACCGTCGACGACGGAACGATCTGGTTCGAGGGACAGGAGGTCACCGACCCGCGGGTGGACGCCCGGAAGGTCCGGGGCCGGATGGGCATGGTGTTCCAGGCGTTCAACCTGTTCCCGCACATGACCGTGCTCGACAACATCACCCTCGCGCCGCGCAAGGTGCACGGGCTGTCGCGCGCCGACGCCGAGGAGCGCGCGCGGGACCTGCTGAGGACGTTCGGCCTGGCGGACAAGGCGGACGAGCACCCGGACCGGCTGTCCGGCGGGCAGCAGCAGCGGGTCGCCGTGGTGCGGGCGCTGGCCACCCGGCCGGAGCTGGTGCTGCTGGACGAGGTGACCTCCGCGCTCGACCCGGAGCTCGTGGGCGAGGTGCTCGACCTGGTGCGGGCGCTGGCGGAGTCCGGCACCACGCTGGTGCTGGCCACCCACGAGATGGCCTTCGCCCGCGACGTGGCCTCGAGGGTCTGCTTCCTCGACGACGGGGTCATCCTCGAGCAGGGTCCTCCCGGGCAGGTGCTGGCCGCCCCGCAGCACGAACGGACCCAGAAGTTCCTGCGCCGGGTCCTGTGACGGTCACGCAGCGTCATACGTCCGGAGGGTCGTGGCCCACCAGACGCATGACGCCGTGGAAGGTCAGGCCTGGTCGGTCTGGGCGGTGTAGCGCAGGTAGGGCTTGACCACCTCGAGGTCGGAGAAGCGTTCCTTGGCCTCGTCGGTCGGCAGGTCGTTGCTGACGATCGCGCGGTCGCCGGGCTTCCAGTCCGCCGGCGTCGAGAACGGGCCGGATGCGCTGAGCTGGAGCGCGTCGAGCACGCGGAGCACCTCGTCGAAGTTGCGACCGGCGCTCTTGGGGTAGGTCAGCATCAGCTTGATCTTGTCGTCCGGGTCGATGATGAACACCGAACGCACCGAGCTGGTGTCGCCCTCGCCGGGGTGGATCATGTCGTAGAGCTCCGCGACCGCCTTGTCCGGATCGGCGATGATCGGATAGCCCACGGTGCTGTGGGTGACCTCCTCGATGTCGGGCTTCCAGCCGTTGTGGTCCTCCACCGAGTCCACCGACAACGCGATCACCTTGGTGTCGCGCCTGCTCCACTCGTCGGCGAGCTGCGCCACGCGGCCGAGCTCGGTCGTGC
Source organism: uncultured Actinomycetota bacterium (assembly GCA_963801125.1). GTDB lineage: Bacteria > Actinomycetota > Actinomycetes > Propionibacteriales > Nocardioidaceae > Nocardioides_B. Next base: position 162,791 of record CAWDDL010000012.1, read on the forward strand.
AGACCGGCGTGTAGTCGGCCGGGTGGCTGAACAGGATCGCCCAGCTGTCGCCCTTCCACTCCAGGAAGGAGATCTTCCCCGCGGTGCTGTCGGCGACGAAGTCGGGGGCGGTGTCGCCCAGGTGCAGTGATGCCATGTGTGCTCAGTCCTCACATCGACGGTCGGTGTTGCACGGGTCCGTGCCCGGGAACGGGCAGGGCCCCCGTTGGGTCCACCCTCCCTCGCGGACGGTGTCGAACCCAAGCGGTGTGACCGATCAGACCTGCACGACCGCGCCGGACTCGATCAGGGCGTCGGCGTCGTCGACCCCCCAGGCGAGCAGCGCCTCGCGGGACTGGCCGCCCGGCACCGACGGGCCGGTGGTCAGGGTCGCGCGGGTGCGGGAGAAGCGCGGCGCCGGCGCCGGCTGCAGCATCCCGTCCCGCTCGACGTAGGTGCCGCGTGCCTTCAGGTGCGGGTGCCGGGCCGCCTCGGTCAGCGGAAGCACGGGGGCGCAGCAGGCGTCGGTGCCCTCGAAGACCGCCACCCACTCGGCCTGGGTGCGCTCCTTGAACCGGGCGGTGAGGATCTCCCGCAGGGCCGGCCACTGGGCCAGGTCGTCGCGGTCGGGCACCTCGTCGCCGAGGCCGAGACCCTTGACCAGCTCGGCATAGAACTGCGGCTCGAGGGCGCCGACCGACATGTGCTTGCCGTCCGCGGTCTCGTAGACGTCGTAGAACGGCGCCCCACCGTCGAGCAGGTTGGCTGCACGCCGCTCCTGGGCCCAGCCGCCGGCGATCATCGAGGCGAACATCGCCGACAGGTGTGCGGTGCCGTCCACGATCGCGGCGTCGACCACCTGCCCCTCGCCGCTGAGCCAGGAGTCGATCAGGGCGGCGAGCACGCCGATGACGAGGTACGTCGAGCCGCCCCCGAAGTCGCCGACCAGGTTGGACGGGAACTGGGGCCGGTCCGGGGTCTGCCCGAGCCCGTGCAGGGCCCCGGCGACGGCGATGTAGTTCATGTCGTGGCCGGCGGCGTGCGCGAGCGGCCCGTCCTGGCCCCAGCCCGTCATCCGGCCGTAGACCAGCCGCGGGTTGCGCGCGAGGCACTCCTGCGGCCCGAGCCCGAGCCGCTCGGTGGCGCCCGGCCGCATCCCCTCCAGCAGGATGTCGGCCGACTCCACCAGCCGGAGCACCGTCTCGACCGCGGCCGGGTGCTTGAGGTCCATCGCGACGCTGGGGCGTCCGCGGGTCAGCAGGTCGCTCTCCCGCCCGCCGGCGCTGGGCGCCCCGCCCGGTCGCTCCACCCGGATCACGTCGGCGCCGAGGTCGGCCAGGATCGTGGCAGCGTGCGGCCCGGGACCGATCCCGGCCAGCTCGACGACCCGGACCCCGCACAGCGGGCCGGTCCCCTGGGCCAGCTGGTAGCTCATCGCGCCCTCCGCACCACGGTCTCGCGCTTCGTCTCGTTGACCGCCGACTCGTAGGCCGCCACCAGGGCGGCCACAGAGACCGGTTTGAACCGCTCGACGGCCTCGCGCAGCTGCTCGGGCGAGGCGCCGGTCTCCTTGTAGGCCGGCCAGACCTGGGTCCGGAACAGCTCGGTGAGCTCCTCGGCGATCGCCCGGCCGTGCGCGGTGAAGATGTCCTGCGCGGCGAGCGCGGCATCCTGCGGCATGCCGAGGTCGAGCAGCGCCACCCCGACGGACAGGTGCGCCACCGCGACCTGGTACTTCCCCTGCTTGGTCGGGAAAACGATGCCCAGGGCGTTGAGTGTGTCGAGCTCGTCGTCGCGCAATGACCGGCCCGCCCGGCGGACCAGCTCCCTGCGCGAGATCGTGTCCGGTAGCTCGGCCATCCACGGCGCGAGCAGCGTGCGGTGCAGCGCGATCGTCTCCGGGGTGGCGTCGTCGGGGATCCTCGCGACGTACTTCTCGATCGCCGCGAGCGTGAAGCCGTGCGCCTGCAGCTCACGGACCAGCTCGAGCCGGGCCACGTGGTCGGCCGCGTAGTAGCCGGAACGACCCCGGCGGATCGGCGGCGGCACGAGCCCGCGGGTGGTGTAGAAGCGCACGTTGCGCACGCTCATCCCGACCCGGCGGGTCAGCTCGTCGAGGGGGATCAGCTCGGCGGTGGGGTCGAGGGTCTCGGGCATCGAGCGTGGGTCCTTCGCGGGCGGTCGGCGGGCGTGGTCGGCCGGGGAGATGGAGATCACAGCGTCCGGTCGGTTGACGACGCTAACAGTACGAGTGTCACAATCGCAGCACAGCCCCGTCCTTCGAGAAGTTGGGAAGCCCGTCGATGGCGCAGACCTCGCAAGCCCAGGCATTCGTGTACGACGCCCTCCGCACCCCGCGTGGCAAGGGCAAGAAGAACGGCTCGCTGCACGAGGTGAAGCCGATCGACCTGGTCGTCGGCCTGCTCGACGAGGTCAAGGCCCGCAACCCCGGCCTGGACCCCGCCCGCGTCGACGACGTGGTCCTCGGCGTGGTGACCCCGATCGGCGACCAGGGCAGCGACATCGCGAAGACCGCCGCGCTGAAGGCCGGCTACCCCGACACCGTCGCCGGCGTGCAGCTCAACCGGTTCTGCGCGTCTGGCCTCGAGGCGGTCAACCAGGCGGCGGCCCGGGTGCGCTCCGGTTTCGAGGACCTGCTCCTCGCCGGCGGCGTCGAGTCGATGTCCCGGGTGCCGATGGGCTCCGACGGAGGCGCTTGGGCGATGGACCCGGCCACCTCGTTCGACACCGCCTTCGTGCCGCAGGGCATCGGCGCGGATCTGATCGCGACGATCGAGGGCTTCTCCCGCGAGGACGTGGACGGCTTCGCCGCCGAGTCGCAGGCCCGCGCCGCCAAGGCGCAGGCCAACGGCTACTTCGACTCCTCCGTGGTGCCGGTCAGGGACCTCAACGGGCTCACCGTGCTGGACAAGGACGAGTTCATCCGTCCCGGCACCACCGTGGAGAGCCTGGCCGGTCTCAAGCCGTCGTTCGCCGACATCGGCGAGCAGGGCGGCTTCGACGCGGTCGCGCTCGAGAAGTACCACTGGGTCGAGAAGATCGACCACGTCCACCACGCGGGCAACTCCTCGGGAATCGTCGACGGCGCCGCGCTGGTGCTGATCGGCTCCGAGAAGGTCGGCACCGACCTCGGCCTCACTCCGCGGGCGCGGATCCTCGCCACCGCGGTGTCCGGCGCGGACCCGACGATCATGCTCACCGGCCCGGCCCCCGCCTCGCGCAAGGCACTGGCGAAGGCCGGTCTGGCTCCCGAGGACATCGACCTCTACGAGATCAACGAGGCGTTCGCCGCGGTGGCGATGCGCTTCATGCGCGACCTGGACCTGCCGCACGACAAGGTCAACGTCAACGGCGGCGCGATCGCGATGGGCCACCCGCTCGGCGCGACCGGGGCGATGATCCTGGGCACCCTCGTCGACGAGCTCGAGCGCCGCGACCAGCGCTACGGCCTGGCCACGCTGTGCGTCGGCGGCGGGATGGGCATCGCCACCGTCGTCGAGCGCATCTGACCCCCCGACTCGCCACTCCCGAGGACCACGAGGACTTCCGCAATGACCCAGGCAACCACCGACACGAGCGCCGTGCGCTACGACCGCGACTCCGACGGCATCGTCACGCTCACCCTCGACGACCCGACGTCGAGCGCGAACACCATGAACGAGCTCTACAAGGAGTCGATGGGCGCTGCCGTCGACCGGCTCGAGACCGACATCGCCGCCGGTGAGGTGTCCGGCGTGGTGATCGCCAGCGCGAAGAAGACCTTCTTCGCCGGCGGCAACCTGAAGAAGATGGTGCAGGCGGGACCCGGCGACGCCGCCGAGATCTTCGCGATGGGCGAGGCGATCAAGTCCCAGCTGCGCCGGATCGAGACCTGCGGCAAGCCCGTGGTGGCCGCGATCAACGGCACGGCGCTCGGCGGTGGTCTCGAGATCGCCCTGGCGTGCCACTACCGGATCGCGGTCGACGACCCGAAGATCGAGCTGGGGCTGCCCGAGGTCACGCTCGGCCTGCTGCCGGGCGGCGGAGGCGTCACCCGCGTCACCCGCATGCTCGGGCTGGCGGACGGACTGATGGGCGTGCTGCTGCAGGGCAACCGGTTCAAGCCGGCCGCGGCCAAGGAGAAGGGGCTGGTCGACGCGCTCGTCGCGCGGCAGGACGACCTGGTGCCGGCCGCGAAGGCGTGGGTCACCGCCAACCGGGACAGCGACGAGGCGGCGACGCAGCCTTGGGACCGCCCCGGCTACAAGATGCCCGGTGGCACCCCGTCCTCGCCGAAGCTCGCCGCGTTCCTCCCGGCCTTCCCCGCGAACCTGCGCAAGCAGCTCAAGGGCGCCGACTACCCGGCCCCGCGCGCGATCATGTCCGCGGCCGTCGAAGGCGCGCAGGTCGACTTCGACACCGCGAGCCGGATCGAGTCGCGCTACCTGACCAGCCTGATCACCGGCCGCAACTCCAAGGACATGATCCAGGCGTTCTTCTTCGACCTGCAGGCGATCAACGCCGGGTCGCTGCGTCCCGACGGCTTCGAGACCTTCCAGCCGACCAAGGTCGGGGTGCTCGGCGCCGGGATGATGGGCGCCGGGATCGCCTACTCCTGCGCCCGCAGCGGTCTCGACGTCGTGCTCAAGGACGTCTCGGTGGAGGCGGCCGAGAAGGGCCGGTCCTACTCGTCGCGGGTGCTGGAGAAGCAGGTCGCGCGAGGCAAGCTGAGCGAGTCCGCCCGCGACGAGGTGCTCGCGCGGATCACCCCGACCGACGACCCGAACGACCTCGCCGGCTGCGACCTGGTGATCGAGGCGGTGTTCGAGGACCCGGCCCTGAAGGCCAAGGTGTTCGCCGAGGTGCTCGACGTGGTGGCACCCGACGCCCTGCTGTGCTCGAACACCTCCACGCTGCCGATCTCCGAGCTCGCGGAGTCGGTCGGCGACGCGGAGGCGTCGTTCGTCGGCCTGCACTTCTTCTCGCCCGTCGACAAGATGCCGCTGGTGGAGATCATCCGCGGTGCGAACACCTCCGACGAGACCGTCGCCCGCGCCGTCGACGTCGTGCAGCGGATCCGCAAGACCCCGATCGTGGTCAACGACAGCCGCGGCTTCTACACCTCCCGGGTGATCGGCACCCAGATCAACGAGGGGCTGGCGATGCTCGGCGAGGGCGTGCGGCCGACGAGCATCGAGCGCGCCGCCACCCAGGCCGGCTACCCGGTCGGGCCGCTGCAGATCAGCGACGAGCTCAACATGGAGCTGATGGTCAAGATCCGCAACGCCACGAAGGCGGCCGTCGAGCGCTCCGGAGCGACCTACACGCCGCACCCGGCCGAGCGGGTCATCGACACGATGATCGAGATCGGGAGGCCCTCGAAGCTGAAGGGCGCAGGCTTCTACGAGTACGACGAGCAGGGCAAGCGGCTCGGGCTCTGGCCGGGCCTGGCCGACACGTTCCCGCCCGCCGCCGGCACCCCGGCGTTCGACGACATCGCGGACCTCAAGGACCGGTTCCTGTTCATCGAGGCCCTCGAGACCGCCAAGTGCTTCGAGGAGGGCGTGATCGAGTCCGCGGCCGCGGCCAACATCGGCTCGATCATGGGAATCGGCTACCCACCCAACACCGGGGGCGCGGTGCAGTTCATGCAGGGCTACGAGGGCGGTCTGGCCGGCTTCGTGGAGCGCGCCCGGGAGCTGGCTGCGTCGTACGGCGAGCGGTTCACCCCGCCGGCCTACCTCGTCGACCTCGCCGAGAAGGGCGGCTCCTTCCCCGCCTGACCCGGCCTGAGGTGCCGATTCCCCCGAACCGCCCCCGTTCCCTGGCTCGGCTTGGGAGAATCTGGGGGTGAACACCCCCCTCGTCGAGGTCAGCGCGCTCTGGGTCCGGTTCGGCCCGGTCGACGCGGTGCGCGGAATCGATCTGTCGGTCCCGGCCGGCAGCGCGACCGCCCTCCTCGGCCGCAACGGCGCCGGCAAGTCGACCACCATGCGCGTGCTGGCCGGCGTGATCCCCCCGACCGGTGGCCTGGTCACCGTCGACGGACTCGACATCCGCCGCGACACCCTCACCGTCAAGCGGCTCAGCGGCTACTGCCCCGACGTCGGCGGCCTGGTCCCGCGGGCGACCCCGTGGGAGCACCTCCAGCTCGCCGCCCGGCTGCGCCGGCTGCCCGACGGCTGGGAGGAGGGGGCCCGCGACCTGCTCGAGCGGTTCGACCTGGGCGGCGCCGCCCACCGCGTCACCGCGGGCTTCAGCCACGGCATGGGCCGGCGGATGTCGGTGATCCTCGCCGCGTTCCACCAGCCGAAGGTGCTCCTGCTCGACGAGCCGTTCGACGGGGTCGACCCGCTCGGCGTCGAGGCCACCATGGACGTGATCGCCGATGCCCGGGCGGCCGGCAGCGCCGTGCTGGTCTCGACCCACCTGCGCGAGCTGGCCGTCGAGGCGTGCCAGGACGCGATCGTGCTCCGGGGCGGCTCGGCCGTGGCCGCCGTACCCGCGGCCGAGATGACCGGAGAGGCGGGCGCCGGTGTCTACCGCGCTCTCCTCGACTGAGCGGGCGAGCGCCCGCGGCGTGGCCGGGCGCTGGCGCCGCGCCGTGCGGGCCACCGCGGAGGTCGGGCCGCTGCTGAGGTTCCGCGCCGCCGGGCTCCGGGGACGTTCACGCGTCGCGGTGCTGGCCGGCTTCGCGTTCATCCTGGTCGTGACGCTGCTCGTCTCGTGGCTCCCCGGCTACCTCCCGGAGGGCGACGAGCGCCGGAGCGAGACGCTGCTGCTGCTGCCCACCGGCTACATCGGCGTGCTGGTCATCGCGGTCGTGGCGGCGGCGGCGTCGGGGGGCGGCCGCGAGCTGCTCCCTCGCGAGCAGGCGGTGGCGTTCCCGGTGAGCCCGGCCACCGACCACCTCGGCGCCCTGCTGATGGCGCCGCTCAACATCGCCTGGCTGCTGCAGTCCTGGACGCTGCTGGGGGCGACCGCCTACGTGGTCGGGCCGAAGTGGCAGCTCCTGCTCGCCCAGATCCCGGTGCTGATCTGGCTGGCAGCCGCGACCGCGCTCGCCCAGGTCGTGGCCTGGTCGGTCGAGTGGCTGCGCCGCGGGCCGTACGGCGTCCTGGCTACCCGAACGCTGCTCGTGGTCTTCGCGAGCGCTCTGGCCTCCCTGATCGTCACCGACAACCTGGTGCCGGTGCTCGACCGCAGCCCGACCGTGCGGATCACCATCGGCGTGCTGTACGGCGCCGACGGGCAGCTGTGGCCGTGGGCGAAGGTCGTCGTCGCACTGATCGTCATCGCGCTGGTGGCCGTCGTCGCCGGCGCCTTCGTCGCGCGCGGGGTCGCCGGCCGGCCCGCGAGCGACGAGCTGCGGGCGGAGAGCTCCTTGCGTGAGCCGCGGACGAACCCGACCACGGACCTGCTCGCGCTGCTGCGCACGGACCGGGCCGGGATCTGGCGCTCGGTGCCGCTACGTCGCGGGCTCGCCGTGCTCGCCCTGCTCCCGGGCCTGGTGGCGCTCGCCGGTGGGCTGGAGTGGTCGATGCTGACGATCCTGCCGGGGCTGGTCGCCTCCGGCGGCGCGCTGCTGTTCGGCGTGAACTCCTGGAGTCTCGACGGACGTGGCGCGCTGTGGCGCGACAGCCTGCCCGTGGCGCCCAAGCTGGTGTTCGTCGTCCGGGTGATCGTGCTCGTCGAGGTGCTTCTGCTGGCCACCGGGCTTACCCTGCTGCTCGGTTCGCTGCGCGCCGGGTCACCGACCGCCTCGCAGCTGGCGGCGGTGCTCTGCTGCGCCACCGTCGTCACGCTGCAGGTGGTCGCCACGTCCCTGCGGTGGTCGGTGCGCCGGCCGTTCTCGGTGGACCTGCGCAGCGCCCGCGCGACGCCGGCACCGCCCGTCGTGATGGTCGGCTACTCCGCCCGGTTGGCGATGACGACCACGCTGACCGGGATGCTGTTCGGCGCAGCGAGCTACGCCTCGTGGGGCTTCCCGGTGCTGCTCGCGCTGCCGTTCGTGCTGTTCTCGGCCGCCAAGCTGGTCTCGACCGCGGACGGCTGGGCGAACCCGGAGACGCGGTCCCGGGTGGTCGCCACGGTCGCCAGCTGATCGGGCGGCCGGGGGTCCCCGTGGTGGTGCGGCTTACTGCTGGGCGCCGCTGGTGCACTTCATCATCGGCGCGATGAGGTCCTGGCCGGCCTCCTCCTGCTTGCCGCTGAACATCTTGGTGAACAGGTCGCGCAGGGCGTCCTCGGTCATCACGCCCTCGATGCACTTCTTGGTCTTGGCGTCGAGGTCGCCCATCGACTGCATCATCATCTGTTGCACGTCGGCGCAGTCGAAGAGCGTGTCGGACGCGGCCTTGGCGTCGTCGGTCGACATCTTCACGGTCTGCAGACCCTCGGCGGTCTTGAGGTCCTTGGTGAGGAAGCCGTACTTCTGCAGGTCGTCGGTGCCGATCTTGTCGACGAAGCCCTGGCCGATGCAGTCGGCCTCGCTCTGCTTCATCGTGAAGACGTCGTTGGCACCGGCCGATTGCTGGTCCTTCATGATCGAGGCCGAGATGGCCTTCGCGGCCTTGTCGTCGTCCCCGTTCCCACCGCACGCGGTGAGGGTGAGCAGAAGTGCGGTGCCGACGGCGGCGAGCCGGGTGGTGTTCATCGGGCCACCCTAACCGCGGACCCCAGCCTCCCGGGGCGCCGGGACGCCGGGCCGCAGCTCAACCGACCGCCAGCAGGGCGTCGAGCGCGGCGACGCTGTGGGTGAGGAGCTCCTCGAGCGTGCGGGTACGCCGTGCCGGCGGGTCGGCCGACCAGGTCAGCGCCTGGTCCTCGACGTAGGCCCACCACGCGTGCACCACGGGCCGGTCGGACGGGCCGAGCTCCCAGGCGGTGAGCACCCGGGCGGTGGCCTGGTCCCAGATGGCGTCGTACACCTCGACCAGGGACACGTCGGCCCGGCCGGTGCCGTGCAGCAGCGAGAGGTAGAACGACCGCCGCCGGTCGATCTGCTGCACGAACAGCCGGACCATCGACGCGACCCGGTCCCGCGGCTCCAGCTCCGGGTCGGGCTCGGTGTTGCGCAGGATCCGTCGTCCGGCCGCCTCGATGCAGGCGCGGTAGAAGTCGCGCTTGGTCGGGAAGTAGTGGAACAGCAGCCCCCGGGAGATGCCCGCCTCCGCGGCCACCTCGTCGATCGACAGGTCCTGGATCGGCTTGTCGACCAGCTTCGCCAGGCCGATGCCGAGCAGCTGGCGGCGGCGGTCGTCGTGGCTGAGCCGGGTGCGTCGTACCGGGGGCTCGGGACGCTGCGAAGAAGACGCGGACACGCTATTGAGCATTGCTCAACAAGGTTCTAGGGTCAATCCATGGACTTCAGCCCTTCGCCCCGCGCCGCGGACCTGGCCGCGCGGGTCCGTGCCTTCATCGACACCGAGATCGAGCCGGTCGAGCCCGGCTACCAGCGCGAGATCACCCGGCTCCGGGAGTCGGGCGGCGATCCGTGGGCGCCGCTGCCGCTGGTCAAGGAGCTGCAGGCGAAGGCGCGTGCCCAGGGCCTGTGGAACCTCTTCCTGCCGGCCGGGCACGAGCGGGACTACGCCGAGCGGTTCGGCACCGACGGCGGGACCGGGCTGACCAACGTCGACTACGCCCACGTCGCGGAGCAGACCGGCCGGTCGTTCCTCGCGCCGCTGGTGTTCAACTGCAACGCCCCCGACACCGGCAACATGGAGGTGGTGCTGAAGTACGGCACCGACGAACAGCGGGCCGAGTGGCTGGAGCCGCTGCTCGACGGCCGGATCCGCAGCGGCTTCGCGATGACCGAGCCCGGTGTGGCCTCCTCCGACGCCACGAACATGGAGGCGACCGCGGTGATCGACGGCGACGACGTGGTCGTCAACGGCACCAAGTGGTGGACCACCGGCGCGGCCAACCCCGAGTGCAAGATCTTCGTGTTCATGGGGCTCACCGACCCGGACGCGCACCGGCACGCCCGGCACACGATGGTGCTGGTGCCGCGCGATGCCCCGGGGGTGAAGGTCGAGCGCGCGCTCACGGCGATGGGGATGTACGACGAGCCGCTCGGCCACGCGGAGGTGTCGTTCACCGACGTGCGCGTGCCGGCCTCGAACATCCTGCTCGGCGCGGGCCGCGCCTTCGAGATCGCGCAGGGGCGGCTCGGTCCCGGTCGGGTGCACCACTGCATGCGGCTGATCGGGCTCGCCGAGAAGGCCCTGGAGCTGGCCTGCATCCGGGCGACCACGCGGGTGGCGTTCGGTCGGCCCCTCGCCAAGCTGGGCGGCAACGCCGAACGGATCGCCGACGCCCGGATCGCCATCGACCAGGCCCGGCTGCTGGTGCACCACGCGGCCTGGAAGCTCGACACCGCCGGTTCGGCCGGGTCGCTCAAGGAGGTCAGCCAGATCAAGGTCGCGGTGCCCAACATGGCCCAGCAGGTCATCGACATGGCGATCCAGCTGCACGGCGGCGGCGGGGTGTCCGAGGACTTCCCGCTCGCGGCGGCCTGGACGTCCGCCCGGACGCTGCGGCTGGCCGACGGGCCCGACGAGGTGCACCGGGGCGTGATCGCGAAGCTCGAGCTGAAGAAGTACCTGTGAGCGACGGCGCGACCGGCCGCCGGGTGCTCGTCACCGGTGCCGCCTCGGGACTCGGCGCTGCCCTCGTCGGGGCGTTCCTGGGCCGCGGTGACCGGGTCCTGGCCACCGACGTCGCACCTCCGGCCGGTGACGAGCGCGCCGGCGTGCAGTGGCTGCGGCTCGACGTCCGCTCCGACGACGACTGGGCGGCAGCGCTCGCGTGGGTCGAGCGCGAGTGGGGCGGCCTGGACCTGCTGCTCAACAACGCCGGCGTCGCGGGTGGCGGCCGGGTGGACCTGTGCACGATGGACGAGTGGGCGTGGCTCACCGAGGTGAACCTGTTCGGTGTCGTCCGCGGCGCCCGCACGTTCGCGCCACTGCTGAAGCGGCAGGGGTCCGGCCGGATCGTCAACACCGCCTCGCTCGCCGGGCTGGTGCACCCGCCCGGGATGGGGTCCTACAACGCGGTGAAGGCGGCGGTGGTGGCCTTCTCCGAGACGCTCGCCCACGAGCTGGCGCCGTACGGCGTGGGCTGCTCGGCGGTGTGCCCGTCGTACTTCCGGACGAACCTGGCCTCCTCCCTGCGCGGCACCGACGCCGACGTCGCGGGGAAGGTCGCGGCGATGGTCGAGCAGTCCCCGATCAGCGCCGAGGACATCGCGTCCGCGGTGCTCGCCGGGATCGACGACGGGGCGGAGCTGATCGTGCCGGACGAGCCGGCGCGCACGGCGTACGACCTCAAGCTGCACCACCGTGACGCCTACGACGCCGAGATGCGCCGGACCGCGGCGCGGATGAAGGAACGTGCCGATGGTTGAGACCAACCCCGCCGGAGCGGTCCGCGCCGAGGACGCGTTCGACGCCGAGGCGGTCGCCGCCTGGCTGCGCGAGCACGCCGCCGACCGCGACACCCGGGGCGGCCTGGACGGCACCCCGGAGGTCCGCCAGTTCGCCGGCGGCGCCTCGAACCTCACCTTCCAGCTCAGCTGGCCCGACCGCACGCTGATCCTGCGCCGGCCGCCGCGGGGGTCCAAGGCCAAGAGCGCCCACGACATGGGCCGCGAGTTCACGATCCAGTCCCGGCTCGCGCCGGTCTTCCCCTACGTCGCCCCGATGGTGGCCTTCTGCGAGGACCCCGCCGTGATCGGCTCCGACTTCTACGTGATGGAGCGGCTCGACGGCACGATCCTGCGCGCCGACCTGCCGGAGGGGATGACGCTGACCCCCGACGAGGCCCGCTCGCTCTGCACGAACTTCCTCGACGTCCTCGTCGAGCTGCACGCCGTCGACCCGGACGCCGCGGGGCTCGGCGACCTCGGCAAGGGCCGGGGGTACGTCGGGCGCCAGGTCTCCGGCTGGTCCGACCGGTTCCGCGCGGCGCGCACCGACAACGTCGGCGACTTCGAGGCCACGATGGCCTGGCTCGACGCGCACCGGCCCGACGACGTGGCCACCTGCGTGATCCACAACGACTTCCGGCTCGACAACGTCGTCCTCGACCCCGACGACCCGCTGACGGTGCGCGGGGTGCTCGACTGGGAGATGGCCACGCTCGGCGACCCGCTCATGGACCTCGGCGGGGCGATGGCCTACTGGATCCAGGCCGACGACGACGAACACTTCCGGGCGTTCCGGCGCCAGCCGTCGGACCTGCCGGGCACGCTCACCCGCTGGGAGATGGTCGAGCACTACGCCGCGCGGACCGGCCGGTCGGTGTCCCGAGAGCAGTGGATGTTCTACGAGGTGTTCGGACTGTTCCGGCTCGCGGTGATCGCCCAGCAGATCTACTACCGGTTCCACCAGGGGCAGACCACCAACGAGGCGTACGCCGGCTTCCTGCCGGTCGTGCAGTACCTCGACCAGCGGTGCGCCGCTCTGATCGTCGCCACCGACCGGTCCGGAGACGCCGGATGAGCCAGGTGCTGCTGGTCCGGCACGGCCAGGCCTCCTGGGGCGCGGACGACTACGACGTGCTGTCCGAGCTCGGCGGTCGCCAGGCCGAGGTACTCGGGGCGTCGCTCGCCGAGCGGGGTCTCGTGCCCGACCTGGTGCTGCACGGCCGGATGCAGCGACAGCGGGAGACGGCCCGGCTGATGGCCTCGGCTGCCGGCTGGCCGGGCGGGTCGGAGGACGACGCCTGGGACGAGATGAACCACGAGGAGGTGCTGCGCCGCCAGCCGCACACGTTCTCCGGAGACACCCCGACGAAGCGCGAGTTCCAGGTCTGGTTCGAGGCCGCGACCGACCGGTGGACCGCCGGCCGGCACGACCACGAGTACTCCGAGTCGTTCTCCGACTTCGGGGACCGGGTGCTCGGCGCCCTCGACGGGTTGGCGCGGACGCTGGAGTCCGGGGGCACGGCGGTCGTGGTGACCTCCGGCGGCCCCATCGCGCGGATCACCGCGGAGCTGCTCGGCGGCGGCGCCGACCTGCACCGCCGGATCGCGCCGGTGGTGGTGAACGCGTCGGTGACCAAGATCGTGGTCGGGCAGCGGGGCGCCACCCTGGTCTCCTTCAACGAGCACAGCCACCTCGAGGTCGAGGCCGACCTCGTCACCTATCGTTAGGACCCTGATGCGCAAGACGATCCTGATCACCGGTGCGAGCTCCGGGCTCGGCGCGGAGATGGCGCGGCAGCTCGCGGCCCGCGGTCACGACCTCGCCCTCGCTGCGCGCCGTACCGACCGGCTCGAACAGCTCAAGGCCGAGATCGTGGATGCGCACCCCGAGGTGCGCGTCGAGGTCCGCGCGCTCGACGTCGACGACCACGACGCCGTGTTCGAGGTGTTCCGGGCGTTCCGGGCCGACTTCGGGTCGATCGACCGGGTCATCGTCAACGCGGGCCTCGGCAAGGGGGCACCGCTGGGGACCGGCCGCTTCGACGCCAACCGGCAGACCGCGATGACGAACTTCGTCGGGGCGCTGGCCCAGACCGAGGCGGCGCTGGAGATCTTCCGCGACCAGAACGCCGGCCACCTGGTGATGATCTCCTCGGTGTCGGCGATGCGCGGGATGCCGAAGACGATCACCACCTACGCCGCGACCAAGGCCGGTGTGGCCCACCTCGCCGAGGGGGTGCGGGCAGAGCTGATCAGGTCGCCGATCAAGGTGTCGGTGATCTATCCGGGCTACATCCGTTCGGAGATGAACGAGCGGGTCAAGCACGCGCCGTTCATGGTCTCCACCGAGAGGGGCGTCGCCGCGATCGTCGACGCGGTGGAGAAGGAGAGGGCGCACGCCCGGGTGCCGGCCTGGCCGTGGGTGCCGATGGGGTTCGCGCTCAAGCATCTGCCGCTGCCGCTGGCCCGCCGCTTCATGGGCTGACGCCGACCCGGCGCGTCCTCGCGCGGTGCGGTGCTGACCCGGCGCGTTCTCGCTGCGGTCAGTCGCGAGAGCGCCAGTTGGCGGCGCCGATGACGATCATCCGCAGCTGTTGCTCGACGGTTCGCACGATCGTTCGTTCGAGGTCGGGTCGGCCCGCCGGCGCGTCGATCACCGCCTCGGCGGTCGACACCATCGTGGTGACGATCAGGTTGGCCATGATCCGCAGGTCCTCCCCGGACCACGCCGCTGCGTTCGGGATCCGGGCCAGGTCAGTGGCGAGCTCGCGTTCGAACAGCTCCAGGCCGTGCCGGATCGCCTCGCGGACGACCGGCGGCCCGCTGACCCGCTCGCGGGCGATGAACCGGAAGTGCGCCTCCTGGCGGTGGGCGTGTTCGACCAGGACCGCCACCGAGCTGCGGATCACCCCGTGCAGCTCCGGGTTCCCTCTCCGGACGTCGCGCAGCATCTGTCGCAGGGAGGCGAAGGCCTCGTCGACCAGTGCGAGGCCGACCTCCTCGATCGAGGCGAAGTGCCGGTAGAAGCCGGTCGGCACGATGCCCACCTCGCGGGCGACCTGGCGCAGCGACACGGTGGCGAGGCTGCCCGCGTCGGCGCGGGCGAGTGTGGCGGCGAGGATCGCTCGGCGGGTCCGCTCCTTGCGCGCGTGCCGGGTCTCCCGCGTGCCGGCCGAGGTATCGCTCACGTACTGCAGTCTAGATCTCGGTGAACGTTCATGCTCTCAGTGGCGGCGGGTCCGGCGCCGCGCCGGGCGGACGGTGAGGAGGCGCCGGGTCGGCAGCCCCGGGGCGTGAGGAGGCGCCGGGTCGGCAGTGGTCGGGGTCACGTCGGCGGGCGGTTGCCATACCGAGAGTACGTCTGGCAAAGTTTTCAGTGCACGGTTGTTCACTGAAAGGAATGACCCCCATGAGCCTCACCCAGACCCTGCTCCGGTCGCCGGTGGTCGCGGCACTCACCTCGCCGCATCCCGTCGACCGTTACCTCGAGCTGGTCAACCCGATGTGGGCGGCGCACGAGGTGCGCGCCCGCGTCGTCGACGTCCACCGCGAGGTCGACGTCCCCGGCCACCCGCCGGTCGCGACCCTCACCCTGCAGCCCACCTCCACGTGGCGCGGTCACGCCGCCGGTCAGCACGTCCAGGTCGGCGTCGAGGTCGACGGCGCCCGCCGCACGACCCGCGTCTTCTCGATCTCCAGCCCGGCCTCCGGACCCGGCGAGCGGTTCACGATCACGCTCCGGGCCAACCCCGACGGCGTGGTCTCGCGCTACCTGGTCGAGCGGGCCCGTCCGGGACAGCTGCTGCACCTGTCGCAGGCGCAGGGCGGGTTCGTGCTGCCGGACCAGGTGCCCGACCACGTCCTGCTGCTGTCGGGCGGGTCCGGCATCACCCCGGTGATGTCGATGCTGCGGACGCTGCAGCGTCGTACCCACCGCGGGCGCGTGACCTTCCTGCACTACGCGCAGAGCCCCGACCACCAGATCTTCGCCCACGAGCTCGCGGAGATCCGAGGCACGGGGTACGGCGTCGACGTGCACCTGCTGCACCCCGAGCTCGGCGACCCGGCGCTGAGCCCGGCGTTCCTCGAGCGACTGGTGCCCGGCTACCGCGACGTCCCCACGTGGGCGTGCGGGCCGGCGCCGCTCGTCGAGGCCGTCAAGGCGGCGTACGACGGGTCCGACCAGCTCCGCCTGGAGTACTTCAAGACGCCGGCCGTCGGCACCGGGGACGCCGAGGGCGCCGTCACGTTCACCCGCTCCGGGACCAGTGCCGCCAACACCGGCGCCACGCTGCTCGAGCAGGCCGAGGCCGCCGGGCTCGCACCGGAGTACGGCTGCCGGATGGGCATCTGCTTCTCCTGCACCGCCCGCAAGGGCGAAGGCACGGTGCGCAACGTCGTCACCGGTGCCGAGTCCTCGCTCCCGGACGAGGACATCCAGATCTGCGTCAACCGACCCGTCGGCGACTGCGCCGTCGAGCTGTAGACCATTCCGCTGGTCGAGGAGCGAGCGTTTCGAGACCGAGGTGGTTTCGAGACGCCTCGCAGGCTCGGCTCCTCAACCACCGTCACAGGAGGAACCATGACCACCACCACCGTCAGCTCGATCACCGGCATGACGCCGGAGCAGATCGAGGAGTTCGGCGCCGAGATGGACGCCATCCGCAAGCGCCTCGTCGACAGCCTCGGTCACGAGGACGCCGACTACATCCGCAACGTCCTCAAGGCCCAACGTGCCTTCGAGGTCGCCGGCCGCGCGCTGTTCTACCTCCCGCCCGCCTGGCCGCTCGCCGTCGCCGCGCTGAGCGTGAGCAAGATCCTCGACAACATGGAGATCGGCCACAACGTCATGCACGGCCAGTACGACTGGATGGGCGATCCCGGCCTGAACTCGCGGATGTACGAGTGGGACACCGTCTGCCCGAGCGAGCAGTGGAAGTACTCCCACAACTACATCCACCACACCTTCACCAACATCCTCGGCAAGGACCGCGACGTCGGCTACGGCGTGCTCCGCATGGACGAGGACCAGCCGTGGCGGCCCTACTACCTGGGCAACCCGCTCTATGCGTTCCTGCTGATGGTGTTCTTCGAGTGGGGCGTGGCCCTGCACGACCTCGAGGTGGAGAACATCGTCGCCGGACGTCGCAGCCTGGAGGACAACAAGCCGCTCTATCCCGGCCTGCTGCGCAAGATCCGGCGCCAGGCGGTCAAGGACTACCTGTTGTTCCCCGCGCTCACCGGGCCGCTGTTCCCGATGACGCTGGCCGGCAACGTCACGGCCAACCTGATCCGCAACGTGTGGGCGTTCGGGATCATCTTCTGCGGCCACTTCCCGGCCGGCGTCGCGACGTTCTCCGCCGAGGACGCCGAGGACGAGAGCCGCGGCCAGTGGTACGTCCGCCAGCTCCTCGGCTCGGCGAACATCACCGGCAGCAGGCTCTTCCACGTCATGACCGGCAACCTCTCCCACCAGATCGAGCACCACCTGTTCCCCGACCTGCCGGCCCGGCGCTACCCGCAGGTGGCCGCCGAGGTGCAGGCGCTGTGCGAGAAGTACGGTCTGGCCTACAACGCCGGTCCGCTGCGCCGCCAGCTCGGCAGCGTCGCGAAGAAGATCTGCCGCCTCGCACTGCCGGGTCGCGGGTCCCACGATCCGGTGCCGGCCACCGAGCTCCGCACGGCTGCGTGACACCGGCGCCGGGAGTGGGTACGACGTAACCACGTCACCGACGAGGAGTGCGATGAAGGACCACATCAGCCGCGAGGAGATCCGCAAGGACACCCTGCAGGACTCCGTCGAGGCGACCGCGACGGCCGTGGGGGCGGTGACCACCATCGTCACCACGGCCGTGCGCGACGTCGCGCGGACGCTCGGGGGCCTGGCCACCGAGCTGTTCGAGATCCGTGACTCGGCCCGGCGGGCGTCCGACGACAACGGGCCGCCCGGGCCGGAAGGGGACTGACCCCCGACCTGCCATCGCGATGAACGGTTCTGCGTGGTCTCTCCGCGTCACACGGACGTGCACTCCAGGAACGAGGCGGACCGGCCGAGTCGGGCGGCGACGAGCGGGGGCGGCGAGTGCACGTCGTCGCGACGCCAGGATCATCCAGCAGCTCGACGGCGGCCTTCAGAAGGCACACGTCCTTCGTCAGCCGAACCGCAGGCGTACGTCGGACAGCCGGAACGACGCGATCGGCGCCCGGCCGTGCAGGTAGCCGAGCGGGCCGTCGGCCGCGAAGTCCCAGCTGCCCAGCGCCGGCAACGACCGCGCGCTGCCCGACATCGGCGCGACCACCTCGGCGCCCGGCCCGCCGACACCGCCGGGGCGGACCTGGGAGGTCGCAGCGCGGAACGGCGTGCGCAGCAGCGCGGCACCGGGCAGCGCCGCGAAGGCCCCGGAGGCGAACTCCTGCCCGTCGAGCCGCCCGGTGAACTCCGTGTGCGAGGTCGGGCCGAGCCGGCGGTCGTCGAGCTCGAGCTCGGCCAGGTCCTTCGGGATCGCCCACAGCGAGCGCCCGCCGGCCATCGAGTCCGCGGAGTCGACCCAGATGTCGGTGATCCGCACCTGCCGGGCACGCGCGTCGAGCAGCCGCGCCACGAGCAGCTCGAGGTAGGTCAGCGGGCTGCCCTCCTCGTAGGACACGAACGCTGCGCCGTACACGCCGTCGGGGCGGTCGGCCCGGCCGCTGTCGCGGACCCGGAACACCGACAGCCACATCTGTGCGTTCATCTGCCAGGGCGGTGACGGGAAGGGCATGGCGGCAGGCTAGAACAGGTTCTGGCACAGTGGTAGGACTCGTCTCACCGACCGTGCGCGGACGTCCGATCCCGCCGGGCCCAGGAGGAACCGCCCCATGGACAAGCGTGTCTGCATCATCGGAGCCGGCTCGTCGGGCATCGCGGCCGCCCAGGTCCTGCACGCCCGCGGCGTCGACTTCGACTGCTTCGAGATGGGCAGCGAGGTCGGCGGCAACTGGCGCTACGACAATGACAACAAGCTGTCGTCGGCCTACCGGTCGCTGCACATCAACACCTCGCGGCAGCTGATGGAGTACGAGGCGTACCCGATGCCCGAGGACCTGCCGGACTACCCCAGCCACTGGCAGATCGCGCAGTACTTCGACGACTACGTCGACCACTTCGGCTTCCGCGACCAGATCACGTTCCGCACCGAGGTGGTGAAGGTGGAGCCGCTGGGCGCCACGGGCACCGACCGGTACGCCGTGACGCTCCGCGGGCGCAACGAGCACGGCGAGCCGACCGAGCCGGAGGTGCGCCACTACGAGCATGTGGTCGTCGCGAACGGCCATCACTGGGACCCGCGCTGGCCCGAGCCGTCCTTTCCCGGCGCCGAGGACTTCCCTGGCCTGCAGATGCACGCGCACTACTACAAGACCCCCGACATCTTCGCCGGCAAGCGCGTGCTGGTGCTCGGGATCGGCAACTCCGCCACTGACATCGCGGTCGAGTCCTCACGGGTCGCGGAGCGCACCTACCTGGCGATGCGCCGCGGTGCGCACGTCGTGCCGAAGTACGTCTTCGGCGTGCCCACCGACCACCTCACCGACTCGTTCGTGGCGCGCACGCCGACGCTCGTGCAGCAGCTGTCCATGGCCGCGATGCTCCGGCTCACGCAGGGCAAGGTCACCGACTACGGCCTGCCGAGGCCCGACCATGCCGTGCTGCACGCGCACCCGACCGTCAGCGACGACCTGCTCACCCGGCTCGGCCACGGCGACATTGCCGTGCTGCCCAACATCGACCGGTTCGAGGGGTCGAAGGTGTTCTTCGTCGACGGCTCGGTGCACGAGGTCGACGTGGTGGTCTACTGCACCGGCTACAAGGTCAGCTTCCCGTTCCTCGACGAGCGGGTGGTGCGGGCGGAGGACAACCACATCGACCTCTACCGCCGGGTCGTGGATCCCGAGCACGCCGGGCTGTACTTCGTCGGCCTGATCCAGCCGCTCGGCGCGATCATGCCGCTGGCCGAGGCGCAGGCCCACTGGGTGGCCGACCTCGTCACCGGCACGGCCGCGCTGCCGTCGTACGACGCGATGCGCCGCCAGATCCGGGAGTACGACGAGTACCTGCGCAAGCGCTACGTCGCCTCGAAGCGGCACACGATCCAGGTCGACTTCCACAAGTACCGCGCCGAGGTCGCCAAGGAGCGCACGGCCGGACGGGCCCGGGTCACCGGCGAGAAGCCGCGGGCCTCGTTCCTGCCAGGCCGACGAGGCTGACCAGGCCGCCGGCGAGCAGCAGCGCCGCGCAGATCGTCAGCGCCTGCTGGTAGCCGGGCGTGAACACGGACGGCTGCTGGTAGTCGTCGCCGGCGACCCCGACCAGCGCCGGGAGCGCCGCGACCGCGAGCAGCGAACCGGTTCGCGCGACCGCGTTGTTGATCCCGCTGGCCACACCGGCGAACCGGTCCGGCGCGGCCGCGAGCACGCTCGTGGTCAGCGGCGCGACGAGGGCGGCCAGGCCGAGGGAGAACAGCAGCAGCCCCGGGAGCACGGCGGTCCAGTAGCCGCCGTCGCCCGCCCCGCGCAGCAGCCAGGTCCCGGCCGCGCACAGCATCGGGCCGCCGGCCATCAGGGGGCGCGGCCCGGTCCGGGTGGCCAGGGCACCCGCCCGTGAGGACAGCACCAGCAGGACGAGCGTGATCGGCAGCGTGGCGGCCCCTGCGGACAGTGGGGAGTAGCCGGCGCTCACCTGCAGCTGCAGGACCAGGAAGAACGTCAGCGCACCGAGTGCCCCGTAGACGAGCAGCGTCATCGCGTTGGCGACGCTGAACACCCGGGCCCGGAACAGGTGCAGCGGCATCACCGGGTGGCTGCTGCGCGCCTGCACCGCCAGGAACAGCGCGAGCGCGGCCGTGCCGGCCACGAGCGCCGGCACGGCGTACGGCGAACCGTGCTGGATGAGCGCGTAGGTGAGGCCACCCAGTCCGAGCACGGCCAGCGCCGAGCCGACCGCGTCGTACCGCGCCGGCGAACGAAGGTCGCAGCTCTCCGGGACGTGCCGCAGGCTCACCCAGACGATGAGCGCCGCGAGCGGAAGGTTGATCGCGAAGATCCACCGCCACGACGCCACGTCGATCACCCAGCCGCCGAGCGGCGGGCCGACCGCGGCGGCGATCCCGCCGAGACCCGCCCACCGGCCGATGACCCTGCCCCGGTCGACCGTCCGGAACGACGCCTGGATCAGCGCCAGGCTGCCCGGGGTGAGCAGCGCGGCGCCGACGCCCTGGACCAGCCGGGCCGCGACCAGCTGGGTGGGGTCCTGCGCGAGCGCGCACAGCGCCGACGCGGCGCCGAACCAGACGGTGCCCCACACGAACACCCGTCGTCGCCCGAGCCGGTCCCCGAGCGCTCCGCCGACGAGGATCAGCGAGGCCAGGCTGAGCAGGTAGGCGTTGACCACCCACTGCAGCTGCGGCACCGAGGCGCCCAGATCGGTGCCGATCGTGCGCAGTGCGACGTTGACCACCGAGCCGTCCAGCATCGCCATCCCCGACGCCAGCACGGTCGCGAGCAGCACCCACCGGCCCTGCGGGCTGTCCGCACGCAGCGGCGAACCGGCCGGTGAACTGGCCGGCGCGCTCATCGCTGCGACTGCGGGATCAGCCGGGTGTAGCGCAGCTCGGTGGGGTGCGGCGGCCAGGGCGCTTCACGGCGGTCGTCCGTGGCCGCCCAGCCGAGGTGCTCGTAGAGCCGCCGCGCGCGGTGGTTCTCCTCCAGGCACCACAGCGACGCGATCGTGCAGCCGCGCAGGTCCAGCCCGCGCAGGGCGGTCTCGACCGCCGCCGAACCGAGCCCGGAGCCCCAGTGGTCGGGACGGACGGCGAGGTGGCGCAGCGTGGAGTCGTCGTACGCCGCCAGCGCGACCAGGCCGGTCTCGTCCTCAGCCACGAGCACCGCGCAGTCCGGGTCGTCGAGGACCAAAGACCAGCGGGCGAGGACGTCGTCGTCGGGGAACGGGAAGCGGTCCGGCGCGAACACGTGGCCCAGCGCCGCGAGGCTGGCCTCCCGTTCGAGGTCACGCAGCGCGCTCAGGTCGTCGGCCGTCGCCTCGCGGAACACCTGCCCATCGTGCCACCCGCCCGATGGTCAGGCCTTCTTCTGCTCGATCACCACGGTGCCCATGATCTTGTCGGCGAAGGTCTGCTTCTTCTGGTCCCACAGCGGCCACAGGTAGCCCAGGTAGCACGGCAGCGAGTCGAGGATGTGCGCGAGCGCCCGCACGAACGTCAGGCCGGCGCCGATCGGCTCGCCGGTGCGCTCGCCGATCAGCCGGATGCCGAGCACCTGCTTGCCGAGGCTCCACCCGGTGCGGCCCTGCCGGAAGATCAGGTTCCAGATGACGATCGCGAAGATCGCGACGTAGCCGACCGCCGCGACCAGCAGGCCGAACCCGCTCACCGTGCTGTTGTCCGCGCTGGCGATCGCGACCCCGACCAGCGCGACGAGGTAGCCGGGGAGCACGACGACCATGTCGACGAGGTAGGCGCCCACCCGCTTGATCCACTCGGCGTAGGGCGTCGGCGCGCCGTACGAACCGGGGCCGCCGAGCGCCGAGGCGTCTCCCCAGCCGCCCTGGGGCGTCGGCGGAGGCGGCGGGGGCGCGGCCGGGTAGCCCGGGTGTCCCGGGGCCTGGGGCTGTCCGGGGCCCTCGGGGTACTGCGGGTTCTGGGGCGGCGGCGGGTAGTCGGTCATCGCTCTTCTCTGTCGGCCGGGGCGAGGGTCGCGCCGGAGTCTAGGGGAGGTGGCGCCGGGCAGGGGGACCTGCACGGACATCCGGTCCCAAACAAACAGTCAGTCTTGACTGTTTGTTTGTCGGCCTGCACGATGAGCGCGTGAGTGTCGCCGCGTCCAACCGTGTTCCGCAGGAGGAGCGCTCCCGCGTGATGCGCCAGCGGCTGCTGGACGCGACCGTCGAGTGCCTGGTGGAGCGCGGCTGGAGCGGTACGTCGACCACCCTGGTCTCGCAGCGGGCCGGGGTCAGCCGCGGTGCCCAGCTGCACCACTTCCCGACCAAGAGCGACCTGGTCGTCGCCGCCGTCGAGCACCTCAGCGAGGTACGCGGCCAGGAGCTCGCCGACGCCGCACGGGCGTTGCCGACCGGGCCGCGCCGCACCCGGGCGGTGCTCGGCATGCTCGCCGACCACTTCACCTCCCCGGTGTTCACCGCCGCCCTCGAGCTGTGGGTGGCGGCCCGCACGGACGCCGGGCTGCGTGCGGCGGTCGGCCCGCTCGAGCAGCGGATCGGCCGCGAGGTGCACCGCTCCACCGTCGAGCTGCTCGGCGTGGACGAGAGCCGGCCCGGCGCCCGCGAGCTGGTGCAGGCCACACTCGACCTCACGCGCGGCCTCGGCCTGGCGAACACGATCACCGACGACGCGGCCCGTCGTACCCGGATCCTCGACCACTGGGCCGACGTACTCGACGACCGGCTGACCCACGCCGACTCGTCCGCGGAAACGAGCCGTCGACGAGCCGAGTCGACACGGACGAATCGAGGAGGAAGGCGCCGATGAGCACGCTGGAGGAGGTCCTCGCGGACCTGTCCGCCGAGGGGGACCGGCTCGACGCCCTGGTCACGTCGCTCGACGAGGCCGGCTGGCGCACGCCTACCCCCGCCGAGGGCTGGACCGTCGCCCACCAGGTCGCCCACCTGGCCTGGACCGACGAGGTGGCGGTGAAGGCGGCCACGGACAAGGCGGCCTGGGACGAGGTGGTCCTCCAGGCGTTCGGCGACCCGGACGGCTTCGTCGACGCCGAGGCCGAGCGGGGCGCGCAGGTCCCGCCCGGCGAGCTGCTCGCGCGCTGGCGGACGGCCCGGGCCGCGCTGGCCGAGGCGTTGCGCGAGTACCCGGACGGCGAGAAGCTGCCCTGGTTCGGGCCGCCGATGTCGGCCACCTCGATGGCCACCGCGCGTTTCATGGAGACCTGGGCGCACGGGCGCGACGTCGCCGACGCGCTCGGCACCACGGCGCCGCGCGAGGAATCGGTCCGGCACGTCGTGCACCTCGGCGTGCGCACCCGCGGCTACGCGTTCGCGAACAACGGGTTCGAGCCGCCGGCCGCGCCGATCCGGGTGTCGCTGACGCTGCCGGGCGAAGCGGCGTTCGAGGACGGGCCGGAGGACGCCGCCCAGTCGGTGACCGGTTCGGCCTACGACTTCGCCCTGCTGGTGACCCAGCGCGCCCACCGCGACGACCTGGACCTCGTCGCGACAGGCGCTGACGCCGACCGGTGGCTCGACATCGCCCAGGCCTTCGCCGGTCCGGCCGGTGGCGGCCGGGAGCCGAAGGGGGCGGCGTGAGCGGCGATGGCCGGCGGCGTGAGCAGCGGCGAGGTGCTCAGGGTCGGCAACTGCAGCGGGTTCTACGGCGACCGGCTCTCGGCGATGCGCGAGATGCTCGAGGGCGGCCCGCTCGACGTGCTCACCGGCGACTACCTCGCCGAGCTGACCATGCTGATCCTCGGCAAGGACGTGATGAAGGACCCGTCGCTGGGCTACGCCCGCACCTTCGTGCGGCAGGCCGAGGACTGCCTCGGGCTCGCGGTCGAGAGGGGCGTCAAGCTCGTCGCGAACGCCGGCGGGCTGAACCCGTCCGGCCTGGCCGAGAAGCTCCGCGAGGTGGCCACCGGCCTCGGCCTCGACGTGCGGATCGCCCACGTCGAGGGCGACGACCTGCTCGACCGGGTCGACGAGCTCGGCCTGGTCGACCCCGAGCTCGGCAAGCCGCTGACCGCCAACGCCTACCTCGGCGCGTTCGGCATCGCGGCCGCCCTCGACGCCGGCGCCGACGTGGTGGTCACCGGCCGCGTCACGGACGCCTCGGTGGTGATCGGCCCGGCGGTCTCGCGGTTCGGGTGGACCCCCACGTCGTACGACGAGCTCGCCGGCGCCACCGTCGCGGGCCACATCATCGAGTGCGGGACCCAGGCCACGGGCGGCAACTTCTCCGGCTTCACGACGTTCGCGCCCGACACCGGGCCGCTCGGCTTCCCGCTCGCCGAGATCGCCGCCGACGGCTCGTCCGTGATCACCAAGCACGACGGCACCGGCGGAGCGGTCACGGTCGACACGGTGACCGCGCAGCTGATGTACGAGGTGCAGTCGAGTCGCTACCTCGGCCCTGACGTCACCACCCACCTCGACACGATCGCGCTGGCCGACGCCGGGCCCGACCGGGTGTCGGTCTCGGGGGTCCGCGGATCCGCCCCGCCGGAGACGCTGAAGGCCTGTCTGAACTTCCTCGGCGGCTTCCGCAACAGCGCCGAGCTCGTCCTGGTGGGGCTCGACATCGACGTCAAGGCCGACTGGGTGCGCGAGCAGGTGACCGCCGCGCTGGCGAGCCGTCCGCCGGCCCACGTCGAGTGGTCGCTGGCGCGCACCGACCGCGATGACGCCGCGACCGAGGAGGCGGCCTCGTGCCGGCTGCGGGTGACCGTCCGCGACGCCGACCCGGCCGTCGCCGGCAAGGGGTTCACCGCCCCGCTGGTCGAGCTGGCCCTCGCGTCGTACCCGGGCTTCACCCTCACGGCGCCGCCCGCCCCCGCCACCCCGTTCGGCGTCTACCGCCCCGGCTACGTGCCCCGGGACGCCGTGACCGAGCGGGTGGTGCTCGACGGCGAGGTGGTCGTCACTGGTGGGTCCGCGCTGCGCCCGCCGGCATCCCCGGAGGTCACTTACGAGGGCTCGTTCGAGCAGATCCCGTCGCGGCCGCTCGCACCGACGCGGCGCCTCCCCCTGGGCACGATCGTGCACGCGCGGTCCGGCGACAAGGGCGGCGACGCCAACATCGGGCTGTGGGCGATGGACGCCGCGAACCGTCCCGAGCGGGTCGCCTGGCTGCTCGACACGGTGACCCCCGACCTGGTGAAGCGGCTGCTCCCGGAGACCGCGGACCTGCACGTCGAGGTGTTCGCGCTGCCGAACCTCGGCGGCGTCAACGTCCTGGTGCACGGCCTGCTCGGCGACGGGGTGGCCGCATCGAGCCGCTTCGACCCGCAGGCCAAGGCGCTCGGCGAGTGGATCCGCTCCCGGCACGTCGACATCCCGGAGGGGCTTCTGCGCGACGGGGCCGAGCGAGGGACGAGCGAGCGACTGAGGGGAGGTGGGTCACGGTGAGCGGCTTCTGGAGCGACGAGCAGGAGGCCCTGCGCGAGAGCGCCCGGGCGTTCGTGCGCACCGAGGTGGTGCCCCATCTGCAGGAGTGGGAGGACGCCGGTGACGTGCCCCGCGAGCTGCACGCCAAGGCGGCGAAGCTCGGCTTCCTCGGGCTCGGCGTCCCGGAGGAGTACGGCGGCAGCGGCGGCACGTTCCTCGACGCGCTGGCGTGCTCCGAGGCGTTCACCGACGCGGGCGCGTCCAGCGGACTGCTCGCGGCGCTCTTCACCAGCGGCATCGCGCTCCCGCACATCGTTGCCACCGGGGACGCGGGGCTGATCGATCGGTTCGTCCGGCCCACCCTGGCCGGCGAGAAGATCGGGTCGCTGGCGATCACCGAGCCCGGCGGCGGGTCCGACGTCGCGAACCTCCGCACCACTGCCCGGCGGGACGGTGACCACTACGTCGTCAACGGCGCCAAGACGTTCATCACCTCGGGGGTCCGTGCCGACTTCGTCACCACCGCGGTCCGCACGGGCGGTCCGGGCCACGCCGGCATCTCCCTGCTCGTCGTGGAGAAGGGCACGCCCGGCTTCGAGGTGACCCGGTCGCTGGCCAAGATGGGCTGGCACTGCTCGGACACCGCGGAGCTCTCCTACGCCGACGTCCGGGTGCCCGCGGGCAATCTCGTGGGCGAGGAGAACACCGGCTTCGCCCAGATCGCGAACGCCTTCGTGGTGGAGCGGCTCGCGCTGGCGGCGCACGGGTACGGCATCGCGGCACGGGCGCTCGAGCTCGCTGCGTCGTACGCCCGGGACCGGGAGACGTTCGGCAAGCCGCTCGCCGCCAACCAGGTGGTCCGGCACCGGCTCGTGGAGATGCACCGGCGGGTCGACGTGGCACGGACCTACACCCGCGAGGTCGCCCGCCGCCATGTCGCGGGGGAGATGCCGCTCGTCGAGGCGCTGCACGCCAAGGCCACCGCCGTGGAGACCGCGGAGTGGGTGTGCAGCCAGGCCGTGCAGCTGTTCGGCGGCACCGGCTACATGCACGGGACCGAGGTGGAGCGGCACTACCGCGACGCCCGGATCCTCGGAATCGGAGGAGGAGCCACCGAGGTGCTCAACGACCTGAACGCACGGCTGCTGGGGTACACGTCATGACGACGACCGCAGAATCCACCGGCCGCCGGGCGGCGATGCTGGAGAAGCTCGCCGCTCTCGACGCCGAGCACGCCAAGGCCGTGGCCGGTGGCGGCGAGAAGTACGTCGCCCGCCACCGTGAGCGCGGCAAGCTGACCGCGCGCGAACGCGTGGAGCTGTTGGTCGACGAGGGCTCGGCGTTCCTCGAGCTCTCGCCGCTGGCCGGCTGGGGGTCGGACTTCGCGGTCGGTGCCTCGGTGGTCACCGGCATCGGCGTGGTCGAGGGCGTCGAGTGCATGATCATCGCCAACGACCCGACCGTGCGCGGCGGCGCGAGCAACCCGTGGACGGTGAAGAAGATCTTCCGCGCCGCGCAGATCGCCCGCGAGAACCGGCTGCCGAGCATCAACCTCGTCGAGTCCGGCGGGGCGGACCTGCCGACCCAGAAGGAGATCTTCATCCCGGGCGGGGACCTGTTCCGCGGGCTCACCAAGGCCAGCGCCGCGAAGACGCCGACGATCGCGTTGGTGTTCGGTAACTCCACGGCCGGCGGCGCCTACGTTCCGGGCATGAGCGACTACGTGGTGATGGTCAAGGAGCAGGCGAAGGTGTTCCTCGGCGGCCCGCCCCTGGTGAAGATGGCCACCGGTGAGGAGTCCGACGACGAGTCGCTCGGCGGTGCGGAGATGCACGCCCGGACCTCCGGGCTCGCCGACTACCTCGCCGTCGACGAGCACGACGCGATCCGGATCGGACGTCGGATCGTGGCCCGGCTGAACTGGCGCAAGGCGGTCGGCTCGGCGGTCGAGGAGCGAGCGCAGCGAGCGTCTCGAGACCTTGCGACGGGTGGTTTCGAGACGCCTCGCAGGCTCGGCTCCTCAACCACCGGGTATGCCGAGCCGGACGCCGATCCGGAGGGGTTGCTCGACCTGATCCCCGAGGACCTCAAGGAGCCGTTCGACCCGCGCGAGGTGATCGCCCGGCTGTGCGACGGGACCGGCCCCGGCAACGAGGTGGCCTTCGACGAGTTCAAGCCGCTGTACGGTCCGTCGCTGGTCACCGGCTGGGCGAGGCTGCACGGTCGGCAGATCGGCATCCTGGCCAACGCGCAGGGTGTGCTGTTCAGCGAGGAGTCCCAGAAGGCGGCCCAGTTCATCCAGCTGGCCAACCAGATCGACGTGCCCCTGCTGTTCCTGCACAACACCACCGGCTACATGGTCGGCAAGGAGTACGAGCAGCGCGGCATCATCAAGCACGGCGCGATGATGATCAACGCGGTCAGCAACTCCACGGTGCCGCACATCTCGATCATGATGGGCGCCTCCTACGGCGCCGGGAACTACGGCATGTGCGGCCGTGCCTACGACCCGCGGTTCCTGTTCACCTGGCCCTCGGCGAAGTCGGCCGTGATGGGCCCGGCGCAGCTCGCCGGGGTGCTGTCGATCGTCGCGCGGCAGGCCGCCGAGGCGAAGGGCAAGCCCTACGACGAGGAGGCCGACGCCGGGATGCGGGCCTTCGTCGAGCAGTCCGTCGAGGAGCAGAGCCTGCCGTTCTTCCTGTCCGGGATGGTGTACGACGACGGGGTGGTCGACCCGCGCGACACTCGCACCGTCTTGGGCATCTGCCTGTCCGTGATCGAGAACGCGCCCATCGAGGGCACCGACCGCTTCGGCGTCTTCAGGATGTGAGGCACGTGATGACTGCTACGACCAGCCGGACCGACGACCTGACGGGGCCCGCGGGGAGCGTCAAAGGGCTTGGCCGCGGCGCCGGGAGCGTCGCGCAACCACGCAGCGAGCTGCCCGAGCGACGCGCCGCCCAAGCGACCGTGGGTGCGGTCAGCACGTCGATCCGGACGGAGGGGGCGGCATGACCACCATCAAGAGACTCCTCGTCGCCAACCGGGGGGAGATCGCCCGGCGGGTGTTCCGGACGTGCCGCGACCTGGGGATCGAGACCGTGGCCGTGCACTCCGACGCGGATGCGGACCTGCCGTTCGTGGCCGAGGCCGACGCCGCCGTACGCCTGCCCGGCAACACGCCGGCCGAGACGTACCTGCGCGGTGACCTGGTGGTCGAGGCGGCGCTGCGGGCCGGGGCCGACGCGGTCCACCCGGGCTACGGGTTCCTGTCCGAGAACGCCGCGTTCGCCCGCCGGGTGATCGAGGCGGGGCTGACCTGGGTCGGCCCCCGGCCGGAGTCGATCGAGCAGATGGGATCGAAGGTCGAGGCGAAGAAGCTCGTCGCCGAGGCCGACGTGCCGGTGCTCGGCGAGGTCGGGCCGGACGACGTCACCGAGGACGACCTGCCCCTGCTGGTGAAGGCATCGGCGGGCGGGGGCGGCCGCGGCATGCGGGTCGTCCGCGACCTCGCCGACGTGGCCGCGCAGGTCGCGCAGGCCGCCGACGAGGCCGCCTCCGCGTTCGGCGACCCGACCGTGTTCTGCGAGCCGTTCGTGGAGCACGGCCGGCACGTCGAGGTCCAGGTCGTCGCCGACACCCACGGCACGGTGCTCGTGCTCGGCGAGCGGGACTGCTCGATCCAGCGCCGGCACCAGAAGGTGGTCGAGGAGACGCCCGCGCCCGGACTGTCCGAGCCCACCCGCACGGCGCTGTACGCCGCCGCCCGGGCCGCCGCGGAGTCGGTCGACTACGTCGGCGCCGGGACGGTCGAGTTCCTGCTCGACCCGGTGACGCAGCGGTTCTGGTTCCTGGAGATGAACACCCGGCTGCAGGTCGAGCATCCGGTGACCGAGTGCGTGTGGGGGGTCGACCTGGTCGCCCTGCAGCTCGCCGTCGCCGAGGGCCAGCCCCTCCCCGGGTTCGTCCGCGGAACCGAGCCGGCTCCGGGCGCAGGCGCCTCGGACGAACCGGGGTGGGGGCCGCGCGGACACGCCGTCGAGGTGCGGCTCTACGCCGAGGACCCCGCCGCCGGGTGGCAGCCGCAGAGCGGCCGGCTGACCCGCTTCGACATCCCCGGGGTCGACGCCGAGCTGGCCGCGCCCCCGTCGTACGGCGTCCGGCTCGACTCCGGCTTCGCCGCCGGCGACGAGGTCGGCACCCACTACGACGCCATGCTCGCCAAGGTCGTCGCCTGGGCCCCGACCCGCGAGGACGCCCTGCGCAGGCTGGCCGGGACGTTGGCGCGGGCCCGGATCCACGGGCTGCGCACCAACCGCGACCTGCTGGTCAACGTGCTGCGCCACCCGGCGTTCTTCACCGGAGAGGTGAGCACCGACTTCTTCGACCGGCACGGCCTCGACGAGCTCGCCACCGCGCCGGCCGGCGAGGAGGCGGTCGCGCTGAGCGCCTTCGCCGCGACCGTCGCGGGCGCCGAGCGGGACAAGGCCGCGCGCACGGTCCAGGCGCGGATCCCGGTCGGCTGGCGCAACGTCGTCTCCGCCCCCGCCCTCACCCGGTTCGTCCGCGGAACCGAGCCGGCCGGCCCCGGGGCCGCGGCGGACGGACCGGGGAGCGGCGGGGTCGTCGAGGTCCGGTGGTACGGCGGACGCGACGGCTACCGGCTGGCCGACGTGAACGGCGCCGCCCTGGACGTCGTCGTGGTCGCGGCGTCCCCGGACCGGGTCGTCCTCGAGCACGCCGGGACGCGCCGCGGGTACGACGTCCTCGCGAATGCGGACGGCTCGGTCGACGTCGAGTCGTCGTTCGGCCACGTCGCGCTGCGTCGTACGCCCCGTTTCGTCGACCCCGCCGACCAGGTCGCCACCGGGTCGCTGCTCGCGCCGATGCCCGGCACGGTCGTCTCGGTGGCGGTCGCCGTCGGTGACGAGGTCGTCGCCGGACAGCCGGTGCTGGTCCTCGAGGCGATGAAGATGCAGCACACCGTCTCCGCCCCCCACGACGGCGTCGTCGCCGAGATCGACGTCGCCACCGGCGTGCAGGTCGCCGCCGGCTCCGTCCTCGCAGTCGTCACCGCCGGCGAGCCGGAGGTTTCGAGACGCTCGCAAGCTCGCTCCTCAACCACCGAACACCCCGAGGGAGAAACCGCATGACCGAGATCGCGTTCACCGAGTCCGAGGAGCGGCTGAGCCTGCGCAGGGAGGTCGCCAAGCTCGCCGGCACCTTCGGCCGGGAGTACTTCACGAAAGCGGCCCGCAGCGGCGGCAAGACCACCGACCTGTGGCTGGCCATCGGCAAGAACGGCTACCTCGGGATCAACATCCCCGAGGAGTACGGCGGGGGCGGCGGCGGGATCGGCGACATCGCGGCCGTCTGCGAGGAGCTCGCGGCTCAGGGCTGCCCGCTGCTGATGATGGTGGTCAGCCCGGCGATCTGCGGCACGGTCATCAGCCGGTTCGGCACCGAGGAGCAGAAGCAGCGCTGGCTGCCGGGGATCTGCGACGGCACGGAGACGATGGCGTTCGCGATCACCGAGCCCGACGCCGGCACGAACTCCCACAACATCACCACGACGGCTCGGCGCGACGGCGACGGGTGGGTGCTCAACGGCCGGAAGATCTACATCTCGGGGGTGGACGAGGCCGAGAACGTGCTGGTGGTGGCGCGGACCGAGGACGCCAGCACGGGCAAGCTCAAGCCGTGCCTGTTCGTCGTACCGACCGACGCCGCCGGGTTCGAGGCGAACGCGATCCCGATGGAGATCGTCAGCCCCGAGCAGCAGTTCGCGGTGTTCATCGACGACGTGAGGCTCCCCGTGGACGCGCTGGTGGGAGACCCCGGAAATGCAGACGCGGGACTCCTTCAATTGTTCGCCGGGCTCAACCCGGAGCGGATCATGGCGGCGTCGTTCTCGACGGGGCTCGCGCGCTACGCCCTCGACAAGGCGGTCGCCTACGTGAAGGAGCGGGAGGTCTTCGGCGCGCCGATCGGCACGCACCAGGGCCTCGCGCACCCGCTCGCGCAGTCCAAGATCGAGATCGAGCTCGCCCGGCTGATGACGCAGAAGGCGGCCGCGCTCTACGACGCCGGGGACGACATGGGGGCGGGCGAGGCCGCGAACATGGCGAAGTACGCCGCCGCCGAGGCGGCCTGCGACGCCGCCGACCGGGCCGTCCAGGCGCACGGCGGCAACGGCATCACCCAGGAGTACGGTGTGGCCGGCCTGCTGGTCGCCGCCCGCGCCGGCCGGATCGCCCCCGTGTCGCGGGAGATGATCTTGAACTTCGTCGGGATGCACTCGCTGGGCCTGCCGAAGTCCTACTGACCCCCCAGACCCGACCGCCGAGGAGTACGACGCCGTGACCGAGCAGACCGACCGACCCGCCGAGCTCGTCCACTACTCGGTGGCCGACGAGGTGGCACACCTGACCCTCGACAGCCAGCACAACCGGAACGCGCTGTCCAGGCAGCTGGTGTCCGAGCTGTTCGAACGGCTCGAGCGTGCCGAGGCCGACGACGCGGTGAAGGTCGTGCTCGTCAAGGCCGAGGGTCGCACGTTCTGCTCCGGGGCGGACCTGTCGGAGGCGAGCGGGGAGGGCATGGAGCAGGCGGCCGGCGTGCTGGTCGAGCTCCAACGCCGGATCGCCACGCTCGCCAAACCGGTGGTGACCCGCGTGCACGGCAACGTCCGGGCCGGCGGCATCGGGATCGTCGCCGCCTCCGACATCGCGATCAGCGCCGCGGATGCGACGTACGCCTTCACCGAGGTCCGCCTCGGGCTCACCCCGGCCGCCATCTCGCTGACCGTGCTGCCCCGGATGACCGACCGGTCGGCGGCGCTGACGTTCCTGACCGGCGAGGTGTTCGACGGCCGGGCGGCGGAGTCGACGGGGCTGGTCACCAAGGCCGTGCCCGAGGCCGAGCTCAACGCCGAGGTCGACGAGGTGTGCGGTGCGCTCGCCAAGGGCAACCCGCAGGGGCTGCGCGAGACCAAGCAGCTGGTCGGGCGGCACCTGGTGCAGCGGATCGACGAGCAGGGCGCCGACCTGGCCACGCTGTCCGCGCGTCTGTTCGGGTCCGAGGAGGCCAAGGCGGCCATGCTCGCCTTCTTGTCCCGGAAGAAGTAGTCCGGTCACCCGCGGAGGCGGACCTCCCCAGGCTTCCGGTCACTTCCCCAGGGCTGCATTCCTGGGGAAGTGACCGAAATCCGGCATCCCCTGGTAATCAGCAGGCCGGTCAGCCGCCGAGCTCGCGCCGCTCGTAGGTGCGGATCTCGTCGATGATGATCGTGGACAGCGCGGAGTCGAGCTCGCGATGGTCCCAGGCGGTGTCCTTGAGGCTGCCGACCAGCGCGCGAAGCGCCTGGTTCTCCCCGCGGACCTGCTCCAGCGTCACGGCGTCGACGCTCGCGCGGCCGGCCGCGTTGCGGCCCCAGTAGTACCCCACCGTGCCGGCGAGGGCCAGCACGAGCAGCTCGGCGATCAGCGCGGGCATGGCGCCCCCAAGTCGATGAACGGCCCAGGACCGCCCCCAGGCCTTTCCTGCAGGTTAGCCGAGAGGCCGAGTGCCTCAGCGGCGAAGTCTCGCGGAACCTGGCGTGCGTCGCCCCGCCGGCGCGATAGAGTTACCGACTTGCCCGAATCGCTCCACCCGCATGTCCAGGAACGGTGACACCCCTTGTCCGTTGACGTCTCCCACGACGCCGTGACGCAGCAGGAGATCGCCTCCGAGCAGGCGTTCGTCGACCGCGTCTACCTCCAGCTCGAGCTCTCCACCCGCAACGCGGAGGCGCTCGCCAAGGAAGGGCACGGTCGCGGCAGCCTCGGCCACGAGGGCGGCCTGGTCGAGCGCGACGCCATGGTGTTCCAGGCCGCGAAGCGCATCGCCACCCTCAACGCCGCACACGAGGGGCTCGTGTTCGGCCGGCTCGACCTCGGTGGCAACGGCGCCGAGCCCCGCTACATCGGCCGGATCGGGCTGCGGGACGAGAACCGCGACTCGCTGCTGATCGACTGGCGCGCCCCCGCGGCGGCGGTGTTCTACCAGGCCACGGCCGCGGAGCCCCAGGGCGTCGTACGTCGTCGCGTGCTGCGCTGCTCGGGGCCGCGGGTCGTCGCCGTGGAGGACGACCTGCTCGACCCCGACGACCCGGCCGCCGACGCGCTCCCGGTCGTCGGCGAGGGCGCCTTGATGGCCCAGCTGTCCCGGGCCCGCGACCGGAGCATGCACTCGATCGTCGCCACGATCCAGGCCGAGCAGGACAAGGCGATCCGGGCTCCCGGCAAGGGCGTCGTGCTGATCACCGGCGGCCCCGGCACCGGCAAGACGGTGGTGGCGCTGCACCGCGCGGCCTTCCTGCTCTACTCGGACCGGCGCCGCTACGAGAGCGGCGGCGTGCTCGTCGTCGGCCCGTCCGGGGTGTTCATGCGCTACATCGAGCGGGTGCTGCCCTCGCTGGGCGAGACCGCGGTGGCGCTGCGTTCTCTCGGCGAGGTCGTCGACGGCGTGCACGCGTCGCGGCACGACCTGCCTGCGGTGGCCGACGTGAAGGGCTCGGCGCGGATGGCCGAGCTGATGCGCCGGCTGGCGCGGCAGGCCGTCCCGGGCGCGCCCCGCGAGCTGCGGATGTTCTACCGCGACGACACCATCGTGCTCGGCGGCCGCGAGCTCGGCCAGATCCGCCGCCAGCTGCTCGGCCAGGGCAAGCGCAACCGGCAGATCCCGCGCGTCGCCTCGACCCTGCTCGACGCGATGTGGCGCCAGGTGCAGGGTGAGCGCGGCCGCTCCCGGGGCAAGGACGAGTTCGTCGACTCGATGCTGGGCACGCAGGCGTTCGTCGAGTTCGCCCTCACCTGGTGGCCGGCTCTGGACGCCACCGAGGTGCTCACCTGGCTGCGCGACCCTGCCCTGCTCGAGCGGGTCGGCGAGGGCGTGATCTCCCGCGAGGACGCACAGCTGCTCAGCGCCTCGTGGCACGACACCGCCGAGCACACCTGGTCGGTCGAGGACATCGCGCTGCTCGACGAGCTGCGCTACGAGCTCGGCGACGTCCCGGAGCAGCGCGACCACGAGGTCGACCCGCTGGCCCACCTCGTCGACGAGAACATGCCCGAGCTCACCACGATCACCGACCGCGAGTTCTCCCGCGGACCGCGCACCAGCGTGCGCACCGAGGACGACGGGTACTCCCACGTGCTCGTCGACGAGGCCCAGGACCTCACCCCGATGCAGTGGCGGATGGTGGGACGGCGTGGGCGTACCGCGACCTGGACGATCGTCGGCGACCCCGCCCAGTCGTCGTGGCCGGACCCCGCCGAGGCGACCCGGGCCCGCGACGAGGCGCTGGGCGACAAGGCGCGGCACGAGTTCCACCTGTCGACGAACTACCGCAACAGCAAGGAGATCTACGACTTCGCGGCGCGGTACGCCGAGCGGGTCGGCCTCGACGCGGACCTGCCCAACGCGGTCCGCTCCACCGGCAACGAGCCCGAGGAGCGCCGGACCGACGACGTCGCCGGCGCGGTCCGCGGGGCGGTCACCGAGCTCGCCGGCGAGGTCCAGGGGACGATCGGCATCGTCGTCCCCGTGGCCCGGCGCACCGAGGTGCAGGGCTGGCTCGACTCGTGGGCCGAGCACGCGGCCTCGGCGGCCGGCGGGTCGGACGCCCGGATGGTCGTGCTGACCGGGCTCGACACCAAGGGGCTGGAGTTCGACGGGATCGTCGTGGTGCGACCCGAGGAGATCGAGGCGGAGTCGGCGACCGGGCGGTCCACGCTCTACGTGGTGCTGACCCGGGCGACGCAACGGATGGTCACGGTCTCGCCGCGCTGACCCGCACGCACCTCGCGTCCGGCCCGGCGGAGGAGCGGGGGCGCCCGTCGCGGGGGAGCGTCTCAACCGTGTGCGAGGGGCGTCGGTGCGGTCGGGCCCGTCGGTAGAGTCTCCGGCATGACCGACCCCGGCTCCCTGGCGTCCGCGGCCGCCGCCGCCGTCTCGGCGGCCGCGGCGCTCGAGGACCTGCAGCAGCATGAGGCGTGGGCGGTGATCCGGCTCCGGGACTCCGCGACGGTCACCCTGGTCGGCGGCTCCCGGTCCGAGGTCGACCGGCTGGCCGACGTACCGCTCTGCGAGGGAACACCCGAGGCCGGCCGCCGGTTCGACCGGCTGCTCGCGGTCCCCTTCCGGCAGGTCGCCGAGCGCGGCTTCGAGGCGCACGATGACGGCACCCCGCTCACCGTGGTGGAGATCGCCTCCGAGACCGAGGTGCCGCTCGCGGAGCTGATCGCGGCGCTGCCCGACGAGCCGGTGGAGTTCGAGGACCGGGGCGGGTTCGAGACCAGCGACGAGGAGTACGGCGCGGTCGTCGAGCAGATCATCGCCGAGGAGATCGGCAACGGCGAGGGCGCCAACCTCGTCGTCGGCCGGCACTACCGGGCGCGGCTGCGTGACTGGGGTGCGGCGAAGGCCCTCACCGTGCTGCGGAGGCTGCTCGAGCGCGAGCGCGGGGCGTACTGGACCTACTGCTTCTGGACCGGCGAGCGCTTCCTCGTCGGGGCCAGCCCCGAGCGGCACGTCTCGGTGCACGGCGGAGACGTGCGGATGAACCCGATCAGCGGCACGTTCCGGCTGCCCCGCGGCGCCTCCGCGGCCGAGCTCAAGGCGCAGCTGCTGGAGTTCCTCGCCGACGAGAAGGAGATCTACGAGCTCTTCATGGTCGTCGACGAGGAGCTGAAGATGATGTGCGACGTCTGCAACGAGGGCGGCCAGGTGCTCGGACCGTTCCTCAAGCCGATGACGCACCTGGTGCACACCGAGTACCTCCTCGCCGGGCGCACCAGCCGCGACGTGCGCGACGTGCTGCGCGACACGATGTACGCCGCCACCGTCACCGGGTCGCCGGTGGAGAACGCCTGCCGGCTCATCGCGAAGTACGAGCCCGAGGGGCGCGGCTACTACGGCGCCGCCCTGGCGCTGGTGGGCCGGGACCGCGAGGGCCGGCCGACCGCCGACTCGCCGATCGTGATCCGCACCGCCGACGTGTCGCCGGAGGGTGCGCTGAAGGTCACCGCCGGCGCGACGCTGGTGCGCGACTCGGTGCCGGCGCACGAGGTCGCCGAGACCCGCGCCAAGGCCGGCGGCATCCTCACCGCCTTCGGCCTGGTACCCGCCGCGGACGCGCCGCCCGACGGGGTGGCCGAGCTGACCCGCGACGAGGACGTCCTGATCGCGCTGGCCTCGCGCAACCAGCGGCTCAGCAAGTTCTGGCTGACCGACCAGGGCGGCTCGCCCCCGGCCCCGGAGCTCAAGGGAAAGTCCGCGGTCATCCTCGACGGCGAGGACGACTTCGTGAACATGCTCCGGCACGTGCTGTGGGTGATGGGGATGACCTCGACCGTCGTTCGCCACGAGGACTTCGTTCCCAGCGCGCTCGACGGGCACGACCTGGTCGTGGTGGGCCCCGGACCCGGCGACCCCCGCGACGCCGACCACCCGAAGATCGCCGCGTTCTCCCGCGCCATCGACGGGCTGCTCGAGTCCGGCCGGCCCTTCCTCGCGGTCTGCCTGGGCCACCAGGTGCTGTGCGGCAAGCTCGGGATCGACCTCGGCTACAAGGACATCGTCTTCCAGGGCACCCAGTCGCGGGTCGACCTCGGCCCCGGGCTCGACTGCCGCGAGGAGAACGTCGGCTTCTACAACACCTTCGTCGGACGGGCCCGCGGGCCGCTGCCGGACGGGGTGAGCGTGGCGGCCGACCCGGTGACCGGGGACGTGCACCTGGTCAGCGGGCCGCACTTTCGCGGCATCCAGTTCCACGCCGAGTCGATCCTCACCGAGCACGGCTACGAGCTGATCCACGACCTGGTCCTCGACCTGCTCCGATGAAGGGTCCCCGGGTCGTGGCGAGGGCCGGCCCCCGGGTCGTCGTCGTCGACCACCACGACTCCTACACCTGGAACCTCGTGCACCTCGTCGCCGGCGTCACGGGCACGCTCCCCGACGTCGTGGAGCACGACGAGGTGTCGGTGGCCGACCTCGGCGGTTACAGCCACGTCGTGCTCTCGCCCGGTCCGGGCAGCCCCACCGAGCCGGCCGACTTCGCCCTCGGGTCGGCGGTTTTCGCGCTCGACGTCCCGGTGCTGGGCGTGTGCCTGGGCATGCAGGCGCTGGTCGCGTCGTACGGCGGGCGGGTCGGCCGGGTGCTGCCCGCCCACGGGGAGGTGGCCGCGGTCTCCCACGACGGGACGGGGGTGTTCGCCGGTCTGCCGTCGCCGTTCGAGGCGGTGCGCTACCACTCGTTGGCCGCGTTGGCCGTGCCCGACGTGCTGGTGCAGAACGCCTGGTGCGACGGTCCCGACGGCCGGGTCGTGATGGGGGTGCGGCACCGGGACCGGCCGCTGTGGGGCGTGCAGTTCCACCCCGAGTCGGTGCTCACCGAGCACGGCGCGGCCCTGGTCGCGACGTTCCTGGAGCTGGCGTGAGCGGCGACCCGGCCGCGACGTTCGCGGCGAGGGCACGCGAGCACGACCGGATGTTCTGGCTCGACGGCGGTGGCGCCAGGCCGTGGTCGGGGCGGCGGTCGGTGCTGGGCTTCCTGGCCGACGACGACGTCTCCCTGACGTACGACGCCTCCGCGCGGACGGTGACCCGCCACCAGGGCGGCCGGGACGACGTGGTGGGCGACGACGTCTTCGCCGTGCTCGCCGACGAGCTGGCCCGCGACGCCGGCGACGGGGCGGTCAGCTGGGTCGGGTACCTCGGCTACGCCTGCCGCCCCGACCTGCCCGCGGCCGTCGAGCCGCCCGGACCGGGCCGGGTCCCCGACGCGGTGTGGATGCGGTGCCGCAACCCGCTGGTCATCGAGCACGATGCGACGGGTGGTGTGGTGGCGGCGCTCCCCGGAGAAACGGGGCCGGGGACACCCGCTCGCTCCTTCGTCGCTCGCCCGCCATGCCCGGGCCACAGCCCCGTCCCCGCTCCTCCGGTCCGCGCCGCCGCTCCGTCCGTCGCGTCCGTGCCCGATGACTACCGGGCGGCTTTCGCGACTGTGCAGCGGGAGCTGCACGCCGGCAACTCCTACGAGGTCAACCTGACCTACCGCGAGCACGTCGAGTCCGGCCTCGACCCGGTGCGGGCCTACCTGAGGCTGAGGGAGCTCAACCCCGCCCCCTACGCGGGTTACCTCCAGCACCGCGGCGTGAGCCTGCTCAGCTCCAGCCCGGAGCGGTTCGCGACCGTGGATCGGCACCGGTGGGTGGAGACCAAGCCGATCAAGGGCACCACCCGGCGCGGTGCCGCCGCCGGGGAGGACCAGGAGCTGGCCCACCGGCTCGCCACCGACCCGAAGTTCCGCGCCGAGAACCTGATGATCGTCGACCTGCTCCGCAACGACCTGTCGCTGGTCTGCGAGCCCGGGACCGTCACCGTGCCGGAGCTGATGCACGTCGAGTCCTACCCGTCGGTGCATCAGCTGGTCTCGACGGTGCGCGGCCGACTGCGTGAGGGGGTCGGCACGGTCGGGGCGCTGCGGGCGCTGTTCCCGGCCGGCTCGATGACCGGGGCTCCGAAGCTGCGGACGATGCAGATCATCCAGCGCGTCGAGGACGGTCCGCGCGGGGTCTACTCCGGCGCCTTCGGCTGGATCTGTGGTGACGGCCGCGCCGACCTCGGGGTGGTGATCCGGTCGCTGGTCGCGCAGCGGCGCGGAGCGTCGTACCGCTATGTGCTGGGCACCGGTGGTGGGATCACGGTCCGCTCCGACGTGGAAGAGGAGTGGGCCGAGACGCGGTGGAAGGCCGACCGGCTGCGCGGTGCGCTCGAGGGGGACTGACCGGCGCGCCCCGCCCGGCCGGTGCTCGGCGCAACGACCACTCGGACATGCAACCTGCCGAGTTGAACGCTCCAGCGGCCGGATTCCGGGCAGGGTGCCCGTCCGACTGGTCGACCGCTCGACGGTGAGGAGGCGCCGGGTCGGCGGTCGGGGCGGTGAGGAGGCGCCGGGTCGGCGGTCGGGGCGGTGAGGAGGCGCCGGGTCGGCGGTCGGGGCGGTGAGGAGGCGCCGGGTCGGCGGTCGAGACGTGGTCCGCCCGGCAGGTCGGGGGAACCTGCCG
This sequence comes from uncultured Actinomycetota bacterium, assembly GCA_963801125.1. Lineage (GTDB taxonomy): Bacteria > Actinomycetota > Actinomycetes > Propionibacteriales > Nocardioidaceae > Nocardioides_B. Next base: position 202,431 of record CAWDDL010000012.1, read on the forward strand.
GGCGGCGTCGGGGGGTCAGGACGCGGCGTTGCCGGCGTCGCTGCCCAGCGTGGCGGTCACGGTCTCGCTCTTGCCGCCGGAGCCGGCGTGCACCACGGTCAGCGAGACCTGGTCACCGGGCCGGTAGCCACGGATCGTCGCGACGAGCGACTGGTAGCCGGTGATCACGACGTCGTCGACCTTGGTGATCACGTCGCCGCGCTTGAGCCCGGCGTCGGCGGCGGCGGAGCCCGGGTCTACCCGCTCCAGGCCGGCGCCGGTGACCAGGCCGTTCTTGCTGGTCGCGTCCACCACGCCGACACCGAGCCGGGCGTGCGTCGGGGTCTCGCCCTTGCGGAGCTGGTCGACCACGGGGAGCACGTTGTCGATCGGGATCGCGAAGCCGAGGCCGATCGAGCCGGCCTGCCCGGACGCGGTCGCCGCCGAGCGGATCGAGGAGTTGACGCCCACGACCTCGCCGCGCATGTTCACCAGCGGGCCGCCGGAGTTGCCGGGGTTGATCGCCGCATCGGTCTGGATCGCCGGGTACGTCGTGGACGTGCCCTGGCTCTGTCCGACGGACACCGGACGGTGCAGCGCGCTGACGATGCCGGTCGTCACCGTGGCGTCGAGGCCGAACGGTGAGCCGATCGCCACCACGCCCTCGCCGACGTCGAGCTGGTTGGAGTGGCCGAGCGCGGCCGGGTCCAGCCCGGAGACGCCCTTCGCCTTGATCACCGCGAGGTCGGTCAGCGGGTCGGTGCCCACGATGGTGGCCGGGGCGGTGCTGCCGTCGTTGAAGCTGACCGTCATCTGGCCGCCCTGCGCGCCCTCGGCGACGTGGTTGTTGGTGAGGATCTCACCGTCGGAGCTCAGGATGATGCCCGAGCCGGAGCCCGAGCCCTGGGGGCTGATCACGGTGATCTTGACGACCGAGGGCAGCACGGTGGCCGCGACCTTCTCGGCGGAGCCGTTCGCGGCAGGGGGGTCCTGGGTGTCGGAGACCGTCGAGGTGGTGGGGCTCGCCGAGGGTGATGCAGGGGTGGTGTCACCCTCGGCAAGTCCGTCCACCGCGTTGAACCCGGCTGCGCCAGCCAGACCGCCGAGTCCTCCGACCAGGAGCGCGCCGGCCAGCATCCCGGCGACGACGCCCTTGCTCGGTCGAGAAACTTCCCGCGGCGCGGGCTGCGTAAACCCGGGCTGGTCGAACCGGTGCGTGTGCTCGTAGGACGACTCGTAGGGGGGTCGCGACTCGCCGGGCATCTGGTCCTGGTGCGGGAAGTGCTCACTCATGTCTTCGAGGATGGCTGGTGATCCTGAACTGCGACTGAGAGGTCCCTGGGACTAGGGCATGAGGTCGTCGGCGGGCCGGGGGTCTCCGGCGCGCCGGATCACGAGGCTCGGCGGTCCTCGGCGTCCTCCGCCGGTGGTTCGTCGGTGCCGGGCAGGCTCAGCCAGAAGGCGGCGCCTCCGCCCTCGGCCTCGCCGGCGCGGACCTGGCCGCCGTGCCGCTCGGCGACCTGCCGGACGATCGACAGCCCGAGGCCGGAGCCGGGCATCGTGCGCGACTCCTTGGACCGGTAGAACCGGTCGAACACGTGCGGCAGGTCCTCCTCGGGGATGCCGTGCCCCTGGTCGCTGACCAGCAGCGTGCCGCGCTCGAGCCGCGCGGTGACCACGCCGAGCGGCGGGCTCCACTTGGCGGCGTTGTCCAGCAGGTTGGTCACCGCCCGTTCGAGGGCGGCGGACTCCCCGACCACCCACCACGGCTCGAGGTGTACCTCGAAGTGCAGGCTCGTCGCCCGCCGGCGGACCCGGTCCACCGCCCGCGCGGTCGTCTCGGCCAGGTCCACCGGCTCGGGCGTCGTCGGGGCCGGGTCGTCCCGGGCGAGCTCGGTGAGGTCGCCGATCAGCGTGGTGAGCTCCTCGATCTGGAACCGGATGTCGTCCATCAGCTCCGTGCGCGACTCCGGCGACAGCCCGCCGCGGGCGTCGGCCTGGACGAGCAGGTCGAGGTTGGTGCGCAGCGAGGTCAGCGGGGTGCGCAGCTCGTGTCCGGCGTCGGCGACGAGCTGGCGCTGCCGGTCGCGTGAGGCGGACAGCGCGGCCAGCATCGCGTTGAACGCCGAGGCCAGCCGGGCGATCTCGTCGTTGCCCTCGACCTGGATCGGGTCGAGCTTCTCGGTGCGCGCGATGTCCTCGGCGGCGTGGGTGAGCCGGCGCACCGGACGCAGGCCGTTGCGCGCGACCGCCCACCCGGAGAGCGCGGCGGCGACCACGCCGGCGAGACCGAACAGCAGCAGCACCAGGCCGAGCTTCTCCAGCGTGTACTCGTTGTTGCGCAGTGACTGCGCCAGCACCAGCGCGGTGCCGCGGTCGTTGCCGGGCACCGCGGCCACCCGGAACTTGCCGGCTTTGGTGTCGACGGTGCGGATCGAGAAGTGGCGCTGCCCGCGGGCGACGGCGAGCTCCGGGGCGCCGAGGGTGATCGACTCCTCGTCCGGCCCCTGGTCGGTGGTGAACACCTGGTTGTCGGCGGTGATGAAGCCGACCTTCACGTCGGCGGCGCCGACCATCCACGACGGCACCCGGCGGGCGGTGAGCTCGCTGAGCGTGCTGGACTGCGACGCGGCGGTGGCCCGGCGCAGCAGCGACTGGTCCAAGGTGTCGGTGAGCTGGTGGCGCACGGTGAAGTACGCCGCAGCCGCGACCAGGGCGACCGACAGGCCGACCGCCATCGTGGCGAGCAGCGTCACCCGGCTGGCCAGCGACCGCCGGTAGCGCCACGCCTTCCACGACGGGGTCGCGGGGAGCACCATCAGGCGTCCTTCAAGACGTACCCGACGCCGCGGACGGTGTGGATCAGCCTGGGCTCGCCCTCCGCCTCGGTCTTCCGGCGCAGGTAGCCGACGTACACCTCGAGAGAGTTCGCCGTCGTGGGGAAGTCGAACCCCCAGACCTCCTCGAGGATGAAGGAGCGCTCGAGCACCCGGCGCGGGCGCCGCATGAACATCTCGAGCAGCGCGAACTCGGTGCGGGTCAGCTCGATCGCCCGGTCGCCGCGGCGCACCTCGCGGGTGGCCACGTCGAGGGTCAGGTCGGAGAAGGTGAGCACCTCGTCGGGGTGCTCGTCGCCGTCGGGCTGCACCCGCCGCAGCAGCGCCCGCAGCCGCGCCAGCAGCTCCTCGAGGGCGAACGGCTTGGTCAGGTAGTCGTCGGCGCCGGCGTCGAGGCCCTCCACCCGGTCGCCGACCGAGTCGCGGGCGGTGAGCACGAGGATCGGCAGGTCGTTGCCGGCGGTGCGCAGGGCCCGGGTCGTCTCGATCCCGTCGAGGCGCGGCATCATCACGTCGATGACGAGCGCGTCGGGGGGCGAGCCGGCGATGCTCGCGAGTGCCTCGGCCCCGTCACCGGCGAGCGTGACGGCGTACCCGTTGAACTCCAGCGACCGGCGCAGCGACTCGCGCACCGCACGGTCGTCGTCCACGACCAGGACGCGCTGGGTCTCGGTGCTCGCAGGGTTCACACGCCTACCTTGCCACCGGACCCTGAGCCTGCGCTGAGAAGCCGCGGCCGGTTCAGAGCAGCGACCGGGCGGCGTCGCCGGCGCGGCTGCCGTAGCCCGACCCGGGCGCGCCACCGGCGCCGAACAGGCAGGCGTGCACGAGCAGCGGGTACAGCTGGTGCAGCGCGACCCGGTCCTGCCAGCCGTCGGCGAGCGGCGTCGCCTCCTGGTAGGCGTCGAGCACCCGGGGGAGCTGCGGGCAGCCGAACAGCGCGAGCATCGCCAGGTCGGTCTCTCGGTGCCCGCCGTGGGCCGCCGGGTCGACCAGCCGCACGCGGCCGTCATGCCCCCACAGCACGTTGCCCGACCACAGGTCGCCGTGCAGCCGGGCGGCGGGTTCCTCCGGACCGGCGAGGTCGACGATCCGGCGGACCACCGCCTCCACCGCGTCGACGTCGCCCTGGGTGATGCCGCCGCGGTCCCGAGCGAGCTTGAGGTAGGGCAGCACCCGCCGGGTGGCGTAGAACTCCGGCCACGTCGCGGCGGTCCGGTTGGGCATCGGGAGCGTGCCGATGTAACCGTCGGCCCCCGACTCGGTGCCGAAGCACGGCGCGCCGGCGGCATGGGTCGCGGCCAGATCCCGGCCGAAGGCGTCGGCGGCCTCCACCGTCGGGCGGCCGGGCTCGACCCACTGGAGGATCAGGCAGTCGGGCTCGGCAGCGAGCACCTCGGGCACGTCGACGCCGTCGGTGGAGCCCAGCCAGCGCAGCCCGTCGGCCTCGGTGGTGAAGAAGTCGGCCGGCGCCTGCGGCCGGGTCTTGATCAGTGCCGAGCGGCCGTCGGACAGCCGGAGCCGGGTCGAGGTGCAGATGTCGCCTCCGGCCACCGGGGTGGTCGCCACCACGGCGGCGTCGAGGAGCGCCTCGGCCCGCTGTGCGATCCCGCCCATCCGTGCCACGTCAGCCGCCCACGAGCTCGCGGTCGAGGGCGTCGACGAGCGCGTCGCAGGTGCGCTCGATGATCGCCAGCACGGTGGCGAACCCGTCGTCGCCGCCGTAGTAGGGGTCGGGCACCTCGCGGTCGCCGTCGCGGGCCCGCGGGTCGAACGCCCGGAACAGCATCAGCCGCTCCGGCTCGTCGAGCGCGTCGCCGAACCCGCCGACCAGGTCCGCGAGGTTGCTCTCGTCCATCGCGAGGACGAGGTCGTGCTCGGCGAACCAGTGCGCGGCGAACTGCTGCGCGCGGTGCCGGGAGGCGTCGTACCCGTGCGTGGTGAGCAGCGCCGCGGCGCGCCGGTCCATGGGGTTGCCGACGTGCCAGCCGCCGGTACCGGCGCTGACCACCTCGACCTCGTGCGCGAGCCCGGCCGTCGCGAGTCCGTCGTTGAGCACCACGTCGGCCATCGGGCTGCGGCAGATGTTGCCCAGGCAGACCAGCGCGATCCGGTACGGCGTTCCGCTCTCGGCGCGGAGCGGGCAGGCGGGGGGTCGTCATCGGCCGGTCAGTCCCGCTCCGGGAAGACGGCCTCGAGCGCCCAGGTGGCGATCATGATCACGATCCCGCCGAAGACGGCGGTCCAGAACCCCTCGACGTGGAAGCCGAGGGTGAGCTGCTCCGACAGCCAGCTGGTGAGCAGCAGCATGAGCGCGTTGATGACCAGCACCAGCAGGCCCAGCGTCAAGATGATGAACGGGAACGAGATCAGCTTCACCACCGGCCGGACGACCGCGTTGACCAGGCCGAAGATGATCGCGACCAGGACGAGCGTGATCACCCGGTCCTCGGTGGTCGCGCCGGTGAGCCGGATCCCGTCGAGCAGGCCGGCCGCCGCCGCCAGCGCCAGCGCGTTGACCGTCACCCAGAGCAGGAACCTCATGAAAGCCACCTCACGGGTCCGATACTGCCAGGTCGGTCCGGTTCAGGGGACCGGAGGCAGGGGCATACCGCGGACGGTCGAACGGGCCCGCACACTCTTGGCGAGGTGCGGGCCCGCCTCGGGCCCCCCATCCGGCCCCCCTGGGCACCGACTGACCATTCTTCCCCACCCGGTCTGCCGATGAGTCCAGCATGACGACCTTTACCCGGGGCGTCACCGGTGTCCGGCCGAAAATCGGACAAAGCGGTCAGAAATGACGCGTCGACGTGCGGGCCGCTGGCCCGGGCTGACTACGGGGCTGACCGTTCGGCGGATGCTTCGGGCGCACGGGTCGGGAACGTGCGCGCTGAGTTCAATTGCAGCCGTACGACGCTCCGCCCCCGCGCCCGCCCCCGCGACGTCAGCCGGCCGGTCGGGAGGTGTCGTCGCCGCCGGCCCGGTCCGCGCCGCCCGACGAGCTTCGACAGTCCGGCCACCGCGGCCGGGTCCGGCGAGACCGCAGACTTGTTCGTGGCCGCGACCTCCTCGAGCAGCTCCTGGCGGCGCACCTGCACCGAGCGCGGGGCGTCGACCCCGATCCGCACGACGTCGCCCTTGACCTCGAGCACGCTGATGACGACGTCGTCGCCGATCACAATGCTCTCGCCGACGCGACGGCTCAGCACCAGCATGCTCGCTCCTGTCGGGGAATCGACGTGTCCGGGTGCCTAGTCTGCCGTCTGGCCCTCGCCGCCCGCGCCCGGGCCGGTCAGCGGCGCCTTGGTGGCCAGCGCCGGGTCGTCGAGTATCGCCTGGGCGGCCTGCCGGCTGCGGTGGTTGACCACGACCGGGGCACGCAGGTTCGCGGTGGCCGACTCGGGCGTGTCGCCGAGCGTGACGATGACCAGGATGAAGACGTCGTCGGCGGTCTCGATGGAGAGCGCCTCGACGAGCTCGTCGTCGATCTCGGGGGCGTAGTCGTCGAAGAACGCGCCCGGCGGGACGACCACGAAGCTCACGTCGGGGTCCTCGAGCGAGCGCAGGTCGCAGATCACGCCGTCGTCGGAGAGCCGTGCGAGCGCGAACCGGCTCAGCTGCGGGAACCCGACCAGCGGGCGGGCGAGCTCGAGGACGGGGATGTCACCGGACACGTCGTGCGGCTCCTGGGTCGGGCGGTCTGCGGTCAGGGTCATCGGAGGAAGTCGATCAACGAGGGCTGGAGGACCCGGGCGGTGGCCCCGAGGGCGGCCTGGTGTGCCACCTCGGCCATCTGCAGGTCCACGATCGCCTTGGCGATGTCGACGTTCTCGACCTCCGAGAGCGCCGCCGTGTTGTCGAGGTTGGTGTCGGTCAACGTGCTGAGCGCTCCTTCGACCCGACCATAACGGGTGCCGACGTCGGCCAGGGCGCTGAGCATCTGCTTGGAGACCGCGTCGATGCGGGTGAGCTTGTCGCCGAGCTGGTCGGGCGCGCCGGTCATCGCGGCGATGGTGTCGTCCATGACCTCGAACAGGTCGTCGCCGTTGGTCTCGAACGCCTCCCGTCCGGTGACGTTCACGTCGACCGGAGTGCCGTCGCCGACCATCCGGACGACCTTGCCGTCGTCCCCGTTGTACGTCGTCACCGGCGGGGCTCCCGTCAGGGTGTACGCCGGACCGCTGCTCGTGCCGCCGAACAGCGGCCGGCCCATGTGCTCGGTGTTGGCCAGCGAGACCAGCGACTCCTTGATCTGCTTCAGCTCGGCGGCGATGGCCGCACGGGCGTCGGGACCGTTGGAGCCGGTCGAGGCGCCCTGGACGATCAGGTCGCGGACGCGTCGTACGTTGTCGACCATCGTGGTCAGCGTGTTGTCGGTGCGGCCGAGATAGCTCAGGCCGTCGGAGGCGTTGCGGGAGTACTGCGCGTCTGCGGCGAGCTGGGCGCGCAGCCGCATCGCGGCGTTGGTGCCGGTCGGCGAGTCCGACGGCCGGTTGATCAGCCGACCGGTCGAGAGCTGCTCCTGGCTGCGCGCGAGCCGGTTCATCCCGGACTGCATCGAGGACAGCGAGCGCTCCACCATCAGGCGCTGGGTGACCCGTGGCGTGCTCATCAGCGCAGCCCCGTCCGGTTGATCAGCGTGTCGAGCATCGAGTCCATCGCGGTGAGGACGCGGGCGGCCCCTTCGTAGCCTCGCTGGGCGGCCAGCAGGTTCACCATCTCCTCGTCGATGCTGATGCCCGACAGCGCCTCGCGCGACCCGTCGACCTGGGCGGCCATGACGCCCTGGTTCGCGGCCGCCTGCTTCGAGGTCGAGACCGAGACGCCGAACGAGGTGATCAGCTCGCGGTAGGACTTGGCGCCCAGGTCGAGCCCGGCCATGGCGTTGGCGTTGGCGTTGTCGAGGGCGCCGGCCCCGAGGCTCGCGGCCGCGACCAGCTGGGGATCGCTGACGGACACGGTGAGAGCCTGAGCCGTCGTGCCGGAGAACATGGCGATGCCCGGGGTGCCGTTCAGGTCCTGGCCGGCACCCTGCTGGGCGTTGACCTCGGACGCGAGGGCCGCCGCGACGGCGTCGAGCTTCGACCGATATGCGGGCAGGTCGGTGGTGAGCACGGCGTACGAACCGCCCATCTCGCCGCCCGCCGGAACGATCGGTGTCGGGGGCGTGCCGTCGACGGTGATCGTCACCGGACCTCCGGCGCCGTCCATGTCCTGGCTGCCGCTGACGGTGAGGGCGTACGACGCCCCGCCGCTGACGAGGAGCTGGCCGCCGAGCTGCACCTCGACCGTCGAGTCGGGCTGCACGCTCGTCGTACTGCCGGTCAGCTCGGCCAGCCGCATCGTGAGCTGGTCCCGCTGATCCAGCAGCACGCCGGCGTCCGTGCCGGCGACGTGCGCGTTGCGCAAGCCCTTGTTGAGGTCCGCGAGCTGTCCGGTGACCTGGTTGACCTCGGCGGCCTGCGCGTCGAGCCTGGTGCGCTGGTCGCCCCACTCGGTGGTGACCGCGCGGTCCTGGGCGTTGATCGCACCGGCCAGCGTCTGGGCACGCGCCAGCAGCTGGCTGCGCGCGGCCAGGTCGCCGGGGTTGTTCGCGACGTCGTGCCACCCGGCCTTGAACGCGGACAGCGCCGCGGAGACACCGTTCTCACCCGGCTCGCCGAGCGTCGTCTCGAAGCGGACCAGCGAGGCGCTGCGGGTGTCGTGGTAGGACAGCCCGGCGTGCTCGGTGCGCGCCCGGGTGTCCAGGAGCGGGTCGACCATCCGCGAGATCGCGCCGGGCTCGACCCCGTCACCCCCGGCGGTGTCCCACCGGGACCACATGGCAGGGGCGGCGGGAGCGCCGGTGGCCTGGCCGATCACCTGGCGGCGGGCATACCCCTCGGTGCCCGCGTTGGCCACGTTGCCGCTGGCGACGTCCATCGCGACGCGGTTGTAGCGCAGGCCGGAGAGCGCCGAGCTCAGCGAGGAGAAGGTGCCCGACATGACCTCACAAGCTCCTGTCGAGCAAGGAGGTGCGGCGGCCCGCGTCGACGGCGCCGTCGGGCCGGTAGGTGCCGGCGCCCTCCGAGAGGGACAGCAGCGTGGCCTGCGCGGCGTGGTAGCCGGCGGTCAGCAGCTCCCGGTTCGACTCGGAGAGCTGCTGGATCTGCGTGGTGACCCGGGTGAACGCCTCGCGGTGGTCGAGCCAGATGCCCGTCCACGGCTCGTCGCACGCGTCGGCGATCCGGTGCAGGCTCGCGTTCGGCTCGAGCCCGAGCTGCTCGGCCACCGCCTCGACCTCGACCGCGCGCAGCAGCTCGATCTCGCGAATCCGCTCCAGGACGTTCTCCACCTCGCGGGCGGCGGCGGCGAGCCAGTGGGTCCGGCCGCCGGCCAGCACGAGCTGTTCCACCTCCAGCTTGTAGGCCAGCGTCTCCAGGAGCTCGCGCTCGTGCCAGAGCACCGAGGACAGGTCTTCCATCGCCATGGTGGCAGGCTCCTAGCTCGAGTGCGGATCCGACACCGGGACCATCGGCGGGCCGAGCGGGCACCTGAGGACAATTGTCGACACGTCGGGGCAGCCGATATGGGCTGAATGTTCGATTCAGTAGTTATATGTAACTAGCGCTGAGTAGTCTGCTCGCCCCATTTGTTAGGTGCAGATCGCAAAGATCACTGCTCGTCGTCAAGCGACCGGGTTCGCGGGACGAGAACGGCCCCGTGCCAAAGATCTCTCACGCAGCCCCGACCACCCAGGCAGTCCGGACTGCCCACGCAGTTCCGCCCACCCGCGCCGACGATCTCGTGCGTGAGGCCCTTCCATTGGTGGGTCACATCGTGCGCGACATGGCGAGCCGGGTGCCGGCTCACGTGCACCGCGAGGAGCTGATGTCGGCAGGCATGTTCGGACTGGCCCAGGCCGCGAAGGCCTACGACCCCGACCGCGGCGTGAGCTTTCCCGGCTACGCCGCGACCCGGATCCGCGGCGCCATCGTCGACGAGCTGCGCAGCCTCGACTGGGCCAGCCGCTCGGTCCGCCGCCGCGCCCGCCAGGTCGACGAGGCACGCAGCACCCTCGCCGTGGCCCTCGGTCGGGTCGCCACGGATGCGGAGGTCGCTTCCGCCCTGGGCATGGGCATCGACGAGCTCGCCGCCCACGAGGAGGACCTCAGCCGCGCCTCGGTGATGTCGCTCGACGGGTACGACGACACCTCGCTCGGCGACGTGCTCCCCTCCGCCGGTCCGACGCCCGCCGACGCGATCGAGCATCGGGAACGGGTCGCCTACCTGCAGGACGCGGTCGCCGAGCTGCCCGAGCGGCTGCGCGTGGTGGTCCAGGGCTACTTCTTCGACGACCTGCCGATGGCGGACATCGCCGAGCAGCTCGGCGTGACCGAGTCCCGGGTCTCCCAGCTCCGCGCCGAGGCCGTGGCGCTCATGCGGGGCGCGCTGAACGCGTCGCTGGACCCGCACCTGGCCAAGGCGGCGGAGAGGCCGCAGGGCTGCGCGGCCCGCCGCAAGGAGGCCTACTACGCCAGCGTCGCCGCGCACCGCAGCTATGCCTCGCGCCTCTCCGCCCTCCCCGGCGACCTCTACACCGCCTGACGGTTGGTTGAGGAGCGAGCGCAGCGACCTGCGGTGGTTGAGGAGCGAGCGCAGCGACCTGCGGTGGTTGAGGAGCGAGCGCAGCGAGCGTCTCGAAACCACGGTTCAACCAGAAACAACTGAAAAAGTTCAGCCCCACCCCTCAGGCCGGCACCCCGCCGGCCGATGACAGAGCCAACGAGGCCCATGGACGGACCTCGAAGCTCGACCCAACTTTCAGGGAGGAATAGTCATGGGTCTTCGTATCAACCAGAACATCGCGGCGATGAACTCGTACCGCAACCTGTCGGTCACCGACGGGCAGATGGCCAAGTCGCTGGAGAAGCTGTCCAGTGGTTTCCGGATCAACCGCGCCGCCGACGACGCCGCCGGCCTCGCCATCTCGGAGGGCCTGCGCTCGCAGGTGGGAAGCCTCAAGGTTGCGGCCCGCAACGCCCAGGACGGCGTCAGCCTCGTGCAGACCGCTGAAGGTGCCCTCACCGAGGTGCACTCCATGCTGCAGCGGATGAACGATCTGGCCGTTCAGTACAACAACGGAACTCAGAACACCGAGTCCCAGGCGGCCCTCTCGCAGGAGTTCGACGCCCTGAGCTCCGAGATCGACCGGATCCAGACCAGCACCAACTTCAACGGGGTCGCCCTCTTCGGCGGCTCGGCCACGACCAACTTCCAGGTCGGTCACGCAAACACCGACGTGCTGACGGTCGACTTGAGCGGCACTATCGACACGACGGCGCTCGACATCACGGACAACTCGACGGTGACCGACGCGATCACGGCGACCTCTACCCTGCGGGGCAACCTCGGTGCCGTGCAGAACCGGTTCGAGCACACCATCAACAACCTCAACGTCGCGGTGGAGAACCTGTCCGCGTCCGAGAGCCGGATCCGCGACACGGACATGGCTGCGGAGATGGTGGAGTTCACCCGCTCGCAGATCCTGTCGCAGGCGGGTACCGCGATGCTGGCCCAGGCCAACCAGGCGCCGCAGGGCGTCCTGCGCCTGCTCCAGTGATGAAGGCCGGTCGATGACCGGCACTGCAGCAGCGGAATGAGGGGGCGGCGACCCCGCCCCCTCATTCACGCCCAACGGATCGTCAACCCGAGAGGAGCCCGCCATGCCGAACGCCAGCATCGGCGGCCTTGTCAGCGGGCTCGACACCGCCTCGATCATCAACCAGCTCATGCAGCTCGAGGCCCAGCCGCAGAACCGCCTGAAGTCGCGGGTCGCGACCGAGCAGAGCACCGTCTCGGCGCTTCAGGCCCTCAACGCGAAGCTGGCAGCCCTGACTTCCAAGGCCGGCGAGCTCTCGACGGCCTCCGGCTGGACGGCAGCGTCAGCGAAGTCGAGCATCGACGCCGTCACTGCGACCGCGGCCACCACCACTCCCGGGTCGTTCGGCTTCACGGTCAACAGCCTCGCGACGTCGACACACGCGACGTACGCGAGCGCCGCGACGGCGACGTCCGCCGGCCAGGTAGCCGCCAACACCACGTTCGACGTGGTTCGACCGGACGGAACGGTCGCGGGCAGCTTCGACAGCGGGGACGGCAGCCTCTCCGCCGTCGCGTCTGCGATCAACACGGCGAACGTCGGGCTCTCCGCTGCCTTGGTCCGGGTCGGCACCGACAGCGCTGGAACCGCGACCTATCGCCTTTCGGTCACCTCGAAGGACACCGGGGCGGTCACGGAGTTCTCGATCGCGCCGCAGGCCGACCACTCGGCCACCTCAGCCTTCCTCGGAGGAACCGCTGGCTACGTGGCCGGCTCGGACGCCGAGATCCTCATGGACGCAGAGACGGCCCCCCTGACGTCCGCTTCGAACACGTTCAAGGGCCTGATGCCGGGTGTCGACGTCACCCTCGGCCCAGGGACGGTCGCGGCGGACCACGTGACCATCACGGTGGCACCGGACTCGCAGGCGCTTGCCGACAAGGTCAAGGCCATGGTCGACGCGGTCAACGCCGCCACCGCGGACATGGACACCCTCACGAACTACAACTCCGTCACCAAGAAGTCAGGCCTTCTGGGAGGTGACAGCACAGTGCGTTCCCTGCGCGACCAACTCGTCTCCTCCATCACCCACGGCGTCAACAACACATCGCTGGCGTCCGTCGGCATCCAGGTGGACCGGTACGGCAAGCTCACCTTCGACGCGGACGCATTCAAGGCCGCCTACGTGGCAGACCCCACCAAGACCATGGAGCTCTTCGTGGACGGCGACGGATCGGGCGCCGACGAAGGAGTCGCGACCACTCTGGAGACGCTCGGCAAGAACTTCAGCAACTCGACCGACGGAGTGGTCACATCGATGGTCAAGGGACACACCTCGACCATCGACGGGCTCGACGACGCGATCGATGGCTGGGATGTGCGTCTCGCCCTGAAGCGCACCACGCTGGAACGGCAGTACGGCGCGCTCGAGGTCGCGCTCGGCAAGATGCAGAACCAGGCCTCTTGGCTCGCCGGCCAGATCAGCGGCCTCCCGTCATGGTCGAGCGGAAGCTAGGAGACGACGATGAACGCATCCGCACGTAACGCCTACATGGGCGGCATGGTCAGCACCGCCAGCCCCGCAAGGCTCCTGGTGATGCTCTTCGAGCGGCTCGGCGCCGACGTCGACCGCGCGGTCGCCGCTCAGGAGGCCGGCGACCACATCGCGGCCAGCCCCCACCTCATCCACGCCCAGGAGATCGTGCTGGAGCTGCGGTTCTCCCTGGATCACGACGTCTGGGACGGCGCGACACGGCTCGACGAGATCTACAGCTGGCTCTACCGCGAGCTGATCCGCGCCAACACCAGCCGCGACGTCACGGTGACCAAGGCCTGCAGGAAGATCGTCGACCCGCTGGTGGAGACGTGGCGCGAGGCGGCGCTGGCCAATCTCGCCGCCGGGTGACAGCGATGCCCGACGACTGGCAGGACGCCTGGGGCGCGGCACTCGACGAGCTCGAGCTGACCCTCGAACAGGCCGAGCGGCATCCTCGACGGCGAGGCGCCGGACCGCGTGGAGATCGCCGGCTGGGACCCGCCGCCGGTCCGCGGCCCGATCCCCGCCCAGTACGTCGTACGCGCCCGCGCGCTGCTCGAGCGGCAACAGGCGCTGATCAACGAGACGGTGTCCGCCACCGTCGGCATCCGGCAGAAGCTCGAGCTGCTCGACAAGCTCACAGGTTCGCGCCGCGGCGCCCGCGACGAGCACCCGGTGTACGTCGACCTCACCGCCTGAAACCCCTGCCAGGCAAAGACTTTTCCGTCCCCGGCAGATTCAGCAGCAAAGTCCTCAAGTTCACGCTCCCGCGGCCGAAGACTCCACCTGAGCAAGGATCGCTCACCCCTTCGCCGACGGACCGGCTCCCGCGCACGACCCACGGAGTAGCCGTCCATGCTCATCTCTGCGTCGGATCCCGTCGCCGCCACGCTGGCGGCTGCACTGGACGGCCTGGCCATGCGTCAGCGCGTCGCCGCGGACAACATCGCGAACATGGACACCCCGGGCTTCATCGCCTCGGAGGTCGGCTTCGAGGACTCGCTGCGGGCGGCGATCACGGACGGCAGCATCGACCGAGGGCGCCGCGCGCGCCGACCGTCACGGCGTCACAGCGGACGCCGGGGGCCAACGGCAACAACGTCGACCTCGCCGCCGAGACGATGGCCGCGATGCAGTCGACGTTCCGCTACCAGCTTCTCTCCCGGGCGTACGGCGACCGCGAGGCCCTGATCACCACGGCGATCGGCGGCATGTGATGGGTGCCTTCGACATGCTCGACATCGCCGGCAGCGGCCTGGCGATGCACCAGACCTGGCTGGACTGCCTGTCCTACAACATCTCCAACGTCAACACCGCGCGATCCACGTCGCAGAGCGCCTTCCAGGCGCAGTACGCCGTCGCGCAGACCATCGAGGGCGGCGGTGTCCGCGTCTCCGACATCGCCCTCGGCGACCCGGTCGGCCGCGTGGTCCACCAGCCCGACCACCCGCTGGCCGACGCGGCCGGCAACGTGCGGATGCCCGACATCGACCTCGGCGCCCAGATGAGCCAGCTGATCATGGCGCAGCGAGGCTTCCAGGCCCAGGCATCGGTCGTCCGCAACGCGCAGGACACCTACTCCGCAGCCCTCTCGATCGGGAGAAACGCATGATCACCCCACGAAGCCGCTCGCTGCGCTCGCGCCCCCTCGGGGACCCCGAATGAGCATCGGTCCCATCGAGGCACTCGGCGGCTTCACGCCGATGGTCCCCAACGTGCTACCGACCGCGGCGCCCTCGCCCGTCGGCGCCGCTCGGCACCGGCGGCATCGCCGGCGCCACCGGTGCGGACTTCGGCCAGATCCTCAGCCAGGGCATCGAGAACCTGCAGAACGTCCACGACCGCGCCGACACCCTCGCCGTCCAGGCGGCCACGGGTGACCTCACCGCGATCCACGACTACACGATCACGGCCACCGAGGCCGCGGTCGCCACCCAGCTCACCACCGCCGTCCGCAACAAGGCCCTCGAGGCCTTCCAGGAGATCATGCGGATGTCCGTCTGATGCGCAACCAGATCACCGGACGACTGCAGCAGCTGCAGCGCACCTTCGCCACGTTCACCCCCGGTCAGAAGACAGTCGCGATCATCGGCGGCCTCGCGCTGCTGCTCGCTGCCGGGATGGCCTTCCGCTGGGCCTCGACCCCGGCCTACGCGCCGCTGTTCACCAACATCGCGCCCGCAGACGCCTCCGCGGTCATCGACCAGCTCGAGTCGCAGGGCACGCCGTACAAGCTCGCGAGTGGCGGGAGCACGATCCTGGTCCCGCAGGCCGACGTGTACGACGCGCGCATCCAGCTCAGCGGCGAGGGCCTGCCGAGCCAGAGCTCGGACGGCTACGGGATCCTCGACAAGCAGAGCCTCTCCACCTCGCAGTTCCAGGAGGAGACCAGCTACAAGCGGGCGATCGAGGGCGAGCTCGAGAGCACGATCGAGGCGCTCGACGCCGTGCAGACCGCGGTCGTCCACGTCGCGATGCCGCAGGAGACCCTGTTCGAGACCGACAAGCCGCCGACGACCGCGTCGGTGCTGGTGCAGACGCGTCCCGGGTCCACGCTCGGCGTGGGCCAGGTCCAGGCCATCGTGCACCTGGTCGCCTCCAGCGTCGAGGGCCTCGACCCCAAGCAGGTCACCGTCACCGACTCCGCGGGCCAGGTGCTCTCGGCCGCCGGTGACGACGCCGGGACCGTGGGCGACAGCCGCGCCCAGCAGGTGAAGGCGTTCGAGGACCGGATGAGCGGCTCGGTGACGTCCGTGCTCGACCGGGTGCTCGGCACCGGCAACGCGGCGGTGCAGGTCACCGCCGACCTGAACTTCGACCAGACCACCACGCAGACCACGCGCTACTTCACCGACCCGAAGCTGGTGCCGCTCACCGACACCAAGATGACCGAGAAGTACACCGCCCCCGGCAACGCGACCAACGGCGGCGGCGTGGTCGGACCGGACGGGCAGCTGAACCCGAACGCCGTACCCAACGGCGCCACCGCCTACGAGAAGAAGCAGCGGACCGCCGACAACGCCGTCAACCAGACCGTCGAGCACCGCGAGGCGGCGCCCGGCAACGTGGAGAGCCTGCACGTCGGCGTGGTCGTCGACACCCAGGCCCTGGGCGCGCGGAACCTGGCCGACGTCCAGGCGCTCGTGACCTCCGCACTCGGGATCGACCCGCAGCGCGGCGACACCGTCGAGGTGACCACGATGCCGTTCGACCGCAGCGGGGAGCAGGCTGCCACGGCCGCCCTGGCGGCGGCGAAGAAGGCCGACGACAAGGCCCAGATGATGTCGATGGCCAAGACGGGCGGACTCGTCCTCCTGCTGCTCCTGATCCTCCTCGCGGCTTGGCGGCAGAGCCGCAAGCGGACCCAGCTGCGGGAGCAGGCGACGACGTACGTCGTGGAGCAGATCCGCCGCAACAACCCGGCCGTCGAGCCGGCACCGACCGCGCACGCCGCCGAGCTCCCGACCGGCGACATGTCCGACCTGAAGCTTGCGGCCCGCGACGAGATCGCCTCGATGGTGGAGCGCCAGCCCGAGGACGTGGCCCAGCTGCTCCGCGGCTGGCTCGTCGAGGCGGAGTGACCGTGACGACGACAGCGATGCAGACCCTGGGCGTGCGCAAGGTGGCGATCCTGCTGGTCCAGCTCGGTCAGGAGCAGGCCGCCAAGCTGCTCAGCCACATGAGCGAGTCCGAGGTCGAGACGATCTCCGCCGAGATCTCCGAGCTCGACTCGCTGACCCGCGCGGAGACCGAGGAGGTGCTCTCGGAGTTCCGCACCCTCGCCGTCGCACAGGCCCACGTCGCCCGGGGCGGCCCGGCGTTCGCGCGGGCGCTCCTCGAGGAGTCCCTCGGCTCCGAGCGCGCGGAGGCGGTGATGAACCGGCTCGCCGCGTCGGCGATGAAGCTGCCGTTCCAGTTCCTGCACCGCGCCGACCCGCGTCAGCTGCTGTCGTTCATCTCCGGCGAGCACCCGCAGGTCATCGCCGTCGTCCTCGCGCACCTGTCGAGCGACAAGGCCACGATGGTCCTCTCCGGCCTCGAGTCCGAGCTGCAGGCCGACGTCGCCCACCGCATCGCGGTCATGGACCGCACCTCGCCCGACGTGCTCAAGGCTCTCGAGGCGGCGCTGGAGCGCAAGATGTCCTCGGTGCTGCAGCCGATGGAGATGTCGGCGATCGGCGGCCTGGACCCGCTGATCCAGATCATCAACCGCTCCGACCGCGCCACCGAGCGGCTCATCGTCGAGGGGCTGCAGAAGCGTGACCCCGAGCTGGCCGAGGAGGTCAAGAGCCGGATGTTCATGTTCGAGGACATCACCCTCCTCGAGGACCGCGACGTCCAGCTCGTGCTCCGTCAGGTGGAGAACGCCGACCTGGCCGTGGCGCTCAAGGGCGTCTCCGACGACGTCCGCGCGAAGATCACCAAGAACATGTCCGAGCGCGCCTCCGCGACCCTGCTCGAGGACATCGACCTGCTCGGCCCGGTGCTGCTCCGCCAGGTCGAGGAGGCCCAGCAGAAGGTCATCCTCACCATCCGTCGTCTCGAGGACGCCGGCGAGATCGTGCTGAGGAGGAACGCCGATGACGAGTACGTCAGCTGACGGCGTCGTCCTCCGGGGGGTCCCCGCCGGTGCCGGACCCGGCGCCGTTGCGGGTGACCTGCGCACCGGCACGTGGACCCGCTTCGGCGACACCGGAGTCCTCGGCGACGCCGTGACCGAGGCGGCGCTGAGCGAGCTCGCCGAGCGGGCCAGCGCCGCAGGCCGTGCCCAGGGCTACGCCGCGGGCTGGGCGGAGGGACGCCGCCGTGCCCTCGAAGCGGCGCGCTCCGCCGAGGCCGATCTGCGGGAGGCCGCGACCCACCAGCAGGCCGACAGGGTCGCCGAGCAGCAGTCACTGGTCAGCGCGCTCACCGACGCCGCCGAACGCTGCAGGGCCGACTTCTCCCTCCGGTACGACGCCCTCGCGGACGCCGCGCTCGAGCTCGCCCTCCGGATCGCGGAGGAGGTTCTCCAGCGCGAGCTGGCCGTCGCCGACGAGCCGGGCCCAGACGCCCTCCGTCGGGCGCTCGCGCCGCTGCACCCGGCCGTGAGCGTCACGGTGCGGATGCACCCCGCCGACCGCGTGCTGCTCGACCCGAGCGCTGTCGAGGGGAGAGCGGTCACGCTGGTCGACGACCCGACGCTCGCCCGCGGCGAGGCGGTGGCGGAGACCGACGACGGCCTCGTGGACGCCACCGTGTCCTCCGCGCTCGCCCGGGTCCGGGAGGTGCTGGGTCGATGACCACCCTGCCGCTGGACCCCGCTGTGCGCGACCGCCTGTTCCTCGCCGCCCGCCCGGAACGGCTCGGCCGGCTCGTCGAGCTCAAGGGCCTGCACCTGCTGGTTCGCGGCGTCGACGTCGCGGTCGGTGAGGTCGTCGAGGTGCTCGCCGCCGACGGCCCCGTCCCGGCCGAGGTGGTGTCGAGCTCGCGGGCCGGCGCGGTCTGCCTCCCGCTCGGCACCACGCACGGACTGCGCACCGGCGCGGCTGTCCGCGCCACCGGCGGCCCGCTGCGGGTGCCGGTCGGGCGGGAGCTCACCGGCCGGGTGCTCGACGGGCTCGGCCGCCCGATCGACGGCGGTCCGCCGCTGCACCACCTGCCGCGCGTCTCGGTCGAGAACACCACCCCCAATGCCCTGCTCCGCGGCCGGATCGACACGCAGCTGGGGCTGGGCGTCCGGGCGCTGGACGCCCTGGTGCCCTGCGGCCGCGGCCAGCGGGTCGGGATCATGGCCGGCTCCGGCGTCGGCAAGTCGACGCTGCTGTCCATGGTCGCCCGCGGCACGGAGGCCGCGATCTCGGTGATCGCGCTGGTCGGTGAGCGTGGCCGCGAGGTGCGCGAGTTCCTCGAGAACGACCTCGGCCCCGAAGGCCTGGCCCGTTCCGTGGTGGTCGTCGCGACGTCGGACGCGCCCCCGGTCGAACGGCTCCGCGCCGCCTTCGTCGCGACCCGCGTCGCGGAGTGGTTCCGCGACCAGGGCGAGGACGTCGTCCTGATGATGGACAGCCTCACCCGCGTCGCGATGGCTCAGCGCGAGATCGGCCTGAGCGCCGGCGAGCCGCCCGCCACCCGTGGCTACCCGCCCAGTGTCTTCGGGCTGCTGCCGCGACTGCTCGAGCGGGCGGGACCCGGCGAGACCGGCAGCATCACCGGCCTCTACACCGTCCTCGTCGAGGGCGACGACCTGCAGGACCCGATCGGCGACACCGCACGCTCGATCCTCGACGGTCACGTCGTGCTCTCGCGGCGCCTCGCGACGAGCGGTCACTACCCGAGCATCGACGTGCTCGAGTCGATCTCGCGGGTCGTGCCCGCCATCACCGACGCGCAGCAGCGCGCCGACGCACTCGAGCTCCGCCGGCTGCTGGCCGCCCACCGCGACGTCCGGGAGCTGGTGGAGATCGGCGCCTACGTCGCGGGCGGCTCGGCCGACGCCGACCGCGCGCTCGCGCTCCTGCCCGCGATCAACGAGTTCCTGCGCCAGTCCGTCGACCAGCCCAGCAACGCGCCGGACACCTGGCAGCAGCTCAACACTCTGGTCGGTGGCCGATGAGCGCCGGCCAGGACCGCGGGCTGACCGCCGTACGACGCGTCCGCTCCACCCGCGAGAACGACAGCCTGATCGGGCTGCAGCACGCGAGGGCGCAGGCGCGAACCAAGCAGGAGCAGGCCGCCCGGCTGCGGCACCGGCTCGCGACCGCACCCGCCTTCTCGACCGGCACGGTCGCGGAGTTCCTCGCCCACGCCCAGCGGCTGACCGGCCTGGCCGAGGCGGGGACCCGCGCCGAGGAGTCCGCCGCCGCCAGTGCCCGGATCGCCGACGAGGCCGGCAGGCGCTGGCAGCACGACCGCACCGAGGTCCGCGTGGTCGACCTGCTCCTCGAACGCCGGGCCGCCGAGCGGGCCGCCGAGCGCGCGCGTCGCGAGGCCGCCGAGCTCGACGACCTGGCCGCGACCGGATGGCTGCGCCGTCGCGCCGAGGACGAGGTGGCCCGATGAGCGTCTCCGACGTGGCTGCCCGGATCCAGCAGCTCCAGGGCCAGTTCGCCCTGCTCAGCGGCGTCGGCGGTGCCCGACCGGCGAGCGTCGCGAACCCGACCGCCTTCGCCGACGCCCTCTCCGGTGCCACGGGGCCGGGAGCGGCGCTCGGAGCCGGCGGGTCCGGGTCCGCGGCCGCACCGCTCGGCCGGGCGGGCGCCGGCGACACCCGCTGGGTCGGTCCGCTGGCCCCGGCCGCGTCGCTCACGCCGGTCGACACCTCGACCCCGACTTCGGCGACGCCGTTCACCCCGATCCCGGGAACCACCGGCCAGTCGATCGTCGCCGAGGCGCGCAAGTACCTCGGCGTCCCCTACGTCTGGGGCGGCACCAACCCGAAGACCGGGCTGGACTGCTCCGGGCTCGTGCAGATCGTCTACGACAAGTTCGGTGTCGACCTGCCACGGGTCTCCTACCAGCAAGCCCGGGAGGGAACCCCGGTGGCGAGCCTGGCGCAGGCCAAGCCCGGTGACCTCCTGGCGTTCGGCAGCCCCGTGCACCACGTGGCGATCTACATGGGCGACAACAAGATGATCGAGGCACCGCGTCCCGGTCTCGAGGTGCGCGTCACCGACGTCCACGAGAAACCGATCGCGATCCGGCGGATCCTCCCCGACGCGTCCGCGGCACGGGTCGCCGCGTCCACGGGACCCGGCACGCTGCCGGCGGGCACGCCGTACGCCGAGCTGTTTGCGCAGGCCGGGCAGCGGTACGACGTGCCGGCCTCGCTGCTCGCCGCGGTGGCCCGGCAGGAGTCGGCGTACAACCCGGCGGCGGTGAGCCCGGCCGGGGCGCGCGGACTCATGCAGCTGATGCCCGGCACCGCCCGCGGACTCGGTGTCGACCCCGATGTGCCGGCGCAGGCCGTGGACGGGGCTGCCCGGCTGCTGCGCGACCTGATCGACGAGTTCGGCCGGACCGACCTCGCGCTCGCCGCCTACAACGCCGGGCCCGGAGCGGTGCACCGCTACGACGGCGTCCCGCCCTACCGCGAGACGCAGGCCTACGTGCCCGCCGTCCTCGGCTTCCAGCGTCAGATGGAGAACGCATGAGCATCCTCAGCGCGCCGGTGCTGCCGGCAGCCGGCAGCAACCAGACGTCCCGCGCACGAGACCGGGAACGCGGAGACGCGCCGGCCCGCGGCGGTCACGACTTCGCCGCCGTCCTCGACGGGCACCTCACCGCGTCGAAGAAGCCTGATCCCCCCAAGCGGGGCGGCGGGACCGGCAAAGATCGCGACGACCGCGGCGTCGCCGCGACGTCGAGCTCCAGCGCCGCGGCGGCGGGCGCCGCCGGCCCGGTGCCGAACCCCGCCGGGTCGACCCGTGACCCGGCGGTGACGACGGCGGCGGCGCCGGTGGACGAGGCCTCGGCCGGTGCGGCTGGAGAGTCGGCGGGAGCCGCCGTCCTTGGTGCGGCCCCGGGCTCCTCGGCGACCCAGGACCTTCTCGCGGCGAACGAGAACCCTGGCACCGCAAAGGCCGCGGACACCCCGGGCGTGCCGTCGAGCGCCGCAGGAACAGCGGCTGCGGGCGCCCTCGTCGCTGAGGCGGCCGACCCGGGCGCGGACGCTGCCGCCGCCGGTCAGCGTCAAGAGGGCGTTGCGCCCGGCCCGATGCCCACCGCACGCGGTGGCGACTCCGGGGCCACGACCGGCGAGGCCGCCGGAACCGTGGTCGAGACCGTCACCCTCGCCGGGGTGACCGGGCTCGCCGGCTCGGCGGCAGAGCGCCCCGCCCGGTCCGACGCGGAGGACGGGGGCCCGGCCACCGACCACGTCGGTCAGCTCGGAACCGCACCATCCGGCGTCACGGCCGGGCCGCAGGCGGCGAAGCCGGACGGTGCGCAGGGCGCGGCCCCGACGTCGGCCGCACCCGCGACGACGGTGGTCGCCCAGGTGGCCCCGGCCGTGGCCCGGGTGGTCACCCGGGGCGACGGCGAGCACCGGATGATGCTCAAGCTCCACCCCGCCGACCTCGGCGAGATCCACCTGACCGTCACCGTGCGCGGCGACCACGTCGACGTCGACATCGCCGCCGGCGCCCAGGCCCGGGACCTGCTGCGCGACGGGTCCGCGCACCTGCGCTCGCTGCTCGAGTCGATCGGGCGCAACCCCGGCCAGCTCGTGCTCCGCGACCTGCCCTCGGCGCAGGCCCCCTCGTCCGCGACGACGGCCGGCGGCGCCGGACCGGACAACGGGTCCGGGGCAGCGTCGTACGCCGGCGACGGGACCGGCGGTGGCGACACCGGGCGCGACCGGCCGGGCACCCGCGCAGGCGCGCCGCGACCCGAGTCCCACAGCGCGCCGCCTGGGCCGGCGAGCTCCCGAACGACCCGCACGAACGGCGTCCTGGGCGGCTCCGCCCTCGACGTGACCGTCTAGGAAGGACCGAGATGACGATCATGCCCCTGGGCGGCGGGCCCACCCCGCCGCCCGACCCGACCGCCGGCGCCTCGCTGTCGATGGACCAGCTCGGCCAGGACACCTTCCTCAAGCTGATGGTCGCCCAGCTGCGCAACCAGGACCCGATGAACCCGCAGGACTCCGCGGAGTTCCTCGCCCAGACCGCGCAGTTCACCTCCCTGGAGAAGCTCGGCACGGTCGCCGACCAGACCAGCCAGGCGCTCGCCGCGCAGATGGCGTTCGGGGCCAGCACCCTGGCGGGCAAGTGCGTGACCTACCTCGACGAGGACGGCGCCACCGAGCTGTCCGGCACGGTCGACTCCGTCCGCTTCACCCCGACCGGGCCGGTGCTGAACGTCGGCGCCAGCCAGGTGCTGCTCAGCAGCGTCGTCTCGGTCTCCCTGCAGGACCCCACCGCCTGACGGCGGACCCCAGCCAACGCACCGCCGAAAGGAAACCCATGCTTCGCTCACTCTTCTCCGCCATCAGCGGACTCCGCGCCAACCAGACCATGCTCGATGTCACCGGCAACAACATCGCCAACGCCAACACGGTGGGCTTCAAGGCCAGCAACATCGTCTTCCAGGACACGCTGAGCCAGATGCTCACCGCCGCCGGTTCGCCGACCGGGACGGCACCGGACAACACCGGGGGCACCAACCCGGTCCAGGTCGGGCTGGGCGTGCAGGTCGGCGGCATCACCACGAACTTCAACCAGGGATCGGCGCAGGTGACCGGCCGCGCGACCAACCTGATGATCTCGGGCGACGGCTTCTTCGTGGTCAGCCGCGGCGGCGAGCCGATGTACACCCGCGCCGGTGCGTTCAACTTCGACAGCGCCGGCAACCTCGTCACCGTCGACGGCGACATCGTCCAGGGGTACAAGTTCACCGAGACGACCGCAGCGACCCCCACAGACCCGGGTGTCTACACCGTGGACACCACGGGCGCCACCGAAGGCATCGCGATCCCCGACATGGTCGACGACTCCGGCGCCAACCCGATGCGCTCCTACAACATCGGCGCGGACGGGGTCGTCACCGGGATCTACGCCGATGGCACCAAGAAGCCGATCTTCCAGCTCGCACTCGCCAACTTCGCCAACCCGGAGGGACTGGAGAAGGTCGGCGACACCGCCTTCCGGAGTACCACGAACTCCGGCACCGTCCAGCTGGGGGCACCCGGCACCGGTCGCCGCGGCAACCTGATCGGCGGCTCGCTGGAGATGTCCAACGTCGACCTCGCGCAGGAGTTCACCAACCTGATCATCGCCCAGCGCGGGTTCCAGGCCACCTCGCGCGTGATCACCACCTCCGACCAGGTGCTCGAGGAGCTCGTCAACATCAAGCGCTGACGAACCGCCCTCCGCGCACGCTGCGCACCCCCGCGAGCCGTTCGGGGTGCGCAGCGTGCGCTGGCGTCTGCGAAGGCGGCAACCGCGTCCGGCTCAAGCGCCGCGCCACGCGACGCACCTGCGCCGAACCCCTCAGGTGGGCGAGGGGGCGGCCGATGTCAGGGGTGCCGGCCAAGGATGGCCCGGCTGCTCGACCGCACAAGGATGGTGCACCGATGGTCCCGCTCACCCGAATCACGGGCGTTCAGTTCGCGCTGAACCCCGACCTGATCGAACGTGTCGACCGGACCCCGGACACCATCATCACGCTGGTCGACGGCACGAAGTACATCGTGCAGGAGACGCTCGACGAGGTCGTCCTCGCCATCTTGGAGTACCGCGCCCAGGTGCTCTCCGCCGCCAACGGGTTCGAGCGGCTCGGCGACGCCACCGTGCGCAGGACCCGGCTCTCCGCGGTTCCGGACGCCGGCAGCGACGCCGCGGAGGACGTGACCGCACCCGAAGGTCCGGTGCTGCCGCTGTCGCCTCGGAGGCAGTGATGGACCGGGCCACACAGATCGGTCTCGGGCTCGGCCTGGTCGCGATCATCGGCGCCAACGTCATGGAGGGCGGCAGCCCGACGTCGCTGCTGCTGGTCCCGCCGATGATCCTCGTCTTCGGTGGCACCATCGGCGCAGCGGTCGCCGGCGGCACCATGACCGACGCCAAGAACGCGCTGACGTCGCTCAAGCGCGCGCTGACCTGGAAGCAGGTGCCCAACGCCGACCTGGTCGCCGTCGTCGTGAAGATGGCCGACAAGGCCCGCCGGGAAGGGCTGCTCACGCTCGAGGACGTCGTCCGCGACGTCGAGGACGACTTCCTCAAGCGCGGTGTCGCGCTCGCGGTGGACGGCACCGATCCCGAGGAGCTCCGCGAGATCCTCGAGGCCGAGCTGGACGGCAAACGCGCGGCTGACCGACAGGCGGCGAAGTTCTTCAACGACATGGGCGGCTACGCGCCGACCATCGGGATCATCGGCACCGTGATGGGGCTCGTGCACGTGCTGGAGAACCTCTCCAACCCCGACCAGCTCGGACACCTCATCGCCGGGGCGTTCGTCGCCACGCTGTGGGGCGTGATGACCGCGAACGTCATCTGGCTGCCCATCGGAAGCCGGCTCGGTCGGATCGGCCAGCTCGAGTCCGGACGGATGGAGCTGGTGATCGAGGGCGTGCTCGCCGTGCAGTCCGGGGCGAACCCGCGCGTCGTCGCCCAGCGTCTGGAGTCGCTGATGCCGCTGTCCGACCGGCTGCCCGAGGCCAAGGCGGCCTGACATGCCACGCAGGAGGGAGCGCCGGCACCAGGAGGAGCACACCAACCACGAACGGTGGCTGATCACCTACGCCGACATGATCACGCTGCTGATGGTGCTGTTCATCGTGCTGTTCGCGATCAGCCAGGTGGACCAGAAGCGGTTCGAGATGCTGCGCGAGGGGATGGCGGCCGGCTTCGGGCACGAACCGTCGCCGTTCCAGGGCGACCAGACGGTGCTCGCGGAGGCCGGGGCGCAACCCATCGCGCCGGTGCAGCCACGCCTCGAGGAGACCGTGCGCAAGACGACTCAGGAGCAGCCAGCCACTCACCAGGCCGAGGACCCGCCGAACGCCTACGACGAGGCCAAGGCGGAGGTCGCCCGGCTCCAGGAGCTGCGCCGCCGGATCGCCCGAGCCCTGCGCGCGGCCGGGCTGCTGCACGACGTGTCGATGAAGATCGACGAGCGGGGCCTCCGGGTCAGCCTCGTGTCGCGGCACATCGTGTTCCGGGCGAACCTGGCCGACCTGAGCCCACGGGGGGCGCAGGTCCTCGACGTCCTGGCGCCGGTGCTGCGCACGCTGCCCAACCAGATCGACGTCGCCGGGCACACCAACCAGGTGAAGGTGAAGCCGAAGTACTACCCGTCCGACTGGGAGCTCTCGGCCGCGCGCGCGGTCACCGTGCTCCGCTACCTCACCGAGGTGCGGAACGTCCCCTCGCGCCACCTGTCGGCGGTGGCCTACGGCCACGAACGGCCCCTGGTGGACCCGGCCAAGCCTGGATCGCAGGCCTTGAACAAGCGGGTGGACATCGTCGTGCTGTCCACCGCCAGCGACGACGTACGCCGACTGTTCTCCGACGTCCTGCGCGACGGAGCGAAGCTGTGACGAGGAGTGAGAGATGAGCCAGACGGTGATCGAGCCGACCGAGGAAGACGCCCCGGAGGACCGCGGCAAGAAGGGCAAGATCCTGGTGGTGCTGCTGGCCCTGGTCCTGGCCGGCGTCGGCACGTGGTGGTTCTTGCTGCGGCCTGCCTCGGCCGAGGAGGCTCCGCACCCGGGTCAGGTCGTGAAGCTGGACGCGATCCAGGTCAACCTCGACGACGGGCACTACCTGCGCATCGGCGTGGCGCTCCAGGCGACCGACCAGGTGAAGGAGGAGCTCGAGGGCAGCAAGGCGCTCGACGCCACCATCGAGCTGTTCACCGGGCAGCGGATGGAGCGGCTCGCGCAGAAGCCCTACCGCGAAGGGCTCAAGAAGAAGCTGGTGCACCGCCTGGAGGACGCTTACGAGGGCGAGGTGATGGGGGTCTACTTCACAGACTTCGTGACCCAGTAGCTCCCGCCTGCGGGGCCGTGCCGAGGCTCACCGGACGTTTCTGCTCAGGAACGTCCGGCGCTGACCGATACCCATGGTCGTGAACGCATCCGTCCGCACGACCCCGGGCCGGGTCGTGCCGGTCGTCGGCCGGGCTCGACGCCGTCGACCCAGGGTGGTGACCCCCTACGACTTCCGGCGACCGGTCAAGCTGTCGCGGGAGAACTCCCGGACCCTGCAGCTGGCCTACGAGACGTTCGCCCGGCAGGCGTCCATCGTGATGACGTCGGCCCTCCGGTCGGTGTGCCAGATCGACCTCGTCGACATCGAGCAGCGCACCTACACCGAGTACGTCGAGTCGCTCGCCGAGACGACCTACATGACGGTGTTCAGCATGCAGCCGGTGCAGCAACCGGCCGTGCTGGAGATGCCCCTCCCCGTCGTCATGGGGTGCGTCGACCGGCTGCTCGGTGGGCCCGGCCCCGCCGACCAGCCGATGCGCCCGATGACCGACCTGGAGAGCACCGTGGTGGCCGGGCTCTACGAGCGGCTGGTCGCCGAGGTCCGCTACGCCCTGTCCTCGTTGGTCGCCATCGAGCCCAAGATCGTCGGGGTCGAGTACAGCCCCCAGCTCGCCCAGCTCTCCAACGCCACCGATGCCATGGTGGTCGCGCGCTTCGTCCTGCGGCGCGGCGAGGTCGAGCACCCGCTGACTCTCGCGATGTCCTTCAACGGGCTGCTTCCCTACCTGAACGCGACCGGCAGCGCGGCGGTCGTGACCGAGCGCGAACGGGCCCAGCGGGCCGAGGCCTCGGCCCGGCTGGCGGCGGGCTTCCAGGAGGTGCCGGTCGAGGTCGCGGTCCGGTTCCGCGGCACCGTCGCCGACCCCGTCGAGCTCTCCGGCCTGCAGGTCGGGGACGTCGTCCGCCTCAAGCACCCGGCGCAGGCTCCCCTCGACGTGACCGCGGCCGACGTCGTGTTCGCGCACGCCATGGCCGGCACCCAGGGCACCCGACTGGCCGCCCGTGTCGTCGCAGCACCCCTCCAGGAGAACTCATGAGCATGATCGTGTCCGACCCCGCCGTCACCGGTGCTCTCGCGGACCTTGCCACCGCCGTCGCCGAGGCCGCCGCGCCGCTGATCCCGGCGGCAGAGAGCCTGGTGGCCGGAACCGTCCAGGCGACCGGCGACGTCGACGCGACCGCGTGGACCGCCGGCGCGATGGCGGGGGTGGTGGGTGCCGAGGGGTCGCTCGTCGGCGTGCTCGTCGGCGCGGACCTCGCCGACGCCCTGGCCTCGGCCCCTTCCGGCGCGCTCGACCTCGGAGCTGCCCTCCAGCCTGCCCTCGACGCGATGGCGGCCGCGCTCGGGTCCTCCGCGGCAGCAGGCGAGGCCCTCGATGGGGACAGCCTCGTCTCGGGCCTCGCCCGGGCCACCGTCGCGGTGCCGCTGCTGGCCGGGGACGCAGTCGCCGCCGTGGTGTTCCTCGGCACCTCCGGGGCCACGGCTGCGGAACCCGGGGCCGAGGTCCGCTCGACCGGCCCCGCGCGCGGCGTGGAGCTGCTGCACGGGGTGGCCATGGAGGTCACCGTCGAGCTCGGCCGCACCCGGCTCTCGGTCCGCGAGCTGCTCGCACTGACGCCCGGAGACGTGCTGGAGCTCGACCGCGCCGCGGGCAGCCCAGCGGACCTGCTGGTCAACGGACGGCTGATCGCCCGTGGCGAGGTGGTCGTCGTCGACGAGGACTTCGCGCTGCGCGTGACCGAGATCGTCTCTCACACCGCGGCAGTCTGATGCTCGAGCTGGTCCTGCGCCTGGCGGTGTCGCTGGGCGTCGTGCTCGGGCTGTTCTGGCTCGTCGCCCGCACCGGGGCACGCAAGCTGGGCGGCACGCGCGGACTTGTCCGGGTGCACGGCCGGCAGTCGCTGAGCCGGACGGCGTCCCTGGCCGTGGTCGAGGTGGGCGGCCGCGTGCTGGTCGTGGGAGTCAGCGAGGGCGGTGTCCGGCTGCTCACCGAGCTGGACCCCGACGAGGTGGCCGCCCCCGAGGCCGAGGCCGCGGACGCCGGCGTGGACCTGGACGTCGTCCCCAGCGGTCGTCGTACCGCCGGCCGTCGCGTCGCCGGGCGCCGGGCGGCTCGGCCCGCCGCCCGCCCTGCCGCGCTGGGCGGATCGCTGCTGTCCGCCCAGACCTGGAGCCAGGCCTGGGCAGCCGCCACCGCGAAGTCGGCCGCGGCCCCGGTCGGGTCCCCACATGAGTGAGAGGTACGACGGGCTCCGGCGCGCGATCGGGCTGGCCGCGGCCCTGATCGTGCTGCTGACGGGACAGCTGCTCCTCGGCGGTGCTGCCACCGCTGCGGGTCCGGCACCCGCCACGTCGACCGGTCCCGTCTCGTCGGTCAGCACGACGGTCGCCGTCGCCGGCCTCCCGGTCCCGCACGCGCCCGACGGCCCCCGCGGGCCGCAGGGGCCCAAGAACGGGTCCGGTGACGTCACCGTGAAGTTCGACGACCTGACCAAGAAGCCGAGCACGCCGATCCTGGTGCTGCTCGGCCTGACGTTGCTCTCGCTGGTCCCGGCGATCCTGCTGACCTGCACCAGCTTCACGAAGATCCTGGTGGTGCTGGGGCTGACCCGCAACGCCCTGGGACTGCAGCAGATCCCGCCGAACCAGGTGCTGGCCGGCCTGGCGCTGTTCCTGAGCCTGTTCATCATGGGTCCGGTGCTGGGCGAGATCAACGACGTCGGCCTCCAGCCCTACCTGGACGGGACGAAGTCCCAGACCGTCGCCTGGAACGACGGCGTCGAGCCGCTGCGGCACTTCATGCTCGGTCAGACCGGTGACAAGGAGATCGCGCTGCTCACCGAGGTGGCCCACCGGGACAAGCCCGACACCCCCGACGACGTCGCCCTGACGACGCTGATCCCGGCGTTCATCCTGAGCGAGCTGAAGCAGGCTTTCATCATCGGCTTCATGATCTTCATCCCGTTCCTGGTCATCGACATCGTGGTGAGCGCCGGGCTGATGTCGCTGGGCATGATGATGATGCCGCCGGTCATGGTGTCGCTGCCGTTCAAGCTCCTCCTCTTCGTCCTCGTCGACGGCTGGGGTCTGATCGTGCGCTCCCTCGTGCAGAGCTACGGAGGCTGATCCGATGACCGACAGCGCGGTGCTCGAGATCGCCCTGCAGACCATGGTGGTCGCGCTCAAGCTGACCGCTCCGATCCTGGTGCCCGCCCTGGTCATCGGGTTCGTGATCTCGCTGGTGCAGTCGATGACGCAGATCCAGGAGTTCACCCTGGCGTTCGTCCCGAAGCTGGTCGGCGTCGGCATCTCCCTGCTGATCTCCGGCAACTGGATGCTGCACACCCTGATCGCCTACACGCAGGACCTGTTCGCACGGCTGCCCGAGCTCCTGGGCTGACCCGTGGTCATCACCCTCGACGGTGCTCCGCTGATCGCCTACGTGCTGGCATCCGTCCGGCTGGTGGCGTGGCTGCTGGTGGTGCCGCCGTTCTCGTCCAAGGCGGTGCCGACGCTCGCCAAGACGCTGCTGGCGTTCGGCCTCGCGCTCGCCGTCGCGCCCAGCCTGGGTGACACGCCCCCGCCTCTGGATGCGGGGCCGCTCATCGTCGCGGCCGTGCAGGAGGCCCTGATCGGCGCCACGATGGGCTTCGTCGTCTTCCTCGTGTTCGCGGCGATGCAGGCCGCGGGCGACCTCGTCGACGTGTTCGGCGGGTTCAGCCTCGCGGCGGCGTTCGACCCGCTGAGCCAGAACATGAACTCCGTCCACGGGAAGCTCTTCAGCATGCTCGCGATGATGCTGCTGTTCGCGACCGACGCCCACCTCCTGGTGATGGGGGGCCTGCTCCGCTCCTTCGAGGCGATGCCCCTCGGGTCGACGTGGCGGCCGGAGAACGCGACCGACGTGCTCGCGACGCTGTTCAGCGTCTTCTTCGCGGCCGCCGTGCAGATCGCGCTGCCCCTGGTCGCCGTCCTGTTCGTGGCCGACCTCGGGCTGGCGCTGCTGACCAAGGTGGCGCCGCAGCTCAACGCGATCGGGATCATGTTCCCGGCCAAGATCGGGCTCACCCTGCTGGTGGTGGGGATGTCGTTCGCCGTACTCCCCGACGCGCTGTCCCGGCTGGTCGAGGTCATCTCCGAGGCGACGGGGGCGCTGGGGTGAGCACCGAGGAGAAGACCGAGAAGGCCACCCCGCAGAAGAAGAAGAAGAGCCGCAAGGAGGGCCAGGTCGCCCGTTCGCCTGAGATCGGGCCATGGGCCGCGGTCCTGGTGATCGCGATGATGCTGGGTCCCTTGACCGGCAAGGGGATCGAGTCGGTTCAGGCGCTGCTCACCCGGACCCTCGGCATGACCCGGCACCCCTCGGAGGAGAGCGCGCTGGTCCTGCTCGGGGACGGCGGTCGTCTCGTCCTGCTCCTCTCGGTCTCGCTGGGCGTGCTCGTGCTCGTGGTCAGCGTGCTCGGGGCGGTCGCCCAGGGCGGCCTGTTCTTCGCGACCAAGACGCTGAAGCCGAAGTGGTCGCGGCTGAGCCCGCTGCAGGGCGCCAAGCGGCTGTTCGGTCCGCACGCCCTCTGGGAGGGCGCCAAGATGCTGGTCAAGAGCTCCCTGGTCGGGTTCTTCGTCTGGCGGGCGGTCAAGCGCCTGATGCCGGTGCTCGGCGGCCTGGTGCCCATCCCGGTGGCGCTCGACCTCGCCGCGGCCGCGGCGGTCGGGCTGATGCGCGACATCGCGTTCGCGGCCCTGCTGGCGGCCGGGGTGGACTACGCCGTGCAACGTCGCCGCACCGGCAAGCAGGTCCGGATGACCAAGAAGGAGGTCAAGGACGAGCACAAGCAGAGCGAGGGCGACCCGATGCTCAAGGGGCAGATCCGCTCCCGGCAGCTGGCCGCCGCGCGGAGCCGGATGATGGCCGCCGTGCCCGAGGCCGACGTGGTGCTGGTCAACCCCACGCACGTGGCGGTGGCGCTGAAGTACGAGCCGACGCGTGGCACTCCGCGCGTGGTGGCGAAGGGCGCCGGGGCCGTCGCCACCCGGATCCGGGAGCTCGCCACCGCGAGCCGGGTCACGCTGGTCGAGGACGTCCCGCTCGCCCGGGCCCTGCACGCCAGCTGCGAGGTCGGTCACGAGATCCCGCCGCAGCTCTACCACGCGGTCGCGCAGGTCCTGGCGTTCGTGCTCAGCCGCCGCGCGTCCGGTGCGGCCGCCGGTCACTACCGGACCCCGCGCGACCCGGCGCCGCTGCCGGAGGTACCCCGGGGCCGGCCGCGCGATGACGCGAACCCCTCAGGTGCGGCCACTCCCGGCCGATAGGAGTCTCGGCCAGGACGGCCGCGGTGCGCACCACGGACGGTGCTTCGTGACAGGCGAGCCTGTCGGAAAGCAACCCGAAAGGCGGGTCCGTGGCCCAGTCGCAGTCCCCAGGCGCCAGCTCGGCCTCCACCTCTGCGCAGAGGCGGATGGCGCAGGTCGGGGTTCCCGTCGCCGTCGTCGGCATCGTGGTGATGCTCGTCGTACCGCTCCCGGCGATGATGCTCGACCTGCTCATCGCGGCCAACATCACCGCGGCAGTCCTGATCCTGCTGACCGCGATGTTCGTGCACCGTCCCCTGGACTTCTCGTCGTTCCCGGCACTGATCCTGGTCGCCACCCTGTTCCGGCTCGCCCTCAACGTCAGCGCCAGCCGGCTGGTGCTGCTCGACGGCTACGCCGGCAAGGTGATCGACACGTTCGGCCACTTCGTGATCGGCGGCTCGCTGATCGTCGGAATCATCGTGTTCGCGATCCTCGTCGTCATCCAGTTCGTCGTGGTCACCAACGGTGCGGGGCGCGTAGCCGAGGTCGGCGCCAGGTTCACGCTCGACGCCATGCCCGGCAAGCAGATGGCCATCGACGCCGACCTCAACTCCGGCCTGATCGACGACGACGAGGCCCGGCGCCGACGCGCCGAGGTGGCCGGCGAGGCCGACTTCTACGGCGCCATGGACGGCGCCTCGAAGTTCGTGAAGGGCGACGCGATCGCCGCGATCATCATCACCCTGGTCAACCTGGTCGGCGGCTTCACGATCGGCGTGATCCAGCACGGCATGTCCCTCGGTGATGCCGTGCAGACCTACAGCCTGCTGACGATCGGCGACGGTCTGGTCTCGCAGATCCCGGCGCTGCTGCTGTCGGTCGCCACCGGCCTCATCGTGACCCGGGCGACCGGCGAGGCCGACATGGGCACCGACCTGATCGGCCAGATGACCCGGCACCGGCAGCCGTTGCGCATCGCCGGCTTCGCCGCGCTCGGCCTGGCGCTGATCCCGGGCATCCCGAAGATCCCCTTCCTCGCCATGGGAGGGACGATGCTGTTCCTCTCCACTCGGGTGGAGGAGGTCGCCCCCGCCGAGCCCCTGGCTCCGGAGATCGAGGCGGCCCCGGCGCCGGACTCGGTGGAGGCCCTGATCGACGAGATCCGGGTCGACCCGCTCGAGCTCGAGCTCGCCGCGGACCTGATCGACCTGGTCGACACCACCTCCGGCGGGGACCTCCTGGACCGGGTGAAGGCGCTGCGCCGCAAGGTCGCCACCGACCTCGGGGTCGTGGTCCCGCCGGTGCGCACCCGGGACAACCTCGATCTCCCGTTGGGGATGTATGCGATCCGGCTCTTCGGGGTCGAGGTGGCCCGCGGCGAGGCTCCGCCCGGGACCGTCCTGGCCATCGGGGACGGCCTGGAGGGGCTGCCGGGCCGTCGTACCCAAGAACCCGTGTTCGGCCTGGCCGCGGTCTGGGTCCCCGTGGAGCTGCGCAGCCAGGCCGAGCTCGCCGGTGCCACCGTGGTCGACCGGGCGTCGGTGCTCACCACCCACCTGGCCGAGGTGGTTCGCGGCTACGCGTCCCGGCTGCTCGGCCGTGAGGACGTGAAGCTGCTCACCGACGTGGTGAAGCGCACCAACCCGGCCGTGATCGACGAGCTCACCCCCTCGCAGCTCAGCCTCGGGGAGGTGCAGCGGGTGCTGGCGGCGCTCCTCGAGGAGGGGATCTCCATCCGGGACCTGGCCCGGATCTTCGAGGCGATGTCGCTGCGCGCCCGGGTCGGCAAGGACCTCGACGGCCTCGTCGAGGCGGCGCGGGCGACCCTCGGCCCCGCCGTGGTCGCGCCGCACGTCCAGGACGGGGCGGTCAATGTGATCAGCTTCGACCCGGTGCTCGAGCAACGGTTCCTCGAGGGGCTGCGGGTGGGGGAGGCGGGCGGCTTCCTGGCGCTCGACCCGGACCTGTCGCAGACGGTCCTGACCCAGGTGATGACCCTGGGACAGCAGGCGGAGGAGCAGAACCTCCCGCCCGTGCTGGTGTGCGCGCCGCAGATCCGTGCGGCGGTCCGGCGGCTGACCAGCCCGTCGCTGCCGCGGCTGCCGGTGCTGTCCTACGGCGAGCTGGACGGCCCGGCGCAGATCCGGTCGGTCGGCGTGGTCACGGGCAACGCGCCGGCGTACTCGGTGAACTAGAAGCCCGACTGACCAGGTGCGGACGACAGGAGTGTGGAGATGAGCCCGTTCTCAGCCCCGGTGCTCGGCGGCGCGGCCCTGATGAGCGCGCCCGCCTGGTGGAACGCGGCCGACGGGGCCGTGCCGCTCACCGACGCGGTGACCCGCTTCCTGGTCTGCGTGGCGATCTGCTGGGTCGCCCTCGAGGTGCTGACCGCGATCGTCGGGCCGGCGCCGGCGTCGGCAGCCGCCTCTCGTTCGTCCGGGACGGACGACGGCGAATCCGAGGAGCCGGCCCCCGAGCGAACCGCGGCGTCGTCGCGGCCCCGGTGACCCGGCCGGTCGTTTCAGTTCGATTGCGCCAGCGGCGCGCGGGTTCAGCCCAGGTGCGGCGGCTCCACGAGCACCGGCGCCCGGCGGGCCGACTGGGCGAGCAGGATGCCGGCGACGACCGCGACCCCGCCGAGGATCGACAGCAGGCCGAGCTCCTCGCGGAACCACACCCAGCCGAGCGCGCTGACCCCGACCGGTTCGAGCATCGCGACCATGGTCACCGCGGTGGCGCTGAGGTGGCGCAGCGCGAGCAGCTCCACCCCGAACGGCAGCAGCGTCCCGAGCACCACCACCCACGCCAGCAGCGACCAGACCGGCAGGTGCAGGTCGGCGAGCCGACCGAGCAGCGGAGCCTGGACACCGAGCAGCCCGCTGTCGAACGACGTGATCGGGGAGACCACGTTGAGGGCGATCGCGGCGACCAGGAACGACCACAAGATCACCCGGAGCGGGTCGAGCACGCCGACCCCGTGCTCGCCGATGAGGAAGTACGTCGCGAAGCAGACCGCCGCGCCGAGGCCGGCCAGGATGCCGAGCCCGTCGAAGGACACCCCGCGCCCGATCCCGGTGGCCAGCCCGAGCCCGACCATCGCGAGCGCCAGGCCGACCCACATGCGCGAGCGCACCTGCTCCTTCTGGACCACCCGGGCCCAGACCGCCACGAGGATCGGCGCCTGGTACTCCAGCAGCAGCGCCATCCCCACCGGCAGCCGGTCGATCGCCACGAAGTAGGTCCACTGCAGCGCGGCGACCCCGATCAGGCCGTGGGCGAGGAGCAGCAGCGCGACCCGCCCGGTGGGCGGCCGCAACGCGCTGCGCCGGGACAGCGCGGCCACCGCCAGCAGCACCACCGCCGTGCCGGTCACCCGGATGGTGGTCAGCGTGACCGGGTCGACCCCCGAACGCAGCGCCACCCGGGAGACGCCCGCGTTGACGATGAACAGGCAGGCGCCGGCCAGCACGAGGCCGAAGCCGAAGACGGGGTTCCGGGTGGGCACCCCGCGAGTGTAAGAGGCGGGCGACGCGTATGACCCTGTCGCCCCGCTGCCCGCTGGCCGCGGTGAGCCGGGTCAGCCGGCGCTGAACGCCCGGGCCACCTCGAGGAACACGTCGTTGCCGGCGGGCTCGCCGATGGACACCCGCACGCCCTCGCCGGCGAACGGCCGCACCATGATGCCGGCCTGCTCCGCTGCGGCCGCGAAGTCGCCGGTGCGTCCACCCAGGGCCAGCCACACGAAGTTGCCCTGGGCGGCAGGCACGTCCCAGCCCTGCTCGCGGAGCGCGTCGACGACGCGGGTCCGCTCGGCCACGATCGCGTCGACCCGCTCGAGCAGCTCGGCCTCCCGCTCGAGCGAGGCGACGGCGGCCGCCTGCGCGATCGAGGAGACCCCGAAAGGCAGAGCGCAGGCGCGGACGGCCGCGGCGATCGACTCGCGCGCCACGACGTACCCGACCCGGAAGCCGGCGAGGCCGTAGGCCTTGGCGAAGGTCCGCATCGCCACCACGTTGGGCCGGTCGCGGTACAGGTCGACGGCGTCGACGGGGTCGTCGATCCGGACGAACTCGCGGTACGCCTCGTCGACGACGACCACGACGTGCGGCGGCACCTTGTCGAGGAACCCGAGCAGCTCGGCCCGGCCGACGGCGGGGCCGGTCGGGTTGTTGGGCGTGCAGACGATGACGACCTTGGTGCGGTCGGTGATCGCCGCAGCCATCGCGTCCAGGTCGTGCCGGGCATCGTGGGTCAGCGGCACCTGCACGGAGGTGGCTCCGGTGACGGCGACCGCGATCGGGTAGGCCTCGAAGGACCGCCACGCGTAGACGACCTCGTCGCCGGTCTCGCAGAACGCCTGCAGCAGGTGGTAGAGCACCGCGACGGACCCGGTGCCAGCGGCGAGGTCGCTCGTCGGCACGCCGAGCTTGTCGGCGATCGCGCCGTAGAGCGCGGTGCACCCCATGTCCGGGTACCGGTTCATCCTCGCCGCCGCGTCCACCGCCGCCTCGAGGACGCCGGGGAGGGGGGCGTTCGGGTTCTCGTTGGAGGACAGCTTGTACGTCGTGACGCCCGGTCGCGGGACCGGTGGCTTCCCGGGGACGTAGGCGGGGATGCCAGCGATCGCCGGACGTACTCGAGGGGCGTCGGGAGTCGTCATGGCGGTCACCCTAGCCGGACGGGTTTTCGGACCCGCCGGTACCGATCAGGGGTGGTGTCCTAGTCCGTTCCGGTCATGCCGAATGACCGTTTGGAGTTCCTTTCGGGTAGATCGGAGGTCAGATTGGGTTCGGGGGGCTTGTCCTCTA
This sequence comes from uncultured Actinomycetota bacterium, assembly GCA_963801125.1. Lineage (GTDB taxonomy): Bacteria > Actinomycetota > Actinomycetes > Propionibacteriales > Nocardioidaceae > Nocardioides_B. Next base: position 238,937 of record CAWDDL010000012.1, read on the forward strand.
TGACCCCCGCGGGTGGATGCTGACCTCGTCGCGCTGGCTGGGGGGCCCGCGCCGGCGACACAAGCAAGCACGACGGCCTGCTCGGTTGGGCCGCCAACATCGCTGGAGCCGCACCCGTTCCAGCTTGCAGAGCCACCTTGGGGGGCCTTGGTGGGGCGCTGCGACCGGCAGCGACGCTCGGACGTCGCCATGCCGCCTCGCCTGCCCGGCATGCCCTCTGTCGTGGCTGACAAGCCGAACAGTGGGGTTCTCACCGTGTCCAGTCAGCCTTCGTACCGCAGTGCGCGCAGTCCCTATGCGCTGCTGCTGCGCCTTCTCCTCGTCCTCGGGCTCACGCTCCTGAGCGTCCCGCTCCTGTCGACGGCCAGCTCCGCGGCCGATGTCGGGCCGGCGACGATCGTCTCGGACGGTGACCAGGACGGCGTCACGGACGACTGGCAGGGATGGCAGGCGTATCAGGATGGTTACGAGAGCGACACCCAGGACAGCGGGTTCTCGATCATCCGCGACCTGACCGGCAACGCGGACACCACCGGCATCACCGGTCAGGAGAGGAACTGGTCGGAGGTCGGCACTCAACAAGCGTGGAAGGCCACCGTGGCGAACGCCTCGGGCAAGTCGGACATCGGCAACGTGCTGATCAGCGACTTCAGGAACCCCGACGACGACCTCATGACAGTGATCGGCTTCGACCGGGCGGGCAGCGGGAACGGGACGCAGCGCTACTACTTCGAGTTCAACCAGGCGTCCTACGACTCGATCCGTCCCGTGCGCACCGCGGGAGACATGCGCATCGTCCTTGGCGAGAACGGCAACGGAGCGCAGAGCTGCAAGTTCGCGCAGCGGTGGACCGGGACCGCATGGGGCGACACGATCGCGTGCGCCGGCAAAGTCGACTTCACGGTGAACGGCACCCGGTCCGTCACCGACTACTTCGGCTCCCCCAACGCCGACCCCGACGGCACCATCCCCTTCAACAGGTTCATGGAGCTCAAGGCGAACCTCACCGACCTGGGAGCAACCACGTGCCCGGTCGCCGGGTTCAGCACCTTCGCCATGCGCACGCAGGAAGGCAACGAGAACGACGAGGGGGGACAGCTCAAGGACGCTCTGTGGGGCCCCATCGACATCCCGTCCGACTGCGGCACGCTGAAGATCGTCAAGCGGGACTCGGTCACCGGAGAGCCGATCACCGAGCCAGGAACGGTGTTCAGCATCACGCCGGACCCGACTGCCGGATCGGGTGGCGCCGGCCCCGTCTACGTGAAGGACAACAACGGAGGTCCGGACGGGTATCTCCACGACAGCGATCCTGCGGTCGGGAAGATCACCATCTCCGACGTGGCTCCGAACAGCGACCCGGGCTACACCGTCACCGAGGTCAGCGTCCCGGCGCCCTACGCGCTCCCGCCCGCGGGATGCGATGCCGAGGACGACACCGATCGGTGCACCACGAAGACGGTCGGTAAGGGCGACGAGGTCACGTTCTCGTTCACGGACAAGAAGCTGTGGCAGGCACCGTCGATCACGAAGACCGCCCACGGGTCCTACGACTCCGGCTACACCTGGAAGATCCGCAAGACCGTAGCCCCTGCCGGTGAGGCCCCGGCCGAGGACGACGCCACCACCAAGGACGTCGACGAGTCCGGCAAGGCCGAGCAGACCGTCGCCGAGGGCGAGGCGGCGACTTTCGACTACGCGGTGACCCTCAGGGGCGCCGAGACCAAGGGCAACTACCGGGTCACCGGCCACGTGAGCGTGGTGAACCCGAACGCCGACCCGATGACGGTGACGTTGTCCGACGTCATCGAGAACGGTGACGACGACATCACCTGTTCCTTCGACGGCGACACCGACGGCGGCCGCTTCTCGCCGGCGGTCCCTCCGACCGACATGAACGGCAAGCCAGTCGTGGGCACGGCGTATTCATACACCTGCTCGCTGACCCCGCAGCAGGCCGCGAGCCCGGACCTCGGGGACAACCAGGCCGGGATCGAGTGGTCCCTCGACGACTACCCGCAGACCGACACGCAGGCCTGGGACGCGAGCCCCGGAACCGACTCGGACAGCGCGACCGCTTCGTTCGGCTTCGGCCCGCCGCCGGCGAACGAAACGAACAAGACCGTCGTGGTGACGGACACCTACGACGAGTTCGGCGGTCCGCGCACGGTGACCTTCGGCGAGGACGAGGACAACTTCGTCGGTGACGAGTACGTCGTCAGCTGGCCCTACTCCGTCACCTTCGACGACATCCCGGCCGGCACCTGTACCGACTACGACAACACCGCCGAGGTCCGCGAGGTGGCGGCCGGCACCGCGCTGGCCCCCGCACAGGGCGAGCTGCTCGGCTCCGACAGCGCCACCGCGACCGTCTGCGCCGGCTCCGACCTCACGGTGTCGAAGGTCACCACCACGAGCCTGACGCGCGAGTACCCGTTCACGATCGAGAAGACCACCCCGAAGGCGCGCGTCGACGTGACCGATGGCAACACCGCGACCGTCCAGTACGACGTCGTCGTGACCGACGGACAGGCCAAGGACTCGGCCTGGAAGATGACGAGCACGATCACGGTGTCGAACCCCAACACCTGGGAGGACATCACCCTCACCGGTGTGGACGACGTCTACCGCGCGCTCGTCGACGGCAAGCAGGTCGATCTGGCGCCCGCGTGCACGCCGAGGGACTCCGGGCCCTACGTCATCCCCGCGGCCACGCTCGACGGGGACGTCAAGGCCGACGGACACCTGACGATCGTGCTGGACTGCACGTTCGACGCAAAGCCGCCGTACGACGGGACCAACCGGGCCACCGTGACCTGGGACGCCGAGGCGGCATCCACCCCGACCGGTGACGGCGCGGGCTCCGCCGTCGGCACCGACGCGGTGGTCGAGGCCGACTGGACGCTCGACGAGGAGATCAACAAGACCGTCGACGTGATCGACGTCCTCACCGAGGCGGGCGAGCCGATCGACAGCTCCGAGATGGACCTCGGCACCGTCACCTGGCAGTCGTCGGGGCATCAGCACACCGCCGACGAGGTCGGAGGCGACGGTCCGCACGAGACGTTCAGCTACACCCGTGACCTCGAGGGCACCCCCGGCGAGTGCGTGACCTACGACAACAAGGCGTCGGTGACGACCCAGGGCGACCAGCCGACCGAGCTCGACTCCGACACCGCGACCGTGCAGGTCTGCTGGCAAGACGACCTGAGCGTGTCCAAGACCGGTGCCGGGACGTTCTGGCGCAAGTACGACTGGAGAGTCGAGAAGTCGATCCTGGTCGGCCCCGAGGGCGACCGGACGGAGGTCGACGCCCAGAGCGTCAAGGTCGACGACCCCACGCTGGCGCACTCGTTCGAGTACCGCGTCAAGGCGATCCCGCAGCCGCTGGCCGCGGACGCCGACAGCGGCTGGTACGTCGAGGGCACGATCACCGTCACCAACCCGAACTCGTCCGACGTGGCCGACTCCACCGAGGTGACGATCACCGAGCTGCCGGACATGGGCGACGGCGCAGCCTGCGACGTCACGGACGGTGACTACGCCACGGAGGATGGTGCCGACGTCACCGTCTCCGACGGGACCGTGGACCTCCCTGCGGACGACTCGGTGACCGTCGACTACACCTGCACGTTCTCCTCCGCGCCGCACGGCACCCAGGAGAACGGCTACGACGGCAACTACAACCAAGCGAAGATCGCGTGGGACGGCGGCGAGGACACCACTGCGAAGACGCCAGTGAGCTTCACTCTGCCGGACGAGCAGCGCACCGACTGGACCGTCGAGGTCCACGACGACCAGCTCGACCCGACCCTGCTGGGGACGGTGAACCACGACGGCAGTGACGAGGACCGGACCTTCGAGTACGCGCTCGAGCACACCGGCACGGCGGGCGAGTGCACCACGTTCCCGAACACGGCCACCGTGGAGCACGTCACCACCACGTCGTTCCTCCTGGTGGAGCAGGCCCCGCTGGCCAGCGACACGGCCAACGCCGAGGTCTGCGTGCAGAAGCGGCTCGCGGTCGACAGCGCGGTCACGACCAGCTTCGACCGGACCTACAAGTGGGTCATCGACAAGGTCGCCGACAAGAACGAAGCGGAGGTGTCGGGCGACGGCACGACTCCCTTCGAGTACACCGTCACCGTCGGTCCGGACACCTCGGTCGAGGACGCCAAGGGCTACGTCGACTCGGGATGGACGATGACCGGGACGATCACGGTCACGAACCCCAACACCGAGGACATCGGCTCGCTCGACGCCGACCTGTCCGACCTGACCGACGTGGGCGGCGGCGCGAGCTGCCTGGTGGAGGGCGAGGCCCTGCACTCGGTGACGGTGCCTGTCGGTGCCACCGGGGTGACGGTCGACTACGCCTGCACGTTCACCGCGCAGCCGGCGTACACCGGGACCAACACCGCCACCGCGGCCTGGGAGCTGGCCTCCGGCGACGCCACGCACGCCGACTCCGTCGAGGACGTCGCGTTCGAGGACGACGCGGACCCGGCGAAGGCCAGCCCGCGCGAGACCGACCGGGTGATCGACGTGACCGACGCGTTCGACGGCGGCGACGGCGAACCGGTCGAGGGCCTGCAGGATCTCGACTGGGTCGTGGTGAAGGCGCTGCCGGGCAGCGTCCAGGTCGCGAAGTACACCCGCAACCTCGGCGCGAGCCCGGGCGGCTGCCGGACCTACCCGAACGTCGTCACGATGTTCCGGGACGGGACGACCACCCAGGTCGGGCTGCCGGCCGTCGAGTCGGTGACGGTCTGCTCGCAGGTCGGGCCGACGCTGGTGAACGCGGCGAGCGCGAGCTACGACCGGTCCTACGCATGGGACATCGCCAAGGACGCCGACGGCAGCACGGTCTCGACCGGGAACGACGGCACCGCGGCGGTCGGCTACACGGTGACGGTCACTCCGGGCCTGGCCACGGACTCGGGCTGGACGATGACCGGCACGGTGCAGGTCGGCAACCCGAACACCTACAAGTCGCTGACCGTGGGCCTGTCCCCGGCCACGACGGTGGGTGGCGGCGCGGCCTGCTCGCTGGCGGCCGGCCAGGACATGGTGGTGCCGGCCTCCGGCAGCAGGACCTACTCCTACAGCTGCACGTTCACCTCGCAGCCGTCGTACGTCGGAACGGCCTCCGCTGCGGTGAGCTGGAGCGGAGGTACGGCGTCCGCCGACACCCCGGTGTCCTTCGCGCTGGACGAGGAGACCGACCAGGTGGTCGACGTCATCGACGACCAGACCGTCCCCGGACAGTCCGTGGCCCTCGGCACGGCGACGTGGAACGCCGAGGGCACGCCCGCGGTCTTCACCTACTCGCTGGACCTGGCCGCCGAGGCGAACGACTGCCAGGACTACACCAACACCGCCACGATCGTTCAGACGACCCAGTCGGCGGACGCCACGGTCACGGTGTGTGGTCCGGAGATCCTGCCCGAGGAGGAGATCGTGCCCCCCGCCAAGCCCCGGCCGCCGACGGTCAAGGGCGTGGAAGCGGTCATCCCCAGCACCGGGGGCCCGCAGCTGGGCCTGCTCTGGCTCGGGACCGGGCTGGTGCTCACCGGTGGGCTGCTGCTGGCGGCCCGCAGGCGGACCAGGTCGCGAACCTGACGGACCGGTCGGCCCCGAGCAGGGACCACGGGACCGGGCGCTCGTCGCCCGGTCCGCGCCGCCCCTAGGTGGGCCCGCGGCTGCACCCCCCGGCGCCGCGGGCCTACCGTCGTGCCCGGAACAACTCGGTTGGGAACGTCAGAGGCACCGGGTAATCTGCGCCTTACAAACTTTCACGCGTTCCCGGGGTGTCGACCCGCGCTGGGAACCACCGCACGCCGTACGAGGGGACTTCCACCAGCAGATGTCGTCATCCACGCCGCGCATGGGCGCCGAACAACCCGAGTCCGCGGGAGTCCACTCGCTGTGGCGCCTGCGCGGCTACCTCCGCCCGCACCTCCGCTCGCTGATCATCATGCTCTCCACCGCCCTCGTCGGGGTGGGCCTGTCCATCGCCATCCCGCTGGTCACCAAGGCGGTCATCGACGGCCCGATCGCGGACGGCGAGATCGCGATGATCCTCCCGCTCGGCCTTCTCGCGCTGGGGCTCGGCGTGCTCGAGGCGGGGCTGATCTTCTGGCGCCGCTGGGTCCAGTCCAACGCCGTGCTGTCTGTCGAGACCGCCATGCGGCACGACCTCTACGAGCGCCTCCAACAGCTGCCGATGGCGTTCCACGGCCGGTGGCACTCCGGGCAGCTGCTCTCGCGCGTGACCACCGACCTGAGCAGCATCCGCCGCTTCTTCGGGTTCGGCATGCTGTTCCTGGTCATCAACGTGCTGCAGCTGGGCGTCGTGACGGTGCTGCTGCTGTCGATGTACTGGCCGCTCGGCCTCGTCGTCGCGGTCACCGCCGTCCCGATCGTGTGGCTCTCGCACCGCTTCGAGAAGAAGTACGTCGTGGTGTCGCGCCGGGTGCAGGACGAGCAGGGCGACCTCGCCACGCTCGCCGAGGAGGGCGCGGTCGGCATCCGGGTGATCAAGTCGTTCGGCCGCACCGAGCACGTCTCCGGGAAGTACGAGCGGGCCGCCCGCAAGCTCTACGGCACCTCGATGGACAAGGTGCGGCTGTCGGCGAAGTTCTGGACCTTCCTGGAGGTCATCCCGAACATCGCCGTGGTCGTCGTGCTGCTGCTCGGCGCGATCGGCGTCGGCCGCGGTGACCTCACCCCGGGCACCCTGGTCGCATTCATCACGCTGATGCTGACCCTGGTCTGGCCGATCGCCGCCCTCGGGTTCATCCTCGCGATGGCGCAGGAGGCGATGACCGCGGCCGCCCGCATCCTGGAGATCTTCGACACCGAGCCCGCGATCGTCTCCGGCAGCACGGTGCTGCCCGACGCGCGCGGCCACCTTCGCTTCGAGGGTGTCGGGTTCGCCTTCCCCGACGAGCCGGACACCCCGGTACTGCGCGACGTGAACCTCGACGTCGCGCCCGGCGAGACCGTCGCGGTCGTCGGCGCCACCGGATCGGGCAAGACCACGCTCACCGCGCTCGTCCCGCGGCTGTACGACGTGACCGCGGGCCGGGTGAGCATCGACGGGGTCGACGTGCGCGACCTCGACCTGGCCGACCTGCGGACCATCGTCGCCACGGCCTTCGAGGACCCCACGCTCTTCTCGATGTCGGCGCGGGAGAACCTCACCCTCGGCCGCCGCGACGCGTCCGACGAGGATGTCGCCGAGGCGGTCGAGGTCGCCCAGGCGCAGTTCGTCTACGACCTCCCGTGGGGTCTCGACACCCGGATCGGCGAGCAGGGGATGTCCCTGTCCGGCGGGCAGCGCCAGCGGCTCGCCCTGGCCCGGGCGGTGCTGTCGAGGCCGCGGATCCTGGTCCTCGACGACACGCTGTCGGCGCTCGACGTACACACCGAGAAGCTCGTCGAGGAGGCGCTGCGCCGGGTGCTCGCGAACGCGACCGGCATCGTCGTCGCCCACCGGGCGTCCACCGTGCTGCTGGCCGACAAGGTGGCGTTGCTGCAGGACGGCACGATCACGCACGTCGGCGACCACAGCGAGCTGCTGGCCACCGTGCCGGTCTACCGCGAGCTGCTCGCCGCCGACGCCGAGCTCGAGGAGGCGCTGTCATGAGCGACCCCACCGAGACCGATTCGTCCGCCGGCACCACGCGGCATGACGGCTCGCAACCGCGGACGAATCGGGTGGAGGAACGGGAGTGGCGCGGGGTCGCCGCCGAGCACCGCTCCGACGACCTCAGCGTCGAGATGTCCGGGCTGCTGCAGTCCCGGTCGCGTCGGCTGCTGACCGACCTGCTCCGCCCGCACAAGAAGTGGCTCTGGATCCTCGTCGCGATCGTGCTGGTGGAGAACGCCTCCCGGCTCTCGATCCCCTACCTGGTCAAGGAGGGGATCGACAAGGGCATCCCGCCGATCCGGCGCGCCGACGACATGTCCGTGCTGATCACCGTGGTGGGGATCGCGGCCGTCGCCGTGCTGGTCCAGGCGGTGAGCCGGCGTACCTTCCTGGTCCTCTCCGGCCGGATCGGGCAGGACATCCTGTTCGAGATCCGGCGCCGGGTCTACCGGCACTTCCAGAAGCTCAGCCCGGCGTTCCACGACGAGTACACCTCCGGGCGGGTGATCTCGCGGCAGACCTCCGACATGGACGCGCTCTACGAGATGCTCGAGACCGGGTTCGACGGCTTGGTCACCGCGGTGCTGACCCTGCTCGGCACCGGCGTGCTGCTGCTCGTGCTCGACGTCAAGCTCGGCCTGGTCGCGCTGCTGTGCTTCCCGTTCCTGCTGTGGCTGACGAACTGGTTCCGCAAGGAGTCGGCGGCGACGTACCGCGTCACCCGCGAGAAGGTCGCGCTCGTCATCGTGCACTTCGTCGAGTCGATGGGCGGCATCCGCGCGGTGCAGGCGTTCCGTCGCGAGCCCCGCAACCAGGAGATCTTCGACGACGTCAACGACCAGTACCGGCGGGCGAACCTGCGGGCCTTCCGGCTCGTCGCCTGGTTCATGCCCGGCATCAAGCTGATCGGCAACGTGACGATCGCCGTCGTGCTGGTCTACGGCGCCTACCTGGCCCACGACGGCGAGATCACGGTCGGCGTGCTGACGGCCTTCCTGCTCTACCTGCGCCAGTTCTTCGAGCCGATGCAGGAGATCTCGCAGTTCTACAACACCTTCCAGTCCGCCACCGCCGCGCTGGAGAAGCTCTCCGGCGTGCTCGAGGAGGAGCCGTCGGTGCCCGAGCCGGCGTCGCCGGTGCCGATGCCGCAGGTCCGCGGCGAGGTCCGCTTCGACGGGGTCCGCTTCGAGTACGTCGAGGGCACGCCGGTCCTGCCCGGTCTGGACCTGACCATCCCGGCGGGCCAGACCCTGGCGCTGGTCGGTACGACGGGGGCCGGCAAGACCACCATCGCCAAGCTCCTCTCGCGCTTCTACGACCCGACGAACGGCCGGGTGCTGCTCGACGGGGTCAGCCTGCGCGACCTCGACGAGCCCACCCTGCGGCGGGCGGTCGTCATGGTGACGCAGGAGAACTACCTGTTCGGCGGCACGGTCGCCGACAACATCAAGTTCGGCAAGCCGGACGCCACGATGGCGGAGGTGGAGGAGGCCGCCCGCGCGATCGGGGCGCACGACTTCATCAGCCGGCTGCCGGACGGCTACGACACCGACGTCGCCAACCGGGGCGGCCGGCTGTCGGCGGGCCAGCGCCAGCTCGTCGCGTTCGCGCGGGCGTTCCTCGCCGACCCGGACGTGCTGATCCTCGACGAGGCGACCAGCTCGCTCGACGTGCCCTCCGAGCGGCTCGTGCAGCACGCGCTGCGCACGATCCTCTCGGAGCGGACGGCGGTGATCATCGCGCACCGGCTGTCCACGGTGGAGATCGCCGACCGGGTGCTGGTGCTCGAGCACGGCCGGATCGTCGAGGACGGCTCGCCCGCCGACCTGGTCGCCGGCGGCGAGGGCCGGTTCTCCGACCTGCACGACGCCTGGCTCGACTCGCTGGCCTAGCCGCCACTGATTACCAGGGTATGTCGGACTTCGGTTGCTTCCCCGGGGATACATCCCCCGGGAAGCAACCGAACTCCTGGGGAAGTACGACGGGCGCCGGGCGGCCCACCGAGCGAGGCCGCACCCGCCTCACGCCGCTGTGCCGCCCTCACACCCCGGCGCCGCCCCGCCCCTCACCGGCGCCGAACCGCGCCGCCCCCGCAGCGGCGTCGGCCTCCAGCGACACCATGCCGTGCCGCAGCTCGTTCGCCATCGCCTCGTCGACGGGCAGCCCGTGCTGCTCGAGCATCGAGAGCCGGTCCTGGCGCAGGCAGGTCTGCGGGAAGGCGGCGACCCGGGCCGCCAGCTCCTCCGCTGCGGCCCGTGAGGTGCCCGTGGGCACGACTCGGTCGACCAGCCCGATGGCGAGCGCCTCGTCGGCGGCGACCGGCCGGCCGGTGAGCACCAGGTCCATCGCGCGGCCCTCCCCGACGATCCGGGGTAGCCGAACCGTGCCGCCGTCGATCAGCGGCACACCCCAGCGCCGGCAGAACACCCCGAGCACCGCGTCCTCCTCGGCGACCCGCAGGTCGCACCACAGCGCCAGCTCGAGGCCGCCGGCGACGGCGTGACCGGCGATCGCGGCCACGACCGGCTTCGACAGCCGCATCCGGGTCGGACCCATCGGGCCGTCGCCTCCGGGCGCCACCCGGTTCTGCCGGTCGGTGCCGAGCGCGGTGAGGTCGGCGCCGGAGCAGAACGTCCCGCCCTCGCCGTGCAGCACCGCGACGGCCGCCTCGTCGTCCGCCTCGAACGCCCGGAACGCCTCGGCCAGTGCGGCCGCGGTCGGCCCGTCGACGGCGTTGCGCTTCTCGGGTCGAGACAGCAGCACGGTGGTGACCGGGCCGGCCCGGTCGACGCGTACGGCGCTCACGGTGCTCAGGCCTGCGCGGCCGCGTCGGCCTCGGCGGCGTCCTTCAGGCGGCGGAGCGTGCCCTCGATGCCGGCCCGGTTGCGGGCGGGGAACCTGAGCGCTTCGATGAACGCCTTCCACACGCCCTTGTAGCGCGAGTAGTCGAAGGTCTCCACGACCTCCGTGCCGCCGTCCGGGGTGGGGGTGAGCTCGTAGCGCCAGCGGTGACCGCCGAAGTGCCGCCAGGCGATGCGGGCGTCCGGCTCGAGCTCCACGACGTGGTTGGTGATCTTGTAGGGCAGCCCGAACAGCTTCATCGAGACGTGGAAGCTGTCGCCCTTCGCGAGCCGGTCCGGCCCCTCCACGACGGCGCGGACCGAGCCGGACCCGTCGATGCGGGGGTGCTGGTGGGGATCGGCGACGATCGCGAACACGACCGGGGGCGGTGCGGCGATCGTCGTACGGGCGGACACGGTCTGCGGGGTCTCGTCGGTCACCCTGCTGACGCTAGCCGACCACGGACTTCCCCCGGCAATCTGTTGCTTCCCCCGGAATGCATTCGTGGGGAGGTGACAGATCTCCGGCATCCCCTGGTAATCGTCAGGGCGGCGGCGGGGGAGGGGCGTTGGCCGGGGGAGCGCCGTGCCGGGCGGCGTAGTCGGAGCTGTAGGCGGCCACCGCGGTCGGCAGCGTCATGTAGACCCGGCCCGGACCCACGCGCGCGGCGAACCCGGCGGCGTCCAGGTCGTCGCGCAGCTCCTTCTTGACCCGTGCCAGCGCCACCACGATCCCGCGCGCGGCGAGCTCGCTGCGCAGGTCCTCGAGTGCGTCCAGCGCGGTGAGGTCGACCTCGATGTTGGCCTCCATGTTGAGCAGGAACCACTCGACCGGCCACGGCGCCTCGTCGACGGCGGCGAGTGCGCGGCGACGGAAGTCCTCGGCGTTGGCGAAGAACAACGGGGAGTCGTAGCGGTAGACCACGAGACCCTGGACCATGACCGCGCCGGGGTAGTCGTCGACGTCGTGCATGCCGGCCACCCCCGCTGCGTAGCCGAGGATCCCGTCGTGCGGGCGGGCGACCCGGGCCAGCACCTGCAGGATGGACAGCCCGACGGCGACCCCGATGCCCGGCAGCACGCCGAGCAGCAGCACGCCCGACGTCGTCGCCGCGGTCACCAGCGCCTCTCCGCGGCGGAAGCGCAGGATCCGCCGGATCTCGGCGACGTCGACCAGGCGCCACGCCGCATAGGCCACAACGCCGCCGAGCGCGGCGACCGGGAACGCCGCGAGCACCGGGCCGAGCGCAACCATCGAGACCACGACGCCCGCGAGCGTGACCAGGGAGTAGACCTGGGTCCGGGCGCCCATCGCATCACCGATCACGGTGCGGCTCGCGCTGCTGCTCACCGGGAAGCCGTGCGTCAGGCCGGTGGCCAGGTTGGCGATCCCGAGCGCGAGGAACTCCTGGTCGGCGTCGATCCGTTCGTGTCGCTTCGCAGCGAACGCGCGGGCGGTGAGCACGTTGTCGGAGTAGCCGACGATGGCCACGCCGATGGCGGGTACGACGAGCTCGAGCATCACGTGGAGGTCGACGCCCGGCAGACCCGGGAGCGGCATGCCACGCGGGATCGAGCCGACGGTCGCGACGCCGTGCTCGCGCAGCCCGAACACCCAGACCACGAACGCTGCCAGCAGCATCGCGAGCAGCGGGTTGGGCCAGCGTGGCCGGAGCCGTTGCGCGACGAGCAGGGCTGCGGTGACGGCGACCGCCACGGTCAGTGTGGGCAGCTGCACCTGCCCGAGGTGGCCGAGCACGAAGGCCGACTCGGCGAGCGGCGTGTCCCCCTCGACCCGCACCCCGGTCAGCTTTCCGAGCTGGCTGACCACCATCAGCGCCGCGATGCCGGCCATGTAGCCGACGAGCACCGGTCGCGACAGCAGGTCGGCCAGGAAGCCGAGCCGGGCCAGCCGCCCGAGCAGGCACAGCACCCCGACCACGAGGGCGAGCGCGGCGGCTGCGGCGGCGTACCGCTCGGGATCGCCGGCGGTCATCGCGCCGACGGCCGACGCCGTCATCAGCGCCGTGGTCGACTCGGGCCCGACCGACAGCAGCCGCGAGGACCCGAGGAGGGCGTAGACCAGCAGCGGCGCCAGCGAGGCCCGGAGGCCGGTCGCCGGAGGCAGTCCCGCGATGGCGCTGTAGGCCATCACCTGCGGGATCAGGTAGGCCGTGACGGTGACCCCGCCGAGCACGTCGCCGCGCAGCCACGCTCGCTCGTAGCCACGAAGAACGGTCAGGCCGGGCAGCAGACCGGCGCCGCGGGTGCGCTGCTGGGCCGTCCTCCTCGGGACCATGGCACCAGTCAACTGCCCCGGGCGCCCGCGGTGCGGGGAAAGCCCCGGAAACATCGAGAGGAAAGAGCGGCGCCCCCGACCTCAGAGTGGATCGGGGGCGCCGCCTCCGGGTTGTCCCCCCCGGCGGTGGCGGGGAGCTCAGCGAACGCGCACGCCGCGGTACATCCCCATGAACGCGTGCGGCATGCCGCCCATCTCGGCGTCGGGCCACCAGCAGATGAGGACGTAGTGACCGCGGGAGAGGCCGTAGTGCATCGACATGGCGGCCCCGGGGCTGATCACGCCGCTCTCCATGGTGGGTGCCTGCTCGTCGATCGGCGGCGGTGCCTGCTCTCCGTTGGCCGCCCCCTTGATCCACTTCCGGAAGTCCTTCATGGTCTTACCGGGCAGCAGCTTGCCCATGGAGAAGAAGTGGTTGTCCTCGCTGTCGTTGCGCAGCACGACCCGACCGGACGCAGGGATGGCGCGTGGAAGCTTGGCGAAGTCGACCTCGTTGATGGCCCGCAGGGTCGCGGCCCCGCCGAGGTGTCCGCCGATGCCGCGCCCGCCGACACGCAGGTCGAAGAGCTCCGCCGGCGTGGTCTCGTTGTCGTTGGTGTCGACGACCCAGTAGTGGCCGACGCCGAGTCGGGTCCACATCACCCCACGCTCGCCGTGGCGCGAGGCCACCCCGCCGACGAGCCGCACGTTGCGCTCGAACCGCTTGAGCGCCTTCATGTCGCCGAACATCACGGCAACGTCATGCGCGAGCTCGCGCTTGGTGTAGCCGGCGTGCGGCTTGACGATCTGGAAGCTCGAGCTCTTGGCCGAACGGACGGCGAACCGGTGCACGCCCGGACGCAGGTGCGCCGGCATCGCGACCTGGTGGTCGGCGTTGATCCACACGTGGACGGTGGGTGCTCCGCCGGCCTGCGCCGCCGTGGCCGTGGCGGCGGTGGCGCCGGTGAACGCGGTGGCGCCGAGGCCGAGCGCGAGCGCGCCGGCGAGCAGGCGCCTTCGTGGCGTCGGACGAGTCATGGTGTTTCCCCCTTGGAGTGTCGCGGCGTCCCTCCGATGGAAAGCCGCGCTGTCGGACAACCTGCACCCACCAACCTTCGGCGGGAAGAGGGCGGCAGAGGAAATGCCTCGAAGTCGCCACCGGCTGTCCGTTTTGCATGACCCGTTCGGAGCAGGCAGTTCAGGTCGCGGGGCAGGGCTCCGGCTCCGCCTCGTCCCCCGGCAGCTCGGCCGTTGGCCGGCTCGCCGCATCGGGCACCGGCACGGAACCGGCGGACGGCTCCGGCACCGGCTCGCCGGAGGATGCGACCGCAGCTGCGAGCTTCCGCCGCGGACGCTCGGCGCTGATCACGAGCGCCACCGCCAGCACGACGATCCCGCCGCCGGCGAGCACCCCGCCGGTGACCCGCTCCGAGAGCACCAGCCAGCCGAGGAACACCGCGACGATCGGGTTCACGTAGGCATAGGTCGCCACGAACGAGATCGGCGCGTTGGCGATCAGCCACACGTAGGAGGTGAAGGCGATCACCGACCCGAAGACGACCAGGTAGCCGAGCGCGGTCCAGGTGCGGGCGTCGTACGCCGCGGTGAACCGCTCGCCCGACACGAGGCCGAGCGAGACCAGCACGAGGCCGCCGAAGAGCATCTCGTAGACCGTCGTCACGAACACGTCGGCGGGGAGCCGCAACCGGGGCTGCACGTAGGAGCCGAAGGCCCAGCAGGTCGAAGCGAACAGCACGAGCAGCGCCGGGCCGATGCCGAACCCGTCGGCGCCGCCGCGACCGAGCAGCACCAGCACGGCGAGACCGACGAAGCCGAGTACGACGCCCAGCATCGTGGCCGGCTTGGGCCGGTCGCCCTCGGCCACCCGGAACACCACGATGATCAGCGGGGCGATCGCGATCAGCAGGGCGGTGACGCCGGAGGTCGCCCCGAGGTTCTCCGCGACCGAGACCATGCCGTTGCCGAGGACCGGGAGCATCAGCCCGAGGAACGCGGCGCCGAGCGCCTGGCGGCCGGTGACCCGCAGCCGGCGCAGCCCGCCTCGGGCGGCCAGGATCGACCCGAGGAGGATGGCGGCCGCCGTGTAGCGCAGTCCCATGGAGGTCAGCGGCGGCGCCTCCTCGACGACGATCCGGATCGCGAGGTAGGTCGATCCCCATACGACGTACACCGTGATCAGCGCGGTCAGGACCAACCCGAACGCGGGGACCGCCGCGACCTTCGATGTCATACCCAAACCCTCCCTGTGGCCATGACATCCTAGGGTTGTCCCGGGCCTCGGGTCGCGCGGTTTTCGGACACGGAGTCGTCGAGATGCAGCCACTCGCCACGCCGACGGGTGGGGCCCCTCGGATTATGCGGCGCCGGCGCAGCCCGGTACGTTATGAGCACCAACGACAGGTGTGGCACCGGTCACACAAGCGACGACCGGCCACCCGGCACCGACGCATCACCCCCGCGTCCGGGTCACGGTGGCCAGCCGTCAGCTCCAGAGCCGGCCGCGGAGACCCCGCAGCGCCGACGACACGAAGGAGTGCGGAGATGAGTACGGCGAGCGAGCGCCCCGCGGCCCCGGCCGCGCGGGCCGACTTCGGCCCCGACCTCGGCGAGGTCTTCGGCCCCAACCAGGCCGACGGCGGCCCCGAGCTGGTCCAGCTGCTGACCCCGGAGGGGGAGCGGGTCGAGCACCCCGACTTCTCCTGCGACCTCGACGACGAGGCGATCAAGAGCCTGTACCGCGACATGGTGCTGACCCGGCGCATCGACACCGAGGCCACCGCGCTGCAGCGCCACGGTGAGCTGGGCATCTGGGCCCAGCTGCTCGGCCAGGAGGCCGCGCAGATCGGCTCCGGTCGTGCCCTGCGCACGCAGGACTACGTCTTCCCGACCTACCGCGAGCACGGCGTCGCCTGGTGCCGCGGGATCGACCCGCTGCGGCTGCTCGGCCTGTTCCGCGGCGTCGACCAGGGCGGCTGGGACCCCGCCGACGGGAACTTCGGTCTGTACACGATCGTGATCGGCGCGCAGACCCTGCACGCGACCGGCTACGCGATGGGCATGCAGCGCGACGGCGTGGTCGGCACCGGCGACCCGGACCGCGACGCCGCCGTGGTCGCCTACTTCGGCGACGGGGCGAGCAGCCAGGGCGACGTCAACGAGGCGTTCATCTTCGCCGCCTCCTACAACGCCCCGGTCGTGTTCTTCTGCCAGAACAACCAGTGGGCGATCTCGGAGCCGATCGAGCGGCAGTCGCGGATCCCGCTCTACCAGCGCGCCCTCGGGTTCGGGTTCCCCGGCGTGCGGGTGGACGGCAACGACGTGCTCGCGACGTACGCCGTGACCCAGGCGGCCCTCCAGCGCGCCCGGGAGGGCCAGGGCCCCACGCTCGTGGAGGCCTACACGTACCGGATGGGCGCCCACACCACCACCGACGACCCGACCCGCTACCGGCTGTCGTCCGACGTGGAGAACTGGAAGCTCAAGGACCCGATCGCCCGGGTGAAGGTCTACCTGACCCGCAACGGCCTGGTCGACCAGGCGTTCTTCGAGGAGATCGAGGCCGAGGCCGAGAAGCTCGGCGAGCACCTGCGGGAGGGCTGCAAGGCGCTGCCCGAGCCGCACATCCTCGACGTGTTCGACAGCGTCTACGCCGAGCAGACCGACGAGCTGCGGATCCAGCGGGACGGCATGGCCGCCTACCTGGACAGCTTCGACACCGAGGGGGCGCACCGATGAGCAAGATCACTTTGGCCAAGGGCCTCAACGCCGGCCTCCGCAAGGCGATGGAGGACGACCCCAAGGTCCTCATCATGGGCGAGGACGTCGGCAAGCTCGGCGGTGTCTTCCGGATCACCGACGGCTTGCAGAAGGACTTCGGCGAGGACCGGGTCATCGACTCGCCGCTGGCCGAGTCCGGGATCCTCGGCACCGCGGTCGGCCTCGCCATGCGCGGCTACCGCCCGGTCTGCGAGATCCAGTTCGACGGCTTCGTCTACCCCGCCTACGACCAGATCGTCAGCCAGGTCGCGAAGATCCACTTCCGCAGCCAGGGCAAGGTCAAGATGCCCATCGTCATCCGGATCCCGTTCGGCGGCGGCATCGGGGCGGTCGAGCACCACTCCGAGAGCCCGGAGGCGCAGTTCGCGCACACCCCGGGCCTCAAGGTCGTCGCCTGCTCCAACCCGGTCGACGGCTACTGGATGATCCAGCAGGCGATCAAGAGCGACGACCCGGTGGTGTTCCTCGAGCCCAAGCGGCAGTACCACGCGGACAAGGCGGAGCTCGACGAGTCCGTCGCGCCTCAGCCGCTCTTCACGTCGCGGGTCGTCCGTGAGGGCACCGACCTCACCCTGCTCGCCTACGGCCCGACGGTGAAGACCTGCCTGCAGAGTGCGGAGGCCGCCGCGGCCGACGGGCAGAGCATCGAGGTCATCGACCTGCGCACGCTCTCCCCGCTCGACATGGGACCGGTCCTCGAGTCGGTCCGCAAGACCGGACGTGCGGTCGTGGCCCACGAGGCGCACGTCAACCTCGGCATGGGGTCCGAGGTCGCGGCCCGGATCACCGAGGAGTGCTTCTACTCGCTGGAAGCCCCGGTGCTCCGCGTGGGCGGCTTCGACACGCCGTACCCGCCGAGCCGCATCGAGGAGGAGTGGCTCCCCGACCTCGACCGGGTGCTCGACGCCGTCGACCGTTCGCTCGCCTACTGACGCACCAGGAGATCCGTTGAACGAGTACAAGCTCCCCGACGTCGGCGAAGGCCTCACCGAGGCCGAGATCGTCAGCTGGAAGGTCAAGGTCGGCGACGTCATCAAGGTCAACGACATCGTGGTCGAGATCGAGACCGCGAAGTCGCTCGTCGAGCTGCCGTCGCCCTACGCAGGCACGATCCAGGCCCTCCTCGTGGAGGAGGGCGAGACGGTGGCGGTCGGTACGCCGATGATTCGCATCGGCGAGGGGGCGGCCCAGCCGGTGGTTGAGGAGGGCGACGAAGGAGCCCGTCTCGAAACCCCCGCCCCGTCGACCGAGATCGACATGTCCAACCCGGCCGCGACCGGTGGCGGCGAGAACCAGACGCTGGTCGGCTACGGGCCGCGCGAGGGCGCCTCGAAGCGGCGGGCCCGCAAGGCCGCTGCTCCGACCAACCCGGCCGGTGCCGGGGCGCAGGAGCAGCTCCAGGGCGCGTTCGCACCAGGTGGGGCAGCGGCCGTCGAGGTCGAGGACCGTGACGAGCCGGCCGTGCCCGCGACCCCGGCGGCGCACACCGACGCGGCCCCCGCGGCCCGGGTGCTCGCCAAGCCGCCGGTGCGCAAGCTCGCGAAGGACCTCGGTGTGGACCTCGGCTCGCTGACGCCGAGCGGTCCCGACGGGACGGTGACCCGCGAGGACGTCCAGGCCGCCGCCGACGCCGGGAGGTCGGGTCCCGGCATGCCCGAGCGGTACGACGGCGCCGCGGGCGACCACGGGACCGCCGGCCCGGGGGTGCTGCGTGAGTGGCGCGAGCCGATCAAGGGCGTGCGCAAGATGATGGCGCAGGCGATGGTGGACTCCGCGTTCACCGCCCCGCACGTCACCGAGTGGGTCACGGTCGACGTCACCAAGACGATGAAGCTCGTCGAGCGGCTCAAGGCCAACCGCGACTTCGCCGACGTGAAGGTCTCCCCGCTGCTCGTGCTGGCCAAGGCCTGCATGCTCGCCATGCGGCGGACACCGGAGATCAACGCGACCTGGGACGCGGCGGCGCAGGAGGTCGTCTTCAAGAACTACGTGAACCTGGGCATCGCGGCGGCGACCCCGCGCGGCCTCGTCGTACCCAACGTCAAGGACGCCGAGTCGATGTCGCTGGCCGAGCTCGGCGCGGCGATCAACGAGCTGGCGCGGACCGCCCGCGACGGCCGGACCCAGCCTGCCGAGATGGCGGGCGGCACGTTCACGATCACCAACGTGGGTGTGTTCGGCGTCGACTCCGGGACCCCGATCATCAACCCCGGCGAGTCGGCGATCCTGTGCTTCGGCGCGGTGAAGAAGCAGCCGTGGGTCCGCACGAAGAAGGGCAAGGAGAAGATCTCCGTCCGTTCGGTCACCACGCTGGCGCTGTCCTTCGACCACCGGCTGATCGACGGGGAGAAGGGTTCGCGCTTCCTCGCCGACGTGGCCGCGCTCATGGAGGACCCGGCGGGCGCTCTCTTCTTCTGAGCGACCCGGCGCGTCCTCGCACCGAGAAGCCCTCGACCCGGCCCCTCCTCACGCGAGGAGGCGCCGGGTCGGCGGTGTGGGGCGTGAGGAGGCGCCGGGTCGGCGTCCTACCATGGATGCAAGATGAGAGAGTCCTCCGCGCCCGCACCGGGGACGGCTGCGCGTCGCGCGTACGACTTCGCCAAGTGGGCGATCCTGAACGCCGTCTACCACGCCGGTGACGTGGTCACCGAGGCCGGACTCGCCCACGAGCTCGGTATCAGCCGGACGCCGGTCCGCGAGGCGCTGCTGCGGCTCGAGGTCGAGGGCCTGGTGCGGCTGCACCCCAAGCGGGGCGCCGTGGTCAGCGAGTTCAGCATGCACGACGTCGAGGACGTCCTCGAGGCACGCGTGCTGGTCGAGAACCACACCGCGGCCAAGTCGTTCGCCTCCCGCGAGATCCTCCTGCCGCGGGTCGAGAAGGCCCACGAGGACATGAAGCGCCGGCGCGCCGAGCACGACACCGCGGCGTTCACCGAGGCGGACCGGATCTTCCACGAGCTCATCGTCGACGCCGCCGACAACGCCGTGCTGTCGGCGATCTACCGGATGCTGCGTGAGCGCCAGACCCTCTTCACCTCGGCCATCGTGCGGGGCCGGGCCGACCGGATGGAAGCCGCGATCGCCGAGCACGAGCGGATCCTCGAGGCGCTGCGCGGCGACGACGAGAAGGCGTTCCTGCGCGTGGTGAACGAGCACCTGCAGTGGTCGATCGCGCTCGCCCGGGAATCGCATTGAGCGTAGCGACCGGCCGCGTGGCGGGCGGCGGGCGGCGGGCGGTCGTCGTCTGGCTGGCCGCCGTGGCGGTCTACTTCCTCGCCGTCTTCCACCGCTCCTCGCTCGGCGTGGCCGGGCTCGTCGCCGCCGAGCGCTTCGACATCTCCGCCTCGCAGCTCTCGACGTTCACGGTGCTGCAGCTGCTGGTGTACGCCGGGATGCAGATCCCGGTCGGCGTGCTGCTCGACCGGTACGGCGCGCAGCGGCTGCTGTTCACCGGCGCGATCCTGATGACCGGCGCACAGCTCGGCTTCGCCTACACGAGCAGCTTCGCGGGCGCGGTCGTCGCCCGGGTCTTCGTCGGGATGGGCGACGCGATGGTGTTCATCAGCGTGCTGCGGCTCGTCGCGTCGTGGTTCCCGCCGATGCGCAACCCGGTGCTGACCGCGTGGACCGCGCTGCTCGGGCAGTGCGGCGCACTGGTCGCCGCCATCCCGCTCGCCCGGTCGCTGCACACGTTCGGGTGGACCCCGACGTTCGCCACCTCCGGCGCGGTCGGTCTCGTCCTCGGTGTGCTCGTGGTGGTCGTCGTACGCGACGTGCCCCCGGGGGCGCCGCCGTCCCGCTCGACGAAGGACATCCGCACGGTCGGTCGGGACCTCAAGCACTCCTGGCGCGACCCCGGCACGCGGCTCGGCCTCTGGTCGCACTTCACCGCCCAGTTCGGCGCCAACGTGATGGGCCTGCTGTGGGGCTACCCGTTCTTCGTCGACGCCCAGCACACCGGCCGCACGCTCGCGGGGCTGCTGCTCTCCCTGCTGGTGCTGACCCAGATGCTCGGCGGCCCGCTGGTCGGCTGGTTCATCTCGCACAACCCGTGGCAGCGCTCGACGGTCGTGCTCTCGATCGTGGCCGCGATCATGCTCACCTGGGGCGCGGTGCTGCTGTGGCCCGGTGACGCACCGGTCTGGCTGTTGGTGCCGATGGTGATCGCCACCGGTCTCGGCGGCCCGGGGTCGATGGTCGGCTTCGACGTGGCACGGACGTTCAACCCCGCCACCCGGCTCGGCTCGGCGACCGGGATCGTCAACGTGGGCGGGTTCGTCGCCTCGCTGCTCGTCGTGCTGGCCGTCGGGGTGGTGCTCGACGTGCTCACGCCCGGGTCGTCCACCGACTACTCGCCGCGCGCGTACTCGATCGCGATGTCGGTGCAGTACGTCGGGTGGGTGCTCGGCGGCCTGCAGGTCTGGCGCTACCGGGTCCGCGCCCGGGGACACCTCGAGGCGACCCAGCCCGAGACGTTCCGGGACATGACCCGGCGCTTCGAGGAGTAGCCCGGCCCACGTCAGGCTCGCGATGCACGCACTGGCACCTGGTCCGGCACCCGCGAGGTGCCGAGCGTGCGCAGCGAGATCGGGACGGCTCAGCGGAGACCGATCGCGCGGTAGCGGCTCACCCGTTCGGGCACCAGCGTGGTCCGGTCCCGGTGCAGCAGCGTCGCCAGCTCGTAGCGCAGCACCTCGCCGAGCCGGGCGCAGAACTCCTCCGGCTCGTCGGCGGCGTCCGGCTTCTCCGCGACGATCCGGTCGACGATCCCCGCGGCGCGCATGTCGAGCGAGCGGACGCCCTGCGTCCGGGCCATGTCCGGCGCGTGCTCGAGGTCGCGGTGCACGATCGCGCTCGCGCCCTCGGGCGGCAGCGGCGAGAGCCACGCGTGCTGCGCCGCGACGACCCGGTCGGCCGGGAGCAGGGCGAGCGCCCCGCCGCCGGTGCCCTCGCCGAGCAGCAGGCACAGCGTCGGTGCGTCCAACGTCACCAGGTCGGCGAGGCAGCGGGCGATCTCGCCGGCCATCCCGCCTTCCTCGGCCTCGACCGACAGCGCGGCGCCCGGGGTGTCGATGACGGTCATCAGCGGCAGGTTGAGCTCGGCCGCGAGCCGCATCCCGCGCCGCGCCTCGCGCAGCGCCCCGGGGCCGAGGGGGTGGGCGGCGGTCTGACCGCGGCGGTCCTGGCCGAGGAACACGCACGGCGACCCGCCGAACCGCGCGAGGGCGATCAGCAGCCCCGGGTCGGACTCGCCCTGTCCGGTGCCGTTGAGGGGGATCACGTCGGTGGCCGCGTAGCGCAGCAGGCGCCGTACGCCGGGCCGCTCCGGACGCCGCGACCGGGTGATCGACTCCCAGGTGTCGACGTCCTCGACCTCCTCGTCGGCGGGGTTGTCCGGGTCGGTGGAGACGTCGCCGTGGGCCAGCAAAACCGTCAGCGCACGGTCGAGGATGGCCGCGATCTCCTCGGGCGGCACGACGGCGTCGACGATCCCGTGGGCGTAGAGGTTCTCCGAGGTCTGCACCCCTTCGGGGAACGGCTTGCCGTAGAGCGCCTCGTAGACGCGCGGACCGAGGAACCCGACGAGGGCACCGGGCTCCGCGACGGTGACGTGGCCGAGAGATCCCCAGGAGGCCATCACCCCGCCCGTGGTCGGGTGGCGCAGGTAGACCAGGTAGGGCAGCCCGGCCGTCTTGTGGACCGCGATCGCCGCGGAGATCTTCACCATCTGCACGAACGCGACCGTGCCTTCCTGCATCCGGGTGCCGCCGGACACCGGCGCGGCGAGCAGCGGCAGCCCCTCGGCGGTGGCGCGCTCGATCGCGCGGACCAGCCGCTCGGCCGAGGCCACCCCGATCGATCCGGCCAGGAACCGGAACTCACAGGCGACCACCGCGACCCGGCGTCCGCGCATCAGTCCCTCGCCGGTCACCACCGACTCGTCGAGCCCTGTCTTCTCCTGCGCCGTGGCCAGCTCGCCGGCGTACTCCTCCGACACCGGGCCGCGCTGCGGAGGGACGTCCCAGGACGACCAGGAGCTCTCGTCCAGGACGAGGTCGATCAGCTCGGTGGCGGACAGTCGCGCGGAGGCCATGAGGACATCCGACCACGTCGCGGCCCGGGTCAGCCATGATCTGCGCCACCCCGCGCCGAGCGTCGGTCAGTCCGAGGCGTCCAGCGAGTCGAGCCACGCCCGCACCGACTGGTTGTGCTCGCCGAGCCGGGGCGGGGGCAGGTGGGTCGCGCGGCCACCGGCACCGTCCTCGCCGTCGAAGCGCAGCGGCGGCCCCGGAAGCTCCACCTTCCCGGCCGTCGGGTGGTCGACCTCGACGACCAGGCCCTGCGACCGGGTCTGGTCCCAGGCGTACACGTCGTCGAGGGTGCGCACCTTCCCCGCGGGGATGCCGAGCTCGGCGAGCCGGTCCAGCCAGTGCTCTGCGCCGGCGGAGGCCAGTGCCGCCTCCAGCACCTCGACCAGCTCCTCGCGCAACCCGACCCGGGCCCGGTTGCCGTCGAACCGCCGGTCGTCGACCCTGAGCAGCCCGG
Source organism: uncultured Actinomycetota bacterium (assembly GCA_963801125.1). Classification (GTDB taxonomy): domain Bacteria; phylum Actinomycetota; class Actinomycetes; order Propionibacteriales; family Nocardioidaceae; genus Nocardioides_B. The sequence goes on from CAWDDL010000012.1 coordinate 262,053, forward strand.
CCAGGGCGCGCCACTGGTTCTCGTTTCCGCAGGCGATCTGGATCGGCGCGTCGGCGGTGCGGAACAGGCCGTAGGGCGCGATCGACGGGTGGTGGTTGCCGATCCCGTGGGGCACCTCGTGGGCCACCGTCCACCTCGTGCCCTGGAACGCGTGCACCCCGACCACCGAGGCGAGCAGGGACGTGCGCACGACCCGCCCGCGGCCGGTCGTGGCCCGCTCGTGCAGGGCGGCGAGGACGCCGTACGCGCCGTACATCCCCGACAGCAGGTCCGCGATCGGCACGCCGACCCGGGTCGGCTCGTCGGCCGACGGACCGGTCAGCGACATCAGCCCGGCTTCGCCCTGGGCGATCTGGTCGTAGCCTGCCCGGCCGCCTTCGGGGCCGTCGTGCCCGAAGCCGGTGATCGAAAGGATCACCAGCCGGGGGTTGATCTCGTGCAGCCGCTCGACCGAGAACCCGAGCCGGTCCAGGACGCCGGTGCGGAAGTTCTCCAGCAGCACGTCGGCGTGCGTGACGAGCCGGGTCAGCAGCGCCTTGCCCGCGTCGGACTTGAGGTCGGCCGTGACCGACTCCTTGTTGCGGTTGCACGACATGAAGTACGTCGACACCGGCTCGTCGTCGGGACCGACGAACGGCGGACCCCACGAGCGGGACTCGTCGCCGCCGTCGGGCGACTCGACCTTGATGACCCGGGCGCCGAGGTCGGCCAGCATCATCGCGGCGTGCGGACCGGCCAGCGCCCGGGTGAGGTCGACGACGACCAGGTCGGCGAGCATCATGTGCGTGCCATGACTACGGGGTGGAGGTGCTGTTCAGCCAGTCATCGAACCAGGGGTCGAGCACCTGGCCGCTCTCCTGGTCGAAGTGCTTGATGAAGTCGCCGCGGCCGCGGCTGGTGTGGGCGTTCTGCTCGGCGAAGGTCCGCAGCGCGCGGTCGAACGTCCCGGCGCCGACCTTCTTGCGCAGCACCCGCAGCAGGTTCGCGCTGCCGTAGGTGACGTTGCGCTGGTCGAAGTCGGTCTTGTTGTACGCGCCGGGCGGGCCGTAGAGGTCACGCCAGTACTGGTCGTTGCGCGCGAACTCGCGGTGCCAGAAGTACCAGCTGTCCCAGCCCCGCTTCGCGGCGTACTTGGCCTGCATCCAGGTGCCGACTCCCTCGCTCATCCAGAGGTCGCGCCAGTCGTTCGGCGTGACGGAGGCGCCGTACCAGGCCTGCGCGAGACGGTGCACGACCTGCTCGCGCACGTCGAAGCCGCCGTAGCGGTAGTTCGAGCGCGACAGCGTGATCATGGTCTGGGTCTCGACCGACCCCTGGCCGGGCGTGACGATGACGCCGGCGGTGGAGAACGGGTAGGTGCCGAGCCGGTTCTCGAGGAAGCTGATCGCGTCCGGAGTCTTCTTCAGCGGCCGGACCAGGTCCTCGCTGCCCTTGGGCACCCAGTAGGTGATCGGAAGATCGTGCGGGCCGACGTCGGTGAACTTCACGTAGGGGCCGATCGCGACGGTGACCAGGTAGGAGGCCATCGGGTGGTCGCTGGTGAAGTCGGTGATCGTGCGGTGCTTCGTCGCGGTCCGGTTGGTCAGCTTGCCGTTGGAGACCCCGACGAACCGTCCGGGCACGTTGAGGTGCACCTTGTAGAGCGCCTTGTCGGACGGCTGGTCGTTGACCGGGTACCACGTGAAGGCGCCGTACGGCTTCTGCATCGTCCACACCTGGCCGCCGGAGACGTTCCAGCCGAGGCCGGTGGTGTCGATGCGGCTGGTCGGTTCGCGGACGGTCTTCGGCTTGCCGGCGTACTTCACCACGACGTCGTAGGGCCCGCCCATGGCGAGGCCGGCGCCGGGGAGCGCCGGCAGCTCGACGCCGAGGTCCTTGCCGCTGTGCGAGTACTTCGCGTCGACCCCGTTGACGGTGACCGAGGAGACCTGCATCCGCTTGTGCAGGTCGAGCTGGAAGGACGTGGCGCCCTTGTCGGTGCGCAGCCGCAGGGCCGCGGTTCCGATGAGCTTGCTCGTCTTCGGCTTCCACTTCAGGTCCAGGTTGTAGCGCGCCACGTCGACGCCGGGGTCGCCCTTCGCCGGGTAGTAGCTGTCCTCGGCGGCGACTGCGGTGCCGAGGACGGCCGCCGACAGAGCGACGACGACGGATGCGACGGTGGTCTTGCGCAGCACGATGAGCCTTTCGGGTGGGTGCTCGTCGAGTGTAAAGGCAGACCTCGCCGAGGTCTGGCTTTCCCCCTCCGGGGGTCAGTGCCGGCGCAGGTCGCTGATCCGTTTGGCCTTGCCGAGCGAGCGTTCCAGGGCGTACGGCGCCATCACCTCGGTCTTCACCGTGACGCCGATCCGGTGCTTGACCAGGCCGCTCAGCCGGGCCCCGAGCGCGGGCCGGTCCTGCTCCCCGACGGAGCCGTGGGCCTCGACCTGCACGGTCAGCTCGTCGAGCGCTCCCGGCCGGGTCAGCACGCACAGGTAGTGCGGGGTGAGTCCCTCGACCTCGAGGATCAGCTCCTCGATCTGGCTCGGGAACACGTTCACGCCGCGCACGATCATCATGTCGTCGGTGCGGCCGGTGACCTTCTGCATCCGCCGGAAGGACGGGTACGCCGTGCCCGGCAACAGCCGGGTCAGGTCGCGGGTGCGGTAGCGGATCACCGGCATGGCCTGCTTGGTGAGGCTGGTGAACACCAGCTCGCCCTCCTCGCCGTCGGGAAGCACCTCGTGGGTGACAGGGTCGATCACCTCGGGGTAGAAGTGGTCCTCCCAGATGTGCAGCCCGTCCTGCGTGTCGACCGCCTCCTGCGAGACGCCCGGCCCCATCACCTCGGACAGCCCGTAGATGTCGACGGCCCTGATGCCCGCGCGGCGCTCCACCTCCCGGCGCATCTCGTCGGTCCACGGCTCCGCGCCGAAGATGCCGATCTCCAGGCTGGTGCTGTGCGGGTCGATCGACTGGCGGTCCATCTCGTCGAGGATCGCCAGGAAGTACGACGGGGTCACCATGATCACGCGCGGACCGAAGTCCACGATCAGCTGCACCTGCCGCTCGGTCATCCCGCCGCTGACCGGGACGACCGTGCAGCCGAGCCGTTCGGCGCCGTAGTGAGCGCCGAGGCCGCCGGTGAACAGCCCGTAGCCGTACGCGACGTGCACCAGGTCGCCCGGACGGCCGCCCGCGGCGTAGATCGAGCGGGCCATCACCTCCGACCAGGTCTCGATGTCGGCCATCGTGTAGCCGACCACGGTCGGCTTGCCCGTCGTGCCGGAGGAGGCGTGCACCCGGGCCAGCTGCTCGCGCGGGACCGCGAACATGCCGAACGGATAGTTGCGGCGCAGGTCCTCCTTGGTGGTGAACGGGAACTTCGCCAGGTCGGCGAGCTCGTGCAGGTCCTCGGGTCGCACCCCGGCGTCGTCGAAGGCGTGCCGGTAGTGCGGGACGTTCGCGTAGACGTTCTCCAGCGTCGCGCGCAGGTTCGCCAGCTGCGCCTCGCGGAGCTGCTCCGGCGGCACCTCCGGCATCTGGAACTCTCGGCCGGTCGAGCCCTCCCGATTGGTCGAGCCTGTCGAGACCATCACTCCTCCTCCTCGAACAACGTGCCGCGGATCTCCTTGCTGCGCCCCACGAAGACCGCGACGACCGCGTCCCCGTTGCGCACCGTCACGTCGTAGACCCCGTCGCGTCCCTCGCGGGATCGCTCGACCGCCTCCGCGGTCAGGACCTCACCGAGCCGGGTCGGCGCGGTGAACCGGATCTCGCACTGCTGCGCGACCGTGCTGCGGTTGTAGGAGTTGCACGCGAACGCGAACGCCGAGTCGGCGAGCGAGAAGGTCAGGCCGCCGTGCCCGATCGCGTGCCCGTTGACCATGTCCTCGCGGACGGCCATCTCCAGGACCGCGCGGCCGGGGGAGACGTCGACGATGCGCATGCCGAGGGACTGGCTGGCCCGGTCGCCGGCCCACATCGCGTCGGCGGCACGGCGGGCGCGCTCGTGCGGGGTCAGCGGGGTCGGCGGACTCACCGGAGCTCCTTCTCCATCAGGGCGACGAGGTGTGCCCGGTCGCCGAGCGTGCCGACCTCGACGTAGCCGCGGGCGGCGTGGAAGGCGAGCGAGGCGTCGTTGCGAGGGACCAGGTTGACCTCGAGGGCGAGCCGGCCGTGCCGGGCGGCGACGCGCTCGAGCTCGTCGTACACGAACGTGCCGAGGCCCTGCCGTCGCAGACGCTCGTGGAGCGCGATCCGGTCCAGGTAGTAGAAGCCCCGGGTGTGCCGCTCGGCGAACCAGCGGTAGTTCTCCGAGTCGTACGGCGAGCCCGGCGCGAACGTGACCACGAAGCCGGCGAGCGCGCCGTCGTGCTCGAGGACGTCGAACCGGTCCGACCACTTCTCGAGCAGCCGCAGCCGGTCCTCGTCCATGGGGGCGAGGGCTTCGACGTTGCGCTCGTTGAGGGCGAGCACGTCGGCGACGTCGTGGTCGGCGAGGGGTCGGAGCAGCGGCACGGCGCCACCCTACGGCGTGTGACAGACTGGCGACACATCTGTCCGAGGGCTGTCACAAGCCCGGCCAGTCGACCAGCCGACCACAGCGCCAGCGAGGAACCGATGAGCAACGCCACCGAGATGTTCGCCAGCCACGAGAAGACCTTGCGCGAGGCCATCGAGGCCACGCACACCCGGGAGTACTACTCGGCGTTCAACGAGTCGCCGTCCCCGCGCGTCTACGGCGAGAACGCGGCGGACGAGGGCAAGGCGGCGTTCGAGGCGCACGCCGGCACGACGTTCCCGGTGGACACCCCGGGGGCCTCGGGGACGGTCGCTACGGAGAAGTCGCCGTACGGCTTCGCGCTCGACGTGTCCTACCCGCGCGTCTCGCCGCAGGGCGTGGACGCTCTGCTCGCCGCCTCGGCCGCGGGGATGAAGGCGTTCCGCGACGCCGGCCCGGACGCGCGGCTCGGCGTCTGTCTCGAGGTGCTGCACCGGCTGCACGCCCGGGTCTTCGAGCTCGCCAACGCGGTCCAGCACACGTCCGGGCAGGCGTTCGTGATGGCGTTCCAGGCCGGTGGCGCGCACGCGCTCGACCGCGCGCTCGAGGCGCTCGCCTACGCCTACGAGGAGATGACCCGCACCCCCGCCACGGCCATCTGGGAGAAGCCCGCGAAGGGCGAGCCGCTGCGGATGGAAAAGACCTTCACCGCCGTGCCGCGCGGCGTCGCGCTGGTGATCGGCTGCAACACCTTCCCGACCTGGAACTCCTGGCCGGGCCTGTTCGCGTCGCTGGCCTGCGGCAACCCCGTCGTGGTCAAGCCGCACCCCGGCGCGGTGCTGCCGCTGGCGATGACCGTGCAGGTCTGCCAGCAGGTGCTCGCCGAGGCGGGCTACGACCCGGCCCTGGTCACGCTGGCCGCCGAGGACCCGGCCGACGGGCTCGCCGCCGTGCTGGCGGTGCGGCCCGAGGTGAAGTTGATCGACTTCACCGGCGGCAACGCGTTCGGCGACTGGCTGGAGGAGAACGCCCGCCAGGCCACGGTGTTCACCGAGAAGGCCGGCGTCAACACGGTCGTGGTCGACTCCACCGACTCGTTCAAGGGCCTGTGCATGAACCTGGCCTTCTCGTTCTCGCTCTACACCGGCCAGATGTGCACCGCGCCGCAGAACGTGTACCTGCCCGCCGACGGCATCGAGTCCGACGAGGGGCACAAGTCCGTCGAGGAGGTCGCCGCCGGGATCGGCGCCGCGTTCGACAAGCTGCTCGGGGACGACGCGCGTGCGGTCGAGCTGCTCGGCGGCGTGGTCAACGAGGGCGTGCTGTCACGGCTCGACGAGTCGGGCTCGAAGGGGCGCGTGCTTGTCGCGTCGCGGACCGTCCGGCACCCGGCGTACGACGGCGCCGATCGTCCGCACGCCGACGCTGGTCGGGCTGTCCGCCGGAGACGGCGAGGTCTACGAGCAGGAGTGCTTCGGCCCGGTGGCCTACCTGATCGAGACGTCGGGCACGGCGGAGTCGGTCGACCTGTTCCGCCGGACCGTGCGCGAGCACGGCGCGATGACGGCGTCGGTGTACTCGTCCTCGCCCGGGGTGCTCGCGTCGATGCGCGACGCGGCCCTCGACGCCGGCGTGGCGCTGTCGGAGAACCTCACCGGCGGCGTGTTCGTGAACCAGTCGGCGGCGTTCAGCGACTTCCACGGCACCGGTGCCAACCCGGCGGCGAACGCCTCCTACACCGACACCGCCTACGTCGCGAGCCGGTTCCGCATCGTCCAGTCCCGCCGCCACGTCTGAAATCGGGTCAGCGGCGCCGGGCGACCAGGGTGCCGAGGATCCCCGCCGCACAGGCGACGGCGGCCCCGACGGCTACGGTCAGCATCGACTGCTCCAGCCCGGCCGTGACGGTGTCGAAGTACGCCCGGCCGGCAGGCTCCGGGACCACGGCAGGGAGGCTGTCGAGGTAGCGCGACCGCCCGAGCCCGATGAGCAGCCAGAGCAGCCCCAGGCCGAGCAACGCGCCCAAGGACGCCAGCGCCAGAGCCGGTGCGCGGTTGCGCGCGAGCCCGAGTCCGAGCAGGAACAGCGCCCCGGCGAGGACCGGCAGCGCGCGACCGTAGTCGTGCAGCAGGGTGTACGCCGTCCTGGTCCGGGCCAGGACGGCGGTGCTGCCGACGGGGTACGTCGCGTCCGTGCGCGGGATCGCGACGCCCAACGGCAACCCCGACGTGTCGATCTCGCGGCGCACCGCCGCGGCCAACGGGCCGAGTCGCAGCTCGACCGTGCTGCCGTGGTCGGCGCGCACCGACTCGGAGCCGCCCGCCAGTGCGCCGACGATCTGCTCGTGGGCCGCACCGTTGGCGTCGCGCCAGGCCTCCTCGAACGACGGGCCGGCCACCACCACCTTCACCGCCCGACGCACGAGGGGCCGCACCTGGTCGGCGACGTCGGGAGGGACTCCCTCGATCGAGTCGAGGGTCTGCCTGACGAGCGCGTCGGCCACCGCGTCCTGGATCCTCTCGTCCGATGCGAGCGGGGCGACGGTGTCGACGAACGCGGACCGAGGCACGACCGTGTCGCGCAGCCACCACCCGGCGGTCGCGACCGGCACCATCAGCGCGCCGACGAGCAGCAGCACGAACGCCGCGAGCGCCCGCATCAGCCGCAGGCGCGGGCCACGAACTCCGCCAGGTCCTTGCTCTGCTGGCGGCGGGTCGGCTCGTGGACGTACATCATGTGCCCCGCCGGGTAGTAGGCGTGCTCGATGTTCGCCCGCAGCGTCTCGGGGATCTGCAGGTGCGCGAGCACGTCCTCTGCCGCGAAGTGCGGGGTGGCGCCGTCGTAGTAGCCGTAGGCGACGTGCACGCGCAGGTGCGGGTTCTGCCGCATCGCCCGCTCCAGCTTCGGCGAGACGTCGACGGGCCGGCCCTCGAAGTCCTTGTAGGACCACGGGTGCACCCGGCGCGAGATCTGCTCGTAGGGCAGGTCGTTCTCGTAGCCGAGCTCGTCGCGCACGTAGTGGTTGAACGCCGCTGCGTAGGGACCCATGATCGCGTCGTGCGACGGGTCGGCGTCCATGTGCTCGGCGATCGCGCTGGCGGCCGGGCCGGTGAAGCGCCCGTCGAGCCGGCCGACGGTCAGCCGCTCGTCACGGCGCAGCTCACCGAAGAACCTCCAGTGCTCGATGCGCAGGTCGGCGCGGTCGAGGTAGTCCTCGGACAGCCCGGTGAGGGAGGCGAGGCGTCGTACGGCGTGTGCGCGCTCCTTGGCGGTGAGCCGGTCGCCGCGGGAGAGCACCCACGGGTAGTCCCGCGAGGCGTAGTCCTCGGCGTCGGCCAGCACCTTCTTCAGCGAGCCCTTCACCTTGCCGTGGTAGTGCGCGATGGCGGCGTAGGTCGGCAGGTACAGCGCGTGCGCGCGGTCGTTGCGCTGCTTGTCGAAGTCGATCGAGCCGAGGTCGAGCACGCTCGAGATCAGCATCAGCCCGTTGACGAACATGCTGTGCCGGCTCTGCAGGTGCTCGGCCAGCGCGGCGGCGCGCAGCGTGCCGTAGGACTCCCCGGCGAGCAGCTTCGGGGACATCCACCGCTTGTGCCGCGACGTCCAGATCCGGATCAGCTCGGCGACCGACTCGATGTCGCCCTGGTAGCTGTGGAACGGATCGGGCTTCTCGCCCTCGCGGACGCGTGAGTAGCCCGTGGAGACCGGGTCGATGAACACCAGGTCGCTGACCGCGAGCAGGGTCTCCGCGTTGTCGGTGAGGGCGTACGGCGGGGGGCGGAGGTCGCCCGCGTCGCCCATCACCACGCGGCGGGGGCCGAGCAGCCCCATGTGCAGCCACACGCTGGAGGAGCCCGGACCACCGTTGAACGCGAACGTCACCGGTCGCCTCGGGTCCGGGCCGCCGTCGGGGCCGTCGACGACGTAGGAGGTCAGCGACATCTCGGCCCGGGCCTTGAAGCCGGTGAACCTGCCGTCCTCGTAGACCTCGTCGCGCAGCACGACGCGACCCGTGGTCGCGGTGTAGTCGAGGGCCCGCCGGCCGAGCTTCAGGTGGTGCTTGGTGGCAACGACGTCGTCGACCGGCTCGGCCGGCTTCGTGGTGTGCACTCTCGGCCCGCTCTGTCGTGGTCGCCCTGTCCTGGTGATCCCTCGTGTCCTCACTCACCCGGCCACCCTAACTGGGCGTGTCCCTATTGCATGGACGGTTTCCGTGGGCACCGTGCGACGCATGTCGTACCCAAGCGATCTGACCGATGAGCAGTGGAACCTGCTGGAGCCCGTGTTCAACGCGCCGGGCAAGCGCGGCCGCAGACATGCCGAGGACCTGCGGACCGTCGTGGACGCGATGCTGTACATCGCCCAGACCGGCTGCCAGTGGCGCTACCTCCCGGAGTCGTTCGGTCCCTGGACCCGTGTCTGGTCGCAGTTCCGCCGCTGGTCACGCAACGGCACCTGGGCGCAGGCCCTGACAGTGCTGCACGCAGCCGCGCGCCGACAGGACGGAAGGGCGGAGGAGACGCCGTCGATGGTCGTCATCGACACCCATCTGGCGCGCGGCGCCTCGAACGGCGGGTTCACGTTCCACGACCGAGGAGGCCCTTACGGCCGCACCAAGGGCGCCAAGCGTGTCGTGGCCGTCGACGTCACCGGCCTTCCGGTGGCCGCGCTGGTCGTGCCCGCCTCCACCCACGAGAACCGCGCCAGCGACCTGATGCTGGACCACCTGACCCAGCAGGGCGTCACCAACCGCCTCGAGCTCGTCTTGGTCGACCGCGGAGTCTCGCCGCCGCCGCGCGGGAACTCGGCCGGGCACACGACATCGAGGTCGGTCGGGTCGGGTGGGACGACAAGCAGCCGGTCTTCCGCTCCATCCGGCACGCCTGGCGCGTCGAGGTCGCCCACGGCCGCCTGGGACGCTCCCGCCGGTTGGCGAAGTCGTTCGAGAACACGACCACGTCGGCAACGGGCTGGTTGCAGGTCGCGTGCATCGCCACGACTCTTCGCCACCTGTCCCGAGAGCGAGCACGTCGGCTCCCAGTCGACTTCGCGGCCTGACAGGGCTCGTGCGGACCGCAGTAATCGCGGCATGCCCGGACACCTGGCTACCCTGCACCCCTACCTGGATGCCAAAGAGAGGACCGAGTGCATGAGCGACGAGGAACTCGCAGAGGTGAACTCGCGCCTGGAGTCATTCGACGTGACGATGTTTCGCGGCGATGACGGAAGGTACCGGATCTGGGGAGACATCAACCGCATCCAAGACATCATTGACAGCGGATGCGTCGACTCGTCTCCGCCGGGTGCACGGACGGATCTCGACTGGTTCTTCGCGCATGAGCTCGACGCCCACATCGTTCAATGCCTCGAACGGCTGGGCGTTCAGGCCGACTACGAGCCCGACGTGCAGATCGGGATTGGGTTTTCAGGTCAAGGCCCCACGGACGAACAGATGACTGCCGCCTTCATGGAGACCTACGACTGGTACCGGCTCCCCCCGCACCAACGCACCGCAAGTCCGTAGCGAGTGGCATTGTCGGTGCCGGGCGGCACCATCGGCTTCGTGCCCGTTGCCGCCGGATCTGCTGACACTCTCGTGTCGCACACCGGCGTGCCCTTGACTCGGGCCACGACGTTCAAGTTCACCCTCGACGTGAACGCCGAACAGCACCAGCGGCTCCTCGCGCACGCCGGGGCGTCCCGGTTGGCGTTCAACCACCACCTCGGCCGGGTGAAGGCCAACCTCGACCAGCGGGCCGCCGAACGTTCCTATGGGGTCGCGGAGGCGGACCTGACGCCGTCGCTGTCGTGGTCGAAGGTGTCGCTGATCAACCACATGAACGCCTGGAAGGACGGCAGGGCGGCCGACGCCCCTACCAACGACGACGGCACCCGCGGCCTGGCCTGGCGGGGTGAGGTGTCCGCGGACGTGTTCGAGACCGCGTCCGTGAACGCCGCGCAGGCGTTGAAGAACTGGGCGGACTCCCGCAGGGGCAGCCGGGCCGGGAAGGCGGCGGGGTTCCCGCTGTACAAGTCTCGGCACCGCACCACCCCGACGTTCCGGCTGCGCGCCAAGTACAAGGAAGGGGCCATCCCGCCGGTGCGGCCCACCGCGCCCCAGGCCCTCCGGTTCCCCAAGCTCGGGGAGCTGCGCGTCCGGGAGAACACCCGGCAGCTGCGCCGGCTCTACGAGTCGGGCCGGTTCCACGCCTACGCCGCGTCGTTCACCTACGAGCGCGGCCGCTGGGTAGTGACCATCACCGGGGTCGCCGCGCAGCTGCACCACCAGCGCCGCAACCCGGCCGCTGCCGGCCGCACCCAGTCCCGGGTCGGGGTCGACCTGGGGGTGAAGACCCTCGCCGTCGCCGCCGACAGCGACGGCAACCAGCTGCGCGTGTGGGAGGGGGTGAAAGCACTACAAGCAGCCCAGACACGCCTGAAGCTGGCCAACCAGAGATACGCGAGAACCAAGCGGGACTCGAATGGCCGGCGCAAGGCGGCACGACGCCTGGGCAGGATGCACGGTCGGGTCGCGGCGGTGAGGAAGGCGCTGCTGCACTCGATCAGCTCCGAGCTCGCGAAGGGCTCGGCGGTCGTGGTGATCGAGGACCTCAACGTCGCCGGCATGCTCCGCAACGGCAAGCTCGCGAGACACATCTCCGACGCCGGGTTCGGCGAGCTGCGCCGCCAGCTCGAGTACAAGACATCGTGGTACGGCACCGAGCTCGTCATCGCGGACCGCTGGTTCCCCTCATCGAAGACCTGCTCGGGGTGCGGAGTCGTGAAGACCGACCTCACCCTCGCCGACCGGGTCTACGAATGCGGGTCATGCGGGCTGGTCATCGACCGGGACCTCAACGCGGCCATCAACCTGGCCCGCTACACCCCACCCGTCCCGCCGGACACGACTGCTTCACCGCCGCTACCCGCGGCTGCCTGACACGCGCACAGCGTGTCCGTGCCTGGATGGACCGGGCTGTAGAGCCGATCGCCACCCTGCTTCACGAAGGGGCCCTGGGTCGGAACCGAGACAAGACCACCCCTGTGGTGGCGCTCGGATGGCAACCAAGAACCACCGCCCCGTTGGGGGCGGTGGTCAAGGGAAGCCAGTGTGGCCCGAATAGGGACACACCCAGTAAGGCTCGTCGACTCCGCGGCGCAGGAGGTAGTCAGCGGATCCACGTGGCTCCTCAGCGCCGATCCCGACTGCAGGTGCGTAGGCGGTGACCCGCCTCAGGTACGTTGAGGTCGGGGCCGGGGGAGACTGGTGAGGTGACGTGATGCAGCGGATGGCCCGCCGAACGGCGACCCTGCACGGCCATGAGCTTTCCTACCTGGACAGCGGCAGCGGGTCCGTCGTGCTGTTCATCCACGGAATCCTCGGGTCGCACCGCAACTGGGCCCACCTCATCGACCGCATGGACGACACCCACCGGGTGATCGTGCCGGATCTCTTCGGGCACGGTGATTCGGCCAAGCCGACCGGCGACTACTCGCTGGGCGCCCATGCCGCGACGATGCGCGACCTGTTGGACCGGCTGGGCATCGACCGGGTCACCCTCGTCGGGCACTCGCTGGGCGGCGGGATCGCGATGCAGTTCTACTACCTGTTCCCGGAGCGCGTCGAGCGACTGGTCCTCGTCGCGAGCGGCGGGCTCGGCAGGGAGGTCAACCTGGTCCTTCGCTCGGCGACCCTGCCCGGCGCCGAGTGGGTCCTGCCGGTGATCGCCTCCCGGTGGGTGCAGCGGCGCGCGGAGGCGGTCGGCCGGGCGATGTCCAAGGTGGGGTGGAAGCCCGGATCCGACCTCACCGCGGTCTGGCAGGGATTCACCTCGCTCGCCGACGCGGAGGGTCGGCGCGCGTTCCTGTCCACGACGCGTGCCGTCATCGACCCGGGTGGCCAGAGCGTGAGCGCGCACGACTACCTGCCCGACGTGCTGCCACTCCCCACGCTGATCGTCTGGGGTTCCCGGGACCGGATGATCCCGGTGTGGCACGCCCTCCGGGCGCAGGAGTCGATACCCGGGTGTCGCGTCGAGCTGTTCGAGGGGGCCGGTCACTTCCCGCACCTGGACGACCCGGATCGGTTCGCCGACCTGGTCCGCGACTTCATTGCGACGACCGGGCGGGAGGAGCCTCCGAGCGCCTCACTCGCGTGAGGTGGTCGAGCTCCCGCCTTCGCGCGAAGTGCTCACGGCGTGACGGCCATCGCGGCGAGGATCCGCCGGCCGAGCTCCTCGTCACCGCTGACCTTCACCGCGACGTCCTCGGGGGCGCGGCGGCCTCCGGCAAGGATCACGTAGGTCTCCAGGTCCAGGGTGAGTGCGACGTCGGCCTCTTCCGCGGTCGTCGACGACGCCACCGCGCGGCCGCTGTCGTCGACCTCGACCGCGAGGTGCACCGGGCGCAGGCCGCTGACGTCGAGGACCACGCGGGTGCCGGGAGCGGGCTTCACCCGCTTGCCTACCGTGTAGCCGAAGGCGCGGGCGAACACCGAGACGGTGTGCTCGCCTCCGGGTGAGTCCATGCCGCCGGGGGTGCCGACCGCACGACGGATGTCCTGCTGGTGCATCCACACGTCGACGACCCGGTTGGAGAGCAGGGTGTTCCAGTCCCAGCCGATGCCGCCCGGGGTGCGGACGGGGGCTGCGGTCCCGTCCGTCGGCGGCGCCTGACGCAGCTCGGCGAGCCGGAGCGCAGCGGCCGACTCGAGCTCGTCGACGATCTGCGCGGACGGCCACCCACGCCGGGCGATCGGGCCCATCTCGGTGTAGTAGCCCATCGGCGAGGTGATGTGCTCGAGCTCGGGGACCTCGACCGGCGTCTGTTCCCTGCCGGCGAGCTCGGACTCGAGGTGCGCCAGGTGGGCCGCGACCGCGCGGACGTCCCAACCGGCCAGGTCGGTGGGCCGGTCCCAGTCCGCGGCGTCGAGCGAGCGGAGCAGGGCGACGGTGTCGTCGACGGTCGCGGCCCAGGCGTCGACGTACGACGCGAGCCGGTCCGCGTCCGAGGTGCTGGTGGAGGTGTCGCTGGTCGGCGAAGTCATCCTCGGAACTCTAGTGAGCGGCCCGCGCCTGCCACCACCCCTGCCGGGCACAAGGACGAGCACTCGCGGCGCCCGAGACGCGACGAGAGGCTCGACCGGGTCCGCTCTCCGGGCGAGTGCACGTCGCTACGACGCGTCGGTCGGGGGTCGAGAGCTCCGGAGGGCCTAGTGGACCTGGCGCTCCTGGTCCTTCCAGAACGGCTCGCGCAGCTTGAACTTCTGCAGCTTGCCGGTGGCGGTGCGCGGCAGGGTGTCGACGAAGTCGATCCGCTTGGGGCACTTGTAGCCGGCCAGCACGGTCCGGCAGTGCGCGATCAGCTCCGGTCCGTCGACGCCGCCGTCGCTGACCACCAGGGCGGTCACCATCTCGCCCCACTTCCCGTCGGGGATACCGATCACGGCGACCTCGCGGACCTGCGGGTGCGACATCAGGGCGTCCTCGACCTCGATCGAGGAGACGTTCTCGCCGCCGGAGATGATCACGTCCTTCTTGCGGTCCGAGATCGTCAGGTAGCCCTCGTCGTCGAGGTACCCGCCGTCGCCGGTGTGGAAGATGTCGCCCTCCTGCACCCGCGCGGTCTCCTCGGGCTGCTCCCAGTAGCCGTCGAGGTTGTGGTTGGAGGCGGTGAGCACCTCGCCCCGGGAGTCGATCTCGACGCGTACGCCGAGCGCGGGGGCGCCGGCGCGGCCCAGCCTCTTGGCCTTCTCGTGCGTGGACAGGCCGTCCCACTCCGCACGCATCCGGTTCACCGTGACGATCGGCGAGGTCTCGGTCAGGCCGTAGATCTGGTTGAACTCCCAGCCGAGCTCCTCCATCACCCGCTCGATGGTCCGGGTCGGCGGCGGGGCCCCGGCGACGACGATCCGGACCTGGTCCCGTCCGGGGATCTCGCCCTCCCAGTCCGCGGCGGCGTCGAGCGCGGCGCTGACCACGGCCGGTGCCGCGCACATGAGGGTGACGCCGTGCTGCTCGATCCGGCGCAGGATCTCGGCACCGTCGACCTTGCGGAGCACGACGTGCCGGCCGCCGAGGCCGGTCACGCCGAAAGGCATCCCCCACCCGTTCGCGTGGAACATCGGCAGCGTGTGCAGGTAGACGTCGCGGTCGCTGACCCCCGCGTGCAGGGCGAACACGGTCGCGTTGAGCCACAGGTTGCGGTGGGTCAGCTGGACACCCTTGGGGCGGGCGGTCGTGCCGGAGGTGTAGTTGATCGTCGCGGTCGCACCCTCGTCGGGCTCGGCCCACGCCCGCGGCTCCCTGTCGCGCAGGAACAGCTGGTCGTCCTCCCCCAGCACGAACTTGTGCGGCACGTCCAGCGCCTCGAGCTTGTCCTTGAGCTCGGGGTCGGCGTAGACGACCTGCGCTCCCGAGTGTCCGACGATGTACTCGATCTCGGCGAGGCTGAGCCGGAAGTTCACCGGCACCAGGATCCGGCCCCAGCCGCTGACCCCGAAGAACGACGTGAGCAGCCGCGCGGAGTTCTGCGAGATCACCGCGACCCGTCCGCCGGCCGGCACGCCGAGGTGGTCGAGCTGCGCCGCCTGGGCCCGCGCCAGTGTGGCGAGCTCGCGGTAGGTGATGCTGCCCAGACTCGGTGCGGGCTGGTCGGGCTCGTCGACGACCGCCACCCGATCGGGGTAGACGGTCTCGGCGCGGTCGAGGAAGTCACGGACGGTCAGCGGGTAGAACACGAAAGCTCCTCTGCAGGTCGTCGTCGCTCCCGATTCCACCGCCTCGGGCCGCGATGCGCCACCCCCGTCTCGCCGGGACGGCCCGAATCGGCGACGAGCGGTCAGCGCGTCCGAACACGTGCCGAGCGGTCGCCGGACGGCTCCGCGGAGGTCCCGTCGTACTCGTGGCCGACGGCCCGCGCGGTCAGGACCTTCGGCCCCTGTACGAGCCGCTGCATGAAGAGATGGTTGACCTGGCAACAACAAGACCACCACAGGGGGCCTCACGAGGGCCTCGGAAGCAAGGAGCATCATCATGCGACGCAGGACTTTCGACGCGCTACTCACCGTCGGCGGCCTCATCGTGGCGACAGTCCTCGTCGCCGCGGGCGGCCTGCTCATGTGGGCGAACAACTTCGTGGACGACCAGGTCTCCACGCAGCTGACGGCCCAGAAGATCTACTTCCCCGAGGCCGGCAGCGACAGCGCCAACGACCCGGCGGTCAAGGAGTTCATCGCTCCCTACCTCGGCCAGCAGGTCACCAACGGTGAGCAGGCCCAGGTCTTCGCCGACCACTACATCGCGGTTCACCTGCAGGAGATGGCCGGTGGCAAGACCTACTCCGAGCTGAGCTCGATCTCGCGCGCCAACCCCGATGACGCGCAGGCTGCCGCCGCCGTGCAGACCGCCTTCCGCGGCGAGACCCTGCGTGGCCTCCTGCTCAACGCCTACGCGTTCTGGAAGATGGGCCAGATCGCTCTCTACGGTGCGATCGCAGCCTTCGCCGGCGCCGCGTTGATGCTCATCCTGAGCATCCTCGGCATCGCGCACCTGCGCCGCGTGCCGGTGGAGCAGGAGGTCCGGCTCGGTACCGGTGTCAAGCCCGCCACAGCCTGACACCGCACCGCGCCACGAAGGACCCGGATCCCCAGGATCCGGGTCCTTCTACGTGTCCGGGCTCAGCGCTCCTCCTCGAAGACCACCGGGCGCTCCTGCACCCCGCCGCCCTCGAGGGTCGAGGCGTTGGCCCGTGCGATCACGGCGCGGACCTTGTCGGGGTGCGGCGCCCCGCCCCGGCCGGCTTCGATCATGACCTCGTTCTGCCCCTCCACGAGGTCGCCGACGGCTTCGTAGCCGGCCTCGGTGAGCGCCGAGGTGAGCACGGCGGGGTCCTGCCCGCGGGGCACCCGGTAGTGCAGCGCGGACTCGGAGCCTCGCATCCGCTCCAGGCGCTGCTCGCCGTCCTTGAGCGTCTTGCCGATCACGGGCGGTCCCGTCAGCCACACGGCGAGCGCCACGACCCCGAGGGCGATGACGATCAGGATGAAGAACATCGCAACCCACTTCCCTTCGGGGTCCGCGTACCCGGTGGCCGGGCGGGTATGCGTTCCCGGCCTGCCTATGCGAACCGGGCGACGCGACCTGCGGGTGGGCGCCCGGCTTCGCTACGGTCCCGGTCATGAGCTTCGCAGACGCGCACGCGGACTACCTACGGCAGTGGGAGCAGGCGCTGGCGACAGGCGACACGAGCGGCGTCGAGCGGTTCATGGCGCCCGGCTACCACGGCTGGTTCTGCCCCAGCGCCGTCGAGTCGTCCGGCTACGACCGGGCCGACGCCGTCGACGGGATGCGCCGTTCGGTCGAGCGGCTCGCGGGATGCGGGCTCCGGATCGCGGCCCGGAGCACCAGCCGTCGGGGCGAGGACGAGGCCGTGACGACGTACGAGAAGCGGATCCTCCGAGACGGCGAGCTGGTCAGCTCCGCCCTGGTCGTCGAGAGCTGGCGGCGCGATCCCGGGCACGGCTGGCTGGTCCACCGCGAGCTGACCGAGCACGGGGCGGCGCACACGCGCCCGGCAGACTTGTCCCCATGACCGTCCGCCCTCGTGTCCGCGCTCCCGAGCTGCGTGGCCGCGGCTGGCTGAACACGAGCGGGCCGCTGACGCTCGCCGGTCTCCGCGGCCGGTTCACGCTCCTCGACTTCTGGACCTTCTGCTGCGTCAACTGCCTGCACGTGCTCGACGAGCTGCGCGAGATCGAGGAGCGGTACGCCGGCGAGCTGGTCGTCGTCGGGGTGCACTCGCCGAAGTTCGTGCACGAGGCCGACCCGGAGGCGCTCGCCGCGGCGGTGGCGCGCCACGACGTACGCCACCCGGTCCTCGACGACCCGGACCTGGTCACCTGGCAGGCGTACACCGCCCGGGCCTGGCCGACCCTGGTGCTGGTCGACCCCGAGGGGTACGTCGTGGCGCAGTACGCCGGCGAGGGCCACGCCCACGCGATCGGCGCCCTGCTCGCCGAGCTGCGCGAGAAGCACCGTGCCAAGGGGACGCTGCAACCGGGTGACTCGCCCTACGTGGCCCCGCCGGCCGCCGAGGGGGACCTGCGGTTCCCGGCCAAGGCGGTCCGCGTGCCGGGCGGCGGGTTCCTGGTCGCCGATGCCGGGCACCACCAGGTCGTCGCGCTCGCCGAGGACGGGGAGAGCGTCGTACGACGCATCGGCACCGGACAGGCCGGGATGGCCGACGGGCCTGCGGAGCGCGCGCGGTTCCACGAACCCAACGGCCTGTGCCTGTTGCCCGACGACGTGGCGGCCGAGGCGGGCTACGACGTCGTCGTCGCCGACACCGTGAACCACGCGCTTCGCGGCATCACGCTCGGCACCGGCGAGGTGCGGACGCTGGCCGGCGACGGGCAGCAGTGGTTTCGAGACGCCTCGTCCCTCGGCTCCTCAACCACCGGCGACGAGCCCACCGGGGACGCGTCCACGACCGCGCGGCTGTCGAGCCCGTGGGACGTCGCCTGGTGGGGCGACCGGGTCTGGATCGCGATGGCCGGGATCCACCAGCTGTGGACCTTCGACGCGCGGACCGGTGCCGTCGAGGTCGCGGCCGGCACCACCAACGAGGGGCTGCGTCGACGCTCCTCTCACGGAAGCGTGGTTCGCGCAGACGTCCGGCCTCGCCGCGGCGGGGGACCGGCTCTGGCTGGCCGACAGCGAGACGTCCTCGCTGCGCTACGTCGAGGACGGCCGGGTCGTCACGGTGGTCGGGTCCGGCTTGTTCGACTTCGGCTTCACCGACGGCGACGCCGCCGACGCGCTGCTGCAGCACCCGCTCGGCGTGACCGCGCTGCCGGACGGATCGGTCGCGGTCGCGGACACCTACAACGGTGCGATGCGTCGCTACGACCCGCTCACCGGCGAGGTGTCCACGATGGCCACCGGGCTCGCCGAGCCCAGCGGCGCGGTGCTCGACGGCGACCACCTCGTCGTCGTGGAGTCGGCCGCGCACCGGCTGGTCCGCGTGCCGCTGGGGGCCAGCGCGACCGCCGCCGGTGACGCGCACACGACGCAGCGGCCGGTCGCCGAGGTCGCCCCCGGAGAGCTCCGGCTGGTGGTCACCTTCGAGCCGCCTCCCGGACAGAAGGTCGACGACCGGTTCGGCCCGCCCTCGCAGCTCGTGGTCGAGGCCACCCCGCCGGCGCTGGTCCGCGACGGCGCCGGGCGCGGCACGGACCTGGCCCGGACCGTCGTGCTCGACGCGACGGTCGGCGACGGTGTGCTGCACGTGGCCGCGCGCGCAGCATCCTGCGACGAGGGCGGCGGCGAGGGAGCGGCCTGCCACATGCACCAGCAGGACTGGGGCGTGCCGGTCCGGGTCGTCGAGGGCGGCACGCGCGAGCTGGTGCTGCCGCTCTCCGGCCGCGACGGCTGAGCCACGCCGTGGGCAAGGTCTCGTCCGACGTGGTCGGGACAGTGCGAGATTCCCGGTAGACTCGCACGTAGCCGAGGCCGCGGGGTGTTCGTTCGCCCCCGGCCTTCTTTGTCGCCCGGTGTGGTGCGCGGTCGTTGTCGCGCGAGACCAGCTGATCGGGTGCCCGAGGAAACGCACTGCGCCCTGCAGGCTCACCCGTCCACGCCGTGGTCCGGGGCAGGTCGCGCCCGATCGCACCGATGGAGCATCACTTGTCGTCGTACGACGCTGCCCGCACGCCCACCCACGAGCCCCGGCCGCCGAGGCCGCCGTCGTCGACGCCCGGACCGGCCACGACGAGCACGACGGCCGCCCGTCGTTCGCCGCGCTCGACGTCCCCGAGAAGGTCGTCGCCGCCCTCGCCAAGGCCGGAATCACCCACCCGACCCCCGTCCAGGCCGCCGTGGTCCCCGACGCGATGTCGGGCGCCGACGTGCTCGGGCGGGCCCAGACCGGGTCCGGCAAGACGCTGGCCTTCGGCCTGCCGGTGCTGGCCCGCCTGGCCGGCGGGAAGAGCCGACCCAAGCACCCGCGGGCGCTCATCGTCGTGCCGACCCGCGAGCTGGCGACCCAGGTCCGCCGATCGCTGGAGCCGCTGGCCCTCGCCGCGCACCTGAAGCTCAGCACGGTCTACGGCGGCACCCCCTACGACCGGCAGATCAAGCAGCTGCGCGCCGGCGCCGACATCGTCGTGGCCACCCCGGGCCGCCTGCAGGACCTGATCGACAAGGGGCACTGCCGGCTCGACGACGTGCAGATGACCGTCCTCGACGAGGCCGACCACCTGTGCGACCTGGGGTTCTTCCCGGCCGTCGACGCGCTGCTCTCGGCGACCCCGTTCGGCGGGCAGCGGCTGCTGCTCTCGGCGACCCTGGACGGCGACGTCGACCGGCTCGTCCGCAAGCACCTGCGCGACCCGCGGCTGCACCAGCTGGACCCCAACGCGGGCGCGGTCACCACGATGGCCCACCACGTCATGGTGGTCGGCGGGTTCCGCGACAAGGTGGCCGCCGCGACCGCGCTCGTCGAGGCCAACCCCCGCACGATCGTGTTCACCCGCACCCGCGAGGGCGCCACCGAGCTGGCCGAGGCGCTCACCAGCGGCGGTCTCGAGGCCGTGGACCTGCACGGCAACCTCTCCCAGCGGGTGCGCGAGCGAAACCTGCACAAGTTCACCACCGGCAAGGCCAAGGTCGTCGTCGCCACCGACGTCGCCGCCCGCGGCATCCACGTGGACAACGTCGACGTGGTGGTCCACTTCGACGCCCCCAACGACCCGAAGGCCTACCTGCACCGCTCCGGGCGCACCGCCCGGGCCGGCGAGTCGGGGATGGTCGTCACGATCACGACGCCGCGCCAGCTCGACGAGATCGTCCGGATGCAGGCGCGGGCCGGCGTCGAGACGCGCCACCACGACATCCGCAGCACGCCGCGGCCGATGAACGCCCTGGTGCTCGCCGAGGCGGGCGAGAAGGCGCCGGCGCCCCGCAAGGGCGGGTCCTCCTCCGGCGGACCGGGCCGTCGCGGACCGGGCGGGCGCGCCCCCGCGGGACGGAGCGGCTACCGCGGAGGTGAGCGTCGACCGGCGTACGGCGAGCGTCCCGCCCGTCGCGACGACCGCCCCGCCCGGACCTGGGACGAGCGGCCGGCCCGTCGCGACGACCGCGCGGCCCGGACTTGGGACGAGCGGCCGGCCCGTCGCGACGACCGTGCAGCGTCGTACGGCGAGCGTCCCGCCCAGGGTCGCGGTGACGGCCGGTCGTTCGAGCAGCGCACCGCCGACCGGGCCGCGCGCGCCCAGCGCCGCGAGGGCTATCGCAAGCCCACCGGCCGCCGCTGAGCGCACCGGACATGACGAAGGCCGCCCCACCGAACCGGTGAGGCGGCCTTTGCCTGTGTGCATCGAGCGTCAGGCGCGCGGCGGGCCGTCGTCGTAGCGACGCTCCTCCACGTGCGTGGACCGGGTGCGCTGCTGGTTCATCACCAGTGCGAGCACGATCGCGAGCACCCCGACGATCAGGAAGATCCAGCCGAGGCCTTGGTCGTCGACGAACCCGATGTCGAAGTTCACGACTCCGGTGACGAGGATGAGTCCGATCAGCAGCAGTACGACTCCTACGCCGATACCCATGAGTTTCTCCTTCATTGTGTCGGCGAACATCGTCCGCCCTCGACGGCACGCGTGTGCCCTCTCGTTGGGGAGCGGTACCCCTTTCGTCGGGGCTTCAATCAGCGGCGCACGGCGCGCCGACGTGACGAGGGCCGCCCCGCCGGTCGGCGGGACGGCCCTCGAGGTCGAGCAGAGGGTTCCTCAGAACGCGGCCTCGTCGAGCTCCATCAGCGAGAGGTCGGTGCCCTCGGCGATCGCGCGCTCGGCGGTGATCTTCGGCAGCTGGTTGCGCGCGAAGAACTGCGCCGCGGCGACCTTGCCCTCGTAGAACGCCTTGTCCTTGGCGCTCACCTCGCCGCTCAGCTTCGCCAGCGCCACCTCGGCGCCGCGGAGCAGCAGCCAGCCGCAGACGATGTCGCCGAGCACCATCAGCAGGCGGGAGGTGTTGAGGCCCACCTTGTAGATGTTGGCCAGGTCGCCGCCCTCGGCGTTGGGGTCGGCCGACATCAGCTGGTTGATCAGCGTGCCGACGATGGCCTGGCCGTCCTCGAGCGCGGTGGCGAGCAGCTCGCGCTCGACCTTGAGCCGGCCGTTCCCGGCCTCGGCCTTGATGAACGACTCCACCTCGCCGGCGACATAGCCGAGCGCCTTGGCCTGGTCCTTGACGATCTTGCGGAAGAACAGGTCCTGGCCCTGGATCGCGGTGGTGCCCTCGTAGAGGGTGTCGATCTTGGCGTCGCGGACGTACTGCTCGATGGGGTACTCCTGCAAGAACCCGGAGCCGCCGTAGGTCTGCAGCGACTCGGTGCCGAGCAGCACCCACGAGCGCTCCGAGCCGTAGCCCTTCACGATCGGCAGCAGCAGGTCGTTGACGCGCTCGGCGAGCTCGTCCTTCTCGCCGTTGAACTCGGCGATCTGCACCCGGTCCTGCCACGACGCGGTGTAGAGCACCAGTGCGCGCATGGCCTCGGCGTAGGACTTCTGCGTCATCAGCGAGCGTCGTACGTCGGGGTGGTGGGTGATCGTGACCCGCGGCGCGGTCTTGTCCGAGGCCTGGGTCAGGTCGGCGCCCTGGACGCGCTCCTTGGCGTAGTCGAGCGCGTTGAGGTAGCCGGTCGACAGCGTGGCGATCGCCTTGGTGCCGACCATCATCCGGGCGTTCTCGATGACCTGGAACATCTGCGCGATGCCGTTGTGGACCTCGCCGAGCAGCCAGCCGCGGGCCGGCTCGCCGCCGCCGACCGAGGAGTCGCCGAAGGTGACCTCGCAGGTGTTGGACACCTTGATGCCCATCTTGTGCTCGACGTTGGTGACGTAGGCGCCGTTGCGCTCGCCGGTCAGCTCGCCGGTCTCGAGGTCGAAGTGGTACTTCGGCACGATGAACAGCGACAGACCCTTGGTGCCCGGGCCGCCGACCCCCTCGACGCCGACCGGGCGCGCGAGCACGAGGTGGATGATGTTCTCGCTCAGGTCGTGCTCGCCCGAGGTGATGAAGCGCTTGACGCCCTCGATGTTCCAGGTGCCGTCGTCGTTGGCCGTGGCCTTGGAGCGGCCGGCTCCCACGTCGGAGCCGGCGTCGGGCTCGGTGAGGACCATCGTGGCGCCCCACTCGCGCTCCACCATGTAGGAGGCGATCTTCTGGTCGCGCTCGTTGCCGTTGCGCTGCACGATCCCAGCGAAGCTGGGGCCGCAGGCGTACATCCAGATCGGCGCGTTCGCGCCGAGCACCAGCTCGCCGAGCGCCCAGTTCAGGGTGGAGGGGGCCGGCTGGCCACCGAGCTCCGGCGGCAGCGCGAGACGCCAGTACTCCGCGTCCATCCAGGCGCGGTAGCTCTTCTTGAACGACTCGGGGATCGGTGCGGTGCTGGTCTTCGGGTCGAAGACGGGCGGGTTGCGGTCGCTGTCCTCGTAGGACGCGGCCAGGTCCTCACGAGCGAGCCGGTCGACCTCGGCGAGGATCGACTTCGCCGTGTCGACGTCGACCTCCTCGAAGGGGCCGGTGCCGAGCACCTCGTCGCGACGGAGAACCTCGAAGAGGTTGAACTCGATGTCTCGGATGTTGCTCTTGTAGTGGCTCACAGCTCCACCTTCGATCTAGGGGCCCGGGGAGGGTTTCACGTGGGCGGGGGCGCTCGAGCACGCCGTACTCGCCAGTAACTTCATTATCGTACTCGCCAGTAGCCAACACAAGTCAGGGATGACGCAGGTCACAGCCGGGGGGCTCGGGTCGGGATGGGCCCTCCCGGCGAGGAGGTCGCCCGGGGCCGGTGTCAGCGGCGACGGCGCCATCAGGAGGTCGGCGAGCTCGGACCGGCGAGTGGGCGGCACAGCGCCACCGACAGGGAGGTGAGTGTCGCGGCGAAGAGGAAGAACCCGGTGGCCAGCCCTGGTGAGGCGTCGGGGTCGCCCTCGACGAGCATGACCACCGCCATCGCGGTCACCGACCAGCTGAGGAGGGTGTAGCCGGTCAGCAACGGGTAGGTGAGGCGGATGGCCCAGGGCAGGTCGCGGAGGAGGCCCGTCCCGATCGCCACCGCGGCGGGCACCACGATCCCCAGATCCATCAGCTTGACCATCCAGAACGGGGTCGGGCTGGACGCGTACTCGGTCATGGAGGCGGGATCGGTCCAGGCCGTCACCATGGTGGGCAGGTGCAGGCCGAGGACGAGGAAGGCCGCGACCGCCAACAGGAGCAGGCCGGTCCCGCGCCGCATCCGCCGGCTCAGCGACGGAAGCGTTGGCGAGACGGCGTGCCAGGACAGCACCAGCGCCGCACCGGCGAGCACGAACGCCGTGAGGAACAGCGGAAAGAACCGTTCGACGTTGCCGGGCTCGCGCAGGTACTCCTGGCCGATGACGACCTGGGCATAGGTGTAGAGCGCGAAGACGCCGACTCCGCTCGCCAGCAGCGGTCCGGCAGCTCGTCGTCGCGCCGTCAGCCACGCTGCGACGAGAGCGACGGGCACGACCACCGCCAAGGCGGCCGCGTCGCTGCCCCTGAGCTGGTTGAGGGTGGTCGCCGAGGTCCGGTAGGTCATCACGCCGAGCACCAGCGGGCCGAGCACCGAGGCGGTCGCCATCGCCACCGCCAGCAGGACCATTAGTCCGGGCAGCACTCTGGTGATGCCGGCCACGGCTGCGGGCCCGGTGTCGACGGCGCCGGCAGGCCGGTCCGGGACCGGGCCGCCGGTTGCTCGGAGGTGAGAGGTCGACGTCACGTGGGACTCCTTGCGGGCGTTCCTGTCCAGCGTCCCCGGGCAGCGGCCGGCGCGAGTAGGGCCGAACGGCCTCCGGCCTCCGGCGGGGGTCCCGGCGCTCTTCCCCGCCGCCAGTGCCGTGCCCGGTGGAGGCGTCCGAGGACCTCGGCCGCCTCCAGGAGATCCCGCACGGCAGGTATCCATCCGCGCACTCGCCGACGGCGAGCTGCCCGAGGCGGTGACGTCGCGCACCGGAACCGACGACGCCTGCAGCCGCACTGAAGCAACGGTCTGGTCGGCCTCGACGACGAAAATGGAACGCGTTACAGTCATCTCCCGTGATCACCAGTGACTCCCTCACCTGGGTGGCTCCTGCCGACGACCACCCGGCCCGGCTCGCCTCCCAGTGGTACGCCGCGGCGGTTGCGGCCGGCGTGAAGGAGGACTGGCTCGCCCTGTTCGCCTCGGACGCCGTCGTGGAGGACCCGGTCGGCCCCTCCCCGTGGGATCCCGACGGCCACGGGCACCACGGCCGTGAGCCTGGGTCGCTACTGGGACCTCGCGATCGCCGGCGTGAAGTCGTTTCACTTCACGATCTACGACTCCTTCGCCAACGGCGACTGCTGCGCCAACGTGGGAACGATCAGCAGCATGCTTCCCGACGGCAGCGTCGCGGAGACCGAGGGTGTGTTCGTCTACACGGTCGACGACCAGGGCCTGATCACCTCGGTGCGCGCGCACTGGGAGTTCGACCGGGTGATGGCCACCCTGACCCCGGGCGGCTGACCCGTCCCCCCGGACGTGCGGGGGTCACTCGCCGGCGTGGGCGGCCACCCAGTCGACGAACGGCCGCGCCGCCCGCCAGTCGTCGCGCACCCGGTCGAGCAGCTCAGGCGTGTGGATGACCGGGTCGAACCCGTAGGACTTCCCCAGCGTCATCGACCGGTGCCGCAGCAGCTCGATCCGCGGGTGGTCCGCGTCGTACCCGCGCGGCGTCGTCTTCAAGGTGTCCCCGCCCAGCGTCCAGCCGTCGGCGGTGAGGCCGGCGACGATCCGCTCGAGCTCGGGCCCGTGCAGGTCGTGCGCGATGCCCGCCCGGATCGCCGCGAGCCGGGGCGAGCTCGCCTCGTAGAAGCCGACGCCGACCCGCACGCCCGGCGCCGCCACCTCGACGTACCAGCCAGTCGACGGGCCGCTCGCGACGAACGCACCTTGGTGGGTCTTGTACGGCGTCTTGTCCTTGGCGAACCGCACGTCGCGGTAGGGGCGGAACACCTTGGCCGGGCCGAACTCGTCCTCCAGCGCGGCGACCAGCGCGGTCACGGGCGCCTTGACCGCGGTGTCGTAGGTGTCCTTGTGGGCGGCCCACCACGACTTGGTGTTGTCCATCTCCAGGTCGTCGTAGAAGTCGAGGGCGGCGACGGGGATCCCGGTGAACGCGGTCATGGCCCCGAGGCTAGTTGGCGGCCGGTGGCGCACCGGTGGCGTCCGGGCCGTGACCGCGGCGGACCACCTCGGCACGGGCCCGGTCGACGCCGCCGTGCTCGAGCGCGGCCAGGTCCGACTGCCCCGACCAGACGGCGCGGCCCACGGCGTCGTACCGACACCCTCATCGACCCGGCGAGATGCTCGATGGCGCCGGGCACGTTGCGCCGCTCCTTCGGCAACGGCACCGGCAACACGTGCGCGGCGGCCAGGGGGGAGTGCCCCTCGACGTCGACCGACCAGCGTGCGCTGCGGCCGCGCACCGACCAGTGCTCGTCGGTGACCTCGGCCCGCACCGGTGAGACCAGCGGGTCGCCGAGCCGGACCAAGGTCCCGTCGGGCAGCAGGACGACGAGCGCGGTGACCGTCGTGCGGACCGGCCCCACGTGCACGATCCCGCCTGCGAAAGCGACGCATACTCCCGGGTCGGCGAACCCCTGCGCCTGGCCCCACCACCAGGCCTCGGGGAAGCCGCCCTTGCCCCAGTTCTTCTCGGCGTAGACCTGCGCCCCGTCGAGCGTCCACTCCTGGTCGCCGAGTGTCGCCGTGCCGGTGGCGCGGCCGCCGAGCAGCCACGGGTGCCAGTACTGGTTGAGCCCCGGCACCGCCTGGAAGACGCTCGACCCGCCGAGACTGCGGCGCGGCCACGGCACCGGCGCGGTGACCGTCACGTCCAGCCGGGACCGGGGGCCGAGGTCCACCTGGAGTCGCCCCGCCTCGCCGTGGAAAGCACCGCCCGCGTCGACGCCGAGCCCGGCCCCGTGCGCGGAGCCCTCCGGGTGCGCGGCCGTGTGCAGGAAGCCGTGCGGGTGGCCGGCGAGCCCGAGCGTCGACCAGTGCCCGTCGTGGGCTCGGTTGACGCCGTTGAGCGCGATCACGACCCGGCCGGTGGTGGGGTCGGTGAACCGCCAGAAGTAGCCCTCCATCGCGACGCCGTGCGCGCCGAGCGGGCTGGTGAACGGCAGGTCGGCGCCGCTCGCCCGATAGCGGTCGTGAAGGCGGCCCATGGGGCTGAGCCTAGGACCTCGACATTCGTCCGAGGCCGGTTGGCTGGGCGCCGGCTCGATTCCGCGGACGAATCGGGTTGGGGGCCTCAACCGGCCGGTGCGCGTACGGCGTCGAGCATCTCGGTGCCTCGCTGCCGGTGCCGCCCGCGTCCGGTCTGGGCCGCGGGGTCGCCGAGTGGCAGCCGTCGAAGGCCGGTTCGGTGGTGTGGTTCTGCGTCGCCGCGGACTTCGGGGTGATCAGCCTGGCACTGGTCGCGGTCCGGATCTTCGGTGATGCGGCCGTGACCGGCCCTGGCCGTGCTCGCGGCGCTGGCGTGGGCAAAGGTGCGCCGGCAAGCACGGCAACACGCTGCTGCTGCGCGGGCCGACCTTCTCGGGCCGGGTGCCCGTGCCCGAGGCCACGAAGCGCCGCCCCGCACCGTTCCACAGGGAGCTCGCGAACCGGGTCCTGGCGCGGCAGCCGGAGCTCAGCTCGCAGGCGCGCTTCGTGCTGGACGCCTGGGCGGGGACGGTCGCGCCCGACGCGAGCGACGACTGAGATGTGCCGGTGACTCGTCCGGGGTGGCCCGCGGTGTGGCGGCTCGGAGCCGCGGACGAACCGGGGCGTGGAGCGGATGACGAGACTCGAACTCGCGACATCGACCTTGGGAAGGTCGCGCTCTACCAACTGAGCTACATCCGCATGCCGACCCTCGCGGGTCGACGGCAGGAATAGTACTTCACCCTTCAGCGTCGCGCCCGAGGACCTCGGCGATCCGGTCCACGGCCTCCTCGACGCTCCCGCAGGCGGTCACCGTTGCGGCGCGGTTGTCCTCCGACAGTCCACTGAGGTCCCAGCCGGCGACGGCGAAGACCGGCACGCCCGTGCGGACGGCGAGCGCGACCTCCGACAGCGTGCCCCAGCTGCCGCCGACGGCGAGCACCGCGTCGGCAGTGCGCACCAGCAGGGCGTTGCGCATCTCGCCGAGACCGGTGGGGATGACCACCGTGTGCCCGGGCGACGCCGTGGAGCGGTCCGTCCCGGGCAGCAGCGCTACCGCGGTACCGCCTGACTCGGCGACGCCCGCGGCGGCCTCGGCCATCACCCCGCCGAGCCCTCCGGTGACGACCGTCCAGCCGCGGGCGGCGAGCAGGCTCCCGGCCTCGCGGGCCGGCGCGAGCACGGCCGGGTCGCGCGGGTCGCCCGGACCGACCACAGCGACGTAGGCGGACACGGTGTCGATCCTAGGCGGGCAGGCTCTCCCCGTCGGCGGGCGCGGCGCGCTGGCCGGGGCGGGTCAGCCGCGCGTACTTCGGGCGGAGCCCGTCGCCCGACGACGTGCCCTGCACCCGGCGCTTCACCCAGGGGGCCAGGTGCGTGCGCGCCCACGCCATGTCTTGCGCGCGCTGCTGCTTGCGCGAGAGGCGCGGCGTGTCCTCGAGGTCGGTCGCGGGTACGTCGTCCTCGACGCCGAGCGTGCCGAGGACGGCGTGGGCCATCCGCTGGTGGCCGAGCGCCGACAGGTGCATCCGGTCCGCGTCCCAGTAGCGCGGGTCGCGGAACTCGCGCATCCGCCAGAAGTCCACGACGGTCGCGGCGTGCTCGTCGGCGATCTCGCGCACCATCTCGTTGTAGACCGCGACCCGGCCGCGCAGGTGTCGGAACACCGGCGCGAAGCCGAGGTCGAACCCGGTGAACAGCACGACGTGCGCCCCGGTGGTGCGGAGCCGGCCGACGGCGGTGGCGTAGTGGACCATCAGCGCGTCGATGTCGACCTTGGGGCGCAGGATGTCGTTGCCGCCGGCGTACATCGTCACCAGGTCCGGGCGCAGGGCGACCGCCGGCTCGACCTGCTCGGCGAGCACCTGCGGCAGCTTGCGGCCGCGGATCGCGAGGTTCGCGTAGCCGAACTCCGAGGTGCGCGCGGCGAGCACCTCCGCCACGCGGTCGGACCAGCCACGCACGCCGTTGGGACGCGACGCGTCCGGGTCGCCGACCCCCTCGGTGAACGAGTCGCCCAGGGCGACGTACCGGTGGAAGACCGGGGCGCGGTCGGTGAGGTGGTCGATCAGGTCGGGCATGGACGCCATTGTGCAAAGTGTCCGGGCCCGGCCGTTCCGCGGGTCGGGCCGGCCGGAGTCGGTAAGGTGCGCGTGTGCTGCTCTCCGACCGCGACATCCTCGCCGAGATCGACGCCAAGCGGGTCGCGCTCGACCCCTTCGACCCGGGCATGGTGCAGCCGTCGAGCATCGACGTGCGGCTCGACCGGTTCTTCCGGGTGTTCGAGAACCACAAGTACCCGCACATCGACCCGGCCGCCGACCAGCCCGACCTCACCCGGCAGGTCGAGCCGGAGGGTGACGAGCCGTTCATCCTGCACCCGGGCGAGTTCGTGCTGGGCTCGACGTACGAGGTCGTCTCGTTGCCCGACGACGTCGCGGCCCGGCTCGAGGGCAAGTCCTCGCTCGGGCGGCTCGGGCTGCTGACCCACTCCACGGCCGGCTTCATCGACCCCGGGTTCTCCGGTCACGTGACCCTGGAGCTGTCCAACGTCGCGACGCTGCCGATCAAGCTGTGGCCGGGGATGAAGATCGGCCAGCTGTGCTTCTTCCGGCTGTCGTCGCCCTCGGAGCACCCCTACGGCTCGGAGAAGTACGGCTCGCGCTACCAGGGGCAGCGCGGGCCGACGCCGTCCCGTTCGTTCCAGAACTTCCACCGCACGCCGATCTGACGCCGCTGCTCCGCGACGCGCCACCGCCCCCGCGCGTTGGTGGACGCGCAGGGGCGGGGCGTGGGGGACGGCTCAGCCGTCGATCCGGGCGGCCAGGGTGTGCAGGCGGTGGGCGAGGGCGTGCCGGCCGCGGGGGCGGCGCACCGACGGCATCTGGGCGGCCCGGGTGCGGACCCGCTCGTTGATCTGGTGGGTGGCGAGGCGGTCGATGAGGGGGGCGAACTCAGACATGGCGGGTGGTCCCTTCACGGTGGCTGGGGTGGTGGTGTGACGAGTGGGCGGACCGGGTGGTCCGTCGTGCGAGGGCCGGGTCGGCCTGGTCGGGGGACGCGGGGTCTTGTCGGCGGGGCGGTGCCCAGCCCCAGACGACTCTCATCAGCACTCCTCGAGGTGGATGTCGCCGCTGACGGTCTTGGCGCGGAGCTCGACGAAGTCCTGGCCCTCCTCGGGCTTGCCGGCGCCCTGCAGGCTGGAACGAACGCTCCCGGTAACCGTGCTGAGGTCGGTCCACACCGGGGTGCCGGCCGGGATGCCGACCCGGATGTCGCCGCTGACGTTCTTGGCCTGGAGCTGACCGCGGAGCATGGTCTCGACGACCAGGTCGCCGGAGGCGGTGCTCAGCGAGACGTCGTCCTGGGCCCGACGAACGGTCATGTCGCCGGAGCCGGACTTGACCGTCACGGGACGCGCGGCGGTGCCGATCTCGGTGTCGCCGGAGCCGGTGGAGACCGAGACCGGACCGCCGGCCTGGCCGACCTCGACGTTGCCGGAGCCGGACTTCGCCCGTAGCTCGTCGGTGATCTCGTTGACCGAGATGTCGCCCGAGCCGGCCTCGACGAGCGCCTCGCCGGCGACCAGGTCGAGGCTGATATCCCCGGACCCGGTCTTGATCCGGGTCGAGCCGAGCCGGCCGCTGGCGGTCACGTCCGCGGACCCCAGCTTGGTGGCCAGCGAGCTCCCGCTCGGCATCGTCACGTGCACCGTCGCCTTGTCGCTGCCGCTGAAGAAGCCGGTCCCGCGGTTCTTGGGGGCGAGCACGACGATCTGGTCGCCGCGCTGCTCGACGGTGAAGTCGTCGGCGAGCTTGCCGGTGACGTCGACGGTGGTCTGCGCGACCTCGTCACACCGGAGGATGAGCTCGCCGCTGCCGAGCTCGACGTACAGCGCGGTGGGCTCGGGGGTCTCGAAGATCTTCTGCATCGTCTGCTCCATGGGTGTGCTGGTCCGCCCGGCCGGCGTCCGCCGGTCGGCTGGGGTGTGCGTGCTGGGTGGGGGCGGGGTCAGACCCAGCCGGTCATCCGTTTGGGCCCTTTGCGGCCGGAGGGGAAGCCGGCGTTGTCGAGGAAGGGGACGCTGGACAGGTCGATGTCGACGTTGATGGCGCGCTCGCGGGTGGCGTTGCGGACCACGTTGACGATCCAGCTGTTGAGCGAGTGCCCGCCCTTGGCGGCGAGCTCCTCGGCCTTGTACTTCACCGACTCGGGGATCCGCAGGGTGATCCGGGCGACGGCGTCGTCGCCCTCGACCTCGTCGTTCTCCTCCGAGGTGGGCGGGGCCGCGGGTGCGGCGGCCGGCATCGGCATGGTCGGCACGTCGACGACGAACTCGGGCTCGCGGCCGCGGAGCCGGACGTCGATCGATCCGGCCGGCAGCTCGCTCGTGATCTCGGCGGCGGCCTGGGACAGGGCGTCCATCAGCGCGAGGCGGACGGCGGGGTCGAGCGCGAGGGCGAGCCGCTCGGCGGCGGCCTTGGCCTCGGATCCGCCGGCCTCGGCAGCCGCGGCGAGGTCGTGGCGGAGGCTCTCGACGTAGGGGGTGATGTCCATGTGCACCACTCTGACATCACTGTGACGTCATGTCAACACCATGGCGACACTATTTGGTGTCGCCGTGCCGTCACTGCGGTGCGCAGTGGCGTCAGGGGCGGCGTCAGATGGTGTCAGGTGGGGTCAGCCGGCGCCCGGCAGCGGCGTCTGGGTGTAGAGCGCCAGCCGCCAGCGTCCGTTGATGCGCACGTACACGCTGCTCATCGCGGCGACGAAGTCGGGCGACCCGGCCCGGCGGGCGGTGGCGCGGTAGACCAGGGCCGCACCGTCCTGCCCGGTGGTGACCAGCCGGACGTCGCGCAGCTCGTAGCCGTCCCACGCGGGGGCGTCGCGCAGCGAGGTCACCACTTCGTCCCGGTTCATCAGCGCACCGTTCGCCAGGACCATCGCGCCGTCGGTCGTCATCAGGTCCCCGTAGAAGTGCGCGCCGGCGCCGGCACAGAGGGCGTCCCAGCCGGCGCGTTCGAGACCTTCGAGGGTGTCGCGGAGCTCGTCAACCATGCGCTCGACGCTAGCAACTCGCCAGGAGACCCGTGTCCTGCACGGTCATCGACCGAGGACCGGGTGTCAGCGCAGCCGCCGCAGGAAACGCGCCACCAGCGCGTCGTACTCCGCCGGGTCGACGTTCCACGACTCGACGTGCTCGGCGCCCGGGACCACCCGGAGCGTGACCTGGTCGGGGCGCTCGGCCCGCAGCCGCTCGCTGGTGCGCAGGGGGACGGTCGTGTCGCCGTCGCCGTGGAAGACGAGCGCCGGGACGTCGAGCCACGAGGGGTCGTCGAGGTAGTCGGTCGTGTCCCAGTCGACGTCGTACCGCAGGGACGTGAGCTGCTTGGCCGTCCAGGTCAGCGGGGTGGGGACGTGCCCGAACAGCGGGAGCGGCTCCTGCTCTGCGCCGTAGGACACGGTCTCGCCGAAGTCGAGCATCGGGGAGTCGAGCACGAGACCGGCCACGGGCGCATCGGGCTCGTGCCGCAGGTAGGAGGCGATGATGCCGCCGCCCATGCTGGCGCCGACCAGGACGACGCGTCGCGCGCCGTGGCCGGTGGCGTAGCCGACCGCGGCGTCGAGGTCGCGCCACTCCGTCCGGCCGAACTGGTAGAGCCCCGACGGATCCGCCGGCGCGCCTGCGTCGTTGCGGTAGGTGATGTCGAGCGACGGGAGGCCCGCGGCGACGGTGGTGCGCATCAGCCGCAGCATCTCGGCACGCTCGGCGCCCTTGCCGTGGACGAGGACCGCCCAGGTCTCCGACGGGCCGGGGACGTGCCATGCGTCGAGCGGCCCGAGCTCGGAGTCGACGGTGACGTTCTCCACCTCACGACCCAACGCCGCTGCGGGGTCGGAGAACGCAGGCCGGTCGGGAGAGACGGGGGTGCCCACCCGTGGCGGCTCGCCGGAGAGCAGCACGAAGTCGCGGGTGACCTCGTCATCGCCGGTGCCGTCGCCGGAGATCTGGCCGTAGCCGCCGTCCCACTGCAGCCCGTAGACCGCGTCGCCGTCCAGGAGTGGCTCCTCGCCGGCCGGGTCGGCGATCGTGATCGTGCCGACGCCGACGGAGGCCACCTCCTGACCGTAGCCGGGCCCGGGGTGCTTCACCTGGAGTCCGTCGGCGTAGACCTGGTCCGAGAAGTACCACCCGCCGCCCAGGAAGAACGCCAGGACCAGCAGGGCGAGTACGACGGCCAGCCCGACCACGGCCAGGCGTCCGAGCCGTCTCGCCCTGCGGCGGCGCGGTGCGGACGTCGTCGAGGCGGGCGTCTCGGCGGGTGTGGTCATGGGACAAGTCAACCCGGCCTCGCCGGAAAGCGCATGAGTACGGGTGCGCAGACCCGTCGCGCGCACGTCGGAGCGCAGGGTGACGCGGCGACGCCCCCGGCCAGGCGTGGACGGGGGCGTCTGCAGGCGAACCTGCTCTTTGGCCTACGAGATCAGAACAGGGTGCCGTCGTTCTTGTCGTCGTTCTTCTCGGCAGTCGCCTCGGGGGCCGGGTCGGCCGACGTCGCCTCGCGCTCGGCCTCGACCGCCACGTCCTCGTCCGGCGCGGTCGACTCCGCCTCGCCGATCTTGTCCTCGGTCACGTCTGCGGACTCCCCGGCGGGGCTGCCCGCGCCCTCGGCCGCGTCCGGCTCGGTCTTCGCGACCGCCTCCTCGGAGTCCGGGGCGGAGGCGCCGGACTCGGCGGCGTCGGCGTTGACCGCGACGTCCTCGGTGGCGGTCACCGTGTCCTCGGTCTGCGTGACGTCGCCGGGCTCCGGCTCTGCCTGGGTCTCGACGGCCTCGGGCTCGGGCTGCGGCTCGACCGGCGTGGGCGTGGTGTCGGTGGCGGTGTCGGGCCGGTCGAGGACGGCGGTCGCCGTACCCCCGGCGGCGGCGCTCGCCGTACCGTCGCCTGCGGGCGCCGGGACGGGGGCGTCGCGCTTGACCGAGGCGAGCAACAGCTGCGCGACGTCGAGCACCTCGACCTCCTCGCGCGCCGATCCGTCGGCCTGCATCGCGGTGAGCCCGTCGGAGAGCATCACCCGGCAGAACGGACAGCCGACCGCGATCTGGTCCGCGCCGGTGCCGACGGCCTCGGTGGTGCGGTTGAGGTTGATCCGCTCGCCGATCTTCTCCTCCATCCACATCTGGGCACCGCCGGCGCCGCAGCAGAAGGACCGCTCGCTGTTGCGCGGCATCTCGGTGAAGTCGGCGTTCGGGATGATCTCGAGCAGCTCGCGCGGCGGCGTGTAGACCTGGTTGTGGCGACCCAGGTAGCACGGGTCGTGGTAGGTCAGCGTCCGCTTCGGACCGGCCGCGTCGGCCACCGGGGTCAGCTTGCCCTCGCGGACGAGCCGGTTGAGCAGCTGGGTGTGGTGGACGACCTCGAGCTCGACGCCGAACTCGGCGTACTCGTTCTTCAGCGTGTTGAAGCAGTGCGCGCAGGTGGAGACGACCTTCTTGACCTTGGTCTCCTTGAACACCTCGGCGTTCTGCATCGCCAGCTGCTGGAAGACGAACTCGTTGCCGGCGCGGCGGGCCGGGTCGCCGGTGCAGGTCTCGCCGTCGCCGAGGACGGCGAAGCTGACGCCGGCCATGTCGAGCAGCTCGGCCACCGCGCGGGTGGTCTTCTTGGCCCGGTCCTCGTAGGCGCCGGCGCAGCCGACCCAGAACAGCCAGTCGACCTCATCGAGGTCCTCGACGTCGACGCCGACCTGCTTGACCTCGAAGTCGAGGTCCTTGGCCCAGTCCATGCGCGCCTTCGGCGACATGTTCCACGGGTTGCCCTTGTTCTCCAGGCCCTTGAACAGCTGGTTGAGCTCGGAGGGGAAGTTCGACTCGACCAGCACCTGGTAGCGGCGCATGTCCATGATGTGGTCGACGTGCTCGATGTCGACCGGGCACTGCTGGACGCAGGCGCCGCAGGAGACGCAGGACCACAGCACGTCGGGGTCGATGACCGCGCCGCCCGAGGGCATCGAGGGATCGCCCTCGGTGGCACCGACCAGCTCACGCTCGGCCTCGGCCTTGACCGACGCGGGCAGCTTCTCGCGGGCGTCGTCGGAGTCGGCCAGGATGTAGGGCGCCTTGGTGAACGCGTGGTCGCGCAGCTCCATGATCAGCAGCTTCGGCGAGAGCGGCTTCTCGGTGTTCCAGGCCGGGCACTGGGACTGGCAGCGGCCGCACTCGGTGCAGGTCGCGAAGTCCAGCAGGCCCTTCCACGCGAAGTCCTCGACCTTGCCGACCCCCATCGTGGTGTCCTCGTCGAGCTCGTCGAGGTCCTCGAAGTCGATCGGCTTGCCGCCGCTCATCATCGGCATCATCGCGCCGAGCGCCACCGGCTTGCGCTTGAACAGCACGTTGATCGGCGCCACGAAGATGTGCAGGTGCTTGGAGTTCAGCACGAAGATGAGGAACACCAGCATCACGCCGATGTGGATCAGCAGGCCGACCTTCTCCAGCGCCTCGTTCGCGCCCTCGCCGAGCGGATCGAGCAGGGCACCGACGGCGTGGGACATGAACGCGCCGTTCCCGTAGGGGAAGGTGCCGGTGTTCACCGCGGAGCCGCGGAACAAGAACATCGACCAGATGACGTTGAAGATCATGAACAGCGTCAGCCACGCGCCGCCGAGGTGCGAGCCCTTGAACCGGGACTTGCGGCCGAGCTTCTCCGGCGCGTTCTTGAAGCGGATCACCGCGAACGTGGCGATGCCGAGCAGGGCCATCACCGCGATGAAGTCCTGGGCGAAGCCGAGCGGGTCCCACCGGCCCACGAGCGGGATGTGGAAGTCGGGGTTGAACAGTGCGCCGTACGCCTCGAGGTAGACCGTCGCGAGGATCAGGAACGCCCAGAACACGAAGAAGTGCGCGGCGCCGGGCACCGACCACTTCAGCAGCTTGCGCTGGCCGAGCACCTCGACCAGCTGGCCCCTGACCGCCTCGCCGAGCCGGCCGGTGACGTTCTCCACCCGTTGTGGCGCCGGCTGGCCACTGCGGATCAACCGGTAGAGGAACCAGACGCGGCTGCGCGGCCAGCGGCAGCGCGATCGCGTTCATCAGCAGACCCAGGATCAGGACAACGGACATCGAGTCACTCCAAGATTCGGCGGGGGCACCGGGGCGCGCAGACTGGCCCAGAGACTACGGGTCTTTGCACGGCCGGTCAGCGGCTGGATCGTGTGAGGAAAATCCTACCAGTCGGTAACTTCGCGCCGATATCGGTACGGGGCGCGCAACGTGGACGCGAGCACCCCCGCCCGAGATCGGCGGCCTGGCTCACCGGACCCTGGTCAGGTGGCCCGAGGAGTCGAACACCACGTCGAGGTGCACGGTCTTCCCGGACGCCCGGCGGGCGCAGTAGCCGAAGGTGTCGCCGAGCCGTGAGTGCGGCTGCCCGGCGGTCCGGAGCACCCTGCGGGCGCTCGCCCCCTTGCGGAGGCCACGGATCACCGAGGCGTCCTTCAGGGCGCGCGGGTCGCGGCACGCGTCGTTGCTGACACCGACCGCCCGCTCCCACATCTGCAGGTAGGCCTCGGCGCCCCGGGACATGTCGTCGAAGATCGCCCGCCCCTCGGCCGGGTCCTCGGCTCCGGCGACCTTGGTGAGGTCCTCGATCCAGTCCGGGTAGAGCCCGTAGTGGGCGACGCCGTCGACGTTGATGTCGTAGACCCGCTGGCCGCTGTGCTGCTGGCGCACGGTGACGCCGCCGAGTCCGGTGAACGGGTAGGTCACCGGGTTCGGCACGTCGGCACCGCGCGGGTCGCCCTGCGCGCCGAGGCCGTTGATGTCGGCCCCGTAGCCGAACCCGAAGTAGTAGCGCGGGTCCGCCCAGGCGAGGTGCTGCTTCCACTTCTTGACGAAGCCCTCCGAGTCGCCGGCGTACGGCGTGATGGTCCCGCCGAGCCGGTAGATCCGCGGGTACGCGTCAGGGGTGGACCAGGAGTGGCTGGAGATCACGCCCGGGTAGCCGAGCTTCTCGAGCAGGTCCAGCGACGCCTTGCGGCCCGAGACGCTCATGTGGTCGGGGTCGAACACCATGCCGCGCTGGGCCAGCCGACGGATCAGGTGCTTGCCGAGGTCGGTCAGGCCGCGGGAGTTGCAGTGGTGTGGCGGCCCGTAGAGCGGCGCGGGCCGGACGCCGGTGATCTTGGCGACCGCGCCGAAGAGGGCGTCCTGCTGCTCGGCGTCGATCTCGGGAGCGGCGTACTGGTCCCTGTCGTGGACCCCGTCGTCCTGCGGGTCGCAGTGCTCCATGTCCCAGTAGGAACCGGTCTCGAGGAAGTTGGCGCTGTTGACCAGCAGGCCGGTCTGTCCGGCGTCCCCGGCGACCCCGGAGAGTGCGTTGTCGAACTTGTTGACCAGCTCCATCTGCCGCACGCCCATCTTGTGGACCTCGGCGAGGGAGGCGT
Source organism: uncultured Actinomycetota bacterium (assembly GCA_963801125.1). GTDB lineage: Bacteria > Actinomycetota > Actinomycetes > Propionibacteriales > Nocardioidaceae > Nocardioides_B. The sequence continues at coordinate 299,226 of CAWDDL010000012.1, forward strand.
CGATCGACGCCTTGTCGCAGGCCGGCACGTCGGCCTTCATCGTGCACTTGAACGGGATCGACGTCTCGATGCCCATGATCACCGCGAGCTTGCCCTCGTTGATGACCTTGCGGGCCTGGAACGGGTTCTTCACGATCCGGTACCAGCCCTTGCCCGGCCCGCCGTACTGCGCGTCGATGTAGCGCTGGAGCATCCGCATGTCGTGCGCCTGCAACCGGATCGAGTCCATGTCGTCGCAGGAGTTGTGCTTGATCGGATAGAGCTGGCAGAGCTGGTTGTTCTCGACGAGCAGGTTCGAGAACACCCTCAGCCCGCCCTTCCAGGCCCGCTCGATCCACCGGTAGTAGGTGCCCTCGTGGGTCAGCGAGTCCGGCGCGGGCCAGTCCTTGAAGGTCGGCCAGCCGACCGGGTCGTGGCACGCCTTGCCGGACAGCGCGGTCTCCAGCGGGCTGCCGCAGCCGTTGGTGGCGGTGTGGTCCTCGCAGTCCTGCAGCGCGTAGGTCACGCCGTACTTGTCCCACGGCTTGCCGCAGTGCGCGTCGCCGCCGAGGAACTCGAAGGCCATCCCGTGCGTGTGGGCGTCGACGTAGCCGCGGGTCTCCGCGATGTCGGACACCCCCTGGAAGGTGCGGCCGCTGATGTCGTCGCCGATCTCGGGCCAGTCGGCGCAGCCGGACGTGGTGTGCAGCGCGAACGCGGTCGGCTCGGCGGCGAGCACGAGCGTGCCCCCGTCGCCGACGGCGAGGCTGTCGCCGCTCGACTTCAACGTGAAGGTGTACGACGAGCCCGCCCGGCGGACGGTCCAGTCGGCCGACTCGCTCGGGCCGCTCGCCGCCGTGGCCGCGTCCCCGCCGAGCAGCGGGGTGGTGTCCTGGGCCAGGAAGTCCTCGGCGCTGCCGAAGAGGAGGTACCTGCCGAGGTCGGTGGCCTGGAAGTGGAACGGCTCGCCAGCACCGCGGCGGGCCCCCGTCGCCGCGAACCCGCCGCCGTCGCGGGCCACCCAGGCACCGGAGGGGGCGCGCAGCGCGTAGCAGCCGCTCGCCATCGCGTAACGGTCCTGGGGGACGGCATCGCGATCGGGCTGCGCGGCCACCGGCACCAGCTCGGGATCGGGCTCGGCCCGCTGGGCGGCGACCGCCCGGATGCCGGCGAGCTTCTCGGCGTTGCTGGTGGGGTCCAGCGTGGCGGCGCTGTCGTCGTCGCTGCGCGAGACCGAGTTCTTCGTCGTCGGGTCGAGGTGGTCGTGCAGGTGGCCGTCGAGGACCGGCACCGCCCCCACTGCGGTGCCGGCCGGCTCGCCCGACGGGTCGGTGCCGGCGCCCGGTTCGGTGCTGCCCGAGGTGGCGGCCCGGTAGCGGCCGATGAGGCTTCCGTCGCGGGTGCCCGTGTCGCCGGCGTCGCCGGCGTCGCCGTACGACGGCACCGTCATGGACGCGCCGACCACGACCCCGGCGGCGAGGACGGCCGCCCACGCGAGACGTCGGCGTCCCGGGCCGGAGGCGGGAGCGGTGGCACGGGCTCGGGGGCCGAACGGCGGCATGGGGGTCCTCTCGGTCGCGCGTACGCACCGGTAAACGAGAGTTGCGCCGTCCCGTTACGCACCGGTCCGGATGCGTGGACCGTCAGGGGCCGGGCCAGCCGATCCGCCGCGACGTGGCGGCCGCGGTACGACGTACCGACGCCACCACGTCCTCCGGTGAGGCCGGCGGGTCCTCGACCGGCCAGGTGAGCGCAATGCCGGCCACGGGGTGCCGGTTGTGGTCGAGCACGGCCGCGGCGACGGAGGCGAACCCCGGTGTCACCTCGCCGTCCTCGGCCGCGAAGCCTCGGCTCCGGGTCTCGGCGAGCAGGGCACGCAGCGCGCTCAGCGACGTGGGGCCGCGGCCGTGCCGGTCGACGAAGGCGGACCGGTCCGGGAACAGCGCGCGGACCTGGTTGGCCGGCAGCGCGGCGAGGATCGCGCGGCCGCTCGCGGTGAGCTGGGCGGGGAGGCGGACGCCGACGTCGGTGACCAGGGGCGGTCGGCCCGGGGCGCGCTCCTCGAGCACGTAGAGCACGTCGCGCCCGTGCAGCACCGCCAGGTGGGCGGACTGGCTCAGCCGGTCGACGAGCGCGGCGAGCGGGCGGCGGGCGATCCGCTGCAACGGCTCCTGGCGCGCGTAGCCGGACCCGACCTCGAACGCTGCGACGCCCAGGCCGTAGCGGTGCTCGTCGGCGAGGTGGGTCACGAAGTCCTGCTCGATCATGGCGTTCAGCAGGTGGTAGGCCGTGGAGCGAGGCAGGTCGAGGGCGGTCGCGAGACGCTCGAGGGTGACCGGGTCGGGTTGGCCGGCGAGGTAGCGCAGCACCCGCAGGGCACGGGTCGCCGCCGGCACCTGGCTCATCGTCTGCCCTCCGTTGAGTCGTCACTCCCCGTCCGTTCAGCCGTCACTTTCCGTCCGTTCAGCCATTACTTTTCGCGGCCGCCGAGACGGAACCTGCGCACTCGACGGACGGAACCTGCGCACTCGACGGTAGCGCGTGTCTCGGATCCGAGACGGGATCGTGTCTCTGCCCGTGGTGCGCCGGGCGCCGAGGGAGTGGAATGGCGCCATGGCCCAGACGACTTCTCGCGCCCACGAACCCGACGCCGGTCCGGCCGCTCGCCCGGTCGTCGTCGGGGTCGGCCCGCTCAGCCCCGAGGACGTGGTCGCCGTCGCGCGGCACGGCGCCCCGGTCGAGCTCGGACCCGATGCGGTGGCCGCGATCGAGGCGTCCCGGGCGGCGGTCGAGGAGCTCGCGGCGGCCCCCACCCCGTCGTACGGCATCTCCACCGGCTTCGGCGCCCTGGCCACCCGGCACATCCCCACCGAGCTCCGCGCCCAGCTGCAGCGGTCCCTGGTCCGCTCGCACGCCGCCGGCAGCGGCCCCGAGGTCGAGACCGAGGTGACCCGCGCGCTGATGCTGCTGCGGCTCTCGACCCTGGCGACCGGCCACACCGGCGTGCGGCTGAAGACGGCGCAGACGCTGGCCGGGATGCTCAGCCACCACATCACCCCGGTGGTGCACGAGTACGGCTCGCTCGGCTGCTCGGGAGACCTCGCTCCGCTGTCGCACTGCGCGCTGGCGCTGATCGGGGAGGGCGAGGTGACCGACCGCCACGGCGTACGTCGTCCCGCGGCGGTGGCGCTCAGCGAGGCCGGGCTCGAGCCGGTGGAGCTCGCCGCCAAGGAGGGCCTCGCCCTGATCAACGGCACCGACGGGATGCTCGGCATGCTCGTCCTGGCCATCGCCGACCTGCGGATGCTGCTCAAGGCCGCGGACATCAGCGCGGCCATGTCGGTGGAGGCCCAGCTCGCGACCGACCGCGTGTTCGCCGAGGACCTGATGGCGCTGCGCCCGCACCCCGGACAGGCCGCGTCGGCGGCCAACCTGCGGCGGATCCTGGACGGGTCCGGCGTGGTGGCCAGCCACCGCGGGCCGGACTGCAACCGCGTCCAGGACGCCTACTCGCTGCGGTGCTCGCCGCAGGTGCACGGCGCGGCCCGCGACACCGTCGACCACGCCGCGCTCGTCGCCGCCCGGGAGCTCGCCGCCGCCGTGGACAACCCGGTCGTCCTCACCGATCCGGATTCCGGGACGAGCCGGATCGAGTCCAACGGCAACTTCCACGGGGCGCCGGTGGCCTACGTGCTCGACTTCCTCGCGATCGTCGCCGCCGACGTCGCCAGCATCAGCGAGCGCCGGACGGACCGGTTCCTCGACAAGGCGCGCAGCCACGGCCTGCCGCCGTTCCTCGCCGACGACCCGGGCGTCGACTCCGGGCACATGATCGCGCAGTACACGCAGGCCGCGATCGTCTCCGAGCTCAAGCGGCTGGCCAACCCCGCGAGCGTCGACTCCATCCCGTCGAGCGCGATGCAGGAGGACCACGTCTCGATGGGCTGGTCGGCCGCGCGCAAGTTGCGCCGGTCCGTCGACGGGCTGACCCGCGTGGTGGCCGTCGAGTACCTCACCGCCGCCCGAGCGCTGGACCTGCGCGCGCCGCTGGCCCCCGCTCCGGCCACGGCCGCCGCCCTGGCGCTGCTGCGGCGCAACGTCGAGGGGCCGGGGACCGACCGGCACCTCGCCCCGGAGATCGAGCACGCCGTCGCCGACGTGGCGTCCGGCGCGCTGGTCCGGGCCGTCGAGGAGACGATCGGACCGCTCGGCTGAGCGGCACGCCATACCCACCGAGACCGAGAGGCATCAGGGACGCATGACGTCCGAGGAGGAGAACCGGATGAGTCACGAAGTGCGGGCGCCGCGAGGCCCGGAGCTGTCCTGCGGGAGCTGGCAGACCGAGGCGCCGATGCGGATGCTGATGAACAACCTCGACCCGGAGAACGCCGAACGGCCCGAGGATCTCGTGGTCTACGGCGGCACCGGCAAGGCGGCCCGGTCGTGGGAGGCGTACGACGCGATCGTGCGCACGCTCAAGACGCTGAAGGACGACGAGACGCTGCTCGTCCAGTCCGGCAAGCCGGTCGGCGTGATGCGCACCCACGAGTGGGCGCCGCGCGTGCTGATCGCCAACTCCAACCTGGTCGGCGACTGGGCCAACTGGGAGGAGTTCCGCCGCCTGGAGCACCTCGGCCTGATCGATGTACGGCCAGATGACCGCCGGCTCCTGGATCTACATCGGCACCCAGGGCATCCTGCAGGGGACCTTCGAGACCTTCGCCGCCGTCGCCGACAAGAGGTTCGGCGGCACGCTGGCCGGCACGATCACCCTGACCGCCGGGCTCGGCGGGATGGGCGGCGCGCAGCCGCTCGCGGTCACGATGAACGACGGCGTCGCGATCTGCGTCGAGTGCGACGATTCGCGCATCGACCGCCGGATCGAGCACGGTTACCTCGACGTCAAGGCGCACTCCCTCGACGAGGCGCTGCGGCTGGCCGTCGAGGCCCGCGACGAGCGTCGGCCGCTCTCCATCGGCGTGCTCGGGAACGCCGCCGACATGGTCCCGGCTCTGCTCGCCCAGGACGCGCCGATCGACGTCGTCACCGACCAGACCTCCGCGCACGACCCCCTCTACTACCTGCCCCGCGGGACCGAGTTCGAGAAGTGGGCCTCGCTGCGCGAGAAGGACCCCACCGTGCTGGTCGAGCGCGCCCGCGAGTCGATGGCCGCCCACGTCGCGGCGATGGTCGGCTTCCAGGACAAGGGGGCCGAGGTCTTCGACTACGGCAACTCGATCCGCGACGAGGCGCGCAAGGGCGGTTTCGCCCGGGCCTTCGACTTCCCCGGCTTCGTGCCGGCCTACATCCGTCCCCTGTTCTGCGAGGGAAAGGGCCCGTTCCGCTGGGCCGCGCTGTCCGGCGACCCCGCCGACATCGCCGCGACCGACCGGGCGATCCTCGAGCTGTTCCCCCGGGAGGAGTCGGCGGCGAACGAGCGTCTTCATCGCTGGATCACGATGGCCGGCGAGCGGGTGCACTTCCAGGGCCTGCCGGCGCGGATCTGCTGGCTCGGGTACGGCGAGCGGCACCGGGCCGGCCTCAAGTTCAACGAGATGGTGGCCAGCGGCGAGCTGAAGGGCCCGATCGCGATCGGTCGCGACCACCTCGACGCCGGGTCGGTCGCCTCGCCGTACCGCGAGACCGAGGGCATGATCGACGGTTCCGACGCGATCGCCGACTGGCCGCTGCTCAACGCGCTGGTCAACACCGCCTCCGGCGCGACCTGGGTGTCGATCCACCACGGCGGGGGCGTCGGCATGGGCCGGTCGATCCACGCCGGGCAGGTCACCGTCGCCGACGGGACCGACCTGGCCGCCCAGAAGATCGAGCGGGTGCTCACCAACGATCCGGGGACGGGCGTGATCCGGCACGTCGACGCCGGCTACGACCGGGCCGTCGAGGTGGCCGCCGAGCGTGGGGTCCGGGTCCCGATGCGGGAGGGCTGAGCCCGCCATGGGATTCGTCCGCGGAATCGAGCCGGGCGGCTGGGGGCCGGGGACGGACGAATCGGTTTCAGCGGCGGCGCCGCCACCAGCGACGGCGCGGCAGCTCGGCCCGCTCGCGCAGCTCGGCCGCGCGCACGCTCGCCCGCCGCTCGGCCCGGCGCTGCCGCCAGGCGTTGACCTCGTCCTCGACCTCGCGCAACGGCGTGACCACGGGTGGTCCGCCCTGCAGCTGGCGACGAGCCGCCACCACCCGCTGGTTGAAGTCGGCCAGGGCGCGGCGGACCTCCTCCTCGGAGCCCAGCCGGTCGAGCTCCGCGTCGAGCCCGGCGTCCTCGCGGCGCAGGCCCAGCGCCGGAGGCAGCACCCCGGTGATCTTCTCCCGCTCGATGAGCCCCTTGACCCACCAGTCCGGGTCGTGCCGGTCCGGAAGGTTCAGCGGCTTGCCGGCACCGGGCAGGTTGTCGAACTCGCCGCGGGCCATCGCCGCCCGGATCTGGTGGTCGACCCACAGGGTCTGCTGCTCGATCCGGTGCCGCGGCGCGTCGTCGTCCTCCGCCTCCTCCTCGGTCGGAGGCGGAGGCGGAGGCTGGCCCAGGGCTCTCGTGATCGCGGCGTCGTGCATGCGCCGCTCGCGGTCGTGCTCCGGCTCCGTCATCGCGGTCACCTCCGCCTGTCGGGTGCGTCCTGCGGATTACCAGGGTATGCAGGCAAACTGTCACTTCCCCAGGAATGCATTCCGGTGGGGAAGTGACAGATCGCCGACATCCCCTGGTGTTCAGGGGCTCACCAGCGGCCGCGGTGCACGACCTCCTCGGGTGTACGGCGTGCCCGGCGGCTCGGCGAGCCCTGTGCGCCGGCGTCCTGGACCCGGTGGCCGACCGTGATCGCGCCGATCGGGGTGTAGCCCTCGGGGACCCCGAACTCGGTGCGGAAGGCCTCGGTCCGCTCCGGCGGGATGCCGAAGAAGCACGCGCCGAGCCCTTCGTCGACGGCCGTCTGGAGGATCAGCAGTGCGGCCATCCCAGTGTCGACGTGCCAGTACGGCACCGGCCAGTGCGCCTCGGCGCGGTCGGTCCAGCCCTTGTCCGACTGCGCGTACCGGTCGAGGTAGGCGTCCTTGTGCGACAGCGGTACGACGACCACCGGCGCCGTCCTCATGCCGCGCAGCCACCCGCTCGGCTCCGCCTCCTCGGACGCGGTCGGGGTCGCCGCCGACCAGAACCGCGCCACGTCTCCCGGATCGTCGAGCACCAGGAACGCCCAGCCCTGGCTGAACCCGGCACTCGGCGCGTGCACCGCGTTGCCGAGCATCCGGTCGACCACCTCCGGGTCCACCGGCCGGTCCGGGTCGTAACGTCGGACCATCCGGCGACGCCGGACCACCTCTTGGAACTCCATGGAGCCCATCTTGTCCCACGCTGACTTCGAGACCATGTGGCGCGACCTCGCGCCGATCGGCCGCTCGGCGCAGTCCGGCGGCTACCACCGGCAGCCGTTCGGCACGGCCGAGCGCGAGTGCACGGCCTGGTTCCTGGACCAGTGCCGGGCCCGCGACCTCGACGTGGAGGCCGACGGCAACGGCAACCTCGTGGCCTGGTGGCGTCCCCCGGGCGCCGGGGAGGGACGCGCCGGAGGGGTGGTCACCGGATCGCACCTCGACTCCGTGCTGGACGGCGGGGCGTACGACGGGCCGCTCGGCGTCGTCTCGGCACTGGCCGCGGTCGACCTGCTCCGGGACCGCGGGTTCGCGCCGGCCGTGCCGATCGGGGTCTCGGCCTTCGTCGAGGAGGAGGGCTCCCGTTTCGGGCTGGCCTGCCTCGGCTCGCGGCTGCTCACCGGCGCGACCACGCCCGCGCACGCTCGCGAGCTCCGGGATCGCGACGGGGTCTTCCTGCTCGACGCGATGGCCGCCGCAGACCTGGAGCCGGACCTCGGCCCGTCGACCCTGCTCGACGGCGTGGACTGCTTCGTCGAGCTGCACGTCGAGCAGGGCCGCGACCTCGTGGACCGCGGAGCGCCGGTCGGGGTCGCGAGCGCGATCTGGCCGCACGGCCGCTACCGGTTCGACTTCGCCGGGGAGGCCAACCATGCGGGCACGACGCGGATGGAGGACCGCCGGGACCCGATGCTGACCTACGCGATGACGGCGCTGGCCGCCAACAAGCAGGCCCGGCTGTCCGGCCAGCGGGCCACGTTCGGGCGGGTGGCGGTGCGTCCCAACGGGACCAACGCGGTTCCGTCGGAGGTGACCGCCTGGCTCGACGCCCGCGCGGACTCGGAGTCGAACCTGGAGCGGATGCTCGCTGAGGTCGAGCGGCTCGCGACCGAGCGGGCCGGCCGGGACGCCACGACGGTGCGGATGACCACCGAGTCGACGACCCCGGAGGTGGTCTTCGACGAGGAGACAGCGCCGGCGGATCAGCGCGCTCGGCGGCGCCGAACCGTGGCCGGTGATCCCCACGGCGGCCGGCCACGACGCCGGGGTGCTGCAGGCCTCCGGGCGACGCAGCGCGATGCTGTTCGTGCGCAACCCGACCGGCGTCTCGCACTCCCCGGACGAGCACGCCGAGATGGCCGACTGCCTCACCGGCGTGGCGGCGCTCGCGGCGACGTTGGCCGACCTCACCGGCGGCTCCGCCCCCGGCGACGGCAGGCCCGCCGGCCCGGCGTGGCACGGGGTTCGGCCGTGACGGCGTACTGGCTGGAGCGGGCCGTCCTCGACGGCGCCGTCCACGAGGGGGTGCGCGTCGAGGTGGCCGACGGCATCTTCACCGCGGTTCAGCCCGGCGGTGCCGCCGAAGGAGCGGACCGCCTCGCCGGTCTGACGCTCCCCGGCCTCGCCAACTGCCACAGCCACGCGTTCCACCGGGCGCTGCGGGGGCGGACCCAGCGCGAGCGCGGCTCGTTCTGGACCTGGCGCGAGCAGATGTACGCCCTCGCCGGGCGGCTCACCCCCGACTCGTACTACGAGCTCGCCCGGGCGGCGTACCGCGAGATGCTCGGCACCGGGTTCACCTCCGTCGGGGAGTTCCACTACCTGCACCACGGCCCGGACGGCACGCCGTACGACGACCCGAACGCGATGGGACTCGCCCTGGTCGAGGCCGCCCGGGACGCGGGCATCCGGATCGCCCTGCTGGACACCTGCTACCTTGCGGCCGGGATCGGCACACCGGCACAGGGCGTGCAGCGCCGGTTCGACGACGGGGACGCCGAGGCCTGGGCTGCACGGGCCGACGCGCTGCACGCGACGATCACCCGCCCGGACGCCGGCGACGTGGTGGTCGGTGCGGCGATCCACTCGGTGCGGGCGGTCCCGCGCGACCAGATGCACCTTGTCGCCGAGTGGGCCGACCGGCGCCGGGCACCGCTGCACACCCACGTCTCCGAGCAGCTCGCGGAGAACGTCGCGTGCGTCGAGGCCTACGGCGAGACGCCGACCGGCGTGCTCGAGGAGGCCGGTGCGCTCGGGCCGCGGAGCACCGCGGTGCACGCCACCCACCTGACCGACGACGATGTGGCGATGCTGGGCAACACCCGCGGCTACGTCTGCTTCTGCCCGACGACCGAGCGCGACCTCGCCGACGGGATCGGCCCGTCGCGGCTGCTGCACGACGCGGGCGCCATGCTGACGCTGGGCACCGACAGCCACGCGGTCGTCGACGCCTTCGAGGAGATGCGGGCGGTCGAGCTCGACGAGCGGCTCGCCTCGCAGGAGCGGGGGCGGTGGTCCGCGGCCGAGCTGCTCGAGGCCGCCTCGGCCACGGGGCACCGCTCGCTCGGCTTCGAAGGTGCCGGCCGGATCGTGGTCGGCGCACCCGCGGACCTGGTCACCCTCGACGACCGGTCATCCCGCACGGCCGGCACCGGGGCCGGCGTGGAGACCGCCGTGTTCGCCGCGTCGGCTGCCGACGTCGTCCATGTCCTCGCCCAGGGCAAGGTGGTCGCCGGGGCGGGCTCGCACGCCGAGACAGGCGCCGCGCTCGACCACGCCATCCACCGGATCTGGGAGGACTGATGGCCTCGACCCTGCTCACCGACATCGGCGAGCTCACCACGCACGACCCGGAGCACCCCGGCGAGAACGGCGTCGTGCGCGACGCCGCGCTCGTCGTCGAGGGCGGACGGGTCGCCTGGACCGGGCCCGCGGACCGGGCCCCCGCGGCGGACACCGCCTACGACGTGGGCGGGCGTGCCGTGGTCCCGGGCTTCGTCGACTCGCACAGCCACCTCGTCTTCGCCGGCGACCGCGCCGAGGAGTTCGCCGCTCGGATGACGGGCACGCCGTACTACGCCGGCGGGATCCGTACGACGGTGGCCGCGACCCGGGCCGCCACCGACGAGCAGCTCGCCGCCAACCTGCACCGGCTGGTCGCCGAGATGGGCCGACAGGGAACCACCACCGTCGAGGTCAAGAGCGGCTACGGGCTCACCGTCCGCGACGAGGCCCGCAGCGTCGCCCTCGCGCGCCAGGTGACCGAGGAGACCACGTTCCTCGGCGCGCACGTCGTGCCCGAGGGCAGCACGCCCGAGGACTACGTCGCGCTCGTCACCGGGCCGATGCTCGAGGCCTGCGCGCCGCACGCCCGATGGGTCGACGCGTTCTGCGAGCGCGGCGCGTTCGATGCCGACCAGGCCCGGGCGGTGCTGGTGGCCGGCGCCGCCGCCGGGCTGCGCGGCCGCTTGCACGCCAACCAGCTCGGCCCCGGCCCCGGGGTGCAGCTGGCGTGCGAGCTGGGCCTGGCCGCGGTCGACCACTGCACCTACCTCGCCGACGAGGACGTGGCGGCGCTCCGCGACACCGGCACGGTCGCGACCCTGCTGCCGGGTGTCGAGTTCTCGACCCGGTCGCCCTACCCGGACGCCCGGAGGCTGCTCGACGCGGGCGTACGCGTCGCGCTCGCCAGCGACTGCAACCCGGGCTCCTGCTACTCCTCGTCGATCCCGCTGTGCATCGCGCTGGCGGTGCGTGAGATGGGGATGTCGCCCGCCGAGGCGCTGGCCGCCGCGACGCTCGGAGGGGCGCGCGCCCTGGACCGGTCCGACGTCGGGCACCTGCGCCCCGGTGCCGCCGCGGACCTGGTCGTGCTGGAGGCGCCGTCGTACCTCCACCTCGCCTACCGCCCCGGCGTCCCGTTGGTGCGCGAGGTGCTCGTTCGCGGCCGCCCGGGGCTCGGCTGAGCCGAGCGGTCCCCCCGGAACCGGGCGGCTTCGCCGTTCGGCATGCGGCGGTGAGCCCGAGGAGTACCGTGGCTCAAGGGGGCGGTGGACGTCGCGTGAAACGGCGTGCGGTGAGGGGGTTCCGGATGCCGGAGCCGAGTACCCCCAATGGCCTGCGCGCCGAGATCGGCGCCGACGGGCGGGTCGACCAGGTCCACTTCGCCGGTCAGCACTGGCTGGGCTGGTCGTCCGAGGAGATGCTCGGGTCCCCGGTGCAGCGGTTCCTGGACCCGCACGGCGTCAACGAGCTGCACGTCCGTCCCTCCTCGTCGGGCCACCCGGACTTCCGGCTGCAAGGAGGCGGGGTGCGACTCCGCGCCAGCGACGGCAGCTACCACCGGTTCGACCTGAGGGCGGCCCGGGACGGCGCCGGCTGGGCGATCTCGGGCCGGCCCAGTGAGCCCGCGACCGATCCTCAGCCCGACCTGTGGGCCTCGGTGGCCGACGTCATGGACGAGCGGATCGCCGTGCTGGACGGCGACGGCGAGATCGTCGCGGTCAACGCTGCCTGGCACGACCATGCGTTGAGTCATGGGATGGCCCACGACTTCCGGGGCGAGAGCTACCTCGCGGTGTGCGACAGGGCTGCGCAGGACCCCTTCGCCCGGGAGGCCGCGCAGGGACTGCGCGAGGTCCTTGACCGCACGTCTCCGGACTTCACGATGGGGTACCCGTTCGACGGACGGCACTACCTCATGCGCGCCCGCCTGATCCGTGGACATCCCGCCGGCCAGGTGGTCGTGGTGCACGACGACGTCACCGACGAACATGCGAAGCAGCGGCGTGCGGAGGAGTGGGTGCACCGGCTCGACGAGCTGGGTGTGGCAATCGTCTCGGTCGATGCCGCGGACCGCATCAGGGAGTGGAACCAGGGAGCCGAGCGGATCCTCGGATGGACCCGCGAGGAGGTCGTGGGCGGCGCGGCTTCGGAGGTGCTCGTCGAGGGCGAGTCCACGCCGGCCTGGGCGTCGGCGTTGACGCTGCACCCCAACGAACGGCTCGTCACGATGCGGCGCAAGGACGGTTCCGCGCTCCCGGTCCGGCACCGGGTCACCGAGTGGGTGGAGGGCGCGGAGACGGGATCGCTCAACGTGCTCATCGACTCGTCGGCGGAAGCCCGGGCCCTTCGGGAGGTCGAGCAGGGCCGGAAGTTCCTCGAGATCGTGACCGACAGCATGGGGGAGGGGCTGGTGGTGCTCGACGCCGGGGGCACCGTGATCTTGATGAACGAGGCCGCCGAGCGGATGCTCGGTTGGACCCAGCCGGAGATCGTCGGGGAGATCCTGCACGAGATCATCCATCACCGGTACCCGGACGGTTCGGACTACCCGGCCGACGCGTGTCCGATCACCACCGCGTTGCGCGGCGAGCTCCTGGCCCAGGTCGCCGACGACACCTTCATCCAGCGAGACGGCCGCCCGCTGCCGGTCAGCTACACGGCCGCACCCCTGGATCGGAAGGCGGGCGGGTGTGTCGTGCTGTTCACCGACGCCACCCAGCTGCGTGCCGAGGAACGTCGGCTGCGTCGCGAGGTGGACGACCTCACCAGCAGCCTGCGTATCCGCGAGGCGGTGCGCACCGATCGGCTCGCCCTCTTCCAGCAGCCGATCGTCGACCTGAGCACCGACGAGGTGGTCACCCACGAGCTGCTGCTCCGGGTGGAGAGCCCCGACGGACGGCTGGTCGGCCCCGTCTCGTTCCTGGCCGAGGCGGAGCGGCTCGGCCTGAGCGGCGCAGTCGACCGCTGGGTGGTCCGCCGCGGGATCGAGCTGGCCGCGACCGGGCGCTCGGTGGAGCTCAACCTGTCGGGCGCCTCCCTGAACGACGTACCGCTGCTGGGGGCCATCGAGAAGTGGATCGTGGGAAGCGGGGCTGCCCCCGACGCCCTCGTCTTCGAGATCACCGAGACCGCGCTGGTGGCCGACGAGGAGGCCGGCCGACGGTTCGTCGCCGCCCTGCGGGGTCTCGGCTGCCGGATCGCGCTCGACGACTTCGGGACGGGGTACGGCGGCTTCACCTACCTCAAGCACCTCGCCGTGGACATCCTCAAGATCGACATCGAGTTCGTCCGGGACCTGGTGACCAACGAGGCGAGCCGGCACGTCGTGCACTCGATCGTGGAGCTGGCGCGCAACTTCGGGCTGCAGACCGTGGCCGAAGGCGTCGAGGACGCCGCGACGCTCGAGCTCCTCCGCGCGATGGGCGTCGACCACGCGCAAGGTTTCTACCTGGGCATGCCTGCCCCCGTCGATCTGGCGGACACCCGAACGACGACGACGGAGATGCCCCATGGCTGACACCCCGACCCCACCGACCGACGACCAGGGCAGCGCGGCCCCGGACGATGCTCAGCTCGCCCTGGACGCGGACCAGCTGCTGATGGACCTGGACCAGAGCATCGCGACCCGCGACCAGGAGCTGGCCGACCGGGACCAGGGGGCGGTCGACTCCCAGCAGGACGACCTCGACGGGGCCATTGCCCGCCGGGGTGCGCCGCTCGCCGACCGGGTCCGGGTCGACTACCGGCAGCAGCAGCTGTTCGAGCTCCAGGCGCGCCGCGACCTGCGGCAGGCGCAGCTCGACGGCGCTCAGCTCGGCCGTGACCGCCTCCAGGACCTCGTCGACGAGCAGCAGGTCGGGCTGGAGACGTCGGTGCACGCGCCGGTGAGCGGCCCTGCGGAGCGGATCCGGGCAGCCGAGGAGCGGGCGGAGGCCGCCGAGGACCGGCGGGAGCCGTGCCGTGGCGACGGGGCCGCCCGAAACCGGATAAGGACCCCCCATGCGGGCCCTCCCCGGAGATAGGGAGTTCTTCCGATGTGGGGCCCCTCCTCAGACGCGCAGGATCTTCTCCATCGAAGAGATCCCGAGGAGAAGCCATGATGATGTCCGAGATCGTGCTGGCCGGGACGCCGTACGCGTCCGCCGAGCTCGAGTACCGCCGCGAGCGGGCGCAGCGCGGCTACGGCCGGGCCCGTGGCCCGCGCCGCCGGTGGCTGCCGCGCCGCCCGACGCTGAAGCTGCCGCAGCAGCGCCGTCGCCCCGTTGCCGTCGCGTGAGCACGGTGCCGGCTCAGCGGGCCGGGGTGGCCGTGCAGGTCGGGAAAACCAGGCGCGCCGTGTCGGTGCGGGGCGAGATGATGGCCCACGTGGCTCCCGACCTGGACTCCGCGACACCGACGCTGGGGCGCGACCGCGAGATCGCCCATCTCGTGGAGCACCTCGGCATCGGGGCCGACCCGCGCTCGCGCGCCGTGCTGCTCGCCGGCGACGCGGGGGTCGGCAAGACCCGGGTGCTGGCCGAGCTGACCGACCGCGCCGACCGGGCCGGCTGGGGCACCGCGGTCGGGCACTGCCTCGACTTCGGCGACAGCGCGCTGCCCTACCTGCCGTTCTCGGAGCTGTTCGGTCGGATCGCCCGCGACGACCCGCAGCGGACGGCCGAGGTGGCCGGCGCATTCCCCGCGCTGCTGCACCTGCAGCCCGGCCGCCGGCTGCTCTCGGGCGCCGCCGCCGCGCCCGGCGAGGGTCCCGACCGTGCCGAGATCTTCGAGGCCGTGCACGGTGCCCTCGACCTCCTCGCCGAGGACGCCCCATTGCTCGTGGTCGTCGAGGACGCCCACTGGGCCGACCGGTCGACCCGCGACCTGCTCAGCTTCCTGTTCACGCGGCCGTTCCGGTCCGCCGTGGCCGTGGTCGCGTCCTACCGCAGCGACGACCTGCACCGGCGCCACCCGCTGCGCTCCAGCGTCGCCGAGTGGGTCCGCGTCCCCGGCGTGCACCGGCTGCAGCTGCCCCCGCTCGCCGACGCCGACGTACGCCGCCTGGTGCAGACGCTGCACGGGGGCGACCTGGCCCCGGCTGACCTGGTCCGGATCGTCGACCGGGCCGAGGGCAACGCCTTCTTCGCCGAGGAGCTGGTCGCCGCCGAGCTCGGTGCCCAGGGCCTGCCGGACGACCTCGCCGACCTGCTGCTGGTGCGCCTGGACCGACTCGACGAGGAGAGCCGCGCGGTCGTGCGTGCGGCGGCCGTTGCCGGCCGCCGGGTGTCTCACGCACTGCTCGCCGCCGTCGTCGACCTCGTGCCCGACGCGCTGGAGCGCGCGCTGCGCGTCGCGGTCGACTCGAACGTCCTGGTCCGGGTCGGCGCGGAAGGCTACGCCTTCCGGCACGCGCTGCTCGCCGAGGCGGCCTACGACGACCTGCTCCCCGGCGAACGGGTCCGACTGCACGCCGACTACGCCGCCGCCCTCGGCAGCCGGCGCGTCGAGGGCACCGCGGCGGAGCTGGCCCGGCACGCTCGCGCCTGCCACGACCTCGACACCGCGCTCCGGGCCGGGATCGAGGCCGGCGACGACGCGATGTCGGTCGGCGGCCCCGACGAGGCCGCCCAGCACTACGAGGCCGCGCTCGAGCTGCTCGCCGACCCGCGCCGCGACCTGCCCGGCGGGGTCGACCTGGTCGGCCTGGTGGCTCGTACCGGCGACGCGGTGACCGCCTCCGGACATCCCGAGCGTGCCCGCAAGCTGGTCCGTGGCCAACTGGCCCGCCTCGCCGACGACGCGCCCGCCGACCATCGGGCGCGGCTGCTGATCGCCTACGCGGTGGCCACCCTGCTCACCGAGCACGCCGACGAGGCCCTCGCCGCCACCGCCGAGGCAGTCGAGCTGGTCGAGGACGAGCCGAGCAAGCTGCGGGCCAGGCTGCTCGGGGTCCACGCCCGGGCGCTGCTCGTGCACGGCAACGACACCGAGGCCGCCCGGTCGGCGACCGAGGCGCTGACCATCGCCCGCAAACGAGACATGCCCTCGGTCGTCGCTGACGCGACGACGACGCTCGCCGGTATCGACCAGCAGGTCGGTGACACCGACACCGCGATCCGGGCGCTGGCCGGCATCGTGGAACAGGCCCGTGCCGACCAGGACACCGCGGCGCAGATGCGCGGGCTCTACATCCTCGGCGAGGTCCACCTCGAGCAGGCCCGGCTCGACGAGGCGCGACAGCACTACCACCGGGCGGCCGAGGTGGCCCGGGGCGCGGGCCGGCCGTGGGCGCCGTACGGGTTCGACGGCCGGTTCCTCGAGGCGGTGGTCGGCTACCTGGCCGGCGACTGGGACGGCGCCCTCGAGGCTGCCGGGCGGATCCGCACCCCGGGCCCGCCGGTCTCCGAGGCCCTGCTCACCGCGGCGCGGATGCCGGTGGTGGCCGGCCGGGGCGAGCCCGGGGTGCCCGAGCTGCTGGCCGCCGTCCGGCCGCTGTGGGACCGGGACGCGATGATCGGCGTCCTCGCCGGGCCCGCGGCGATCGACTGGTACGGCGACCGCGGCGACGTCGCGGCGATGCTGGCGGTCCACGACGAGGTCGTCGAGCTGCTGGGACGGCTCTGGCACGAGAGCTTCCAGGCGCGCACCCGGTTCACCGGCCTGGTGCTCGGCCAGCTCGCCAACGCGGCCGCCCGCGCGTCCACGGGAGAGCGCGCGGGCCTGCTCGAGCGGGCGCCGGAGCTGCTCGCCGCGGTCGACCGGGTGCAGCAGGCCGCCACGGCGCGCAAGCGGCCGGTCGGCCCCGAAGGCCTAGCCTGGCAGGCGCGCACTCGCGCCGAGCACCTGCGGCTGCGCTGGCTCGCCGGCGTCGACGCACCCGAACCGGAGGAGCTGGTCGACGCCTGGACCGGCACGGTCGAGGCGTTCGCTGCGATGGGAAACCCCTTCGAGACCGCGCGGTCCCAGGCGCGGACGGGAGCGGTGCTGCGGGCCGTCGGCAGCCCGGAGCTGGCCCGGCCGCACCTGGACGCGGCCCGGGAGACCGCCCGCCGGCTCGGTGCCCGGCCGCTGCTCGACGAGCTCGGTGCCCCCGCGCCCGGCTCCCGCGCGACCCGGGACGACAAGGCCTCGTCGCGAGCCGGGCTCACCGGCCGGGAGACGGAGATCCTCGGCCTGGTGGCCGACGGGCGCAGCAACGCGGAGATCGCCCGCCAGCTGTTCATCAGCGCCAAGACCGTCAGCGTCCACGTGTCGAACATCTTGGCCAAGCTCGGTGCCGCCGGGCGCACCGAGGCGGCGGCCATTGCGCGACGGCAAGGAATGCTCCCCTAGGCCACCGCCGCAAGAGCCCGCAGGGAGGTCTTCCTCTCCAACGTGCCCGAGGGCATGTCGGCCTCGGCCGGCATGCACCAGACCGGACGCGGCACGAGACGATCCTGCTGGCCGACACCATGGTCCCCGAGGCGGTCACCTGCGCCTTCCTGCTCTCGCAGGCCTGAGGACCGGCGAAACTCGGGTGCGCCCGGCCCCCAGCCGGGTGCACAATCACCGTTCGTGACGTTGCGTGACCGGCTCCGGGCGATGCGGCTCGACACCACCCCGTTGCGAGAGTCGCGCGACTTCCGGCTGCTGTTCGTGGCCGGGACCGTCTTCTACTTCGGCGCCATGGTGTCCTACGTCGCCATCCCCTACCAGCTCTACACCGCGACCGGCTCCAACTTCGCGGTCGGCGCCCTCGGGATCGTCGAGCTGGTCCCGCTGCTGGCGTTCGGGCTGTACGGCGGCGCGATCGCCGACCATCTCGACCGGCGCAAGGTGCTCGTCCGGACGGCGGCGGCCCAGGTGGTCCTCACCGCGGCGCTGGCGGTCAACGCCTTCGCCGCCGACGTGCAGGTGTGGCTGATCTACGTGCTCGGCGGCCTGCTCGCGGCGGCCGGCGCGATGCAGCGTCCGTCGAAGGAGGCGCTCGAGCCGCGGACCGTCCGGCACGACCAGATCGTCTCCGCGAACGCGCTGTCGTCGTTCGGCGTCCAGGTCGGCCTGCTGACCGGACCGGCCGTCGGCGGCCTGCTCGTGGCCTACGTCGGGATCGGCTGGTGCTTCGTCGTCGACGTCGCCGGCCTGCTGGTGGCCACCGGGCTGTTCCTCGCGATGCGGCCCTATCCGCACGTCGGCGAGACGACACCGCCGAGCCTGCAGGGGATCGGCGCGGGCATCCGGTACGCCGTGCGCCGCCGGGACCTGCTCGGCACCTACCTCGTCGACATCGCCGCCATGCTGATGGCGATGCCGGTCGTGCTCTTCCCGGCGCTCGTGGAGGACGTGTTCGCACGCCCCGAGCTGCTCGGCGTGCTCTACTCCGCGGAGACCGTCGGCGCGATGCTGGCCACCGCGACGTCGGGCTGGACCCGCCACGTGCACCACCACGGGCGTGCGGTCGTGCTCGCGGCGCTCGGGTACGGCGCCGCCATCGCGCTGATGGGGCTGGCGCCGAACTTGTGGGTCGCGGCCGGCTTCCTGGTGCTCGCGGGAGGCGCCGACATGGTCAGCGGGGTGTTCCGGTCGACGATCTGGAACCAGACCATCCCCGACGCGATGCGCGGCCGGCTCGCCGGGATCGAGATGCTCTCCTACTCGATCGGGCCGCTGGGCGGACAGGCTCGCGCCGGCCTGGTGGCGGACGCCTGGACCGTCCGCGGCTCGATCGCCAGCGGCGGCATCGCCTGTGTGGTGGCGGTGACGGGGACCGCGCTGTGGCTGCGTGACTTCTGGAGCTACGACACCCGGACCGACGCGCACGCCGTCTCCGAGCGCGCCGCCCGGCAGGCGGCGGCCGGGTAGCCGCCCCTCGCCGACCCGGCGCGTCCTCGCGTCGCGACACCGCCGACCCGGCGCGTCCTCGCGTCGGGACCCCGCCGACCCGGCGCGTTCTCACACCGGACCGGTCAGCGGGGTTCCGCAAGGCTCCACATACCCGTAGTATGCGAAACACGTTCCACTCCCGCGGGAAAGGTCCGGTCGATGTCGGTCACCGACGAGCGCATGCAGCGGATGAGGCCGTTCACCGACGGCACCACGGACAAGATCCCGGCCGCGCAGCTCCCGCCAGGCCCCCGGTGGCCGTCGCTGCTCCAGAGCATCGCGCTGGTCCGCTTCCGGCACTGGTTCGTGCCGCGGATGCACGCGAGGTACGGCGACGTCTTCACCGTGCGGATCATGCCCGCCGGGTCCGCCCTGGTGCTGTTCACCCGCCCCGAGCACGCCAAGGAGATCTTCGTCGGCGACCCCGAGGTGTTCCACGCCGGCAAGGGCAACGCGATCCTCGGCCCGATCATGGGCGAGCACTCGCTGCTGCTGCAGGACTCCGTGGAGCACAAGCGAGCCCGCAAGCTGCTGATGCCGGCCTTCAACGGGGCCGCCCTGCGCGGCTACCAGGACCTGGTCACCCGGATTGCCCGCGACGAGGTCGACCATTGGAAGCCCGGTGCTGCCTTCCGGTCGCTGGACCGGATGAATGCGCTGACCCTCGAGGTGATCCTCCGCGTGGTGTTCGGGGTGACCGACGAGCGCCGGCTCACCGAGCTCCGGCCGCTGGTGAACCGCACCGTGGACGTCAGCCCGGCGGTCCTGCTCGGCTGGGGCTACCCCTGGCTGCAGAGGTTCGGCCCGTGGAAGCGCACGGTCGACAACCAGCGGCAGCTCGACCGGGTGATGTACGCCGAGATCGCCGAACGCCGCCGGGCCACCGACCTGGCCGAGCGGTCCGACGTACTCTCGCAGCTGCTGCGCGTCGGCGACGACACCGACGAGGCGCCGCTGAGCGACACCGAGCTGCGCGACCAGCTGGTCACCCTCCTGCTCGCCGGTCACGAGACCACGGCGACCGCGCTGTCCTGGGCGCTCTACGAGCTCGGTCGCGACGAGGCGCAGCTCGCCAAGGCGCGTGCCGCCGCGGACGCCGGCGACGACGGGTACCTCGAGGCGGTCATGAAGGAGTCGATGCGGCTGCACCCGGTGATCCCGATGGTGGTGCGCCACCTGATGCAGCCGGCGACGATCGGCGGCCACGACCTGCCGCGCGGCGCCACCGTCGGGCCGTCGATCATCATCAGCCACTCGCGCGAGGACAACTTCGCCGAGCCGAGCGACTTCCGGCCCGAGCGGTTCCTCGAGGGTCACGTCGCGCCGAACACCTGGATCCCGTTCGGCGGCGGGGTGCGCCGGTGCATCGGCGCCGGGTTCTCGCTGATGGAGGGCGTCGCGGTGCTGCGCGAGGTGCTGGCGGTGTACGACGTGACGCTCCCGGACGGTCCGGTGGACTACCCGCGCGTCCGAAACATCACCAGCGTGCCCCGCCACGGCGCGCGAATCACCCTCACTGCGCGCTGACCGCGCCGGCGAGGTCGGCCGACTCCAGGACGTGGCGGCGGAACAGCTCGGCCGAGGGCAGCAGCCGCCGCTCGCGCGACCAGCTCAGGCCGACGTCGCGGTGCGCTCCCGGGTCGGTGAGCCGGACCAGGTGTGCGCGGTAGGGGCCGCGGCCGGTCTCGGCGGCCAGCGCCGGGACCACCGAGACGCCGAGGCCGGCGGCGACGAACCCCAGCAGCACCGGGAGGTCGTCGCCCTCGAAGGCGACGCGCGGACCGAACCCGGCGGCCTCGCACAGCGTGTCGGTCAGGGTGCGCAGCTCCCAGGCCGGCCGCAACGCGACGAAGTCGTCCTCGGCGGCCTCGGCCAGGGCGACCTCGTCCCGGTCGGCCAGTCGGTGGCCCGGAGGGACCGCGAGGAACAGCGGCTCCGAGAACAGCCGCTCCCAGTGCACGGCGGGGTTGCGCGGTCGGCGGGCGGTGAGCTCCAGATCGGTACGGCCCCCGGACACCAGCGAGGAGCCCAGTTCGTCGTGCGACTCCTCGAGCCGGAACTGCACCCTGGGGTGCTCGGCGCGGAACCGGCCGATCAGGTACGGCACCAGCCAGGTGCCCAGGGACAGGTGGAACGCCAGCGTGACGGTCCCGGTGCGGGGGTCGACCAGCTCCGCGACGGCGGCGAGTCCGTCGTCGAGGTCGTGCAGCAGGTTGTCGACGTGCCGCTTGAGCACGGTGCCCGCATGGGTCGAGCGCAGCACCCGGCCGGTCCGGTGCAGCAGCGGGCTGCCGACCTGCTTCTCGAGCCGGGCCAGCGCCCGCGACACCCCGGGCTGCGAGACCTCGTAGAGCTCGGCGACCTCGGTGACCGTGGCCCCGTCGACGACCTGCTGGAACCAGCGGAGCACGTCCGTGTCCATTCCATGACCATATCGCATGGGTAACTGCACCAATCCTCATTGGACGCATGGATGACTCGCGGCGACACTGGATCCATGAACACATCGACCCATCGCAGTGCCCAGCGCTCGTCCACGATGCAGCGGCTCGCGACGGTCCGGGACGACCTGCGTGAGCGCCGCCAGGCGCGGGCCGCGCAGCGCACCCTTCGCGAGGAGCTCGCGACCTACACGACGCCGGCGGAGATCGACGACCTGCTCGGCAGCCTTCGCGGCCAGGACGGCCCCGACGCGGACGAGATCCGCGACATCCTCACCAGCAACCTGCAGCACCGCCCCCGGCGCTCGCGCGTCGCCTCCTGACCCTGCCCGAGCGAGGGGTTCGGCGGGGTCGGGTTTCGCCGGGCTTGCCCGCGTGCAGGATGATCGGACCATGGCAGCCAGCGACGAGGACTCCGGGTGGGGCCGCCAGCTCCTGATCGGGCTGGGGGCGCTCGTGGTGATCTCGCTGCTGGTCGGGGGAGTCGTCGCCGTCGTGGCGCTCGGGGCGGCCAAGATCTCCGGGATCGGCAGCTCGTCGGCCGGAGGGCCGGTCGAGCAGCCCAGCCTCTACATGCCGACCGGTGAGCCGACCACCACGCCGCAGTCCTACCCCGACCCCAGCGGCTACAAGTCGCCCAGTCCCAGCGAGTCCGCCAGCCCCGACAGCAAGCCGTCGAAGACGCAGAAGTCCCGGGCGATCACCCTGCAGGCGTTCCCCGACCAGGTCGCGCCGGGCGAGCGGATCAACCTGACCGGGGTCTACCAGCGCGGCGAGGGCGCGACGCTGCAGGTGCAGCGGCTCGAGAACGGCTCCTGGAACGACTTCCCGGTCACCGTGTCCGTGAGCGGCGGGGTCTTCAACACCTACATCATCACCAGCCGGACCGGCGACACCAAGCTGCGCGTCTACGACAAGGCGCTGCAGAAGGGGTCCAACTCCGTCCGGGTGACCATCGGCGGCTGACCCGACGCGCCCCGCGTACGCCGCGCGCAGGCCGCGACGCGGGGCCGTCGCCCCCTGCGCGGCGCCGGAATACCGGTGCCGCCGGCTGCGTTGAAGCCCGTGACAAGAGTTGAGTTGAACCGGCTCAACTAATTTGTCAGACTTGCAGCGAACGGGCGCTCGGCCCGTCACCTGAACCCCGAACAGCAACGACATCACTGGCTCCCGCCGAAGTGCGGGGACGCAACTGGAGGTACACACATGGCTCGCGCGGTCGGCATCGATCTCGGTACGACGAACTCCGTCGTCTCCGTCCTGGAGGGTGGCGAACCCACCGTCATCGCCAACGCGGAAGGCGCCCGCACCACCCCGTCCGTCGTGGCCTTCGCCAAGAACGGCGAGGTCCTGGTCGGCGAGGTCGCCAAGCGTCAGGCGGTCACCAACGTGGACCGCACCATCCGGTCCGTGAAGCGCCACATGGGCACCGACTGGAAGACCCAGATCGACGACAAGTCGTTCACCCCGCAGCAGATCTCGGCGTTCGTGCTGCAGAAGCTCAAGCGGGACGCCGAGGCCTACCTCGGTGAGACCGTGACCGACGCGGTCATCACCGTGCCGGCCTACTTCTCCGACGCCCAGCGCCAGGCCACCAAGGAGGCCGGCGAGATCGCGGGCCTCAACGTGAGCCGGATCGTCAACGAGCCGACCGCGGCCGCGCTGGCCTACGGGCTCGACAAGGAGTCCGACCAGACCATCCTCGTCTTCGACCTCGGTGGCGGCACCTTCGACGTGTCCCTGCTCGAGATCGGCGACGGCGTCGTCGAGGTCAAGGCCACCTCCGGTGACAACCACCTCGGTGGCGACGACTGGGACACCCGCCTCGTCGAGTGGATGGTCAAGAAGTTCAAGGACAACAACGGCGTCGACCTGGGCAGCGACAAGATCGCCCGGCAGCGCCTGCAGGAGGCCGCCGAGAAGGCGAAGATCGAGCTCTCCTCCTCGAGTGAGACCACGATCCACCTGCCCTACATCACCCACTCCGAGTCGGGCCCGCTGCACTTCGAGGAGAAGATCAGCCGCAGCGAGTTCCAGCGGATGACCCAGGACCTGCTCGACCGCACCAAGGCACCGTTCAAGCAGGTCATCAAGGACGCCGGTGTCGACGTGGCCAAGATCGACCACGTGATCCTGGTCGGCGGCTCCACCCGGATGCCGGCCGTCGCCGAGGTGGTCAAGGACCTGACCGGCGGCAAGGAGCCCAACAAGGGCGTGAACCCCGACGAGGTCGTGGCCGTGGGCGCCGCGCTGCAGGCCGGCGTGCTCAAGGGCGAGGTCAAGGACGTCCTGCTGCTCGACGTCACGCCGCTGAGCCTCGGCATCGAGACCAAGGGCGGCGTGATGACGCGGCTCATCGAGCGCAACACCACCATCCCGACCAAGCGGTCCGAGGTGTTCACCACCGCCGACGACAACCAGCCCTCGGTGATGATCCAGGTCTACCAGGGCGAGCGTCAGATGGCGGCGCAGAACCAGCCGCTCGGCAACTTCGAGCTGACCGGCCTGCCGCCGGCCCCGCGCGGCGTCCCGCAGATCGAGGTCACCTTCGACATCGACGCCAACGGCATCGTGCACGTGTCCGCCAAGGACCGCGGCACGGGTCGTGAGCAGTCGATGACGATCACCGGTGGCTCCGCGCTGTCGAAGGACGACATCGACAAGATGATCAAGGACGCCGAGCAGTACGCCGAGGAGGACCGTCGGCGCAAGGAGCAGGTCGAGACCCGCAACCAGGCCGACGGGGTCGTCTACGCGACCGAGAAGTTCCTCTCCGAGAACGGCGACAAGGTGCCCGACGAGGTCAAGACCGAGGTCGAGGCGGACGTCGCGACGCTGAAGGACCTGCTCGAGAAGACCGGCGACGACGCCGACTACTCCGCGATCGAGGCCGCCCTGGCGAAGCTCAACGAGTCCAGCCAGAAGATGGGTGCCGCGATGTACGCCGCCGGCGAGGCCGACGCGGCCGCCGCCGGGGGCACCACCGGCACCGGTGACGCCGACGAGGACGTCGTCGACGCGGAGATCGTCGACGAGGAGAACGTCACGAGGAGAACGGCACCGAGGGTGACGCCAAGTGACCCAGGACCACTTCCCGTCCGACGGGCAGGCGTCCTCCGACCCCGACACCTCGCAGGTCCGGGACCCTCAGCACCCTGAGGGTCCCGGCTCCGCGGCGGCCGACCCGGCCCCCGCGGCGGAGACCGACGACGGTCGTCACGCCGACCCGTCCGTCGACGTCGAGGAGGAGAGCGCCGCCCAGGCCGACGCCGAGGTCGAGGCCGACCTCGGCGACATGCAGCAGCTGGTCAGCGGGCTCACCGACGACCTGAAGCGGCTGCAGGCCGAGTACGTCAACTACAAGCGTCGCGTCGACCGCGACCGCGACCTGGTGCTGCAGAACGCCAAGTTCTCGGTGCTCTCCGCGCTGCTGCCGGTGCTCGACGACGTCGACCGGGCCCGCGAGCACGGCGAGCTCGAGGGCGGCTTCAAGGCCGTCGCCGAGTCGCTGGAGCGGATCGTGGCCGGGCAGGGCCTGGTGAAGTTCGGCGCGTCGGGCGACGAGTTCGACCCCCGGCTGCACGAGGCTTTGATGCACGCACACTCCAAGGACGTCACCACGACGACCTGCCAGGACATCGTGTCCGCCGGCTACAAGATCGGCGACCGCGTCGTCCGTCCGGCCCGGGTCACCGTGGTCGACCCCGAGCCCGCCGCCGCGGACGGGGACGCCTCGGAGGACGCGGCGAGCTGAACCGGCACCACCACGAAGCAGACGAGGAACGAGAGGGGAGGTTGGCATGACGAGCGCCGACTGGGCGACCAAGGACTTCTACAAGGTCCTCGGCGTCGCCAAGGACGCCCCGGCCGCGGAGATCAAGAAGGCCTACCGCAAGCTGGCGCGTGCCAACCACCCCGACTCGCACCCCGGCGACCAGGCCGCGGAGGAGCGCTTCAAGGCGGTCGCCGAGGCCTACGACGTCGTCGGTGACGCCGAGAAGCGCAAGAAGTACGACGAGATGCGCAGTGTGTACGCCGGCGGCGGGTTCAACCCGTTCGGCGGCGGCCAGGCCGGGGGTCGCGGCACGACCTACGACGTCAACGACCTGTTCGGCGGCGCCGGTGGCGGTGCGGGCGGTGCGGGCGGCCTCGGCGACCTGTTCGGCACGATGTTCGGCGGCGGCCGCGGCACCCGCCAGGCGGCGCCCCGCCGCGGCGCCGACCTCGAGTCCGAGGCCACGATCGGATTCACCGACGCCGTCGACGGGGTGACGATCTCGCTGCGGCTCTCCTCGGACGCGCCCTGCGCCGACTGCAGCGG
This sequence comes from uncultured Actinomycetota bacterium, assembly GCA_963801125.1. GTDB lineage: Bacteria > Actinomycetota > Actinomycetes > Propionibacteriales > Nocardioidaceae > Nocardioides_B. Next base: position 324,756 of record CAWDDL010000012.1, read on the forward strand.
CACCGGCGCCCGTGCGGGCACCGTCCCGCGGGTCTGCCCCGAGTGCGACGGCGTCGGCATGCGCGCGGCCTCGGTGGGCGGCGCGTTCACGATGAACGAGACCTGTCCCGCCTGCGGCGGCCGGGGGCTGGTCGTGGACGACCCGTGCCCGACCTGCCACGGCTCCGGCCGCGGCCTGTCGAACCGCACGATCTCCGCGCGGATCCCCGCCGGCGTCAAGGACGGCCAGCGGATCCGGATCCGGGGCAAGGGCGCCAACGGCGAGCGCGGCGGCCCCCCGGGCGACCTGTGGGTGACGGTGCACGTGCAGCGGCACCGGCTGTTCGGCCGCAAGGCCCACAACCTCACCCTCACCGTGCCGGTGTCCTTCGACGAAGCCGCGCTCGGTGCCGAGATCAAGGTGCCCACCCTCAACGGCACCCCGGTCACGCTGAAGCTTCCGCCGGGCACCCCGACCGGCCGCACCTTCCGGGTCCGTGGCAAGGGCGTGGGCCACAAGGGCGGGCACGGCGACCTGCTGGTCACCGTCGAGGTCCAGGTGCCGGCTCACCTCGACGCCACGGCCCGCGAGGCCGTCGAGGCCTACCGGGCCGCGACGGCCGGCGGCGACCTGCGCGCCAACCTGTTCTCGGAGGCCCGGTCATGAGGGCCTCGCGTCCGCTGGGTCCGGGCCAGCCGAGCCCCGAGGCCGCGGTCTACGTGATCAGCGTGGCGGCCGAGCTCACCGGCCTGCACCCGCAGACCCTGCGCACCTACGACCGGCTCGGCCTGGTCTCGCCGGGCCGCACCGGCGGCGGCGGGCGGCGCTACTCCTGGCGCGACATCGAGCTGCTCCGCGAGGTGGCCGAGCTGACCGCCTCGGGGATCGGCCTGGAAGGGGTCCGCCGGATCCTCCAGCTCGAGCACCAGGTCGACGCGCTGCGGATGCGGGTGCGCGAGCTCGAGGACCAGCTGTCCGCCACCGAGTACACCCTGCGCAGCACGCTGCAGACCACCACGCCGAAGAACCTGCCCGCCGTCCGGCCGTCGTCCTCGGGCCACGTCACGGTCTGGCGCCGCGGCCGGGTCTGACCGCGGAGGTCTCGCCGGGGGCGCCGGCGTCACAACCGGTCACTTGACCGATTGTCGAAGAGCCTGCGCACGCCGGTCTGACCGGCGAGGATTCGGCGAAGTTGAGCGGAACAGACTCAACTTCGCCATGGTTACACAGGTGGACGCTTTCCGAGCGGCCGCCGACAACGTCCGTCCCGAGCACGACAAGGGGTCCCGCACCGCATGGACGCATCGAAGTTCACCACCCGTAGCCAAGAAGCCATCAACACCGCCATCTCCACGGCCGCCTCCGGGGGACACCCGCAGGTCGAGGCCGTGCACCTGCTCGCCGCCCTGCTCGCCCAGGCCGACGGCATCGCCCGCCCGTTGTTCGAGGCGGCCGGTGTCCAGCCCGCGGCGGTCGTGGCCGGCATCGAGTCCGAGCTGAAGAAGCTCCCGGCCGCCAGCGGCTCGACCGTCGGCGCCCCGTCGTACTCGCGTGCCGCCCTGCAGATCCTCGGCGCCGCCGGTGACATCGCCGGCGAGATGAAGGACGACTACGTCTCCACCGAGCACCTGCTGATCGCCGCGGCCACCGTCGACAGCCCGGCGGGCCGGATGCTCAAGGAGGTCGGCGCGACCCCCGAGGCGCTGCGCGGCGCGCTGACCAGCGTCCGCGGCTCGGCCCGGGTGACCAGCCAGGACCCGGAGTCGACGTACCAGGCGCTCGAGAAGTACGCCGTCGACCTGACCGCCGCGGCCCGCGACGGCAAGCTCGACCCGGTGATCGGCCGCGACGCCGAGATCCGCCGCGTGGTGCAGGTGCTGTCCCGGCGCACCAAGAACAACCCGGTGCTGATCGGCGAGCCCGGCGTCGGCAAGACCGCCGTCGTCGAGGGTCTCGCCCAGCGCGTGGTCGACGGTGACGTGCCCGACTCGCTCAAGGGGCGCAGCGTGCTCTCGCTGGACCTGAGCGCGATGGTCGCCGGCGCGAAGTACCGCGGCGAGTTCGAGGAGCGGCTCAAGGCCGTGCTGCAGGAGATCAAGGACTCCGAGGGCAAGATCATCACCTTCATCGACGAGCTGCACACGGTCGTCGGTGCCGGCGCGGGCGGCGACTCCGCCATGGACGCCGGCAACATGCTCAAGCCGATGCTGGCCCGCGGGGAGCTGCGGATGATCGGCGCGACCACGCTCGACGAGTACCGCGAGCGGATCGAGAAGGACCCGGCGCTCGAGCGCCGCTTCCAGCAGGTGTTCGTGGGCGAGCCGTCGGTGGAGGACACCGTGGCGATCCTGCGCGGGCTGCAGGAGAAGTACGAGGCGCACCACGGGGTGAAGATCACCGACCAGGCGCTCGTCGCGGCCGCGATGCTGTCCGACCGCTACATCTCCGGGCGCCAGCTGCCGGACAAGGCGATCGACCTCGTCGACGAGGCCGCCTCCCGGCTGCGGATGGAGATCGAGTCCTCGCCGGAGGAGGTCGACCAGCTCCGCCGGTCCGTCGACCGGATGAAGATGGAGGAGCTCGCGCTGGAGCGGGAGACCGACGAGGCGTCGAAGGACCGGCTCGAGAAGCTGCGCGCCGACCTCGCCGACCGCGAGGAGGAGCTGCGCGGGCTCGAGGCCCGCTGGGAGCGGGAGAAGGCCGCCCTGGAGGGGTCGGGCGAGCTGCGCAAGCAGATCGACCAGCTCCGCATCGAGGCCGAGAGGCAAATGCGCGAGGGCGAGCGGTGACTCCTCGCGAAGGCCAGCGAGATCCTCTACGGCCGGATCCCCGAGCTGGAGAAGCAGATCGCCGAGGCGGAGCGGGCCGAGACCGAGGTCGCCGAGGACCCGATGGTCCGCGAGTCCGTCGGGCCCGAGGAGATCGCCGACGTGGTCGAGGCCTGGACCGGCATCCCGACCGGACGGCTGCTCGAGGGTGAGACCGCCAAGCTGCTGCAGATGGAGGACGTGATCGGCGAGCGGCTGATCGGGCAGAGGTCCGCCGTCGCCGCCGTGTCCGACGCGGTACGACGCTCCCGCGCGGGGATCTCCGACCCGAACCGGCCGACCGGCTCGTTCCTGTTCCTCGGCCCCACCGGCGTCGGCAAGACCGAGCTGGCCAAGTCGCTGGCCGACTTCCTGTTCGACGACGAGCGGGCGATCGTCCGGATCGACATGAGCGAGTACAGCGAGAAGCACTCGGTCGCGCGGCTCGTCGGCGCGCCTCCCGGCTACGTCGGCTACGAGGAGGGCGGCCAGCTCACCGAGGCGGTCCGCCGGCGCCCCTACAGCGTGGTGCTGCTCGACGAGGTGGAGAAGGCGCACCCGGAGGTCTTCGACATCCTGCTCCAGGTGCTCGACGACGGCCGGCTCACCGACGGGCAGGGCCGCACCGTCGACTTCCGCAACGTGGTGCTGATCCTCACCTCGAACCTCGGGTCGCACTTCCTGGTCGACCCGTTGCTCGACGAGGAGAAGAAGCGCGACTCGGTGATGACCGTGGTGCGGCAGTCGTTCAAGCCGGAGTTCCTCAACCGGCTCGACGAGATCGTGATGTTCGACGCGCTGACCCAGGACGAGCTGTCCCACATCGTCGACCTGCAGATCGCCGAGCTCGGCCGCAGGCTCGCCGTACGCCGGATCACCGTCGAGGTGAGCGAGGCCGCGCATGCGTGGCTGGCCCGGACCGGGTTCGACCCGCTCTACGGCGCCCGGCCGCTGCGCCGGCTGGTGCAGACCGCGATCGGCGACCCGCTGGCGCGGCTGCTGCTGTCCGGCGAGGTGCTCGACGGCAGCACGGTCGTCGTCGACGTCGACCCTGCCGGCGACGGCCTCACTCTGGCGACGCGTGCCTGACCCGACCCCCCACCCCGATTCGTCCGCGGTTCCGAGCCGCCGCCGTCCGGGACGACCGCGGACGAATCGGGGTTGGGCGACATGGTGGAATTGACCTCATGAGCGAGCAGAAGGCCCCGCCCCGTCCCCGCCAGGTCACCACGGCCGGCGTGATGGGCGTCGTCGGCAGCGCGCTCGTCGTGCTGTCGCTGTTCGACGCCCTCCAGCGGCTCCGTTCCGTGGAGACCCGCGAGGCCGTCGACACGTTCCTGGCCGAGCCTCCGGGTGACGGTCTCGGTGTGAGCACCGGTTGGGTGCTCGACGCGATGCACGTGGTGCTGCTGTTCAGCGGCGCCCTGGCCGCCGTCGCCGCCGTGCTCGCGGTCTACGTGTTCCAGCGCCACCGAGGGGCCCGGCTCGGGTTCAGCATCGCCGCGGCGCTGCTGCTGCTCACCTCGCCGTTCTCGGGCGGTGCCCTGGCGATGGTCGTCGCGTTCGCCGCGGCGATGCTGTGGAGCCGCCCCGCCCGCGACTGGTTCGCCGGCCGCGAGCCGGCCCCCGCGCTCACCACGTCGGGCGACCGCCCTGCCGAGCAGGCCCCGCGGCCCGATCCGTGGCAGCTGCCGGGCGCGCCCTCCGAGCGCCAGCCGCCTCCGCCCGCCGCTCCGACCCCGCCCCGGCCCGGCGACGACCGGCCCGGCGACGACGGGCCCGCAACCGGCGGCGACCGCCCCGCGGCTGCGTCGTACCCCTTCGGCAGCCGGCCCGACCCGCACTGGGCGCCGCCCGCGTCCGACCAGCAGCCGAGCCTGCCGGCCCGGGCGGTCGGCGGCTACCGCGACCCCGACCGGCGACCGGCGACGGTCGCGATCGCCGCGGCGCTGACCTGGTTCTTCGCCGGGGTGGCCGCGATCATGTTCGTCCTCGTGGTGGCGATGCTGATGTTCGCCCAGGACACGCTCGTCGAGGCGATGCGCGCCGACGCCCGGTTCGACGACCTCAACGTGTCCGTCGACGACCTGCTCGCCGCGGTCTGGGTGGTCAGCGCCGTCGCGGTGTTCTGGTCGGTCGCCGCGGTGACGCTGGCCTTCCTGGCCTTCCGCCGGCTCGGCTGGGCGCGGGTGCTGCTCGCGGTGTCGGCGGGGATGACCTGCCTGGTCAGCCTGCTGGCCTTCCCGGTCGGACTGCTGATGCTGCTGCCCGCGGGGGCGGTGCTGGTGCTGCTGTTCACCGGCGGCGCCAACGACTGGTACGCCCGGCGGACCCGTCCGGAGCCCCCGCCGGGGGGGCCGTACGGCGGCGGAGGGCAGGGCGCCCCGCCCACCCAGCAGCAGCCGCCGACCGGCCAGCCCCCGTTCCAGCCGCCTCCGCCCGCCGGGCGACCTGGCAAGCCGCCGGTCTGGTGAGCCGCTCGCTCAGGCGTGCAGGTCGGCCGCGCGCAGCCGGCGCAGGCCTTCCTCGATGACCGGCGTCTCCTTGCAGAACGCCCACCGCACCCGGTGCCGGCCCTCGTCCTGGTCGTCGTAGAACGGCTGGCACGGGATCGCGACCACCCCGGCCTTCTCCGGCAGCGCCAGACAGAACGCCAGGCCGTCCTCGTGGCCGTAGCGGCGCACGTCGGTGGTGACGAAGTACGTCGCCTCCGGCACGCGCACGTCCATGTCCAGGGTCGCCAGGCCCTCGCACAGCAGGTCGCGCTTGGCCTGGAGCTCCGTGGCCAGCCGCACGTAGAAGTCGGCCTCGTGGTCCAGCGCGTGGGCGATCGCCGGCTGCAGCGGGGCCGCGTTGGTGAAGGTCAGCCACTGCTTCGCCGACATCACCACCTCGACGAGGTCGGCCGGGCCGGTCACCCAGCCGACCTTCCAGCCGGTGAACGAGAACGTCTTGCCGGCGCTGGAGATCGACACGGTGCGGTCCCACATCCCGGGCAGCGTGCTCAGCGGGATGTGCTCGTGGTCGTCGAAGACCAGGTGCTCGTAGACCTCGTCGGTGACCACGACCAGGTCGTGCTGCTTCGCGACCTCCGCGACGGCTTCCAGCTCCGGCCGGGTCAGCACCGTGCCGGTCGGGTTGTGCGGGGAGTTCAGCAGCAGCACCGTCGTACGGTCGGTCACCGCCTCACGCAGCGCCTCGACGTCGAGACGGAAGTCCGGCGCACGCAGGGTGACCGGTCGGCGTACCCCGCCGGCCATCTCGATGCAGGCGGTGTAGGAGTCGTAGAACGGCTCGAGCACCGCCACCTCGTCACCGGGGTTGACCAGCGCGAGGATCGCGGCCGCGATCGCCTCGGTGGCCCCGGCGGTGACCAGGACCTGCTGGTCGGGGTCGAGGTCGAGGCCGTAGTGGCGCTGCTGGTGGGCGGCCACGGCACGCCGCAGCTCGGGGACGCCCGGCCCCGGGGCGTACTGGTTGCGGCCGGCCCGCAACGCCTCGACGGCGGCCTCGACGACCGATGGTGGACCGTCGACGTCGGGGAAGCCCTGACCGAGGTTGAGCGCACCGGTCCGCACCGCCAGCGCCGACATCTCCGAGAAGATCGTCGGCGGGATGGCATGCATGCGCCGGGCGGCCCGGGTGCTGGGTGCTGACGAGACAGGCATGCCTGCGACTGTAGCCGCGGATCAGCTCTCCGCGACGAGGGCCAGCCCCAGCCCGGAGTAGCTCAGCGCCCACAACCCCTCGGTGAGCAGCCCCGGCTCGATGCCGATCACGGCCGGGACGAAGACGACGATCACGAAGAAGGCGCCCATCGCCAGCAACCACCAGCGCCGCCACCCGGACCAGGCTCCGCCCCGCGCTGCGAGGACCCCGGCGGCGACCAGAGCGATGCACTGGCCGAGCCCGCCGATGGCCCCGACGAACTCGCTCGGCAGCCCCGTCGTGAGGTCGACCAGCTGACCGGCCAGCAGGGCGACCCACGCCCCGGCCAGGATCGCGGTGAAGATGCGCGCGGCCCGCGTGCTCCCGGCGGGACGGGCCGCGTGGACCGCGAGCAGCATGACCACGAAGCAGGCGCTCGTCACGACGAAGCCGATCTCGACCGCGGTCTGGGTGCCGCCCGAGGCGCCGCCCTCCGCGGCGACGAGCGGCACCCAGGCGATGCCGCCGGCCACGCCGACGAGACCCGCGACGCGACGGTGCTGGTTGCGCCCGGTGACGAACGGGTGGCGGATGGTGGTGTCCATGGCGTCCTCCGAGTGAGAGCGGTTCGGTCTCCACCGTCTCGACCTGCGGTGCCGCCGGCCACGGGGCGGCGTCCCGGCGCCCGGGATCCGGTCCCGCGCGACCGGGAAGGTCTTCCCGCGACAACCGGCGCCTGCAGGAGCACGATGGAGCCATGACTGCCGGGGTCAGGCTCCGACCCGTCGGCGCTCGTGACGACCCACGCCGGCGGGTCATCGAGCTGCTGGCGCCGACGTTGCTGCTGGTCGATGCGGTCCTCCTCGCGTTCGTGCTCGCGCTGTGGAGCCTGCGGGCGCTGCCGGTCGGGGAGCTGGCCGACGCCTACCTGGTCGGGGACACCGCGATCGGGACGAGCTTCGCCGTGGCCGGCGGGCTGGTGGCGGTGCGCGCCAGCCAGAACGTGGTCGGCTGGCTGATGCTCGCCGGAGGTACCTGCTACCTGGTTGCAGCGGCCGTCGGCACGCTCGCCTTCGTCCGCGTGGACGGCGGCGACGGCGGCTCGCTGAGCCGTGCGCTGGTGCTGGTGTTCGTCAACGTCTGGATGCCGGCGGTCGCGCTGCTGTTCCCGCTGGCGCTCCAGCTCTTCCCGACCGGACGCCCGATCAACCGGTGGTGGAAAGGATTCGCCTACCTGACGGTCGTGGCCGGCCTCGTCGTGCTGACTCGCTGGGTGCTCACGACGGAGTCCAACGCCGGGCTGGGGCTCGACGATCCGTCGCCGCTGGTGCCTCCCGACCGCAGCGCCTGGCTGCGGTCCGTCCTCGACCCGCTCCAGCCGCTGAGCGCCGTGCTGTTCCTCGGGAGCTTCCTGGCTCCGCTGGCCAGGCTCTTCCGGGCGTCGCGGGAGGAGCGGGCGCAGGTGCTCTGGCTGGTCTGGGCGGTGCTGGTCGTCGTCGCGGTCAACCTGCCCTTCCAGGCGGCCAGCTCTCCGCCGCCGGTCCCGCTGCTGACGATGCCGCTGATCCCCGCGGCGATGACGGTCGCGGTGCTGCGCTACCACCTCTACGGCATCCAGGTCGTGGTCAACCGGACCCTGGTGTACGCCCTGCTCACCGGGCTGCTCCTCGGTCTCTACGCGGGGGTCGTCGTCGGGGTCGGCCGGCTCGCGGTCGGCGGAAGCGTTCCGGAGCTGTTGGCCGCCGGCGCGGTCGCGGTGGCGCTGTCACCGGTGCGTGCCCGGCTCCAGCGAGGCGTGGACCGGCTGATGTACGGCAGCAGGGCCGACCCGTACGGCGCGTTGGCCACGCTGGGCGCGGCTCTCGCGACGCCGATGACGCCCGACGAGGTGCTGCGGACGATCGCGGAGTCGGTGGCTCGCGCGGTGCGCGCGCCGTCGGTGCAGGTGGTGGCGGGCCGGCCCGGGGCCACCGAGCGGGCCGTCGTCCACGGCCGACCGAGCAGGGCCGCGACGGCGATGGTGGTGCCGCTGGCGCACCGCGGCGAGGTGGTCGGTCGTCTCGACGTCGCGCTTCCGCTGGGCCGACGCGTGGACGACCGGACCCGGGCGCTGCTGGAGGACCTGGGCCGCCAGGCGGGCGCCGCTGTGCACTCGGTGGTCCTCACCGACGAGCTGCGCGAGTCGCGCACCCGTTCGGTGATGGCACTCGAGGAGGAGCGGACGCGGATCCGCCGGGACCTGCACGACGGACTCGGCCCGGTCCTCACCGGGCTGGTGCTCAAGGCGGAGGCCGCCGGCAACCTGGCGAGCACGGACGCGGCGCGGGCCCGCGGGCTGATCGGGGAGGTCGGTGACCAGGCACGAACGGCCATCGACGACGTACGACGGCTGGTGCACGGCCTGCGGCCGCCCGCGCTCGACGAGGTCGGCCTGGTGGAGGCGCTTCGTCGCTACGTCCGCCTCGTCGCCCCCGACGCGGGCCGGCCGCAGGCGACGATCGAGGCCCCGTCGGACCCGCTCCCGCCGATGAGCGAGGCCGTCGAGGTGGCGGCGTACCGGATCGTCACCGAGGCGGTGACCAACGCCGTGCGGCACGCGGGCGCGGGCACGGTCAGCGTCACGGTCGCGGGTGGCGACGCGCTCCGGCTCCGGGTGCGCGACGACGGCGCCTCGCCGGGACCCTGGCGGCCGGGCGTCGGGCTGACCTCGATGCGGGCGCGGGCCACGGAGGTCGGCGGGACGTTGAGCGCCGGGCCGGGGGCCGACGGCGGGGAGGTCCTCGCGGTGCTGCCCTGGGAGGCGCGATGACCCCGATCTCGGTCGTGGTCGTCGACGACCACCCGGTCGTCCGCGACGGGCTGCGCGCGCTGTTCGAGACGGTTCCCGACGTCGTGCTCGTGGGCGAAGCCGGCAATGGTGAGGAGGCGGTCCGCGAGGTGACGGTGCTCCGGCCCGACCTCGTGCTGCTGGACATCCACCTCCCCGGAGTCAGCGGCCTGCAGGTGCTCGGCCGGCTGCGCAGGGTCGCCCCGAGGACCCGCGTGGTCATGTTGACGATGTACGACGACGCGCCGTCCCTGGTCGAAGCGGTCCGGGCCGGTGCGGACGGCTACCTGCTCAAGGGCGCGAGCCAGCAGGCGATCATCGCCGCGCTGCGCGCGGTCCACGACGGGCAGGCGGTCTTCGGTGCCGAGGTGACCCGACACCTGCACGGCTTGACGGCGAACCCGGTGGACGAGTCGTTCCCGCAGCTGGCCCCCAGGGAGCGCGAGATCCTCGACCTGGTCGCCGCGGGTCTGGGCAACGCGACGATCGGTGCCCGGCTGGCCCTCGCCCCGAAGACGGTGGCCAACCACCTGACCGCGATCTTCCACAAGATCGGGGTGTCCGACCGGGGCGGGGCCATCGTGAAGGCCCGGGACGCCGGGCTGGGCCGCGGCTGAACGGGTTCGCCCCGACCGGCCCTGGTGATCCGGCCCTGGTGATGGGGGACAATCGCGACATGACCCGGACCGATGCCGCCCCGGCCGCCGCCGAGACCCGACGGCGCCGCGGTGCCGCGTTCTGGGCCGGACTGGCGCTGGTGGCCGCCGGGCTCGCGTTGCTCGGCTACGTCGGTTGGCAGTTCTTCGGCACCAACGTCGTCGCGCACAAGCACCAGCGGGCGGCCGTCTCCCAGCTGCAGCAGGAGTGGCGCGAGGCCCCGGCGTCGACGCTGGGCGCCAAGCCGCAGCCGGTGAAGCTGGGCGACGCCTCCGCGCTGGTGCGGATCCCGCGGTTCGGCGACGACTACGTGATGCCGGTGTTCGAGGGGGTGGCCGACGACGTGCTCGCGCGCGGGTTCGGGCACTTCGAGGACTCGGCGCGGCCCGGCAGGAAGGGCAACTACGCGCTGGCCGCCCACCGGGTCACGCACGGGGAGCCGCTGCGGGACATGCCGAAGCTGCAGCCCGGCGACAAGGTGTTCGTCGAGACCCGCGACGCGGTCTACACCTACGTGCTCGACACCAACCCGAACGACCTGGTGGTGACCTTCCGGGACGTGTGGGTGGTGCAGCCGGACCCGCAGAACCCCGACCCGGGTGGGGTGCAACCGGCCGACGACCCGCGGCTGATCACGCTGACCACCTGCGCGGAGCTGTTCCACACCGACGACCGGATGATCGCCTTCGGCCACCTGGTCTCCACCGAGCACAAGGACCGCGCCTAGGACGTCGGCGCGCCGTCGGTAGGGTGCCAGCCATGACAGCGCGCGAGACCCTGCGGGACCAGATCACCACCAAGGCCGTCGTGCACGGCAAGGTGACGCTGTCGTCCGGCAAGGAGGCCGACTACTACATCGACCTGCGCCGGGTCACCCTCGACGGCCGGGCCGCCCCGCACGTCGGTGCGGTGATGCTCGAGCTGACCAAGGACTGGGAGTACGACGCGGTCGGTGGCCTCACGCTCGGAGCGGACCCGGTGGCGCTCGCCATGCTGCACGCCGCCGCCACGCAGGGCCGTCGGCTCGACGCGTTCGTGGTCCGCAAGGCCGGCAAGGCCCACGGGCTGCAGCGGCGGATCGAGGGCCCCGACGTCGCCGGTCGGCGGGTGCTGGCCCTCGACGACACCTCGACGACGGGCGGCTCGGTGCTCACCGCGGTGGAGGCGCTGCGCGAGGCGGGCGCCGAGGTGGTCGGGGTGGCCGCGATCGTCGACCGCGACACCGGGGCCCGCGAGCGGGTCGCCGGCGCGGGCCTGGAGTACCGCTGGGCCTACGACGCCGCGGACCTCGGCCTGCACCCCCGTTGAGCCGCCAAGTTCTGTCCGTTCAGGCGCCAACTTCTGCCCGTTGAGGGCGCCGAGGCGGCCGGGCGATGGACGGAAGGTGACGCCTCGACGGACGGAAAGTGACGCCTCGACGGACGGAAGGTGACGCCTCGACGGGTGGGGTCAGTCCTTCAGCCTTGCTGCGGCCCGGTCGCGCAGGTACTCCACCGCCACCGGCACGATCGCGATCGCGACGAACGCCAGCAGCATCACCTCGACGTTGTTGGCGACGAAGTCGATCGAGCCGAGGTAGTAGCCGAGCAGCGTCACGCCGGCGGCCCAGAGCGTCCCGCCCACCGCCGAGAACACGATGAACTTGCGGAAGCCCATCGTGCCGACCCCGGCCATCACCGTGATGAAGGTCCGCACGATCGGCACGAACCTCGCGAGCACGATCGCCCGGTTGCCATACTTCTCGAAGAAGTCGCGGGTCTTGTCGACGTAGCGCTTCTTGAAGATCTTCGAGTCCTCCTTGCCGAAGACCCGGGGACCGAACTTGTCGCCGATCAGGTAACCGAACGCGTTGCCGGCGACCGCTCCGAGAACGAGCACCACGCAGCACAGCCAGAGCGGGTAGGAGATCTTGTCCTGGGCGACGAGCAGCCCCACCGTGAACAGCAGAGAGTCACCGGGCAGGAAGAACCCGATCAACAGGCCGCACTCGGCGAAGAGGATCGCTGCCGCCCCCCACAACGCATAGTCGCCGAACTGGTTCAGCAGCTTCTCGGGGTCGAGCCAGTCGAGGCCGAGGAGCAGCACGGGGAGCGGGCTCACAGGCGAACCCTAGTCGTGGGCCAGCGGCGGGATCGCGTCGGTCGACTCCATCACGCCGAGCCCGGTGATCCGCAGCAGGTCGGCCGTCGTGGAGCGCAGCTGGCCGAGCAGCACCTCGCCGGACAGGTCCGCGCTGCGCTCGACCCGGGCCGTGCCCGCCGCCACCTCCAGCAGGGCCGGTCGCGCCTGCACCGGCATCCGGTCCGCCTCGAGCTCGGCGGCGACCTCGCGGGCCGCGTCGGCGAGCTCGCGGCAGAGTACGACGTAGCCGCGGGGGACCGGCTCGCGACGGTGCGCCGCCACCGCCACCCGCCGGACCAGCACGCGCGTGTTGCGCATCGCGAGGTCGAGCGGCTCGACGAGCTCGGCCATCCGCCGCAGCGGCTCACGGTGCCGCAGTCGGAACGGTGAGGACGCCACCACCGAGAGCCCCTCGTCCGAGGCGTCCTGCAGCTCCCGGATCAGCGGATCGGTGGAGCGCGCGTCGGCGAGCAGCTCGACCGCCGCCTCCGGGTCGCCGTCGGTGAGCACCTGCGCCGCGCCGTCGATGAGCGAGGCGATCTTGCGGACCACCACGGCGGCCTGCTCCCGGGGCCTGCGCAGCGGCGCCCGGGGTACGACGGTGGCCGCGACCAGCGCGACGGCACCGCCGACGAGGGCGTCCGACCAGCGCGTGAACGCCGCGCCGGGCTGCGGCACGAGCGCCACCACCACGATGGACTGGACCGCCGCCTGGGTGACGAAGATCCGTCCGGCGTCGAGCAGGAAGGCCATGGACATCGACAGGCCGACGACTACGGCCAGCTGCCAGGCCCCCGACCCGAATCCCTGCACGAACAGGTCGCCGACGAAGACCCCGATGGCCACGCCGAGGGTCACCTCGGCCACCCGCCGCAGCCGCTGCCCGTAGGAGGTGCCGAGGCTGACCACCGCTGCGATCGGGGCGAAGAACGGGGTGGGGTGGCCGAGCAGGTCCGACGCGATCAGCCAGGCGACCCCGGCCGCGAGCGCGCACTGTCCGACCGCCCAGGCGTTGGTGCGCAGCCGGGCACGGCGTTGCCGCAACGAGAGCCGGCTGCGCTCCAGGGCCCGGTCCAGCGGGTGAGTGGTGTCCACGACGCCAGGTTCCCAGACCCGGAGTGGATCAGACGCGGGCGCGGCGGTGTCGCCAGTACTCGAACGCCATCGGCAGCACCGAGACGAAGACGATCACGAGCACCGCCGCCTCGAGGTTGTGCTGCAAGAACGCGATGCCGCCGAGGAAGTAGCCGAGCAGCGTGATGCCGGTGGCCCACAGCACCGCGCCCACGAACGACCAGGTGAGGAAGTGCCGGCGGTTCATCTCGCCGACCCCGGCCACCAGGGTGATGAAGGTGCGGACGATCGGGACGAACCGGCCCAGCACGAGGGCGCTCGCGCCGTACTTCTCGAAGAAGGCATGGGTCTGGTCGAAGTAGCGCTTCTTCAGGAACCGCCCGTCCCGGTGGCGCAGCGGCTCGCCGATGGCACGGCCGATCTCGTAGCCGGTCACGTTGCCGAGGAAGGCCGCCAGGGCGAGGATCACGCAGGCGCTCACGATCGGCATCGTGATCCCGGCCTCGCCCGCCTGCGACCGGTGGATGAACAGCCCGACGCTGAACAGCAGCGAGTCGCCCGGGAGGATCGGGAACAGCAGGCCGCACTCGACGAACACGATCACGACGCTGACCCAGAACATCTGCTCCCCGAACTGCTGGAGCAGCCACTCCGGGTCCATCCAGTCCAGGCCGAGCAGGAGAGGCGCGAGGATCAGCGACGAGGGCACGGGTGAACCCTAACCGGCCGCGTGGAGTCGCTGTCCGCAGCAGGATCGCGACGCCTAGCATCGTCGGGTGCACGAGACCGACCGACCCGAGGAGCCGCGGGCGCCGTACGACCCGATGCCGCACGGGCAGGCCGAGGTCGGGGTGGGGCCCTGGGAGGGCCCGAGGCCGGAGGGGGAGCAGTACGACGAGCGCCTGCTCGACGAGGGGGATCGGCGCAACGTCGTGGACCGATACCGGTACTGGACGATGGAGGCCATCGTGGCCGACCTCGACACGCGCCGGCACGACTTCCACGTGGCCATCGAGAACTGGCAGCACGACTTCAACATCGGCACGATCGTGCGCACCGCCAACGCGTTCCTGGCCAAGGAGGTGCACATCGTCGGCAACCGCAGGTGGAACCGCCGAGGTGCCATGGTGACCGACCGCTACCAGCACGTGCACCATCACCCGACGGTGGCCGAGCTGGCGCAGCGGATGCACGAGCAGGGCGTGACGCTGCTGGGCATCGACAACCTGCCCGGCTCCGAGCCGATCGAGTCGCTCGAGCTGCCGCGCCGGGTCTGCCTGCTGTTCGGGCAGGAGGGGCCGGGGCTGTCCGGGGCTGCGCGCGAGGCCTGTGACGGCACCTTCTCGATCGCGCAGTTCGGGTCGACCCGTTCGATCAACGCGTCCGCGGCCGCGGCGATCGCGATGCACACGTGGATCAGGCAGCACGCCGACCTCGGCGACCCCTGGCGCGGCTGAGCCGGGCTCGCCGGTGCGCCTGGCCGCCGGGAGCGACGTGCGCAGAGCTCCGCCGATGATCAGCAGTCGATGTCGAACAGCGGCTGGGCGCTGCCCACCTCGCTGCCGTTGTCGGCGAGGGACCGGGCCGGGTGGGGGCAGTCGAGGACCACCACCGCGCACATCGCGGACCGGCCGGTCCCCTCGACGTACTCCGGGTCCCAGGCCACGATCTCGTCTCCGGCGCGGACCCGGTCGTGCTCGGCCACGAGCAGGGTGAACCCCTCGCCGTTCATCTGCACGGTGTCGATGCCGAGGTGCACGAGCACCCCTGGCCCCTTGTCGCTGACGACCACGAACGCGTGCGGGTACAGCTTGGCGAGCCTGCCGTCGATGGGGGAGACCACGCGCTGCTTGCCGTGGTGCGGCGCGATGGCTGCGCCGGGGCCGACGATCCCGGCGGCGAAGACCGGGTCGGGGACGGCGCTGACCTCCTGGCGCACTCCGGCGACCGGGCACAGCACGCTGATCATCGCCGCACCCGCAGGGCGGCCCGGCCGAGCGTGCGGCCGGGGCTCACAACAGGTCCTCGATCGCGCTGGCGATGGTGTCCGCGTCGGGCCCGACCACCACCTGGACGACGGACCCCGCGCGCATGATGCCGTGGGCGCCGGCGCGGCGCAGGACCGCCTCGTCGACGAGAGCCGGTTCGTGCAGCGCGGTGCGGAGCCGGGTGATGCAGGCCTCGATCTCTACGATGTTGCTGCGGCCACCCAGCCCGGCGACGATCTGCTCCGCTTGGCTCATGGCTGCATCTAACCACCCGGATGCGGGAAGGCCGCAGGTCCGGATCGATCGGGAGAGGGGGACGACGTGGCCACAGCCGAGCCCTCGCGGGCCGCCGGTGCAGGCGGTTCCGGCAACGCCCCTCGCCGGCCCGGCCTCGGTGTCCTGCAGCGCCTGGGGCGGAGCCTGATGCTGCCGATCGCGGCCCTGCCGGTCGCCGCCCTGCTGCTCCGGCTGGGCCAGCCGGACATGCTCGGTGCCGGCGACTCGGGTCTGGCCCTGGCGAGCCGGTGGCCGTGGCTCGAGCCGGTCGCCACCGTCCTGGCCGCTGCTGGCGGCACCCTGTTCGACCACCTCGGGCTGCTGTTCGCGATCGGGGTGGCGGTCGGGTTCGCCCGCAAGTCAGACGGCTCGACGGCGGTCGCGGCCGTGATCGGCTACCTGGTCTTCGAGGCGGTCACCGAGGCGATGTCGCCCTACGTCCTGCGCTCGCCGGCGCAGGAGAGCTCGACCCTGATCGACTACGGCGTGTTCGGGGGCATCCTCGTCGGCATCGTGGCCGCCCTGCTCTGGCAGCGCTACCACCGGATCAAGCTGCCGCCGTACCTGGCGTTCTTCGGCGGGCGCCGGTTCGTCCCGATCGTGACCGCCAACGTCACCTTGCTGCTGGCGGTGGCGCTGTCGTTCGCCTACCCCGCCTTCGACCGCGGCCTGACCCACCTGGGCGAGTGGCTGGTCGGCAACGACATCGTCGGCGCCGGGGTCTACGGCGTGTTCAACCGGCTGCTGATCCCGTTCGGGCTGCACCACCTGGTCAACGCGGTCCCGTGGTTCGCGGTCGGGTCGTTCGAGACCGCGGGCGGCACGGTCGTCCGCGGCGACATCGCCCGGTTCCTCAACGGCGACCCCACCGCCGGCGCGTTCATGACCGGGTTCTTCCCGATCATGATGTTCGCGCTCCCGGCGGCCGCGCTGGCGATCTACCAGGAGGCCGCACCGGGCAAGCGCAAGCTGGTCGGCGGCGTGATGCTGTCGGGTGCGCTCACCTCGTTCCTCACCGGGGTGACCGAACCGCTCGAGTTCGCGTTCATGTTCGTGGCCTGGCCGCTGTTCGTGACGCACGCGTTGCTGACCGGTACGGCGCTCGCGCTGGTGAACGCGCTGGGGATCAAGGACGGGTTCGCGTTCTCGGCCGGCGCGATCGACTACGTCCTGAACTTCACCACGGCGACCGAGCCGTTGCTGCTGCTCCCGATCGGGCTCGGCTACGCGGCCGTCTACTACCTCGTGTTCCGGGCCATGATCCGCCGGTTCGACCTGCCGACCCCGGGCCGGGAGCGCGACCGGGAGGAGGGGTCGGAGGTCACCGCGAGCGGGGCCCGGACCACCGACTGACCCGGCCGCCCCGGCGGCCTGGACCCGCGTCCTAGAGTGAGAGGTGGCTCACCACCCCGCGAGCCGCACGGACACGACGTACGACACAGGAGACACCGATGCCCATCGCGACACCCGAGGTGTACGCCGAGATGCTCGACAAGGCGAAGCGGGACTCCTTCGCCTACCCGGCGATCAACGTCACCTCCTCCCAGACCCTCAACGCCGCGCTGCAGGGCTTCGCAGAGGCCGGCAGCGACGGCATCGTCCAGGTCTCGACCGGCGGCGCGGACTACCTGTCCGGCCCCACGATCAAGAACATGGTGACCGGCTCGGCGGCGTTCGCGGCCTACGCCGCCGAGGTGGCCAAGAGCTACCCGATCAACATCGCGCTGCACACCGACCACTGCCCCAAGGACAAGCTGGACGGGTTCGTCCGGCCGCTGCTCGACATCTCCGTCGAGCGGGTGAAGAACGGCGGGCTGCCGCTGTTCCAGTCGCACATGTGGGACGGCTCGGCGGTGCCGCTCGAGGAGAACCTGCAGATCGCGCAGGAGCTCCTGGAGAAGGCCGCGGCCGCGCGGATCATCCTCGAGATCGAGGTCGGCGTCGTCGGGGGTGAGGAGGACGGGATCGTCGGGGCGATCGACGAGAAGCTCTACACCACTCCCGGGGACGCGTTGGCCACGGTCGAGGCACTCGGCGCCGGTGAGAAGGGGCGCTACCTGACGGCCCTGACCTTCGGCAACGTGCACGGCGTCTACAAGCCCGGCAACGTGAAGCTGCGTCCCGAGATCCTCAAGGCCGCGCAGGAGGCCGTCGCCCAGAAGCTGGGTCTCGAGGACGGTGCCCGGCCGTTCGACCTGGTCTTCCACGGCGGGTCGGGATCGACCGCCGAGGAGATCGCCGCGGCGGTCGACTACGGGGTGGTGAAGATGAACGTCGACACCGACACCCAGTACGCGTTCACCCGTCCGGTGGTCGACCACATGCTGCGCAACTACGACGGCGTGCTGAAGATCGACGGCGAGGTCGGCAACAAGAAGCAGTACGACCCCCGCAGCTGGGGCAAGGCCGCGGAGGCCGGGATGGCTGCCCGAGTGGTCGAGGCCTGCGAGAACCTGCGCAGCACCGGTACGTCGGTCACCGCCTGACGGTCCTGCTCCTCGGACGAGAGGGCCGCCGGCACGGTGCCGGCGGCCCTTCGTCATGCGACCAGGGGCGGTGCGCGGCGCGGATCAGCCCGCGGCGGTCTCCGCCGACTCGGCGGCTGCCGAACGGCGCAGGTGGTGAGGCGTCTCGAAGCAGAGCGCGGCCACCCAGCCGATCAGCAGCACCGCGGCCGGCAGCAGCATCGAGGCCGCCATCGCGGCGGCGAACCCGTCGTGCAGCGCCGGCGGGAGCGCCCCGGTCATCGGGCCGGCGCCCCCGCTCCCGGGCAGCTCGGCCGCGAGCCGGGCCTCCATCAGCACCGCGATCGAGGCGCTGCCCAGCACCGCGCCGACCTGCCGGGTGCTGTTGTACACGCCGGCGCCCGCCCCGGCACGGTGCATCGGCAGGTTGCGGGTGGCGCTGGTGCTCAGCGGCGACCAGGTGAACCCGTTGGCGACTCCGAGCAGCGCGATCGGCAGCAACAGCTCCCATGTCGCGGCCTGCGGGGTCATCACCTGGCTGAGCCAGGCCAGGGAGACCGGGAAGCACAGCAGGCCGATCCCGGCGATGATGCGCGGGTGCACCCGGTCGACCAGCCGGCCGACGTACGGCGCGAGCGCCCCGGAGAGCACCGCCATCGGGACAAGCAGCAGCGCCGCCTTGGTCGGGCTGAGACCGCGCACGACCTGGGCGTAGAGCATCAGCGGGAACGCCATCGCGGTGATCGAGAACCCGACCGTGGTGATGGCGACGTTGGCGAGCGAGAAGTTGCGGTCGCGGAAGAGGCTGAGCGGGACCAGCGGCTCACGTCGGTTGCGGGCCTGCCAGAGCACGAAGACGCCGAAGACCACCACGCCGGTGGCGATCAGCATCCAGATCGCCCCGCTCCAGTCGTAGGTCTGCCCCTCCTGGATGCCGAACACCAGGCAGAACATGCCGACCCCGCTGAGCGCGACGCCGACGAAGTCGAAGGTGTGCACGTGCGTGGGCAGCGCAGGCACCAGCCGCCAGGCGAGGGCGAAGCCGATCACGCCGATCGGGGCGTTGATGAAGAAGATCCACTCCCAGCCGAGCGAGTCGACCAGGACGCCGCCGAGGATCGGACCCACGAGCGTCGCGACGCCGGCGGTGGCGCCCCACAGGCCCATCGCCTGCCCGCGCTGGGTGGCGGGAAAGATCCGGGTGATCACCGCCATCGTCTGCGGGGTCATCATCGAGGCGCCGAGGCCCTGGAGCACACGCGCCGCGATCAGCGCCGAGATGTCGTTGGTCAGCCCGCACCACACCGATGCCAGCGTGAACACGGTGAGGCCGACGAGGTAGAGGTTCTTCGGCCCGACCCGGTCGCCGAGCCGGCCGGTGATCAGCAGCGGTACGGCGTAGGCGAGCAGGTAGGCGCTGGTCACCCAGACGACCTCGGAGACGCCGGCGTCGAGGCCGCGCATGATCGCCGGCGTCGCCACCGAGACGATCGTGGAGTCGACCAGGATCATGAAGAAGCCCAGGCACAACGCCCACAGCGCAGGCCAGGGCCGGAAGTCGGGGTCGTCGAGCGGGTTCGCAGGGGACGGGGCGGGCATGGCGGCAATCGTTGCACTCACCACGTGAGGTGACCCCTGGGGCATGCGTCGGCGGGGACGGGCGTGGGTGCCCGTGATCGTGGTGCGGGCACAATGGCGCCATGACGTTCCAGGACCTGATGGCCGGCCCCCCGCCCACGCACCTGCCCGAGGACCCTGCCACGGCGGAGCTCGAGGGCGCCGCTCCCGCCGAGGTGGTCCGCCGGCACCCCGAGTCGCCGATCGCCTGGGCCACGCTGGCCGAGCAGGCGCTCGCCGACGACACGGTGGACGACGTGACCGCCTACGCCTACGCCCGGGTCGGCTACCACCGCAGCCTCGACCTGCTGCGTCGCAACGGGTGGAAGGGACACGGGCCGGTGCCGTGGGAGCACGAGCCGAACCGCGGCTTCCTGCGGGCGCTGGCCGCGCTGGCGGTCGCGGCGGACCGGATCGGCGAGGCGCCCGAGGCCGCCCGCTGTGCGGAGTTCCTGCGCGACTCGAGTCCCGCGGCGCACGACGCCCTGCTGGGCTGAGCGCCCCGGCCCGCCCGGGCCCGGGCGGCCGGAGTGGTCCCCGGAGACGGCGAAGCGCCGGAATCGTCCCCTGCTGCGATTCCGGCGCTTCGACTTTGACGAGCCGACCCGGGGGTCCCGCGTGTCCCCCGACAGGACTCCCCGAGCGGTCGCCTGATCACGATCTCAGGCTTTCCCCCGAATGAACTGTCCTGAAAGTGCCACTGGCATTATGGTGCCAGAATGGAGCGTCGCGGCGAGGGTCTGAGCCCGATGACGGTGCTGGGCTTCTCGCCGGCGGAGGAGGAGCTCTACCGGGTGGTGCTGCGCCACTCGCCGGTCGCGTACGACGTCCTCGCCGGTCTCACTGAGCTGCCGCGGTCCCAGGTCTACGAGGCGGTGGCCCGGTTCGCGGCCGCCGGCCTGGTCGAGGCGGTGGGCGAGACCGTGACCGCGTCCGCACCGGACCGCGCGCTCGGTCGGCTCATCGCCGACGAGGGGCAGCGGCTGCGCAGCGTGCAGGACCAGCTCAACGCGCTGCAGCGGATGCTCCCGGGCCTGACCGCGGAGCACATGGTGGCCCGCCAGCCCCAGGGCCAGCCGATCGGCGTCGAGGCAATCCCCTACGACCAGGTCGTCGACGTGGTGCGCAGCCTGTCCGCCCGGTCCCGCGGTGACCTGCTGTGGATCCGGCCCGACCAGTGGCGCTTGCCCGAGGGGCGCCCCGTCGACGACTGGGTGCGCGACCTGGTCCGCGCCGGCCGCCGCTCGCGGGTGATCTACCCCGCACGGGTCCTCGAGGAGGCTCCCGACGTGGTGCGCCGCCGCGCCGAGGTCGGTGAGCACGTGCGCGTCCTCGCCGAGGTGCCGGGCCGGCTGGGGGTCATGGGGGGCGCGGCGGCGCTGCTGCCGCACCGTTTCGACGTACCGGACGGGCAGCTGCTGGTGGTCCGCCAGCCGGCGCTCGTCGAGGCGCTCACGCTGATGTTCGAGGGTCTGTGGGATCGCGCGCTGGCCGTGCCCGGCCTGGACCCCGCCGACGAGGAGGCGGAGCGCGCCACTGACCGCCGGCTCCTGCTCGACCAGCTGGCCCGCGGCGCGAAGGACGAGCAGATCGCCCGCAGCCTGGGGCTGAGCCTGCGCACAGTTCGCCGCCGGGTCGCCCACGTGCTCGACGAGCTCGAGGTGACCTCGCGGTTCCAGGCAGGGGTCGAGGCGGTCCGCCGCGGCTGGCTGTGACCGGCATCCGGCGAGGAGTCGCCGGGTCGGCGTCCTTCCGGGGCGAGGAGTCGCCGGGTCAGCGCGGCAGCGCCATCCTGAAGGCGTCCGGCTCGACTCGCCAGGTGCGGTTGCGCTCGGGGCCGTAGACCTCGCCGTCGGCGCTGAAGTAGAACGACTGGCCGGAGATCGAGACCGTCGAGGCACGCAGGTACTTCACGTCCTCGCGCTCGTGGTGCTCGCCCTTGCGCAGCTTCAGCGCGTAGGCGAACCGGGACAGTGGCCCGACCGCGAACGAGATCATCACGTCGAGCCGGCCGCTCTCCGGGTCGGCCTCCGGGGTGACCTCGGCGCCCCCGCCCACGGTCGGGCCGTTGCCGATCGCGACCATCAGGATCGGGTGCGCGAGGTCGGCGACCTCCTCGCCGTCCACCTCGATCCGCAGCCGCACGAAGGGCGGGTTCACCGCGGCCAGCGCCGCGCCGATCGGGTAGCCCACCCGGCCCAGCCGGGTCTTCCACTTGCCGGCCTTGCGGCTGGCCTGGGCGCCGACGCCGATGTGCACGTTGTTGACCACGATCTCGCCGGTGCAGTCCACGATCAGGTCGACCGGGCGCGGCTCGGCGTGCACGATCAGCTCGGCGGCCTCGGTCGGGTCGAGCGGGATGCCGGCGCCGCGGGCGAAGTCGTTGCCGGTGCCGAGGGGGAGCAGGCCGAGCACGGCGTCGGCCAGCTCGTTGCGGCGGTGCATGGCCGCCACGATGGCGTGCAGGCTGCCGTCGCCGCCCGCCACGATCACCCGCCGGCCGCCGCGGCGGTGCAGCACCCCGTCGAGCTCGCCCTGGTCGGAGGTGGCGGCCACCTCGACGTCGCCGTGGCCGCGCAGCACCTCGAGCGCGGTCCGGATCGCCTCGGAGTCGTTGCTCCCGGCGTCGGCGTTCGTGATCAGCAGCTGTGGGTCCACGGTCCAGGACAGTACCCGCGCGCCGGCACCGCCGTACCACGGGCCGGAATCGAGCCCCGGGCAGGCCGGTCCGGCTCTGCTACCGTTGGGCCGCAAGAGCCCCGGTGCGCTTGCACTCCGGGGCTTCGTCGTTTCCCCGGGGCCGTCGAGACCGCTGTGCCGCGGTCAGTGAGAGGGGTGTCAGATGCCCGCGATCGTCCTCGTCGGAGCCCAGTGGGGTGACGAAGGCAAGGGCAAGGCGACCGACCAGCTCGGTTCCTCCCTGGATTATTGCGTCCGCTACCAAGGCGGAAACAATGCCGGCCACACCATCGTCATCGACGGCGAGAAGTTCGCCCTGCACCTGCTCCCCTCGGGCATCTTGACCCCGGGCGTGACGCCGGTGATCGGCAACGGGGTGGTGGTCGACGCGGCGGTGCTGCTCACCGAGATCGAGGGACTCGACGCCCGCGGCGTGGACACCAGCCGGCTGCTGCTGTCGGGCAGCGCGCACCTGATCACCAGCTACCACACCACGATCGACAAGGTCACCGAGCGCTTCCTCGGCAAGAACCAGATCGGTACGACGGGCCGCGGGATCGGGCCGGCCTACGCCGACAAGATCAACCGGACGGGCGTCCGGGTCGCCGACATCTTCGACGAGAAGATCCTCGCCCAGAAGGTCGAGGCGGCGCTCGAGCAGAAGAACCACCTGCTCGTGAAGGTCTACAACCGGCGCGCGATCGAGGTCGACCAGGTGCTCGAGGAGATCGGCGCCTACAAGGACAAGATCAAGCCGTTCGTCGCCGACACCTCGCGGGTGATCAACGACGCGCTCGACGAGGACAAGACGGTGCTCTTCGAGGGCGCCCAGGCCACCATGCTCGACGTCGACCACGGCACGTATCCGTTCGTCACCTCCAGCAACCCGACCGCCGGCGGCGTGTGCGCCGGGGCCGGCATCGGCCCGACCCGGATCGGCCGGGTGATCGGGGTCGTGAAGGCCTACACCACCCGGGTCGGCGCGGGGCCGTTCCCGACCGAGCTGCTCGACGACGACGGCGACCGGCTGCGCGATCTCGGCGCCGAGTTCGGCACCACGACCGGCCGCACCCGGCGCTGCGGCTGGTACGACGCGGTGATCGCCCGCTACGCCGCCCGGATCAACGGCCTCACCGAGTTCTGCCTGACCAAGCTCGACATCCTCGGCGGCTGGGAGCGGATCCCGGTGTGCGTGGGCTACGAGATCGATGGCGTCCGGCACGACGAGATGCCGATGACGCAGTCCGAGTTCCACCACGCCACGCCGATCTACGAGTTCTTCGACGGCTGGAACACCGACATCTCCGGCGCGCGCAGCTTCGAGGACCTGCCGAAGAACGCGCAGGTCTACGTGCGCGCCCTCGAGGAGATGTCCGGCGCCCCGTTCTGGGCGGTCGGCGTCGGGCCGGGCCGCGAGCAGACGGTGATCCTGCGATGACCACCCCACCACGGCGGTCAGCGGGCTCGCTCCGCTCGCACCCCTGCGTGTTGACGGGGGGCCCCGAATGATCGTCCTCGTCATCGGCGCCGGCGGGCGCGAGCACGCCCTGGCCCTGGCGCTCGCGCGCGACCCCGAGGTCACCGAGGTGCACGCCGCACCGGGCAATCCGGGCATCGCCGGAGTCGCCACCCTGCACGACGTGGACCCGCTGGACGGTACGGCGGTCGCCGCGCTCGCCGAGCAGGTCGGGGCCGACCTCGTGGTGGTCGGCCCGGAGGCGCCGCTGGTCGTCGGGGTCGCCGACGGGGTCCGCGCGCTCGGCATCTCCTGCTTCGGACCCACCCGTGAGGCGGCCGAGCTCGAGGGCTCGAAGGCGTTCGCCAAGGACGTGATGGCCGCGGCCGGCGTACCGACGGCGATGGCCCGGGTGTGCACCACCCCCGAGGAGGCCGCGGACGCGCTCGACGTGTTCGGGCCGCCCTACGTGGTCAAGGACGACGGCCTGGCCGCAGGCAAGGGCGTCGTCGTCACCGAGGACCGAGACGAGGCACTGGCCCACGCCGCCCGCTGCGACCGGGTCGTGATCGAGGAGTACCTCGACGGCCCCGAGGTGTCGCTGTTCGCGATCACCGACGGACGCACGGTCGTGCCGATGCTGCCCGCCCAGGACTTCAAGCGCGCGCTCGACGGCGGCCAGGGCCCGAACACCGGCGGGATGGGCGCCTACACCCCGCTGCCCTGGGCGCCGGCCGGGCTGGTCGCCGAGGTGCAGGAGCGGGTGCTGCGGCCCACCGTCGACGAGATGGCCCGCCGGGGCACCCCGTTCGCCGGCCTGCTCTACGCCGGGCTCGCGCTGACCGAGCGCGGCGTTCGGGTGGTGGAGTTCAACGCGCGGTTCGGGGACCCCGAGACCCAGCCGTTGCTCGCGCTGCTCGAGTCGCCGCTCGGCGTGGTCCTCAAGGCCGCGGCCGACGGCCGGCTCGACGAGCTCGGCCCGCTGAAGTGGCACGACGGCGCGGCGGTTTCCGTGGTGGTGGCGGCCCAGAACTACCCCGGAGCGCCTCGCTCGGGCGACGTCGTCCACGGCGTCCACGACGCCGACCGGCTCGAGGGCGTCGACGTGATCCACGCCGGCACCGCCGTCGACGACGAGGGGCGCCTGGTCACCTCCGGCGGCCGGGTCCTCGCAGTCACCGCGGTCGGCGCGACCGTCGCCGACGCCCGGACCCGTGCCTACGAGGGCGTGGCGAAGATCCGGATCGACGGGGGCCACCACCGCACCGACATCGCCGCCGACGTCGTTGGTTGAGGAGCGAACGAAGTGAGCGTCTCGAAACCCGTCTCGAAGCCCATGGCACACCCCAACGTCCTCGCCACCCGCTACGCCGGGGCCGACCTCGCCACGATCTGGTCGCCGGAGCACAAGATCGTGCTCGAGCGGCAGCTGTGGATCGCCGTGCTCAAGGCCCAGCGCGACCTCGGCATCGACGTGCCCGACGGCGTGGTCGAGGCCTACGAGAAGGTCGTCGACCAGGTCGACCTCGACTCGATCGCGGCGCGCGAACGGGTCACCCGGCACGACGTGAAGGCGCGGATCGAGGAGTTCTGCGCGCTCGCCGGGCACGAGCACATCCACAAGGGGATGACCTCGCGCGACCTGACCGAGAACGTCGAGCAGCTGCAGGTGCGCTCATCCCTGCTGCTGGTCCGCGACCGGGTCGTCGCCGCGCTCGCCCGGCTCGGCCGGCTGGCCGCCGAGCACGAGGCGCTGGTGATGGCCGGCCGCTCGCACAACGTCGCGGCGCAGGCGACCACGCTCGGCAAACGGTTCGCCACGGTCGCCGACGAGATGCTCGTCGCGCTGGACCGGCTCGAGGAGCTCCTGGCGCGCTACCCGCTGCGCGGCATCAAGGGCCCGGTCGGCACCGCCCAGGACATGCTCGACCTGCTCGACGGCGACGACGCCCGGCTGGCCGACCTCGAGCAGCGGGTCGCCGGCCACCTCGGCTTCGACCACGTGCTCACCTCGGTCGGCCAGGTCTACCCCCGCTCGCTCGACTTCGACGTGGTGTCCGCACTCGTCCAGGTCGTGGCCGGCCCGTCGAACCTCGCCACCACGATCCGGTTGATGGCCGGTATCGAGCTGGTCACCGAGGGCTTCAAGGAGGGCCAGGTCGGCTCCTCGGCGATGCCGCACAAGATGAACACCCGGTCCTGCGAGCGCGTGAACGGCCTCGCGGTCGTGCTCCGCGGCTACCTGTCGATGGTCAGCGAGCTGGCCGGCGACCAGTGGAACGAGGGGGACGTCTCCTGCTCCGTCGTACGCCGGGTGGCGCTGCCCGACGCGTTCTTCGCCACCGACGGGCTGTTCCAGACCTTCCTGACCGTGCTCGACGAGTTCGGCGCGTTCCCGGCCGTCATCCAGCGCGAGCTCGACCGGTACCTGCCGTTCCTGGCCACCACCAAGGTGCTGATGGCCGCGGTGCGCAACGGCGTGGGGCGGGAGGCCGCGCACGAGGCGATCAAGGACAGCGCCGTGGCCGCGGCCCTTCGGATGCGGCAGGGCCAGACCGAGAACGACGTGTTCGCCCGGCTCGCCGCCGACGAGCGTCTCGGCCTGTCCGAGCAGCAGCTCGCCTCCTTGGTGGCCGACCCGATCACGTTCACCGGTGCGGCGGTGGCGCAGGTGCAGGCCGTCGTACGACGCATCGAGGACGTCACCGCCCGCTACCCGGACGCCGCGACGTACACCCCCGGCGCCATCTTGTGACGTCGGCCGGCTGACCCGCCCGACCCGCTGAACCGGAGCCGCCAGGCGTGGCAGGCTGGGGACATGACCACATCGACCGACACGACCGCCCGCCGGGTCACCGTGCACGGCGAGGTGCAGGGTGTCTCGTACCGCTACTACTGCGAGCAGGAGGCCCTCCGGCTGGGCGTCCTCGGCTGGGTCCGCAACGAGCCGGACGGGACCGTGACCGCCTACCTCGAGGGCAGCCCCGACGCGGTCGAGGAGCTCGTCGACTGGTGCCGGGAGGGCCCGCGCACCGCCCGGGTCTACAGCCTCGACGAGCAGACCGTCGAGCCGCTCGGGGCGACCGGCTTCAAGGTCGGCTGACCCGGTCAGCGGCTGAGCTCGCGCTGGCCGTCGAGCCGCAGGTCGAACAGCGCCAGCACCAGTGCCGACGCCATGATGACCAGCGCCAGCCCGAGCGCCGCCATCAGCGCGGGCCCGGTGTCGCCGGTCCTCGACAAGGTGACCTGGTACGCCGACATCAGCAGCGCCGCGCCGAGGGCGGACCCGATCCGCTGGCCGGTCTGCAGGGCGCCGCCCGCCGCACCGCCCATCCGCGGGGGGACGTCGGCCAGGGTGAGGGTGAAGTTCGGGGAGACCACCCCGCCCCCGCCGAGACCCGCGACCAGCAGCGGCACCACCAGCAGCGGCCACAGGCCGTCCGCCGCGTGGCCCGGGACGACGAACGCCACGGTGGTCAGCCCGGCCATCACCACCGCGATCGCGATGACGGTGACCTTGCGGCCGATGACCGACACCCACCGGCCGGCCGGCGTCGCGGTGAGCGCCGACCCGACCGCGAACGGCGTCAGCATCAGCCCGGTGGCGAGCGGGGACCGGCCCAGGCCGTCCTGCAGGTAGACCGACAGCACGAGGAACACCCCGGTGAACCCGGTGAAGTAGAGGGTGCCGAGGGCGATCCCGGACCGGTAGCCCGGCGCCCGCGACAGCAGCGCCACGTCGAGCAGCGGCGCGCCGCCGCGACCGACCACCCGACGCTCCCAGCGGACGAAGAGCGCGAACAGGACCGGGGCCAGCGCCAGCAGGCCGAGCACCGGCGACGGTCCGTCCATCACCGCGACCAGCGGCAGCAGCACGCACAGCACGCCGCCGCCGAGCAGGGCCGCGCCGGGCAGGTCGAGCCGGGGCTCCTTCGCCCCGTCGGCGCGGGCGGCCCGGCCGGGGACGAGCCGCGCCACGAAGACCAGTGCCAGCAGCCCGATCGGGACGTTCACGAGGAAGATCGCCCGCCAGCCGTGCTCCTGGCCCAGCAGCGCGATGATCAGTCCGCCGAGGATCGGCCCCAGCGCGGCCGAGACCGACACGGTGAGCCCGAAGAATCCGAACGCCCGGCCGCGTTCCGGGCCGCGGAACAGCTGCTGGATCAGCCCACTGTTCTGCGGGGTGAGCAGGCCGGCGGCGAAACCCTGCACCAGCCGCGCCGTGACGACCCACCACTCGTTCGGGGCGAGGCCGACCGCGGCGCTCGCAGCGATGAACCCGGTCAGACCGATCAGCATCATCCGGCGCCGGCCGTAGGCGTCGCCGAGCCGCCCGCCGGCGACGAGGGTCAGCCCGAAGGTCAGGGCGTAGCCCGAGACGATCCACTGCACCTGCGCCGCCGACGCGTCCAGGCCCTGCCGGATCGACGGCAGCGCGACATTGACGATGGTGACGTCGAGGAGCGCCATGAAGCCGATCACCAGCGTGACGGTGAGGATCCGCCACCGGCGCGGGTCGGGCTCGTAGGCGGTCCCCGCCTCGTCGCGTCGTACGTCGGTCACCTGGCCAGCATCTCCGCCCGGTCAAGGCCATGCGTCGGCCGGCTCCTCGCCGCCGGGCCGCAGGCGGCCCCTGGTGCCGGCGCTGTCTATCCTCGGTGGGACGGCGCGCGGGGCCCGCCGTCGCGGTACTTGCGGTGCTTCTGGGCGTACATGTCCCGGTCGGCCATCGAGACCTGGCGGGTGGACAACCCCTCGGCCGGGCCCGCGAACGCGATCCCCACGGTGGCTGTCTGCCGGTGGGGGACACCGGCGACGGTGAAGGGTGCCCTGAACGTCGCCATGATGCGCTCGGCGAGGAGGTCGCCGGACGCCTCGCCGTCGAGGTCCTCGCAGAGAAGCACGAACTCGTCGCCGTACATCCGGGCAAGCGTGTCGCCCGGCCTGATCCGGGCCCGGAGCCGGTCCGCCACGTCGCGGATCAGGGTGTCCCCGGCGGCATGGCCGAACGTGTCGTTCACCAGCTTGAACCGGTCCAGGTCGATGAACAGGACCGCGGCCCAGGCGCCGGACCGGCTGGCCCGCTCCCGGGCGTGCTCGATCCGGGCCTCGAGCAACCGCTGGTTCGGGAGCCCGGTCAGCGCGTCGTGGGTGACCGCCTCGCTCAGCTCCTGGACGTCGGTCCGGGCGCGGTCGTTGAGCAGGTAGGCACCGGCCACGTCAGCGAGGGTCTGGGCCGTCCTCATGGTGGCGTCCTCGAGCCGGCGGGGCACGTCGAGGTACAGGTCGAGGGCGCCGAACCGAGAGTCCCCGTGTCGCAAGGGGAACGCGAAGACCGCGGCGAGTCCGGCCGGGACCGCAGCCGAGGTGAAGGCCGGGAACCGTCGGTCGGTGGCCAGGTCCGGGACGCTCACCGGGCTGCCGGTCTCGAAGGCGATGAGGCACGGTCCCTGGGTCAACGCGGACTGCAGGTTCTCGTAGTGGCGCGCGTCGGCGTTCGAGGCCGCGACGAAGTGGGGTTGTCTCGCGGGATCGATCATGGTGAGGCCGGCCGAGGAGACCGGGACGACCTCGACGATCCGCCCGACGAGCCGCTCGAGCACGGTGGCGATGGGGAAGTCGGTCGTCAAGGTCGCGGCGAACTCGGAAAGCACCGCGGTGAGCTTGGGTGCGTCGAACATCGGTCGGCCCCTGACGAGGAAACTGCGCGCGGGCTGCGGGGACCGGACAACCAGTGGAATCAGCCTATCCCACGCGGTGCCCGGCCACTCGCGATTTCGGGCCGTCCGATTCGGCGCCGTAGGATCGCGGCCATGACCAGCTCCCTGCCCGGGATCCCGCCCGCCCCACCCGTCGAGGGCGCCGAGCACGTCCACTCCGGCAAGGTGCGCGACCTCTACCAGCTCGGCGACGGCTCGCTGCTGATGGTCGCCAGCGACCGGATCTCGGCGTACGACTTCGTGCTCGACACCACGATCCCCGACAAGGGCGTCGTGCTCACCCAGATGTCACTGTGGTGGTTCGAGCAGCTCGCCGACCTGGTGCCCAACCACGTCCTGTCCACCGAGGTGCCGGACTCGGTGCGGGGACGCGCAGTCGTCTGCGAGAGCCTGGAGATGTACGCCGTGGAGTGCGTCGTCCGCGGCTACCTCACCGGGTCCGGGCTGGCGGACTACCGGGCGAGCGGCGAGGTCTGCGGCATCCCGCTCCCCGCCGGGCTCGAGGACGGCAGCCGGCTGCCCGAGCCGGTCTTCACCCCGGCGACGAAGGCCGCGCTCGGCGACCACGACGAGAACGTGTCGTACGACGCGGTCGCGGGCGCCATCGGCGAGGAGGCCGCCGGCCGGCTGCGCGAGCTGACCCTGGCCGTCTACGCGCGGGCCGAGGGGATCGCCCGCGAGCGCGGGATCGTCCTCGCCGACACCAAGCTCGAGTTCGGCCGGCGACCGGACGGCACGGTGGTGCTCGCCGACGAGGTGCTGACCCCCGACTCGTCCAGGTTCTGGCCGGCGGCGCAGTGGAAGCCCGGCCGGGCCCAGCCGTCGTACGACAAGCAGATCGTGCGTGACTGGCTGACCTCGCCGGCCAGCGGCTGGGACCGAGCCTCGGGCGAGCCCCCGCCGCCGCTGCCGCCCGAGGTGGTCGAGCGGACCCGGTCGCGCTACATCGAGGCCTACGAGCTGCTGACCGGCAGGACCTTCTGACCCTTCTGCCCCCGGGGTCTCCCGGCTAGGTTGGGCGCATCCGCCGGAACAAGCCCTGAGGAGACCCCGTGCTCAACTTGTCCATGCTGCTCGAGGACGCTGCCCGCCACCACCCGGACCGGGACGCCCTGGTGCTGGGGGACACCCGGCTCAGCTACGCGCAGACCGACGCCATGGCCAACCAGGTCGCGAACCTGCTTGTCGCCCGCGGGATCCGGCCCGGCGACAAGGTGGCGCTGTCCTGCCCGAACCTGCCGTTCTTCCCGGTGATCTACTACGGGATCCTCAAGGCCGGTGCGGTGGTCGTCCCGCTGAACGTGCTGCTCAAGGGCCGCGAGATCGCCTACCACCTCGGCGACTCCGACGCGAGGGCCTACTTCTGCTTCCAGGGCACTCCCGACCTGCCTATGGGCGACGAGGGGAAGAAGGGGTTCGACCAGGCCGAGGGCTGCGAGCAATTCTTCCTGGTGATGGCCGACCCGTCCGCGCCCGCCTCGGTCGATGGTGCCGAGACGCTGGGTGCGGCGCTCAAGGACCAGTCGCCGGTCTTCGAGTCGGTGGTGACCGACGAGACGGACACCGCGGTGATCCTCTACACCAGTGGTACGACGGGGCAGCCCAAGGGCGCGGAGCTGTCGCACTCCAACCTGGTGATGAACGCCGTGACGAGCAACCGACTGTTCGCCGCCGACCCCACGTTCCACGAGCGGCACCTGCTCACCCTGCCGCTGTTCCACTCGTTCGGGTCGACGGTGCAGATGAACGCCGGGTTCTCGGTCGGCGCGACGCTCGTGCTGCTGCCGCGGTTCGACGCCGCCCAGGCCGTCGCGCTGCTCGACAAGGAGGAGAT
Source organism: uncultured Actinomycetota bacterium (assembly GCA_963801125.1). Lineage (GTDB taxonomy): Bacteria > Actinomycetota > Actinomycetes > Propionibacteriales > Nocardioidaceae > Nocardioides_B. The sequence continues at coordinate 355,905 of CAWDDL010000012.1, forward strand.
CACCTTCTTCGCCGGCGTGCCGACGATGTGGTGGGGCCTGCTCGGCGCGCTCACCGACGACGTGGACGTGAAGAAGATCGCCGCCAACCTGCGGGTCGCCGTGTCCGGCGGCGCCTCCCTGCCGGTGGAGATCATCAAGCAGGTCAAGGAGAGGTTCGGGGTGCAGATCCTCGAGGGCTACGGGCTCTCGGAGACCTCGCCGGTGGCGACGTTCAGCGACCCCGAGCGCGACCCGCGGCCCGGCTCGATCGGCGTCCCGATCTGGGGAGTGCAGGTGAAGCTGATCGACGGCGACTGGAATGAGGTCAAGGGCGACTCGGAGAGCGACATCGGGGAGATCGCGATCCGCGGCCACAACATCATGAAGGGCTACTACGACCGGCCCGAGGCGACGGCCGAGGTGATGCGCGACGGCTGGTTCCGCTCCGGGGACCTCGCCCGCCGTGACGAGGACGGCTTCTACTACATCGTCGACCGGGCGAAGGACATGATCATCCGCGGCGGGTTCAACGTCTACCCGCGCGAGGTCGAGGAGGTCCTGATGACCCATCCCGACGTCTCGCTGGCCGCGGTGGTCGGGGTCCCGGACGAGAGCCACGGCGAGGAGATCAAGGCGTTCGTGATCCTCAACGAGGGTGCCACGGTCACCGGCGAGGAGCTGGTGGCGTGGAGCAAGGAGCAGATGGCGGCGTACAAGTACCCGCGCATCGTCGAGGTCGCCGACAACCTGCCGATGACCGCGACCGGCAAGATCCTCAAGCGCGAGCTGACCTGAGCCTGGGGCGGCGCCGGGGGCGCGCCCCGCCGCGCAAGACATGTCCGGGCTATTGACCGACTTTCCGGAACGGGTGGACGGTGAGTCGTCCGCACGCGCTGCCGGAGGGACCGGTGGCCTCCGGTGGGATGAGGGAGCGATCGACATGCCGATGTTCATGGACGTGCACCACATGGATGGTGGGGTCAGCGCGGCGGACGTGGCCGGCGCGCACCAGAAGGACGTCGAGACCCAGGGCCAGTACGGCGTGGACTACCAGCACTACTGGGTCGACGAGGAGCACGGCAAGATCTTCTGCCTGGTCGAGGCGCCGGACGCCGAGACGGCGGTCCGCGTGCACCGCGAGGCCCACGGCCTCGAGCCAGACGAGATCTACCCCGTCACCCAGGGCGCCTGACCGTCGCGGCCGCCTTCTCTGCGCGCGCTCGGCACCTCCTCGGCGCGGAACAGGTGCCGAGGAGTGCGCAGGGAGGGAGCGTGGCTGCTCTCCCGCGTCCACCCCTCACCCGTCGGGCCGCGCCGAGAGCTGTTGTCACTAGACTCGGGCCGTCTCCCGCCCTCCTCACCAACAGTGCCAAGGAGCTCCCGTGGCCCGTGTCGTCGTCGACGTGATGCCCAAGCCCGAGATCCTCGACCCCCAGGGCAAGGCCGTGCACGGCGCGCTGCCCCGGCTGGGCTTCACCGGGATCACCGACGTGCGCCAGGGCAAGCGCTTCGAGCTCACCGTCGAGGGGGAGATGACCCCGGAGCGGTGGTCGGAAGTCCACGACATCGCCGAGAAGCTGCTGTCCAACCCGGTCATCGAGGACTTCGAGGTCTACGTCGAGCTCGACGAGAGCGACCCGACCGACGGCGCCGGCGGCGCCGACACAGCCTGGGCCGCGGGCGGCACGGCGTGAAGATCGGCGTCGTCACGTTCCCCGGCTCCCTCGACGACGTCGACGCCCAGCGCGCGGTCGGTTTCGGGGGAGCCGAGGCGATCCCGCTCTGGCACGGCGAGCACGACCTGCGCGGCGTGGACGCCGTCGTCCTGCCCGGTGGGTTCTCCTACGGCGACTACCTGCGCTGCGGGGCGATCTCCCGGTTCTCGCCGGTGATGACCGAGGTGATCGAGGCCGCCGGTCGCGGCCTGCCCGTGCTCGGCATCTGCAACGGCTTCCAGATCCTGTGCGAGTCCCACCTGCTTCCCGGGGCGCTGATCCGCAACGACCACCAGAAGTTCGTCTGCCGCGACCAGCTGCTGCGGATCGAGAACAACCGGACCGCGTGGACGACGGCGTACGACGAGGGCGCCGAGATCACCGTCGTGCTCAAGAACGGCGAGGGCTCCTACGTGGCCGACGAGCACACGCTGGACCGGCTCGAGGGCGAGGGCCGGGTCGTCGCCCGCTACCTCGAGGTCAACCCCAACGGCTCGATGCGCGACATCGCCGGCGTCACCAACGCCGCCGGCAACGTGGTCGGCCTGATGCCGCACCCCGAGCACGCCGTCGAGGACCTGACCGGTCCCGGCACCGACGGCCTCGGCTTCTTCACCTCCGTGCTGACCGCGATGGCGGGCTAGCCGCAGGGCCGGCGGCCGGCTGACCCGGTGGACCCGCGACCGCGGCCGCGATCCGGGCCACGAGCCACTCCAGCGGTCCGCTGCGACCCATCAGCCGGAAGACCGCGCCGACCGCCAGCACCAGCACGACGTGCCGCGCGAAGACGGGGACGCCGTCTCCGGACCACAGCGGCGGGATCCGCAAGGTGACGTGCAGCGAGTACAACGTCAGCGTCATCGCGCCGGCCGCGAAGACCACCGCCAGCACCCGCGGCGCCAGCGGCACGGCCAGCAGGCACACCCCGATCGCGGCCATGCTGGTGCCGGTCGTGTGCAGCAGGTCCAGCGGCGTCCCGGAGTGCGGCGCCGCGACCGCCAGCCACCATCCGCTGCCGGTCGGGGCGGTCCCGTAGAGCCCGTGCGCGAGGGCGCGGTCCAGCACCTGCGGGTCGCGCGAGCCCGGGTAGCTCCGCAGCAGCGCGTCGTACACCTCGGGGCGCGCGAGCAGCACCGCCGAGGCCGACTTCGCGAGCAGGGCGGCACCCGCGCCCGCGATCGCGAGCAGCACCGCCGTGCGGCGCTCGCTCAGCACCATCCGGCCGACCGCGATCCCGGCGACGAGGTAGGGCAGCCAGGTCGCGGCCGGGTAGTAGCCGGTGAACAGCAGCTCGCTGAGCAGGTGCAGCGGTCTCGCCAGCATCGCGGGGTGCGGGCTGTCGTAGCTCGGTGCGGGCAGGTGGGGACGGACTGCCTGCGAGACGACCGGCCCGACGAGCAGCCCGATCGAGGCGAGCACCAGCAGCGGAGTCGCGCGCAGCTGCAGGAACGGGATGCCGAGCAGGAACAGTGCCCCGTAGTAGGTGAGGATCACCGCGATGTGCGTGTCGAGCCCACCCAGCACCAGTCCGAGCGCGACCACGAACAGCGCGCGCACGGTCAGCCTCGCTGCGACGCGGACCGCAGGCGGCCCGACCACGGGCTCGGTCCGGCCCGACATCAGCGCCATGCTCGCCCCGGCGAGTACGGCGAACAGGGCGGCCGAGCGCCCGCCCGCGACCTGCTGGACCACCGTCACCTCGCCCGCCGGTGTCGTCGACTCCAGCGTGTGGGTGGCGATCATCCCGACCAGGGCGAGGCAGCGTGCCACGTCCAGCCCGACGATCCGGCCGGGCGGGACGAGCCGCTCGCGGGCCAGGACGTTCAGAGCCGGATCCTGATCACGCGGTCGTCACGGCCGGCGGGCGTGCCGCGGCCGTCCCGGTTGCTGGTGGTGATCCACAGCGACCGGTCGGGTGCCTCCGCGACGGTGCGGATCCGGCCGAAGTCGCCGGTGAACCAGCGCCGGACCGTCCGTTTGCGCGGGCCGTGCAGCCGCACGCTGTAGACGCACTGGCCGCGCAGCGCGCCGATCCAGGCCCTGCCGCGCGTCACCGCCACGCCGCTCGGCGAGCAGGTGTCGGTCGGCTGCCAGGTGACGAACGGGTCGTGGAACCGGCCGCCGGGGCCGTCGCCGCCCTCGACGACCGGCCAGCCGTAGTTGGCGCCCGCGCGGATCAGGTTCAGCTCGTCCCGGACGTTCTGTCCGAACTCGGTCGCCCAGAGCCGGCCGCGCCCGTCGAACGCGAGGCCCTCGACGTTGCGGTGCCCGAAGGACCAGGTGTGGTTGCCGAACGGGTTGCCGGCCGGGACGCCGCCGGACGGGGTGAGTCGCAGCACCTTGCCGGCCAGCGAGCCGGTGTCCTGGGCGCGCGAGCCGTCGCCGGCGTCGCCGGTGCTGGCGTAGAGCAGGCCGTCGGGCCCGAAGACCAGCCGGCCACCGTTGTGGTTGCCGGCGGTGGGGATGCCGGCGAGGACGAGGTGCGTGCGGCCGAGCCGGCCGTCGGCGTAGCGCATCCGCACGATCCGGTTGTCCGACGCGGCGGAGAGGTAGGCGTAGACCCAGCGGTTCTCGCGGAACCGAGGGTGCAGCGCGAGCCCGAGCAGGCCGCCCTCGCCGGCGTCGCCGCGGACCCCGGCGACCCGGCCGACCCGGTGCCGGCCTCCGTGCCGCGAGACCCGGTGCACGTCGCCAACGATGCGCTCACCGACCAGGGCGTTGCCGCTCGGCAGGAACGCGACGCCCCACGGAACGACGAGGTCGCGGGCGAGCACGCCGGCCTTCTCGGGGCGCACCGCGGCGTCGGCGGGAGCGGCGGAGGTCGCGCCGAGGGCGAGCCCGCCGGCCAGGGCGGCGCCGGTGCGGAACAGGTTGCGGCGGTCGAGCTCGGTCATGGCGGGGACCTTCCGGTGCCGGCCCGGTCGCCCGGGTTCGTCGTACCGTCCACGCTCCTCCCTGGACGCGGGCGTTGGCAACCGTCGGCGCCTAGTAGATTGAGCCCGTCCTGCGCGACCTCCGCGTCGCCCTCGAGCACCTGTGAGACGGAGTCCGGTGACCGACCAGCGCCCCGCCCCCGACCTCAAGCTGGACACCGTCGCGACAGCGACCGCCAGCCCCGACCGCCAGCAGCCGTGGGCCGACCTCGGGCTCAAGCCCGACGAGTACGCCAACATCCGCGAGATCCTCGGTCGCCGCCCGACGAGCAGCGAGCTGGCGATGTACTCGGTGATGTGGAGCGAGCACTGCTCCTACAAGTCCTCGAAGGTGCACCTGAAGCAGTTCGGCGAGAAGGTCACCCCGCAGATGCGCGAGCACCTGATGGTCGGGATGGGCGAGAACGCCGGCGTGGTCGACATCGGCGACGGGTACGCCGTCACGTTCAAGGTCGAGTCGCACAACCACCCGTCGTACGTCGAGCCCTACCAGGGGGCGGCCACCGGCATCGGCGGCATCGTCCGCGACATCCTGGCCATGGGCGCGCGTCCGGTCGCGGTGATGGACCCGCTGCGCTTCGGCCCGCTCGACAACCCCGACACGCACCGGGTGCTGCCCGGGATCGTCGCCGGCGTCGGCGGCTACGGCAACTGCCTGGGCCTGCCCAACATCGGCGGCGAGGCGGTGTTCGACGCCAGCTACGCCGGCAACCCGCTGGTCAACGCGCTGTGCGTCGGGGTGATGCGGCACGAGCAGCTGCACCTGGCCAAGGCGTCCGGCGCCGGGAACCAGGTGATCCTCTACGGCGCGCGCACCGGCGGCGACGGGATCGGCGGCGTGTCCGTGCTGGCCTCCGAGACCTTCGACTCGACGGGGCCGGCGAAGCGCCCGAGCGTGCAGGTCGGCGACCCGTTCATGGAGAAGCTGCTGATCGAGTGCACGCTCGAGATCTTCGCCGAGGAGCTCGTCGTCGGGATCCAGGACCTCGGCGGTGCAGGGCTCTCCTGCGCGACCTCCGAGCTGGCCAGCGCCGGCGACGGTGGGATGCACGTGTGGCTCGACCGGGTGCCCCTGCGCGACTCGACGCTGGCTCCCGAGGAGATCCTCATGAGCGAGTCGCAGGAGCGGATGATGGCGGTCGTCGAGCCGCGCAACGTCGAGCGGTTCCTGGAGATCTGCGCCAAGTGGGAGGTCGACGCGCACGTCGTCGGCGAGGTCAACGACTCCGGCGAGCTGACGATCGAGTGGCACGGCGAGGCCGTCGTGGCGGTGCCGCCGCGGACCGTCGCGCACGAGGGCCCGACGTACCACCGGCCCTTCGAGCGGCCGGCCGGGCAGGACGCGTTGCAGGCCGACGCCGCCGAGCGGCTGCCCCGGCCGGGAACCGACGAGGAGCTGCGCGCGACGCTGCTGCGGATGGTGGCCAGCCCGAACCTGTGCGACAAGTCGTGGATCACCGACCAGTACGACCGCTACGTGCGCGGCAACACCGTGCTCGCGCAACCGGAGGACTCCGGGATGGTGCGCGTCGACGAGGGGACCAACCTGGGCGTCGCGCTGTCGACCGACTGCAACGGCCGGTTCGCGCTGCTCGACCCCTACGCGGGCGCGCAGCTGGCGCTGGCCGAGTCGTACCGCAACGTGGCGACGACCGGGGCGCGGCCGCTGGCGGTCAGCGACTGCCTCAACTTCGGGTCGCCCGAGGACCCCGCGGTGATGTGGCAGTTCGCGGAGGCCACCCGTGGCCTGGCCGACGGCTGTCGCGAGCTGGGGATCCCGGTGACCGGCGGCAACGTGAGCCTCTACAACCAGACCGGCGAGACGGCGATCCTGCCGACCCCGGTGGTGGCCGTGCTGGGCGTGATCGACGACGTGACGCGTCGTACGCCGTCAGGCTTCGTGGCGCAGGGCCAGCAGATCTACCTGCTCGGCACGACGCGCGAGGAGCTGTCCGGCTCGGAGTGGGCGAACGTCGTGCACGGGCACGTGGGCGGGCGGCCGCCGGTGCTGGACCTCGCGGTCGAGAAGGAGCTCGCGGACATCCTGGTCAACGCGTCGCGCGACGGGCTGATCGACGCGGCGCACGACGTGTCCGACGGGGGCCTGGCCCAGGCGCTGGTCGAGATGTGTCTGCTCGGCGCCGGCAAGCGCGGGGTCGGCGCCCGGGTGTGGGTGCCCGACGAGCTCGACCCGTTCGTCGCGCTGTTCAGCGAGTCCGCCGGGCGGGCCGTCGTGGCGGTGCCGCGCTCCGAGGAGGTCCGGTTCACCGACATGTGCAGCGCGCGCGGGTTCGCGCACCTACGCATCGGCGTCACCGACGGCGAGGGCGAGGACGCGGTGCTCGACGTGCAGGACCGGTTCAGCGTGCCGCTGGCCGAGCTCCGGGCCGCCTGGACGGCGACCCTCCCCGCCGCCCTCGCCTGATTCGGCCCACCCCGCGTCGTTGAGTGTGGGGTTGGTCCCCCATGAGTGTGGGGTTGTGCGCCCCGGGCGGTGAACAACCCCACACTGAACGGCGAACAACCCCGCACTCAACGGGAGGGGGGTCAGCGGCGGCCGGCCTTGAGCAGGAGCCACGTGTCCTTGAGCACCACCCCGGTCGGCGCCAACCCGTGGTCGGCCTGGTAGCGCTTGACCGCCTCGGTGGTCCGTGCCTCGAACACCCCCGTCACCGGCAGCCCCGCGTGGTCGGCGGCGTTGAGCGCCCGCTGCAGCCGCCGCACCGCCTGGCTGGCCACGCCGTACTTCATCAGCGGCTTGTGGCCCCGGCCGAGCAGCGCCGTCCACACCTTGCGGTTGACCGGGTTGTGCTGCGCGATCCCCACCTTGGCGCGGAACGCGCGGGTGGCGAGCGCGGTCGCCCGGTCGTAGACGCCGGTGACTTCGCCGTCGTAGAGGTGCTTCTTCTTCAGCAGGCACTGCGCGGCCTTGACGAGGTCGCCCTGCGAGCCGACCCGCAGCCTGGTGTAGTCGGCGAAGTCCAGGTTCACCCCGCCACACGGCCGCGGTGACCGCGGCGCCACCGAGCCGCGCCCGAGGTCGATCCAGTTGCTGTCGATGTTGATCGTGACGCCACCGTGGGTCTCGTTGTGCCCGCCGCGGTACTGGTGCACCCGGCCGCCCGGCATCCACGACGTCGAGCGCAGGTAGGTCGCGCCCGGGTCGTTGACCTGCCCCGGTACGCCGCTCCACCGGGCCACCCACAGCCGGTCCGGCATCGTGTAGAGACCCGGCCGGTTCGCCTGCGCGTCGTCGAGCATCTTCACGCCCGACCCGGCGCTGGAGTACACCCCCGACACGTAGCCGAGCGCGTGCAGCTGGTCGGTCCACGCCGACAGGAAGCTCAACGCCGACTCGCGGCAGCGGTTCCTGGAGATGTCGAAAGCCTCGATGTCGTACCACAGCGTGCTGCCCGCCGCGATGCCGAGCGCGTCCGCCGCCTCGACGGTCTTCGTCGCCTCGTCGCTGCCCTGTGCGCGGGCCTTGAGGTAGGAGCTCGTCGGGTCCGGGTTGATCCGGACCTGCTTGAGGTACCGCTCGCGCGTCGTGCACCAGGCCTGCGGGCCGAGCGTGATCGGCAGCAGCCGCCAGCCGTTGCGCAGCTGGGTGTCGACCCAGGTGGGCGTCAGGTTGGGCTGCGAGCGGCAGAACCGGGAGTCCCCGGCGATGTAGATCCCGACCGCCAGGAACGGCGAGCTGCGCAGCCACGCGTCCATCGCGTCCTGGGTCGGCGCCAGGCACTGGTCGAAGCCGTAGCCGGTGAAGTTGCCCGGCGTCACCCGGCTCGCGGCCTGCGCCGGCGCGGTCACGGCGAGGCCGGCGGCGACGGTGGCCAGGGCAGCGGTCAAGGTGGTGGCGAGCCGTCGCGGGAGGCGGTGGCGCAGCAGCATGAGAACTCCAGAGCGTCGATGAACTGTCGTCACTCTAGTCACAAAATTCCCATGCGTAACCGGGTTCGCACGAAAGATCCTGAATCACATCTATGTAATTTCGGCCGTTCTTCCGGTCCGACGCTTGGCTGAGCCCGTGTGGCCGGAGATCTTCCGGTCGGCCTCCGACGACCCTCCGGGCGTACGACGCCTCCGCGCCGGAGCGGGCCCGCTAGCGCCGGCCGGCCCGCAGCAGGGCCCACACCTGCTCGGTGACCACGCCGGTCCGGTGCAGGTTCCGGGCCTGCTGGTAGTCCTTCACCGCCCGCATCGTCGGCCGTGCGAACACCCCGTCGACGTCGAGCCGGGCCTTCACCGCGACGTTGAGCGCGCGCTGGAGGCGTCGTACCGCGTCGCTGCGCGAGCCGTACTTCAGCAGCGGGTCCGGTCCCCGGGACAGCAGCGCCGTCCAGGTCCGCCCGTTCATCGTCGCGGTGACCGGGATGTCGGCGGCGCGCTGGAACCGCTTGGTGGCTCTGGCCGTGGCCCGGGTGAACCGGCCGTTGATCCGGCCGTCGTAGTGGTGCGCGCGGCGCAGGAAGCACTGGGCCGCCCGCACCTTGTCGCCGTGCTCGCCCCGGGTCAGCTTCGGGTAGCGGGGGAAGTCCACCCGCACCCGGCAGTGCGGCCCGGGCTTCGGGGAGACCGACCCCTTGCCGAAGTCGGTGTAGTTGCTGTCGATGCTCATCGAGACGCCGCCGTAGGTCTCGGTGTGGGTGCCGCAGTACTGCCGCATCCGGTGCCGCACCCACGCGTCGTCGGCGAGGTACTCGGTGCTCGCCGTCCCCCAGGACAGCCTGCAGGGGTTGTCGCGGTGGACGTAGTGGGCCACCCAGATCCGGTCCGGCAGGTCGGACCGGTCGACCCCGGCGCGCCGCGCGTCGTCGAGCATCCGGATCCCCGAGGCCGCGCTGGAGTAGTAGCCGCTGTCGTAGCCCGCGTCGTGCAGCCGGTTCGTCCAGCTCGTGACGAGCGCCAGCGCGGACAGCCGGCAGTTGGCGTTGTCGATGTCGAACGCCTCGAGGTCGTACCACAGCGTGCTGCCGCGGCCGATGCCGTAGGTCCGCGCCGCAGCCACCGCCTCGTCGGCCTGCTCACGGCCCTGCGTGCGCGCGGCGGCGTAGGCGTCGGTGGGGTCGGCGTCGATCAGCTTCCAGCGCTTCACGTCGCGGCGGCAGGCGGCCTGCAGCCCTACGTGCAGCGGCAGCAGCCGCCAGCCCTTGCCGGTCTGCGCGGCGACCCACTCGGCGGACAAGTTCTGCTGCTCGGCGCAGAACCGGTTCACCCCCGAGGTGTAGATCCCGATGCCGCCGTACGGCGAGCTCTCGCGCCAGACGTCCATCTCCTCCTGGGTCGGCGCCTGGCACTTGTCGAACATGTAGCCGGCGAACGAACCGGGCATCAGTCGGGTCGCCGCGGTGGCGGTCGCCGCGTCGCTCAAGGCCAGCCCGGCGACGGCGGCCAGGGCGGCGACGGCAGCGACGAGGCCGCGGCCGTGACGGTGCGCCGCCCGGGCACGGGCCGGACGACGCAGACGGTGATGACGCATGGCAGAAACTCCCCCGAGGTAGGGCCAGCACCCTAACCGGACCGGGCGGCCCGTGTCCTGCAGACTGGGGTCGTGCCCGTCCGACTCCGCCCCGGCGACCCCGTCGAGGTCGCGGCTGCGCTGACCCGGTTCCGGTCCGGCGAGGCGGAGCAGGCCGACCTGCGGCTGCTCACCAAACACCTGCTCGCGCTGCTCGTCGCGAAGGCCCCGGGCGGCGCGGTGGAAGTGCGGGTCCCGCCGTACGCGGTGGCCCAGTGCGTCGAGGGCACCCGGCACACCCGCGGAACCCCGCCGGCCGTCGTGGAGACCGACCCGGCGACGTGGGTGGCACTGGCGGTCGGCGACCTGGCGTGGTCCGAGGCGTCCGACGCGGGGCGGGTGCGCGCCTCCGGTGAGCGCTCCGACCTGTCCCCGCTGCTGCCGATCGCCTGACCGCCGACCCGGCGCCTCCCCGCTGCTGCCGATCGCCTGACCGCTGACCCGGCGCGTCCTCGCGCGGCGCCCTGGAATGGGTCACGAACTGCGCGGTCCGACCAAGGTCGTGCAGTTCGCGACCCATTGCCGCTACCCCTCCGACCGGCCGCCCTCGATGGTCACAGACTGCCGCCGGAACGGCCGGTGAGCTGTCGGTCCTGACCATCGACGCAGCTCAGCGTCGGTGGTGCCGCCCGCCCTTCTTCCCGGCGTGCTTCGTGCCGTGCTTGCCCGCGCCGTGACCGTTCACGTGCTTCCCACCGTGCCGGTGGTGCGCCTTCCCCGCCTTCCCGTGCCCGTGCTTGCCCCCGTGCTTGCGGCGCCGTGCCCGTGCTTGGCGGCGCCGTGCCCGTGCTTGCCGGCCCCGTGCCGATGCGTGTGGCCACGGTTCTTGTGGTGGACCGGGGCGCCGGTGCGCAGGGCGTGCCAGGTGCCCGGGGAGACCACGCCGCTGACCCGCAGCCCGCGGGTCGCCTGGTAGCGGGCCACCGTGGCCGCCGTGCCCGGCCCGAAGTGCCCGTGCGCCGGCACGGTTCCCGGCAGCGCCGCGGTCAGCGCCCGCTGGACCCGCCGCACGGCCGGCCCCTCGGACCCGCGTTTGAGCACCGGCCGCGGCCCGGCGGCGAGCAGGGCGGTCCAGGTGCGCGCGTCGATGCGTCCGGTGGCGCGTAGGCCGCGCCGGCGCTGGAAGTGCCGGACGGCCTCGTGGGTCTGCCCTCCGTAGGCGCCCCCGACCTGGCCCCGGTAGATGCCGAGCGCGTGCAGCAGGCACTGCGCGACCTCGACCCGGGCCCCGTGGTCGCCCCGGTGCAGCGCCGCGTAGGCCGCCCGGTCGGCTTCGCGTCCGCAGACCGCCGGGGCACGCCGTACCTCCGGCGCGCTGCCGAGGTCGACGAAGTTGCTGTCGATCGCCATCCGGACACCGCCGTACGACGCGCTCACGTCCAGGGCGTACTGGTGCACCCGGTGGTTCTGGCGCCACCGGGGCGCGCGGAGGTACTTGCGCCACGAGACGTCGTGCCGCCCGTTCGCCCAGGCGAACCAGACCCGGTCCGGGGCGGTGTAGCGCAGGTTGCCGCGCTCGTTGCCGACCGCGGCGATTCCCGCGCTCACGCTGGAGTACACGCCGGCGATGTAGCCCTCCCGATGCAGCCCACGGGTCCACGCGGACAGGAAGTGCAGCGCGGCGGTGCGGCAGCGGCCGTTGCCCGGCGGGAACCACTCGAGGTCGTACCACAGCGTCCTGCCCCGGCCGATGCCCAGCCGGTTCGCGGCCGCCGCGGCTCCCCTGGCCGCCCGATCCCCCTGCAGGCGCGCCCGTGGGTAGCCGTGCCCGGGACCGGGCCTGGCCGAGATCCGGGCCCGGTAGGGCGTGCAGCTGGCCTGCGGTCCGACCCAGATCGGCAGCAGCCGCCAGCCCATCCGGGTCTGGTGGCCGACCCAGCCGCGGGTGAGGTGCCGCTGGGCGCAGGCGCGCAGCTCGCCGCCGATGTAGACCCCGACTCCGAGGAACGGGGAGGCGACGCGCCAACGGTCCATCGCGGCGCTCGACGGCGCCCGGCACGCGTCGAAGGCGTAGCCGGTCCACCGGTCCGCGACCGCGATGGGGCCTCGGCGCGCGGCCCGGTCCACGCGTCCGGCGCGGGCCGGGTCGAGGGCGTCGGCGGGCACCGCGGGGGTGGTCAGCAGGCCGAGGAAGGCCGCCGATGCCGAGCTGGTGTCGCGGTGCGCCGCACGCTCCCGGGGCGTCACCGCGTCCGCCGGCAGGGCGCCGAGGCACACGGCCAGGACGGCCACGGGGGCGACGGTGCGGCGCAGCGCGGTGCGCAGGCAGGCTGGAGCGCGCATGGAGTGACTCACCTCGGTGCGGACGGTGCGAACGGTGCGAACGGTGCGAACAAGGACGACCCGGCCGGTCGGTCCGGCCCGGTCGGGGCGCGAGTCGTGCACGGAGGTGCAGCGGGCGGGGAAGTCGCGCGACGAGCGTAAGCAGCGCGGGCGTGCCCGCGGAGCGAATCGCAGAAAGTCGGGCACTAGGGTGGCGGCCATGACGACCCCCGCCGCGCTGTCCACCGACCAGATCCGCTCCGCCGTCCAGGCCGTGATGCCGTCGGTCCGGGCCGACCTCGAGGCGCTGGTGCGCATCCCGTCGGTGAGCGCGGACCCGGCGCGCGCCGACGACGTACGACGCTCCGCCGACGCCACCGCCGAGCTGTTCCGCGCCGAGGGGTTCGACGACGTGCGGATCCTCACCGTGCAGGGTGGCGCCCCGGCCGTCGTGGCGCGCCGACCGGCTCCGGAGGGTGCGCCCACCGTGCTGCTCTACGCCCACCACGACGTGCAGCCGACCGGCGACCGGAGCCTGTGGGACAGCGAGCCCTTCGAGCCGACCGAGCGCGGCGACCGGCTCTACGGACGCGGGGCGGCCGACGACAAGGCCGGGATCGCCGCCCACCTCGCCGCGATCCGGGCCTTCGGCGACGACCTCCCCGTCGGGCTCACCGTTCTCGTCGAGGGCGAGGAGGAGATCGGCTCCCCGACCCTCGAGGCATTCCTGTCCGAGCACCAGCACCTGCTCGAGGCCGACGTGATCGTGATCGCCGACTCCGGCAACTGGGACATCGGCGAGCCTGCTCTGACGACCAGCCTGCGCGGCCTCGTCGACTGCTTCGTGGAGCTGCGCACCCTCAAGCACGGCGTGCACTCGGGCATGTGGGGCGGTGCGGTGCCCGACGCCGTGACGGCGATGATGCGGCTGCTGGCGACGCTGCACGACGAGAACGGCGACGTCGCGGTCGAGGGCCTGCACTCCGGACCCGCCGCCGACGTCGACTACCCGGCCGACCGGGCGCGCGCCGAAGCCGGCATGGTCGACGGGGTGGAGTTCATCGGCACCGGCTCGCTCGTGGAGCGGCTGTGGACCAAGCCGGCGATCGCCACGATCGGCTTCGACGCGACCAGCACCGCCGACGCGAGCAACACCCTGATCCCCTCGGTGAAGGTGAAGCTGTCGGTGCGGCTCGCGCCCGGCGACAGCTCGAAGCGCGCGATGGCGGTGCTGAAGGCCCACCTGGAGAAGCACGCACCCTGGGGGGCGCAGCTGACGTTCACCGAGGGCGAGTTCGGCGAGCCGACGCAGATCGACGCGTCCGGCCCGGCGTACGACGCCGCCCGCGCCGCGTTCCGGGAGGCATGGGACGGCGTCGAGCCGGTGGACATGGGCGTCGGCGGCTCGATCCCGTTCATCGCGGCGTTCAACGAGGCCTTCCCCGACGCGGCCGTGCTCGTCACGGGCGTCGAGGACCCCGACACCCGCGCGCACGGGGCCAACGAGGGGCTGCATCTCCCGGAGTTCGAGCGGGTCTGCCTCGCCGAGGCGCTTCTGCTCGCGAACCTCGCCCGCGGCTGATCCGGCGCGGACCCGCGCGACCTCGTCCCTCGTGAGCCAGGTCATCCTCGAGACGTACGACGACCGCCGCGGGGTGGGCCGTTTCGCGCGGACCCGCCCCGGCGCCGTACCATCGATCCCGTGCCCAGTGCCCGCGGAGACGGCCGCCTGACTCACGCCATCGATCCCCACGACCAAGGTCCTCAGGACGCGTGCGGGGTCTTCGGCGTCTGGGCGCCCGGCGAGGACGTCTCGAAGCTGACCTACTACGGTCTCTACGCGCTGCAGCACCGCGGCCAGGAGTCCGCCGGCATCGCCGTCAGCAACGGCCGGCAGATCCTGGTCTACAAGGACATGGGCCTGGTCTCCCAGGTGTTCGACGAAGCCACGTTGGCCTCGCTCAAGGGCCATCTCGCCGTCGGCCACGCCCGCTACTCGACCACCGGCGCGAGCACCTGGCACAACGCGCAGCCGACGTTCCGGCCCACCGAGACCGGCTCGATCGCGCTGGCCCACAACGGCAACCTGACCAACACCCGGGACCTCGCCGCCCGGGTCGCCGGCCTCGCCGCGAGCCCCGACGTGCTCGACCTGTCGATGAAGAACGCGCCGGTGTCGACCAACGACACCAGCCTGGTCACCGCGCTGCTCGCGCACCACCCCGACCAGAGCCTGGAGGAGAACGCCGCCGCGCTGCTCCCGACGATCAAGGGCGCGTTCTCGTTCGTGTGGATGGACGAGCACACCCTCTACGCGGCCCGCGACCCGCAGGGCATCCGGCCGCTGGTGCTCGGCCGGCTCGAGCGGGGCTGGGTGGTCGCCTCAGAGACCGCGGCGCTCGACATCGTCGGCGCGTCCTTCATCCGCGAGGTCGAGCCCGGCGAGATGGTCGCCGTCGACGAGGACGGTCTGCGCAGCCGGCACTTCGCCGAGCCCGCGCCGAAGCACTGCCTGTTCGAGTTCGTCTACCTGGCCCGGCCGGACACGATGATGAACGACCAACGGGTGCACAGCGTCCGCGTCGAGATCGGCCGCCGGCTCGCCCGCGAGTTCCCCGCCGAGGCCGACCTGGTGATGCCCGTGCCGGAGTCGGGCACCCCGGCCGCGATCGGCTACGCCGAGGAGAGCGGCATCCCCTACGGCACCGGCCTGGTGAAGAACTCCTACGTCGGGCGCACGTTCATCCAGCCCTCGCAGACGATCCGCCAGCTCGGCATCCGGCTCAAGCTGAACCCGCTGCGCGACGTGATCGAGGGCAAGCGCCTCGTGGTCGTCGACGACTCGATCGTGCGCGGCAACACCCAGCGCGCGCTGGTGCGGATGCTGCGCGAGGCCGGCGCCCGCGAGGTGCACGTGCGGATCTCCAGCCCGCCGGTGAAGTGGCCGTGCTTCTACGGCATCGACTTCGCCACCCGCGCCGAGCTGATCGCCAACGGGCTGACCACCGACGAGATCTGTCGCTCCATCGACGCCGACTCGCTGGCCTACATCTCCCAGGAGCAGCTCGTCGAGGCCACCAACGTGCCCAACGACAAGCTGTGCCGGGCCTGTTTCGACGGGGTCTACCCGGTCGAGCTGCCCGACGCCGAGGACCTCGGCAAGCACCTGCTCGAGCTCGAGCCGGCCCTGCTGCCCGTGGACATCGACGGCTCGCCGGGCCTCAGCCTGACCCGCGGCGGCGGCGCGACCGACGCTCTGGACCGTCCCTGACCGCCCGCCGACCCGCACCGCCGACCCGCGTCCGCCGCGGCCGACCCCGAGGACGAAGACGATGACCGACCCGCAGCAGCAGCCCGGCGGCGCGACCTACGAGGCGGCGGGGGTCTCGATCGACGCCGGCGACAAGGCCGTCGAGCTGATGAAGGTCTGGATCGACAAGGCCCGCCGCCCGGAGATGGTGGGTGGCATCGGCGGGTTCGCCGGACTGTTCGACGCGACCGCGCTGAAGTCCTTCGACCACCCGCTGCTGGCGACCTCGGCGGACGGGGTCGGCACCAAGGTCGCGATCGCGCAGGCGATGGACATCCACCACACGATCGGGTTCGACCTGGTCGGGATGCTCGTCGACGACCTCGTCGTCTGCGGCGCCGAGCCGTTGTTCCTCACCGACTACATCGCCACCGGACGCGTCGTACCCGAGCGGATCGCCGCGATCGTGCAGGGCATCGCCGAGGCGTGCGTGCAGGCCGGTTGTGCCCTGGTCGGCGGCGAGACCGCGGAGCACCCGGGGCTGCTCGGGCCGGACGAGTACGACGTGGCCGGGTCCACCACCGGCGTCGTCGAGGCGGCCGACCTGCTCGGTCCGGGACGGGTCCGGCCCGGCGACGTGGTCGTGGCGATGGCCGCGAGCGGGCTGCACTCCAACGGCTACTCGCTGGTGCGGCACGTCCTGCTCACCGCCTCGTCCGAGGGCGGCGCCGGCTGGAAGCTGGACCGGCACGTCGACGAGCTCGGCCGGACCCTCGGCGAGGAGCTGCTCGAGCCGACCCGGATCTACGCCAAGGCCTGCCTGGAGCTGGCGCGCACCACCCGCACGCACGCGATGTCGCACGTCACCGGCGGCGGCCTCGCGGCCAACCTGGCGCGGGTGATGCCCGAGGAGCTCGCCGCGAGCATCGACCGGGCGACCTGGACGCCGCAGCCGGTCTTCGACCTGGTCCGCCGGGTCGGCGAGGTGGCCCAACCCGACCTCGAGCGCACCCTGAACATGAGCGTCGGGATGGTCGCGCTCGTCGATCCCGCCGACGCGGACCGCGCGGTCAGCGTGCTCGCGGGGCACGGGGTCGCCGCCTGGGTCTGCGGCGAGGTCGCCGAGGCCGGCACGGCAGCCGACGGGGCGGCCGGCGGCTCGGTGACGCTGCGGGGACAGCACCCGGGTTGGTGAGACCGGCAGGTGAGGATGGTCGGCGGAGGCGTCGTACGGGTTCGCCGAGCGCGAAATCTGTCCCGATCCCCGGGGCGGATGTGCGGGAACACCCAGGGGGCAGGTACCGTTGTGCCCACGAGAAACCAGTGGAGAGACCGGACGCGCGTACTTTCCGACTCTCGGGCGTCGTAGGACCGACGTCCCAGGGCCGGTCGGGCGTGACTCCGGCCGAGTTGCGAGGGGGTCGACCCTATGGGGCGCGGCCGTGCGAAAGCCAAGCAGACCAAGGTCGCCCGCGACCTGAAGTACCGCTCACACGAGACGGACCTCAGTGCGCTGGCAGCTGAGCTGCATGGCAGTGGCAACAACTCCGGCGCACACACCGATGACGGTGACGCCGACGACAACGACGACTGGGCGTCCGGTTTCAGCGACTCTCCGTCGCGGGACTGACTGACCTCGTCCCGGATCCCCGCGGGGATCGTTCGGACGCCTGAGCGTTCCGGAGCTGCGGCCTGCCCGCGCTCCGCCGTCAGGACCGTGGCGGTCCGGGCTCGTGCGTCGGGCCCGGACGGCCGCGGTACGACGTGCCTCAGCCGAGCCAGATCCCGCGCAGCCGGCCGACCTCGCGCATCCGCCGCTCGGCCAGACGGTCCGCGGCCACCGCCGGCGGCACGCCCTCCTCGGCGGCGAGGGCGAACACCTTCTTGGTCGTGTCGTAGATCTTCTCGGCCCGGGCCTTGGCGCGGTCGAACGAGAACCCCTCGAGCTCGTCGGCGACCTGGATCAGGCCACCGGCGTTGACCATGTAGTCGGGGGCGTAGAGCACCCCGCGGTCCTCCAGCTGCTTCTCGATCCCTTCGTGGGCGAGCTGGTTGTTGGCCGCGCCGCACACCACCCGGGCCCTCAGCCGCGCCACCACGGCGTCGTCCAGGGCGCCGCCGAGGGCGCAGGGTGCGTAGACGTCGAGGTCGGAGTCGACGAGCGCGTCGGTGTCGGCGACGGCGCGTACGTCGGGGTGGTCTGCCCGCACGCGCGCGATCGCCTCCGCGTCCACGTCCGTGACGACCACGGTGGCGCCGTCCTCGACCAGGTGGGTCACCAGGTGGTGGCCGACCTTGCCGACCCCGGCCACGCCGACGGTCCGGCCCTGCAAGGTGGGCGCGCCCCAGACGGCCTCGGCCGCGGCGCGCATGCCCTGGAACACGCCGTACGCCGTGAGCACCGACGAGTCGCCGGCTCCGCCGTGCGCGACCGTGCGGCCGGTGACGTAGTGGCACTCGCGAGCGATCTGGTCCATGTCCTCGGAGTAGGTCCCCACGTCGCAGGCGGTGTAGTAGCGCCCGCCCAGGGACTCCACGAACCGTCCGTAGGCACGGAGCAGCGCCTCGGTCTTGTCCGTGGCCGGGTCGCCGATGATGACGGCCTTGCCGCCGCCGAGATCGAGCCCGGCGAGCGCGGCCTTGTAGGACATCCCGCGCGAGAGGTTGAGCACGTCGGCCAGGGCGTCCTGCTCGCTGGCGTAGGGGTAGAACCGGGTGCCGCCGAGGCCGGGGCCCAGCGCGGTGGAGTGGATGGCGACGATGGCCTTCAGGCCGGACTCCTCGTCGTGGCAGAAGACGACCTGCTCGTGTCCGGTGGCCTGGGCGAAGACGCCCGAAGGGGAGCTGCTGGCGGTGCTGGTCACGGTGGTGACCCTTCCGTGTCGGGCCCGCGGGGTGTGCGGGCGGTCCTCTGGTAGGGGCGCTCGCGGGGGTGGTGCGGGTGCCTTGGGTCACACTCTAGACGGCGCCGGACGCCGACCGCGACGGCCCAACTGCCCCTCCATGAATCGCTCGGGTCGGGCCTTAGTGAGTCATTTGGGCCATTGTCATAAGTTTCGCCCGGTTCTACTCTTGCGGTGCAACACTGGGGGAGTGGGAGTCTTCACCCGAAGACCTCCTGTGCATTCGGGATGGCACAACTGTGAGGGAGGCCCGCATGAATACGCGGCCACCGGAGTCCGAGCCGTTGCTCACGCCTGCTGAAGTCGCCGCCATGTTCCGGGTCGACCCGAAAACGGTCACCCGCTGGGCGAAGGCCGGCAAGCTGAGCTCGATCAGGACTCTGGGCGGACATCGCCGTTATCGCGAGTCCGAAGTACGCGACCTGCTCACCGGGATGGTTCCCGAGCAGCGTCGTGGCGACGACCAGGGCTGAGCCCCGGGAGTCCACACCACAGCTTTTGGGCGGGCCTTGGGGGGCTGGTCTCAAAGGTTTCCGCAACGTGCGCGGCCCCAGCACCCTCGAGAGGTGCTGGGGCTGCGCCGTTTTTCCGCGCCGCGCTCGCCCTCCGTGGTCAGCGCAGGCCCCGCACGAAGCCGACCACCCGGCGGGCGTCGCGGAGCCGGCTCTCCCAGGTCACCCCCAGCGCGATCAGCAGCGCGCCCGCGGCGCCGATGAGCACCCAGCGCGGCACGGCGTCGCCTATGTACGGCGCGGCGAGCCGGACCACCTCGAGGCAGCCCACCACCGCGCCGGCGACCAGCGGGGCGGTCCAGCGCAGCCGCAGGCCGCCGACGACCAGGCCCAGGCAGGCCGCACCGAGCAGCAGCGCGCGTAGGCCGACGGGGTCGGCGAGCACCCACAGCAGGCTCGGCACCAGGCCGAGGCCGAGGCCGGGAGCCAGCGCGGTCATCGTCGCGGCGGCGTAGTGGCGGCGCAGGTACACCAGCCCGACCGCGACCAGCACCACCGCCGAAGGGAGAGTGTAGGCCTCCGGCTCACGGACGCCGATGTCCCACAGCCGCACCCAGCTGGCCAGTGCGAGCAGCAGGCCGCCGAGCCAGGCCAGCGCACGCCGGTCGTCGCGCAGCAGGGACAGCGC
Source organism: uncultured Actinomycetota bacterium (assembly GCA_963801125.1). GTDB lineage: Bacteria > Actinomycetota > Actinomycetes > Propionibacteriales > Nocardioidaceae > Nocardioides_B. The sequence goes on from CAWDDL010000012.1 coordinate 375,606, forward strand.
GGTGACCACGACGCCGGCAACGGTCAGGTACACCGCGGTCCAGCTCGGCTCGGTGGCTCTCGCGGCGAGCAGGACGCCGGCCATGCCGAGCGGCAGCGCGGAGACCGCGGCACCGACCTCGACGCCGGCCCGGGCAGTCCTCGGCGCCTCGCAGCCCCACCACTCCTCGGGGTACAGGTGCAGGGTCAGCACGACGGCACCCAGCAGGCCCAGCCCGGCCACCGCGATCCACGGCCCCGAGACGCCGGCCAGCGTGCCCCAGGTCCAGGTGCTGCCGGCCAGGCTGCCCGCCACCACGGCGCCGGCGACGCCCGCGACGTCGGTGTTCGCGGTGCGCAGGTGGACCGCCCCCGCCAGCAGCAGTGCGGCGGCCAGGGCCAGGGCGCTCAGCCACTCGTCGTAGGCCCCCAGCCCGACCGCGCCGGCGGTGAACACGGTCGCGGCAAGCAGCGAGCTGACGGCCGCGCGGCGCAGCCACCAGCCGAGGAATCCGCCCGCGACCAGCAACAGCACGACGAGGACGGACCAGACAGGCACGTCGTACGACGCCAGCGCCGCCACCCCGGCCAGCAGCAGTACGGCCGTGCCGGCGGGCAGGTCGCTCACCGCGGAGACGACCCGGCCGGCGGCGGGGGAGGCCTTCGCCAGCGCCAACCCGGTGCCGGCCAGGACGAGCAGGCACAGCGGCGCCAACCAGGCCGCCGGCAGCTCGTCGGGGACCTCGCCGACCAGATGGCCGCCGGTCGTGCCGGCCCAGGCCGCGCCGGCGGCGTCGACGAGCCGGGTGGTGGCGAGCACCGCGACGGCGGCGAGCGTGGCCAGCGCGGACAGCCCGGCGACGACCTGGACCAACGCGCCGGAGAGCCCCCACGGCCGCGGCAGCAGCCAGGTCACGACGCCGGCCGCGACGAGCGCGCCGAGGGCGGCCAGGGCCACCTCGGTCGCGCTCTCGTCGAGGGTCGGGAGGGTCGCGGCCAGGGTGAGCACGGCGTACGCCACCGCCGCGGCGGTGACCCGCGCGGCCCGCGGCAGCGTCACCATCCGGGCCAGCACGCCGACCAGGGCGGTCGAGACGAGCAGTCGCCAGGCGTCCAGGTCCACCCAGAGGCTGTGCAGCGAGGCGGGCGCGGCGGTGACGGTGGCGTCGGCCAGCTGGACGATCCAGAACATCACCGCGAACAGGGCGGCGAGCGCGGTCGTGAAGGTGAGCCGCACCCGGTGGGCGACGGCGGTGACCGTGCCGGCGAGCAGGACGGCCAGGATCTGCGCGAGCGCCGGGGTGATCGCGTCGTGGCCGACCAGGCCGACCCCGGCGACGCCGACCCCCAGACCGGCGACGACCTGCGCCCCGGTGAGGCCACCCGCGGGCGTACGACGCACCAGCACCGCGGCCGTGCCGGCGACCAGGACGAGGACCAGGCCGAGGGCCACGAGGAACGTCGGGGTGCTCACCTCGCCCAGCCAGCCGGCGTCGCGGGCTCCGTACGTGTCGAGGGTGAGCAGGCCCAGCGACACCACGCTGAGCGACTCCGCGGCTCCACGCAGGTCGCGCCGGGCCAGCCACGCGGCGAGCCCGGCGGTGATCGCGGTGAAGCCGACCAACGTCGCGGTCCGGCCGCCGACGCCCATCACCGACCAGGTGACGGCGAGGAAGACCAGCGCCGCGACGAGCAGGCAGCCCGCCCCGAGGGTGAGCAGGATCTTCGGCACCGACGCCGCGGTCAGCCCCGGGCGCGCCGGGGGTAGCGGCGCGACCCCGGTCCCGCCGGAGCCGGCGCGGTCGCCGTGACCCCCCGCGCCCGCCGTACCGGCACCGAGACCGGTGAGGCCGCCGAGGCCGCCGAGGCCGGGACCGCCGACCCCCGTTTCCGGTGAACCCGCTCCCGCGGCGGGGCCGCCCGCGGTGCCGGCGACCCTCGGCCCGGTGAGGGCGCCCGCCGGGACGCGTGCGCCGGCCCGCAGGGTGTCGAGCAGCGAGTCCGCGACGGTGAGCGTCTGGAACAGCCGCGCCGCGGTGTCACCGCGCAGCGGCAGGCCGCAGGCCGGGCAGGTCAGGTCGCCGTAGGCGATCGGACCGCTGCAGTCCGGGCAGCGCGTGGGGTCGGCGTAGTGGGTTGAGCGGGTCATGGCGCAATCAAGCCATATCGGCGGCCTCCGCGGGCAGAGTCGGACGACTCAACCGGGCTGAGTACCCGCACCTACCCGTCGAGCCGCCAACTTCCGTCCGTTCAGCCGTCATCCTCCGTCCGTTCAGTCGTCAGGTTCTTGCCTCGGCCGGGCGCCGCGGACGGAACCCGGCGCCTCGACGGACGAAACCTGCGCACTCGACGGGTGTGGCAGGATCGCCGCGATGGAGATCCTCGCCGCCACGGCCACCCTGCTGGTCGGCCTCGTGCTGATGTTCCTGGCCTGGGGCAACGTCCGCTACGAGCAGCACCGGCGCAGCCGCGGCATCCTCACCGAGGGCCGGATCGTCGGTTCGGACTGGCAGGTCAACTCCGTGGCGGCCGTCTACCAGTCGCCCGAGGTGGAGTTCGTCGACCGCGAGGGCCGCACCCGCCGGTTCCGGCAGCCGAGCGGCACCACGTTCAAGCCGGACGTCGGCGGGACCGTGCCGGTCCGCTACGACCCCGACGACCCCGCTGGCTCAGCAGCGGTCGACCAGGACACCGCCACCCGGATCTTCCCGGTCGTGTTCGGCGGCGCCGGCCTGATCGCCGCCGTCGTCGGCATCGTGCTGCTGCTGGGCGCCCTCGGGTGAGCCGCCGCACGGGGGAGCCGGCCCGGGTCCGGCTGCGGGTCGACGGCCGTGACGTCGCGCCGCTCGAGCTCGCGACGTCCAACCGGGAGCGACGCCGGGGCCTGCTCGGCCGCGACGGCCTCGACGGCGGGCTGTGGCTGGAGCCGTGCCGGCAGGTCCACACGTTCCGGATGCGGTTCGCGATCGACGTGGCCCACCTCGACCGCCGCGGCCGCGTGCTGGCCGTGCGGAGCATGCCGCCGGGGCGGATGGGACCGCTGCTGCTGCGCACCCGGGCGATCCTCGAAGCGGAGGCCGGCTCCTTCGATCGTTGGGGCGTCGCCCCCGGGGTCGCCGTGAGCCACAGCGGCGGGCCGGGGTCCGAGGACGTCGGTCAGCCCACGCACTCCGGCAGCTCGTAGGCCGACCGGTTGCCGTCGGCGTCGGGCGCGCCGAGGTAGACCGCCTTCGTCGCCGTCGCGTCCTTGTCGTCGTACGACGCGTCGACCGACCCCTTCACCCCGAGGCTGACCCCGGCGCCGCCGCCGAAGCCCCAGCTGGTGCCGTCGTACTCCACGACCGACACCTTCGCCTGCCGGGCGATCATCTCGGCGAACGCGTCGGCGCCGGAGCCCATCGAGGAGATGTCGTCGCCGTCCTCGCTGTCGACCCCCGGGATGGTCGACAGCGCGGTGGACCCGGCGACGTTCATGCCGCCGGCGGCGGTCAGCCACCCGGCGAACGCCTGCTGGCTCTCCGGGCTGTCCAGGTCGAGGGTCTGGGTGACCACGACCGACGAGCTCGGGCCGCCCTTGAAGTCCAGTCCCCAGCTCTCCAGGCCCTTCGGCCCGGCGCTCTTGCCGACGGGCGCGACCGAGTGCTCGTCGGCGGTGAACGCGACGTCGAAGGTGCCCTCGGAGCGGTCGACGAACTGCACCTGCGTCGGCGCTCCGCTCGCGTCGGTGGTCACCTTGATGACCCCCGAGGCGCTGTGGCTCACGTCGATGCCCTTGGTCACCGGGAGGCCGAGGTTGGCGGCGGCGGACCAGTCGATCTGGAAGTACGTCGTCTGCTGGTCGTCGGCGGGGTCGTCGGCGTCCTTGCCGCGGTCGTTCTCGACGCCGAGCGCCACCATGGCCGACACCTCGCCGCCGACGTTCGTGCCGTAGCCCGCCGACGCGGACGCGGACGCCTCGCCGGTGACGTCGAACCGGACGAAGGTCTTCTGCACCCCGTCGTTGGAAGGGGGCCTCTCGTTGGTGATCTTCTCCTTCGCCCAGTTCAGCCCGCCGAGGATCGGGTTGGTGGACGTGGCGATGTCCTCGACCACCTCCCCCTGGATGTAGCTCTGGAAGGCGTCGGCGTCCTTGGCGTTGTCGAACACGTAGGTGTCGCCCTGTTGCACCCCGGCGGTGGCGGCCGCCTCGGCCTCCCAGTCGACGCCGACCGACTTGTCGCCGATCCGGATGCCGCCGTGTCCGCCGGCGGCCGCCACCGCGCCGCCGCGGCCCTCGTGCAGGACGGTGATCTCGACCTCGCCGTTGCTCTTCTCCACGCGCTGCACGACCGCTCCGCCGCCGAGCCGGACGAACGTGATGTCGACGGTGGCGCTGATCTTGCGCTCCTGGGAGTAGATCTCGCAGTCCTGCGGCTTCAGCGACACGTTCGACGGTGCGGAACCGGCCTCGCACGAGCCGCCGGTGATCTGGCAGATCTTGGCCCAGATCGTGTCGCGCATCGCGGGGCTGCTCGAGGCGGTGGCGCCGACGGTCGCGGCGACCAGGATGCCGGCGAGGATCACCACGCCGACGAACTCGAGAGACCCCGAGCCCGCGTCGGAACGGGCGTGCTCGCGCACCGGCGCATCGGACTCGCGGCTGCCCACCCGCAGGCCCGCGAGGCCGGCGCCGACGAACGCCGCGAGGACGACGACCCGGAACCACCAGGGCGTCTCGGAGAACGCGGCCACGAGCAGGCCCAGGGCCACGGGGCCGAGCAGCCCGGCCGCGAGCTGCGCGGGCGAGTCCGCCGGCTGGCGCCGAGCGGTGAATGCCGCCCCGAGCCCGCAGACCAGCACCATCACCGCGATCGTGAGGACGCCGACGGCGACGCCGGGCATGCCGTAGGGGAGCGTTGCGGCGGCCACCAGCCAGCTCGCGAGGGCCGCGGCGACCGCGAAACCGGCCGAGCCGAGCGCCAGCCGCGCCGACGGGTTCACGACGTGGCTCCGTCACTCATCCGCATGGTGTCGACGACCTGCTGGAACAGCTCGGTGTCGTAGGCCTTCGCCGCGGACGAGATCCGCACCAGGAGGTACTTCCCGTCCTTGGCGACGGCGACCTGGTCGAGGCTGCGGGCGTCCTCGCCGGTGTCCGCGGTGGTGTAGGTGCTCTCGGTGACGAACGCGGAGTCCGCGCCGGGGACGTCGCTGAACTCGCGCCGGGTGTGCCGCAGGTGAGGGAAGTAGGGCATCCGGGCCCCCTGGATCGCACCCGCGACCGCGTCGGCCTCGGTGCCGGCGCTGACCGAGTTGACGATCACGTCCATCTGGCCCACGACCTGTCCCTGGTCGTTCTCGATGGAGAACGCCGCGACCTCGTTCTTGTCCGGGCCGGCGTCGACGGGCTTCCACTCCTCGGGCCGGGCGACGGTGCCGACGTCGGTGGTCACCTCGGTCATCCCCTCGGGGACCGCGGGGCCGGCGGTGTCGTCGTCCCCGGAGCCCCCACCGCAGCCGCCGAGCAGCAGCGCGGCGAGCAGCAGCGGGACGATCCGTGCGGTGCGAGTCATCGGTGCGGTCCTCCCAGGACGTGGTGCGGGTGGGCAGGTGTGCAGTCAGACGCAGGTACGACGGGCGAGTCCGCGGCCGTCAGGCGATCAGCCGGACGTCCATCGCGCCGCGGATCCTGCCGAGCTGGCCGGGCGGGAAGTGGACCTCGACCCCGCCGTCCTCGGTGTAGCGGACCTGGAACGTCAGGTCGAACCCGTCGCAGTGCACCGCCAGGTCGACGGGCGGCGGTGGCGGTGGGGGTGGCTCGCTCGGCAGCGGGTCGCCGGGCGCCTCGTCGCCCGCATCGCCGTCCCCTTCGGGCTCGGGCGCCGGCGTCGGCGCGGGCGGGTCCGGTGGGTCGAGCGGGTCGCAGTGCGGCAGATCCACCTGGGCCACCGCGCTGGAGTGGCTCAGCTGACCGTCGACCTCCTGGCCTTCCACCTCGACGTGGGCGGTGCCGTCGGTCGGGTCGAACCAGTAGGACAGCAGGGTCGCGTCGTTGTAGCGGGCGTACTCCTCGGCGGCGGAACGGCCCAGGCCGGCCGCGCCGGGAAGGTCGTGCCAGGACCCGGGCAGCCCTGCATCGCCGAGCCCGGCCAGCAGGCCCTCGCGCACTCCCTCGGCGCCGGCCAGGGCCGCCGCGTCGGCGGCGGTCCGGTTGCGGGCCTTCGCGTCGACCGCGGCACCGAGCGGGATCGCCATGTAGACGAAGGTGGCGAACCCGATGAGCACCGCGGCGACGAGGAGGGCGCTCGCGGCGGCGCCCGCCTCGTCGCGTGGGAGTGTGCGTGCGGTCATCGTCAGCCGGCGTTGATGATCTCGGAGATCTTGTTGCTGATCGCGCTGGTGATCTCGCCGCCGTTGATGGCGTCGACCACGGCGCCGACGAGGATCGCGGCGACGACGACGATGCCGACGTACTCCAGCGTGCCCTGACCCTTCTCGTTCTGGGCCACGGCGACCCGGGTGGTGAGGACGGCGTACATCTTGATGAGCGACTCGTACATGACATCTCCTGTGCTGGGCGGTGAAGCGAGCTTGTGACGTCGACGTTATGAAGCGCCGCGCCGCCCGTCGTGGGCCCCAGGACCCAATCCCGGGCCCAAGTCCGTCCTGCTCGGGGCCCGGGTTCGGCCCGACGGGCGCAGCCAGAGGCTGACCGCCTCGGCGCGGGTCGCGACGCCGAGCTTGGTGAAGATCCGGTTGATGTGGTTCTTCACGGTCTTCTCGGCGAGGAAGCAGGCGGTGGCGATCTCCCGGTTCGTGCGGCCCTCGGCGACCAGGTCCAAGATCTCGGCCTCACGCGCGGTGAGGCGGTACTGCGTTGCCCGCGACTCGGCACCTGCGGAGCGGGCCCGCGCGTCCAGCCGGCCGGGGTCGAAGAGCACCGCCGAGGCGGCGGGTCCGAACACCGACATCCCGCGGGCCGCGGCGAGGACCGCGTTGAGGATCTCCTCCGGCGTGTGTGACCCGTGCACCAGGTAGCCGTGCGCGCCGCTGGCCATCGCGGTGCTGATCACCTCCGGTTCGTCGGAGTAGGTGAGCATCAGGATCCTGGTGCCCTCCGGCATCCGGGCGGCCGCGGCGACACCGTCGAGCTCGGGCATCCGAACGTCGAGCACCACCACGTCGGGCCGGTGCTGCTCGGCGAGCTCGACCGCCTCGCGGCCGTTCTCGGCCTCGGCCACCAGCGTGATGCGCTCGTCGGAGCCGAGCAGGCTGGCCATCCCCATCCGCAGCACGGCGTTGTCGTCGGCGAGGATCACCCGCACACTGCTCGTCGCGGGGGTCACGTGGCCGCCTGCGCGTTCGTGCGCAAGGGCACCAGCAGCCCGACCGTCGTGCCCTGTCCGCGGACGCTCTCCACGGACAGGTGGCCGCCGAGCGCGGCGGCGCGCTCGCGCATGCCGAGCAGCCCGAAGTGCCGGGCAGGGACCCGTCCCGGCTCGAAGCCCGAGCCGTCGTCGGCGACGCGCACCGCGACGGTCTCGCCGGCACTGTCGAGCTCCACCACGACGTGCCGGGCGGCGGCGTGCCGGTGCACGTTCTCGAGTGCCTCGCCGACCACCTGGAGGACCTCGTGGCTGACCGCGGAATCGAGATCGGCCACGTTGCGCACCTCCAGCGTGGTCGCGATGCCGGTGCGGTCGCCGAACTCGGCGACGAGGTCGGTCAGTCTCTCGACCAGGGGTCCCTCGGAGAGGGAGCGGAGCGAGACGAGCAGCTCGCGTGCCTCGGCCGAGGCCTGCTCGGCGGCCTGCTGGATGGCGCTCGCCTGGCGGACGGCCATCTGCTGGTCCTGGTCGATCCAGCGCGGCAGCGCAGCGGCGGCCAGTGCGACGCCGTGCAGGCTCTTGGCCACCGAGTCGTGCATGTCGCGGGCGAGCCGAGCCCGCTCCGCGGCGGCGGCAGCAGCGGCCGAGGTGGCCGAGAGCTTGGCCTGCTCCGCGAGCAACTGCTCGTGCAGGTGCCGGGTCACGCCGCCGAGCAGCGCGAGCACGACGTACGTCGCGGGGATCACGAACATGAAGACGAACGCCGCGGGGCCGGTGACTGCCTGGGCCAGTGCGTCGAGCAGGTAGCCGGCGACGAGCACGCCGGTGACCAGGCAGCTGACGACGGGCCGGAAGAGCACCCCGATGACCAGCGCCGTGCTGAGCGTGGCGAACACCAGCGGACTGTCCACCCCGACGAGGCCGGTGACGATCACCGCGACGATGACGTCCCCGACGGCGATGATCGGGTGCCGGCGCACGACGCGGATGGTGCCGCCACGGGGCGCGAGCCAGACCAGGCTCCAGCCCCCGAGCAGGGCCAGCGCCAGCACCACCCGCTGCCGGTCGACCGACGCGATCGGCAGCACCAGCGCGACCAGCGTCGAGGCCAGGCGTACGACGAGCGCCCAGCGGACCATGCTCGTCGTGAACGTGCGCGTCGCCTCACCCACGGAGCACCTGCCCGATGTCGACACCGGAGCCGAGATAGAGCCCGACCACGATGATCAGCAGGGTCGGCGGCACCAGCACGATCGACACCACCAACGTGACCCGGGGGACGGTGCGCGCCGCCTTGCGCCGGGCCGCCTGCGCTGACTCACGCCGCATGTCGAGCGCGATGTTGTTCAGCGTCGTGGCGAGCGGGGCGCCGAGCTCCTCGGCCTGCAGGAACGCCGACACGAACGAGTCCATCGGCTCGGAGTCGCAACGGTCTCGGAGCGCCTCGAAGGCGGCCCGCCGCGGGACTCCGACGTCGAGCTGGTGCAGGGTCTGGAGCAGCTCGTCGCGCAACGGACCCTCGAACCGTTGCGAGACCCGGCCGAGCGCGGTGCGGAAACCGATGCCGGCCGAGACCGTCACCGACAAGATGTCGAGGAAGTCGGGCAGGTCGTTCGCGATCCGTTCCTGCCTGCGGCGCTGGTGCCCCGCGAGCCGGGAGAACGGCAGCAGCGGCACCGCGACCAGGCACAGCAGCGCGCTGAAGTTGTTGCCGAGCATGAACAGGCACAGCGCGAAGAAGCCGAACACCACGGCGTACTTCATGACCAGCTGGAGGAACGTCTCGACGGTCATCCCGTCCGGGCGTCCGGCCAGGTCGATCCGCTGCCGGATCCGGGCCAGCGCCCGCGGGCCGAGAGCACGGGCGAGGCGGGGCGCCAGCCGTTGCGCGACCGCGTCCATGGGACCGCGCCGCTCTCGGCGCTTCGACTCGTCGCGCAGCAGGGCGATGTCGCCGACGTCCCAGCCCTCGAGCGCGTCGCTGCGCGCCATCCGGAAGCCGGTGACACCGAGGAGGAACACGCCCGCAGCGACCAGGGCGAGCAGCCCGGGGGCGAGGGTGGCGGGCATCAGACCTCCACCCGGGTCATCCGGCGGATCACCAGGATGCCGGCGGCGTAGATTCCGCCGGCGACCACCAGCGCCACCTGGCCGAGCGGCTCGCGCAGCATGGTGTCGACCGTCCCCTCGTGGACGCTGTCGAGCAGGAACAGCACGCCCACGCCCATGAGCAGGACGGCGTACGCCGTGGCGATCGCCTGGGCGTACACGGTCCGGATCTCGCGCCGGGTCTCCTTGCGGGTCTCCAAGGTGCCGGCGATGTCGCGCAGGGCGGTGACCAGCCCGCCGCCGGAGCGCGCGGACACGATCAGCGTGCTGATCAAGATCGCGGCCTCCCGGGAGGGCAGCCGCCGCTCCATGTTCGTCAGTGCCCCGTCCAGCGACGCGCCGAGGTTGAGCTGCTCGGTGACCAGCCGGATCTCCGAGCGTGCGGGGTCCGCGAGCTCGTCCACGGCCATCGCCAGGGCGGTGCGCACCGACAGACCGGCCGAGGTCGCGTTCGAGAGGGTCCGAGCCAGCTCGGGCATCTGGGAGATGAAGGCCTCGCGCCGCTTGTTCTTCGCCCGGCGTAGGTAGACGCGGGTGAGCTGGAGTCCGAGCAGCAGCCCGAGCGGGAACAGCAGGCCGGACAGCGAGCGGGCGAGCAGCAGCCCGAGCAGCACCGAGACCGCGACGGCCACGGCCAGGAACTTGGAGGGTGCGGTGCCCACACCACTCATCTCCAGCGCGTCCCGCAGCCGCCGCCCGCTCGAGGTGCGCAGCAGCACCCGGTCCAGGGCGCTCCAGCGCAACCCGCTGGTCCGGCGCTCGTCGGGAAGCACCGCAGTCTCGAGCCGGCGCTGCTCGCGCACGGCGACGCCGAGCTCGCGCAGGCCGACGTAGAAGACCACGAGGGTCAGTGCAAGAGCGGAGAGGATCAGCAGCACGTCAGCCTCCCTGCCACCGGTCGGCGGGGCCGAGGAACACCTCGGGGAGCTGCTCGCCCGAAAGCCGGAGACGGGTCGCGAGGGTGTCCGAGACCGGGTGGGGCACGTGCCGGCCGCGGACGATCCGGTCCGCCCCGAACGGGTCGGCCTCGAAGACGCTGACCGGGTGCAGCCGGTACTCCTCGCGGCGCCGCGACTCGACGGCGACGACGCTGGAGACCCGACGGCTGCCGTCGGGACCGCGGTCGAGCTGGACGATCACGTCGATCGCGTTGTTGACCTGCTCCTGCACGGCCTGGAACGGGATCTCCAGGTCACTCATGGAGGCGAGCGTCTCGAGCCGGCTCAGCGCGTCGTCGGGGGAGTTCGCGTGCACGGTGGTCAGCGAGCCCTCGTGGCCGGTGTTCATCGCCGACAGCATGTCCATCGTCTCGCCGCCGCGGACCTCGCCGACGACGATCCGGTCCGGGCGCATGCGGAGGCTGTTGCGGACCAGGTCGCGGATGGTGACCTGGCCGCGGCCCTCGACGTTGGCCGGCCGGGACTCGAGCCGGATCACGTGCTTCTGCTGCAGCGAGAGCTCGGCAGCGTCCTCGATCGTGACGATCCGCTCGCGCTCGGGGATGGCCGCCGACAGCGCGTTGAGCAGGGTGGTCTTTCCGGAGCCGGTGCCGCCGGAGACGACGATGTTGAGCTTCGCCCGCACGCTCGCGCTGAGGAAGGCGGCCGTGGCGGCGTCGACGGTGTCTCGTGCGACGAGCTCGTCCATGGTGAACGACCGCGGGAACTTGCGGATCGTCACGACCGGACCGTCGAGCGCCAGCGGCGGCAGGATCACGTTGACCCGCTCGCCGGTGTGCAGGCGCGCGTCGACCATGGGGCTGGACTCGTCGACGCGGCGGTTGACCGTCGACACGATCCGGTCGATGGTCTGCATCAGCTGCTCGGTGGAGACGAACTTGGTCGGGGACTCCTCGATGCGGCCGAGCCGCTCGACGAAGATCGTGTCCGGTCCGTTGACCATGATCTCGGTGACCGCCTCGTCGGCCAGCAGCGGCTCGAGCACGCCGAGCCCGAGCGTCTCGGCGACCACGCGCCGGATGAGCGAGGTGCGCTCGCGGCTGGACAGCAGCGGTCCCTCGCGGGCGACCAGGTGGGTCATCACCCGTTCGAGCCGGGCGCGGCGCTGGGTCAGGTCGAGCTTGGAGAGCTCGTTGAGGTCGATCTCGTCGAGCAGCTTCTCCCGGAACGAGCTGACCAGGATCTCGTCGGCCCGGTTGTCGATGTCCGAAGCCGTCTGCCGGTCGGCCGACAGCCTGGCCTCGGTTTCGACGACGTCGTCGGCGCGGAAGTGGGCGCGCTTCACGGCATGACCGCCTCACGGGTGACGTGCAGGTCGGTGCCGGGGATGAAGTCGGGCAGGTCGGTGCGCACCCGGACGGTGGTCCCCGAGTCCCCGGTCGGGAAGCTGCTGACCTCGGGCGACAGCCAGCCGGGCAGGGCCGCGTCGGCGGCCGCATAGGGGTCCTCGCCGAGGGAGGCCGCCCGAGCCGCCTGCCGGGCCGCCGTCTGCGTGGCGGTGATCCCGTAGAGCGCGAAGCCGGCGTAGAGCAGCGCGAGCGTGATCATCAGCACCAGCGGCGCGAGGCCGGCCACCTCGAGCGTCGAGGTGCCGCGCTCGGTGCGGTCAGGACGGCTCATCGACGACCCCCACCGTGCTGACGAAGCTCCACCCGGAGGCGGTGAAGCCGGGGCTGAGGATCGGCAGGTCGGTGTGCACCCGCACCGTGTCGCCTCCGGGTGACCGGCTCACGGTCATGTCCTGGGCGAACCATGACGGCACCGTGTCCAGCGCGGTCGACACGTCCTCGCCGACGGCCGCGGCACGGGCGGCCTCGTTGGCGGCGTGACCGGTCAGGGCCAGCGACACCGCGGTCAGCCCCACCTGCCAGACCAGGAGCACCAGCAGCATCACGACCGGGAACATCCCGGTGAACTCGAGGGCGGCCTGCCCGGACTCGCCCCGGGAGCCGGCCCGGAACCGGCCCGGACCTTTCCGCGACGCCGGTCCTTCTTGCCGGGGTCCGTCAGGGTCTCGTCGCCGCCCAGCAGGCCGATCTCACGGGCGACCGCGTGCACGCTGCTCCACCACGCGCGGTCCTTGACCTCGGTCGGCATCCGGTGGTTGAGGCCGGGCTCGAGCCGCTTGAAGGCGGCCGGGAGCGTGTGCCGCAGCGGTGCGGTGGGCAGCAGCCGGGGGACCGAGTCGGGCTGGATGTCGGCGATCTTGCTGACCTGGTTGAGCAGTACCCGGGTCATCTCGGGCTTGCGGACGCCCACCCGGCCCCAGGCGTCCAGGGTTCGGTGCACCCCGCGCAGCGAGAGCACGTCCGGCGTGGTGACCAGGACGACCTCGTCGGCGATCTCGACGGCTGCGGCACTGACCGGCGTGACGTGGGAGCCGGCGTCGACGACGACCACGTCGAACTGGCGGCGGACCGCTCCGATGATCAACCGCGTCTCGCGGTCGCCGAGGGTGGCCACCTCCTCGATGTGCTCGGGGGCGAGCAGCAGGCCGACCCCGCTGGGGTCACGGTGGATCGCCGAGCTGACCGTGCTCGGGCCGAGGTCGTCGGCGACCTGGGCCAGGTCGCTGATGTCGAGCCGGTGGCTGACCCCGAGGAGGTGGGCCAGGTCGCCCTTCTCGACGTCGAGGTCGACCAGGCACACGCTCTTGCCGGCGACGGCCTTGACGTAGTCGTAGGCGAGGTGCGCGGCGACGGTGGAGGTGCCGACCCCGCCCTTGGCGCCGGCGACGACGTACACCTTGCCGCGGCCGGAGCCCGCGCTCTCCAGGTCGGTCGGGGCGCTGAGGTGACGCCGCATCTGCGCGGCCCACTGCGCGGCAGAGCTGAGCCGGGCCTGGAGGTCCTCGAGGCTGACCGGGTGCTGGAGCACACCGCGCGCACCGGCGTCCATCGCCTCGGTGAACACCTCCGGGGTCACCTGGTCGGCCATCACCAAGATGGCGGTGCCGGGACGGCGCATGGCCAGGTCGCGGACCAGCTGCAGCACCGGCGTGGGCCCGATGCCGGAGTGCACCACGACCACGTCGGGGTCGCGCCGCAGCACCGACGCCTCGAGCTGGTCGGAGGTGTCCGCGGCGTCCTCGACCTTGAACCCCTCCACCTCGCCGACCAGCGAGCGGATCTCGTAGGTGACGACCTGGTCGCCGGCGCCGATGATCACCGATTTGCTCATCTGGTGTCTCCTGGAGTGCTCGACACGGGGTGGACGTGCGCGGTCACCGGGATCACCGGACCTTCGGTCCGGGCAGGCCGAGGACCTTGGAGTCGACCGAGCTCAGCTCGTTGCTCCTGTCCTCGGTGGTGATGCCGGGCGGCAGGCCGACGAGCCGCACGGCGAGGGCGAAGCTGTCGGCGTAGGTGACCTTCAGGGCGTCCTCGGGCTCGAGCGCCACCGTCACCGGCAGCACGTCGGCCTGGCGCAGCGCCCCCTCGGCGGTCTCCTTGCTCCGGGTCTGCCGACCGCCGACGGAGACGACCCGCACGTTGTGCACCAGCACCTGCGAGCTACCCGTCGTGCCGTCGGGGCTGCCGAACACCGCGTAGATGTCCACGAAGTCGCCGCTGGCGATGCGTCCGGCGATCCCGGTGACCGCGTCGACCTCGATCGCGATCTCCCGCTCGTCGGGGTTGAGTTCCGACGGGGGCAGCAGCATGTCCGCGCCGATGAGGGTGCCCCGGGCGACGGTGAAGCCGACCCGCTGGCCCGACAGCTGGGCACCCTCGCGCAGTGCCTGCGGAGGCACGTAGCGCTCGGGGACCTGCACGGCCTCGACGTTGGCGGTCGTGAGCTCCCGGTAGGCCGGGATGTTCTTGGCCGCCTGGTAGACGGTGACCATGGGCGCCACCTTCGAGTTCACGCCTGCGACGTAGCGGGTGACCATGAAGAAGACCACCAGCGCGCCGAGCCCGGCGAGCAGGAGGAACAGCACTCCGCGGCGCTGTCTGGGGTTCACGCTGGTGCTCCTTGCAGGTCGTTGTCCGAGCCGGTCGCGTCGGGATCGGCCGCACGGGTCATCCGGCAGTACGGGCAGGTGGTGCGGTGGTGCCGGTTCCCGCATCCGGGGCACTCGGCCGTCGAGACCTCGACGACCCCCGGGTCGTCGAGGTCCGCCGGGACGATGAGGAGCTCGACGCAGGCGGGCACGCCGAACGCGTCGCGCGGGTCTCGCCAGGTCGCGTAGTCGGTGCGGGACTCGATGCCCACCGCGTCGGTGAACGCGGGGACCACCCAGTCGGGCGCGCCGCTGTCGGCGACCATCAGCACGCCCCCGGCCGGGGTGTCGCTCGGAGCCGGTACGACGGCGCCGGTGCAGGTCATCACGCGCGGGCCGGCCTCGCCAGGAGTGCTGTGCACGGCGAGGAACCCCGAGCCCCCGAGCCAGCTGCGCACGTGCTGGCCCAGGGAGGGCTGGGGGTGGTCGAGCCTGTGCACGCGCGGCAGCCAGGTGGCCGACCAGGCCCGGTCGCGCACGGTGTCCAGCATGGCGAGCTGGCCGGCCGGGTCGCGGGTGCCGTCGGCGTCGCCGACGAGCGCAGCCACGACCGCCACGGCCAGCGGCGGCCCGGGCACGGGCTCGAGCAGGGTGGTGACACCCGGGAGCGCGACATGCAGCAGGTCGAGCTGGCGGCGTACCTCCGTGGTGTCGGCGACCGAGCAGACCACCAGCACCGCAGCGCGGCCGGACCCGGCGCGGCCGGCGAGGCGATGCACGGCGTCCTGGACTGCGTCGGGGTGGCGGATGTCCGCGACCGCGACGCCCTCGTGACTCCCGGAGACGCCGAGCTCGGGGCGCAGTCGCCCGACGAGCAGGACCTGAAGGCCCACCACTTCCTCCCATGTCCACCAGGGGGGAGCGGGCCGAGTGCTCGATCGCTTCCTCGCGCCTCGGTCTTCCGTCCCCCGGTCGGAATCCCGTCGAAACTATCACCAACCGGACCGGACGAATAGTCCGAACAGGCCAGTGGCTCGGCCCAACTACACTACCCGCGGCTGGTCCATACGAAACTGGGGGTCTCACCCGTGCGCACCACACCTGCACCGCGTGCCCTCGCGCGCCGCCCCGCCCACAGGGCCCGGCGTCGCGTGCGCGCGCTGCTCGCCGCGCTGCTGCTCGGCACGCTGCTCACGGCGGTGGCGACCCCGGCGGCCTCGGCCGCCGGCGGGAGCGAGACGACCGACGGGCGGATGGAGCTGGTCCTCGACGCCTCGGGCTCGATGAAGGAGCCCCACGGCGACGGCCGCACCCGGTTCCGGGCGGCCGTCGACGCGCTGCGCGAGGTCGTCGGCGCGCTCCCCGGCGACATGCAGGTCGGTCTGCGCATCTACGGGTCGAAGATCGACGACGGGCCGGGTTCGTGCCAGGACAGCGAGCTCGTCGTACCCGTCGGGCGGCTGGACAAGGGATCCCTGCGCACGGCCCTGGGGAAGGCCCGTCCGCTCGGCAACACGCCCATCGCCTACAGCCTGCGCCAGGCAGCGAAGGACCTGCCCTCCGAGGGCCCGCGCACGATCGTGCTGGTCTCCGACGGCGAGGAGTCCTGCGGGGGCGACCCGTGCGAGGTCGCGCGCGACCTGTCCCAGCAGGGTCTCGACCTGCACGTCGACGTGGTGGGGTTCCAGGTCGACGACAAGGCGCGCAACCAGCTCACCTGCATCGCGCAGGCCGGTCGGGGCACCTTCTACGACGCACCCGACGCCGACGCGCTGGTCAGCCAGCTCAGCCGGCTCTCCGCCCGGGCCGCCCGCGCCTACGCGCCGCAGGGCACGCCGGTGGAGGGCGCCGACGACGCCGACGGGGCACCATTGCTCGAGCCGGGTCAGTACCTCGACACCATCGGGGATGGTGGCAACGGGGGCGCGAGCGAGACCTACCTGGTCGATCCTGACGAGGGCAGCACCCTGCATGTCTCGGCGACGGACCGGCCGACGTCCTCGTCGCTCTCGGACAGCGAGCAGATCGAGATCCTGGTGACCACCCCGGACGGTGAGGTCTGCGACCAGCAGCAGGCGTCCTCGCTCGGTGCGTTCGACCGGCTCACCCCGGTGACCGCCGCGGTCACCGTCGACGGCGAGCGGCTCGCGGACTGCGGCGACGCGCCGTACGCCGTGTCGGTGCACCGCACCGACGGGTCCGGGGTCCAGCCGCTCGAGGTGACCGTGCTCGAGGAGCCTGCCGCGGAGGATGCCGAGTCGCTGCCGTCGGCGGCGGAGCCCGGCGAGTACGACGTGCGCGGGGACCAGGCGGGCGGCACGCCGACGCCGGTCTTCGGGTCGCCGTCCTTCACCTCCGCACCCGTTCTGGAGCCGGGCACCTACCGCGACTCCATCCTCGTCGGCGAGACACTGTTCTACGGCGTCGAGCTCGACTGGGGCCAGCAGCTCGTGTGCGACGTGCGGTTCGGCCGCAGCGGCCCGGTCAACCAGGCGCTCGGCACGCGCAACCCGACGGCGATCGTGCAGTCCTACGGTCCGCTGCGCGACGGCTTCTTCGACCCGTCTCAGCTCGAGACCGACCGGCAGCTCTTCAACGCCTCCCGCGCCGTCACGGTCCACTTCGCGACCCCGCCGGTCCGCTACCGGAACCGTGCCGGCCAGCTCGGCGTGCAGCCCGCCTCCCTGCCCGGGACCTACTACTGCTCGGCGTTCCTCAACGGCGACAGCGACTACGCGTCGGCCGGGGAGGTCCCCGTGGAGCTCTCGGTGAGCGTGGTCGGCACGGCCGGCGAGGGCGCCCCGACCTACGCCGAGACCGAGCCGAGCGCCTCGGCGTCTCCGTCGACCCCGTCCGGCGACGAGAACCGCACCGATCCGGCGTCGCAGCCGGCCGGTGACGCAGCCGGGCTGCCGTTGTGGGGTTGGCTTCTCGGTGTGCTGGTAGTGCTCGGCCTCCTGCTCGCGTGGCTGTTGCGTCGCTCACCCGGTCGCACCCGCTGAGCCGGTTCTCCCGCGCGGGCGACGACCCACGCGGCAGGATGAGCCCGGAGAAGGGGCCGGTGAACGTGTGATGGTGCAGGCGCGACGGATGACGCGGATCGAGGACCTCGGCAGCGCGCTGGACCGGCTGCCGCCGCAGCCGCGGATCGTCACCAGCGGCAACGCGGCGACCCCGTGGACGGTGCTGCGCGAGGTGGACGCCCGGCTCGAGAGCTACACCTTGAACCTGCTCAACCCGCACCCCGGCGTGCCGGATCGCGAGGGCGTCGTGCTCGAGACGGCCTTCGTGGGAGCCGGCGCCCGCCGCTCGCCGCGGCTCGCCTACGTGCCGGCACGGTTGTCGATGGTGCCGCTGCTCTACGGCTCGGCGTTGCCACCCGACGCGGTGCTCGTGCACACGTCGGTACCCGTCGACGGCAAGCTGTCCCTGGGCGCGGAGGTCAACGTGCTGCCCGCCGCGATCGAGGCGGTCCGGGCCCGCGGCGGCCTGGTGGTCGCACAGGCCGACCCCGACGTGCCCTACGTCTACGGCGACGGCGAGCTGCCGCTGGACGTGTTCGACCACGTGGTGGAGGCCGGAGACCCGCTGGGCCGGCCGGCTCCCGCGGTGGTGGACGACGTGTCGGCCGCGATCGCGGAGCGGGTCGCCTCCCGGATCGGTGACGGTGCCACCTTGCAGCTCGGGATCGGTGCGGTCCCCGACGCCGTCCTGGCCGGCCTGCGCGACCACCACGACCTCCGGGTCTGGTCGGAGATGGTCAGCGACGGGATCCTCGAGCTCGAGCAGCGCGGCTGCCTGGACGCGCGGCTTCCGCTGACCGCGTCCTTCCTGCTCGGCTCCTCAGAGCTGTACCGCTGGGCGCACCTCAATCCGCGGCTCCGGCTGCTGCGCACCGAGACGACCAACGACCCCGGCCTGATCGCGCGCAACCAGGCGATGGTGTCGGTGAACACCGCGCTCCAGGTGGACCTCTACGGGCAGGTCAACGCGTCACGGGTGAACGGCCGGATCCACAGCGGCTTCGGAGGGCAGACCGACTTCATCGTCGGGGCGCTGCACGCCCGTGGGGGCCAGGCGCTGATCGCGCTGCGGTCCTGGCACCCCCGCGCCGACGTGTCCACGATCGTGCCGATGGTGGAGGAGCCACTGACGTCGTTCCAGCCGTCGGCCGTGGTCACCGAGCAGGGTGTCGCGGAGCTGTTCGGCCACACCGAGCGCGACCAGGCCGAGCAGCTGATCGACCGGGCCGCGCACCCCGCCGTGCGGGATGAGCTGCGCGAGGAGGGGTTCGCGCTCGGCCTGCTGCGCTGACTGCCGATCCCGGCTCAGCGGATCCGGGCCGCCACGACCGTGACGTCGTCGCGCAGCGACTCGTCGGCCTGCTCGGCCAGCTCGACCACCAGCCGGTCGAGCGGGAGGTCGCGAAGCTGTGCCGCCCGGCGGCACAGCAGCTCGATCCCGGTGTCCAGGTCGTGGTCGCGCGCCTCCACCACCCCGTCGGTGACCATCACGACCAGCGCGCCGGGCTCGAGCTTGGCCTGCACCTCGGCGCGCTCGAGGTCGCGGGTGATGCCGAGCGGCACGCCCGAGCCGCCGCCCAGCGCCTCGGTGGTGCCGTCGGGATGCACCACCACCACGGGGATGTGGCCGGCGTTGCACAGCGTGAGCGCTCCGGCTTCGGCGTCGACGAGCACGGCGGCCGCGGTGACGAACTGGTCCGGGGCGTCACGGGTCATCATCTCGTCGGCCGCGGTGAGCACCGCGCGAGGCGCCGGGTCGACGGTGAGCAGGCCGCGGATGCCGGCGCGGACCCGGATCATGGTGGTCGCTGCGCGCACGCCCCGGCCCATCACGTCGCCGATCACGAGGGCGAGTCCGCCGCTCGGGGTGCGGACGGCGTCGTACCAGTCCCCGCCGACCTGCTCGAGGTCGTCTCCCCCGGGGGCGTAGTGGACTGCCAGCTCCAGTCGTCCGACGTCCGGCAGCGGGCTCGCCGCCAGGCTGGACTGGAGCTGCTCGGCGATCTCGGTCGTCCGGCCCAGCAGGTGTGCCCGCTCGGCGGCGATGGCGCACTGCGACGCCAGCGTGTCGAGCAGCTGGACGTCCTCGCGAGACAGCGGCCGGTCGGTGTGCTGCACCAGGTCGTCGCTCCCGGTCATCCGGCGGAGATCCTCGGGCGCCGCCAGCTGCACGCCCGTGCCGACGATCTCCGCGACCTGCTGCAGACCGGTCTCGAGGACCGTGCTGACCTCGGGGGGCGTCCAGGCCCGGGACAGTGCCGCGGTGACCCGTTGCAGCAGCGCGGCCCGGGCCGCGGTCTCGGCCTGACGCGCGCGGACGCGCATCTCCTCGGTGATGTCCCGGACGCACCCGATCGTGCCGGTGGGGACGCCGTTCTCGTCCGTGGTGACCTTGCCGTGCGCCTCGATCCAGTGCAGCGTGCGGTCGGGATGCACGATCCGGTTGCGCAGGACGTAGGACGAGCGGTTCTCCAGCGCCTCCTGGACCACCTGCATCACGTGGTCGTGGTCGTCGGGGTGGAGCGTCGCCTCCCAGGCCTCGAAGGTGCCGTCGAAGCCACCTCGAGGCATCCCGTAGATGGCTTCGAGGGGCCCGTCCCACACGTTGGCCCCGGTGGCCATGTCCCAGTGCCAGCTGCCCAGTCGCGCCGCCTCGTGCGCGAGCCGCAGCCGCTGCTCGCTGGCGACGGCCTCCGCCTCGGCCTCCCGGATCTCGGTCATGTCCTCGGCCACGACGACCGCACCGGTGACGGTGCCCTCGCTGTTGCGGATGGGGGTGGCGGAGACGGCGGCGAGGAAGGTCCCCCCGTGCGGGCGCCACACGGTCAGGTCGCCGCGCCGGGTCTCCCCGGCGAGGACGGCGTCGAGGTCGAGACGGGGGGCGTCGTCGTCGGCTGCGTCACCGCCGAACAGGGCGCGTACGTCGCTGCCGACCAGCTCCTCAGGCTCGGCCTGGTAGGCAGCGGCTGCCGCTTCGTTGACGAACGTGATCACGCCGTCGACGTCCGTGGCGACGACGGACAGGGTGATCGCCTGGAGCAGACGCAGCTCGTCGATGTAGCGCTGCACCAGGCACCTCCACGCCGGGACCGGCGCGATCGGGCCGCACCTGGTCGTCTGGCCTCATTGTCGGGGTTGCGGACCGATGGCGCGAATGATTCATGCGGGTTGGCCCGTTGTGACTACCCCGGACGGCTTCCGCCGGTCTGGGCAGCGGGAACGGCTGGGCGCGGCCTGGCAACCGGTGGGTCGGAGGGCGCGGGTCAGCGTTTGGTGCGCAGCTGGTGCGACTGCCACAGGATCCGGGCGAGCATGGTCAGGGCGATCAGGATCGCGACGACGAAGACCACCATGGCGATTCGGTTCTGGGTGGTCGTCCCCTGCCCGGAGGATCGGGCCAGGAACGCCGACGCCAGGATCATCGCGGCGAGGACCAGGCCGGCCGCGATCACGTTCGCCAGCTTGTGCAGGCCGCGCAGGAACTCGTCCTCGTCGAACGCCTTGATCCGCAGCTCGAAGTGCCCCTCGCCGATCGCGTCGAAGGCACGGTTCACCCGGCCCGGCAGCGCCTCGGCGAACTCCTTGGCCTCCAGCATCGAAGCGAGCACCGCGGCGGGGGAGCTCTTCATCGAGGTCTTCATCAAGCCGGCGGTGTGTCGACGCAGCGCCTCGATCGGCTCGAAGTCCGGGTCGAGCACGGTGGCGACCTGGTCGAGGTTGAGGATGGCCTTGCCGAGCATGGTGAGCTCAGGGTCCATCCGCAGGCCGCACTCTCCGGCCTCGCGGATCAGGCTCAGCACCATCGCCCCCAGCTCGAGGTCGGCCATCGACGAGGTGGCGGCCCGGGACACCACCTGCGACACCGCGCGCTCGAAGCGCACCGGGTCGTAGTCGGGCAGCTCCTCGCCCATGGTGCGCGCGGCCCGCACGACCTCGTCGGGCCGCGCGTCGGCCAGGGCGAGCAGCAGCTTGAGCAGCTTCTCCCGGTGGGCCGGGGTGACCCGTGCGATCATGCCGATGTCCAGCAGAACGAGTCGGCCGTCCTCGGTCACCAGTACGTTTCCGGGGTGCGGGTCGGCGTGGAACACGCCCTCGACGAGCACCTGGCGTATGTAGGCGCCGAACAGGTCGTCGGCCAGCGTCTCCCCGTCCAGGTCGAGGCGGCCGAGCGGGCCCAGGTCGGTCACCTTGCGGCCCGAGACGTACTCCATCGTGAGCACCCGGCTCGTGGTGAAGTCCGGGTAGGGCTCCGGGACCACGAGCCTCGGCTGGTCGGCGACGATGCCGGCGATCGTGACGAGGTTCTCTGCCTCGCGGCGGTAGTCGAGCTCGTCGATCAGGGACCGGCGGAACTCCTCGAGCAGGTCGGCGATGGCGAACCGGTGCCCGAAGTCGGTGTGGGCGTCGAGCACGGCGGCGATCTCGCGCAGCACCTCCATGTCCTCGACGATCTGCTCGCGGATGTCGGGTCGTTGCACCTTGACGACGACCTCCCGCCCGTCACGCAGCGTGGCGCGGTGCACCTGTCCGAGGGACGCCGCGGCGAGCGGCGTCGGGTCGAAGGTGGGAAAGACGGTGGAGAGGCGGACACCGAGCTCGGAGGAGACGATCCGCTCGACGTCCTCGAACGCGAAGGGCTCCACGCTGTCCTGCAGACGAGACAGCGCGTCGACGTACGCCGGACTGATCAGGTCCACCCGGGTGGACAACAACTGCCCGAGCTTGATGTAGGTGGGACCCATCGCCTCCAGGTCGTCGGCGAGACTGGCGGCGGCGTCCGGGTCGCCGGCCCCGAGCTCGTCGTCCGGGAGGCCGGTGTCCAGACCGGCGCTACGGATCAGGTCGCCGCGGCCGTGCTTGACGAGGAGCGCCGCGAGGGCGCGGTACCGGGGCGCGTGCTTGGCCTTCGAACGCAGGGACATGCCCGAAAACCTACCCGCACTCGTGTCGCCCTAGTCGCGTCGCCGCTCGACGACACGGTCGGCGGCCGTTCGCCCCTGGACCAGAGCGTCGGCGACCGACGCCAGCTTGACGTTGTGGCGGCGACTGTAGTCGCGCAGGGCCTCGAACGCCCGGTCCATCCCGACGCCGCCGAACTCGGCGAGCACGCCCTTGGCCTGCTCCACCACGATGCGGGTGTTGAGCGCGCCCTGCAGCTGCTCGGCCAGATCGGACGCGCGCTCGATCGAGCGTTGCTGCAAGATCCCGATGGTGGCTACGTCGGCGAGGGCCTGCGCGATCAGCTGCTCCTGCTGGGCCATGGGCGGCCGCTCGTCGTTGAACAGGTTCAGGCTCCCGATGGTCTCCTTGCGCAGTCGCAACGGGAGAGCATGGACCGACGTGTAACCGCTCTCAGCGGCCGCCACGGTGAACCGCGGCCACGCCGTCCGTACCTCGGCGAGGTCGGGGACGGTCACCGGCATGCCGGTGCGCACACAGTCCAGGCACGGGCCCTCGTCGTTCTGCAGCTGGAAGAGCTCGAGAAGGTGCGTGGTCTCCGCCGACGAGGCGACCGGCTGCAGCTGACCGGACCGGTCCAGCAGCAGCAATCCGGCGGCGCTCACGTCGAGCAGCTCGACGCACGTGTCGACGAGGTGGCTCAGCAGCTCCACCAGGTCGTAGTCGTCGACGAGGGTGTCCGCGAGCGTCACGAAGCGCTGCGCGAGCCGGCCGTCACGGGAGTTCGGCAAGAGGTGCCCCCCGCGGTCTACCGAGTTGTCGTTGTTCACCGCTCCTCCTTCGTGAACCGGCGGCGCCCGGCGATCACATCGGCGGCCAGGTCCCCCATGGTCATCCCCTCTGCGAACGCGCACGCACGCAGTCGCGTCATCGCCACGTCGATGCTCGTCTCCAGCTGAACCATCACCATGCCTGCCGCCTGATGCACGGTCATCGGGTACGACGGCGCCTCGGGAAGCTCCGGTGCCGTGAGCTCGAGCATGTGTTCGCCCATTTCGCCCACCGCCTGCAACCCCGATGTCAGCTGTGCCGCCGTGAGGGAACCCGGCGACCGGCGGTACAGGTCGACGCTGCCCAGCGAGACCTCGCCGATCCGGATGGGGAAGGCGAAGACAGCGCCCACACCCGCGTTCCGGGCCTCGCTGGTGAAGACCGGCCAGCGCTGGTTCTGCTCGGCGGCGTGGTCGGAGAGATCCGCTACGAGCACCGGCCGGCCGATGGACGTGGCCTCGACGCACGGTCCTTCGCCGAGCAGGATCTGCAGGTCTTCCAGACCCGCGGACACGGCGTCCGTGGCGAGGACGTGGACCGAGGTGCCTCCTGCGGAGAGCACGGAAACGCCGCCACCGTCGGTGCCGGTCTCGCGGACGCAGGTGCTGCACAGCGAGCGAATCCTCTGTCGGCTCTCGGACTCGCGACCCGCGAACTCCTGCTCCGGTATCACGTGGCACCGCCATGATCGATTGCCGCGCTTGGGGCGCGGCCAGCGCGGTGAGGCCGTGCTGCGAGCCTACTCCGTCGAGGTGTGGGTAGAAGGGGGTGGACACTACGATGGTGTCCTGGCCGCCCAGACCTCGCGGCGTCGACCCATTCGGCGAGCGCGAGGGGAGCAGCATGGACACCCGCACGGGAAGTCCGGACTGGGCATACCTGCAGAGCTGGCCGGGAGTGCCCGGCGACATCGCCTCGGCCCGTCACTTCGTCGCCCGACACCTGGAGAGGCACAACCTGCACGGACTGGTGGACGGGGTCACGCTCGTGGTGAGCGAGCTCGCGACGAACGCCGTGCTGCACGCGGGCACGCCCTTCACGGTCACGCTCGCACGGACCGACGGTGACGTGGTGCTGGGCGTGGCCGACGGGTCCGAGGCCCTTCCGCACCGGATGCAGTCGGACCAGGGCGCGCTCGGCGGACGCGGTCTGTTCCTGGTCGGGGTGCATGCCCAGGAGTACGGCGTGACCGCCCAGGACCCGCCAGGCAGCGGCAAGCTCGTCTGGGCGCGATTCCGCTCCGCCTGACCGCGGCAGTCCGTGGGCAAACCTAGGGACCGATGGCGCCGGGACGG
The DNA here is from genome assembly GCA_963801125.1 of uncultured Actinomycetota bacterium. Lineage (GTDB taxonomy): Bacteria > Actinomycetota > Actinomycetes > Propionibacteriales > Nocardioidaceae > Nocardioides_B. Next base: position 399,947 of record CAWDDL010000012.1, read on the forward strand.
GGACCTTGGCCCCCTCCGCCGCCGCCCGGGCGACGGCACGCTGGAGGGGCAGGCCCGCCTGCGGCGCCCCAGTCCGGTCGGGCCCAGGACCGTAGCTGGAGGAATCGCACCATGACCGTCTTGCAGGACAACCCCAACGAGCTTCGCTCCGTGGTGTTCGACGTGGTCGCCGACGGCGCATGGACGACGGCCGACGTCGTGGCGTCCGTGGCGTCCGACGTCGTCATCGACCGCGCCGACGTGGTGGCCACGCTCTGGGACCTCGTCGACGAGGGCGTGCTTCGCTACGACTGCACCGCGCAGTTCCCGGGTTTCCGTCCAGCCTGAGCCCACGGCGTCACCGGCGGTGGTCAGCCGGCCGCGGCATCGCCCGCGCCGAGCTGCCGCGCAGCCGCGACCGCGTCGGTGAACCGCCAGCGGCGGTCGACCGCCGTCCGCGGCGGCTCGCCGCGGGGACGGCGCTCGCGCCGTAGGGCCGCGGCCCCGACAGCATCGGTGCGCGCTGTCTCCTGGCGCGTCACCCGGTGCGAACTCTCGGGGGCCTGGTTCGGGGTCGGGTTCATCTGCCACGCTCCTGAGGCATCCCGCCGAGCGCCAGCTCCAAGGTGGCGTGTGCGCGGGCATCGGTCCGGGTCGGTCGCGAGAGCATGGCCCTCGCCACGCGGGCGTTGAGCAGCCGGAGCAAGTCGCGGTCGTCGTCCAGCCGCGACCTCAGCTCCTGCGCGGCGCTCTCTGCGCACCAGCCTCGGGCCCTCACCACCCGGAGCAGAACCGCTGCTGCGTAAGCGAGGCGGGTCGTCCTGGGGGAAGGAGTCGGGCTTGACGTGTGTAGGGCCATCTCCACGTCCGGGGTGGTCATGCCGCCGAGGTCTGGGGCGACCCTCCCGCGATGCCGTGAGGCTGCGACGCAGGGAGAACGGGCAAGGCCAAGACGGTAACAACCCGGCGACGCCGCGGTGAAGGCTCTCGGCGCAGAACCACCCGATGGGACTAGGCCGAGTGTCGCCGATGTCTGGAATGCCACGTCTGGCTAGGCGCCCTCGAGGTCGCTGAGCGACTCGCCGCCGAGTACTGCTCGGGCCAGCTCCTGGACTGTTCGCTGCTGCCTGCGGGCCTGCGCCCGGAGCATCGCGAAGGCATACTCGGGCGAGACACCGTGCCGGCCGGCCAGGAAGCCCTTGGCCTGTTCCACGAGCAGCCGGGAGTCCAGCGCGGTCTGCAGCTGCGCCACCTTCTCCTCCGCATGTTCCTGGGCGGGTCGCCAGGTGCTCAGGCGTAGGTTCGCGACGAAGCCGCGGACCGATGGGTCGTCCAGCAGGTTGGTCAGGGTCGCTTCCGCCCACACCCACTCGCCCTTCGCCAGCACGCGCAGCTCGACGGGCGGGTGGGCACCAGGCCGTGCGGCGACCTCCTCGAGGAAGTCCGCCAGGCCCACCATGTCCTCGGGATGCAACAGCGGCAGGACGGAGCTGCCCATGACGACCTCGGGATCCCAGCCGAAGAGCTCGCGCCCCGCTGGGCTCGCGTAGGTCACCACGGCGTCGGAGCGCAGCACGAGTGCGGCATCCGTGGACCGGTCGAGCAGCGGGTTGACGGCGTTGCCGAGGTGCGTCGAGATCCCGATGATGCCGACCAACCGGCCGTTCTTGTAGATCCCCGAGTCGGTGACCAGAGCGGGGAACATGCTCCCGTCCTTGCGGCGCACGGGGAACCCTCCCGACCAGGGGATTCCCTCGCGGAGCGCCGACATGATCTCGGCACCGGTCTTCTGATCGACGTCAGGGACGGTGAGAGCGGCGATGTTGCGCCCGACCGCCTCGTCCGCCGACCAGCCGTACATCTCCTCGGCGGCCGGGTTCCAGTAGACGACGACTCCGTCGACGTCCGTGGTGATCACGGCCTGGCCGAGCGCGTCGAGCTGGCCCTGGGCGTCGAACTCCGGCATCTCACCGCCCTCCGACCGGGCCGGGTCCGCACGGACCCGAGGTCACCAGTCTAGGTCGACGCCGAACAGCAACAAACGTGTCGAACGTCCCGAGCGGCCCGTCGACAGCCGATGGCCGAAGAGGAGAGCGCCGTGCAGGTCTCGACGTTCTGACCGCTGTGTGTCTCGCGGTGCGGCGCGAGGGCCACGATCCGCGACGACGTGTTGACCGCCCTGAGGGGCCTGTCCGACGGCGACTGGGCGCGTCTGGCGACACCGCGGGGGAGCATCCGTGCGCGCGCCAAGCTGAACGCCCGGATCGACCCGGAGGTCGTCGTCGGCCAGCACGGCTGGTGGCAGGCCTGCGACGACCTCGGGCTGCCGGGCTACCCGCCGTACGGTCCCGACAGCGCGAACCTGAACCTGGTGCTGGACCAGCGGCCCGGGGACCCGATCAGCGGCAGCTCCCCGCTCCGCTCGTCGGTGTGCGAGCTGACGCGTTGGCGGCCCGCGACGTGAGGGAGGCCGCAGGTGGCATCGTGCATGCCTGCCTGCGGCCTCCGGGTGCTTGTGGGCAGGGGCGGGGTCGAACCGCCGACCTTCCACTTTTCAGGCGGACGCTCGTACCAACTGAGCTACCTGCCCAAGCGCCGGAAACTCTACAACAACGGCGGGTCGGCCGAGGAATCGAGGGGGGCGCAGGCTCCGTGGTGACGAGACGACGAACGCCCCGGACGATGTCGTCCGGGGCGTTCGCTCTGGGCGACCCCGACGGGACTCGAACCCGCGGCCTCCGCCGTGACAGGGCGGCGCGCTAACCAACTGCGCTACGGGGCCAGGTTTGTGGTGCGATCGTGCTGTGGTGCCTGTGTTTCAACGGGCGGCGCAATGCTAACCCACCGCCGCGCTTCCTCCGAATCGGGATCCGGAAGCAGCACCCCCAACGGGATTCGAACCCGTGCTACCGCCGTGAAAGGGCGGGGTCCTAGGCCACTAGACGATGGGGGCTGATTCCCTCGAAGAGGCCGTCGGGCACGACTGCCGTCGGGGACCGGAAAAGCATAGGGCCCCGCCGGGCAGCCGCCAAATCGCGGTAGCGATCATGGAGGACGTGATCGAGATGAGCCGGCAGCGCTTCGAGGAGCTCGTGGCGGCGGCGATGGACCAGGTGCCCGGGGAGCTCTACGGGCTCGTCGACAACTGTGTCGTGCTCGTCGAGGACGACCCCCCGGCGGACGACCCCGACCTGCTCGGGGTCTACGACGGCACCCCGCTCACCGAGCGTGGGGGCGACTACACGATGGTGCTGCCGGACCGGATCACGGTCTTCCGCAACCCGACCCTGGCGATGTGCGAGGACGAGGACCAGGTCGTCGAGGAGGTCAACATCACCGTGGTGCACGAGATCGCGCACCACTTCGGCATCGACGACGAGCGGCTGCACGAGCTCGGCTACGGATGACAGCCGGCCGGCCTGCGGCCGCAACTGCCCGTTGGGGCGCGCGCGTCAGTGGTGCGTCTCGTGCTCGTGGTCGGCGTGCGCCCGTGCCTCGAACTGGATCGTGGAGTGCTCCACGTCGAACTCGTCGCTGATGCAGTGCTGCAGCTCGTCGAGCATCGAGCCGAGGTGCCCGTCGTAGAAGCAGGAGTCGTCGACGACCACGTGGGCGGTGAGGACGGGGAGCCCGGTGGCCACCTGGGAGGCGTGCAGGTCGTGGACGTCGTGCACGTGCGCCAGCGACAGGATCCGCTCGCGGACGCCGCCGAGGTCGAGGTCTTTCGGCGTCGACTCGAGGAGCACGTCGACCACCTCGCGCAGCAGGCCCACGGTCCGCGGGATGATCAGCACACCGATCAGCATCGAGGCCAGTGGGTCGGCCTGCAGCCAGCCGGTCAGCGCGATGGCGGCTGCCGCCACGAGCACCGCGACCGACCCGAGGGCGTCGTTGAGCACCTCGAGGAACGCTGCCCGCATGTTCATGCTCTCGCCGCGCCCGGACGCCAGGACGACCAGGCCGACCAGGTTTCCGACGAGGCCGACCGCGCCGAACACCAGCATGATCCCCGGGGTGACCTCCGGTGGGTCGAGCAATCTGCGGACAGCCTCGACGAGCACGAAGACGCCGACGGCCAGCAGCACCGCGGCCTGCGCGGCGGCCCCGAGCACCTCGGCCCGCCGGTAGCCCCAGGTGCGGGCGTCGGTCGCGGGCCGGCGGGCCAGCACGGCGGCGAGCAGCCCGAGCGACAGTCCGGCGACGTCGGTGAGCATGTGGGCGGCGTCGGCGAGCAGCGCCAGGCTGCCGGACACCACGGCGCCGACCACCTCCACCACCAGAACCGTGACGGTGATCGCCAGCACTGCCCCGAGACGCCCGCGATGGTCCGCCAGGTCCGCCCCGGTGTGGGAGTGGCCCGCCCCCATCAGCTCTCCTTCGCCGCGGCGTCCGGGTCGGCGACCGGGCTTCGCGGCCACGGCGTCGGCGGGTGCCCCGCGGCCTGCCGGGTGAACTCGCCGGTGTACCAGCGACGCAGCGCGACCTGCGCCCCGCTCGAGGGCATGCTGAGCAGCCGCTGGTCGCGACAGAACTCGTCGACCTGGTCGAGCAGCGATGCGATCCGGGTCATGGTCGGGGGAGCGGACGGCGGCACCCGGTAGTCCAGGTCGACGCTCGTGAGGCCTGCCGTGATCGCCTCGTCGAGCGCCGCCACCCCGTGGGACTGTCGACGCTCCTGCTCGACCTGCAACGAGATGTCAGCGAGCTCCGTGGCCAGCGGGTAGTCCTGGGGGTGGGAGAAGGCCAGCAGTCGCAGCTCGCGACGGATCTCGGCGTACCAGACGCGGAAGGCAGCGAACTCCTGGGCCGGCATGCCGAGCAGCCGGACCCTGAGGAGCTCTGTCGGCGGCTTCACCCGGGCGACCAGCTCGTCCACCGCGCGGTCGAGGTCGAACATGTCTCCCGCGCCCGGCTCCTGTCCGGGGCCGCCCAGGGCGAGCCCGTCCCAGTCGCCGAGATCGGGGCTCAGCCCGGCCTCGAGCTCGTCGGGCAGTCCCGGGAGGGCGGGCTCGAACCAGACGACCTTGCCGCCGGCGGAGACCTCGGCCCCCCAGCTCGTGGAGTAGAGGGCGACGATGCCCAGGCCGCGGCCCACGGTGCGCATGAGCTTGTCGTCCTCGGCCATGTCGGTGTGCACGGTCGGAGCGCGGGGCGAGGTGTCGTGGACCTCAACGCGAGGGTGCGCCGCGGTGCCGCCGATACGCAGCGTGATCGGCGGCTCGGCGTGCAAGATGGCATTCGTGACCAGCTCGGAGACCCCGAGCTCGGCCGCGTCCACCAGGTCGCGACGGCCCAGCCCTTCCAGCTCCTCGCCCACCCAGACCCGGGCACGGCGTACCGACCGGGGTTCGGGGTCCAGCACCAGGGCAGCGCTCATCCGCACGTCCCCACGTCGTCCAGGAAGAGCATGAACCCGAGGCTATCGGTTCCCGGCCGCCGCATCAGTCACCCCCGGCACGATGCGGAACAGCTCGAGCTCGGACCCGTAGTACCGGTCGGTCCGTCCCAGTGCCTTCATCCCGATGCGTCGGCACTCGGCCAGCGACGGCACGTTGTCGGGGCGAACCACCGCGAAGACCTCCTTGACACCCCGAGCAGGAGCGTCCCGACCACCGTGCCTTCGTCCTTGCGCTGCACCGCCCAGCGGCCCTGGGAGCGGTCGGCGGCGTTCAGCTCGAGCCGAGCCACCGGGCGACCTCCCAGCGCCGGTAGATGCCGAAGAAGCGACTCGTCTCCTCCGGACGCCAGTCGCGGATCAGCGTGCGGTCTGTCTCGACGACGGCGTCAGCGGTCAAGGTGGCGTGCCCAGGCGAAGCAGAACAGTCCGTAGCAGGCGATCCCCGCCGCCATCGCCACAAGCAGCGGTGACCCGAACGGCTGGTCGAGCACCTTCGTCAGGGCCTGGTCGAGCCCGCCGGACTTCTGCGGGTCGTGGGTCAGCGCGGCGTAGAGGAACAGCGCTCCGACCAGCGCCAGGGCGATGCCCTTGGCGATGTAGCCCGCCTTGCCGAACAGCACGTAGGCACGGCCGTCCCGACCGGTCTCGCCCTGCGAGTCCAGCTTGCTGCGAAACTTCTCCGTCCAGCCCCGCCAGACCAGCGCGCCGCCTACGCAGATGACGCCGACACCCACCAGCCCGACCAGGACGGCGCCGGCGGGTGCGGACATGAGCTTCGCGGTCCAGGTGTCCGTGCTCTTGCCGGACGAACCCGACCCGGTCGCGATCTTGAGGGCGGAGAAGCCGACCGATCCGTAGATGACCGCCTTGGTTGCGGAGACGACGCGCTTCCAGGTGCGCTTGCCGCCGTCCTCGCCCTGATGCCCGATGGCCGCCTCGAGCCCCTGCCAGATCACGAGCGCGGCGAAGCCGGCAGCGACGACGTACAGCAGGATCTGGCCGAAGCTGTTCTGGGCAAGCTGGTGCAGAGCGCCGCTGGAGGAGGTCTTGCCGGACCGGTCGCCGAAGGCCAGCTGGACGGCCAGCCAGGCGATCAGAAGGTGGACCACCCCGTAGGAGATCAGGCCGACCCGAACGGCGTGGTCGAGGAGGTCGCTGTGCTCAGCCTTGCGGCCGACTCGTTCCTTGCCCAGCGCTGCATCCATGAGGAGAACCTACTTCGTCGTCAGGGGAGCCGCCGGACACCCGGCGCCTGCCCCGACTGTTCCCCGAACGGGTAGAACTGACGCATGGGAGAGGCAGAGCTCGTCCTCGGGCCGCTGATGAGGTACGTCGACGAGACGTCGGCCGGGATCTGGGTGGAGACCGCCGGGGCGGCGACCGTGACCGTCGTGGCGGCCGACCGGTCGTGGTCGCACCAGACGTTCGCGGTGCACGGTCACCACTACGCGCTGGTGGAGGTCGACGGTCTGGAGCCGGGCAGCGTCACGCCGTACTCGGTGCGGGTCGACGACTCGGAGGTCTGGCCGCCCGCCGGCTCGACGTACCCGCCGAGCGTGATCGCCACCTTGAAGTCCGGGAAGCCGCTGCGGATGGCGTTCGGGTCGTGCCGCACCAGCGTGCCGCACGACGAGTCTGGCAACCGGATCCACGGGGTGGACGCCTTGCGCGCACTCGCCGTGCGGATGGCCACCGAGGAGGCGCGCTGGCCCGACCTGGTGGTGTTCCTCGGCGACCAGGTCTACGCCGACGAGACCTCGAGCGAGATGCGGGAGTTCATCGCCTCGCGCCGCGACATCGACGAACCCCCCGGCGACGAGCTCAAGGACTACGAGGAGTACGCCCACCTCTACCGGCTCGCGTGGAGCGACCCGGTCAACCGCTGGCTGCTCTCGACCCTGCCGAGCGCGATGATCTTCGACGACCACGACATCCGCGACGACTGGAACACCTCGCTCGCATGGAAGCACAAGATGGACGCGACCCGGTGGTGGCACGAACGGCTGGTCGCCGGGCTCGCGTCGTACTGGGTCTACCAGCACCTGGGCAACCTCTCCCACGACGAGCGCGCCGAGGACCCGCTGTGGCGCCGGGTTCAGGAGCACGACGGGGCAGACGAGCTCGACCTCACCCGCGAGCTGGACGAGCTGGTCGAGCGGGCCGACGGCGAACCGGAGAGCTACCGGTGGAGCTTCACCCGTGACCTCGCGGACACGCGGCTGATCGTCCTCGACTCGCGGGCTGCCCGGGTGCTCGAGCCGGAGCGGCGCGCGATGCTCGACCCCGCCGAGCTGGCGTGGCTCGACGAGCAGATGGTCGGCGGCTTCCGGCATCTGTTCGTCGGCACCTCGCTGCCGTTCCTGCTGCCGCCTGGACTACAGGGCGTCGAGGCATGGAACGAGGCCGTCGCCGGCGGCGCCTGGGGCCGGCGCGCCGCGCGCGTCGCCGAGTGGATCCGCCAGGCCATCGACCTCGAGCACTGGGGGGCGTTCCAGCGCACGTTCCAGCAGGTCGCGGCGATGGCCGTGGAGGTGGCCGACGGTGAGCGAGGGCCGGCCCCGGCCACCGTGATGTTCCTGTCCGGCGACGTGCACCACTCCTACGTCTCGGAGGTACGACGCCGCAGCGGCGCGAGGATCGTGCAGGCGGTCTGCTCGCCGATCCGCAACCCGCTGCCGCGAGTGCTGCGGTTCGCGACCGCCATCTTCGCCTACCCGGTCGCGGGGTTCCTCGGCAAGCTCACCGCCCGCTCGGCCAAGGTTCCGGATGCGCCGTTCCGGTGGAGGAAGATCGACGGGCCCTGGTTCGACAACGCCGTCGCCACGCTCGAGGACCGCCCGGAGGGGCTGGTGGTGCGGTGGGAGACCGGCGAGGTGCACGATGACCTCGACCGGCCCGAGCTGGTCCCGGTCGCGGAGGTGACGCTGCGTCCCCGGCGGACCCGACGCCGCTGGCGGTCCCTCCGTTGAGTCGCCAACTTCCGCCCGTTGAGTCGCCAGCTTCCGCCCGTTGAGTCGCCAACTCTCGTCCCCGGGAGGTGGCTGGCGCGCACTCGACGGACGGAACTTGCCGGCTCAAGGGACGGAAAGTGCGCACCCGACGGACGGAGAGTGACGACTCAACGGGTGGGTCAGCGGGACTGGACGGCGTCGAGGAGGGCGTTCTCGACGACCTCCGTGAGAGCCGGATGGATCCAGTACTGCGAGCGCGCCACGTCGCGCGCGGACTGGCCGAACGACATCGCCTGCACCAACGGCTGCAGCAGGTTCGCGGCGTCGGCGCCGAGCACGTGGGCGCCGATGATCAACCCGGTGGCCGGGTCCACCAGGACCTTCGCGAACCCGATCGTGTCCTCCATCGCCCACCCGTACGCGGTGTCGCCGTAGCTGCGCCTGCCGACGACGAACGGGCGGCCGGCGGCCAAGGCCTGCTCCTCGTTCAGTCCCACGCTGGCCACCTGCGGGTTGCTGAACACCGCGCTCGGCACATTCGTGTGGTCCGCCTCGACGAGGTCGTCGCGGTGCAGCAGGTTGTGCCGCACGACCCGGGCCTCCCGGTTCGACACGTGCTTGAGCTGGTAGCGGCTGCTGACGTCCCCGAGCGCCCAGACGCCCGGAACGGTGGTGCGCTGGTGCCGGTCCACGACGACGAGGCCGCGCTCGTCCACCGCAACGCCTGCGCGGTCCAGGTCGAGCTGGTCGGAGTTCGCCCGGCGGCCGGTCGCCACGAGCAGGAGCTCCGCGTCGACCTGTGAGCCGTCGTCGAGGTACGCCCGGACGCCTCCGCCTCCGCCTCGCGCCTCGAGCCGGGCCACCTCTGTGTCGAGCCGGACGTCCCAGCGTCGCTGTGCCAGCTCCGTGAACCTACGGGAGATCTCGGCGTCCTCCTCGCGGAGCAGCCGCCCGGAACGGTTGACCAGCGTGACGTCGCTGCCGAACGCGGAGAAGACGTGGGCCAGCTCAGCCGCGACGAACCCACCGCCGACGACCAGCATGCGCCGGGGGAGGGCCTCGATGCGCATCACGGTATCGCTGGTGACGTAGGGGACTGTGTCGAGGCCGGGTACGTCGGGCAGCAGTGGGCGCGAACCGGTGGCGATCACCACCTGGTCGGCGGTGATCGTCTCCCCCGTCCCGGTGTCGAGGGTGTGCGCGTCGACGAACCGGGCGTGCCCCTCGTAGAGCCGGACGTTGGGCCGCCCCGACGCGCGCCACTCCCGGCCGGACTCCGAGATCGGGTCGATCCGGCCGAAGATCCGGTCCCGTACCTCGGGCCAGCGCGCTCGGTCGAACCGCGTCTCGACGCCGAGCCGGTCCCCGTGGGCCGCCTCGTGGGCCAGGTCGGCCGGGTAGACGAACATCTTGGTCGGGATGCAGCCGACGTTGAGGCAGGTGCCTCCGAAGGTGCCCTTCTCGAGGATCGCGACCTGCCAGTCCTCGAACGCGGCGTCGACGATGGTGTTGCCGGAGCCGGTGCCGATCACCGCCAGGTCGACGTGGCCGCCCGCGCCGTGACCCGAGCGCGGCGCGGGCGAGCCGGCTCCGGTGGCAGGCGTGGTACTCACCCGGCCCATCCTGCCCGACGAGATGTGAGGGAAAGCATGCCGTGGTCCGGATCAGAGTGGGCATTCTCGCTGTTGGAGCCTGTGCAGAGGAAGATCGAGGTCTACCGCGGCAGAAGGGTGAGTCATGACAAACGCGCAGCAGGGCGCCGCCAACGGCGCCGGCCGGCACCGGGTGGTCGTGATCGGGTCCGGCTTCGGTGGCCTCTTCGGTGCCAAGGCGCTCAAACGGGCCGACGTCGACGTGACGATGGTGGCCAAGACCACCCATCACCTGTTCCAGCCGCTGCTCTACCAGGTGGCGACCGGGATCCTCTCGGAAGGTGAGATCGCTCCGCCGACGCGCGAGGTCCTGGCCTCCCAGGACAACGCGCGGGTGATCCTCGGTGAGGTCACCGACATCGACCTCGAGAGCCGGTTGGTCACCTCGCGCGTGTTGAACCGGACCACGGTCACGCCGTACGACTCCCTGCTCGTCGCGGCCGGCGCGGGCCAGTCCTACTTCGGCAACGACCAGTTCGCCGAGTTCGCCCCAGGCATGAAGAGCATCGACGACGCGCTCGAGCTGCGCGGCCGGATCTTCGGCGCATTCGAGCTGGCCGAGCTGTCCGACGACGAGGACGAGATCCAGCGGCTGCTCACGTTCGTGGTGGTCGGTGCCGGTCCCACCGGCGTCGAGATGGCCGGCCAGATCGCCGAGCTCGCGCACCGGACCCTCAAGAAGGACTTCCGCAGGATCAACACCCGCGAGGCGCGGGTGGTCCTCGTCGACGCCGCTCCGCAGGTGCTCCCGCCGTTCGGCGCCAAGCTGGGCGAGAAGACCAAGGCCGACCTGGAGAAGCTGGGCGTCGAGGTGCAGCTCGGCGCGATGGTCGTCGACGTCGACGAGCGCGGCCTGGAGCTTCAGGACAAGGACGGCACGGTACGTCGCATCGACGCCGTGACGAAGGTATGGGCAGCCGGTGTGCAGGCGAGTCCCCTGGGCAAGATCCTGTCGGACCAGACCGGCGCCCCGCTGGACCGCGCGGGGCGGATCGGGGTGAACCCCGACCTCACGCTTGCGGGCCACCCCGAGGTGTTCGTGGTGGGCGACATGATCGCGCTGGACAACCTCCCGGGTGTCGCCCAGGTGGCCATCCAGGGCGCGAAGTACGCAGCGAAGGAGATCAAAGGACGGGTCGAGGGCAAGGCGCCGCAGGGGCCGTTCAAGTACTTCGACAAGGGCAGCATGGCGACCATCTCGCGGTTCCGTGCCGTGGCGATGATCGGCAAGCTCCGGCTCACCGGCTTCATCGCGTGGCTGATGTGGCTGGCGGTCCACCTCGTCTACATCACCGGGTTCAAGAACCGGATCACCGCTCTGCTCCACTGGTTCGTCAGCTTCATCGGCCGTGGTCGCTCCGAGCGCACCTCGACCGAGCAGCAGATCTTCGCGCGTGCCGCGCTGAAGCGGTTGTCCGGAGGCGTCTCGGACCTCGTCAGCCCTCCGGGTGCCTACGAGGCGGCGCAGGACCTGGTCGCCACCACCCGACGGGCAGAGCTGGAGGCCAAGGCAGCCGAGGAGGCCCGCCTGACCGACACCGGGCAGCGGGGTGTCCGCCAGGACGCCCCCGCCTGACTCGTCGGTCGGATCGGGACCTGAGTCCCTGGTGCGAAGTGGTCACAACCGGTTCAGTGTGGACATGACCGAGAACCGCGAGACCTACGGCGACTACAGCGTCGACGACGAGGACCAGCTGCAGCCTGGAGATTCCCTCCTCGACCGCGGCGTCACCGACGCCCTGGACGAGGGGTACTCGCCACCGGAGCGTTGGTCCGGCGCCGAGCGCTACGGAAACACGCCCTGGGAGGAAGAGCACGGGGAGTCCCTCGAGCAGCGGATGGCCCAGGAGGAACCCGAGCTCGACCCTTATCTCATGGCCGCGCAGGAGGAGGAGCACGTCGGCGGCGAGGTCGGATCCCGCCGGGCCGGCCGACTGGTGGCCGACGACGAGGCGATGCACGACGATGTCCCGCAGGACATGATGTCGTACGACGTGGGCATCGACGGAGCCGGCGCCAGCGCCGAGGAGGCTGCCGTCTACATCATCGACGACGAGATCCCGCTGGAGGACTGACCTTCCCTGCCGGCGGCTGCTACTCGAACCTTTCGGGCCGCTCGTCCTCGGTCGCCGTCAGCTCGCGGGCCCATCGCGGCAGGATGAACAGGCCCTCGGCCTCCACCGTGGGACGGCCTTGTGCGTCCTTCAGGCGGCCCCTGACGGTTGTCTTGTGACCCTCGACGTGCTCGACCCAGGCCTCGCCGCTCAGCTCGCCCAGCGGGGTGGGTCGCCGGTAGTGCAGGGTCAGCCGGCCGGTCATGCCTGGCGCGCCGCCCGCGGCCGCCGCCTCGCCGCAGAGCTGGTCGAGCAGCAGAGCGCTGACCCCGCCGTGCACCAGGCCCGGCGGGCCCTCGTACTGCGGGCCCAGGCCGAACGTCGACCAGGCCTTGCCGTCCGGGCTCCGCTCGACGTGCAGTGGCGGCGCGACCGGGTTGCGTAGGCCGATGACCGCGTTGCCGTGGGCCCGGGTGGTGCCGTCCGCGCCGACCTCGATGCCGAGCGGTCCGCGGCCGGAGTGCCTGCGCAGCCGGCCGGTCAGCAGCTCGATCTCCGCGGTGACCTCGCGCGCGGTGTCGTGGTCGACCTCGGTCGTCAGCTGCGCGGCGACCAGGTTCCGGGTGGCCGCAGTGAGCGCCCCGAACACCTCGTCGTGCCGGGCCTGTTCGTCCGCAGTCCTCGGCGAGCGCCGGTAGGAGTCCGCATGCATCCTGCGAGGCTAGACCACCGGGGGAACCTCACAGCCGGGCCCGTGGGGCCGGCCCGACTCGCTGCCGGCCGCCGACCACGAAGCCTTCCGCGTTCTCGCGATCCTGGGTCGCGCCGCGAGCCGGCGCCGGGCCGGGCAAAGACGCTGGAAAATCACCTTCTGCGGCCCCCCGGTCCCCTACGCTCGGAGAGTAAGCGAACAGGCTTTGCCACGGGGGATCGTCAGTTCGCACGGGCCGGGGACGACCGTGCCACCGGCGGGGTCCGCGCCCTGGGGAGGGGGCCGTATGGCTGGCGAGAACGGTGCGGCGAGCCGGCGCGCCTCCGCGCGGGCGGAACGTGCCTGCTCCGCCGTGCTGGGCGAGGGCTGACCCGTGCCCGAGAGTCAGCCGCTGCCTGTGACAGACCTACCTGCGGCGCGGCCCACCCCGCGGACGGCGATGCCGTTCCTGGTGGTCAGCGTGGTCGGCCTGCTCGTCGCCCTGCTGCCGCCCTACGACACCAAGGTCTGGCACCTGCTGGTCGCCGCCGCGATGACCGCGGTGCTCGCCCGGGCCTACCTGGCGTCGATGCGCCGACCCGAGCGCAGCTGGATCGACGTGGCCGCGCCGTTGGGGTCGTTCCCGCTGATCCTGGTCCTCCGCGACGCGACCGGGGCGAGCCAGTCCGGCCTGGCGCCGCTGGTCGCGGTCCCGGTCTTCTGGCTCGCGGTCTTCGGCACCCGCCGTGACCTGGTCGCCTCGGCCTTCCTCGTGGCGATGACGTTCATGCTGCCGATCGTGGTGGTGGGCAGCCCCGACTACCCGGTCGGCGAATGGCGCCAGGCCGTCCTGTGGACCGGCATCACCGTGGTCATCGCTCCGGTCGTCCAGCACGTCGTACGGCAGCTCGCCGCCGAGTCGTCGCGCTCCCGGGACATCGCCGCCCGCTTCGAGGGCATCGTCCGCGGCGCCACCCTGAGCAGCCTCGTCACCACCGACCGCGACGGCGTGATCACCACCTTCGGGGTCGGTGCCGAGGACCAGACCGGCTACCGCGCGGAAGAGGTCGTGGGACGCGAGATCACGTCGGTGTTCTTCCAGGAGGCCGAGCTCGACCTGGTGGCCGGCGAGCTCGGGGTCGACCCCGGTTTCGATGTACTCACCCGGCTCGCGCACACCCGAGCCGCGAGTCGGGTGTGGTCGCTGCGGCACAAGCACGGAGAGCCCGGCTTCGTGCGGATGTCGGTCACCACGCTCCGCGACGACCGCGGCGAGGTGAACGGCTACCTGTGCGTCGCGGTCGACGCCACCTCCGACACACGTGCGCAGCGGGCCCTGACCCAGGCCGAGGAACGCTGGCGGATCCTGATGGATCACCTGCCCGACACCACGGTGATCATGGTGGAGGAGCGCACCGGGATCACCGTGGTCACCGGCGCCGGTGTGCTGGCTCGGCGGCTCCGCGACGGCGCCGGGCGCAGGCTTCAGGAGATCGTCGACGCGGGTCGGCCGGGAACGCTGGACCAGATGCTGGGCCAGGCGTTCGACGGGGCGGACGTCGCGCCGGTGTACGCACTGGTCGGGGTCGCCGAGCACGAGTTCCAGGCGAGCCCGCTGCCGTCCACCACGCACCGGCGCCAGGCGATCCTGATGGTCCGGGACGTCAGCCGCGAGCGGGACCGCGAGCGCACGCTGATGGTCGCCAAGGAGCGTGCCGAGCGGCTGTTCGAGGACGCGCCGCAGGGCATCGTGCTGCTCGAGCCCGACGGAACCGTCACGCAGGTCAACCCCGCCTTCTCGGCCCTGCTCGGCGGTGCGGACGTGGTCGGTCGCCAGCTGCGGGCGCTGTCCTACGACCCCGACGACCTCACCGTCGAGGTCCACCTCACCCGCGTCCGGGAGACCCCCGAACGGCGGGCGGAGGCACAGTGGTCGGTGCGCGGGACCGACGGCGAGCAGGTGCACGTGGTGCTGATCAGCACGATGTTGCACGGCGAGAACGGCGGGGAGGACCTGATCCTCACGAACGTGGTCGACGTCTCCGAGCGCTACCGGTACGAGCGCCAGCTGGCGTTCCTGGCCGAGCACGATCCCCTGACCGGGCTGGCCAACCGGCGGCGGTTCGACGAGCAGCTGGCCCGGCACGTGGACGACTGCCTGCGCTACGGCCCGCGCGGCGCCGTGCTGATGATCGACCTCGACCATTTCAAGGAGGTCAACGACACCCTCGGTCACGCGGTCGGTGACGAGCTCCTGGTCGACATCGCGCGGGTGCTGCTCCAACGGATGCGGTCGACCGACCTGGTCGCGCGGCTCGGCGGGGACGAGTTCGCCGTACTGCTGCCGCACTCGGACAAGAAGTCCGCCGAGCTGGTGGCGGCCGACCTCGTCGAGCGGATCAGCTCCGGGGTCAGCCGGTTGCAGGACACCCGGAGCGGGGTAACCGCGAGCATCGGTGGCGTGCTCATCGAGGAGTCACACCGCAGTGCGAGCGACGTCTTGTCCGCTGCTGACTCGGCGATGTACGTCGCCAAGCACTCCGGACGCAGCCGCTACACCTTCTTGTCCGTGCAGGAGTAGCGCACTGTTCCGGCTCTCTAACATTCGTTGGGATCGTGCGCGAGCTGACGCGAGCCGTCCCGCGCCCGGAGCCGCGGCGCGACATGTCGAGGCACCGTCCGTGAGTGTGCGATCGACCCCCAGATCCCTGATGCCGTAGCCGCCTATTGGCGTCTGGTGAATCGGACTTTGCCGTTGGGGAGGCGGGTGAGGTCGTAGGTCTGGGGGTGGTCGGCCATGTGGTGGTGGGGCGGGCAGTAGGAGGTGCCCTTCTTGGCGTCGGTGGGGCCGCCTTGGTGCCAGGGGTCGTCGTGGTGGTACTCCATCCAGGCCGGTGGCCGGTCGCAGCCCTCGACCGCACAGCCGCGGTAGCGCTGGTTGATCGCGATCTTCTGGTAGCGGGTGAACAGTCGCTGTTCCCGACCGACGTCGAGCGGCATCGATTCGCCGTCGAGGACCATCGGGATGATCCCGGCCTTGCAGGCGAGCCGGCGGGCCTCGCCCGCGGAGATCCGGTGCCCGGTGTCGGTGACCGCGACCCCGAGCCCGGACGTCAACGCATCGAGCCCGAGGGTGACCACCAGGGTGAACGGGGACCCGTTCACGGTGGGCAGGGCGGAGAGGTGGTTCTCGACCAGCTCGATCAGACCCTGCCCCAACAACGTCGCGTGCGGGAGCTTCTTCCCGGTCTCCGGATCGACCCGGCCCTCCCCGAGCCGCCGCGGTGAGGTCAGTGCTTCGAGTGCTTTCTTGAGCAGGTGGGCGTGCAGGGTGGGCAGCGTGAACCGGCCCTGACTAATCCCGTCCCCGTGATCCCGGGTCGAGAAGTGCGCCAACCCCCGCGCCCGGGCCTCTTCCTTCGCCAGCTTCTTGCCTTCCTCGACATCGGCGGCCTCGGGACAGACCACCTCGAAGAGGTGTTTGGCGAGCCTGCGCAACGTCGCAGCGTCGAATGCCTTGGCCTGGTCGATCATGTGTGCCTCGGCCCGCTCGTGGGTGCCGGCCGGCAGGTCGTCGTACTCCTCGGTCAACGCCTCCACCGCCGCAGTGATGATCACGGACTTCTCCACATCGATGTCCCCGGCCGCCAACGCGGCCCGGGTGGCGGTGAACGTCTCGTCGAGCTTGGCCGCCAGGTGCAGGTCGCGATGCCGTGCCGTCGCGCTGGTCTTCGTCGCATGCGCCAGCCAGGCCGGCGTCGACGTCGCGCCCGAATCCGCACCGACCTGGTCGCGGTCGGCCTGGGCCAGCACCCGCAGCTCCAGCTCCTCGAGCCGGGCCTGCTGGCGGCGCAGCCCCACCAGCACGGCGCGTTCCTCGGCCGGGCTCATCGACCACAACGGCACCTGCGTCAACCGGTCCAACGCCCCCGACAACGACCCGAGGAACCGCGGCACCGGATGCCCCACCGGCCCCGGACCCGTGGGCCCGGCCGGCGGAACAGGCGGTGCGATCGTCGAGGTCATGCCACCACGCTAGAAGCCGACACCGACGATTTCGGCCCTCGTTTTCGACTCGTGGAAAACTCCCACACCCCCCTCCCTGTTGACGAAACCCGGCCCCGCCCATCACGCGTGAGAAGGCGCCGGGTCGACACCCACACGCGTGAGAAGCCGCCGGGTCGGCACCCACACGCGTGAGAAGCCGCCGGGTCGGCGGGCACACGCGTGAGAAGGCGCCGGGTCGACACTCACCCGCGTGAGAAGGCGCCGGGTCGGCAATGCCAACCGGGGGGCAGACGAGAGCCGCCCTCGAATCCACCGTCTCCGAGGGCGGCGATGCGGTTGTCCGGGGTTGCCCCTGCGTGAGTGGACCCGGAGCCGCACAGTGCCGTTACCCCACGCTCAGACGGTTCATTCCTGCTCTCACTCCCGCAGCTCGCCGTCTCCCTCGGTGAGCTCGACCAGCCGCATCAGGCAGTGCTGGCGCAGGGGTTCGGGGAAGCCCTCGGCCAGCCGGTAGTAGGCGACCCGACCGGCCTTGCGACGGGTCACCAGGCCGGCCGTCCGGAGCACCCGCAGGGCGTAGCCCGTGCTGTCCTCGCTCGAACCGAGGGCCAGGGCGAGGTCCCCGACGCAGAGCTCGTCGGCGATGTCGAGGGCGTAGACGACCCGCAGCCGGGTGGGGTCGGCGAGCAGGCTGAGCACGCCGGTGAGGCGCTCGCTCTCCTCCAGGCTGGGCAGTCGGTCGCGCGCGGACTCGACCCGGGCGGGGTCGAGCGGCCGCCCTCCGGGGTGGTGGTCGCCGGGCATGACGCAGGCATACCCTCACGGACGTCCGGGTATGCGCGTAGTAGCCCACGACCGATCGACCGCCACGAGGAGGCATTCGGTGTACTCAGGCGTGGCCGTCATGGTGGTGGCCGCTGCGGCGCTCGTGGCGATGCTCTACGTGCTGCAGAGGCTGGCGGCGGACGCGCCGTCGCTGTTGACCTCGCTGCCGTTCCAGTCCGGCTGGGTCCCGCAGGAGCACGCGCTGTCGCGCTACCACGTGCGGTGGTACCTCGCGACGCTGCTGTTCCTCGCCTTCGACGTGGAGATGCTGTTCATGTACCCCTGGGCCGTCGTCGTCGGTGCCCTGGGCGCGAAGGCCGTGGTGGAGATGTTCCTGTTCCTCGCCGGCCTGTTCGTGGCCGTGGTGTGGGCCTGGCGGGAGGGGGCGCTGCGATGGGTATGACGAGCCTGGCCGCCCGGCGGGCGGTGCGTAGCGCCCGCGTGCTGTGCGTGGAGGTGCCCGGCCACTGGGTGGCCCGGGTCCAGGTGGAGCGGGCCGTCCGCGAGCGCGGGTGGCGCCGGGCGCTCTCGCCAGCCGATGCGGACGTGCTGGTGGTCTGTGGCGAGCCCGGACCCGACCTGAGGCCCGCGGTGGACCGCGTATGGGAGCAGATGCCCGGTCCGCGGGCCCGGGCCGACGTGCTCGCCCCCGGCGACGCCGTGAGCGCGCTGGACCGCGCCCAGGACGCACTGCTCGACCTCCCCGCCCTGCGTGAGGAGGCCCGGTCGCGCGCCACCGAGCCCGAAACGGCATGCGACACACGGCGACATGGACCACGGCGACATGGACCACGGCGACATGGACCACGGCGACATGGACCACGGCGACATGGACCACGGCGACATGGACCACGGCGACATGGACCACGGCGACATGGACCACGGCGACATGGACCACGGCGACATGGACATGAGCCCGGGCGGGATCGCACTGGCGGAGGGTGGTGACGACCGTGACGGCCTCGAGATGGACGTGCTGCACCTGCCGCTCGGCCCGGTCCTGCCGCACTGGCCGGCCGGCCTGGTGCTGCGCTGCTCGCTGCAGGGTGACGTCATCATCTCCGCCGAGGCCGAGCAGCTCGACGCCGACACCCCCGGGCGGCACGAGGGGCCGGGCGGCCTGGCGGTCCGGGGGGCCGCCGTACGCCTCGACAACGCCGCCCGTCTGCTCGCCCTGGCCGGGTGGCAGGACGCCGCGAGCCGGGCGGAGCGGCTGCGGGACGCGGTGGCGGCCGACGAGACCGCAGCCGGCCTGAGGCGCGAGGCCGAAGCCCTGCGCCGCCGGGTCGCTCGGAGCCGGCTGCTGCGGTGGTCGATGCGCGGGGTCCGGCCGGTCCCTGCCGACGAGCTCGCGGAGCAGCGCTGGCCGCAGCGCTGGTCGGGGGACGTGCACGACCGGCTGCTGGCGACGCTCGACCGGGCGCTCGCGATGCTCAGCGGCGACGACGACGGTGCCCAGCGGGACGAGGCCGCCGTCGACGTGACGGCCACGCTGCCCGTCCTGGTCGAGGGCCTCGACCTTGCGACCGCCCGACTCGTCGTGGCGAGCCTCGACCTCGACCCCGCCGGAATCGCGGAGGCGGCGCATGCCTGACTCCTCGGTAGTTACCGTCGCCGCACCCTGGGCCCTTCTCGGCGTGGCGCTGCTCGGCTGCATGGCCTTGCTGGCCGCCGCGGTCGACGGCGTGCTGAGTGCCCGCGCGGCCGGAGCCCCCGCCTCGACCGGTCTGGTGAGGCCGGTCGATGAGACGGCGCGGCTGCTGAGGCAGCGGCGGCGTACGACGGTCTCGGCCGACAACCTGCTCTGGCGCACCGGAGGAGCCGGTCTGCTCGTCGTCGCCGCGGCAATGGTCGCCGTGGTGCCGCTGGGCGACTGGACCGTGTTCGACCTCGACGTCGGCGTCGTGTGGTTCAACGCGATGGACGTGATGGTCTGGGCGCTGGTGTGGCTGGCCGGCTGGGGCGCCAACTCCGTGCACGGCCTGGTCGGCGGCTACCGGTTCCTGGCGCTCGCGCTGGGCTACGAGCTGCCGCTGATGTTCGCGCTCGTCGCGCCGGCGATCGCGGCGGCCAGTCTCGATGTGGGCGCGGTCGCCGATTCCCAGGACGGTCTGTGGTTCGTCGTGTGGATGCCGGTCGCGTTCGTGGTCTACCTGCTCGGGGTGGCCGCGTTCTCGGTATGGGGCCCGTTCGCGGCAGCGCTCGGGCGCGACATCGCGGGCGGCGCGGCGGCCGAGCTGTCCAGCGTCGACCGGCTCGTCTTCGAGGCCGGTCGCTACGCGCTGCTTGCCGCCGGGTCGGCGTTCGCCGTGCCGATGTTCCTCGGCGGCGGCTCCGGTCCGGTGCTTCCCGGCTGGGCCTGGGTGCCGGCCAAGACGGTCGTCGTGCTGGTCGGTCTCGTCTGGCTCCGTCGACGGCTCCCGGTGGCCCGCCCCGACGTGTTCATGGAGGCCGGCTGGCTCGTGCTGCTGCCCGCCGTGCTGCTGCAGGACCTGCTCGTCGCCGTCGTCGCGGTCTGGAGGTCGTGATGGTCTCCGATGCCCTGTTCTGGGTGCTCGCTGTGGTCGCGGTGGCCACCGGCGCCGCGGTGTTCATCGTCGACTCGATGGCCCGCGCGACCTATGCGCTCGCGCTGTCCTTCGTCGCGGTCGGGGTGCAGGTGCTGCTGCTCCAGCAGAGCTACGTCGGGGTCATCGTGATCTTGATGATGGTGATGGAGATGGCGGTGATGGCCGTCTACATGGTGATGTTCATGGGGATGAACCCGGCGCTGATGCCGATGAGCATGGTGCACGGCAAGCGGGCGGCGCTCGTGGCGTCGGTCGGCACGTTCCTGCTGCTCGGGGCCGGCGCCATGCTGGTGGACTGGCCGGCCCGGCGCGGTGCTCCCGCGGGTGACGTCACCCGTGCCCTGGGCGAGGAGCTGATGGGCTCCAAGATGCTCGTCATGGCCGTGGTCAGCCCGGTGATGGTCGCCACCATCGTCGCCGGCGTCGTGCTCGCCGCGCACCGCACCCGCTACGACCGGATGGGCGACGACCTCGAGCAGCCGCCCTCCGACCCGCAGCCGGGAGGTGTCGGCCGATGACGATCGAGACCGTGCTGCTGGTCGCCGCGGCCATCTTCAGCGTGGGGCTGTACGGCGCCCTGTCCCAGCAGGTCGTCGTGATGGTGATGATGGGCCTGGAGCTGATGATCAACGCGGTGATCCTGGCCGCGGCCGGCGCCTGGTGGTTCCTCGCCCCGGACCCGTCCGGCCAGGTGCTGCTGATGGTCGTCATCGCGGCGATGACCGTCGAGATGGCGATGGGCTTCGCGGTCGCGACACTGCTGCACAGGCAGGCCGGGGCGGACATGACCGACATGGCCGGAGAGCTGCGCGAGTGAGCGCCCCGGAGATCCTGCTGTGGCTGCTGCCGGTGTTGCCGGCGGCGGTCGGTGCCGTGCTCGCCCTGAGCCGGGGGGCGGAACGGGTGGCGGTCCCTGTGTCGCTGGCAACCGCGGCGGTGACCGTGGTGCTGTCCCTGGTCGTGGCCGCGGCGCGTCCCGAGGTCGCCGCCGGGTTCGTGGCCGGCGCCGACGTCGGTCTCGCGGTCGACGCGCTGGCCGCGCTGGTGCTGCCGACGGTCGCCGTGGCGACGGTGCTGGTGCTGGTGTTCGCGGCTGGGGAGGACGTCGGTGGGGGCGATGCCGGCGCTGCTGTGGTGGCCGGCGGGAACGGTGGCTCGCGGGCGAGGTTCCACGGGCTGATGCTGCTGTTCGCGGCTGCCGCGCTGATGACGACCGCGGCGACCACGCTGCCGGCGCTGCTGTTCGCGTGGGAGATCATGGGTGCGACGTCGTACGCCCTGATCGGCTTCTGGTGGCGCGACGACCAGCGCGTGTCCGCGGGCCTCACGGCGTTCCTGACCACGCGCACCGCCGACCTCGGCCTCTACCTCGCGGCCGGTGCGGCCCTCGCCGGCGGGTCGGGTCTGGCGCTGGCCGCGCTGCCGGATGCCTCCGGTGGGTGGCGGGACGTCGCGGCGGCCGGGATCGTCGTCGCCGCGATCGGCAAGGCCGCGCAGCTGCCGTTCTCGTTCTGGCTCTCCCGCGCGATGGAGGGCCCGAGCCCGGTCAGCGCGCTGCTGCACTCGGCGGCGATGGTCGCGCTCGGCGGCTACCTGCTGCTACGGGTGCAGCCGCTGCTCGCCGCGACCGGGTGGGCCGCGACCACCACTGCCTGGCTCGGGGCGCTCACCGCGGTGCTGCTCGGCGGGGTGGCCCTCGCGCAGCGCGACCTCAAGCAGCTGCTGGCGGCGTCGACCTCGGCGCAGCTCGGTTTCGTCGTGCTCGCCGCCGGTGTCGGTTCGGTGAGCGGGGGAGCCGCCCATCTCGTCGCCCACGCCGCCACCAAGGCGCTGCTGTTCCTCGCTGCCGGCGCCTGGTTGACCGCGCTCGGCACCAAGCAGCTCGCCGGGCTGCGCGGCGTCGCTCGCCGCTGGCGCGTCGTCGGCTGGTCGGCGACGGTGGGTGCGCTGGCCCTGGCGGGCATCGTCCCGCTGTCGCTGTGGGCCACCAAGGACGCGGTGCTCGCGGCCGCGCGGCACGAGTCGGTGTGGCTCTACGTCGTCGGACTGGCCGGTGCCGCGCTGTCGGCCGGCTACGCGGGCAAGATGCTCGGGCTCGTCTGGCGCCAGGTCCCCGAGCGCGAGGCCGCCGAGGTGGAGCGGCTCCACGGCGAGGAGGGTGCGGCCACCGGTGAGGTCGGCATGCTGGAGCGGCTGCCCCTGGTCGTCCTAGCCGCTGGGGCTGCGGTGCTCGGGATTCTCGCGCTGCCGCCGCTGGCCGGCCGGCTCGCGGAGGCGATGGGGGAGCCCTCGGTCCCGGAGGCCTCGTCGTGGGAGATGGCGCTGTCGGCGGTGGTCGCGCTGGCGGTCCTGGCGGCCGCTGCCCGGTGGCGGGCTCCGGAGCCACGGTGGCTCACCGGCTGGCTCGGGCTCGAGCAGGCCGCCCACGCGGTCGTCGTCCGCCCGACCCTGTGGCTCGCGTCGGCGCTGGCCCGCTTCGACGACCGGGTGCTCGACGGGGGCGTCGAGCGGGTCTCCTCCGCCACCGTGTCCCTGGCCGGTGGGGCGCGACGCGCGGACGACGGCGGCGTCGACGGGCTCGTCGAACGGTTCGGCGCGCTGCTCGGCCGGCTCGGCGAGCTCGCGCGGCGGCCGCAGACCGGCCAGCTCCACCAGTACTACCTGCAAGCGGTCGCGGTGCTCGCGGTCGGTGTCGTCGTCCTCGTCCTCGTGAGGTGAGCGTGCTCTCCCTGGTCGTCTTCCTGCCCCTGGCCGCCGCGCTGGTGCTCGCACTGCTGCCCCGCCTGGGCGACGCCGCGGCGCGGTGGACCTGGGTGGCGGTGTCCGCGGTGGACCTCGCGCTCGTCGTGGGGCTCTGGCTCGGGTACGACGCGCCCGGCCCCAACGCGCTCGCCTACGAGGAGCAGGCCGCGTGGATCCCGGGCGTCGACAGCAGCTACCACGTCGGGGTCGACGGACTGTCCCTGCCGCTGGTGGCGATGACCGCGGTGATCTTCCTGGCGTGTGCGGTCTACTCGCTGAGAGCCGAGGACCGGGCGCGCACCCAGGCCGCGCTGTTCCTGTTCCTGGAGACCGTGAGCCTGGGCCTGTTCGTCGCCGCGGACCTGATCGTGTTCTTCGTCTTCTTCGACCTGTCGATCGTGGGGATGTACTTCGTGATCTCCGGCTGGGGCCACGGCAACGCGGCTCGCTCGGCACTGAAGTTCTTCCTGTACACGTTCCTCGGCTCGTTGGCGCTGCTGGCCGGTTTCATCGGGCTCTACGTCGCCGCTGACCCGCACACCTTCGACATGGTCGAGCTGACGAAGCAGAACCCGCTGGCCGGCAGCGCGCTGGGCGGCGGGCTGGTGCTGGGCGCGATCCTGCTCGGCCTCGCGGTGAAGACGCCGACGGTGCCGTTCCACACCTGGCTGCCGCCGGCGCACACCGACGCGCCGGCGGTGGGCTCCGCGGTGCTGGCCGGGGTGCTGCTGAAGATGGGCACCTACGGCTTCGTGCGGATCGCGATGCCGATGCTGCCGCAGGCGTGGCAGGCGTGGGCGTGGGTGATCATCGTGGTCGGCATCGTGTCGGTGCTGTACGGCGCGCTCGTCGCCCTCGCCCAGACCGACCTGAAGCGGATGATCGCCTACACCTCGGTGAACCACATGGGCTACATCGCGCTGGCCGTCGGGGTGGCCGGCCTGGTCGCCGACGACACCGCGCAGGCCCGCTCCATCGCGGTCACGGGCGCGGTGACCCAGATGGTCAGCCACGGCCTGGTCACGGGGGCACTGTTCCTGCTCGCCGGCGTGCTCCAGGACCGGACTGCGTCGTACGACCTGGACTCCTACGGCGGTCTCGCTGCGCCCGCTCCCCGGTTCGCCGGACTCTTCGCGGTCGGCGCGTTCGCCTCGCTCGGCCTGCCGGCACTGTCGGGCTTCGTGGCCGAGTTCCAGATCTTCACCGGCTCCATCGCAGCCGCGCCGGCCACCGCGGTGGCACTGCTCGGCATCCTGGTCACCGCGGCGCTGTTCCTGCGCGCCCTGCAGCGGGTGTTCACCGGTGAGACGCGCGGGCTCTCGTCGGGCTTCGCCGACCTGCGCCCGGTGGAGCTGTGGGCGGTGGTGCCGCTGCTCGGGCTGTCGTTGGCGATCGGTGTGCTGCCCCGTCCACTGCTCGACGTGATCGAGCCGGCCGCCGACGCGGTCGTCTCGCTCGTGGGGAGGTAGCCGGTGAGCTCCTCGATGGGGATGCGGCCGCTGCTGATGCTGCCGGAGATGCTGCTCTTCGCCGGCGGGCTGGTGACGCTGCTGGGAGGCTCGTTCCTCGCCCGCTCGCGGCAGTGGCTCGCCCGAGTGGTCGCGGCGGTCGTCCTGGTCGGCGCGGCGGTGGCCGCGGCGGTGATCTGGGCCCAGGGCGCCCAGGCGGCGTTCGAGGGGACCTTCGCCGTCGACGCCGGCACCGGCACCGTACGGGTCGTGGTCGCCGTCGCCACCTTGCTGGTGCTCGGGCTCGCGAGCGACGAGCTGGCCGGGGCACCGAGGGAGAGCGAGACCTACACGCTGCTGCTGTTCTCCGCCGCCGGTGCCTGCATCGTCGGCGGGGCCGACGACCTGATGGTGCTGGCGGTCGGGTTCCTGCTGGCGAGCATCCCGCTCTACGGGCTGATCGGAATGGCCGGTGGCGCGCGCGGTGCCGAGGCGGCGATGAAGACCTATCTGATGGGCGCGCTGTTCGGCATCCTGCTGCTGCTCGGTGTGACGCTGCTGTACGGCGTCTCAGGCACCACCGGCTACGCGGGCCTGGCCCCCGGCCTTCGGGACGTCTCCGGCACCGCCATGGTCGCCGGTGTGGTCGCGGTGGTCGCCGGGCTGATGTTCAAGGCGGGCGGCGTCCCCGCGCACTTCTGGGTCCCCGACGCGGCTCAGGGCGCGGGCGGTGCCGTGGCGGCCTTCCTGACGACCGTGCCGAAGCTCGGGGCGCTGGTTGCGGTCTACCGGCTGGTCGCGGCGCTGCCTGCGGACCGGGCCTGGCCGTGGTTCGTCGCCGCGCTGGCGGTGGCCGGGATGACGCTGGGCAACCTGGCGGCGTACTGGCAGAGCGACCCACGGCGGCTGCTGGGCTGGTCGACGGTCAGCCAGGTCGGCTACCTGCTGGTGCCGGTCGTCGCGCTTCGCGGTTCGGAGCTGGCGCTGCCGGCGCTACTCCTCTACCTGGCCGGCTACGCGGTCACGAACGTGGCCGCCTTCGCGGTCACCGCGGGGCTGCCCGAGCGACGCGACCTGGAGTCGTACCGCGGCCTGGCGTCGTCGCGGCCCTGGCTCGCGGGCGCGCTGGTGGTCGCGCTGCTCGGGCTCGTGGGCACCCCGCCGACGGTCGTCTTCGTCGGCAAGCTCACCGTGGCGACGGCCGTGTGGGACGGCGGCTACGCCTGGCTCGCGGTCGTCCTGCTGGCCAACACCGTGCTCAGCCTCTTCTACTACCTGCGCTGGCTGGCTCCGGTGTTCCGCCGCGCGGAACCCGCGGAACGGTTCACTCCCCGGTGCCTTCGCCCCGGCGATGTGGTCCTCGCGGACCGCCGTGATCGCGGCCGGACTGAGTCTGGCGCTCGGGCTCGCCTCCGGGCTGGCCTGGAGGCTGGTGGACTCGCCGCTCCTCGGGCTGAGCCGAACCTGCGCGCACGCAACGTTTGACGCCTTCAGCGCAGGGGCACACCCGCAGGAGGGAGCCGAGGCCGAGGGAGCGCGATGAGCAGCAAGACGACCGGGCCGACATCGCAGAAGCCAGGCGGCGGCGGCGCGGCCGCCCGGAGCCGTCGGGCGGCGAGTCCACCACCACCGATCATCATCGCGTTCTTCGCGAACCTGGCGATCGCGATCGCCAAGACCGTCGTGGGGCTCATCACCGGATCGGCGTCGATGCTGGCCGAGTCGGCACACTCGTGGGCCGACACCGGCAACCAGGTGCTGCTGTTCGTCGCCGACAAGCGCAGCCGCAAGCCGGCCGACGAGTCGCATCCGCTGGGCTACGGGCGCGAGTCCTACGTCTGGTCGCTGATGGCGGCCTTCGGACTGTTCTTCGCCGGCGCCATCGTCTCGATCCTGGAGGGTGTCCGGAAGCTGACCGAGTCAGGCTGGCGAGGACGACGTCGTACACCTGGGCCTACGTGGTGCTCGGCGCAGCGTTCGTGTTCGAGGGAATCTCGTTCCTCCAGGCGTTCCGGCAGACCCGCAAGGAGGCCAAGGAGCTGGAACGAGCACATCGTCGAGCACGCGTTGCACACCTCGGACCCGATGCTGCGTGCGGTCTTCGCCGAGGACTCCGCGGCGCTCGTCGGTCTCGTCATCGCCGCGTGCGGGGTGTTCCTGCACCAGGTGACCGGAAATGCGGTGTACGACGCGATCGGGTCGATACGTCGTCGGGCCTGCTGCTCGGCGCGGTGGCGGTCGTGCTGATCAACCAGAACCGGCAGTTACATCACCGGGCAGGAGAGCGAGCCCCGGGCTGCGCAAGGCTGACCCTCGAGCGACTCAAGCAGCTGCGCGGGCGTCGAACGCGTCGCCTACCTCAGGCTCGAGTTCGTCGGGCCGCGCCAGACCTACCTGGTCGCCAGCGTGGACCTCGACGGCGAACAGCCGGAGTCGCAGGTCGCGCAGCGCCTCCGCGAGCTCGAGGCCGAGCTCGAGGGGGAGTCCTACATCCGCGAGGCGATCCTGACGCTGGCCACCAAGGGTGAACCGGCCCTCTGAATCGGGCCACGACCATTCGCCCCAGGGACTGAACCGTCCCTTCGGGCTATCGACCCGCCCCAGCTCGCGTCGGACATTGGACTATCGGGGGTGGCTGCTCGGAAGGGACGGAGTCATGGGCCGACGGTGGATTCGAACGAGCGTTGTCCTGGCAATCGCTGGCGCTGTCGTGGCGGCCGGCGCACCGGCTGGCGCCCGACCTATCGAGAAGGGTCACTTCGACGACGTCTTCGTCGGCGATCCCTTCGACTGTGACGGAACGCCCGCCCAGGACTCGGGGGACATCCACGTGAACTTCCTGTTCAACCAGCGTGGATCGTCCCCGTTCCCGTACTACCGCGAGAGCGTGCACGGCACCGTCGTGACCACGAACCTGGCCACGGGCGGCACGTACACGAACGTCTTCGCTGTCGCCAGCAAGGACCAGACCATCGTCGACAACGGTGACGGCACGGCCACCATCACGGTGTTCGCCGCGGGCGGGTCGCGCTGGTACGACACCGACGGGAACTTCGTGCTCAACGACCCGGGTGAGATCCGTGTTGCCTTCGACGTCGACTACAACGGCACCCCGTCCGACCCCGAGGACGACACGGAGGTGCCCGACTCGTTCCGGGTCGTGCGGACCTCGACGGGGAACAGCGACTTGTCCGACCGCGACTTCTGCGCGGACCTCGTGACGTTCACGAGCTAGCGAGGGCGTGAGTGCACCAGCCGTTGCCTGGCGTGCGACGACTTCCTCGACGCCCTGGAGTGGCTCGGCCTGCTGTCCCGCCAGGGTGGCGGGCCCGGTGCGCCGTACGGCAACACCCAGGAGACGGACGTGTTCCCCGACGAGGGCTCGCCGGCATGCCTCGGCGGCACTCTGGCCTGGTCCGCGGCGCGGCTGTATGGGTTCCGGCAATCGCGATCCCGGCCAGCTCATTACGCGCCAGCCACGCGTGCAGCGTCTGGCGTGACACACCCACCGCAGCTGCCACGTCCTTGACGGTTGGCTGTCCCTGGTCACCGCCAGCACCGCGCGATACCTCTGCTCCGCCACGTTCAGCTCCCTCATGCGAGGGAGTGTCAAGAATCAACCGAAGTCGGTGTCAACCATCAGACGAATCGCTGTGATGCATCAGCCGAAGCCGCAACGTCAAGCATCAACCGACGTAACACACGGAATCGGTGGGCCCCGTGGTGTGTTCCATCAGGACATCGGCGACACATCTCTCAAGACATAGGCGACACCGGTTGGGCGGCGATGCTCAGCCATGTCGAAGGCGCGCCTGGTCCTGACCGCCCTGTTCGTTGACCACCAGACGCCGGCGGAGGTCGCTGCTCGGTACGGCGTTCACCGGGCCTGGGTCTACAAGCTCAAGGCCCGCTACGAGACCGAGGGTGAGGCCGCTTTCGAGCCCCGGTCACGCAGACCGAAGACCAGCCCTACGGCGCTACCGCAGGCCACCGTCGACCTGATCGTCGAGCTCCGCGAGAAGCTGTCCGCCGCCGGCTCGACGCCGGCCCGGACACCATCGCCTGGCACCTCGCCCAGCACCACGCCTCGGTGGGCCCCGTGGGACTCGAACCCACAACCCGCGGATTAAAAGTCCGCTGCTCTGCCAATTGAGCTAGAGGCCCGGGACATGGGACCCCATCCGAGCATTCCTCGAGAGTCCCTCGCCGCACGTCAGTATCGCAGTCGGTTCCGCGGTCTGTGCACGGTGTCCCGGGCTGCCCGTTTGGCAGCTGGGCAACCTGCTCCTCTCCGGAGCCGGACGGTGCGCTGGCGCTGCTTCGTAGCTTCGCCGCCGGGGGCCGTGATCGCGTCGCTGGCTACCGGGGTGTACCCCAAGGCATACAAGGAGGACAGCTACGTGGCGGGAGTGGCGACGGCCATCGGGGTGGTGCTGACGTTTAGGCTCGACAAGCTCGGCTGACACTCGGTCGACTGCGTATCCCATCGTCAGCTGGAGGCACCGCCGTCGCCCGGAGACCCAGCGGGCCGCCCTCGTCCCTCAGCTGCCTTGACGGCGCTCGAGGAAGAACGCCCCCAGGCTGCCTGCCAGGGTGGCGAAGACCACCACGGAGAACACGGCGAGCACGACCTCGAGGACTTGCGAGAACGCGTCGGCGCGACCCAGCGTCTCGCCGGTGACCGTGGCCAGTGCAGCCGCGTGCAGGGCTTCGCCGTACCTGGCATAGCCCGAGAACTGGTAGAGCAGCTGGCTGGAGGAGAGCACGGTGATCGCCCACACCGCGCCGAGCCACCCCACGCGTCCGCTGAGCACCCGGTGCGCCGACCGAGAGGAACGCACCGCCGAGGACAGCACCCGGCCGGAGCGCAGTACCCGGACCGCCCGCACGAGCCGCAGGATCCGCAGGAACGGCAGCACGAGGAACACCAGCTGCCACCAGTTGCGGCGCCAGAACTGGCTTGTGTCGGGCGCGACGACCACGCGGGCGACGAACTCGACCACGAAGGCTGCCCACAACAGCCAGCCGGCGACCGTGAGCGCTGCCGAGACGGGCGACCCTGGCCGGGCCAGCTGCTCCCCGAGCACCACCAGCAGGAACAGGACCCCGAGGGCGCTCATCGCGGGGGTCAGCCGGTCCAACACCCCCTGGGCCCACGCGTCGCGCTCGTCCGGAGGTCTTTGCAGCACCGTGCTCATGGTCTCGCGGTACCCCGTGCCTGCGCTGTCACTCGACGGCACCGCCTGACGACCGGGTCGAAGGCGTTGAGCTTCGCAAGGCAACCCCCGTCTGTGGTCGAAGTGGCGGGCGCCCACACTCCAGCCCGGGGCAATGTGGCGCCGGTCACCATGGCCGCCCCTCCCCTCCTTTCCTAGCGTTGCCCAGAGCCGCCCTGGCCGGGGCGGTCGCTGAGGAAGGAGCCCGGTGCCGTCGACCAGCCGAGTGGCCCTGAAGACCGAGGGCCTGACGAAGTACTTCCGCGGGTTCAAGGCGGTCAGCTCCGTTGACCTCGAAGTGCACGAGGGCGGGGTGCACGCCCTCGTCGGCCCGAATGGCGCCGGCAAGACCACACTCTTCAACCTGCTCACCGGTTTCGTACGGCCGAGCGCCGGCTCGATCACTGTGTTCGGCGAGGACGTGACCGGCCTGCAGCCCGAGCAGATTGCTCGCAAGGGCGTGGCCCGGTCATTCCAGATCACCAGCCTCTTCGAGAACCTCACCTCCCGCGAGCATCTCGAGCTCGCGCTGCAGTCACCGACCGCGCAGGGATGGAAGTTCTGGCGATCGGAGAAGTTGCTGGCCCGGCACGCCAAGGAGGTCGACGAGCTGCTCGACCAGGTCGGCCTCGCCGAGCTCGGTAGCCGGCCCACAGGGTTGCTCGCCTACGGCCAGAAGCGTGCGCTCGAGATGGCGCTCGTGCTGGCCCTCGATCCGAAGGTGATGCTGCTCGACGAGCCGACCGCCGGCATGGGGATCGAGGACGTCGACCGCACCATCGCCCTGGTCCGCCGGATCTCCGAGGGGCGCACCGTCGTGTTCGTGGATCACAACATGCACGTGGTCGGCAGCCTGGCCGACCGGGTCACAGTCCTTCAGCAGGGCGCGGTCCTGGCCGAGGGCAGCTATGACGAGGTCCGCCGTGACGAGCGGGTCATCACCGCCTACCTCGGAGAGTCCGCCGATGCTTGAGGTCGAGGGTCTCCAGGCCTGGTACGGCGAGGCCCAGGCACTGCACGACGTCACCCTGCAGGTCGCAGCGGGTGAGGTGGTGACCCTGGTCGGACGTAACGGCGCCGGGAAGACCACCGTCGTGCGCAGCCTCATCGGGCTGCACCGGCATGTGGCCGGCCGCATCACGTTCCTCGACCGCGACATGGCCGGTCTGCCGCCGCACAAGCGCGCCAGAGCGGGGATGGGCTGGGTTCAGGATGACCGCGGCATCTACGCCAACCTCTCGGTCGAGGAGAACCTCCTGCTTCCGCCCAAGGTGTCCGAGCGGGCGTGGCCGATCGACCGGGTCTACGAAGCCTTCCCGGTCCTCGCTGACCGACGCCGTGCCGCCGGGACGACGCTGTCCGGCGGAGAGCAGCAGATGCTCGCCATCGCCCGCGTGCTGCGCACGGGCGCGCGGCTGTTGCTCCTCGACGAGCCCTCGGAGGGTCTCGCCCCGGTCATCGTGGCCCGGATCGGCGAGATCATCCGCGAGGTCAAGGAGTCCGGCGCCGGTGTCCTCCTCATCGAGCAGAACGTGAAGTTCGCGGCGACCGTCGCGGACCGGCACTACCTGCTCGCCCAGGGACGCGTCGTCGAGTCCCTGGACAACCACGATTTCGTCGAGCGCGAGCACGAGCTGCTCGAGCACCTCGGCATCTGATCGCTGCAAGCACCAACAAGGGAGACAACGTTATGAGCAAGAAGATCGCGGCTGGAACAGCAGCACTGATCTCTGGGGCCGCGCTGCTGAGTGCCTGTGGCGGCGGGGGGCCGAGCGCTTCGGGAGGTGACTTCACCGACGACAAGGTCGTCCTGGCCGTCCTCAACGACCAGTCCGGCGTCTACAAGGACCTTTCGGGTCCCAACAGCGTCACCGCCGTCAAGATGGCCGTCGCCGACTACAAGAAGAAGTACGGCGACAAGGCTGTCGTCGACGACATCGAAGTGACCTCCGCCGACCACCAGAACGAGCCCGACGTGGCCAACACCAAGGCCCAGGAGCTCTACGACCGGGAGGGCGCGGACGTCATCTTGGACGTCCCGACGTCGTCCGCCGCGCTCGCCGTGGCCAACCAGGCCAAGGCGAAGAAGAAGCTCTTCTTGGACATCGGCGCGGCGACCACCGAGCTGACCGGCGCCCAGTGCAACAAGTACACCTTCCACTGGGCCTACGACACCTACATGCTGGCCAACGGAACCGGCAAGGCGACGACCGAGAACGGCGGCAAGTCCTGGCAGCTGATCTACCCCGACTACGCCTTCGGCCAGGACATGACCAAGCAGTTCACCAAGGCCATCGAGGCGGCGGGCGGCAAGGTGCAGGGCACGATCGCGACGCCGTTCCCGAACGACAACTTCGCCACCTTCCTGACCAAGGCCGCGTCCAGCAAACCCGACGTGATCGGCACGATGCAGGCCGGTGGCGACCTGATCAACGTCGTCAAGCAGTACAACGAGGCCGGTCTGCGCGACCGTGGGATCGACCTCGCGGTGGGCCTGATGTTCATCACCGACATCCACTCGCTCGGGGTCGAGCAGTTCGCCGGCACGATGTTCACAGACGCGTGGTACTGGAACATGGACGACCAGGCCCGAGAGTGGGCGGACCGCTTCCAGGAGGAGACTGGCACCCGGCCCTCGTTCGCGCACGCCGGGAACTACTCAGCGGCCCTGCAGTACCTCGAGGCCGTCCAGGCCGCCGGTACCGACGACGCCGACGCGGTCGTCGACGAGCTCGAGGGCAAGAAGGTCAACGACGTGTTCCTGCGCAACGGCGAGATCCGCGCGCAGGACCACCGAGTGATCCACGACGCCTACCTGGCCAAGGTCAAGGACAAGGCCGACGTCACGGAGGACTGGGACTACGAGGACATCGTCACCACGATCCCCGCGGCGGAGGCCTTCCAGCCGGTCGAGGACTCCGGCTGCTCCATGTGAGCCGTCCCTGTGCCGCCGGTGCCCCGGGTCGTCTCCTGACGACGCCCGGGGCACCACCCGGGAGAAGGAATCCATGAACGCAGTTCTGCAGTACACCGTCCAGGGCCTCGCCGCGGGAAGCTTCTACGCACTCGCAGCGCTCGGCCTGGCCATCATCTTCGGGGTGCTGGGCGTGGTGAACTTCGCCCACGGGGCGTTCTACATGCTTGGCGCAGTAACGGCTGCGGTGCTGCTCGACACCCTGGACCTGAACCTGTGGTGGAGCCTGCTCGTGGTCCCGCTGCTGATGTTCGTGTTCGGCGTCCTGGTGGAGCGACTGCTCGTGCAGTGGCTGCTGCCGCTGGACCCGCTCTACAACTTCCTGCTCACTTTCGGGCTCACCTTGTTGCTGGTCGACCTGGTCAAACGGCGCTACGGCGTCTCCGGTCTTCCCTACCAACGGCCCGAGGTGCTGCAGGGCAGGGTGGAGCTCCTCGGCGTGGTGCTGCCCCGCTACCAGCTGTTCGTGTTCGCCTTCTCCCTGACTGTCTGCGTGCTGGTCTGGCTGTTGATGACTCGAACCCGGATCGGGATGATCGTGCGCGCCTCGACCGAGCGGCCCGACCTCGCGCGCGCTCTCGGTATCAACGTGGGTCGTTGGGTGACCCCGGTCTTCGGCTTCGGGGTGGCTCTTGCCGGGCTGGCGGGGGTGCTCGCCGCTCCGTTTCGGGCAATCACCGCCGAGATGGGCAGCGACTTCATCATCATCTTGTTCGCCGTGGTCGTGATCGGGGGACTCGGCTCGATCGTCGGCGCGGTGGTCGCCGGGTTCCTGGTGGGCCTGGTGGAAGCGTTCGGCCAGGCCTACGCGCCGACCTTCGCCCAGATCCTCATCTTCGTACTCATGGCCGTGGTGGTGCTGGTGAGACCTGCCGGCCTGTTCGGGCGGGAGGAGGCGACATGACGACGTCGGTGGTTCCTGAGTCCTCGGCCGAGGAGGCGCACGCCGCCGTGGCCGGTGGCCGGCCGTGGCAACGCTGGGTCCTGCTCGCTGTCGGCCTGGCGGCCGCTCTCTCGCTCCCGTGGTTCATCTACCCGCCGGTGGCGATGGACATCGCCGCGATGGCGCTGTTCGCGGTCTCACTCGACATCCTGCTCGGCTTCGTGGGCCTGCTCTCGTTCGGGCACGCAGCGTTCTGGGGCGGCTCGGCGTACCTGACCGGGCTGGTCGCGATCCACCTGCGTGTGCCGTTCCCTCTGGCGGTGCTGGCCGGGGCGCTGTTCGCCATGCTGCTGGCCCTGCCGATCGGGTACCTCTCGGTACGACGCTCGGGCATCTACTTCGCGATGGTCACCTTGGCCTTCGGTCAGATGCTCTTCTTCGTCGCCAACCAGTGGAGCAGCCTGACTGGCGGCGAGAACGGCCTGCAGGGCGTCCCGAGGTCGTTCTTCGGAGTCGAGCTGGTGGAGACCGACTCGTTCTACTTCTACTACGCCGCCCTGCCGATCATCCTGCTCGGGATGTGGGCTGCTTGGCGGATCGTGCACTCACCGTTCGGCCGCGTGCTCGTCGCGATTCGCGACAACGCTCCACGTGCCCGGGCCCTCGGCTACGACGTGGAGCGCTACAAGGTGATCGCTTTCGTCCTGTCCGCGGGTCTCGCGGGCCTCGCGGGCGGAGTGTTCGCGATCAGCCACGGTTTCGTCGCGTTGCCGGACCTGCACTGGACGACGTCCGGCGAGGTAGTGCTGATCACCGTTCTCGGCGGGATCGGCACGCTGTGGGGCGGCATCGTGGGCGCCTTCGTGATCGTCACGATGGCCGACGAGCTGGCGTCGTCTGGCTTCGACGGCATCGGGATCATCACCGGCACGGTGTTCGTCCTCGTCGTACTGCTGTTCCGCCGGGGAATCTGGGGCACCGCGCGCCACTACTGGCTGCAGTGGCAGGCCCGGCGTCTCGCGGCGGTGCGCAGGACGCGCTGAGGGACTCAACGCACGAGCTTGTTGAGCCGGAGGGCGAGCTGCAGCTCGAGCTGGCCCTCCGGTTCCTGCCATCCGTCGCCGAGCAGGTGCGAGATCCGGTCCAGGCGTTGGGTCACCGTGTTGACGTGTACGTGGAGCTCGACCGCCGTCCGGGTCAGGTTGCCGCCCGCGCGGAAGTAGGCCTCCAGCGTCTCGACGAGCTTGGTCCTGCGGCTGTGGTCGTAGTCCCGAACCCGCCCCAGCACCGAGGCGACGTACCTCTCTGCGTCACCGTGGCCGGATGCGAGCAGGAGACCGACGAAGCCGAGCTCCTCGGTGGAGGCGATCTCGCCGTGCCGGTCGAGCGCCTCCAGTGCCTCCAGGCAGCGCAGCGCCTCGTGGTAGCCCGCGGTTATCTCCTCAGGACCGGTGACGGGACCGGCCACCCCGGCGGTCAGCGGGGCGCCGATGGTGTGCCTGAGCCCCTCGTCGACGAGGGCCGCGGCCTCCCGCGGGGCCCGGCCGGGCAGAAGCAACACCAGGTGCCCCCTGCGCACCGCCGCGAAGCCCTGGTTGACCGCCGCGGTGTACGCCGCGGCCTGGCCGACGCGCGCGCGGTCACCGGCGAGCCGGGCGACGATGACGGCCTGCGGCTGCTGCAGGTCCGCACCGAGGAGCCGGGCCCGCTCCCGCAGCGCGTCGGGGTCGCGGTCGGCGCCGGTGAGCAGGTCCTCCAGCAGCTCCCCGCGGACCCGGCCCTCGGCCTCGGCAACGCTGCGCCGGAACAGCAGCAGCAGCGCGGTGACCAGCGCGGAGCGCTCCAGGATCCGCTGGTCGCCCTGCTCCAGACCCCCGTCCCGGCGCAGCATCAAGACGGCCAGCTGATCGGCCCCGGCGAGCACCGGGGCGGCGACGACGCCGGGACCTTCGACGGTCCGGCTCGTCGAAAGAGCCCCCTCGGCGGTGGCCAGCTCCCGCTCGGTCGGCGCCGCTGCCGGGTCGGTCGAGGCGATGACGGTTCCGGCAGGGTCCACCACGACCACC
The DNA here is from genome assembly GCA_963801125.1 of uncultured Actinomycetota bacterium. Classification (GTDB taxonomy): domain Bacteria; phylum Actinomycetota; class Actinomycetes; order Propionibacteriales; family Nocardioidaceae; genus Nocardioides_B. Next base: position 435,404 of record CAWDDL010000012.1, read on the forward strand.
TCGCTACCGAGTACCTCTCGTACCTCGCGCACGACGTCGTCCACGCCGCCGCCGTGGAGGACGACCCAGGTCAGCCGGTCGTGCGCGTCAGCAGCGCGCTCCACGTTGTCGGTGTGCGCCTTCAGCAGCTCGCTGGTGTTCTCCAGCTCGCTGAGTGCGAGCTGTGTCTCGGAGAGGAGCCGGGCGTTGTCGATCGCGACGGCCGCGTGCGCGGCGAGCGACACCAGCAGTGCGACGTCCTCGCGGCCGAACGGACGGACCGTGCGGTTTGCGGCGTACAAGACCCCGATGACCTGCTGGCCCAGCCGCAGCGGCACCCCCAGGATGGAGGTGAGTCCCTCGTCGGCCACCGCGGTGTCGATCGAGCCGGTATGCCGGAAGCGCTCGTCTGCGAAGTAGTCGGCCGTCGAGTACGGCGTCGCGGTCTGTGCGACCAGACCGCCCAGCCCGGCGCCCATCGGCAGCCGGACCTCCCGGAACGACTGGGCCAGCACCCCCTCGGTGACACGCATGTACGTGTCTCCGCGCTCGTCGTCGTTCAAGGAGAGGTAGGCGACGTCGCTGTGCAGCAGCTGCCTTGCCCGGTGCACGATCGCCTCGAGGACGGCGTCCACGTCGGTCAACCCCGCCAGGTCGCTGGCGGTCTCGTACAGGGCGGACAGCTCGGTCTCGCGGCGCCGCCTGGCCTCGAGGACGGTCCGGACCTGGAGAGCGAGAAGTTTGGCGCGCTCGAGGTCTTGGACCTGCTCGGCGTCGGCGCCGGCTGCGCGGGCTGCCAGCAGCGGCCCCTCGAACTCGACGGGGGCGGCCTCGCGGGCAAGCAGCTCGAGGAACTCGGTGCCGGACACCCGGCCCATTCTGGTCGATGCCGGTGGCACCGGCGCCGCCGCCCGCCCGCGCGCGCCAGGGAGCGGCCGGGAGTCGGTCACGGCGGTGCACTCACCGGGCGGACCACCCGCCGTCGATCACCATGTTTGATCCAGTCATGAACGACGCGTCCTCGGAGCACAGGTAGGCCACCGCAGCGCCGACCTCCTCCGGCTCGACCAGCCGTTTCACGGCAGATTGGGTCAACATCACCTCGGAGATGACCTCGTCCTCGGACAGGCCGTGCACCCGCGCCTGGTCACCGATCTGCCTCTCCACCAGGGGCGTGCGCACATACCCGGGATTGACGCAGTTGCTGGTCACCCCGTGCGTCGCGCCCTCCAGGGCGATCACCTTGGACAGGCCTTCGAGACCGTGCTTGGCCGAGACGTATGCCGCCTTGTACGGGCTGGCGCGCAGGCCGTGGGCGCTCGAGACGTTCACCACCCGTCCCCAGCCGCGCGCATACATGTGGGGCAGGCAGGCGCGGGTGAGCAGAAACGGCGCCTCGAGCATGATGCGGTGGATCAGCGCGAACCGGTCCGGGGGGAACTCCTCGAGTGGTGCCACATGCTGGATGCCCGCGTTGTTGACCAGGATGTCGGCCTCCAGCTTCAACTCGGACAGCGCCGCAGTCTCGCCGAGATCGACGACCCACACATCGCCGGAGATCTCCTCGGCGACACCGGCCGCGCCGTGGGCGTCCCGGTCGCACACCACGACGGCAGCTCCGTGGGCAGCCAACCTACGAGCCACGGCCGCACCGATCCCGCTCGCAGCGCCGGTGACCACAGCGCGTCTGCCGCGGAGGTCGGGGAGCGATGCGCTGGTCTGCATGGTCAGAGAACCTACGGACCGAACCCGGCACCGTGGATGTTGACGGCGCACACAATTGACCCGGAGGGTGTGTGGGCGTCAGCGGTCCAGCCGGACACCGGCTCCGGCCTCGAGCGCCCTGTCCAGGACCGCGGCGGCGAGCACGGCGTCGACCGCGCCCACCCCGAGGCTGCACGACACCCGCAGTCGTCCCCGCG